>NZ_CP084560.1:0-1200000 GCF_021789175.1 Arthrobacter sp. FW306-2-2C-D06B
ATGACGGTAGACGAAGCCAACCACGCCAACACGGTCGGAAGTTCCTGGCGGCGGGTGCTGAGCCTGCTGGAACAAGACGATCGCGTCACACCCCGGCAGCGCGGTTTCGTTATCCTTGCGCAGGCGCAGGGCCTGATCGGTTCGACCCTCCTGGTGGCCGTACCCAACGAGCTCACCCGCGAGGTCCTCCAGACGCAAGTCAAGGACGCCCTCGATGATGCCCTCCGCAGCGTCTTTTCCGACGACATCCGGTGCGCGATCGACGTCGACACGGATCTGGTGCCCATCCACGAAGAGCCGGCCCCCGCCGTCGAACTCGCTTCCGCGAACGACCTTGCCGTGGAATCTAAGCCACAGCCCACCCCGCCGAGTACTTCGCACGAATTCGGCCGGCTCAACCCGAAGTACGTCTTTGACACCTTCGTGATCGGTTCTTCCAACCGGTTCGCCCATGCTGCCGCCGTCGCGGTCGCGGAAGCACCGGCCAAGGCCTACAACCCTCTGTTCATCTACGGTGACTCCGGACTCGGCAAGACGCACCTCCTGCACGCGATCGGCCACTACGCCCGCCGGCTCTACAGCGGCATCCGGGTGCGCTACGTGAATTCCGAAGAGTTCACCAACGACTTCATCAACTCCATCCGCGACGACGAGGGCGCCAGCTTCAAGACCACGTACCGCAACGTCGACGTGCTCCTGATCGACGACATTCAGTTCCTGGCAGGCAAGGACCGCACGCTCGAGGAGTTCTTCCACACCTTCAACGCCCTGCACAACAACAACAAGCAGGTGGTCATCACCTCGGACCTCCCGCCCAAGCAGCTCGCCGGTTTCGAGGACCGCATGAAGTCCCGCTTCGAATGGGGCCTGCTGACCGATATCCAGCCGCCCGAACTCGAAACCCGTATTGCGATCCTCCGCAAGAAGGCCCAGAGCGAAGGATTGTCCGCCCCCGACGACGCCTTGGAATACATCGCTTCCAAGATCTCCAGCAACATCCGCGAACTCGAAGGCGCGCTGATCCGCGTCACTGCGTTCGCCAGCCTCAACCGCCAGCCCGTGGATGTAGCCCTCGCCGAGATGGTACTCAAGGATCTGATCACCGACGACGGTGCCCAGGAGATCACGGCCGACCAGATCCTGAAGCAGACGGCCGAGTACTTCAAACTCAGCATGGAAGAGCTTTGCAGCAAGTCCCGTACGCGCACCTTGGTGACCGCGCGGCAGATCGCTATGTACTTGTGCCGCGAGCTCACGGACATGTCCCTGCCGAAGATCGGCCAAGAGCTTGGCGGCCGCGACCACACCACAGTGATCCACGCGGACCGCAAGATTCGCGAACTGATGGCCGAGCGTCGTGTGATCTACAACCAGGTGACTGAGCTGACCAACCGCATCAAGCAGCAGCAACGCGATTCCTAAGCGGCCACTACATACCTTATTAACAGGCACATGTGGATAAGCCTGTGGATACTTAAGGGGACAAACACGGTTAATGGGCTTAAAACCCTTAAGTCGTCTGTGGATCGTTAAAAAAGGCCCTGGGGGTTATCCACGTCCACACCCTGTTTAAAACCCCTGTCACCCACATATGGTGAACAGGGCTTAACCGCGGAATTGCGGGTCCAGAGGCGGTTATCCACAGTTTCCACAGGAGTTATTAACACTACTAATCCCAAAAAAATGAATTCCCTCAAATAACAATCTCCTTCCGCCCACCCAGCGACGCAGCCCGAGGCTGCTTCGAACCACAAGCCAGCAACCCGGGGATGGGTTAATGCCCGAAGTTCCGGCTAAGCTGTCTGCATCGCGTCCATCCTTGGCGCTGCTTTGTAGTTCGCTCGCTGCGGACCATGCAGCTCTTGGGTTCCGGGCGCTGATTTTCGGGACTCCTGGGGGAGTTTCCGGTGGAACACTGGCAGCAGCAATGAAAGGCGGCACCCTTCCGTGAAGTTCAGAGTCGAGCGGGATGTCCTGGCAGAAGCCGTCACATGGACAGCCCGGTCCTTGTCTCCGCGGCCGCCCGTCCCGGTACTCTCAGGCCTCCTGCTCAAGGCAGAATCCGGAACAGTGAGTCTCTCGAGCTTTGACTACGAGACTTCCGCCCGCCTTGAGATTCCGGCGGACATCACCACCGAGGGAACCATCCTGGTTTCCGGGCGCCTTTTGGCCGATATCTGCCGCAGCCTCCCTTCGGCTCCCGTCGACATCGAAACCGACGGCAGCAAAGTGACTCTCACGTGCCGTCGAAGCAGCTTCCATCTCGCTACGATGCCGGAATCCGAATACCCGCCGCTTCCGGCGCTTCCCGCCATCAGCGGAACCTTGCCCGGCGACGCCTTCGCTCAGGCTGTTTCCCAGGTCATCATCGCCGCCAGCAGGGATGACACCCTGCCGATACTCACCGGCGTCCGGATGGAGATCGAGGATGACATGATCACCCTGCTCGCCACGGACAGGTACCGCCTCGCCATGCGCGAAGTCCCGTGGAAGCCCGTCACTCCGGGAATTTCCACAAGTGCTTTGGTGAAATCCAAGACACTCAACGAGGTGGCAAAGACCCTCGGTGGCAGCGGCGACATCCATCTCGCCCTCGCCGACGACGACAGCCGTCTGATTGGCTTCGAAAGCGGCGGACGAACCACCACTTCCTTGCTCGTCGACGGCGACTACCCCAAGATCCGGTCGTTGTTCCCGGACTCCACGCCGATCCACGCAACGGTCCAAACCCAGGAACTTGTTGAGGCCGTTCGCCGTGTGTCCCTGGTCGCCGAACGAAACACCCCGGTTCGCCTGGCGTTCACGCAGGGCCAACTAAGTCTCGACGCCGGTACAGGCGAAGACGCGCAGGCATCCGAGGAACTGGAAGCCCAGCTCAGCGGCGAAGACATCACAGTAGCCTTCAACCCGCACTACCTGGTGGAAGGCCTGAGCGTGATCGAGACCAAGTTCGTGCGTTTCTCGTTCACCACGGCACCGAAGCCGGCCATGATCACCGCCCAGGTCGACGCCGACGGCGATGACAAGGGCGACTACCGCTACCTCGTGATGCCTGTCCGCCTCCCCAACTAGCTAGCAGTTGATGTCGTTTTGGGGGCCCAGAACGACAACAAATGCGAGTCAGTTGGGACAACACAACAACCAACGCAGAAAAGAGTTCACACCGTGCACATCGGACTGATCGGCCTTGGAAAAATGGGTTTCAACATGCGCGAACGCATGCGCAAAGGCGGAATCGAAGTCACTGGCTTCGACCGCAATCAGGACATCGCCGACGTCGCGTCCGTTGATGAACTGATTGCCGCCCTTCCGACGCCGCGCCTTGTCTGGGTCATGGTTCCCTCCGGAGACATCACCAATGCCGTGATCAGCGAGCTCGGCGAGAAGCTTTCTGCAGGTGACATGGTGATCGACGGCGGCAACTCACGTTTCACCGAAGACCAGAAACACGCGGCATTCCTGGACTCCAAGGACATCCGCTTCGCTGATTGCGGTGTTTCGGGAGGTGTCTGGGGCCTGCAAAACGGCTACGGGCTCATGGCAGGCGGCGCGGACGAGGACATCGAACTCGCCATGCCGGTATTCGACGCCCTCCGCCCTGAAGGCGATCGTGCCGACAGCTTCGTCCACGTGGGCGGTGTCGGAGCGGGCCACTACGCGAAGATGGTCCACAACGGCATCGAGTACGGCCTCATGCAGGCCTACGCCGAAGGCTACGAATTGCTCGCGGCCAAGGACATCATCAAGGACCTTCCCGGCACCTTCCGTGCTTGGCAAAAGGGCACAGTTGTTCGTTCCTGGCTGTTGGATCTCATGGTCAAAGCCTTGGACGAGGACCCGGGCCTGGCCTCCATCGGGGACTATGTCGAGGACTCCGGCGAAGGCCGATGGACCGTCGAAGAAGCCATTGCCAACGCGATCCCGGCGCCGGCAATCACCGCGGCGCTCTTCGCCCGCTTCTCCTCCCGCGAAGACAACTCACCAGCCATGAAGATGGTGTCAGCGCTGCGCAACCAGTTCGGCGGACACGCCACCCGTCCGGCCAACTAGGCCCAGGCCAACCAGCAGCACGCGTGTACCTCGAACATCTTTCGCTGACCGATTTCCGCAGCTACGCGCAGGTTGACCTCAAACTCGGTCCCGGTGTCACGGTCCTGGTGGGGTCCAACGGCATCGGCAAGACCAACCTCATGGAAGCCATCGGGTATCTGGCTACCCTGAGTTCGCACCGCGTGAGCACGGATGCGCCCCTCCTGCGCTTCGGCACGGACCGGGCTTTAATCAGGGCGAAGCTTGTCCGCGGTGAACAATCGACGGTGGTCGAGCTCGAAATCAATAACGGCCGCGCCAACCGTGGCCGTATCAACCGCGGAAATCCTGTCCGTGCCCGCGACATCCTGGGCATTTGCCAGACGGTGCTTTTCGCCCCCGAGGACCTCGCCTTGGTCAAGGGTGATCCGTCCAACCGCCGGCGGTTCCTCGACGAACTGCTGGTCAGCCTCATGCCGGTTCACGCGGCCACGCGCAGCGACTACGACCGCGTGCTCAAACAGCGCAACGCCTTGTTGAAATCGGCCCGCACCGGGAAATTCACCTCGGGCCACGAAGCAACGCTTGATGTCTGGGACCAGCATATGGCGCGGGCCGGCGCGGAACTCCTGCATGCGCGGCTGGAACTCGTGGAACGCCTGCGTCCCCACCTCAAGAGTGCCTACGCGCAACTAACGGACGGATCCAAGGAAGCGGGAGCGGTCTACCGCTCCACCATCCAGGGCGTGTTGGACGACGACGGCGTGTCCGCCGAGGGTCTCACTGATGGTTCAGAGGGGGTTGAGGACCTCCGGTCGCTGTCCGTGGAGCAACTCACCGAGCGCTACGTCCAAGCCTTCGCAGGATCGCGCCGCAAGGAGTTGGAACGCGGGATTTCCTTGGTCGGACCCCACCGCGACGAACTTGAGCTGGTTCTCGGCCAGGCTCCGGCAAAGGGCTATGCCTCCCATGGCGAAACATGGTCCATGTGCCTCTCCCTGCGCTTGGCCTCGTACTATGTCATGCTCGATGACACCCGTACTGGCGGTTCGGCTCCCATCCTCATCCTCGACGATGTCTTCGCCGAACTGGACGTGCAGCGCAGGCGTAAACTGGCTGGAATAGTGGCCGGCGCCGAGCAGGTTTTGGTGACGGCCGCCGTCGACGCCGACATTCCCGAAGAGCTGGCGGGACGACGCGTGAAAGTTGTGCCCGGAGGCATTGATGGAGAAGGATAGCCCCGGCGGACGCCAGCCGGGCAGGGACCCTGACGAGATCGACGCCGCCCAATCGGCGTTGAACCGGATGCGCGAAGCGGCGGCCGCGCGCGGCGAAATCCGCCGCGCTGCCCCGCGGACAGGCGCCGCGCCTCAACGTAAGGGCGTCCGCGACACCCGAGGATTCAGCCAATTCCACGGCACGGGCCGGGATCCGCTTGGCCTGGGGAAGGTCGTCGGAAGGCTTGTGGCCGAACGCGGCTGGACGTCACCAGTGGCCGTCGGCTCCGTGATGGCCGAGTGGGATGCCCTGGTAGGGCCGGAGATTTCCGCGCACTGCACCCCGGAGAGCTTCACCGACACCACGCTTCATGTCCGCTGCGATTCCACCGCTTGGGCAACACAGCTCAGGCTCTTGAGCACCAGCCTCCTGGACATGTTCCGAACGGAACTCGGAGACGGCGTAGTGACGTCGATTCAAGTGCTCGCGCCCACCGCACCGAGCTGGCGCAAGGGCGGCCGAAGCGTCAACGGGCGGGGCCCCCGGGATACTTACGGGTAACTTCCCGGGCACCCGTGTCTGCACTTTTGCTTGAATGGCGCACAGGGGCGAGAAACCTCCCCGGACCGTACAGCTCCCTAGAGGGTGCCGTTTTGGCAGCTTGCAGATGGGGCCAGCGGCCTCCCAGAGCTACTTTCCTGATCATAAGGGCCGGGTTTTGCAAGGAACTGCGCCCAGTCACGATAGAATCGGCATAGACAACTGGGCGCCGGTGAACGTTGATTGGCTCCGCTGAACAGCACTTGTAAAAGCGGATCCGCCAATCACGAAGTAGCCGGCGTTAGCAGTGACGTCCCTGTTGGCGGCTGCCGTATCCCTGTGGTGTGTCCTGACGGACGTGCTTCCTTGGTGCGGTGACGGCCGGCGACCATCGAACACGGAGGAGTCGAAAGCGCCTGTGGCTAACGACAATGCAGAGACCTTGGCAGTAGATCCCGCAAAGGAGAACGCCCATAAGCCTGACACACCCTCGGGGTCGAAGGAGTACGGTGCGAGCGACATTACCGTTCTTGAAGGTCTCGAAGCGGTGCGCAAGCGCCCGGGTATGTACATCGGATCCACAGGCCCGCGCGGCCTCCACCACTTGGTGTACGAAGTGGTGGACAACTCGGTGGACGAGGCCCTTGCCGGGTACTGCAGCCACATTGAAGTGACTCTCCAGGCCGACGGCGGCGTCAAGGTCGTGGACGATGGCCGCGGCATCCCGGTGGATATGCACCCCACGGAGAAGAAGCCGACAGTCGAAGTCGTCATGACCATCCTCCATGCCGGCGGCAAGTTCGGCGGCAGCGGCTATGCCGTCTCCGGTGGACTTCATGGAGTGGGTATTTCCGTTGTCAACGCGCTTTCGCGCAGGGTCGACACCGAGGTGCGTCGCCAGGGCCACGTTTGGCGGATGACCTTCGCCGACGGCGGCAAGCCACAGGGCGGACTCGTCCAGGGCGAAGAAACGGACCAGACCGGAACGTCCCAGACGTTCTACCCGGACGGCACCATCTTCGAAAGCACCGATTTCGATTTCGAAACCCTCCGCGCGCGATTCCAGCAGATGGCCTTCCTCAACAAGGGCCTGCGCATCACCCTGACGGACGAGCGTCCCGTCGCCGGAGCAGCCGACGATGACTTGGATCTTGACGCGGTTGCCACCGACGGCGAAGTGGCGGCAGAACACCGCACGGTGGTTTACCAGTACGACGACGGTCTGCTCGACTACGTGAAGCACCTGAACTCGAACAAGAAGGTGGACGTCGTCCACGAGGACGTCATCGCCTTCGAAACCGAAGACACTGAGCGGCACATCGCCGTCGAGGTCGCGATGCAGTGGACCACGGCCTATTCCGAGAGTGTGCACACTTACGCCAACACCATCAACACGCACGAGGGCGGCACGCACGAAGAAGGTTTCCGTGCCGCGATGACGTCGCTCATCAACCGGTACGCGCGCGAGAAGACCATCATCAAGGAAAAGGAAGACAACCTCACTGGTGACGATATCCGGGAGGGCCTCACGGCCGTCATCTCTGTGAAGTTGTCCGAACCCCAGTTCGAGGGCCAGACCAAGACCAAACTGGGCAACTCCGAGGTCAAGGGCTTCGTCCAACGGGTCGTTACCGACCAGCTTGGCGACTGGTTGGAACGAAATCCCGGGCCGGCCCGCGATGTAATCCGCAAGGCTGTCCAGGCGGCCCAAGCCCGCATGGCCGCCCGCAAGGCACGTGACAACGCACGTCGCAAGAGCCCCCTGGAATCCTTCGGCATGCCGGGCAAGCTGTCCGACTGCTCCTCGAAGGATCCCGCGCGCTGCGAGGTCTACCTCGTGGAGGGTGACTCAGCCGGCGGTTCGGCCAAGCGTGGCCGTAACCCCGAGACCCAGGCCATCCTGCCGTTGCGCGGCAAGATCCTGAACGTGGAACGCGCACGGCTGGACAAGGCCCTCGGCAACAATGAAGTCCAGTCCATGATCACGGCCTTCGGCACGGGCATCGGCGAGGACTTCGACATCTCCAAGCTGCGGTACCACAAGATCGTCCTCATGGCCGACGCTGACGTGGACGGCCAGCACATCACCACGCTGCTGATGACGCTGCTGTTCCGCTACATGCGTCCGCTGATCGAGAACGGCTTCGTCTACCTGGCCCAGCCGCCGCTGTACCGCATCAAGTGGTCGAACGCCCCTCACGACTACGTGTACAGCGACCGTGAACGTGACGCCAAGCTGGTCTCCGGCCAGGCCGCCGGCCGTCGCATCCCGAAGGACAACGGCATCCAGCGCTATAAGGGCCTCGGCGAAATGGACTACACCGAACTCTGGGACACCACCATGGACCCGGACCACCGCACGCTCCTGCAAGTCACCATGGACGATGCCCTGGCGGCGGACCAGACCTTCTCCGTACTGATGGGTGAGGACGTGGAATCGCGCCGGAACTTCATTCAGCAGAACGCCAAGGACGTCAGGTTCCTGGATATCTAGAGACTTCAAAGCCCCTAGGAATATTCCAGTACTGACATATACCTGAAACGGAAATCATAAACTATGAGTGAAGAAACACCCGAGGTTCCCGCCGAGTCGGCCGGCATTCCGGAACCCGTACTTGAGGGCGATGTGCTGACGGACCGCGTAGACCAGGTGGACCTGCAGACGGAAATGCAGCGTTCCTACCTGGACTACGCAATGGCGGTGATCGTTGGCCGTGCGCTTCCGGACGTCCGCGACGGCCTGAAGCCCGTCCACCGCCGAGTGCTCTACGCGATGTTCGACGGCGGCTACCGCCCGGACCGCTCCTTCAACAAATGTGCCCGCGTGGTGGGCGAGGTCATGGGCCAGTACCACCCGCACGGTGACACCGCGATCTATGATGCCCTGGTCCGCCTCATCCAGGACTGGACGATGCGCTATCCGCTTGCGCTGGGCCAGGGCAACTTCGGTTCCCCGGGCAACGACGGCGCCGCTGCTCCGCGATACACCGAAACCAAGATGGCTCAGCTGGCCATGGAAATGGTCCGCGACATCGACGAGGAAACTGTCGACTTCCAGGACAACTACGACGGCAAGAACCAGGAACCCACCATCCTGCCGGCGCGTTTCCCCAACCTGCTGGTCAACGGTTCCTCCGGCATCGCCGTCGGCATGGCCACCAACATTCCGCCGCACAACCTTCGCGAAGTCGCCGATGGCGTGCAGTGGTATCTGGCGAACCCCACGGCGAGCCGTGAAGAGCTGCTTGAGGCGTTGCTCGTGCGCATCAAGGGTCCGGACTTCCCAACCGGTGCCACCATCCTCGGCCACAAGGGCATCGAGGATGCGTACCGGACGGGCCGCGGTTCCATCACCATGCGTGCCGTAGTGAACGTCGAGGAACTCCAGGGCCGCACGTGCCTGGTGGTCACCGAGCTTCCGTACCAGGCAAACCCGGACAACCTGGCGATCAAGATCGCCGAACTGGTCAAGGACGGCAAGATCCAGGGCATCGCGGACCTCCGCGACGAGACGTCCGGCCGTACCGGACAGCGACTGGTGATCGTGCTCAAGCGCGACGCCGTTGCCAAGGTGGTGCTCAACAACCTCTACAAGCACACCCAGCTTCAGGACAATTTCGGTGCCAACATGCTGGCGATCGTCGACGGCGTGCCCCGCACCCTGAGCCTGGACGCCTTCATCCGGCACTGGGTCGCCCACCAGATGAGCGTCATTGTCCGGCGGACCCGCTACCGCCTGCGTAAAGCCGAGGAAGAGGCGCACATCCTGCGCGCACTTCTCAAGGCCCTGGATATGCTGGACGAGGTCATTGCGCTCATTCGGGCCTCCAACACCACCGAGGCTGCCCGCGATGGCCTGATGGGACTCCTGGACATCGACGAGCTCCAGGCCCGCGCCATCCTCGACATGCAGCTCCGCCGCCTTGCCGCGTTGGAACGGCAGAAGATCCAGGACAGGCACTCTGAGCTGGAAGCCATGATCACGGAGTTCAACTCGATCCTGGCCTCCGAGCAGCGCCAGCGCGACATCATCAGCCAGGAACTGGCTGAGATCGTGGCCAAGCATGGTGATGACCGCCGGACCCACATCCTCATGGGCTTCGACGGTGACATGTCCATGGAAGACCTCATCCCCGAGGAAGAAGTGGTGGTCACCATCACCCGCGGCGGATACGTCAAGCGCACCCGCAGCGACAACTATCGTTCGCAGCAGCGAGGCGGCAAGGGCGTCAAGGGTGCCCAGCTGCGCGGCGACGACGTCGTGGAGCACTTCTTCGTTACAACAACGCACCATTGGTTGCTGTTCTTCACCAACTTGGGCCGCGTGTACCGGGCCAAGGCGTACGAGCTGGCCGAGGCCGGCCGCGACGCCAAGGGACAACACGTGGCAAACCTGTTGGCCTTCCAGCCGGACGAGCACATCGCGCAGGTCCTGGACTTGCGCGACTATGAGCAGGCCCCGTATCTGGTACTCGCCACCAAGAACGGCCTTGTGAAGAAGACGCGCCTGGAGGACTACGACACCAACCGCACAGCCGGCGTCATCGCCATCAACCTTCGCGATGAGGACGAGCTCGTCTCGGCGCAACTTGTGTCCGAGACGGACGATCTCCTCTTGGTTTCCCGCAAGGGCCAGTCGATCCGCTTCACGGCCACCGACGAGGCACTGCGTCCCATGGGGCGCGCCACCTCGGGTGTGACCGGCATGAAGTTCCGCGAAGACGACGAACTCCTCGCGGCCGATGTCGTCCAGGATGGCTCGTTCGTGTTCGTGGTGACCGAAGGCGGATACGCCAAGCGCACCGCGGTCGAGGAGTACCGGCTCCAAGGCCGTGGCGGCCTGGGCATCAAGGTGGCCAAGCTTCAGGAAGAGCGAGGCGACCTTGTCGGTGCGTTGATCGTCAACGAAGAAGACGAAGTCCTGGTGGTCATGGAGGGTGGCAAGATTGTCCGCTCCGCCGTGGCCGGTGTTCCTGCCAAGGGCCGTGACACCATGGGCGTCATTTTCGCGAAGCCTGACAAGAACGACCGCATCATCGAGGTGGCCCGCAACAGCGAACGCGGCCTTGAGGAGTCCGACGAACAGGGCGAGGGCTCAGACGACGCCCCAAGCGTCAATAGTGTCGAAAATCCCGCCGGAGGAACGTCTGAGGCGGACGATGACGTAACGTTGGCTGCAAACGGCGGCGCCGATCAGGCGACCGCGACGGCCGAATCGGGATCGGCCGCAGGATCCGGCAATGGGTCCGGCGTCGAGCTGAACGAAGACAACACCGGAGGTAACGAGTGAGCAATTCGGACTCATATCCCAAGCCGAGTACGGGTGTCCCTGGAGGATTGCGGCAACCGTCGGCTACTCCGCGGGTAGACGCACCGGCCCGTCCCCAGCAGCGCCCTGCAGCATCCGCGTCGGGTGCGGCAGGAACTGGCGCGGAGAGGGTCCCGGGTCAGCGCCCGGCCGTCCCAGGCCAGCGCCCCGCCGTCCCAGGCCAGCGTCCCGCAGGGACGCAGCGCCCGGCGGGCCAGCGTCCCGCAGCGCCCGGCCAGAGGCCCGTGCAGGGCCAGCAGCGGCCAGCCCCCGGGGCTCCGGGGCTTGTGAAGCCGGCACCCAAGGCGAAAGTCCGCCGCGCCCGGCTGCTCGTCAGCAAGGTTGATCCTTGGTCCGTCCTGAAGATGGCGTTCCTGTTGTCCGTTGCCTTGGGCATCGTGACTGTGATCGCCGCAATCGTGCTTTGGACCGTCCTGGACCTCACCGGAATTTTCAACCAGGTGGACAGCCTTCTGGGCACCCTGGCCGGCTCGGAAAGCGGTGGTTTCGAACTCAAGAAGGTCGCATCACTCGGACAGGTTGCATCCTTCGCCACCATCATTGCCGTGGTGAATGTTGTTCTGCTGACTGCCCTGTCCATGCTGAGCGCCGTGCTTTATAACATTGCCGCAACACTCGTCGGCGGCATTGGCGTGACCCTCACCGACGACTAACCCAAACGGTCGGAAATTGAGGGAAACTGCTGGAAAACAGTGGTGAAAATACCTCGATTTGAGATCGGGCCGGGATGTGCTGTAAAGTCATGTCTCGGCCCGAAGAGGTATCGGGGCGTATAGCTCAGGCGGTTAGAGCGCTTCGCTGATAACGAAGAGGTCCCAGGTTCAAGTCCTGGTACGCCCACGGAACCTGCACAGGTTTTGCTAAAGGTTCGGGAAACTGAACCGGAACGGGGTGCGTGTGAAGAAGTTGCTCATAGTCGCAGCTGCAATCGCAGGCGTCCTGCTCTACAGAAAAGTGCAGGAAACCGAAGCCCAGAAAACGGTCTGGAGCAAGGCAACCGACACGGTTGACTAGCGAAGGCGCCCCAGCCTGGAGATGGTGAAAACCATTGAAGGAACTAGGGTAAGATGGACGGGTTGCTTCTTATGGGGGCATGGCGCAATTGGTAGCGCACCTGCTTTGCAAGCAGGGGGTTCGGGGTTCGAGTCCCCGTGCCTCCACCATAAGAAAGAGTCCCGGTCAGAAATGACCGGGACTCTTTGCTTTAAGCCGCCCCACTAAGGTTGGAATGTGAACTTCATTGTTGCTGCTTTGGGTGTGCTCGGCGTCGCATCATCCGGGCCCCTCATCGCCGGAACGCTTGGAGCTACTTCCGTCACCGCACTGGCCATCGCCTTCTGGCGCAACGCGATCGCCGCCGTCGTGATGGCCTCGCCGGTCCTGATCCGTGAACCGCGCCAGTTCCGCAAGATCACCCGCAAGGAGTTCACCTGGTCTGCTGTCGCAGCAGTGGCACTGGCCTTCCACTTCGCCTGCTTCATCACCGCGCTCCAGCTCACGTCAGTCGCTGCCGCCACCGCGTTGGTCTGCCTGCAATCAGCATGGATCGCCGTTTTCCAGCTCCTCCGCGGCACCAAGCACCGCTGGCCTGTCCTCGTGGGCCTGGGTATCGCGCTGGGGGGCGTCGCGGCCATCACCGGCTTCGATATGGGTTCCTCACCGAAAGCCCTCCTTGGCGACATCCTGGCCCTCGCCGGAGGCGCCTTGGCCGGCCTCTATACCTTGGCTGGGGGCAAGGCCCGGCAGAGCATGGGCATTGGAACGTACACGACGCTTTGCTACGGGATCTGCGCGGCCATCGTCGCCGTGCTGGCCCTCGCGGGCGGCCAGCCGCTTGTAGGGTTCGACGCCGGCGGCTGGCTGGGGATCGTGGCCATCACCGTGTGCGCGCAACTGGTGGGCCACACCGCCTTCAACCATCTCCTGGCGACCATGAGTCCGCTCCTGGTGTCCATGATCATCCTGCTGGAGATTCCGGGCGCAGCCCTGCTCGCTGCGGTCTTCCTGCACGAGACCCTGCCGGCCGGTACTTACGCGGGACTCGCGTTGATCCTGGTTGGACTCGCCGTCGTCGTCGCCGGTCAGCGGCGCGGCAAGGGCGATGCTGAGGGCAAGATCGCCGAGCTCGGTGCCGACTGAGCGGTATTCGTGGGGCTACAGGCCGCCGCGGCGGACGCCCTGGCCTGCATTGGCCGTGTGAATGGCCCGGAGAAGTTTGGCCGGGAAGTAGACAGAGAAGAACACCACCATGGGGGCCTTCAGGGCCATCTTCTTGACGTTGTGGGCCTTATAGGTGCGGTCGAAGCGGGTCACGTAATAGCGGTAGTCGCGTGGTGAATCCTCAAGCCTGCGGGCAGACATGCCCGAGACCATCTGCGGCCAGTACTGCACCCTGAGATCGTGGTCGGAAAGGTGCAGGGAAAGATCGATGTCCTCGTGCATCTCGTCTTTCTCATCCAGGCAGGTTTCGTCCCGGATGATTTCCCATGCGGAACGGCGAAGCGCCATATTGGATCCAAAAAGGAAATGGTACTGGTGCTTCGCAAGCCGAAGCATGAGCTGGCGCATTTTGTCGTCGGCCTTGAGTCCGAATCGACGCATAGGCATGTCGTAGTAGACCACCGGACCCGTGGCCGCTTGCACCGAGGGATCGGCGAAGGCCTTTTGGACCTGCTCAACCCAGTCAGGTTCCACGACCGAGTCGGCATCGATCCGGCCGAGGATATCCGACGTGGCCCTATTGAGGCCAAAGTTCCGTGTAGGGATGAGTCCCTGCGCCTGCTCCTGGCTCAGCAGGATGATAGGGCTTTCCGGGTATTCCTGCTGCATCTGGTGGACGATCTGCACAGTGCGGTCGGTGGACCTGTTGTCCACGACGATGATCTCGTCGGCAGGTACTGACTGGTAAATGGCCGCGATCAGGCATTGCCGTATGACGCTTTCCTCGTTGTATGCCGGGATGACGATTGAAACACTCGGCCTTACGGGAGCGACGGCTGCGTTGGTGGCTGCATCTACGAAAGATCTATCGGCTGGCATCTCCATAAATCTAACATCAGGGCGGTGTTCCTAGAGGAAGCCTCCGGTGACAAGTGGCCAAACAATTGAAGGGATCCCGGCGAACCGGAATCCCTTCAACGTGGAGCAAATATGGCTGTCGCCTAGGCCTCGTGTTTGCCGGTTTCGTCGGTAGCTGCTTCGTCCTTCGCTGCTTCGTCCTTGTGCAGGCTGGCGGCGATGTTCTTTACCGCGGTCTTGGCGTCGGTTGCCACCTTGGCTGCGGTGTCCGTAGCGTCCTCGACAGCGTGCTTTGCCTTCTCGGCTACGGTTTCGGCTTTATCAGCTACGTTGAGTTTCACCTCGTCGACCTTGTCGGCTACCTTGGTGGCGGCCTCGTTGGCCTTGTCGGCGACCTTCTCGGCTGCCGCTGCGGCCGGCACGGGTGATGGTGTTACCGGGACTGGAGTCTTCCACGGGTCCTCCACCGGACGGCTGGCCTTCCACGCAGCGACGCCGGCCGCGGCTGCTGCTGCGATGATCGTGAAGATCAGCAGTCCCCGCTTTTTGGGCTTCCGGGTCTTGGCGAGTTCTTTCGAGACTGTTTTGGATGCTTCCTCGGCCGCGGCTTTCAGTTGGGCCCCTGTGGCTTGTGCTTGTTCCTGCAGATTGTGAACCACTCCCGAGTCCACCAGCTTCTGGGCGACGGCGTCCACCTGCGCGGGTGCATTCTCAAGGGCTTGATGAACCACCACGGAGGCTTGCCCGAGCTGCTCTGAGAGCTTGGGCAGGTACTCCTCAACAACTTTGTCCCGTGCGTGGCTGAGCGCCGGAGTGGCTTTGTTAAGGGCTTCCTGGATCTTGGGCGAGGCGTCCTCGACGACGTCGTGGATCTTCGGTGCGAGGTTCGCCAGGCCTTCCTGAAGCTTCGGCGTGACGGTCGCAACGCCGTCGGCGAGGTTGTACGCAGCTGACTTCAGGCCTTCCTGAAGCTTCGGCGAAGCGGTGTCGATTCCGTGCTGGATGCGGGGAACCGCCCAGTTCACAGCTGCTTCGACGCGCGGTGTCGCCCAGTCCTTGGCATTTTCGACACCATTCGCAACGGTGTGTTCAAGTTCGCGGGCAATCCGGTCCGATTTCTTCACAACTACCTCCCGATCAACATGCTCGTTTGTTGTTAGCCTACGTCGCTTGGTCGGCACCGGCTATTCATCCAGCGGATTCATGGAAGATTTCACCTAGCGCGGAACCGCCTTCCTGGCCGCCTCGGCGTTGACCCTGCGTGAAACAATGGCGATATGACCATCGCAACCGCAAAAGCAACTTTCCACACGAGCCTCGGTGACATCGTGGTTGACCTCTTCGGCAACCACGCGCCCAAGACGGTCGCCAACTTCGTTGGCCTGGCCACAGGCGAAAAGTCCTGGACGCACCCGGAGACCGGTGAAGACAAGACCGGTACCCCGCTGTACAACGGCACCATTTTCCACCGCATCATCAAAGACTTCATGATCCAGGGCGGCGATCCCCTCGGTCGCGGCATCGGCGGACCGGGCTACAAGTTCGACGACGAGATCCACCCGGAACTCAACTTCAACGCCCCTTACAAGCTGGCCATGGCCAACGCCGGCGTCCAGATGGGCAAGGGCACCAACGGTTCCCAGTTCTTCATCACCACGGTCAACACCGACTGGCTTTTCGGCAAGCACTCCATCTTCGGTGAGGTTGCTGACGAAGAGTCCAAGAAGGTCGTAGACGCCATCGAGGCTGTCCGCACCGGCATGGGCGACCGTCCTGTTGAAGACGTCGTCATCAACAGCATTGACATCGTCCAGCTCTGATACCCGGAGCCTGACCAGCATATGAGTTACGGAATCCCGGCGGCAGAGCCGTCAGCAGACATTCCGGTGTGCCCCAGGCACCCGGACAGGCCCTCCTATGTGCGGTGCCAGCGTTGCGGGCGTCCTGCATGCCCCGAGTGCCAGCGGGCGGCCGCCGTCGGGTTCCAATGCATTGACTGCGTCAATGAAATGAAGCGTTCGACGCCGGTAGTGCGTTCCGCCTATGGCGGCGCCGTCGCGACCGGCCGCCCCTTGGCGACGTACATACTTATCGGGCTGTGTGCCCTGGTGTACGTGCTGCAATGGCTGATTCCCGCCGGCGCGGTTTTCCAGCAGTTGGCTTTCGCGTCCGTTTACGCCAGTCCGCAATACGGGGCATTCGAGCCATGGCGGATGCTGACGAGCGCTTTCGTCCACTCACAGGGCTTTGTGTTGCACATCGTGCTCAACATGTACATGCTGTGGATTTTCGGCCAGGTACTCGAGCCCGTCCTAGGGCGTGTTCGCTTCCTCGCCGTTTACTTGTTGTCCGCAATTGGTGGCTCTGTCGGTTTCCTGCTGCTGACGCCGGCGTTGCCTGCGATCCCGGTGGTAGGTGCGTCAGGTGCGATCTTCGGCCTGTTTGGGGCACTGTTGGTGATCCAAAGCCGGAGCGGCGGCGACACCCGGCAATTGTGGATCCTTATCGTCATCAACGGGGTGATTGGCTTTGTCGTCCCGGGAATCGCCTGGCAGGCCCACTTGGGCGGCCTTGTCACGGGCGGCCTGTGTGCTGCCGTGATTGCTTTTGCACCGCGTGGACCGCGCCAAGCGCTGTTGCAGAGTGCGGGCATGGCCCTGGTGGCCGGAGTCCTGGTCCTGGCCACCGTCCTTCGGGCCACGGCGGGCTAACAGCTCCTTAGTCCTCTACCCCAGGAGCTCCTCCAAGCGGTCCATCGACTCTTTGATGCCCACATCCATGCCGCTGGCTACTGCCATGTCACGGGCCTCCACCGAAGGAAACACGGAGTGCTGCACCACACGTGTGCGGCCTCCGAGGTCCTCAAACCTGGTGGTATCCAAGGTAACTTGGCCCGGTGCGCCGTCGAATTCGAAGGTCTGGATGATCCGCAATGGCTCCTGGACCTCGTGGAAGACCCCGCGGAAACCGAACTCGTTGCCCTGCCCGTCCACATGCGTATAGCGGTAGCTGCCGCCCGTCCGCGCGTCGTAGGACTCCAGGCGCATTTCCAGGCGACGCGGACCCAACCATTTGACGACGAGCTCGGGGTCCGTGAATGCCTGGAACACGCGCTCCGGTGCGGCGTCGAAGTCGCGGCTCGTGTCGATGAACGGCGTGCCCGCCGCGACGTCAATGGTTGTTGTGTTGGTGCTCATTGTCCTTCTCCTTTTGCGGATTATCCTTGTGGGTTGTGCTGGCCAATAGTTCGTCCAGTCGGGCGAAACGCTCCTCGGCCTGACGACGGTAGTTCTCGATCCACTCGGCCAAGGGACCCAGCGCTGCGGTGTTCAGGTGGCAGGGACGGCGCTGCGCTTCCCGGCTCCTCGTGATGAGCCCTGCACCCTCGAGCACTTGAAGGTGCTTGGAGATGGCTTGGAGGCTGACTGTGAAGGGCTGCGCGATCTCATTGACAGTGGCATCGCCCAAGGCCAACCGTGCCAGGATCTTGCGCCGGACAGGATCGGCGAGGGCCATGAACGCCCTGTTGAGCTGGTCTTCCGGATCCAGCACCGCTGTACCCATCGTGTCCGGCATGCGTCTCCCCTGCCTGGCTCGAGACTCAAGCATCACGGGTCTCCGAGTCTTCCGTAGTGCTCAATCAAGTGGTTTATCAACTGGATCATTGAATAATGTCAGCTTAAAACTGTGCACTGAGTCCGTCAAGACCCTTTAGGCAGGTTTTCCACAGGGGTTATCCACAATGTGCGTAACTTACAAACGTGTAGTTCGATGCTGAATGGACTCTTTGGAGCGAGATGGCAGGGGCTGCGCTTTCCCCTGGGGATTAACGTCCACACCTGTGGATAACTTTTGCCCACGCGCCTGTGGGTATGTGGATAAGGCGTGCGTTTTCCGGGCGCATGTGGACAACCTCGGCATGAGGAGCTGCAACGGCGGAGTATCAACAGAGTTATCAACATTGTTAATAACTCACAACCCTGTAGTTCGCTGTTTTTCCTGCAGCTTGAGGCCCGCCGTTCTGGGAGTTTTCCACTCTGCGGGCACAGCTTTTCCCCAACTGTGGATAACTTGTGGGTAGCTGCCTGTTGTTAAGTGTGTAACTCCGGTTCGAGCCACAGGTGCCGGATCAGGTGGCAAGCCTGAATCGCGGACTGGAGTCAGACCGGCACGTGTTCGGTCTGCGAAGCGACCGTCTGGGGCCTGCGGGCTGCGTCGCTGATCCGCAACAGCAGGGCGACGATGATCCAGTTGGCCAGGAGGGAGGACCCGCCCGCGGAGAGGAACGGCGTCGTCAGCCCGGTGAGGGGAATAAGGCGGGTGACGCCGCCGATAATAATGAAGCACTGGAGGGCCATGGAGAATGCGAGCCCGCAGGCAAGGAGCTTCCCAAAGGCATCCCGGATGCCCAGGGCGGCCCGGAATCCCCTGGTGAAAAGCAGCAAATAGAGGAGTACGATCGCGAAAAGCCCGATCAGGCCGAGTTCTTCACCAAGGGAAGCGATGATCATGTCGCTGTTCGCGAAAGGCACCAGGTCCGGGCTTCCGAGCCCGAGGCCTTTGCCGATCAAGCCGCCGTCGGCCATTCCGAAGAGCCCCTGGACAATCTGGGCGCTGCCTCCCGGGAAGCGGGTGTAGACCTGGGGGTCGAAGGCGTTGATCCAGGCGTCAATGCGCAAGCCGACATGGGAAAAGATCTTTGCTGCCGCGTAGCCGCCCAAAAGCATGAGCACGACGCCGAGGACGAGCCAGCTGGCCCGGCTCGTGGCAACGTAGATCATCACGATGAACAGTCCGAACAGCAGTATCGACATTCCGAGATCGTGCTGGAAGACCAGTACGCCCACGCTTGCTGCCCAGGCGGTGATCATCGGACCGGTGTCCTTGATCCTGGGGAGCTGGAGGCGTCCGAATTTCCTGCCGGCCAGCAGGATCAAGTCCCGGTTGGATGACAAGTAGCCTGCGAAGAAGACGGCCAGCGTAATCTTCACGATCTCGCCGGGCTGGAACTGCAGCGAACCGAGGCGTATCCAGACATTCGCGCCGTTGATGTCGCCGGCCGAAATGCCCGGCACGAGGGGAAGGATAAGGAGGGCGGCGCTGACCGCAAGTGCAATGAAGGTGTACCGGCGCAAAAGCCGGTGGTCCTTCAAAAGCCACAAAACGGCGGCCGCGACCAGGACCGAGACGATCGTCCATGTGAGCTGATTGGCCCCGGCAGTCGTACCGTTTGAGGCATCCAAACGCCGGATCATGGCAATGCCGAGGCCGTTCAAGGCCACCACTATCGGGAGGATCACCGGATCCGCATACTTTGCCTTGAACCGCAGGACAACGTGGAAGATTGCGGCCAGCGCCGCCAAGGTACCGGCCTGAAGCCAGAATCCAACGTCGAGGGCTTCTTTCTTGTCGACGCTGGTCATTGCAAGGGCACCAATGCCGACGCCAAGTGCCAGGACCAACAGCACCATCTCCACGTTTCGGCGAGGCTTCGCCAGAATCGCTTGCTGGCTCATGGGCATCTTCTTTCGTGGATCCGGGGCGGCCGGCGGATCCGGTTCGATGGCTCAAGATCGGGTCAGCGGCTCAACATAAGGTTCAGTGGGCCATCATAGCCGCAGCGGCTGTGCAGCGGTTGGGAACAGGATCCGGCTGATCAGCGGCCAGCTTCCGTAACGGTCTGTATGACCATGTCGTCGAGCTTAGGGAGCGCGTGTTCAAGCCGGTGCCTGGCCTCCCCGACAGTTTCTTCCACCCCTGACAGTGGCGCGTTCGCGACGACGATGGTGGCGGCGCCCTGGAGGCGATGGCCGACCCAACGAAGTTGGAGCCTTGGTACCGAGAATACGCCGGGTGTCATTTCCAACGCCGCCTGCGCGCTGTCCAGCAGTTCCGGCTCTATACCGTCCATCAAGCGCCGTCCGATGCTGCGCACGGTACCCCAAAGCAGGACGATGATGGCCGCCGAAATCAGCAGGCCGACAATCGGGTCCGCCAACGGGAAGCCGAGCAGCACGCCGCCGGCTCCAAGGACCACTGCGAGGGAGGTGAATCCGTCAATGCGCGCATGCACGCCGTCGGCAACCAGCGCGGCGGACCCGATCTGCCGGCCGACCCTGATCCTGTAGACGGCCACAATTTCATTGCCCGCAAAGCCGATGATTCCGGCAGCAAAGACCCACCACAGATTGTGCAGGGGTTGCGGGTGGAACAGGCGATCGATGGATTGCCACGCGGCGACCACCGCCGATAGCGCCACCACGCCGACGATGAACAGTCCGGCGAGGTCCTCCGCCCGCCCGTATCCATAGTTGTAGCGACGGGTTGCCGCACGACGTCCCAGAATGAACGCAATCCACAGTGGCACTGCGGTGAGTGCGTCCGAGAAATTGTGGATGGTGTCGGCCAGCAATGCGACGGAGCCGCTGATGAGGACCACCAGGAACTGAAGGACGGTGGTTCCAAGGAGTATGAAAAGGCTGATCTTCAGTGCCCGGACGCCCTGTGTACTGGACTCGAGCGCGTCGTCGATTGAATCGGCGGCATCGTGGGTGTGCGGGACGAAAAGCTCATACAGCCACCCCTTGAGGCCCTTGTGGTGCTCGTGCGAGTGTCCGTCGTGGTCGTGGTCGTGGTCGTGGTCGTGGTCGTGCACGTGGTGCTCGTGATGACCAACTTGCTGGTGACCGCTCATGCCGATTCCTGTTCCGAGCGGTGGTGTGCGGGGGTGCCGCCCAACGCGTGCTCTGCCTGGAAAATTGCATCCGCGACCAGCTGGCGGGCATGCTCGTTCTCGAGGCGGTACATGACCCTGGTTCCGTCCTGTCGCGTGGAAACCATTCTCGCCAAGCGCATTTTGGCAAGGTGCTGTGATACTGCGGCCGGGGACTTCCCGACGACGTCTGCCAACGCTCCGACGGCCATTTCTCCGTTCCGGAGCGCGAGGACGATCCGGACCCTCGTGGCGTCAGCCAGCATCGCGAACACTTCCACAGCCAATTCAACGTATTGGCTGTCGACGCCCAGCGAGCAAGAACTCTTATCTGCATTCATATGCAGATTCTTTCACATATTCCGGCCGAACCACGTCGAGGGCACGGGATGGCGATCCGGAGGTCGATGAGGCGCAGCTATCGGCGGGGCCAGAATGAAGTTCTCAATACCTCGGGAGTGAACTCTCAGTGAACCCGCGGACACTATCCACAGCCTTGTGCACACTGGGTAAAACCGCAGATCCAACGTGTATGGCCCCGGTTATCACCTGAATATCGGGGATCCTGGCTTCATGTACATGGATGTCCACATGAATTGTCCACAGCTGTGGATAAAGTTACGCACTTCTGTGGAAAGCGGTGTATATCAGAGCCAAACTCCGGAGCTGCCACGACGGTGGCTGTCAAGAAGGTGGGTATCGATCATCCCGATCGCCTCCATCAGCGCATACATGGTGGTGGGGCCCACGAAAGCGAAGCCCTTCTTACGCAGGGCTTTGGACAGAGCAACTGACTCCGGCGATTGGGTGGCGACGTCGGCAAACGTACGCGGTTCCGGCGTCGACTCCGGTTGGAACGACCACACGAAGTCCACTAACCCGCCCTCGGTCCGCAAGGCGATGGTGGCCTTGGCGTTGGTGATGGCTGCACGGATCTTGAGGCGGTTGCGCACGATTCCCGAATCCTGCATCAGCCGTTCGACGTCGGCCTCCGTGAAAGCCGCAACGCTTTCCGGGTGGAAGTCCAAGAAGGCGGACCGGAAGCCGTCGCGCTTGCGCAAGATCGTCGCCCAGGACAAGCCCGCTTGGAATCCCTCGAGGCTGATGCGCTCATACAAGCCCCGCTCGTCCCGGACGGGCATGCCCCACTCGTGGTCGTAGTACTCGCGCATGAGCGGATCGACGGAAGCCCACGGCGGACGCGCAAGGCCGTCGTCGCCAATGATGGTGCCGTTCTCGGGCGGGTTCATAGGTGTTCCTCCAGAGGGAGCCGGGCAAAAGCTGTTGTTGACATTGTGCCCCCGTCCTACGACATTCCCGTGGCACGCATGGTGATGTTGATCCGCCCCCGCGGCAGCCCGCAGCCTTCGGGAGCCGTTCCGGGGAGAACCTTGGTGACTCCGTGGTACGCAAAGCGGGATGCGCCACCGAACACGAAGAGGTCTCCTGAGGAGAGTTCGACGTCGGTATACGGCTTGGTGCGCGTCTCCGTGTTTCCGAAGCGGAAGACGCAACTGTCTCCGATGCTGAGCGACACCACAGGGGCCCGGGACCTTTCGTCCTTGTCCTGGTGCATCCCCATCTTGGCGGCCTCGTCGTAGAAGTTCACCAGCGCAGTGTCCGGCGCGTAGCTTGCGGCTTCGGCGGCGTCGCCGTAGGCCTCGAAGAGCGCTTTGCGGCCCAGGCGCACCATCCAGTCAGGAAAGTCGAGGACCCGCCGCCCGTTGACGTCAAAGGCCTCGCGTGTGTACCGATAGGGCTGCCAGTGCCAGCCGAGGCAGACCGTCCGGACGGACATCGGGTGCCCGCCTGGAAGGACGGCGGCGCGCAAGGGGACAGGACCCCGCGTCCACTCCTCGAAACGGGCTGCGATCCACTGTTGCTGCTCAAGGCTCAACCAGCCCGGAACGTGCACCGCGCCGGGCGCGATCTCCCGGGGACCGGCGTCGGGCGGGTCCGGCAACTCAAGCGGAAACAGCGGCTCCGTCCACCCTGAACTCATGCCGCCTCCAGGGCCAACATGGTGCGGTTGGCCTCCGCGACCAGCTCGAACGGCTTCTTGGGCTCCATTAGAAGAGCTTGCTTTCCTTCGCCGCCGCTGGTTCTTCGAGTTCCAGGAGGAACCGTTTGTTGTCGAGGCCGCCGGCGTATCCGGTGAGCTTCCCGTCGCGCCCCACAACCCGATGGCACGGGATGATGACGCTCAATGGATTCCGGCCAACTGCCGAGCCGACGGCCTGGGAAAGGTTGCGATCGCCCAGTTCAGTCGCCAGCTCTCCGTAGCTGACGGTTTCCCCGTACGGAATTTCTTCGAGCCTTGCCCAGATCCGCTGCTGGAACGGGTTCCCGGAAGCCTTGAACGGGACGTCGAACACCGTCCGCTCACCAGCCAGGTATTCGCCGAGTTCAACGGCAGTTTGCTGGAACAGGGGATCCTCGGCCGGGACGGCTTCACCGAAGAATTCCGAAGGCGGCATATGCCAATGACCCTCGAAGAAAATGCCGGTCAGCTGATCGTCCTGGGCAGTCAGTGTGAGCCGGCCCAGCGGGGAATCAATCGTTGTGTGCCTAGTGGTCATGTCTAGTAGACGCTTCAGGCGGCGGAAATGTGAGGTCGCCGCTCAGGAACGCCAGCGCGTGGTCATGAGGAAGCCGACAATTGCGATGCCGAAACCTGCCACGATGTTCCATGACGCCCATGCGGCCACGGGAAGCTGGCCGCTGGTGATGTAGAAGGTGATGATCCACAGCAGGCCGATGATCATGAGACCGAACATGACAGGCTTGTACCAGATGGGGTTCGGCTTGTATTGCTGTGCGGTGGCCGCCTCGGTGGGGCGGGCGGCCCTCTTGCGGGGCTTGGACTCGGGCACGGATCCTCCTTGGCCGGCTGAATGAAAGGCCGCGCGCCAGCTTGATATCCTGCAGGAAGGAAAATTCCAGCGGTCAACGCGCACGCGGCAATTCCGGGGTTCGTTCTAGCAGTCAAGTCTAGCCGGATTTCGGAGGCTGCTCGTCGTCGGGCATCCGCGCCTGCAAAGAGGAGATCCAGTGGCGCAGCAGCAGACGCAGCAAGCCGCTGCCGTGCCGGACGACGGCACAGGAACCGGCGCGGAGGGTCCCCGCACGAGGGGACACAAGACGCGCTCGGCGAGGCGCAAGGGACGGTCAAGCACGGGCGACGCTGTGCGCAAGATCGTCCAGATCGTAGGCGAGTTGCTTGTCACCGCGGGACTCATCCTGTTGCTCTTTGTGGCTTGGGAACTGTGGTGGACCAACGTCGAAGCCGACGCCAAGCAAAGCCAGGCCGTCCAGGGTTTTGCGAAGAGTTTTGCGGGACCTGTGGCGCCCGTTGCCCCCGCCAACCCTGCTGCACCGCCGGACTACGGGAAGCCCGTGGTTGCCGAGGCTCCCGAGCACGGCGGCATGATCGGCGTCATGTACATTCCTCGATTCGGCCCGGATTATTCGCGGCCCATCATCGAGGGAACCGGTTCCGACATTCTGGACACGCTGGGCCTTGGCCACTACGGGACCACAAGCATGCCGGGAGCCCCGGGCAACTTCGCCGTCGCGGGGCACCGCCAGACCCATGGCGCCGTGCTCGACAACATCCATCTCCTGGTACCGGGCGACAAGATATATGTGCAGACCAAAGACGGTTATTACACATACGTTTTCCGCAACAACCAGATCGTGCTGCCTTCCCGGACGGACGTCCTTCTTCCGGTTCCCACACAGCCTGGTGCGACGCCCACCCAAAGCTACTTGACCATGACCAGCTGCAATCCGCGCTTCGGTGCGCAAGAACGCATCATTGCTTACTCCGTTCTGGAAAGCTGGCAGCCGGCATCCGCCGGGCCACCACAGGACATCGCCACGCAAGTCGCCCAGACGGCCGGAAAGGGTTAAGCCATGTACGGATGGATCTTCCGCCACCTACCGGGACCCCTCTGGGTGCGTATCCTGACATCAGCGGCCCTCGTGGCATGCGCGCTTGTCTTGATGGTCCAGTTCCTCTTCCCCTGGATGTCACAGTTCACAACTTTCACCGACTCAACGATTGGTTCAGCACAGCAGCCATGAGCACAACAAAAATCCTCGTCGTGGACAACTACGACAGCTTCGTCTACACCTTGGTCGGCTACTTGCAGGAACTCGGTGCGGAAACCACAGTGGTCCGGAACGACGACGTCACCCTCGCCGAAGCGATCGAGCTTGCGGACGGACGCGACGGCGTGCTGATCTCCCCCGGCCCTGGCACCCCGGCGGACGCCGGAGTCTGCATTGAGTTGATCAGGTGGTGCGGAGACAACAACAAACCGATGCTCGGGGTCTGCCTCGGGCACCAGGCCCTGGCCGAGGCCTACGGCGGGACCGTCACGCACGCGCCAGAGCTGATGCACGGCAAGACCTCACCTGTGCAGCATGACGGCAAAAGCGTTTTCGCCGGTCTGCCTTCGCCGGTAACGGCCACCCGCTACCACTCCCTGGCGGCTGTCCGGGAAAGCATTCCCGACGTCCTGGAAATCACCGCCGAAACCGCCAGCGGGGTTGTCATGGGCCTGCAGCACCGTTCGGCGCCGCTGTGCGGTGTGCAGTTCCACCCGGAGTCGGTGCTCACCGAAGGTGGCTACCTCATGCTCGGCAACTGGCTTGAATCACTCGGGATGCCCGGGGCGGCCGCCCGTGCAGCCACCCTGAGCCCCCTGATCCAGCGCTAGCCGCCTAGTCCGCCCAGGCCTCCGCCGCCCTTGGTGTCGCTCGGAGACGGAGTAGGGGTCGGAGTGGGACTCGGGGGCGGGGCGGGAGCCTTCGCGACAATCACGCTGATGGTCTTGCCCTGCTCCACGAGGGAATTGAAGGCATCTCCCTGGCCAGTCACCTTTCCAGGGGCTACTTGCGAATTCTCCTGTTCGGTGACCGCGATGGCCAGGCCGTTTTGCTTGAGCAGTGCCTCGGCATCGGCCTTGCTCAATCCAACGAGTTGAGGCACGGCTACTTTGCCCGTGGACACCACCAAGTCAACGGTGCTGCCCACGCCCACCACGGCTCCGGAAGCCGGCTTCGTGCTGATGACGGAGCCCGCGGGGACCGTGGCACTATTGGCCAAGGTGCTTGACCCGCCTACGAGTCCGGCCTGGCGCAGGAGGTCGCGGGCAGCGGCTTCGGTGAGGCCGCTCAGGCCTGCCGGGACGGTCGCCGAGACCGGCCCGTCTGAAACCTTCAGCGTGACTTGTGATTTCGGCGCCACTTGGGACCCCGCGCCGGGGTCGGTGCTGATCACTGTCCCCTTGGGTACCTTGTCATCCGGGACATGATGAGACTCCGGGCTGAGATTGGCGCCGTAAAGCGTCTGCAATGCCGTGGCCTCGCTCATGTTGGCGACCGCCGGTACCGCGATCAACGGGGGCGGGGGCGGCTTCTGGTTCACCGTGGTGTACACCCAGAATCCGCCGCCGGCCAAGACCAGCAGCACCAAAATGACCACCACTGCGGTCCACGCACGGCGGCGGGACTTCTGCCTGGCGGTCCGCTCCCGTTCAGGGGCGAAACCAAGCGGCATGGCGCCGTCGTGCTCTGCCTCAGACTCCGATTCGGCTGCCTCCCGGGCGAGCAGGTCCTGGTCGCCGGCGGCCTCGTCGTTGCCTGGCCCTCCGCTCAGGGTGCTGTCCAGGAATTCCGCGCCCATCAGGCCGCGAGCCAGGCCGCCTTCCGGAATCTGCTGTGTCGACGGCACCGCCTCGTGGACGTCGGTGGGTGTTCCGGCGGCAACTGCCGGAACCGCAACACCGTTCTTGGCCGCACGCAAGGCGCGCCGGAAGGCAGCAGCATCCTGGAAACGATCCGCGCGGTTCTTCTGCAGGCCTTTGGCCAGGACACTGTCCAGTGCCTCTGAAACGGCCGGATTGAAGGTGCTGGCGGGTTCCGGGATCTCGCGGACGTGCTGGTAGGCCACCGAGACAGGGCTGTCGCCCGTGAACGGAGGACGGGACGTCAGCATTTCGAACAGGAGGCACGCTGCAGAATACAGATCGCTGCGGGCATCCACGGTCTCGCCGAGGGCCTGCTCGGGCGACAGGTATTGGGCAGTACCAACCACGGCCTGCGTCTGGGTCATGGTGGCCGCGGAATCGGCCATCGCCCGCGCGATTCCGAAGTCCATGACCTTCACATCATTTGACTCCCCGGTCACCATGACGTTGGCCGGCTTGATATCGCGATGGACGATTCCGGCCTTATGGCTGTATTCCAGAGCGGCGAGGACGCCAAGGATGAATTCGATGGCTTGATCGATGTCCAGTTCCTTGGCCCGGATCAGATCGCGGACAGTCCGGCCGGACACGTATTCCATGACGATGTAAGGGACCCGGACGTCCTCGCCCGGGCCACCGGGCACGGTGTACTCGCCGGTGTCGTAGATGGCGACGATCGAGGAGTGGTTCAGGGCCGCCACCGCCTGGGCCTCGCGCTTGAAGCGGGCATGGAACTGCGGATCGCGGGCAAGATCGGCACGGAGCAGTTTCACCGCGACAGTTCGTCCGAGCACCGTGTCGACGCCCTTGTAGACATCGGCCATGCCACCACGGCCGAGCAATTCACCGAGTTCGTACCGCCCGTTGAGGACGCGCTGGGATGTCATTGGAGTGCTGTCCTCTCTGTGGGCAGGGGTGGGGCGTCCGGTTGGCATGGTGTCCTACGGGGTGGTCTTAGGGGAAGGAGACGACGGGTTCGCGGCCGGCTTGGACAGGTGATAGGTCACGACGGACCCGGCCGCTACTTTCTGCCCGGCTGCAGGATCGGAACTGACGAATGTTCCCGGCGCCTGGCCGGTTGCTCCGTCAACGGCGGCTCCGGTCACCCAGCGCAGGCCGGCACCTTCGATGATGGCCTGTACTTGTGATTCGGTGGCTCCCTTGCCGATGGTCGGCACCGTGACCATCTGCGGTCCCTTGGAGTAGTTGACGGTGATGGTCGATCCCTTGGCCACGGGACCGGAAGGATTGATGTCGATGACAGTGCCGGGCGTGGATGGATCGAAGACCTGCACGCCGTTGACCGCGAGGCCGAGTGCATTGAGGTCCGAGCGCACCTTGTCGTACGGCTGTCCCTTGTACTGCTCAGGGATCAGGTTGATCGTATCGGGGGTGGACGTGGTGGGCGTGGGGCTGGCCGAGGTCTCCGTGGGGCTCGGAGTTGCCGAGGTTGGCGGTGCGCTCGAGACCTGGGCCGGAGGGGTGGTGCCGGCCGGTGCCGGCCTGCTGGGCGAGAACAGCCCGGACTGGGTCAGGATCGCCCCCACCACGGCGAGCAGCACGAGCACGATCAGTGCAATGAGCGGCCACGTCCACGGGCTGCGTTTCTTCCGCGGCGGCTCCTCCTGGTACTCCTCTTCCTCATGGATGTACTGGTTGTGCTCGCCGGCCTGATCCAAACTGCGTTCAGCAGCCAGGGCGTTGGCACGGGCCAGCGGATTTCCACCTTCGGCTGCGGCCCCTACCGCTGCGGCTCCCGCGGCGGCGGCGCCGACCACCGGGAGCGCCGACGTCGACGTCGACCGTGCTTCCCTGCCGTACGGCGAGGTGACAATGCCGGTGGGCGCGGTGGCGATGTCCGTGGGTGCGGTGATGGGGCCCGTTGCGGATTCGAACAGCAACATCCCGGGCACGGCGGCGTGTGCCTTGGCAATATCGCCGGCGCGGATCGCCTCTGCGGCTTCAGCCAGCTTGATGGCATCCGCAGGACGGTTCTTCGGATCCTTGGCGAGCATGGACATCAGCAGGGCGCGTACCGGGGTAGGCAGGCTTTCAGGCAGCGGCGGCGGGGCGTCGTTGACCTGGGCCAAGGCTATCGCGATCTGGGATTCGCCGGAGAACGGGCGATGCCCCGTGAGGCACTCGTAGCCGATAATCCCGAGGGAATATATGTCCGAGGCGCCTGTGGCCGTTTGTCCGGTGGCCTGCTCCGGAGCCAGGTACTGCGCCGTACCCATGACTTGGCCGGTCTGCGTGAGCGGAACCTGGTCTGCAAGGCGGGCGATACCGAAGTCGGTGATCTTGACACGGAAGTCCGGCGTGATCAGCAGGTTGCCCGGCTTGATGTCCCGGTGCACCAGACCCTGGGCATGAGCGGGGGCCAGCGCCCGGGCTGTCTGGGAAATGATGGACAGGGTGCGGTCCGGGGAAAGGACCTGCTCGTGTTCCAGCATGCTGCTCAGCGGCTGACCCGGTACCAATTCCATGACCAGGTAGGCGGAGCCGTCTTCCTCTCCGTAGTCGAAGACGTTGGCGATTCCCACGTGATTAAGCAGCGCAGTGTGGCGGGCCTCGGCGCGGAACCGCTGGAGGAACCCGGGGTCACCCGTGTATTCCTCCTTGAGTACCTTGATGGCGACGATCCGGCCGAGGATCTGGTCCTTTGCCCTCCAGACCTCTCCCATGCCGCCAATCGCAATGCGACTGGTCAGCTGGAACCTGCCGCCGAGGGTGATTCCTGACGTAGGCCTCACTTGTTCAACACCGCCTCAAAAATCTTCTTCGCGTTCGGACTGGTTAGCTTTGCGCCTGTAGACACATCAACGCCTTCCATGACAATGGTGACGGCTACCTGCGGGTCGTTGGCCGGGGCGAACCCGGTAAACCATGAGTTGTTCAAGCCTGAATCGCCGAGTTGCGCCGTACCGGTCTTGCCGGCCACCTGGACTCCCGGCACGGCGGCACCGCTCGCAATGCCCTTGGATACGACGTCGGTCATCCACTGTGTGATCTGGCTGGCGATATCGGGCGTGGTGGAAGTACGCAGCGCCTCGGCCTTGGGCTCGCTGATGACACGCAGGTCAGGTGCCCGCACAGTCTTGATGAGGTTCGGCTTCATCTGGACGCCCTTATTGGCAATAGCGGCGGTCATCATGGCGATTTGCAGGGGAGTGGCCCTGACGTCACGTTGCCCGACGGCGGACTGGGCCAACGCCGCCTGGTCCAGATTCTTGGGGAAGACACTGACCGCTGACTGCAGCTTGAGGTGGTCCCCGAAATCCTGTCCGAAGCCGAACTTGCTGGCCTGGTCCGCGATGGCGTTCTGACCCAGGTCCAGGGCGATGCTCGCGAAGGGCGTGTTGCACGACTGTTCCAAGGCGAAAGGGAAATCGGCTGTGTTGCGGGTTGAGCAGTTGCCGCCGGCATAGTTCGGCAGGGAGGCGTTCGAACCGGGCAAGGGCAGGCTGTCCGGGTTCGGCAAGACACTGTCCTTGTTGTACTTCCCGGAGCTCAATGCAGCCGCGGTATCGACGAGCTTGAACACGGAACCGGGCGCCAACAGCTCGCCGGTGGGCCCGCTCACGGACTGGTTGAGATTGATGCCGGGGACCTGGTTGATTTGATCGTAACCGGCCTTTTCCTTGGCGGGATCGTGCGTGGCGATCAGGTTGGGGTTATAGGACGGCTTGGAAACCATCGCGATAATGGCGCCCGTCTTCGGGTTGGTGACGACAATTGAGCCGCGCTGACCGTCAGGAATGAGGTCGTAAGCCAGCTTCTGGATCACGGGATCGAGGGTCAATTCCACCGAAGCGCCCTTCGGCTGGCTCCCGAGGAAAATCTGGCTCACACGGTCAAGGAAGAGCTGGTCGGAGCTGCCTGCCAACTCATCCCGGAGCTGCTGCTCGAGCCCGGTGGATCCGTAAGTCCTGGAGAAGTAGCCCGTGATCCCGGCATAGAGCTCCGGTTGCGCGTAACTGCGCTGGTACTTGCAGGTTTCGTCTCCGGCGACGGATTCAGCGATCGGCTTGCCGCCCACGATGATGGCGCCGCGGTCGTTGCAGTAGTTCGCCAAGACCGCGCGCTGGTTCCACGGATTGTCATTGAGGTCGCCGGCGCCGATGACCTGGACATAGCTGATCGCGCCAAAGAGCAGGGCGAACATGGCAACTGCTGCCATCCACGCATTGCGTATGGAATGGTTCATGAGGTCTGCACCGCCTCTGTGGGGGCATGGGTAATGGGCGTAGTGTCCACCGGGCCGCGCGCGGTGTTCGAAATCATGAGTAGCAGGCCCACGATGATCCAGTTGGCAAGCAAGGAGGAGCCGCCCGCCGCAAGGAATGGAGTGGTCAGCCCCGTCAGGGGGATGAGCCGCGTGACGCCGCCGATCACTACGAAGCACTGCAGCGCTATGGCAAAGGACAGGCCGCAAGCCAAGAGCTTGCCGAACGCGTCCCGCGCGCCAAGAGCCGCGCGGAACCCGCGGGTGAAAAGGAGCATGTAGAGCATCACGACGGCAAAGAGACCGATCAGTCCGAGTTCCTCACCGATGAGGGCCACGATCATGTCGCTGTTGGCAAACGGCACCAGATCCGGCCGGCCTTGTCCGAGCCCTGTGCCTCCGAGGCCGCCATCGGCCATGCCGAAGAGGCCTTGGACGATCTGTCCGCTGCCGCCCGGGGAGCGGTCGAAGACTTCCGGGGTGAAGGCGTTCCACCAGCTGTCCAGGCGGAACGCGACGTGCGAGAAGAACCTGGACGCCAGGAATCCGCCACCTATGATCAGCGCGACGCCGATGACCACCCAGCTGATTCGGCTTGTTGCCACGTAAATGATGACGATGAACAAGCCGAAGAAAAGGATTGACGTGCCAAGGTCCCGCTGGAACACGAGGATGCCGATGCTCACGAGCCAAGCCGTGATCATCGGTCCAAGATCCTTGAAGCGCGGCAATTGCATCGGGCCGATTTTTCGGCCGGCAAGCAGGATGAGGTCCCGGTTGGAGGAAAGATAACCTGCGAAGAATATAGCCAAGGTGATCTTGGCGATTTCGCCTGGTTGGAAAGTCATGGGACCGAGCCGGATCCAGACGCTGGCGCCGAGCACCTCGCCAGCCGAGATGCCGGGAACGAGCGGCAGTACAAGGAGAACTGCGCTGGCCGCCAGCGAAATAAAAGTGAAACGGCGAAGGAGGCGGTGATCCTTGAGGAACCAAATCACGACGATTGACACCGCCATGGCCAGGAGGGTCCAGCGCAACTGGTTGTTACCCGTGTCCTCGCCTGGCTGGTCCATGCGATGGATGAGGGCCAGTCCCAAGCCGTTGAGGGCAACGACGATCGGAAGGATGATCGGATCGGCATATTTTGCGCGGAACCTGAGGATCATGTGAAAAGCGAATGCCGCGACGATCAAGAGACTCGACTGGAACCAGAAATCGCCGTCGAAAGCGGCCGGACTGTTGAGCCCGACCATGGCGCTGGCGCCGATTCCCACAGCGAGGGCAAGGACCAACAGGACGAGCTCGACGTTGCGGCGCGGTTTGGGTGTGGTGATGGCCAGGATCATGGCGCCACCGCGCACGTAGGGGCAGCCGTGGAGGTGGGTGACGATGTTGGCGGGTTCGAAGGACTCGGGCTTGCCGGCGTCGGGCTTGCCGTGGGGGTGGGACTCGCCGTCGGCTTGGCTGTGTCGGTGGGGCAATTGACGGGCAGCCCGGTGGTGCCCTTTTCCTGCAGGTTTTTCACGATCTGCTGGGCATCGGAGAGATCCCGCGCCGGAACGGTCTGGCGAACGACTTGTTGCGTGAATTCAGGCAAAGAATCCATGCGGATGTTCGTCGTGGCCTCTACTTTCGAGAGCTGGAACGGGCCAAGGCTTTGTGAAATGCCGTTGAAAATCGCGACGTGCTGATTGAATTCACCGACGTAGTAGCGTGTCTGGGTCCACGCATAGCCGAGCCACAGCCCGGCGACCACGAAAATCGCCAAGACCGCGGCAACGGCCGGCGTAAGCCAGCGCCGTTTCCGGGCGACAAGCGGTTGTGGATCCTGGCGGTCCTGTTCAGCCTTGTGGGTCAGCACCGTGGCAGCCCGGCGTGCAACGCTGCGTCCGGCTACGGTCGGGATCGAACCCGTGTCGGCCGCCGTCGCGGCAGCACCGACCAGTTCGTGGGGACGGCTTGCGAGCTCTTCGCGGAGGATCTCGGCCGACAGGTGCTCGCCAAGGTGCGGGTCTGTCGCCGTCGGAGGCTCAGGAGCCCCGGCGGGTTTTGCCGAACCCGCTACGGGACCCGCCGCCGCGGTGGGATTTGCGGTGGCCGCCGGGCTGTTGGCTCCGGACTCTTTGGGCGAGGCCGCCGCATCTCTCTCGTGCGCGCTGTCTTTGATCGGCGCGGACTTTCCGGGATCGGCCGCTTTCGGCGGCGCTGGGGCTTCCCGGACGACGTCGACGGCGGCCGTGCTGAGGTTTTCGCCGGTCTCTTCCACGATTTCCAACAGCACCACGGTGACGTTATCCGGAGCGCCGTTGGCGAGCGTGAGCTCAACGAGGAGCTCGGCGCACTCGGCGAGGTCCTTGGTTTCGCGGACGACTTGCTCCACGACTGCGCCTTGGACGTAGTTCAGGCCATCGGAGCAGAGGAGCCAGCGTTCGCCCGGTACGACGTCGAGCTCGTCCAGGTCCAGCTCGGGGCTCGCGTCCACGTCGCCCAGAACGCGCATGAGGACGTTTTTGTGCGGGTGGGTCTCGGCTTCCTCCGGGCGCAGGCGGCCTTCGTCGATCAGCCTCTGGACGAAAGTGTGGTCCACGCTGATTTGCTCGAATTTGCCATTGCGCAGGCGGTAGGCGCGGGAATCGCCGATGTGCGCGAAGTGCAGCCGCCTGCCTTCGAGGAGCAGGGCGGTGACCGTGGTGCCCATGCCTGCGAGCTTCGGGTCTACGTGGACGAGCTCGGAGAGGAGGGAATTGGCGGTCTGGATTTCGTCTGCCAGGACTGTTTCCGCGCCATCCGGGTAGGAATCGTGATCGAGGTGGATCATGTCCAGCACGGTGGATGCCGAGGCGACGTCCCCGCCCGCGTGTCCGCCCATTCCGTCCGCGACGACGGCGAGATGCCGGCCGGCATACGCAGAGTCGTCGTTCTTCGAGCGGACACGCCCGACGTCGGACCGCGCCGCGTAACGCATGATCAGGGGGAGTTCCGGGGGCAGAGCCTTGCCCTCGGAAGCCTGGGGGGAAGCCATGGGCTACGCCCTCAATTCGATGACCGTCTTGCCGATCCTCACGGGGACACCAAGCTCCACCGGCAGGGCGCGAGTCAGTTGCTGATCGGCGAGGTAGGTGCCGTTGGTAGAGCCAAGATCTTCGATGAACCATCGGCTGCCCTGGGGGAACAAGCGCGCGTGCCTGCCCGAAGCATAGTCATCCTCGAGGACCAATGTGGCTTCTTGTGCGCGGCCCAGCAGAATCGGGCTCGCGGCCAAGGGAAGCGTGGTCCCCTTGAGCGGGCCTTCGACGACGACGAGTTGGTGCGCCTGTTGCTTCACGGGCTGGGGTGGCGAGGGTGCGAGTTCCGGGTGCTTGCGTACTTCGCGCGCCGTCGGAGTTCCCATGGCTGCTTTGCGGCCGATCACGAGATCACGACGCATGGTCGAGACGATGCTGAAGATCAAAATCCACAGCAACAGCAGGAAGCCGAAGCGGAGTGCGGTGATGGTCAGTTCACTGATGTCGCTCACGGGCGCCCACCGGCGGGCTGGGGGAGAAGTCTGAAGATGATCTTGGTCCGTCCCATGGTGATGGTGGATCCGTCAGTAAGTTCCACACTGCCGTCCACTTTATGGCCGTTGACGTAGCTTCCGTTGGTGGAACCGAGGTCGACGGCGCGGATGACTCCGTCCGCCGTCTGGATTTCCAAGTGCTTGCGCGAGACGCCGGTATCGTCCACCAGGATGTCGGCCTCGGATGACCTGCCCAGCACGATGGAAGGCGCGTTGAGGGAATAGCGTTGTCCGCCGATGTCCAGGACAGGCTGGAGCCGCGTGGGCTCGCGGTTCGGCGCCGCGGGGACAACGGGCCGAGGAGCAGCGGGCGCGGCAGCCCCGTCGGATTTCTCCGTGCGGGACGTGATTTCGAAATGGCCTTCGCGCTGGGCACCGTCGTGACGGAAGGAAATCCGTACCGGACCCTGCAGGATGTAACCCTGGCTGCGCACGTGCTGGATGACGACGTCGCACAATTCTTCGGCCAAGGGAGTTCCCCAGTCCTGGGCGCGCGCGAAGTCTTGATCGCTCAAGAGGACATCGAAGACGTTGGGAGCCAAGGTACGGCCGGCCGAAATAGTGATGGACTGGTTGTCCAGTTCCCGGCGGAGTTTGCTCGCTATCTCTACCGGCTCCACCCGAGCCCGCGAACCGGTGGAGAAGACGCCGCGGACGGCCTTTTCGATGCCACGCTCAACCCTGTCAAGCAAGCCCATGGTCTTTCTCCTTCCGCTTCGTTGACCCTGCAGTATCAGTAGCCAAGACGAATCCCCACAGAGGCCGGAGCGCACGCGGGAAGCCTGTCTTCAACCCCGATACTACTGGGCAAGACTGTGAATGGCCTTATTCCACAACGGCTGGAACGCCGGAAAAGTTCGCCGGCGTGCATCATTTCGGGATGCTCCTCGCGGGATTTGCGCATCCCGTGGGCAACCGGCAATCCGTGGCGTCACGGGGTTTTACGGCCTCGTCCCTGGTCGATTGGTGTTTTCAACGGGTTGTCCGTTATGCTTGATCTCGCTGCTTTCGCAGGGGTAAGGCCGGGGAAACCTGGCACGGCCCGGGCGAAGGAAGTTGCGCGCGAGTGGCGGAACGGCAGACGCGCTGGCTTCAGGTGCCAGTATCCGAAAGGGTGTGGGGGTTCAAATCCCCCCTCGCGCACGCAATTCAAAGGAACCCCGGTCTTCTGACCGGGGTTCCTTTGTTTAACGCCCCAACTCCCTCTTAACACCCAACTAGCTCGCATTTGTTGTCGTTATGACGGCCCATAACGACAACAAATGCGAGTCAGTTGGGCTATACGCGGAGCGCGCCGAGCCCGGTGATCAGCGCATCCAGGCCCATGCTGAACGCGAGGTCGGACGGGTAGTTGTTCCGTTCGGGTCCAAGGCTGCGGACCGCCGAAGTGAAGTGCGGCGTGGAGTCGGCCAAGCGGCCGGAATCGAAAATGTCCGCCGGCGCGTTCGCGTCGAAAGCAGCCCCGAAAATATAAGCCTCGAGGGCCACGATGCTGGGGATGATCTGCTTCTCCGGGAAACCCGCACGGAGAAATCCCTCCGTGACGGCTTCGTACATCGCGAGCGTCTGCGGGGCGTCCGTCACGGGAAGGACCGCGATCACCGAGATCAGCGGGGTGTGCCTTGCGAAGATGCCGCGGTAGGAATATGCCCATTGCCTGACGGCCTCCTCCCAAGGGAGCGTGCTGAAACCGCCGAAGTCGACCTTGGACATCAGGTCTTCTTCCACGAGCTTGAGGACTTCATCCTTGGAGGACACATGGTTGTAAAGGGCCGACGGCGCCACCCCCAGGGAGCGCGCGAGTGCGGCCATGGTGAGACCGTCGTAGCCCTTCTTGCTGATCAGTTCCAGCGCCGCTGCAGTGATGCCGTCCTGGTCCAGGACCGCCGCCATTGGCCGTCCTGCCCTGCGGCGCGCTTTGGTCTCGCCGGGGGCGGGGGTGGGTTCAGGCATCGCTGACCTTTCTGGAGGCTGTGTCAATGCATTATTCCATTTGGGTCTTCACAGCCGGGGCCAAGCCAGCTACAGTTGAGATAAATGAACGTCATTCATTTATTGGTCAGCCAACGGGGACGGCCACAGAAAGGACATCATGTTGAATCTTGATCGCGACGTCGTAATTGTCGGTGCCGGTCCGTCGGGACTGACGGCCGCCCGCGAATTGAAGAAGGCCGGACTCAGCGTTGCCGTGCTCGAAGCGCGCGACCGTGTCGGGGGCCGCACGTGGACCGACACCATTGACGGGGCCATGCTGGAAATCGGCGGACAATGGGTGTCCCCGGACCAGACCGCACTCATGGGACTCCTGGACGAACTGGGCCTCAAGATGTACTCCCGCTACCGCGACGGCGAATCTGTCTACCTAGCGCCGGACGGCAGCCGCACCCGCTACACCGGGGCTTCCTTCCCGGTCAGCGAAACCACTGCAGCCGAGATGGACAAGCTCATAGCCATCCTGGACGGCCTCGCCGCCGAGATCGGCCCGGAGGAGCCCTGGGCCCACCCCAAGGCCCGCGAACTGGACACCATCTCCTTCCACCACTGGCTGCGCCAGAACTCGACGGACGAGGAAGCCTGCAACAACATCGGCCTCTTCATCGCCGGCGGCATGCTGACCAAGCCGGCCCATGCTTTCTCAGCCCTGCAAGCAGTGCTGATGGCAGCTTCGGCGGGATCCTTCTCCAATCTGACGGACGAAGACTTCATCCTGGACAAGCGGGTTATCGGCGGCATGCAGCAGGTCTCCCTGTTGATCGCCGCGGAACTGGGTGACGACGTCGTACTTAACAGCCCGGTCCGCACCATCAATTGGGAGCCCGCCGGTGAAGGCCACCGCGTCACCGTCGAGTCCGAGCGTGCAACCGTCAACGCACGATTCGTGATCATGGCCGTTCCGCCGAACCTGTACTCCCGCGTGTCCTACAACCCGCCGCTGCCGCGCCGCCAGCACCAGATGCACCAGCACCAGTCCCTGGGCCTGGTCATCAAGGTCCACGCCGTCTACAGCACGCCGTTCTGGCGCGAAGACGGACTGTCCGGCACGGGCTTCGGCGCTGACGCCCTCGTCCAAGAGGTCTACGACAACACCAACCACGGGGACACCCGCGGCACCTTGGTGGGCTTCATCTCGGACGAAAAGGCCGACGCCGTCTTCGAACTCAGTGCCGAGGACCGCAAGAAGAAGGTCCTTGAGTCCATTGCGAGCTTCCTGGGAGACAAGGCCCTGGATGCCGAGGTCTACTACGAATCCGACTGGGGTTCCGAGGAATGGACCCGCGGAGCCTATGCGGCCAGCTATGACCTGGGCGGCCTGCACCGCTACGGCAAGGACCAGCACGCCAACGTCGGACCCATCTACTGGTCCTCCTCCGATCTGGCCGCGGAAGGCTACCAGCACGTGGACGGAGCAGTCCGGATGGGCCAGGCAACGGCCGCGAGGATCGTCACCGCCAACAACCGAGTCGCTGCGGTACCGGTGGCGTAGTCGATCCAATCCAAACGTGAGGTCTCGGCTCTTTCGCTCGTTGAAAGGGACGAGACCTCACTCTTGGAATCAGGGCAACGGAGCCCGCGAGCAAGATTGTTGAACAATCTTGGCGTTTCAGGCATGATGGTGAGGTATTCAACCTGAGACGGGGATCACAATGCCTTATATCGACCTCAACAGCGACGTCGGAGAATCCTTCGGCAACTGGACCATGGGCGACGACGCTGCAGTCTTCCGCCACGTGTCGAGTGCCAACGTGGCCTGCGGATTCCACGCCGGAGATCCCACCACCATCGCCAGGACCTGCCGCGAGGCCGTCGCCGCAGGAGTGACCATTGGTGCCCACGTGGGTTATCGGGACCTCGCGGGTTTCGGCCGCCGCTTCCTGGATTGCTCCGCAACCGAACTGGCCGACGACGTTCTGTACCAACTCGGCGCACTCCAGGCGTTGGCCCACGCGGCCGGTTCCGAGATCAAATACGTCAAACCGCACGGCGCACTCTACAACGCGATCGTCCACCACGAAGTCCATGCCCAGGCAGTGGCCGACGCCGTCCATGCCTTCAGTCCCGGACTCCCGCTTCTTCTCCTGCCGGGCTCCGTCGCACTCGCCAAAGCCGAAGCGAAGGGGCTCCGGGGAGTCGCCGAGGCGTTCGCCGACCGTGCCTACAATGCGGACGGCACCCTCGTATCGCGCCGCGAAGAAGGCGCCGTGCTACACGACCACGCCGCGATCACCGAGAACATGGTCCGTCTGGCAACGGAGGGCAAAATCGTGGCCAGCGACGGTTCTGTCCTGAACGTCCACGCCGAAAGCATCTGCGTCCATGGAGACACTCCCGGCGCCGTGGCGATGGCAGCCGCCGTCCGCGCGGGACTCGAAGCAGCGGGCGTCACCGTACGGAGCTTCGCGTGAGCCTCACGGGAATACGATGGGCGGGCCCGCGCGCCCTGCTGGTGGAACTTTCCGACCTCCCTTCCGTGCTGGCGTTTCATTCCCGGCTGCTTGCCGAGCCCCTGCCCGGCCAGCTCGACGCGGTCGCGGCGGCAGCCACCGTACTTCTCACGTTCGGCACGCATGCCGAGGCACTCGCGGCGCGCACCGCCGTCGGGCATGTTGACCTGGGAGCGGTGTCACGCGACAGTTCCCGCGACGTCACCATCGAAGTGGCGTACGACGGCGAGGACCTCGCAGAGGTGGGCATGCTCACCGGTCTGGGCCCGGACGGCGTCGTGGCCGCCCACACTGGACAGCTCTGGACCGCGGCTTTCGGCGGCTTCGCCTCGGGCTTCACGTATTTGCTCGGCGAGAACCACAGCCTCGACGTTCCGCGCCGCAGCTCGCCACGCACCGCCGTTCCGGCCGGTTCCGTGGCGCTCGGCGGGACGTTTTCCGCCGTCTACCCGCGGCAATCCCCGGGCGGTTGGCAACTGATCGGACGCACGACGGCGGTCCTCTGGGATCTCGAGCGGGAGTCACCGGCTCTGGTTCGTCCGGGAGACAAGGTCAGGTATGTGGCCGTCCGCGAGGCCGTTGCCCTGACTCCCGCACCGCCTGCGGCACCGCCCGCTGTCCCCGAAGTCACCGGCCCCGCCCTGGTGGTGGACTCACCCGGACTGCAATCGCTCGTCCAGGACCTCGGCCGCCCCGGGCTGGGCGACTTGGGCGTGTCGGCTGCGGGCGCTGTGGACCAGCAATCGACCCGTCAAGCCAATCGCTTGGTGGGCAACGAAGCCGGTGCCGCGGTTGTGGAAACGGTGCTGGGTGGACTTTCGGTTCGGGCCGTCGGTGACCAGGTGCTCGCTCTTGCCGGAGCGGTGGTGCCCTTGGAAATCCGCGATTCATCCGGCGCTCCGGCACGCAGGGTGGCTATGTGCGCGCCCTTCGCTCTCCTCGACGGCGAAACCCTCAGCCTGGGAGAGCCGACGCTCGGGGCCCGAAGCTACCTTGCCGTCCGCGGCGGGATTGACGTGCACCCGGTGCTCGGCAGCCGATCAAGCGACTCGATGTCCGGAATCGGTCCCGCGCCGCTGTCGGTCGGGACCCGCCTCCCAGTTGGAAGAGCGCCGCTGTTCCAACTGGTCGGCGCTCCGGAGGAAACGACGCTGCGGCTAGGGGTGGCGTCCGCGGAACTCCGCATCACCTTGGGCCCGCGGGACGACTGGTTCGATTCCCGTGCCTTGGAGACGCTCACGGAGCAGGACTGGATTACCAGCGAGCAGTCCAACAGAATCGGTGTCCGGCTCAGCCCCGGCGGCGGCCCTGCGCTCGAACGAAACGCCGACCGGGGCGCCGGCGAGCTTCCCAGCGAAGGGGCGGTTGCCGGCGCACTCCAAGTGCCACCCAGCGGACACCCCGTCCTTTTCCTGGCCGACCACCCGGTGACGGGCGGGTATCCGGTGATTGCCGTCGTCGTACCCGAAGACCTGCCGACAGCGGCGCAATTGCCGCCCGGCCACAGGGTGCGGTTCACGATCGTGGACCCCGCAACCCTTGAACCCCTTGAACCTGCCGCTTCCGGCGCTGTCTCCGAAGGAACCCAGCCATGAAAAAGGTCCTGATCGCCAACCGCGGCGAGATCGCCGTGCGGATTGCCCGCGCCTGCTCCGATGAGGGCTTGGAGTCTGTTGCCGTGTACTCGGACCCCGACGCCGATTCCCTTCACGTGCGGTTTGCAGACGAGGCCTACGCACTGGGCGGTTCCACCGGCGCCGAGACGTACCTGGACATCGCCAAGCTGATCGACGTCGCCCGCCGCGCCGGTGCCGACGCCGTGCACCCCGGATATGGCTTCCTGTCCGAGAACGCCGACTTCGCTCAGGCCGTGATCGAAGCAGGGCTTACGTGGATCGGCCCGGCTCCGCAGTCGATCCGGGAGTTGGGCAATAAAGTGACGGCCCGGGAGATCGCCGTCCGTGCCGGGGCTCCTCTCGTTCCTGGCAGCGACGGTCCGGTGGCCAACGCGGCCGAAGTACTTGCGTTCGCCTTGGAATACGGCATGCCAGTGGCCATCAAGGCTGCTTTTGGCGGGGGAGGCCGCGGGCTCAAGATTGCGCGGCGCCTCGAGGATATCGAGGACGCATTCGAATCGGCCGTGCGTGAATCCAAGGCAGCCTTCGGACGGGACGAATGCTTCGTGGAGCGCTTCCTGGACCAGCCGCGGCACGTCGAGGCCCAGATCCTGGCCGATATGCATGGCAACGTTGTGGTCCTCGGAACCCGCGACTGCTCACTGCAGCGCCGCAACCAGAAGCTCGTGGAGGAGGCTCCGGCACCCTTCCTGAGCCCTGAACAGCGCACGCTCATCCACGAATCGGCCAAGGCCATTTGCCGCGAGGCCGGATACTACGGTGCCGGAACCGTCGAATACCTCGTGGCCGTGGATGGCACCATCTCCTTCCTGGAGGTCAATACGCGCCTGCAGGTGGAGCATCCCGTCACCGAAGAAACCTCCGGGGTGGACCTGGTCCGCGAACAATTCCGGATTGCCGCAGGCGGCAGGCTTTCCCTGACGGAAGACCCTGAGCCCCAAGGACACGCCTTCGAGTTCCGTCTCAACGCCGAGGATCCCGCGCGCGGCTTCCTGCCGGGGCCCGGCACGGTGGACGTCTTCGAAGCGCCCACGGGTCCGGGTATCCGAGTGGACTCGGGGGTTCGCTCGGGCTCGGTGGTTCCCGGAGAATACGATTCCCTCCTGGCCAAGCTGATCGTCCGGGGAGAGGACCGGCAGCAGGCCCTGCGCCGCGCCCGGGCTGCCCTGGACGAGATGCAGATCAAGGGTTTGCCCACCGTGCTTCCTTTCCACCGGGCCGTGGTCCGCCACGAGGCCTTCACCTCGGAAGACAAGCTCGGCGTGTACACCACGTGGATCGAGACAGAGTTCGCCGAAGAGCTTGCCGCGTCCCCCGAGATCGCCCGCGTGGCCCCCGGCTCCGAACGCAGCACGTTCACGGTGGAGCTGGATGGAAAGGCAGTACAGCTTGGACTTCCCCTTCGCTTGTTCGAAGCGCTGATGAGCGGAGGTGGCGGTTCCGTCGCTGCTGTTTCGGCTCCGGTAGTGGCCGACGACGCCGGGCTGGCCTCACCGATGTCCGGCTCGCTGGTGAAATGGCTGGTTGAGGACGGTGCCGTCGTGGAAGCCGGGCAGCCCGTGGCGGTGTTGGAGGCCATGAAGATGGAAACCACCGTCCCTGCCCACCGTTCCGGCACCGTGGCGCGTGGTCCGCAAGAGCCAGGTGCCGCCGTCGGGCGCGGAGACGTGCTCGCGAGCATCGGCTGAGGTCCGGCCAGTTCACGGGGGTTGCGGGCACATTCTGCTGGATCATTCGTGGCGGCACGGACTTTTACCGCGGATTTCCGGGCTTCGTCCGAAGCGTGGACGGAGTGATCCAGCAAAATCCGTCGGCCATCGCCGTTCGGTAGATTTGGGGCATGCCCATGAACGCTGCGCTTCAAGGAATCGCCGACGCCGGCCACGCCACCCACGCCCACACCGGAGCGTGGGTTGCCGCCCAGCTTCGCCAGCGCATCTCCCAGGGCCTGTTGCCGCCCGGCACGAAGCTCTCCGAACAGACCTTGTCCGAGGCGCTCGGCGTGTCCCGGAACACCCTGCGGGAGGCCTTTACAGTGCTTGCCGGTGAATCCGTGGTCCAGCGGATTCCCAACCGCGGCGTGTTCGTGGCCGCCCCCGGCGCCGATGACGTCCGGGAGATCTACCGGGTGCGCCGACTGATCGAGCCGGCGGCCGTGCTGTGGGGCGATGTCCCGTCGGAAGCCCTCGACGCTATGGACGCCATCGTCGACAAAGCCCGGGCTGCCCTCTCGGAGGGATCGGTGGCCGGCATGGCGGATGCCAACCAGGAGCTGCACAAGGCCTTGGTGTCGTTGTCCGGAAGTGCCTCCCTGGACGTATTGATGGAGAAGGTGCTGGCCGAGATGCGGTTGGTCTTCCACGCCATGGCCACCACTCCCGACTTCCACAGCCACTACGTGGAACGCAACGCCGCCTTGGTTGCCCAGATCCGTAGCGGACAGCGTGAAGAGGCTGCTGCCGAATTGCGCCGCTACCTCGACGGTGCCGAGCACGAACTCCTGGTGCACATCGGGGCAATACCGTAGGCACTTTCGCGACGACTAAGGGCGTGACCTAGCTACGGAGCAGAAACGCCCGCTGCAGCCTCGGCTTCGGCCATCGCAACATCCAACTGCTCGACGGCGCGGGCATAGTCCGTCCCCGCTGTCGGGCGGCAGCGTTGGGCTTCCTGCAGCGCGCGGACCAACGCGGCGGTCTGCGGAACGTTGACGTCGCTCATTCCGGGGAAGTCGATGCCCTTGGCGGGATCCAGTTCATACCTTTGCCAGCGGGCCAGGAGGGCATCGTGACGGGTCGCCGCTTCCGTGAAACCGCTGCGGCTTTGACGCTTCTGCTCCAGCCTCCGGCCGACGGCAAATGCGGTAACAGCGGAACTTATGCCGAGGAAGAGCATCAAGAGCCCGACGGCGGGCGAGGCCAAGGCGGGAATGACGACTGCCGGAACAATCACCACGAGTCCGGCGAAAATGTTCCAGAAGGTGGCGTCCGGCTCCTTGACGAAGTCCCGATCGCGGTGGCCGAGAGGCCCCTGCGCGGCGAGGGGGCCGCCGTCGGGGGCTCCATGGATGACCCCTTTGCGGACGGTGTTGACGGTGAAGGCCACCGCGCACATGAGCAAAATTGCCCACAGCCCGATCTCCCAGACCGTCAGCTGGATTCCAGTTGTGGCGGGCAATCGGACCACCTCCACGCGAATGCGCACCCCTTTGAAATCAGTATGCGCCGAGTCAGGCCCGGAGGCGAGGGCCCGAATTGCGCTTAAAAGCAGCAAGGCAGGACACCCCGTCGGGAGTGTCCTGCCTTGCCCGGCAAGTCCGGTTGGAGCTTAAGCGTGGTCCCGCTTGGATGCCTTGGGCGCGTCCCGCTTGGCGGTGGCGTTGGTTTTGGCTTCCTTCGTAGCTTCCTTCTTGGCAGCTTCTTCCTTGATGCGCTTTGCCTCGGAGCGTACGGCTGCGTGCGTGGCGCGTTCGACGACGAGCCACTGCGGAGGAGCTTCCAGCAGTTCGGTGATTTCCGCCGTCGTCAGGGGCTCGGTGATTCCGCCGCGGGCGAGGCCGCTAATGGAGATATTCAGCTTCTGTGCCACCACGGGACGCGGGTGCGGACCCGTCCGGCGCAGTTCGGCGAGCCACTCCGGGGCATTGGCCTGGAGCTCGGCGAAGTCGGCGCGGGTGATTTCCGAATCCTGGAACTCCTGGGGTGTTGCAGGCAGGTAGATGCCAAGTTTCTTGGCAACGGTGGCCGGCTTCATGGACTGGGAGTTTGCAGAGGTCATGGTTCAAGGGTATCCGCCACCGCAGCGAAGTGGCACAGCCGCTGTTCTAGGATGAATCCATGCCGCACATAAGAGTCGCCGGGGCCGCCCGGAAAGTCCTGGTGACGCAAGCCTCGGCGTACCGCAGGCGTTGATGAACTTCAGCGGGATTCCACGGTGGGTCTATGGCCTTGCGGTAGTTGGCGGTTTGTTCGTCCTGTTGCCGCTGGCTGCCATGGTCGCGAAGGTCAATTGGGCGCAATTCATCCCGCTGGTGACCTCCGAGTCCTCGCTGACGGCGTTGGGGCTCAGCCTCCGTACATCTGCCGCGAGCACAGCACTCTGCGTCGTCCTGGGCATCCCCCTGGCCCTTGTCCTTGCCCGCCGGCCCTTCCGCGGGCAGCGGCTCCTCCGTGCCTTCGTCCTCCTGCCCCTGGTGTTGCCGCCCGTGGTGGGCGGTATCGCGCTGCTCTACACGTTCGGGCGGCAGGGACTTCTGGGTAAGAGCCTTGAGCTCGCGGGCATCCAGATCGCCTTTTCGACGACGGCGGTGGTCCTGGCCCAGACGTTCGTCGCCCTGCCGTTCTTGGTGGTCAGCCTCGAAGGTGCCTTGAGGACGGCCGGCAACCGCTACGAAGCTGTTGCCGCGACGCTCGGCGCCCGCCCCACCACCATCCTGCGTCGCGTGACCGTACCTATGGTCCTCCCGGGACTCGCGTCCGGTGCGGTGCTTTCCTTTGCCCGCAGCCTGGGCGAGTTCGGGGCCACGCTGACTTTCGCAGGGAGCTTGCAAGGTGTTACTCGGACCCTGCCGCTGGAAATCTACCTGCAGCGCGAGACCGACGCGGATGCCGCCGTCGCACTTTCACTCGTGCTCGTCGCCGTGGCCGTGATCGTCGTCGGGCTGTCTTACCGGCGTCCGCACCGCGCGGACATTCCCGCGGAAGCTGCCGCATGAGTTTCCACATCGACGCCACCGTCCGCGCCCGCAACCTGGACGTGTCCTTGAGCCTCGGACAGACGGAAACCGTGGCGATCCTGGGACCCAACGGGGCCGGAAAGTCGACGCTCCTTTCCGTTGCGGCGGGGCTCGTGCGGCCGGACGCCGGCTCCGCCCGACTGGGGGACCAGGTTCTCTTCAATCTCGACGGCGGCAGCCGGGTATGGACTCCTCCGCACCTTCGAGGTACGGCGCTGTTGGCCCAGGAACCGTTGCTGTTCCCGCACCTGAGCGTCCTCGACAACGTGGCTTTCGGTCCGCGTAGCGCCGGCGCTTCCCGGGCGGAATCACGCGAGGCTGCGCGGCACTGGCTTGCCGAAGTCGACGCCACGGAGTTTGCGGGGCGGAAGCCCGGGGAGTTGTCCGGGGGACAATCCCAGCGTGTTGCAGTGGCCCGCGCGCTGGCGGCCAGTCCCGAGTTGTTGCTCCTCGACGAGCCGATGTCCGCCCTGGACATCCACGCCGCTCCGCACTTGCGCCGGCTCCTCAAACGCGTCCTGTCCGGACGTCGCGCCCTGATCATCACCCACGACGTCCTGGATGCCCTCATGCTCGCGGACCGCGTGATCGTCATGGAAAAGGGCAGGATTGTGGAAGAAGGCGCCACCCGTGAGGTGTTCCGGCGTCCGCGTAGCCAGTTCGCGGCTGGCCTGGCCGGGGTGAACCTCATGGCGGGCACCGTCACGGACGACGGACTCAGGACGTTCGCCACCGACGAGCTTCCCGGACTGCACGTTGCGGGACATCTCGATGACGAAGCGGAACCCGGCCAGCCCGGCGTCGCCGCTTTCCCGCCGTCGGCCGTTTCCATCTTTCTGGACGCCGCCCACGGTAGCCCGCGCAACTCGTTCCCGGTTGCAATCACCGATCTTGAACCGCACGGGGACCACATCAGGGTCCGGGCCGGCGATTTGGCAGCGGACATCACGCCCTCAGCCTCCGCCGAGCTGGGACTCGAACCCGGCTCGCGCGTCCACTTCGTGGTCAAGGCCACGGCGGTCCAGGTCTACGCGGCTTAGCCTGGACCGGCGCTGCGTTGGCTACCGCCCGCGCGGTACTGTGAACTGGTGCCATCCGATCAAGAATCCCTGCCCGCCGTCGGTGCCCCCGACGCCTCCGAAGCTGAAACAAGCGCTCCTGAGGGGCTGACTTTCGCTTACGTCGCCGGCGTGACGCCCGGGAAATGGATTCGGCGGTGGGAAGAGCGCATGCCCGATGTTCCGCTGCACGCGTTCATGTCCGACGACGGCGCGCAGCTGGAGGTTCTGCGCGATGGTTCCGCGGATCTCAGCTTTGTGCGCTTGCCCGTGGATCGCGATGGACTCCATGTCATTCCACTCTACGAAGAGCAGCCAGTGGTCGTGGCCCCGAAAGGTCACGAAATCTCAGTGTTCGAAGAGGTGGCGCTGGAGGACCTCGCGGAGGAGAACTTCCTGGATGTCGCCGGTATGGGCGGGCCGGAGATGGCCATGCAAGTGGTGGCCTCGGGTGCCGGCCTCGTGATCCTGCCGATGTCCGTGGCCCGGCATTTCAGCGTCAAGGACACGGTGGCGCGGCGCCTGACCGGGTCCGAAGGCACGCAGATCGCCCTCGCCTGGCCGAGCGACTCCACCAGCGAGGTCATCGAGGAATTCATCGGCATTGTCAGGGGCCGGACCGCCCAGAGCTCGCGGCAGCCTTCGGCTCAACAGGAGAAGCCCAAGAAGGCACCGAAGCCGGACCGGCGCGGCACCGGCGCCAAAAAGCCGGCGGTTGCCCAGCGTTATGCCCCGAACCCGAACCCGGACAAGGGCCGGGGCAAGGGCTCCCGCAAGAAGGGAAAGCGCTAGGCCATGGGACTTGGAGCGAAGCCGACCATCCGGGACGTCGCCAAGAGCGCCGGCGTTTCCCTCACCACGGTGTCCTACGTCTTGTCCGGGCGCCTCGGGGGCACCACTCGTATCAGCGAAGCAACACAAGAGCGGGTCCAGGCCGCGGCCAAGGAACTGGGTTACGTACCGAACCAGGCGGCCCGCGGAATGCGACGCGGCAAGACCGACCTTGTGGCGATTGCCATTGGCGACCTGGAATGGCCGTGGGACCGGGCCTTGGCAACGGCCGCCGCACGCATTTTGCCCCAGCACGGCTACCAGCCCGTGATCCTCATCGGCGAAGGGTGGCGGAGGTTCATGCTGTCCGGCGGTGCCGACGGCGCAATCATCGGGGCTCTTCCGCCCGGGACCCTTCTTGACCTCACGGTGGGCGAGCTGGCCCGGCGCGGAGTAGCACAAGTCATCATTTCGGACACCATGCAGCCTGCCGGCTTCGATGTCCTGGCACCTGGATCCGCGGGCGGGACCCCGGAACCGGAAGCCCTCGAAGGAGCCATCACTCTGCTTCTGGACCGGCTTGCCGGCCGCACCATTGGCGCGGGAACAACCAAGGCCGCGCCGTGGGAGTTCAAGGCCCCGTAGCCTCCCAACTGACTCGCATTAGGTGTCGTTTTGGCGGCTCATAACGACAACAAATGCGAGCTAGTTGGGGGGCGGAGCTAGTTGGGGCGGCGGCGTTAGCCTGCGTTGAGCTTGCCTGCGAGCCGCTCGCGCATCCGTACGCTTGCCGCGTTGAGGCCTATCAGCTCCACCTCCCGGCCGTGCCTTCGGTATTTCTCGGTAACTGAATCCAGCACCGCAACGGTGGAAGCATCCCAAATATGCGAGGCGTGCAGGTCGATGACCACGTGGTCGATTCCCTCCGAGGAATCCTTCGCGTAGTCGAACTGCGTGTACAGGTCGTTGGAGGAAGCGAAGAACAACTCGCCGTCCACGGTGTAGCTCGCCACGGTCCGGCCGTTGATCTCGACTTCGCTTCGCTCCACCGTGGCGAAGTGGGCCACCCGGCGGGCAAACAGCACCATGGCCGTGAGGACGCCGGCTCCCACCCCGATGGCAAGGTTATGGGTCGCCACCACCACGGCCACCGTCACGAGCATGACGCCGGTCTCGGACTTCGGGAGTCGCTTGAGCGTCGCGGGCCGGATCGAGTGCCAGTCAAACGTGATGAGGGAAACGAAGATCATCACAGCCACCAGAGCGGCCATGGGAATCATGCCCACCACGTCCCCGAGCACCACCACGAGCACCAGCAGGAAAGCTCCGGCGAGGAAGGTCGACAGCCGGCTGCGGGCACCCGAACCCTTGACATTGATCATGGTCTGGCCAATCACGGCGCAGCCGCCAAGGCCACCCAGGAAACCCGTGACGATGTTGGCAATGCCTTGGCCCCATGAGACCCGGGTCTTGTTGGAACGGGTGTCTGTGATGTCGTCCACGAGCTTGGCAGTCATGAGGGACTCCAGCAGGCCCACAAGCGCCATGGACAAAGCGAACGGAGCAATGGTCTGGAAGGTTTCCCAGGTCAAAGGCACGTCGGGCAGGAAGAAACCGGGAAGGCTGTTGGGGAGTTCGCCCTTGTCATGCACCGTGGGGACGCGGATTCCGGCCAGCGTCGTGATGATCGTGAGGGCGACGACGGCCACCAAAGGTGCGGGCACCGCCGTCGTGATTCTGGGCAAACCGAAGACGATCAGCAGCCCGATGGCAACAATCGGGTAGACCATCCAAGGGACGCCGATCAGCTCGGGCAACTGGGCCATGAACACCAGAATGGCCAAGGCGTTCACGAATCCGATCATCACCGAACGCGGGATGAAGCGCATGAGTCGCGTGACACCCAGGACAGCCAGGACGATTTGGAAGGCCCCGGCGAGGATGACCGTGGCAATCAGGTAGTTGAGCCCGTGTTCCTTCATGACTGGGGCAATGACGAGCGCGACGGCGCCGGTGGCCGCGGAGATCATGGCGGGCCGGCCGCCCACGATCGCGGTGGTGACTCCCATGGTGAAGGACGCGAAGAGCCCGATCCGTGGATCCACCCCGGCGATGACGGAGAACGCGATGGCCTCGGGAATGAGCGCAAGCGCCACCACCAGGCCGGCCAATGCTTCCGTCTTGAGCCTGCGGGGCGAGCGCAGGGTGAAACGGAGGGACTGGAGCTGCTCGGGTGTCATGGGTCCTTAGCTGTTGGTCAGGCGGTACCGCTCAATCTGCTTGAGACGCCGCTGGAGGCTGTCCCGCCGGGGGTGGGGGACGACGTCGGGCGCCTCAGCGGTGAGGTCGATGTGTTCAGTGCCGTACTGCCACAGCAGGAGGTCATCCAGGAGGCGGTCCGGTCCAGGGGAGTAACGGTGGTCCAGGGCTTTGCGGACCTCGGTGATCCGGTTGGCGCTGAGGAGTCCGGCGAGTTCCACGGTCTTGTTCAGTCCATGGGCCGCAAGAAGCTCGGCAGCCCAACCCCAGTCGTCATCAACTTTACGGTCAACGTGGGGAAGCAGCGTCCGCCACACGTCACGCACACGGTTGGGCGTGAGGGGCATGGAACCCTCGCCCTCGAGATCCCAGTAGCCGCGGACTTCCTCATAGCGTTCGTGGAGGTCTGCGAAGGCGCTCTCCACGGTTTCCAGCATTGCCGCCGTGGCAGTGAACTGGCGGTCGAAATGCGGCGTCCAGGCGCGCGGATCCTCGGCCTTGAAGCGGATGTCGTGTTCTATCTCGCTCCAGGCGTGCGCAAAAACCGTACGGATCTGGCATTCGAAGAAGTAGCTGCCATTCGGCTGAATGTCCGGATTGAAGACCTGTTGGTACGCCTTCACGGACTCGTTCTGGATGGTGCGGAGGATAAGATGGCGGCTCGAGTATCCGTAGGTGCCGGATTCGATGGAGCCGATGTCCTTCTCAAGGTCGCCACGGCAATCGAAAAGCTGGCGCTGGCGCTTGATCAGGTTGGCAACCGCGGCGTTCTCGGCCGGAAGCTTGGTGATGACGCGCAGCCCCACCATGTCGTTCAGGGTCCGGAACGGGTCCGGGAACTTCAGGACCCGTGGACCCCCCTCCAAGGGCACCTCGGTGCGGGAAATCTTTTCCCGGAAAGATTCGACCGTCTTGGTGCGTCCCGTGACGAAGAGGGGCACGGACTCGCTGTTTTTGAGCATGTCCCGCAGGGTCAACAGGACGTCGCGGGTGACGAGTTTCAGGGCAGGACGGACGCGCTCGTAAAGCTCCACGTTCGCCTGTACTGATTCGCGCAGCTGAGGATCCAAGCTGTCCCAATTGCTAGCCATGCCTCCAGCTTACGGGGGAGGACCGACAGTGAAGCGGAGCCGGACGCGCCAGCAATTCGGGATCAGCCTTGTACCTCGCTAGGAGGAGGACGCGCCGGCGTTATCGCTGAGACACCTGGAAGCAGGCAACGTCGTATTGGGAAGTGGGGGAGTAATGCTGTCCTCCCACGCCGCCGTTGATGCTGTTGATGCCCGGCTCGTTGAAGGGAGATCCTGGGCTGTTGGCGGCGTTGCCGGGCGTGTTCGGTTCGAGGGATTGACAGGACTGATTGGGCTTTCCTGTTCCAGGCGGGTTTGCCGCCGAAGCCGGCGAAGCCACAGCCAGCACGCTCAAAATCAATGCCACAAGAACCGACGCGGAGATACGACGGATCATTGAAATCACCTCCGGGTAAAGAAGCGTTCCCGCAAAAAACACGGGAGTGAAGCGAGGGTGGCGCTTCACCCCTGAGGGTACGCTCGGGCGGTGGCTTCAGGAAGGCTCCGCGTTGCTCCTTAGACCATGGCTCCCGCTCCGCGGCGCTCCTCCGCGATAGGCTCGGCACAAAGGAGGACACGATGAAGCGGCACAAGTACTACTACGGCCAGCACTCCAGCCAATGGGGCGAGCTGTTCGTACCAGATTCGCTGCAGCCACACCGCACTCGACCCGACGGAGTGGTGGTGGTGATCCACGGGGGCTATTGGCGCTCCCAGTACGGCGCGGAACTCGGTGAGCCGATTGCCAGGGACCTCGCTGCGCACGGAATTTCTGCCTGGAACCTTGAATACCGGAGGGCCGGAAACGGTGGCGGCTGGCCGCATACGTTCGAAGATGTCCTCGACGGGATCGACCATCTGGGCGAGATTGCCGGCAAGCATGAACTCAACTTGAACAAAGTGGTGGCGCTGGGACACTCCGCAGGGGGCCATCTCGCAGTTTGGGCAGCGGGGCGGGAAAAGCTCTCCAAAATCGGTGCCCCCGACGCCGATCGGCAGCTCCATCGGCATGAGAACGGCGCGGCAGTGCGGCTGACCGGCGTCGTGAGCCAATCCGGACTGTTGAACCTGGCGGACGCCGAGCGGCTCAACCTGAGCAACGGCGCCGTTGACAACCTCATGGGTGGCGACTCGGTGAGATACCCCAAACGGCATATCTACGCGGACCCCATGAGGTCGCTGCCTATCGCCGTTCCGGTCTTCGCGGTCCACGCCGCATCGGACGAGGATGTCCCGTGCAGCCAGTCCGAGGCTTATGTTGCCGCAGCCACCGCTTCCGGCGGAGCGGCCCAGTTCCTCAAAGTGCCCGGCGACCATTTCGACCTGATCGACCCTAGGGCCGTTGCGTACAAGAAGTGCCGGGAGTTGGTACAGCGGCTGCTGGCGTGACGGATTGCCGACAAAGTCACCGGCTGTCATCGCAAGACGTACACCACATCCGCGTGGCAGAGTTGTCCCATGCTGACAGTGATAGGTGAAGCGTTGGTTGATGTCGTCCAGCGTTCCTCGGGAGTCGACGCCCACGTGGGCGGAAGTCCGCTCAACGTCGCCGTTGGGCTGGCCAGGCTGGACCATGCAGTCCAGTTCATCGGCCGTTTCGGGAAGGACGCTTACGGGGAATCGATAGCTGCGCATCTGCGCTCCAGTTCCGTCATGGTTCCGCTACCGCCCGACGAGAGTCCCACCAGCGTGGCCACGGCCCTGATCGACGACGACGGCGCTGCCAGCTACACCTTCGACCTCGCCTGGGAGCTTCCCGGCCTCGCAGCGCGCCTCCCCTTCATGCTTCAGGGGACATCACTCCTGCACACGGGCTCGATTGCCACCATGTTGGAGCCGGGCGCAGCGGATGTCCTTGCCGCCGTCGAGCATGCCCATCCGAATGCGACCGTTAGCTTCGATCCCAACTGCCGGCCCAGCATCATCAAGGATCGCGACTATGCGCGAGCCCAAGTGGAGCGTTTCGTGGCGCTTGCCGACGTGGTCAAGGCCTCCGACGAGGACCTTGAGTGGCTCTATCCCGGCGTCGACGTCTTGGAATCGGCCCGGCGCTGGCTGGCCCTGGGCGGCAGTGGGGGACCCGCCGTCGTGGTCGTCACGCGAGGCGCAGACGGCCCCTGGGGCGTCACGGCCGCGGGCGAGGCCCAGGTGGACGCCCCGAAGGTAGAGGTGGCGGATACGGTGGGTGCCGGCGATTCCTTCATGGCCGCGCTGCTCTCGGGGATCGTTGACCGCGGACTGGCAGGGGCCCAAAACCGGGAAGAGCTGCACGCCATGCCCGCCGAAGTGCTTGAAGGGATCCTCAACCATGCGGCGCGAGCCGCCGCAATCACGGTTTCCCGGCCGGGCGCGAACCCGCCCACCCGGGCCGAACTCAACGCCTTGGGCGTCCCGGAGTCCGGGGTAGGCGTCGAAAGGCAGCCATGAGCTACGCCGACCTTCCACAGGTCCCGTCCTTCGATGTCACCAGCAAGTCGTTCAAGGATGGTGACGTACTCAGCAGCGCCCAGACCAGCAAGCGCTTCGGCGTGGCGGGCGGCAAGGACGAATCCCCGGAACTGAGCTGGAATGGAGCCCCGGCGGGAACCAAGGGCTACGTCGTCACAGTCTTCGACCCCGATGCACCCAGGGCCGGTGGCTACTGGCACTGGGCCGTGGTCAACATAGCCGCCGGTACGAACTCCTTGCCGGCTGGTGCCGGCGTTCAGGGCGGCTCGCACCTGCCGGCGGGCGCGTTTCAACTCAAGAACGACGGCGGGTTCCCCGGTTACCTAGGTGCGGCGCCTCCGCCTGGGCATGGCCCGCATCGGTACATCGTGGCCGTGCATGCCGTCGACGTCGAAGAGCTGGGTCTCGAAGCCGGTGCCTCCACGGAAGCCCTCGTCCGCAAGCTGGCAGCCCACACCTTGGGCAGGGCCGTCATCACGGGCCACTTCGAGCGGCGCTAGCTTGGGGGCGACTTCCGTGTCGGCCGTCCCACGTAGACTGACATAATGCGGCTCGTAGCAAGTGACATTGACGGCACCATCCTTGGCCATGACGGCAAGATCAGCAGCCGCACGATCCGCGCTTTCCATGCCTGCCGTGACGCGGGCATCGAGGTGGTGTTCGTGACAGGGCGGCCGCCGCGCTGGCTCTACCCCCTCCGGGAGCAAATCGGGCACAGCGGCATCGTGATTTGTTCAAATGGGGCAGTGGTGTGGGATCTTGAAGCTGACAAGCTGATTTCGGCCAATGCCTTGAGCATCGAGTCCGTGCTGGAGGCCCGCCGGATCATCAAGCAGCTCCGACCCGACGCCTTGTTCGCGACCGAAACCCTGACCGGATTCCATCTCGAGCCCGGGTTCATCGAGAACGAAACCAGCGAGCTCCTGGCCGAGTTCACCCCTGCTTGGTTGGACGAAACGCTGACCGCGGACGACGCCGTCGTGAAGTTCCTTGCGGTGACGCGGAGCGGCACCCCGGATGATTTCCTGGCAACGGTGCAGCCTGCCGTCGCGCATCTGGTGGAAACCACCCACTCGGCGCCGCGGACCGCGCTCTTGGAAATGTCGGCGCTCGGTATCAACAAAGCCGTCACACTCGCTGAATATGCGGCGTCCCGGGGCATCGAGGCTGCTGACGTGGTGGCTTTCGGCGACATGCCCAACGACGTCGAGATGCTGCGTTGGGCGGGCGACGGTTACGCGATGGCCAGCGGCCATCCGGAGGCGATCAGCGCAGCCGGCCAGCAAGCACCCCATTTCGACGACGACGGCGTGGCCCAGATCCTCGAGGCAAAGCTCGCTTCCCTGCGGGTCTAGGCAGCCCTGGGTTCCCTGGCCGCTGCGCACCGGCCGCTAGCTCGGCGCCCGCAGCCCGTGGCTGTGCGCCAAGGCAATGGCTTCTGTTCGTGAACCTACGCCGAGTTTCCTGAAGATATTCCTGACATGGAATTTAACGGTGTTTTCGCTGATGTGTAGCTTGGCGGAGATGGCTCGGTTGCGCTGTCCGGCCGCCAACAGTTGAAGAACTTCCATTTCGCGCTCGGCCAGGCCCCATCCACCGATATCGCCCACGGGGGCTGATGGCGGGTCCAGCGGCATGACCACCTGCACGTCCGCTCCCCAGCCGGCCATGACCTCGATGTTCATTCGGCCGTCCAGCGCTGCCACTCTGCTGTTGAGCCGCGCAATGTTGGGCGAATCCGCAGTCAGTTCACCCAGGCCGTCGTCTCGCACATTGATGAGCAGGTTCACGCCGTCGCAATCCCACTGCACCCGGACGCGCCTCACCGCAGGCTGGTCCACGATGGCCAGTACCAGACCCCGCACGATCGCCCGGGCAGCGTGCGCGACTTCGCCGGGCAAGGCGCGCCCGTTCACCGGCGGTTCGATGAACTGGACGTCGAGTCCGCTGAAGTGCATGAGTGGCCGCAGGTCCTCCCGCAGCCTTTCAAACGCCGTGGCCACAGGCTCTTCTACGAGATCCGATGTGCGGTCGCTCAAGGTCCGCAGATTGACGAGCGAGGTCGCGGCAAGATCCGTGACGGCCTTGCGGGCCGCGGCGTCGTCGAGGGAGCTTGATCGTAGCGCCGCCAACATCGTCTCGAGCGTGGTGGAATGCCTGTCCACGAGTTCGGCAGTGACGCGGAGCCGCTCGGCGGACGCCGCCCGGGATTCCAAGAGGTACGACGGCGGCGCGTCCGCCACCTTCTCCTGGATGCGCCGTGCCGTGAGTTGCCACAGATAGTCGAGCACCCGCAGCGCCGACTCCCGCTCCAGCGGTTCCTTGGGCAGGACCGGCTCCGTCAGGGCCAGCAGCGCATTGGTCTCGGACGTCAAGGAAAGAACGGGAAGCCGGCCTCCGGCGATGATCGCGTCTCCCTGCCAAGCCTCGCCTTCCGCAACATGGGAGCGCAACTGGTCCAGTTCAGGAATGGAGACGCGGCTGATGATGGCTTCCGCCCCGGCCTTCTTCTGGGGCCGGCCAGTGCAGTCCTCGGTGAAAATGACCAGCGCGCTGCTGCCCACATAGGGCAATGCTGCTTCACGAAGCCGTTCGGCGATGCTCATCAACGGGGCGTTCGCTAGTGCGGCAATTGCTTCGAGGAGCGTCCACGTGCTGGGAGTCATCCCGCCACTTTAGCGGCTCACGTCTTGCGCATACTACCCAAACGGGTAGCCAACACTGCCCATGCTTAGCGTTACACCTATCCGTTCAATCCAGAACGATTGACTCAGACGGAGGATTCACCTGAGCAGGAGATAACGCATGACCACCACCACAGAGACGTTCCACGCCGCCTCGGATGCCCAGCCAAGCGTGGATGTCGAGCTAAGCCTGGCCCTCGTGGGCAGCGAGATCGCAGAAACGGCCGCTGAAGTTGACCTGGGGCAGCTGTCCCGCCTGGCCACGGAAGTCCAGATCGCTGGGAACTCGGCCACGGGAAGGATCTTCGTTGCAGGAGCCGGCCGCAGCGGCCTTGTCCTGCGGATGGCCGCGATGCGGCTGATGCACCTCGGATTCGCCGTGCACATCGCAGGGGACACCACGACGCCGGCCATCCGTTCGGGCGACCTCCTGCTGCTTGCCTCTGGCTCCGGGACGACTTCCGGCGTCGTGCGGGCTGCCGAGACGGCTTCCAAAGCCGGCGCCAGGATCGCCGTGTACACCACGAACGCAACCTCCCCGCTCGCGGAACTGGCCGACGTCGTCGTCATCATTCCTGCGGCGCAAAAGACGGACCACGGATCCACACTGTCCCGCCAGTACTCCGGCAGCCTGTTCGAGCAGGTACTCTTCCTCGCTGCCGAAGCCGTCTTCCAGACCCTGTGGGACAACGACGCAACCCCGGCCGAGGAACTCTGGCTCCGCCACGCCAACCTCGAATAGGCCCTGATATCCACCGCACCAACACCACAACCAACGACGGAAAGAGATCCCCACCATGAAGCTGCAAGTCGCCATCGACGTCCTCACCACCGAAGCTGCCCTCGAAATCGCCGGCAAAGTGGCCGAATACGTTGACATCATCGAACTCGGCACCCCGCTCGTGAAAAGCGAAGGTCTTTCGGCCGTGACCGCACTCAAGGAAGCCCACCCGGACAAGATCGTGTTCGCCGACCTCAAGACCATGGATGCCGGCGAACTCGAAGCCGACATCGCTTTCAAGGCCGGCGCAGACCTCGTCTCAGTGCTCGGCGGCGCGGACGACTCCACCATCGCCGGTGCAGTCAAGGCGGCCAAGGCACACAACAAGGGCATCGTGGTGGACCTGATCGGAGTCTCGGACAAAGTGACCCGAGCGAAGGAAGCCCGCGCCCTCGGTGCCAAGTTCATCGAGTTCCACGCCGGCCTCGACGAGCAGGCAAAGCCGGGCTACAACCTGGACGTCTTGCTGAGCGCCGGCGAGGAGGCCCGCGTGCCGTTCTCCGTCGCCGGCGGCGTGAACCTGTCCACCATCGGAGCCGTCCAGCGCGCCGGAGCGGATGTCGCCGTCGTTGGTGGTTCCATCTACGGCGCAGACGACCCCGCCCTTGCCGCGAAACAACTCCGCGCAGCCATCATCTAAGGTCCAGTTTCCGCCGGGCGCTCCCAACTAGCTAACAGTTAACGTCGTTTTCAGGCCTCTAAACGACAACAATTGCTGGCTAGTTGGGAGCGCTCACCCATTACACAGCTTCAGTCCAACTGCCGTTCAACTACTCCCCGTAGGCTCTTGCCATATTTAGATGCCGATCACAGGGGACATGATGGCCAAGAGAAAGACGACGGGGTGGCCCGAGGCCCCCGTTCGCCGCGCAGTGCCGGCCGAACATTGGAAGCAGTTGCGACGCGGAGACCGGGTGAGAGTCAAGCTCGCGCCCGGGTTTGAGAACCCCGGCCAGGTGGACGCCGTTTCGAGCGACCACAGTGTGGTCTGGGTAAACCTCGACGGCGGTCGCGGCCGCACGCTGGTGCACTGCGGCGACGGCGTAGAGATCGTCCCGCAGGAATCCTGACGGGGTCGCGCGCGGCACAGCCGGGTTACGCTACCCGTGTGAGCCCGCATTTGCCCTTCTTCAGTCGCCCGGACGGACAATCCGCTCCGCTTGCCTTCGCGCACCGCGGTTTTTCGCCGGATGGCCTTGAGAACACGGCCGCGGCATTCAGGGCCGCGCTTGAGCTTGGCTTCACGCACCTTGAAACCGATGCCCGCACCACTGCCGACGGCGTGGTGCTCCTTTTTCACGACGACACCCTCGACCGTGTCACAGATGCCCACGGCCCCATCTCCAGCCTCAGCGCTGCCGAGATTGCCAAGGCGCGGATTGGCGGCCGCGAAGCAATTCCCCGCTTGGCAGACGTCCTGACGGAATTCCCCGAGGCGCGGCTGAACGTCGACGTCAAGGATTGGCATACCGTCAAACCCCTCGCCGGAGTCATCGACCAACTCGATGCCCATGACCGGGTGCTGATCGCGAGCTTTTCCGACCGCAGGCGCCGCGCGGTCCTGCGCTTGCTCCGCCGTCGAACGGCATCTTCGGCGGGCATCGTGTGCAACGCCGCCTTTGCCCTTCTGGGACCGCTTGTTCCGGAAGGATGGCTACGGAAGATCCTGCATGACGTCGATGCCCTCCAGGTACCCGTCCGCTACGGCCCCCTGACGGTAGTGACGCCCGGTTTCCTGCGGCGCGCGCATCGGCTTGGGCTGCAGGTTCACGTCTGGACGGTCAACGATTCCACCGAGATGGCCAGGCTGCTGGACATGGGCGTGGACGGCCTGGTCACGGACCGCGCGGATCGTCTGAAGTCGGTGCTGCAAGGCCGGGGCCAGTGGTGGTGAGCACCCAAACGCGCCCCTCCAGGAAGTCTCGCTCCGCGTCGTTATCCGTGCGCTCCTGCGCGGCCCGGTAAGCGGCGACAGCCTCTGTGTTGCGGCCGAGGCGCCGGAGCAGATCGGCCCGCACGGCGTGGAACAGGTAGTAGTTGCCTAGTTCAAGGACGTCGACGGCGGCAAGCCCCGCGGCGGGCCCTTCCACCTCCGCGAGTGCCACGGCCCGGTTCAAGGCGACCACCGGTGTCGGCGCCATTGCCAGGAGTTGCCCGTACAACGCCAGGATTTGGCGCCAATCCGTGTTCGCGGGCTGTGCGGCATCGCTGTGCACCGCGTTGATGGCAGCTTGCAATTGGTACGGTCCGGGCTGGTTCCGCTTCAGGCATTGCCGCACCAACGACTGCCCTTCCGCTATTTGGTCCCGGTCCCAGAGGCTGCGGTCCTGGTCCGCGAGGAGAACGAGGCCGCCGTCGGAAGTTGTCCGTGCTGCGCGGCGGGCATTCAGCAGGAGCATGAGGGCCAGGAGCCCTTTGGCTTCCGGCTCATCAGGCATGAGTTCCACGATGAGACGGCCCAGGCGCAAGGCCTCGCGGCAGAGGTCTTCGCGCACCAGTCCCGCTCCCGAGCTTGCCGCGTAGCCCTCGTTGAAGACCAGGTAGACCACGGCCAGGACCGACTTCAAGCGCTCGGGCAGCTCGGCCCCGCTCGGTACCCGGTAGGGGATATGGGCGTCACGGATCTTGCCTTTGGCCCGCACGAGGCGCTGGGCCATGGTTGGCTCGGGGACCAGGAAGGCGTGCGCGATTTCGGCGGTGCTGAGCCCGCAAAGGAGCTTGAGCGTCAGGGCGACTTGCGCGGCCCGGTTGATGGCGGGGTGGCAGCACGTAAAGATCAGGCGAAGCCGGTCGTCTTCCACGGCGTCCACCTCGATTCCTTCGGGTTCATCGCTGCTTTCATCGCGGTTTTCATCGCCGTGCAGGAGGGCAGCCTGAGCGAGTTTCTCCCTGCCGGAGGCCTCGCGGCGGAGCCGGTCGATGGCGCGGTTGCGGGCGGTGGTAATGATCCAGCCGGCCGGGCTTGGCGGCAGCCCGGCGTCGGGCCAACGGGCCACGGCCTCGGCGAAGGCGTCCTGGACCGCGTCTTCGGCGGCTTCGATGCTGCCCAAAACGCGGACCAGGACAGCCACGGAGCGTCCATACTCTTTGCGGAATATGTTCCCGATCTCCGAAATATGGACCATGGGGAAACTATTCCCGGTAGCCTGCGAACGGCCGCACCTCGATAGGCAGCGTGGTGGCTTGGGCGGCCTTGCGTCCCCAACCGAGTGCAACATCCAGGTCCGGGGCTTCGATCACCCACAGGCCGCCCACATGTTCCTTGGCCTCTGCGAAGGGGCCGTCCGTGGTGAGTACTTCGCCGTCGTTCACACGCACCACTGTGGAGGTGCTGGCCGGGTGCAGGCCGCCCGTGAAAACCCAGGCGCCGGCGTCGCGCATTTCCTGGTTCAGAACGTCAAGATCGGCCATGATTTTGTTGAGGACTTCGGGTTCCGGGGCGGGGCCGTCGGGCTGGTAGATGCTGAGCAGATAGCGTGACATGACTGTTCCTCCTTGGGATGTGGCGCCGGCACCTTGCCTGCGTCTCACCCTCTATACGAACGGCGTGGGCTGTTTTCGACATCTCCACGCACGAATCTGCGAAAAGCTTAGCCCCGCTGGCAGGATGGGAGCATGCGCATCCTGATTGCCCCGGACAAGTTCAAAGGTTCCCTCACCGCCGCCGAAGCGGCTTCGGCGATGGCCGAAGGGGCACTGCGCGTCTATCCGGATGCCGTGGTGACGCAGTTTCCCATCGCCGACGGTGGTGAAGGAACGCTGGAGGCAGCCGTGGCGGCAGGCTATGAAGAGCGGATCAATGCCGTGGTCGGTCCAATTCTCAAGCCGGTGGGCGCCGCGTGGGCCATCCGGCAAAATGCCTTCGGCGGAGCCACTGCGGTGATCGAAACTGCGCAGGCGTCCGGATTGGCACACATGGATCCGACGCCGGAAAACGCCTTGCGCGCCCACAGCTACGGTTGTGGCCAGCTGATCGCCGCGGCCCTCGACGCCGGAGCCACCGAGATTGTGCTCGGCGTGGGCGGTTCCGCGATGTCCGACGGCGGCAGCGGCGCCTTGCGTGCTCTCGGGCTGAAGCCCTTGGACGCGGCCGGAAACGTGGTTCCGCTCGGCGGTGGCTCGCTCGCCGACGTCGTCTCCCTCGACGTCTCCGGGCTTGATCCGCGCCTGACCGCAGTGAGGTTCCGGATCGCCGTCGACGTCCAGAACCCCCTCTTTGGCAGCGACGGCGCCGCGCATGTTTTCGGTCCGCAAAAGGGTGCGGACGAAGACGCGGTGGAACTGCTCGACGCCGGCCTGCGTAACTGGGCTTCCCTGCTGCGGGCAGTGGTCGGACAGGACGTCAACGTTCCCGGAGCCGGGGCGGCTGGCGGATTTCCGGCGTCGTTCCTGGCCTTCACTCAAGCGACGCTGGAAGGCGGGTTCGCACTCGTGGCGGGACTGACGGGGCTGCCCGAGCAGCTCGATGGCGCGGACCTGGTGATCACCGGCGAAGGATCCATGGACTCGCAGTCGCTGACGGGCAAGGCACCCATCGCTCTGGCCGATTCGGCACACGGCCAAGGCATTCCGGTGATCGTGGTGGCCGGCAGGATCCTGGTGACCCCCGAGGAACTAGCCGGCCACGGTGTGGTGGCGGCGGCGCAGCTGCTCGACGTCGCGCAGCGCCGGGATGGAGTGCCAGACGCCGCGGACGCCGTGGCGAACGCGGCCAAATACCTCGCATGGGCCACGAGCCAGGTGCTCGAAGGGGTCTAAGCTCCCGTCCACCAAGGGACATGCCCCCCGGTGGATGCGAGGAGTGGACATAGTGCGAATATGCCCATTCCTGAGTGCCGAGAGGGGGCATGCTCAGAGTTTGATTGTGGGTTACTCGGCCTCACCGGGCAGATAATTAACGTACAAAGCATGGCTCTGACCTCTGCCATGCACCTACGATGCGACGACCCCGCCCGGGACGCCGTCACCGCCTGCCGGGCTGGCAGCCGGCCAGTACGGCACCATCGAATCGAGGAGCACACCATGTCCACCTTGAAGGAGCGGCTGCACGCAGACGTCGTCAGCCACATGAAGGATGGCAACCGCATCGCCCTGAACGCCACACGCAACGTCCTCAGCGAGATTGACACCCGTGAGAAAGCCGGCCAGACGCCGATCCAGCTTGACGACGCCCAGATCACCGCCATGTTGCAGAAGGAGGCTTCCGAATATCACGAGGTCGCCAGGCTTTACGAGGAGGCCGGAGAGTCCGAGCGTGCTGCTACGGAGATCGCGGATGCCGAGGTAATCGAGGCCTATCTGCCGGAACCACTGGCCGTAGGGGAAGTTGAGTCCATCGTTGACGAGGTCATCGCCTCGCTCAAGGCCGGCGGCGTGGAGCTGAGCCTGATGCACATGGGTTATGTCATGAAGCCGGTCACCGAAAAGGTCGGCGGCCGCTTCGACGGCAAGGCGCTCAGCGAGATTGTCCGCACGCGCCTCTCATAGCCGGCAATGGAGTCTGTACAGATCGTGTCCTTTAAACGTGCGCTTAGGGGACACGATCCGTACACAAAGTCGAGAGGCTAGGGTTCCATCTCCGGCTCGGCAACCGTCCCGCGCCAACGAGCGAGACCCTTCATGCCGTGGTAGACCACCAAGGCAGCGGCCGAGCCCAGTGCGATGCCCGTGAACTTCAGTTCGCCGATGGTCCACGTGTAATCCGCGATCCCGATAATCAAAGCAACCGCGGCAGTGGTCAGGTTGATGGGGTTGGAGAAGTTGACCTTGTTCTGCACCCAGATCTTCACGCCCAGGACGCCGATCATCCCGTAGAGCATCGTCGCGGCACCGCCCAGCACGCCGGGGGGAACGGTGGCAATCAGTTCGCCGAACTTGGGCGAGAAGCTCAGCAGGATGGCAAAGGCGCCGGCAACCCAATAGGCCGCCGTCGAGTAGACCTTCGTGGCCGCCATGACGCCGATGTTCTCGGCATACGTCGTGGTGCCGGAGCCGCCGCCGAATCCGGCGAGGACAGTCGCGACGCCGTCGGCCATCAACGCGCGGCCGGAGACGTCGTCGAGGTTTCGTCCGGTCATCGCCGCCACGGACTTCACGTGCCCCACGTTCTCGGCCACGAGCACCAGGACAACCGGGACGAACAGGCCCACGACGCCGAGGTGGAATTCGGGAGTCTGGAAGTGCGGCAGGCCGATCCACGAGGCCGAGTCCATCTTGGAGTAGTCCACCTCGCCGCGTGTCATGGCGGTGAGGTAACCCACCACCACGCCCACCAGGATGCTCAGACGGCCCAGAATGCCGCGGAAGAGGACGCTCACCAGGATGATCGTCACCAGCGTCACGAGGGCGGTGACCGGGGCCTTATCGAAGTTCGCCTTAGCGGCTGGCGCCAAGTTCAGGCCGATCAGGGCCACGATTGCGCCCGTGACAATAGGCGGCATGGTCCGGTTGATCCACTCAGCGCCGAACTTCTGCACCACCGCGCCGACAAGCGCCAGTACGACGCCGGCAAGCACCACGCCGCCCAGCGCGCCGGGAACGCCGAACTGCTGCTGGGACGCCAGGATGGGGGCGATGAAGGCAAAGCTGGAACCAAGGTAGCTGGGTACGCGGCCCTTCGTGATGACCAGGAACAATAGCGTGCCGATGCCGGAAAAGAGCAGTGTGGTGGCCGGTGGCATGCCCGTGATGATGGGCACCAGGAAGGTGGCTCCGAACATTGCGACGACGTGCTGCAGGCCGACGCCGATGGTCAACGGCCACGCCAGCCGCTCCTCGGGTGCCACCACGTGTCCCGGCCGGATCGTCTTGCCGTTGCCGTGCAGCTTCCATTTGGTTCCGAGCATGCTCATCGACGGGAGCCTTCCCTGAAAGTTGTGATTGTCCGGGTGCAACCTTACCGTCCGGACGGCCTGCCGATTCCTGTGTGTGGAACGTCACGTGGCTTCACGGGAAGAGGCGAGGGGAAGTTGAAGTTGCAACCATGGAAAGCATAAGCGCCCGGCCGTCCACGGCTGCGGGCACAGCGAAAGGTACGCGAATGACGATCGCCCACGAAGAAGCAGTGATTGACGCCGCAGCAGTCGACGCCATCTTTGCCGAAGCCCGCACCGCCAACTCCTTTGCCGGCGAGGTCTCCGAGGAGCAGGCACAGGCCATCTATGAACTGACCAAGTTCGGCCCGACGGCGTTCAACTCCCAGCCGTTGCGCGTCACCTATGTCCGCTCGGACGAGGCCCGCGCCAAGCTCGTCGAGACCCTCTCCCCGGGAAACAAGGCCAAGACCGCCTCTGCTCCGCTGGTCGCCGTCCTCTCGTATGACACCGCCTGGCACGAACAGTGGGACAAGTTCCTCCCGGTCTACTCCGCCCCGAAGGCCATGTACGACGCCAACCCTGAGTTCACCGCAACCACGGGCAACAACAACGCCCACCTGCAGGCCGGCTACTTCATCCTCGCCGTCCGCTCCCTCGGCTTCGCTGCCGGCCCGATGACCGGTGCCGACTTCGCTGCGATCGATGCCGAATTCTTCCCTGCTGGCGACCAGAAGAGCTTCCTCGTGGTCAACATCGGCCACCCGGGTCCGGACGCCTTCGGCGAAGCCAAGCCGAAGTTCGCGTACGAGGACGTCGTCCGCACCGTCTAACCCTCGCTCACTTTTAGGGCCTTTTCCGCCGACGCTCGCTCACTCTTGTGAGCGAGCGTTCGCGCTTAAGGCGGTATATCTGAGCGGGCGTTGGTGTTAGGGGCGATATATCTGATGGAGGGTTTTCAGTTCAGGCCAGATATGCGAGCGAGGGTTTTCCTCGACCGACGCTCGCTCACCTTTGGCGCCTTTTTCGCCGACGCCCGCTCACGTCTGTGATTCGGAGCGGCGTCACGGTGGCAAGATTTCCTTATGCGGAACCTGATTCTGGTGGCGTTCGTCGAAGCCGTGGCTGATGGGCTGGTCTTCCCGCGCAGTGACTGGCCGCTACACATCACCCTGTTGAGGTTCGACGTCGATCCCTCCGATGAGGACGACGTCGCCGCGCGCCTCACCGAGCTTGTCACCGCTCCCGCGATGGGCGCCTTGGGGGCGGATCTCACCGTAGGGCCCGACGCCGGATTCGGTCACCAAGGATCGATCCCGGTGAGCCTCGTGGAACACCATCCCATTTTGCAGGGCCTCCACGAGGAATTGTTCGACGCCGTGGCAAGCGTCGGAGGGCGCGCAGCGACCCCGCGCTACGTCATGGAGAACTACCGTCCGCATATTTCGCATCACGACGGCAAGCGCCCCAAGCCGGGTGACGCCGTCGTGCTCGACCAGATCGCGCTGGTGGACATGGCGCCGGAAGGCAACCACACCATTCGCCGGATCCTCAAGTTGTGGCGCCTCCCGGCCGGGCCAAACTAGCGCGGGCTAGGAGATCACGCCGTCCACGAGCGCCTTGGCCTCGTCCTGGACCTGCTTGAGGTGGTCGGCACCCTTGAAGGACTCGGCGTAGATCTTGTAGACGTCCTCGGTTCCGGACGGGCGGGCCGCGAACCAGGCGTTCTCCGTGACAACCTTGAGGCCGCCGATCGAGGCGCCGTTGCCGGGAGCCTCGGTCAGCTTGGCAGTGATGTCCTCGCCCGCCAGCGTGGTGGCGGTGACATCCGCGGCGGAGAGCTTGCCGAGCTTGGCCTTCTGCTCACGCGTGGCGGCGGCGTCGATCCGTGCGTAGACGGGCGCACCGAACTGGTCCGTGAGGCCCTTGTACAGCTGGGACGGCGACTTGCCCGTGACAGCCGTGATCTCCGACGCCAGGAGGGCCAACAGGATGCCGTCCTTGTCAGTGGTCCAGACGCTTCCATCGCGCTTGTTGAAGGAAGCGCCCGCGGATTCTTCGCCACCGAAGGCGCCCTCGCCGGAGAGCAGGCCGGGGACGAACCACTTGAAGCCCACGGGGACTTCCACGAGCTTGCGGCCCAGTCCGGCAGCTACGCGATCAATGATGGAGGAAGACACGAGGGTCTTGCCGACCACCGACTCCGGGTTCCACCCTGTGCGGTTGCGGTACAGGTAGTCGATCGCGACGGCGAGGTAGTGGTTGGGGTTCATCAGCCCGCCGTCCGGCGTCACGATGCCGTGGCGGTCGGCATCGGCGTCGTTTCCAGTGGCGACGTCGAAGGCGCCCGTGCCTGCCGAAGCGCTGTCCGACATGCGCTTGATAAGAGAGGCCATGGCCGACGGCGAGGAGCAGTCCATGCGGATCTTCTCGTCCCAGTCGAGGGTCATGAAAGCCCACTGCGGGTCCACGGTGGGGTTGACCACGGTCAGGTCGAGCTGGTGACGCTCGCCGATTTCACCCCAGTAGTCCACTGAGGCGCCGCCCATGGGGTCCGCACCGATGCGCACGCCGGCGGTGCGGATCGCATCGAGGTCCAGGACGGATGGGAGGTCGTCCACATAGCTGCTCAGGAAATCGAACTTGCCCGTGCCATCCGCTTTGAGGGCGTCGTTCAAAGGTATCCGCTTGACGCCGCGCAGCCCGTTTTCCAGGAGCTCGTTGGCGCGGTTGGCGATCCAGCCGGTGGCGTCCGTGTCGGCAGGGCCGCCGTGAGGAGGGTTGTACTTGAAACCGCCGTCGGCCGGAGGGTTGTGGCTCGGGGTGACCACGATGCCGTCCGCCTGGGGCTGCCCAGGGCCGGCTTCGTTGTTGTACTTGAGGATCGCGTGGCTCAGGGCCGGGGTGGGCGTGTAGCCGTGGCGCGCGTCGATCAGCACATTGACGCCGTTGGCAGCGAGCACTTCGAGGGCGGAATTCTGCGCTGGTTCGCTGAGCCCGTGGGTGTCCTTGGCCAGGAAGAGAGGACCGGTGATGCCCTGCCCGGCGCGATATTCCACAATCGCCTGGGTGATGGCGAGGATATGCCCTTCATTGAATGAGGCCTTGAGGCTCGACCCCCGATGCCCGGAGGTGCCGAAGGCAACGCGCTGCGCGGGATCACTCAGATCCGGCGTCACGTCGTAGTACGCGTCAAGAAGAGCGGTGATGTCTACAAGGTCCTGGGGAAGGGCAACAGTGCCCGCACGGCTAGCCATTGACCCAGCATGCCAGACCGTCAGGTGAGCTTGAAGAGAAAACCCACTATTGCGGTGCCTGTGACTTCGTATTTCCGTTTGACCGACGAAGATTCACCGCCCGTTTACCGGAGCGCGGCATGGGGTTGGGAAGCCGGGGCTCCGGAGCTTATGTGCGCCTTCGCTCGGCGGTAGGCTGGGCACAAAGACTCGCAAGGGGGATTTTCCATGACCGACCAGCCAGCTAAACCCGAGAACGCTCCCGAGGGCGACGAACCGCCCAAAGGCTACGAACCGCCGTCGTACATTCCGCCCGCATCCCAACCCGGCGAAAACCCGTACGGCGGGCAGCCGTTTGCCTCGCCGGCGGCTTCCGGCCCCTATGGCCAGCCGCAACAGCCGCAATCGCCTCAGTCGCAGGAACCGTACGGCCAGCCCCAGGGCGGCCCGGCGCAATTCGGCCAGCCCGCCTACGGACAGCAGCCGCCGAGCCCCTACGGACAGCCTGCTTCGCCGTATGGGCAACCTCCCCAAGGGCCCCCTGCATACGGTCAGCCGGCCAGCCCTTACGGACAGCCCGCGTACTATGGCATGCCTGTCGAGCCCAAGGGCTTGAGTATTGCGAGCATGTGCTGCGGGATCGCGGTCTTCGTGGGCTTGGGCTTCTTCGTCTTGCCCCAGATTGCCGCTGTGATCCTCGGCCACATGGCCCTCAGGAAGGAACCGGCCGGTAAAGGCATGGCCATTGCCGGCCTTGTCATGGGTTACCTGGGCATTGTTGGCGTGATCATATTCTGGGTCTTTATCGCGATTTTTGCCGCGACTGCTTCACGCTACAACTACAACTACTAGCAACAACGACGGCGGCCGGTGCGCCTGGCGGGAAACCCACCAAACGCACCGGCCGCCGTCGCGGTTAAGTCGGCTACGTGACTAGCGCACGCCGCCCATCAATTTCTTGATGGCGGGGGAGCCGGCTGCCAAGGCCACAGCGATGACCACGGCCGTGCCGCCGACACCCAGGAAATACGGCAGTTCGTTGTCAGGGTTGTACAGCCCGGCCAGGATGCCGGCCAGCGCGGTGCCGAGGGACACCGAGAGGAAGAACAGGGCCACCATCTGGGTGTGGAAAGCCTTGGGGGCCAGCTTGGTGCTCACCGACAGGCCGATGGGGGACAGGAACAACTCTGCCAGGGTGAAGAGGAACAGGATTCCCACAAGCACCAGCAGCGGGGTCTTTCCGGCTCCGGTCAGAGGGATGAAGGCCAGGAACGCCAGGCCCATGACGAAGAGTCCGGCAGCGAACTTGATGGGGGATCCCGGCTGCTTCGGACCAAGTTTTGTCCATAGGGCAGCCATGACGCCTGCGAAGACGATGATGAATACAGGGTTGATGGACTGTACCCAGGCTGCCGGCATTTCCCAGCCGAACAAGTTGCGGTCCAGTTTTTCCTCCGAGTACACGGCAATGAACGTGAACTGCTGCTGGAAGAGTGCCCAGAACGCTGCCGACGCGATGTACAGCGGAATGAACGCGACAACACGCTTGCGCTCAAACGGTGTGACCTTCTTGCTTCGGAAGATCAGCGTGAAATAGATGACCGAGGCGACAATGGCGGCGTAGGCCATGCTGCGGGCCAGGTTGCCCGGGTTCACCACACCGGTCATTAGCAGCACGGCGATCACGACGGCGATCCCGAGGAAGATGAGCCCGTAACGGCTCCGCTGTGCGGAGTGAAGGGGGTTGGGGACGCGGTGGGCTTCTTCCGGGAGCTTGTTTCGGCCGAGTGCGTAGATGGCGAGGCCGATCGCCATGCCGATTGCGGCAGCGCCGAAGCCCCAGTGGAAGCCGTTGCTTTCCTGCAGCCAGCCGGTAACAAGCGGTCCAATGAGGGCTCCGAGGTTGATGCCCATGTAGAAGATGGAGAAGCCGGCGTCACGCCGTTCGTCCTTCTCCCCATAAAGGGTGCCGACCAGTGCGGTCGCGTTCGCCTTGAGGCCACCGGATCCGATGCCCACCAGCACCAAGCCTGCCACCAGGCCCGGGATCCCGGGCAGGAGGGCAAGGGCGATGTGGCCGGCCATGATCATGATGGCGGAACCGAAAAGTACCCGCTCGGAGCCGAAAAGCCGATCTGCCAACCATGCGCCCAGGATCGTGGAGAGGTATACGCCTCCGCCGTACGCGCCGACCAGTCCGGCGGCGAGCGATTTGTCGATCGAGAGTCCGCCGTGGTCCGCGGTGAAGTACATGTAGTAAAGCAGGATGCCCTGCATGCCGTAGAAGGAGAATCGTTCCCACATTTCTACGGAGAAGAGGCTGGCCAGCATCTTTGGGTGGCCGAAAAATGACGTATCGCCCGCGTTTTTGGCGGGCGTCCGCGTGTCAAGAGTTGTGCTCATCTGATCCATGGTGACATTGACTGAGCGCATTGTCACATCATTTAGATGCCTAGGGCAACTAATTGCCGTGGTGGAGCGTCGGTTTTTGCTGCCCTTCAAGCTGCCTTGCGAGCCGCAGGAGAAGGAGCTCGGATCCCTGTTTTCCGATGAGCTGGATGCCCATCGGAAACCCCGTTCCAGGCATTGGGCCTGTCCAATGAACGGGCACGGTGATCGCTGGCAGCCCGCACACGTTCACCATGGAGGACCAGGGCGCAAACTCGCATTGCTTGCGGTAGTCGTCATCTGCGTCGCCGGGCCAATCGGGAGCCGGCCATTGCTCGCCTCCGGGCATCGCCCCGGTGAACCAGCCCACGGGCCGTGGCGTCTGTGCCAGCGACGGCGTCAGGACGAGGTCCCACTGCGCATACTGGGTGACCGTGTCGTGGGTGAACTGCCGCAGGAAGCTGAGCGCCTCGTTGACCTTGCCTGCGCTCCGCTGTTGCGCCCGACGCCGGAAGGTCCGGGTCAGCGGGGTCAGCAAGGCTTCGCGCTGGGGCAGGATCCGGGCGCTCCCGACGCCAGCGGTCCAGGCGGTCGTGAACGCTTCCGGATAGCGATTGTCGTAGCGGATCCCGGCGTCGAGCACTGAATGGCCCGCTTCCGTCAGTAATTCGATGCCCTTGGCGAGGGCATCCAGGGCCTCCCGCTCAGGGGCGAAGGGAAAGGCGGTGGACCACGGGCTGTCGAGGCTCACGCCGATGCGCAAGGTCGCGGGCGCTTCCTCTAGGCCCGTGAGGTAGCCCCGGTTCGGCCGGATTCCGTGCGGGACGAGGGCGTCCATCATGAGAGCGGCGTCGGCGGAGGAGCGCGCCAGAGGCCCGGCCACCACGAGTCGTGCCGCGTCTCCGACGCTTTCCCCGGCCGGCACCAAGCCCCGGCCCGGCTTCAGCCCCAGCAGTCCACATGCCGCGGCGGGAATACGAATGGACCCGCCGCCGTCGCTCCCGGGCGCGAAGGGAACCAAGCCCGCGGCAACCGCGGCAGCGCTGCCTCCCGAAGACCCGCCGGAGCTGCGGCTCAAGGCGTGTGGATTGCGCGACGGCGGTGCGATGCGGTTTTCGCTGTAGGCCGTGAGTCCGAATTCCGGAACCTGAGTCTTGCCCAGTGAGATGGCACCGGCGCCTCTAAGCGTCGCGGCAAGGGCTCCGTCCTCGGGGGCGGGCTTACGGTCCAGGGCTCCACTGCCGTGAGTGGTCACGACTCCGGCAACATCGGTGAGGTCTTTGAAAGCCAGCGGCACGCCGTGCAGGAGGGGAAGTTCGGGACCTCCGTTGCGCCGGCGAACGTACGCTGCGTCAGCGGCTTGGGCGTCGAGCAGGGCCTGGTCTGCCGTCACCGTGACGAAGGCCCCCAGCGTCTGGTTCAGCCGTCCGATCCTCGCAATGAAGTGCTCCGTCGCCTCAGTCGCAGAAAGCTGACCGCCAGCCAAGGCTTGGCGCAACTCGACGGCGCCGAGTTCGTGGATGTCAGCCAAGGAAGCGGGGCTCCAAGCGCTCCTCCACGGCGATGGAAACGGCGTCGGCCGATTCGCCGAGTGCCGCGGTGACGCGGTAAGCAGCCTTGCCCCTGACTTCGGCAACCACGTCCACAAGTTCCGTGCCTCTGTAAACGAGCCCGACGCCGTCGTCGGTGCAGTGCGTTTCCCCCAGCGCCCCCTCTGCCACCAGTTGGTGGACAAGCGGGCGGCGGCCCGGCTCGGAGTCATAGTGGACACCGTTGGCGTAGGGGAGGAAGCCCAGTCCGTTGGTCACGGCGCGCAATTCAGGGCCGTAGGAATCCGTAGTGCCGCCCTGGTACCAACAAATCGAGCCCGCGGACACTCCGGCCAGCACTACACCGTGTTCCCAGACGCGCCTCAAAATGCCGTCCAGTCCGTGCGCACGCCATACGGCCAGAAGATTGACCACGGAACCACCGTTGACCCACACCACGTCCTGTTCCAAAAGGTACGCCTCGGGATCGCCGTAGTTCGGCATCGTGAAAAGGTTCAGGTGGCTGAAATCGAAACCCGAAACCCGGGCGGCTTGGTCCAATTCCGCGGCGAACCAGCGCTGGTCTCCGGAGGCTGTGCCGATATGCGCCACTCGCGGCGCGCGTCCGCTCACCCCGGAGAGTTCGACGGCGTGGTGAACCAGGAGGTCGAACTCCATCCTGGTGCGATGACCGGACTTATAGCCTCCGGAGGTTGCCAGAATGGTGGGCTCGTTGGCGGCCATGGTGCCTCCTCCCTGCCTTGAGTGGTCTCGCTCGCGACAACGGCGAACATTTAGCGCCAACACTAGTGCCGCAGCGGTGGAGTGAGGAAGTACCGTGACCCTCGCCGTAGCGAAGCGAGGTAAGGGTAGCGGCGGGTGGGCCCACGCCGCGAGGGTTCCAGTGATGATGGTCCCGTAGCGGGCGGGGACTAGGCTTGATTTGGAGATTTGAATCAACTGGAAGGGACCCACGTGAGCGATTACGAGACCGTGCCTGTCGGCGATGTTCCGGCGGACGCGAAAATCCTGGACGTCCGGGAGGATTACGAATGGGTAGCGGGCCACGCCGAGGGTGCGCTGCATATTCCGCTGGACCAGATCCCGGGCCGCCTCGACGAACTTGACCCCGACGATGACCTTTATGTCATCTGCCGTACGGGCGGGCGGTCCTACCGTGCCGTTCAATGGCTGGTGGGGCAGGGCTACACCGCCACCAATATCGCCGGAGGCATGGACATGTGGTTCGAGTCCGGTCGGCCGATGGTTTCGGAGAACGGCCTCAAGCCAGTTGTCCTCTAGTCCCTACGCATAACCCTAAAGGAATATTCAATGTCGGGATCCGCGCTCACCTACACCTTCCTCGGTCCTGAAGGCACCTTCACCGAGGCTGCCCTCTTGCAGGTCCCCGGCGCGGCCGATGCCAACAGGGTCCCTTGCACCAACGTGAACACGGCGTTGGAGAGGGTTCGACAAGGCGAGGCGGATGCGGCCATGGTGCCGATCGAGAACTCGGTGGAGGGTGGCGTGACCGCCACCCTGGATGCCATTGCCACCGGAACAGAGCTGCGGATCATCCGTGAAGCGCTCGTTCCCATCACCTTCGTGCTGGTTGCCCGGCCCGGAGTTAAGATCTCGGACATCCGCCGGGTATCCACCCACGGCCATGCCTGGGCCCAGTGCCGGCTGTGGGTCGACGAAAATATCCCGAATGCGGAATACGTGCCGGGCTCCTCCACGGCGGCAGCCGCCGTCGGGCTTCTTGAAGGCGAGGCGCACTATGACGCCGCCATCTGCGCCCCCCTTGTCGCGGCCGAGCGGCCGGGCCTGAATATCCTTGCGGAGAACATCGGCGACAACCCCGGCGCGGTGACCCGCTTTGTCCTGGTGAGCCGTCCCGGTGCACTGACTGAACGCACCGGCGCGGACAAGACCACCGTCGTCGTGCCCCTTCCGGAAGACCGCCCGGGCGCCCTGATGGAAATCCTGGACCAGTTTGCCACCCGAGGAGTCAACCTCAGTCGCATCGAATCCCGGCCCACCGGCCAGTATCTGGGTCACTACTTCTTCAGTATCGACGCCGACGGCCACGCGTCGGACGCCCGGGTAGCCGATGCCCTGGCGGGCCTGCATCGGATCAGCCCGGCCACCCGATTCCTGGGGTCCTATGCGCGGGCGGACGAGCAGAAAGCCTTGGTTGCGCCGCATACCTCCGACGCCGCGTTCGCATCCGCACATGCCTGGGTTCGGGGCATTCTGGGTGCGGAACCGGGCGCTTGACCGCCCCGAATCCGCTTCGCAAAGCGTTGGATAATTGACTCTTCAACCCCTATCGCGTGGATAAAACTGTGCGTATGCTTGCTTGATCCACAATTGATGGACGCATGCCCCTAACGGAGGGAGCGGGCCATGTCAGGAAATAGCAATGACACCAGCGGCCAGGGAATGATCGTCAACCCTAAGCCCAAGGCGGACAACCAGGACTGGGACGGCGACGACGCCGACCGGGCTGATCGGCTGCGCTTTGAGGAAGAGCAGGCCATGATTCGCGAGCAATCGGAAGCGCGCGCGGCCGCCAAAGCCCTGGCAGAACGTAACTTGGCGGAACACAAAGCAGCTGACGCGGCGAAGAACGCCAAATAGCGCGTCGCGCTATTGCACGCGCACCGCTTATTGCACGCGCACGAGGAGGGAACGCGGCTCCACCTTGACGGTGACTTTCGTGGCCTCGCCCGAGGGATCACCGTCAAGTTGCGTGGCCATCGGTTCGCTGGTGCTAATGACCACTTTGCCCGAACGGTAGAAATTCATGACCGGCAGGTTCCGGTTGTGCTTGAACAAGATCTTGGCGTACACCGCGATCCAGCCGATGGCGCTGCGGGGACTCATGACCACGACGTCGAGGACGCCGTCGTCGATCATCGCGCCGGGGATGAAGTCGATGCCCCCTGGAATCAGGCCGCAGTTTGCGAACAAGACGCTTCGGATTTTCCGGGATTGCTCGGGCTCGTCGTCCATGGCAATGGTGACCCGTTTGCGCCGGCCGGGCAGGTGGCGGACGCCCGCCTCGGTGTAGGCCAGCCATCCGACTGCCTTCTTGAGGCCGTCATTGGTGTCGCCCACAACCTCGGCGTCCAGGCCCATGCCGGCGATCACCAGGAATGCATGCTCGGAAGAGGCGCCTGTCCGTTCGTTGTGGATCGCCATTCGGGCGGTGTCGATGTAGCGCTGGTGGCCGAAGAGGGCTGTGTGGACGTTGCCGCGGAGATCGTTGACATCCAGATTCACATTGCGTGCCAGCAGGTTTCCGGTTCCCAAGGGAATCAATCCCATTGCCACGTTGGTGTGCGCGAGGGACTCTGCCACCACACGAACGGTACCGTCGCCCCCGCCGACGAGCACGACGTCGGGCCTGTACGCCAGTGCCGCTTTGGCTTGCGAATGGCCGGGGTCCTCCGCTGTGGTGTCGAAGAAGCGGGGCTCGTCCCAGCCCGCGAGATTGCAGGCATCCCGGATGATCCTCCGTGCGTCCTCGGCCTTCGCCTTCACCGGGTTGAGGATCACGGCCACCCTTTGCAAGCCGGCTTCGGGCTTGTGCGCGTCTTCGCGCACGGCGCTGCGGGTATGCCTGGCCCGGAGCCGGCGCACGCCCCACCAACTGGAGACGGCAAAGACCACGCCCCCAGCCAGAATCACGTACAGGATCCAGTTGCTCATGGTGCTTCAACCCTATCCCGCTACGGGTGCGGCCGTGCACGGCCGCAGGGGTGCCGGCCGCCGTCGGGGGCTGGCCACGGGGCTGCGTGCTCATTCGATACTCTTGTCTGGTGATCGACGTAAAAGACCTCAGCGAAAACCCGGACAAGTTCCGTGCCAGCCAGCGCGCCCGCGGCGCCGACGAGTCCGTGGTGGACGCGATCATTTCCGCCGACGCAGACCGCCGCGCGGCACTGATCCGCTACGAAAACCTCCGTGCGGAGCAGAACGTCTTCGGCAAGAAGGTGGCACAGGCCAAGGGCGAGGAAAAGCAGGCGCTGCTGGCCGAGGTCAAGGAACTGGCCAACTCGGTCAAGGCTGCCTCTGCCGAAGCCGACGCCGCCCAGGCCAAGCAGGAAGAGCTGCTCCGTGTCATCCCCAACCTGATTGAGGACGGCGTGCCCGAGGGTGGCGAGGACGACTTCGTGGTGGTCAAGACGGTCGGCACACCACGCGAATTCCCTGATTTCGAGCCACGGGACCACCTGGAAATCGGCGAACTCATCGGGGCGATCGATATGGAACGCGGCGCCAAGGTGTCCGGTGCGCGCTTCTACTTCCTCCGCGGTGTGGGTGCCCGCCTGGAGATGGCGTTGCTTCAGATGGCCATGGACCAAGCCATCGAGGCCGGCTTCGTGCCGATGATCACCCCCACGTTGGTGCGTCCGGAGATCATGCAGGGGACCGGTTTCGATGTAAAGCACGACGCCGAGATCTACCGTCTCGCCGAGGACGACCTCTACCTTGTGGGAACCTCAGAAGTGGCCCTCGCCGGCTACCACTCGGACGAGATCCTGGACCTTTCCGCCGGCCCGATCCGCTACGCCGGGCAGAGTTCCTGCTACCGGCGCGAAGCAGGTTCGCACGGCAAGGACACCCGCGGCATCATCCGCGTCCACCAGTTCAACAAGGTGGAAATGTTCATCTACACCACGGTTGAAGAGGCTGCTGCCGAGCACGAGCGCCTCCTGGCCTGGGAAGAGGAAATGCTGGCCAAGGTCGAGCTCCCGTACCGCGTGATCGACACCGCGGCGGGCGATCTCGGCATGTCCGCGGCCCGGAAGTTCGACTGCGAAGCCTGGGTCCCCACCCAGAACGCTTACCGAGAGCTCACCTCGACGTCAAACTGCACCACCTTCCAGGCCCGCCGCCTCAACATCCGCGAGCGTGCGGTCAATGAAGACGGCGTAGCGAAGGGCACCCGCGCTGTCGCCACCCTCAACGGCACGCTGGCCACCACCCGCTGGATCGTTGCCATCCTCGAGCACCACCAGAACCCGGATGGCTCGGTCAACGTCCCCAAGGCACTCCAGAAGTACATCGGCGGCCTTGAGGTCCTCCCCGTTCTGTAACCCTTGTGGGCGCTGCGGGGTATGGGCGGACCCGTCCTCCACAGCCGGGCTTGTCCACATGGAGCCAGAGCACGGCTGACGCTGCAGAACGATCCATGGATAGTAATTCCATGGACATCCCTCCGCAGCTCATCGTCTCTGCCGAGCAGCTGGCTCTCACCGGCTCCACGGCCGTGGTTCACCGGCCGTTCAGGGCAGGACGCCTCGTCCGGCTGAGGCGCGGGTACTACGTGAAAACCTCCACCTGGGTGGAAGCGACGCCTGCCCAGAGGTTCGAGTGGTCCGCAGCAGCGGTCGGGCTGGCATTCGACCGGCCCGTGTTTTGCGGTGAGTCCGCAGCTGTCGTGCTCGGCGTCCCTACACTTCGCCCCCCGGAGTTCGTCGATCTAGCCACGTCCTCGGAGCGAATTACGGGACGGCGGCCAGCAACGTTTGTGGTCCACGGGAACAGCGCGCTTGCCGAACAGGCACGGAACGCAGGCAACCATCCCGTGCGCTACGTCCTTCGACGCGACGCGCAGCCCGTAGTTTCCGGCCAGTTTTCCTGCACAAGTCCGGTGCAGACGGCCATGGATGTCATGTGTTCCTCGTCCTTCAGCCGCGCGCTCGTTGTAGCTGACGGAATCGCACGAATGCTCTGGGAACAGGGTTTGCTAGGGCAGGATGCCTGCTTGATCGAACACCCTGGGATCGCCTTGGCGCTGGACGGGATCGTGGCTGATGCCACCAAGCACCGGGCAGTCCGGATCGCGAGCTTGGCTAACACGAAGGCCGAATCGGCAGGGGAGTCGTTCAGCAGGGCTGTCATCGAGCTGCTGGGCTTTGAGCAACCGCTCCAGCAGCACATGATTGTTGACTCCGGCCAGTCCGTTGCCCGAACCGATTTCTGGTGGCCGGAGGAGTTGGTCGCTGGCGAATTCGATGGCAAGCAAGAGTGCTCGGACGAGGAGATGCGAGGGGATTGGTGCGCGGAAGAGCTCGCGTATCGGGAGAAGCTGCGTGAGGACAGCATCCGTGCACTGGGGTTCACCGTCGTCAGGTGGAATTGGGCGGATTTGGAGCAGCCAGGCCGTCTTCGGCAGAAGCTCCTGCGCGCCGGACTACGGCCTCGCGCCAGGGCTTGAGGTTAACACTCACACTGTGGACAAACGTGGGAGTATTCACCGCGTGTTAATCCGTTGCTGTGGTCTGCGTCCTAGCTGGTGTCGTGCGGGGTCTGCTTCACTGGAGGCATGACTATTTTGACTGGTACCTCAGTCGCTGGCATCGATGACCAGCGGAATTTGAATCACAAGCTCATGATCGCGCTGGATGTCGACGGAACTCTCGTGGATCACGATGGCCACATGTCGCCAACTGTCCGCGACGCCGCAAGGGCAGTCGTCGCCCACGGACACGACGTCCTGATCGCCACCGGCCGCTCGTTGAACGCCACCTTGCCCATCATTGAGCAGATTGGACTGGAACGCGGTTATGCCGTGTGCTGCAACGGCGGTGTCACGTTGCGGCTCGACCCCCAGTTGGACACTGGCTACGAGATCATTCACAAGGCCACGTTCGATCCGGCCCCGGCGCTGATGGCTCTTCGGGAGCAGCTTCCGTCCGCCAAGTACGCGCTCGAGGACGAGGACGGGAACTTCCTCTCCACCGAGCGGTTCCAGGACGCCAGCTTCGGTGTTGAGGCAATCGGCGTCGATTTCCAGACGATGCTCGACGCCACTGCGGTGCGTGTCGTGGTGTTCAGCAGCGAGAACACGGCCGAAGAGTTTTCCACAGCCATTCGCAAGATCGGACTGTCCGGGGTCACTTACTCGGTGGGCTGGACTGCCTGGCTGGACATCGCAGCCGCCGGGGTCACCAAGGCCAGCGCCTTGGAGCAGTTGCGCCAGCGGCTCGGCACGCACCCCCGGCACACGGTGGCAGTGGGGGACGGCCGCAATGATATTGAAATGCTCAGCTGGGCCGGGTGCGGTGTCGCCATGGGCCAAGCGCCTGAAGAAGTCATTGCCGTCGCGGATGAAGTTACCGCTTCGGTGTACGACGACGGTGCTGCCCTCATCCTGCGGCGCCTGCTGTAACAGCCCCGCGCAAGCGGGCCGGCCGCGGCAGCTTGTCGCAGCTCAGGCGGCCTCGGAGACCGCGGTGATCATACGCCGCAAGCTCATGGCCACCGACGCGGTGGCGGTAACAGGCGCTTGGCCGGCCGCGGCCTCCGTAACGGTCTCACTTAGTTTTGCCACGCTGTCCCGGGCTTCGTCCAGGGCGATCTTGAAATCCTCCGCGTCCTCATGCCTCCATTGCCGGATCATTGCCGCAACGTCCTCCAGCGCCTCAGCCAAATTTGGCGGGACACCCTCCGGAATGACCGTTCCCGCGTTCTCTTCCCAGATCGCGCTTGACAGGACGTCGGTGACGTCCTGGACGTGGAAGGTCAGACGTTCCACCGTGCGCAAACCCGCCAGGTCACCGGGCAGGCGCCCGGCTCGACGGCGGGATCGCGGGTTCGCTTTGGTACTCAACTTGGCCGCCTGGACGGCCGTCCGTACCGCGGTCGCCGTGCGTGCGAGCTCGCCGCTGCGGCTCGCCCATTCTTCATGGTCCGGTGGCCAGGATTCCGTCATGGCGCTGGCCATATCCGTGAGTTGCCTGGACAGTGCCCGCTGGTGTCCGTCGATGGCCGGATCGATGCCTTCGAGATGGAGGGGCGGGAAGACCAGCCAGTTCACTGCGAAACCGACTGCCACCCCCATGCCCATTTGCAGGACGTAAGCGAATGAGAAACCCTGCGCATTCGAATAACCCAGGACCAGTACGAACAGCGCCGCCATGGGAACCCACTCGGAGGCGCTTCCAAGTCTTGGCAGGCCGCCGATAACCACCCCCAGCCCGACGACGACGGCCACCGCCAATGCGGTCGGGGTGGTGACTGTGGTCACTGCGAAGGCCATGGCAATGCCCAATCCGAGTCCCAGCAGGCTTTGCAGCCCGTGCTTGGCGGAAGCCGCGACGGTGGGGTGCATGCTGACCAAGACACCCAAGGGCGCGTAGTAAGGATAGGAAGCGGCTGTCCCGGGCATCAGCGGCGCAAGGTACCAAGCCAGCCCGGCCGCGACGGCTGTCTTTGCGGCAAACAGGAGGCGGTGGCCTGTGACAGCCTGCCTGAGAGCGGGAAGAATCCGCCCAAGCCTTTGCTTGGAGATCATGGACTCAAGGTAGGCCGGGAGGAATGGGTGTGTCGAGGACAAGATGACTGAAGGAGTTCCGACGCAAAATCAGTAAACCTCGAGGATCAACTGCAGCAATCGCGCTGCGGCCGGCCTGGCGGCGTGCTCCTCCACCCATTGGGCGCGGGCCAGGGCCTTGCTCACGGCCTGGGTGCTGATCCCCAGTTCCTGGGCCACGGCCTTCTGTTGTCCACGCACGCCGGGCGTCAGCAGGTCCAGGACGCGCCACTCGGCTATGCTCCGATGCTGAACAATGTGCCCAAGGAGCCGCAGTACAGCCTCCGATTCGGCAGCGAGGGCAGCGATCGGCCCCTCGACCGCCACAGGAACCCGCTCTTTGCCATTCCGCAAGCGGTCAACGGCGCGGCGTGCGTAGACCAGGCCGTGTCCGGAGGCGTCTTTGATTTGCCTGGGCAGGGGTTCGTTGACCGGTCCGACGCCGATTCCCACGTACCACTGTCCGCTCCGCAAGGCGATGAGCGCCGAATCCACGGCCTGATGCGGGAATTCCACGATGCCCTGGACTTCGTCCTCCACCGAGCGGTCAAAGTCCAAGCACGCCGGGATGTGGCGCAGGTCTTTGAGCAGCTGCGGTACGAGGTCTCCGTTGCCGCGGCTGTCGCGTTGGTTGATGGTCAGCGTGAACATGGTGGATCAAACATTACCGGCAGGTAGCTGACTTTCAAGCGGTTAATCCAGAGCCAACTTCTCGTTACGACGCCGGGCGCCCGGCGATTGTGAGCCGGACCGTTGCGCCTCGGGGACCTACCCGTTAACGACGACGGCGGCGGGTGCGGTTCGCATGGAACCGCACCCGCCGCCGGACGCGTTGCTCGTCGAAGTGTTGCTAGTGGGCGGCCGGAACGTAACGCTTGATGGAAGCTTCCAGCTCGGCTTCGGCGGCGGCGCGGTCGGCCCAGCCCTCAGCCTTGACCCACTTGCCGGGCTCAAGGTCCTTGTAACGGGTGAAGAAGTGCTCGATCTCCTTGATCAGGAATTCGCTGACATCCGTGATTTCCTGGATGTGGTCGAAACGCGGGTCGGCCGGAACGCAGAGGACCTTGGCGTCTCCGCCGCCGTCGTCGGTCATGTTGAAAACGCCGATGGGGCGGGATTCGACGATGACGCCGGGGTAGAGGTCGAAGTCCTGCAGGAGGACCAGCGCGTCCAGCGGGTCGCCGTCCTCGCCAAGGGTGTTCTCGAAGAACCCGTAGTGCGTGGGGTACTGCATGGAGGTGAACAGGACGCGGTCCAGGCGGACGCGGCCGGTCTCGTGGTCAACTTCGTACTTGACGCGCGACCCCTTGGGGATCTCGATCGTGACGTCGTGCTTCATGGAATGCTCCTTGACGGTATTGGCATGGGCGCGGCAACAGAGCAGCCGACGCCGCCGACTACTATTGAGGATATAGCGAGAGGCCCAAGTTTCTTGAAACGGTGGGGACATTCAAGACTTTGAGGACTAAGGCTGCATGAAGGGCGTTGACGAGGCGGGGGCTGAAAAGCAGGCTCCGGAACAACAGGAGACTCCCGTTCTCAGACCCAGGAAGCACAGGCCCGGGAAGCCCAGACCGGGGAAGCCCAGACCGGGGAAGCCCAGACCCGCGAAGCCTGCGTCGAAGGGCGTCGTCCGCTTTCTGCCGCTGGTCTTGTTGACCTTGGTCATTGCAGCATTGGCGGTGCCGATGGGCCTCGGGGTCGCACCCGGATTCTTCGGTCCCGGCTCTTTCGGGGCCGCCGGTACGCCCGCACCCAAGGTGCCGGTCTGGCAACAGGTCCCCAAGCAGCTGAGCCGCACGCAGGTCGTTGCGCCCTTGGACGCTTCTGCCCCGGTCCCCTTGCCGGCTGACGTCACAAGCCAGCTCAACGCCCTCCTGACGCCCGACGGCGGGGGAGACTTCACCGGCGTCGTTGAGGATGCGTTGACCGGGCTTCCGCTTTACGATCGCGACGGCGCCAAGAACCGGGTGCCGGCCTCCAACATGAAGCTGCTCACCGCAGTCGCCGCGCTGCGGGCGATCGGGCCGGAGACACGCTTCAGCACGCGGGTGCTGGCGGGACCTTCGGCGTCGACCATCATCCTGAGCGCCGGAGGTGACGTCCTGCTCGGCGACGGCCCGTCCCGGCCAAGCGAGGTACTTGGCCATGCCGGCCTCGAGACCCTCGCCAGCGATGCGGCAAAAGCGCTCCAGGACCGCGGAGTGAAGGGCCCGGTCACGGTGCAATTGGACGATGGACTATTCACCGGTCCGGCTTTGAATCCGGCGTGGAGCCTCGACGACGTCGCTGCGGGCGAAACCGCACCAATCTTTCCGCTCGCACTGAACTCGGCCCGGACAAGCCCGGGTTCGACCACCGGTCCGCGTCCGCAGGACGCCGCGCTCACTGCCGCCGCGGCTTTCGCCGGGAAGCTCCAAGCGGCGGGCGCCGCTGCCGGATTCACGGTGGTCCCGGGTGTGGAACGTGCCACCGTTCCAACCGGAAAGCAGGACGTGATCGCCAGCGTGGTGTCTGCGACCGTCCGCGAGCAGGTGGACTTGATGCTGGAAACCTCGGACAACTACCTTGCCGAGGTATTCGGCCGGATGGCCGCTCTGTCCGCGGGAAAGCCGGGATCGAATGACGGCGCGACGGCGGCCGTGAGCGCCGCGGTGGCGGAACTGGGGATCGCCACGGATTCCATGCACCTGGCGGACGTGTCCGGCCTTGCTTTGGGCAACCAGGTGTCGGCGCGGCAGTTCGCGGATGTGGTGCGGGCGATTACCTCGGGACCGGACACCCGTCTCCGTGCCGCCCTCGCCGGGTTCCCGGTGGCCGGGCTGACCGGGACGCTCGGCGACCGCTACGGAGACGCCAGCACCTCCCAAGGGGCGGGACTGGTGCGGGCCAAGACCGGCACCTTGAATTCGGTGATCGCTTTGAGCGGCTACGTGGTGGACGCGAACGGCCGTCTTCTGGTCTTTTCCTTTATCGGCAACGGGCTGACGCCGGGCGCGGCGGGGAACAAGGTAGCGCTGGACCGGTCGGCCACGGCACTCGCGTCATGTGGTTGCCGGGCCGGCTGACGTTCGCCGCTGCCTGACGTTCGCCGCTGAGCGAACTTAAGGGTGCAGATTCAGACTGTTGTGTTCTGATGGTTCGTATGGAGTCTCAGCAGCAAGCTCAGTCCCTCATCAACTGGGAGCTGGCCGCCTCCACGGCCGCCCGGCTCGCTCCCCCCGGCCCAGTACTAAGTCCGGCCCAGATCGGCAAAGCCGTGGACAGCCTGCGTTTGAGCGCGGACATCTCGGTGCCGCATGTGCATGACATCACCGGTTTGGAAGCCGCACGCGATCTCCGCGATTCCCATGTGCTGGTAGTTGACCGGGCGTCGTGGGCAAAGGCCAACACCCAGAGTTTTGCCGTGATGCTCCAACCGGCCCTTAAGCAAATGCTGGATTCCCGGCGGGGACCGGCGATGACACCGGCCGCCGCGGCCGCGAGCGGCGCCATCACCGGCAGCCAGCTCGGGGCTGTGCTTGCCTTCTTGTCGAGCAAAGTCCTGGGCCAATACGATCCCTTCGCCGCGCTCGCCCCGGACTCGAAAGCGCCACCTGCCGGCCGGCTCCTGCTGGTGGCTCCGAACATCATCTCCGTGGAGCGCGAGCTCAACGTCGATCCTGACGATTTCCGGCTCTGGGTCTGCCTTCACGAGCAGACCCACCGGGTGCAGTTCGCCGCCGCACCCTGGCTCCGGACCCACATGCTTGAGGAAATCGAGCGCCTGAGCGCCAACCTCATTGGCAATGTGGACTCCATCATGGACCGCGCCACGGCCGCCGCCCGGTCCCTGCGCGACCGCTCCACTGGTGCCGTGCCCGGCCGCGGCGCCATCCTGGACCTGCTCCAAAACCCCGAGGAAAAGGCCTCGCTTTCGCACCTCACAGCCGTCATGAGCTTGCTGGAAGGCCACGCCAACGTGGTGATGGACGCCGTCGATTCCACCCTGGTCCCTTCAGTGAAGACCATCCGCCAGCGCTTCAACGCGCGGGGCAAGGACCGCGGAGTGATCGAGAAATTCATCCGCAACATCCTCGGCCTGGACGCCAAGATGCGCCAGTACAGCGACGGTGCCAAGTTCGTCCGCGAAGTGGTTGCGGTGGCCGGCATGGAGGGCCTGAACCGGGTCTGGGAATCGGCCGAAAAACTGCCCACCGAAGCCGAAATCCACGACTCCAAGCTGTGGCTTGAGCGGATGGGGCTGTGACAGCAGGCACCACATCGGGCCCCCCATCAAGCGGTAAAAGTGCGCCAAACAGCAGTAGCAACTCACCAAGCAGCGGACGACGGCGTCCCGGGCGTTTGGTGCCGGTCGTCGGCAAAGCGCGGAATATGTTGCAGGACGCACTGGCCTCCGTGGGCTATCCCGAACGAATCCTGGTGGCATGCAGCGGCGGCCCGGACTCCTTGGCGCTTGCCTCAGTGGCGGCCTATTTTGCCCGTCGAGGCCACGTGCACGGCCGGCCCGTGAGCGTAGCCGCCGTCGTGGTCGACCACCAGTTGCAGGAAGGCTCGGCTGAGGTTGCGGCACGAACCGTGTCGATCCTGGAGGGCCTGGGACTCTCGCCCGTCCAGCTGCGGACCGTGGAGGTGGCAGCTACCGGGTTCGGGCCGGAGGCGGCAGCCCGGGACGCCCGGCACGCGGCGCTCGAAGCAGCCGCCACCGAACTCGATTGCGGAGCAATCCTGCTGGGGCACACACTCGACGACCAGGCCGAGCAGGTCCTGCTGGGCCTGGCCCGGGGCTCGGGAACCCGTTCCCTCGCCGGGATGCGGCCAGCCCGCGGCAAACTCCTTCGTCCCTTCCTCGGGCTTCGCCGCGCGGAAACGCTCGAAATCTGCGAGGTCGAGGAACTCGAAACCTGGCACGATCCCAGTAACGCTGACCCCGCCTTCGCCCGCTCGCGGACCAGGGTTGAGGTGATGCCCTTGCTTGAGGACAAGCTGGGGCCCGGTGTTGCCGAATCACTCGCCCGCACCGCCGCGATCCTCCAGCAGGATGCCGACTTCCTGGAGCAGCTTGCCGCAGAGAGCTATGCGCGCCTCGTCAACCGGACCGACGACGGGGTCTGGCTTCCCGAAGACGCCTTGAGGGAATTGTCCCCCGCGCTGAGGTTCCGGGTGATCGCCAAAGCGGCGGCCGACGTCGGGGGCCAACAGCCCGGCTACGGGCGGCTCCAGGCAGCCGAAGCTTTGCTGCGCCGGCAGGGATCTGCGGGTCCTGTGCAGCTTCCCGGAAACGTCAGCGCCTACCGCGTATCCCTGAGCGAATTGGAGCGGGAGGCCTCAGCCGGGGGAACTGCCGTTCCCCGCGAAGGCGGCGGCTGTGGGAAGCTAGTATTCCGGCATCAAAGATCGCCCCAACAGTAGCCGCACCCACGCATCAACACAGGAGCCATTGGTGGATTCAAACGACGTCCAGGCAGACCTCAAACACGTTCTCTACACCAAGGAGCAGATCCAGCAACGGATCGCCGAACTTGCTGCACAGATTGACAAGGACTACGAAGGCCGTGAGCTGCTGATCGTGGGCGTGCTCAAGGGTGCCGTCATGGTCATGGCAGACCTCGCGCGTGCGCTGCACAGCCACGTCAGCATGGACTGGATGGCGGTGTCATCCTACGGCTCCGGTACCCAGTCCTCCGGCGTGGTGCGCATCCTCAAGGACCTTGATACCGACCTGATGGGCAAGGATGTCCTGATTGTCGAAGACATCATCGATTCCGGCCTGACCCTCTCCTGGCTCAAGACCAACCTCGAATCGCGAGGCACCGCTTCCGTGGAGATCTGCACGGCTTTCCGCAAGCCTACGGCCGCCAAGGTAGAGATCGACGTCAAGTATGTCGGCTATGACATTCCCAACGAATTCGTCGTCGGCTACGGCCTCGATTACGCCGAGAAGTACCGCAACCTGGACTTTGTGGGAACCCTCGCCCCGCACGTTTACGAATAACTCTTTAGTAGCGAGACCATCGCGGCATTGCCGCGAAATGAAAGCAGGAGAAGTCGGCCGTCCCATTGGGAGGCCGACTTCATCTTTTTAACTCATTCGGGGAGGGCTAGCGATACTGGGCAATTTGCATGTTAGCGTTCAGCTCATTAGTCGTTTGACTTGACCTGTGGGGGGCATTTTGAGTACGAGTTCAGTTTCAATGTCAAAGCGTGGAAAGATGCGGGCGCTTTTGGCTGGCGGCTTGGTTCTGGGGGTCGGTGCGGCGGTTGTGTTGGCCGCGTGGAACGATTCCGAGTTCGCCACCGGGACATTCACGGCGGGCACCTTCAATCTTCAGGGAAGCACAGACGGCGCGTCGTACGCGGATCACTCTGCTTCCCCCGGAGCCACCCTGCCGTTCACCCTCAACCCGTCCAACCTGGCGCCGGGGGACACCGTCTACGCACCCTTCGCGGTACGGTTGGCGGCCAACACCACCACGGGGTCCACGGTCACGGTGAACACAGCCACGGCCACCGGCTCGGTCGCGAACCTGAGCTTCGAACTCGTTGAACCCACTTCCTTCGGATGCTCCAGCAGCACCACGGGAACTCAATTGGTGCCCGCGGGTACCGCCCTCAACGGAGCGCTGAGCGGAGTTACATTCACGCTCAACGCCGGCAGCCCCTCGAGCGATCCCGGTGGTCCGGTCTTCCTCTGCTTCAAAGTGACTGCCGCTGCGGGCTTGGTCCAAGGGCAAAGCGGTACGGCCACGTGGCAGTTCGCTGCGGCATCCACCTCCTGATCAGCCACGATGAACGGACGCAGGGCGACTCGTCGGCCTGAGAGGGGTCGTCAGCGCTTCCTTCGCGTGCGCGCCATCCTGGCCGGTGGCCTGGTTCTCGGTGTTGGATGCACGCTGACCCTCGCTGCCTGGAACGACTCCGAGTTCGCGGCCGGAACGTTCACGGCCAGCTCGTTCCAGATCGAATCCTCCGTCAATTCAGGAGGCGCATGGCTGGCACACCCCACGTCGGGATCCGCCGCCACCATGGCATTCAATGCTGCAGGAATGTCACCAAGCTCCGTGAACTACGCTCCCATCTGGATCCGGACTACGGCGGGGTCGCTTTCCGGAACCTTGACGCTCCGAGGCGCCAGCAATGACAACGCCGCCTTGGCCGCCGCCCTGGCCTATCGCGTAGTCCGGTACTCGTCCGGAACGTGCGACTCCAGCCAGTTCACAGCCGGTGCGAGCTACCTCGTCGGGACCTCGGCGTCGAAGGTGCCGCTAACCACGTCCGGGAGCGCAACAGCGGTGGCCGCGAACTCGCTGAGCCCGACGCAGATGTGCTTCGAGGTCACCATGCTTGCCTCCGCAGACAACTCCCTGCAGGGGGCCACGGTGACGGCGACCTGGGAAATCAAGGGGACGCCTGACTCATGAGCGGGGCGTTTGATCCGGTGGGGTCCCGACGACGGGCGGCCAACAACCGCAGGCGCCCCGCCGACGTCGTGCGCGAGACGCTGCTCAACCTCGCCGCGATCGGCGGCGCGATCTGCATCCTCCTGACGTTGGCTGCCGTCCTTTTCCACATCACGCTCATCATGTTCAAGACCGGCTCCATGTCTCCCACCATCCCTGCCGGATCACTGGCCGTAGTTCGCGAGGTCCCGGCGACGGAAGCGCGGATCGGGGACGTCGTCACCGTGGATCGGCCGGGGCAGTTGCCCGTCACCCACCGGGTCACATCCTCCCGGATGGTCGACGCCACCACAGCCATCCTCACGCTCAAAGGCGACGCCAACCCGGTGGAGGACCCCGCTCCATACACCGTCTCCAAAGTCCGCACGGTGCTCTATTCGGTGCCGGGCATTGCCTACTTTGTCGCGGGAGCATCGAACCCCTGGGTGCTTGGCGGCACCACGGTTGCCGTCTCCGCCTTGGTGACCTGGGCGCTATGGCCCCGGCCGGAGAGAGCCCCGCGGGCGCGACCCAAGGCGAAGGCATGATCGAACACGTGAGCCGCCGGCGTTACGCGGCAACAGTCGCCTCGGTATTGCTTGGCCTGCTGAGTGCCGCTCCGGCGTCCGCAGCGACAGACGGGCCGGACCTGATCCTGACGCACGGCGGTAGCAATCCGCCAGCCGTCCTCGCGCCCGGATCTACCAGCAGATGGAGTATCGGGGTGACCACCAGGGCCGTGACGCTGCGCGATTTGACGATGCGGCTGAGAGCGGAGGATCCCCTCGGACAACTTTCCGCATCGGACCCATTGGCGCGACTTGTCACCGTGGACGTACGCAGTTGCCCCACGGCGTGGGTGTCGGAAGTCTGTCCGTCTGGCGAAAACACCGTTATTTCGGCGACGACACTTGCCTCGCTGAGCGACACGGGCGCAGTCAGCCTCGCAAATCCCGACGGCGGGATCCCGGCCGGCGTCGAACTGCTGCTCAGCGTCACATTGTCGCCAGCGGCCGGCAACGGCGTGCAAGGGCTTTCAACCAGGATTGCCGCCCGGGTTGACGCCGCTGGCGAGCCCGTGTCGGCGCGTGACTTTCCAGGTATCGCCCTCTCCGATACCGGATTTCGCCTGGGCATCTTTGCGCTTCTGGGCATTGGCGCCGTCCTGGCCGGGGCCGCCGCATCGAGGTTCGCCGGTGTCCGTGCTGTCGCGACGGCCGATGGAACCGCGCCCGCCCGTGACCCGGGTGGTGACTGATGTTAAGACCCCCGACGTCGCGCAAGCTGAGATCGCAGCTCGCGGTGGCCGGGGTCGCGGCCGCCCTGTTGGTGGTCCCGGCTGGAACCGGAACGACGGACGCGAGCTGGAGCGCCTCCGACTTTGGTGCCGGAACCCTGAACGCGCTCAGGGTTCCGCCTACCGTCATGATCGGCCCGTGCACCCTCAGCCCGGGGTTGGCCGGGGCCAACCCCGTGATTACCGTCAACTGGCAATTCCCCGCGGGAACCGGGTATGTGGCACCCGCCAACGTCAACTACTACGTAGCCAGTGGGGGGTTGCTTTCAAACCTGACTCCCGTGACCCCTGGAAGCAGCCTGGCCACCACCGGCCCCGCAAATGGGGTGTATACGACGCAGTTTAAGTCAGGCATCCTGAGCGGATTACTCGGCGGAACTTACAGCGTCTATCTGCAGACGAAGGACGGCTCGGGGTGGGTCTCCACCTTGGCGACGGCAAACGCGTCCATGGGACTGGCCGGCTCCAACCCGGTATGCACCTTGCAGTAGTTCCAACCGGCCGGCGATTGCGTTCGACCCCTAGCGCGGGGCTCCTGAAAGAACCATGGATTTCCCCCGGGAGTTTCCGGAATTCCGCGATCATGTACGCCTAGAGGGAACTTTTGCCTCTCACTGTGCGTGAATCACTCCGAACGGTGTAAAGCTAGAAACTGACGCAGCACCACACGCGCGCAGACACTGCGCCGTGCAGCACTACCAGGAGGGACGGGGCGGAGCCCCCGAACAGATGAAAGCTAAGAGTTTCTTCAAGGGCCCGGGCATCTGGATTGTTGTCGTAGTCGGCTTGCTCCTGGTGGCATTTGCAACCCTTGCCCCCGGCGGATCCACCCGTATCGACACCGACAAGGGCCTCGCGATCCTCGCGCAGAGCGGCAAGGTGGCCCAGGCCAAAATCTACGATGCCGAGAACCGCGTTGACCTGACGCTGAAAGACAACCTCGTCATCGATGGCCAGGACAAGGGTAAAAACGTCCAGTTCTTCTACGTCACCGCGCGAGCCGGGGATGTCGTCAAGGCCGTCACCAACGCCCAACCATCCGGTGGCTTCACAGACCAGCCCGTCGAGAACAACTGGTTCTCCGGACTGTTCTCGCTCCTCATCCCCGTCCTCCTGCTGGGTGTGCTTTTCTGGTTCCTGCTCTCGCGCATGCAAGGCGGCGGTTCCAAGGTGATGCAGTTCGGCAAGTCGAAGGCCAAGCTGGTCAACAAGGACATGCCCCAGGTCACCTTCTCGGATGTCGCGGGTGCCGATGAAGCAGTCGAAGAACTCCAGGAGATCAAGGAATTCCTCGCGGAACCGGCAAAGTTCCAGGCCGTTGGCGCAAAGATCCCCAAGGGTGTGCTGTTGTACGGCCCTCCCGGCACCGGCAAGACCCTCCTGGCCCGCGCCGTCGCAGGCGAGGCCGGCGTCCCGTTCTTCTCGATCTCCGGCTCGGACTTCGTTGAAATGTTCGTAGGTGTCGGCGCTTCCCGTGTCCGCGACCTCTTCGAACAAGCCAAGGCCAATGCGCCGGCCATCATTTTCGTTGACGAGATCGACGCCGTCGGACGTCACCGCGGCGCCGGTATCGGCGGCGGCAACGACGAGCGCGAGCAGACCCTTAACCAGCTCCTCGTCGAGATGGACGGCTTCGATGTCAAGACCAACGTCATCCTGATCGCTGCAACCAACCGTCCGGACGTCCTGGACCCTGCCCTGCTCCGTCCGGGCCGCTTCGACCGCCAGATCACTGTTGAAGCACCGGACCTGATAGGTCGCGAACAGATCTTGAATGTCCACGCCAAGGGCAAGCCCATGGCCCACGGCGTCGACCTCAAGGGTGTCGCGAAGAAGACCCCGGGCTACACGGGTGCCGACCTCGCCAATGTGCTCAACGAGGCCGCCCTCTTGACGGCAAGGTCCAATGCAAACCTGATTGACGACCGCGCCCTGGACGAGGCAATCGACCGTGTCATGGCCGGCCCGCAGAAGCGCAGCCGCGTCATGAAGGAAATGGAACGCAAGATCACGGCCTACCACGAAGGCGGCCACGCCCTGGTGGCGGCAGCATTGCGCAATTCGGCCCCTGTCACGAAGATCACCATCCTGCCCCGAGGCCGCGCACTCGGCTACACGATGGTTGTCCCCGAGGACGACAAGTACTCGATCACGCGCAACGAACTCCTGGACCAGATGGCCTATGCCATGGGTGGCCGCGTCGCAGAGGAAATCGTCTTCCACGACCCCTCCACGGGCGCCTCGAACGATATCGAAAAGGCCACCGGGACGGCGCGCAAGATGGTCACCCAGTTCGGCATGAGCGAGCGCATCGGCGCCGTGAAGCTTGGCGCAGGCGGCGGCGAGCCGTTCCTTGGCCGGGATATGGCACAGGAACGCAACTACTCCGACTCGGTGGCGTACATCGTTGACGAGGAAGTGCGGCGCCTGATCGATCAGGCCCATGACGAGGCCTATGCGATCCTGACCGAGAACCGCGACGTCCTGGACCAGTTGGCCCTCGAACTGCTTGAGCGCGAAACGCTGAACCAGGCGGAGATCGCCTACATCTTCCGCGACATCCGCAAGCGTGACTTCCGCGAGGTGTGGCTCTCCAAGGAGTCCCGTCCGGTCCAGACCATCCCGCCGGTGGAATCCCGTGCAGAGAAGGCTGAACGTGAGGCACAGGAAGAGGCCAAGGCGGCTCGTCTCGAAGAGCCTTTGGATGCCCAGTCCCCGCATCCGCAGGGAGTCGGCAGCCAGGAGTCATTTACCGGGCAGGGACCGGACGCGGGCACCGACGTTTCGCATCAGGGCTAAGCTTTCTGCTGTGACTCACATCGACGACGACGACTTCAGCGGTGCCGCCAGTGATGACTTTGGCCGCACTTCCGGGGGGAAACCAGGTGGCCACGGCCACGGCCATGGCCATCACTCATATAAGGTCGACCGCCCCCGCATCGAGGCGGCCGTCCGCGAGATCCTCATTGCCGTGGGCGAGGACCCGGACCGTGGCGGCCTGGTGGATACGCCGAAGCGCGTTGCCAAGGCTTACGCCGAGGTCTTCGCGGGCCTGCACCAGGACCCGGAGGATGTCCTGTCCACCACGTTCGACCTCGACCATGAGGAACTCGTGCTGGTCAAGGACATCCCGTTCTATTCCACGTGCGAGCACCATTTGGTACCGTTCCACGGCGTCGCGCACGTTGGATACATCCCTTCCCACGACGGCAAAGTGACGGGGCTGAGCAAGCTGGCCCGTCTCGTGGACATTTTTGCCCGCCGCCCCCAAGTGCAGGAACGCCTGACCACCCAGATCGTCGAAGCGCTCGTGACCCACCTCAAGCCCCGGGGCGCGATCGTCGTCGTCGAATGCGAACACATGTGCATGTCCATGCGTGGCATCCGCAAGCCCGGCGCCAAGACCGTCACCAGCGCAGTGCGTGGGCAACTTCATGACCCGGCCACCCGTGCCGAAGCCATGAGCCTCATACTCGGAAGGTAACAAAGACCATGGACTCCCTCGCAGCAGCACCAGGAACGGGCCCGGCTACCAGCCCCCTGCCCATCCTCCGCAAACCCCGTCCAGCCGCCCGCTTCGCGGACCTGCCGGCCGACCGCACGCTTGTCATGGGAATTCTGAACGTCACGCCGGATTCATTCAGCGACGGCGGCAAGCATCCCACGGCGGACACCGCGATCGCCCACGCTTTGCGCATGTTGTACGCCGGAGCGGACATCATCGACGTCGGCGGCGAATCGACCCGTCCGGGCGCCGAGCCGGTTTCCCCGGAAGAAGAGCAGCGCCGGGTCTTGCCGGTGATTCAAGCACTCGTGAAGGCCGGGGCGCTCGTCAGCATCGACACGACGCACGCGTCCACGGCCGCCGCTGCCGTGGAGGCCGGCGCCGCGATCATCAACGACGTCTCCGGATTGAGCATCGAACCTGAGATGGCCGAACTCGTCGCACGCACCAAGGTGCCCTATGTCTTGACGCATCGCCGGGGCGACGCCGAAACGATGAACACCCTTGCCGACTACGGCAACGTCGTAGAGGAAGTCATCGAAGAGCTCAAGGGCGTCCGCGACAAGCTCTACGCGGCAGGCGTCACAGCGGAACAAATCATTGTGGATCCCGGCCTGGGCTTCTCCAAGGACGAGGACCAGAACTGGCAGCTCCTCAAGTACATCGGCAAGCTGGACGAACTTGGCCACAAGGTCCTGATCGGAGCTTCACGCAAACGATTCCTGGGTACGCTCCTGACCGTGGCCGGCAAGGCGGCGGCGCCCGAGGAACGGGATCATGCCACCGCTGCCATCACGGCAATCAGTGCCGCGAACGGCGCCTGGGCCGTGCGCGTCCACGACGTCGGCCCCAGCCTTGACGCCGTCAAGGTCGCCGCGCGCATCAGACACTAAACTTGGTGAACAGAGGGGGAGGGACCGGTTTGGACAAGATCACACTGACCGGCGTGACCGCCGTCGGGCACCACGGCGTCTTCGACTTCGAGCGCCGGGACGGACAGCCTTTCGTCGTCGACGCTGTGCTGTACACCGATTTCAGCAAGGCCGCGGAAACGGATGACCTGCAGTTCACGGCTCACTACGGTGAAGTGGCCGAGTACATTACGTCACTCATTTCGGGCGAGCCACTGAACCTTATCGAGGCTCTCGCGGTGCGGATCGCGGAGGGGATTCTGGCGGGCTTCAACGTCGCCGCCGTCGATGTCACGGTCCACAAACCCAAAGCTCCCATCGAAGTGCCCTTCGGTGACGTCACTGTCAGTGTCCACAGGGAGCGTGCATGAGTTCCGGTTTCACGAAAGCCATCCTGGCCCTCGGCAGCAACTTGGGCGAGCGGAACGACACACTGTCCACCGCCGTTGCCGACCTCGTTGATCGCCCGGAAATCCGCCTGCTCGGTGTCTCTCCCGTGGTGCAGACCAAAGCCGTGGGCGGGCCCGCGGGGCAACCGGATTTCCTCAACATGGTGATTGCCATTGAGACGACCCTTGCGCCGCTGGAACTCTTGAAGCACTGCCACGACGTCGAACAAATGCACCACCGGGTCCGCGAGGTCCGCTGGGGCCCCCGCACATTGGACGTGGACATCATCGTCTACGGCGAACTCGCGAGCGACGACGAAACGCTGACTCTGCCTCATCCGCGTGCTGCGGAGCGCGCCTTCGTGCTCTATCCATGGGCCCTCTTGGACCCTGCGGCGCGGCTCAACGGTGAAAGCGTCGCCGAGCTGGCCGCCAAGGCAGAGGACTTTCCCGGGCTTCGGCCTTTTGACGGGTTCGACGGATCCGGCAGCGTCGCTGCCGCGGGAGCGGTGGAATAGTCCATGAAGGCCATGCGTCCGCTTTTGTTGGCGATCATCGCCGTCGTTCTTGCCGCAATTGGCTGGCTGACCACCGTGCTCACCACGCGCTACAGCATGGCGACGCCGGTGCTTCCTCCTTCCGCGTTGGTGACCATGGGCTTCATCGCCGTGCTCACCTTGATCATGGGCATAAGGGTCCTGCGATGGCGCAACGGCAAGAAGAAGACCATGCTCAACCCCATCCTGGCCGCGCGAACCCTGATTCTGGCCCAGGCCTGCGCTTATGCGGGCACCGTGCTGCTGGGCTGGCACGCGGGAATCGTGATTGAGCAACTCCGGCTTTGGAGCTTCCGCAGTGACCAAGGCATCTTGTGGCTCGCGCTGATCATGGGCGGCGGCGGTCTCATCATGACCGTCGTGGGGCTCGTGGTGGAGCGGTTCTGCCGAATTCCTCCGGAAGACCTGGAAGGCGGCCCGGGCGTCAGGGATCCACACCGTGGCGAGGCCAAGGGCGAAGGCGAATATGCATACCGAGGCGATTGATCCTCCTGGCATCCAGTGGCTGCGTGTATCGCCGAAATACGTGACGGTGCGGCTCGTCGAGTGGGCTATCGGGAACGTGATCACGATCGGCCTGTTCAGCCTGCCCTTGCTCTTCGTGGCACTGGGATGGTGGAAGTGGCCGCCATTGTGGCTGGCCGTCGCCGTTCCCGCAGCCTTTCTGTTGCTTGCCCTGTGGCGGCTCGTGTTGATCCCGAGGCAAGTGAGGGCCATCGGCTATGCGGAACGCGACGAAGACCTGCTGATCCGCCGCGGCATCTTCTTCCAGCGGACCATGGTGGTTCCCTACGGCCGGATGCAGTACGTCGATGTCGCGGTTGGACCCGTTGAGCGGGTCTTGGGGCTGTGCAACCTCAAACTCCACACCGCCTCGGCTGGAACCAACGCCCACCTGCCCGGACTTCCCGCCACTGAAGGTGCGCGGCTGCGCGAGCAGCTTTCGGCCCGCGGCGAAGCGAGGCTGGCCGGGCTGTGACCCAGGAACAGGCCGTCGTCGACGGCGACTGGCACCGCGTCCACCCGGCGTCGCCATTCGTTCGGGGATGGGTGGCACTTGCGGCGATCATCTATTTCTTCGGCCGCGATACCTTCGAACGGGCCCTTCAAGGCCGCGGGACCATTGGCGACAACTTCAACGAACGCACGCTTTGGCTTCTGGCCGGGGGCGGCGTCGTGCTGTTACTGGCTTTGGGGTCCTTCGTCCTCAGCTGGTATTTCACCCGGTATCAGCTTGCCGAAGGCTATGTCCGGGTCAACACGGGGTTCCTGTTCAAACAGCAGCGACAGGCGCGGCTTGACCGGGTCCAGGCCATCGACATCGTGCAGCCCCTGCTCGCCCGGATTTTCGGTCTCGCGGAGCTGAAGTTCGAGGTGGCCGACGCCGGCCACTCGGCGGTGCGGCTCTCGTACCTCAGGCTCGCGCAGGCCAAACAGCTCCGTGCCACCATCCTGGGCCGGGCAGCCGGTATTGCCGACGGGAGCGAAACGGTCCAGGTGCCCGAGGCACCCGAGCAGGTGGTGCTCTACGTGCCGCCTGGAAGGCTTGTCGGTTCGCTCATCCTGAGCGAGCAAAGCCTCTTCATTGTGCTCAGCGCCCTCGCGTCGGTCCTGGTGTCAGTGCTGACCGAGTCCCGGGCCTTCATCCTTTACCTGATACCGGCAATCCTCGGCTTGGGCACCGCCTACTGGCGCTCGTTCAACACCGGCTACAACTTTACGGCGGCAATTTCCCCGGACGGGATCCGTCTGCGCTACGGACTCCTGGATACCCGGGCCCAGACCGTGCCTCCCGGCCGCATCCAGGCGCTCAAGGTCACGCAGCCGCCGCTGTGGCGCGTTCTCGGCTGGTATCGGATCCACGTGAACGTTGCCGGCTACGGTGAACACCACCGCAGCGAAGGCGAACACCGGACCTTGCTGCTTCCAGTCGGTCGGAAGCCCGAGGTGATGATGATGCTCTCCCTCGTCTTGCCCGATCCTGGTACCGCCGACCCTGAGCGCGTGTTCACCGCCGGGTTGACCGGCCTGGATTCCAGCGCCGGCTTTGTCACCACCCCCAAGCGTGCCTGGATACTTTCCCCGCTGGGTTGGCGACGCAACGGCTTCCTTTCAACGGACACGGCCCTGCTGCTGCGCTCCGGCCGTTTGTGGCGGAAGCTGGTGATGGTCCCGCACCAACGAACCCAGTCCATCGCCGTCCACCAAGGTCCGTTGGCCCGGCTGTTCGGCGTGGCCGACCTCGTGTTGCATACGACACCAGGGCCGGTGGCGCCCCGGCTCATCCAGGCAGCCACAGAGGAAGCACTCGGCTTGTTCGACCAGCAGGCAGCCCGGGCCCGGAAAGCCCGCAAACTGCAGAGTAGCGAGCAGTGGCTAGCGCAACTTCCGCCCGTGGCGATGCCGGCCCCGGCCCCGCCGACCACGCATGCCATGCAGCGTGCATCAACCCAGGAGGGACACGACCATGGCTAGGCCAGGACGACTCGGCGTAGGAATCATTGGCGCCGGCAAGGTGGGTGCCGTATTGGGTGCGGCCCTGCGCGGAGCCGAGCACGCCGTCGTCGGGGTTTCCGCAGTGTCGGAAGCGAGCCGGGAGCGGGCGGAGACGCTGCTGCCGGGGGTCCCGATCCTCGAAATCCAGGAGATCGTGGAACGGTCCGAGTTGGTGCTCCTCGCCGTTCCGGACGATGCCCTCGGCGAACTAGTGACAGGACTGGCCAAGCTCGGAGCGTGGCAGCCCGGACAGCTCGTGGCGCACACTTCCGGCCGCTTCGGCGTCGGAATACTGAAGCCGGTCCGCGCGGCAGGTGCCATTCCGCTCGCCCTCCACCCGGCCATGACGTTCACGGGCATGAGCCTGGACCTGACCCGGCTTTTGGACTGCACTTTCGGGGTCACCGCCGACGCCGCGATGTTGCCCATCGCCCAAGCCCTCGTGGTGGAGATGGGTGCCGAACCGGTGGCCATTGCCGAGGCCGACCGCACGCTTTACCACGCAGCCCTCGCGCACAGCTCGAACCACATGGTCACCCTTGTGGCCCAGTCATCCCAACTGCTTCGGGACATCGGCGTCGACGCGCCGGAACGAATGCTCGGCCCGTTGCTCCGCGCCACCTTGGAAAACGCTCTGGCCTCAGGCGAGTCCGCGTTGACCGGGCCCGTGGCCCGCGGGGATGTGGGAACCGTGGCCGCCCATGCGGAGGCCCTCAAGGAGTACGACGGCGGTGCCGGCGGCGATGTCCTCGTCGCCTACCGGGCCATGGCGCGCGCCACGGCCCGCCGGGCGGTCAATCGCGGACTGTTAAAGCAGGGCCAGTTTGGCGACATCAACAATGCCTTGGACGGCCCAGGCACGGCGGACAACGGTGAGGATCGTCCAGGCAGCGACGCTGCCGGGACGCAGGAAGGAAACTGAGAATGGCCATCAAACTTGTGACCACCGCGGCGGAACTGCGGGCCGAAAGCGCGCGGTTGCTCGCGGAAAAGCGCGGCAGCTCGCAAGGCCTCGTCCCCACGATGGGAGCGCTGCACACCGGTCACGCAGCACTGGCCCGCACCGCCGTCGAGCAGAACGACGTGGTGGTGGTCTCCATCTTCGTGAACCCCCTGCAATTCGGCGAGGCCGCGGACCTCGAACGCTACCCGCGCACGCTCGATGCCGATATGGCCCTCCTTGACGCCGAGGGCGTGGATCTCGTCTTCGCCCCTTCCGTTGACGAGGTTTATCCCGGCGGGGAGCCGTTGGTCCGGGTGACTTCGGGACCACTGGGCGAGAAATGGGAGGGGGCCTCGCGTCCCGGCCACTTCGACGGCGCCCTCACTGTGGTCGCCAAACTGCTGCACTACGGCCTGCCTGGCGGTCCAGCCGCCGACGGCGGTGCTGCCGCGTACCGCGCGTACTTCGGCCAGAAGGATGCCCAGCAGTTAGCCCTCGTGAAGAGGATGGTGGCCGATCTCAGCTTTCCGGTGGACATCGTGGCCGTGCCGACCGTGCGCAACACGGAAGGGCTGGCGCTTTCCAGCCGGAACCGTTTCCTTTCCGAAGAAGAGCAAGAAGCCGCACTGGTGCTGTCCCGCGCCCTTCGCCTCCTCGAGTCCCGCGCCCTGGCGAACGAACCGCTCGAGCTGGACTCCGCCGTCGCGCTCGTTGAATCCCAGCCCCTCGTGAAGCTGGACTATTTCGACGTCGTCGACCCCCGGACGCTGGAACCGCTCGCGGAAAACTGCAAGGAAACTCCGTTCCGCGGTGAAGGGCTTGCGATCATCGCGGCGAAGGTCGGGCCCGTGCGCTTGATTGACAACGTGCCGCTGAGTTCCTGAACACTCTTAACTTTCGGATGCCCGTACGCAAACGTTTGGATTAAGCTGCTGACGGGAATGCGGTTGAGGCTTAGACTGTTGCAATCTTCATCGGTGCCGAGCGCCGGAAACCATCGCACCCAAAGCTGAGGGATCCTCATGTCTACCGACGTCACATCAGACGCGTCCGGCAGCCCCGTGCCGGAAGCGGGGACACAACAAGCCAGCGACAGGATGTCGCGCGAGTCTGTCACCATCATCGTCACGCTACTTGTGGCCACCTTCGTGGTGATCCTCAACGAGACCATCATGAACGTCGCCTTGCAGCGGCTCATGACGGACCTCAACGTCGACGCACCCACAGTCCAGTGGCTCTCCACCGGATTCATGCTGACGATGGCCGTGGTCATACCCACCACAGGCTTCATCCTCCAGAGGCTCACCACTAGGGCTGCGTTCCTTCTGGCGATCGGACTGTTCAGCGCCGGCACCCTGCTCGCGGCACTAGCCCCGGGTTTTGGAGTGCTCTTGTTGGCTCGGATCGTCCAAGCGGGCGGCACCGCGATCATGCTCCCGCTGCTGATGACAACCATTTTGACCCTGGTGCCCCTGTCCCGCCGGGGGGCGGTGATGGGCAACGTGACCATCGCGATTTCGGTTGCGCCGGCGCTGGGCCCCACGGTTTCCGGCATCATCCTTGACCACTTCTCGTGGCGATTCATGTTCGTCTTCGTGCTTCCGGTGGCCTTGCTGGCCATGGGCATCGGTGCCAAGTTCCTCACAAACGTTGGCGAGCGAGGCAATGTGAGGCTGGACTTCGTCTCGGTGGTCCTGACCGTTCCTGCGTTCGGCGGGTTGGTCTATGGGCTGAGCCAGATCGGCGGCCACACGGGAGCAACCGCCGTGCCGATCGTTGCGCTGGTGATCGGTGTCTTGTGCATGGTGGCCTTCGTTCTCCGCCAGCTCAAATTGCAGAAGTCCGACGCGCCCTTGCTGGACCTCAGGGCATTCAACTTCCGCATGTTCACGGTGTCGGTCCTGCTCATGGTGGTTGCCATGATGGCCCTGTTCGGCGGAGTGATCCTGTTGCCGCTCTACCTCCAGAACGTCCTCCACCTGCAGCCGATGGAGACCGGCCTCGCGCTCCTTCCGGGCGGCTTGGCGATGGGCCTGCTCGGGCCGGTTGTCGGCAGGTTGTTCGACAAGATAGGTCCGCTGCCGCTGACTGTGACAGGTTCCATCCTGCTGGTACTCACGCTGTGGCAGTTCTCGATGCTCACCGCGGCTAGCCCCTTGTGGTGGGTCGTGGTCCTGTACGCAGTACTCAGCCTTGGCTTGGCTTTGCTGTTCACGCCGGCGTTTACCACCGGCCTCAACCCGCTCCCGCCCCACCTCTACTCGCATGGCTCGGCCATCATGAGCACGCTGCAGCAGGTGGCGGGAGCCGCAGGGACGGCACTCCTGGTTTCGATCTTCGCCGTGGTCTCGGCCTCGTCCGGCTTTGTGGCCGGGATGCAGGCCGCCTTCCTGACAGCCACTTTGATTGCGGTGCTTGCCGTAGTGCTGTCCACCATGATGCGCAAGACCGAGGGCGCAGCCGGGCACTAGTGGCTTTTGTTTGCTGGTGCGGCGCGTTGTTTGTGATGCACGGCATGTTTGTGGCTTGCGGCCCTAAAGGCTTTCATTCAGGTGGCGCTGGGCCCGAAATCGCCGTGTTGTAGCGGGTTTTGGAGCGCAGGATGGTGGTACGGGGGTGATTTGCGCCGGGTCTTGGGGGTGTGTAAAGTAGTTCGAGTCGCCGCCGCTGATGCGGAAAAATTGCGACAGACTCCCTTCCAAATGGAAACCAAATTCCTGGTTCGCTTTTGTGCGTTCCGGTGTGGTTTCCCGGGGGTCACGGATGATGTTTTGTCCGGTGCGGTTCCCGGGATCGGGAGTTGTGCGGAGAGAGTGCATCTGGTAAGTTTGGGAAGTTGCTCCGGAGCGAGTCTGGGCCCTTTGGGGTGTGGGTGGTGCCGGGTGTGTCTGTTGTTTGAGAACTCAATAGTGTGCCAAGTTTGTTGATACCGATTTTTTATTAAATTGGTTGTTTTGGCTGGTCCTGTGTCACCTCCGTGGTGCGGGGCTGGTTTTTTACAGCTGGTTTCAAATTTTGTGCAGCCGTTCTGCCGTTATTTCCGGTGGTTGTGGTTGTGTCTGTTTTTGTTTTACTTCAACGGAGAGTTTGATCCTGGCTCAGGATGAACGCTGGCGGCGTGCTTAACACATGCAAGTCGAACGATGATCTCCAGCTTGCTGGGGGGATTAGTGGCGAACGGGTGAGTAACACGTGAGTAACCTGCCCTTGACTCTGGGATAAGCCTGGGAAACTGGGTCTAATACCGGATACGACCGCTCACCGCATGGTGTGGTGGTGGAAAGCTTTTGCGGTTTTGGATGGACTCGCGGCCTATCAGCTTGTTGGTGGGGTAATGGCCTACCAAGGCGACGACGGGTAGCCGGCCTGAGAGGGTGACCGGCCACACTGGGACTGAGACACGGCCCAGACTCCTACGGGAGGCAGCAGTGGGGAATATTGCACAATGGGCGGAAGCCTGATGCAGCGACGCCGCGTGAGGGATGACGGCCTTCGGGTTGTAAACCTCTTTCAGTAGGGAAGAAGCGAAAGTGACGGTACCTGCAGAAGAAGCGCCGGCTAACTACGTGCCAGCAGCCGCGGTAATACGTAGGGCGCAAGCGTTATCCGGAATTATTGGGCGTAAAGAGCTCGTAGGCGGTTTGTCGCGTCTGCTGTGAAAGACCGGGGCTCAACTCCGGTTCTGCAGTGGGTACGGGCAGACTAGAGTGATGTAGGGGAGACTGGAATTCCTGGTGTAGCGGTGAAATGCGCAGATATCAGGAGGAACACCGATGGCGAAGGCAGGTCTCTGGGCATTAACTGACGCTGAGGAGCGAAAGCATGGGGAGCGAACAGGATTAGATACCCTGGTAGTCCATGCCGTAAACGTTGGGCACTAGGTGTGGGGGACATTCCACGTTTTCCGCGCCGTAGCTAACGCATTAAGTGCCCCGCCTGGGGAGTACGGCCGCAAGGCTAAAACTCAAAGGAATTGACGGGGGCCCGCACAAGCGGCGGAGCATGCGGATTAATTCGATGCAACGCGAAGAACCTTACCAAGGCTTGACATGAACCGGTAACGCCTGGAAACAGGTGCCCCGCTTGCGGTCGGTTTACAGGTGGTGCATGGTTGTCGTCAGCTCGTGTCGTGAGATGTTGGGTTAAGTCCCGCAACGAGCGCAACCCTCGTTCTATGTTGCCAGCGCGTGATGGCGGGGACTCATAGGAGACTGCCGGGGTCAACTCGGAGGAAGGTGGGGACGACGTCAAATCATCATGCCCCTTATGTCTTGGGCTTCACGCATGCTACAATGGCCGGTACAAAGGGTTGCGATACTGTGAGGTGGAGCTAATCCCAAAAAGCCGGTCTCAGTTCGGATTGGGGTCTGCAACTCGACCCCATGAAGTCGGAGTCGCTAGTAATCGCAGATCAGCAACGCTGCGGTGAATACGTTCCCGGGCCTTGTACACACCGCCCGTCAAGTCACGAAAGTTGGTAACACCCGAAGCCGGTGGCCTAACCCTTGTGGGGGGAGCCGTCGAAGGTGGGACCGGCGATTGGGACTAAGTCGTAACAAGGTAGCCGTACCGGAAGGTGCGGCTGGATCACCTCCTTTCTAAGGAGCACCATTATCGCTTCCTGTCCTGCCGCATGGCGGGGTGGGGGGTGTGTGGAAGCAAAGCCCATTGCGCAGGCGTCTGTTCTGCGGTGGGTGCTCATGGGTGGAATATCAGCAGATAGCGGCCGGTTGGTTCTTTCCTGCCCCTAGTACGGATGCTTTCGAGTGTTTTGGAACGGTGCGGGTGGGGGTTGTCCGGTTTTCGTGTTTGGCACACTGTTGGGTCCTGAGGCAACAGGGCCGTGGCGTGGGAGTGTGTGGCCTGTTTGGGTTGCGTGGTTCCGTGGTGCGGGTTTGTGTGTTTCTGGTTTCCTGGCTGCATTGTTTCCGTGCGTTTGGTGGTTGTCCCTTTTTGGGTGGCCGGTGCGGGGGGTGTGGTACGGGGTTGTTGTTTGAGAACTACATAGTGGACGCGAGCATCTAGGCACGCGCATGGTCATTGTCTCCTTTTTTGGGGGGTGGTGGGGTGTGTGTGTCTTACAGCAATTTCTTTTTATGAACCCGGCCCTTCCTTGTGGGGGGTCTGGTTCTCTCGAGAAGTTTTTTGATCTTGTGTGGTCAAGTTTTTAAGGGCACACGGTGGATGCCTTGGCATTAGGAGCCGAAGAAGGACGTAGGAATCTGCGATAAGCCTGGGGGAGTTGATAACCGAACGGTGATCCCAGGATGTCCGAATGGGGAAACCCCGCCAGACGCGTTTTGCGTGATCTGGTGACCCGCATCTGAACACATAGGGTGCGTGGGGGGAACGCGGGGAAGTGAAACATCTCAGTACCCGCAGGAAGAGAAAACAAGAGTGATTCCGTTAGTAGTGGCGAGCGAACGCGGATGAGGCTAAACCGTTCCATGTGTGATAGCCGGCGGGCGTTGCATGGGCGGGGTTGTGGGACTTTCCGTACTGGTTCTGCCGGACCGGTGGGGTGAGAGCATGGACATAGGTGAACGGTCTTGAAAGGCCGGCCGGAGAGGGTGTTAGCCCCGTAACCGTAATGTTGTGTGCCGCCTGGAGAGGATCCCAAGTAGCACGGGGCCCGAGAAATCCCGTGTGAATCTGTCAGGACCACCTGATAAGCCTAAATACTTCCTAATGACCGATAGCGGACCAGTACCGTGAGGGAAAGGTGAAAAGTACCCCGGGAGGGGAGTGAAACAGTACCTGAAACCGTGTGCTTACAATCCGTCGGAGCCAGTCTGATTCTGGTGACGGCGTGCCTTTTGAAGAATGAGCCTGCGAGTTAGTGTTACGTCGCGAGGTTAACCCGTGTGGGGTAGCCGTAGCGAAAGCGAGTCTGAACAGGGCGAGTGTAGTGGCGTGATCTAGACCCGAAGCGGAGTGATCTACCCATGGCCAGGTTGAAGCGACGGTAAGACGTCGTGGAGGACCGAACCCACTTCAGTTGAAAATGGAGGGGATGAGCTGTGGGTAGGGGTGAAAGGCCAATCAAACTCCGTGATAGCTGGTTCTCCCCGAAATGCATTTAGGTGCAGCGTTGCGTGTTTCTTGCCGGAGGTAGAGCTACTGGATGGCCGATGGGCCCTACAAGGTTACTGACGTCAGCCAAACTCCGAATGCCGGTAAGTGAGAGCGCAGCAGTGAGACTGTGGGGGATAAGCTTCATAGTCGAGAGGGAAACAGCCCAGACCACCAACTAAGGCCCCTAAGCGTGTGCTAAGTGGGAAAGGATGTGGAGTTGCGAAGACAACCAGGAGGTTGGCTTAGAAGCAGCCATCCTTGAAAGAGTGCGTAATAGCTCACTGGTCAAGTGATTCCGCGCCGACAATGTAGCGGGGCTCAAGTACACCGCCGAAGTTGTGGATTTCAGATAGTAGACAAGCCTTCGTGGTTCAGTCGTCTGGAGTGGTAGGGGAGCGTCGTGTGGGCGGTGAAGTCGCGGTGTAAACCAGCGGTGGAGCCTACACGAGTGAGAATGCAGGCATGAGTAGCGAAAGACGGGTGAGAAACCCGTCCGCCGAATGATCAAGGGTTCCAGGGTCAAGCTAATCTGCCCTGGGTAAGTCGGGACCTAAGGCGAGGCCGACAGGCGTAGTCGATGGACAACGGGTTGATATTCCCGTACCGGCGAAGGACCGCCCATGCCAAGCGGGGGATACTAACCGCCCGGAGCCTGCCCAATCACCCTTGTGGTGTGCGGGTTTTGGCCGAGCGCGGGACCTGATCCCGGGAGGTAAGCGTATTAACAGGTGTGACGCAGGAAGGTAGCCGGGCCGGGCGATGGTTGCCCCGGTCTAAGGATGTAGGGTCAGCGATAGGCAAATCCGTCGCTGTGTCTTTGATGACGTTCCTGAGATCTGATGGGACCCCCGTCATGGGGGGATCCGGTGATCCTATGCTGCCTAGAAAAGCATCGGCGCGAGGTTCCAGCCGCCCGTACCCCAAACCGACACAGGTGATCAGGTAGAGAATACCAAGGCGATCGAGAGAATTATGGTTAAGGAACTCGGCAAAATGCCCCCGTAACTTCGGGAGAAGGGGGGCCCCAACCTTGAACACCACTTGCTGGTGGGAGGGGATCGGGGCCGCAGAGACCAGGGGGAAGCGACTGTTTACTAAAAACACAGGTCCGTGCGAAGTCGCAAGACGATGTATACGGACTGACTCCTGCCCGGTGCTGGAAGGTTAAGAGGACCGGTTAGCCGCAAGGCGAAGCTGAGAATTTAAGCCCCAGTAAACGGCGGTGGTAACTATAACCATCCTAAGGTAGCGAAATTCCTTGTCGGGTAAGTTCCGACCTGCACGAATGGAGTAACGACTTCCCCGCTGTCTCAACCATAAACTCGGCGAAATTGCAGTACGAGTAAAGATGCTCGTTACGCGCAGCAGGACGGAAAGACCCCGAGACCTTTACTATAGTTTGGTATTGGTGTTCGGAGTGGCTTGTGTAGGATAGGTGGGAGACGTTGAAGCCCGGACGCCAGTTCGGGTGGAGTCATCGTTGAAATACCACTCTGGTCACTTTGGACATCTAACTTCGGCCCGTGATCCGGGTCAGGGACAGTGCCTGATGGGTAGTTTAACTGGGGCGGTTGCCTCCTAAAAAGTAACGGAGGCGCCCAAAGGTTCCCTCAGCCTGGTTGGCAATCAGGTGTCGAGTGTAAGTGCACAAGGGAGCTTGACTGTGAGAGAGACATCTCAAGCAGGGACGAAAGTCGGGACTAGTGATCCGGCGGTACATTGTGGAATGGCCGTCGCTCAACGGATAAAAGGTACCTCGGGGATAACAGGCTGATCTTGCCCAAGAGTCCATATCGACGGCATGGTTTGGCACCTCGATGTCGGCTCGTCGCATCCTGGGGCTGGAGTAGGTCCCAAGGGTTGGGCTGTTCGCCCATTAAAGCGGTACGCGAGCTGGGTTTAGAACGTCGTGAGACAGTTCGGTCCCTATCCGCTGCGCGCGCAGGAAATTTGAGAAGGGCTGTCCTTAGTACGAGAGGACCGGGACGGACGAACCTCTGGTGTGTCAGTTGTACTGCCAAGTGCACCGCTGATTAGCTACGTTCGGATGGGATAACCGCTGAAAGCATCTAAGCGGGAAGCTCGCTTCAAGATGAGATTTCCATACACCTCGTGTGTGAGAGGCCCCCAGCCAGACCACTGGGTTGATAGGCCGGATGTGGAAGACAGGACTAAAGACTGTTGAAGCTGACCGGTACTAATAGGCCGACAACTTACACCACACAAACACGATCACTGCTTGCGTCCACTATGTGGTTCCCGAACAACAACCCGACCGCGGGTGTGTTCCTGGAACCGAACAACTGAATAACAACACCACAGTTGTAACCACCAGTCTTCCCACCCCGCACCCGTGCGGGGACGGGTAACAAGGTTACGGCGGTCATAGCGTGGGGGAAACGCCCGGTCCCATTCCGAACCCGGAAGCTAAGACCCACAGCGCCGATGGTACTGCACCCGGGAGGGTGTGGGAGAGTAGGACACCGCCGGACAACCATTAACGGCCGGGCCCCGACACACACGTGCCGGGGCCCGACCCATTTAAACACCCACGCCCCAAACACACCCCCATATCAACGGTTGCGGAACGACCCCGGCTCACCTATGTGCCGGAAAACCCGAACCCCGACTCACGTATGTGCCGGAAATCCCAAACGCCCGCTCACATATCAACGGCTGGGGGCGGACGCCCGCTCACCTATGGACCCCTCCGAGATGCGGGTTCGCGTCACCCGTACAATGTCAGGATGAGTAGCATGCAACAGGTTACTCCCGGGGTGTCGCTGACAGCGCAGGCCACAGACATGCTGCGGGCGGCAATCACGTCCGGCGAGATGAGGCCCGGGGAGCATTATTCCGCGATCGGGCTAGCCGAGAGACTCGGCGTGTCCAGGACGCCTGTACGTGAGGCTCTGCAGCTGCTCGAAAAGGAGGGCATTGTCCGGATCGAGAAGAACCGCGGTGTTCGGGTGCTACAGATTTCACTTGATGAGATTGTCCAGATCTTCCAGATCCGAATTCTTCTTGAGCCCCCTGCTGCGGCACGGGCCGCCGAGGTTATCAACAAGGATGACTTGGAGCGGTTCCGGGTGCTGCACGGGCGCATTCTGGATGCTGCCGCCGGCGATGATGGTCCAGGCACCCTCCACGCGGATAAAGAGTTCCATTTGTTTCTCATGGGATTGGCGGGTAATCCCCGGCTAACGGCGCTGGATGGTGAACTCCGCAATCTTGTTCTTGCGCAAGGGTTGGTAACCATCCCTTCAATCCGAAGCAGCCAGGACTTGGCCGACGACCGTCGAGGCATTCTCTATGCATTGGAGCGACAGGACCCGCAGGCTGCAGCGGCTGCGGTTCGCGAACATGTCACCCGCACCGCCCGGCTTCTCATTACAGGTGTTTGCGCGAAGACGCCCGGACTATCCGCCGATGCGTATCTTGCGAAGCTGGATCAGCTGACGAAATTCCGCGGCTGACTTCGATACGACCAAAAAGTGTTTACACGCCGGGAACGCTGCCCTACAGTTGCATGCAACATACAACCATCGAAGGAGATATGTGGTGACGTCCACAGGGGGCAGCCCAAGCGGTTTGCCGCAGCCTTTGGCGGGGATACGGATCGCGGACTTTTCGCGGGTTCTAGCCGGACCACTGTGCTCCATGATGTTGGCCGACTACGGTGCCGAGGTCATCAAGATCGAAGGTCCTGCCGGCGACGATACCCGGGCGTGGATCCCGCCTGTGGAAGCCGATGGGACCGGCACTTATTTTGCAAGCGTCAACCGGAACAAGAAATCCGTTGTTGCCGATCTCAAGTCCGATGAGGGGTTGAGCTGTGCCCAGGCCCTCGTGGCCGGTTGCGACGTCGTCATCGAAAACTTCCGTCCTGGTGTCATGGCAAAATTCGGGATGGATTATCAGACCATCTCCGAGAGCCGGCCGGACATCGTCTATTGTTCAATCTCGGGCTTCGGGGCTGGCTCCGGTGCGGATCTGCCTGGCTATGACCTGCTCGTGCAGGCGCTTGGCGGTCTGATGAGTATCACCGGCCACCCGGAAGGAGAACCCAGCAAGGTTGGGGTTGCCCTGGTTGACGTCCTTACCGGGCAGAATGCCCTAGCGGGGATCCTGATGGCGCTACGGGTACGCGATGCCACAGGGGCCGGCCAGCAGGTGCAGGTCAACCTCCTTTCCTCGCTCCTGGCAGCATTGGTGAACCAGGGCGCGGCTTGCTTGGCCACTGGCAACTCGCCTGGCAGGCTCGGTAATGCACACCCCAGCATCGCCCCATATGAGACATTCCGCACTGGCGGCGGCACACTCGCCATCGCGGTCGGCAACGATCGGCAATTTGCTGCGCTGGCGTCAGTCCTAGGGCTCAGGGGGTTGCCCGAGCAAACGAGATTCCTCACTAACGAACGCAGGGTAGCCTCCAGCGAGGAGCTTCGTATTGTGATCGAGGCCGCACTCCAAGCTGACACTGCTGCGAATTGGCAACGGAAACTCCTCGCTGCAGGCGTTCCTGCGGGCAGGGTCAACAGCGTCAGCGAGGCTTTCGAGCTGGCTGAGAGCCTGGGGCTGGAGCCGTCAATCGTTGTCACTGATCCCGCCACAGGCCGGGCGTCCCGGCAGTTGGCCAACCCCATCCGGCTGTCCGCAGCAGCACCAAGCTACCGGCAAGTTCCCCCGGCCCTAGGCGAGCACCAAGGGGCCACCTTCGCTGTCCATTCCCCGAACGCTTCCGTGAAAGGCGCATGAATGTCCGATATCAGCGATCTGATTGATTTTGACTCCCTCCTTAGCGCGGATGAACGTGCGCTGCGCGATTCGGTGCGCGCCTTCGTGAATAGCGAAGTCAAACCACACATCGCAACCTGGTATGAAAATGCCATTTTCCCGCTGGAACTGGTCCCGGAGCTGGCCAAAATGGGCCTACTGGGCATGCACCTGAAGGGCTACGGATGCGCCGGACGATCCGCCGTCGAGTACGGGCTGGCCGGAGCGGAACTTGAGGCCGGCGATTCCGGGCTGCGCACTTTCGTCTCGGTGCAGGGCTCATTGGCGATGAGCGCCATCTACAAGCACGGTTCGGATGAACAGAAAGCCGAATGGCTGCCGGCGATGGCCGCGGGGGAAGCGATCGGCTGCTTCGGACTGACGGAACCCGCGGCGGGATCGGATCCGGGTGGCATGACTACCTTCGCGCACCGCGACGGAGGCGACTGGATCCTCAACGGATCAAAGCGCTGGATCGGCCTGGCGTCGGTGGCCAAAGTCGCCATCATCTGGGCCCAGACCGACGACGGCGTCCGCGGCTTCGTAGTCCCCACCGAGACCCGCGGATTCACGGCTACCCCGATCGAGCCGAAACTGTCCATGCGAGCCTCCATCCAATGCGACATCGAATTGTCCGATCTGCGACTGCCCGAGAGTGCGGTGCTGCCGAACGCCGTTGGGCTCAAGGGGCCCTTCTCCTGCCTGAACGAGGCGCGCTATGGAATCATCTGGGGCGCCATGGGCGCCGCCCGCGATGCGTTCGAAGTAGCCCTCGACTACTCCAAGGAACGCCTGCAGTTTGGCAGGCCGCTGGCCGGTTACCAGCTAACGCAGCAGAAGTTGGTTGACATGGCTCTTGAGATCAATAAGGGATTCCTCCTCGCCTTGCACCTCGGGCGCATGAAGGACAGCGGCGCTTTGCAACCGGACCAGATCTCCGTCGGCAAACTGAACAACTGCCGCGAAGCCATCAAAATTGCGCGGGAAGCCAGGACCATCCTCGGGGGCAACGGAATCACGCTGGACCATTCACCCTTGCGGCATGCCAACAACTTGGAATCGGTTCGCACCTATGAAGGCACCGACGAAGTCCACACCCTCATCCTGGGTAGCAAGCTAAGCGGTATCGCCGCATTCCGTTAGGCGGGGCCCGACGGCGGAACCCGCGTTCCGCCGTCGACGCCGCCCCGGCGCATCAATCAGACTTGTCGGTCAGCTTGAGCGGGAGAATAGCGGGGCGTTATTGCTGGATTTGCGCGGGGTGCGGAAGCCGTGTAATGTCTTCTAAGTCGCCGCGAGGGAGACAGCCTAGAGCTGGGAACCACAGGCGGCCACCCCCTTTGAATAAAGCCCGAAACGGCTGGTGCTTTGTGCGCCGCGATTCGAGGGGAATTCGAATTGTTACCCTGAAATCGGTTGAGATACTGATTTGCAAAGCGGTAATGATTCGGGTAAGTTTGGGAAGTTGCTCCGGAGCGAGTCTGGGCCCTTTGGGGTGTGGGTGGTGCCGGGTGTGTCTGTTGTTTGAGAACTCAATAGTGTGCCAAGTTTGTTGATACCGATTTTTTATTAAATTGGTTGTTTTGGCTGGTCCTGTGTCACCTCCGTGGTGCGGGGCTGGTTTTTTACAGCTGGTTTCAAATTTTGTGCAGCCGTTCTGCCGTTATTTCCGGTGGTTGTGGTTGTGTCTGTTTTTGTTTTACTTCAACGGAGAGTTTGATCCTGGCTCAGGATGAACGCTGGCGGCGTGCTTAACACATGCAAGTCGAACGATGATCTCCAGCTTGCTGGGGGGATTAGTGGCGAACGGGTGAGTAACACGTGAGTAACCTGCCCTTGACTCTGGGATAAGCCTGGGAAACTGGGTCTAATACCGGATACGACCGCTCACCGCATGGTGTGGTGGTGGAAAGCTTTTGCGGTTTTGGATGGACTCGCGGCCTATCAGCTTGTTGGTGGGGTAATGGCCTACCAAGGCGACGACGGGTAGCCGGCCTGAGAGGGTGACCGGCCACACTGGGACTGAGACACGGCCCAGACTCCTACGGGAGGCAGCAGTGGGGAATATTGCACAATGGGCGGAAGCCTGATGCAGCGACGCCGCGTGAGGGATGACGGCCTTCGGGTTGTAAACCTCTTTCAGTAGGGAAGAAGCGAAAGTGACGGTACCTGCAGAAGAAGCGCCGGCTAACTACGTGCCAGCAGCCGCGGTAATACGTAGGGCGCAAGCGTTATCCGGAATTATTGGGCGTAAAGAGCTCGTAGGCGGTTTGTCGCGTCTGCTGTGAAAGACCGGGGCTCAACTCCGGTTCTGCAGTGGGTACGGGCAGACTAGAGTGATGTAGGGGAGACTGGAATTCCTGGTGTAGCGGTGAAATGCGCAGATATCAGGAGGAACACCGATGGCGAAGGCAGGTCTCTGGGCATTAACTGACGCTGAGGAGCGAAAGCATGGGGAGCGAACAGGATTAGATACCCTGGTAGTCCATGCCGTAAACGTTGGGCACTAGGTGTGGGGGACATTCCACGTTTTCCGCGCCGTAGCTAACGCATTAAGTGCCCCGCCTGGGGAGTACGGCCGCAAGGCTAAAACTCAAAGGAATTGACGGGGGCCCGCACAAGCGGCGGAGCATGCGGATTAATTCGATGCAACGCGAAGAACCTTACCAAGGCTTGACATGAACCGGTAACGCCTGGAAACAGGTGCCCCGCTTGCGGTCGGTTTACAGGTGGTGCATGGTTGTCGTCAGCTCGTGTCGTGAGATGTTGGGTTAAGTCCCGCAACGAGCGCAACCCTCGTTCTATGTTGCCAGCGCGTGATGGCGGGGACTCATAGGAGACTGCCGGGGTCAACTCGGAGGAAGGTGGGGACGACGTCAAATCATCATGCCCCTTATGTCTTGGGCTTCACGCATGCTACAATGGCCGGTACAAAGGGTTGCGATACTGTGAGGTGGAGCTAATCCCAAAAAGCCGGTCTCAGTTCGGATTGGGGTCTGCAACTCGACCCCATGAAGTCGGAGTCGCTAGTAATCGCAGATCAGCAACGCTGCGGTGAATACGTTCCCGGGCCTTGTACACACCGCCCGTCAAGTCACGAAAGTTGGTAACACCCGAAGCCGGTGGCCTAACCCTTGTGGGGGGAGCCGTCGAAGGTGGGACCGGCGATTGGGACTAAGTCGTAACAAGGTAGCCGTACCGGAAGGTGCGGCTGGATCACCTCCTTTCTAAGGAGCACCATTATCGCTTCCTGTCCTGCCGCATGGCGGGGTGGGGGGTGTGTGGAAGCAAAGCCCATTGCGCAGGCGTCTGTTCTGCGGTGGGTGCTCATGGGTGGAATATCAGCAGATAGCGGCCGGTTGGTTCTTTCCTGCCCCTAGTACGGATGCTTTCGAGTGTTTTGGAACGGTGCGGGTGGGGGTTGTCCGGTTTTCGTGTTTGGCACACTGTTGGGTCCTGAGGCAACAGGGCCGTGGCGTGGGAGTGTGTGGCCTGTTTGGGTTGCGTGGTTCCGTGGTGCGGGTTTGTGTGTTTCTGGTTTCCTGGCTGCATTGTTTCCGTGCGTTTGGTGGTTGTCCCTTTTTGGGTGGCCGGTGCGGGGGGTGTGGTACGGGGTTGTTGTTTGAGAACTACATAGTGGACGCGAGCATCTAGGCACGCGCATGGTCATTGTCTCCTTTTTTGGGGGGTGGTGGGGTGTGTGTGTCTTACAGCAATTTCTTTTTATGAACCCGGCCCTTCCTTGTGGGGGGTCTGGTTCTCTCGAGAAGTTTTTTGATCTTGTGTGGTCAAGTTTTTAAGGGCACACGGTGGATGCCTTGGCATTAGGAGCCGAAGAAGGACGTAGGAATCTGCGATAAGCCTGGGGGAGTTGATAACCGAACGGTGATCCCAGGATGTCCGAATGGGGAAACCCCGCCAGACGCGTTTTGCGTGATCTGGTGACCCGCATCTGAACACATAGGGTGCGTGGGGGGAACGCGGGGAAGTGAAACATCTCAGTACCCGCAGGAAGAGAAAACAAGAGTGATTCCGTTAGTAGTGGCGAGCGAACGCGGATGAGGCTAAACCGTTCCATGTGTGATAGCCGGCGGGCGTTGCATGGGCGGGGTTGTGGGACTTTCCGTACTGGTTCTGCCGGACCGGTGGGGTGAGAGCATGGACATAGGTGAACGGTCTTGAAAGGCCGGCCGGAGAGGGTGTTAGCCCCGTAACCGTAATGTTGTGTGCCGCCTGGAGAGGATCCCAAGTAGCACGGGGCCCGAGAAATCCCGTGTGAATCTGTCAGGACCACCTGATAAGCCTAAATACTTCCTAATGACCGATAGCGGACCAGTACCGTGAGGGAAAGGTGAAAAGTACCCCGGGAGGGGAGTGAAACAGTACCTGAAACCGTGTGCTTACAATCCGTCGGAGCCAGTCTGATTCTGGTGACGGCGTGCCTTTTGAAGAATGAGCCTGCGAGTTAGTGTTACGTCGCGAGGTTAACCCGTGTGGGGTAGCCGTAGCGAAAGCGAGTCTGAACAGGGCGAGTGTAGTGGCGTGATCTAGACCCGAAGCGGAGTGATCTACCCATGGCCAGGTTGAAGCGACGGTAAGACGTCGTGGAGGACCGAACCCACTTCAGTTGAAAATGGAGGGGATGAGCTGTGGGTAGGGGTGAAAGGCCAATCAAACTCCGTGATAGCTGGTTCTCCCCGAAATGCATTTAGGTGCAGCGTTGCGTGTTTCTTGCCGGAGGTAGAGCTACTGGATGGCCGATGGGCCCTACAAGGTTACTGACGTCAGCCAAACTCCGAATGCCGGTAAGTGAGAGCGCAGCAGTGAGACTGTGGGGGATAAGCTTCATAGTCGAGAGGGAAACAGCCCAGACCACCAACTAAGGCCCCTAAGCGTGTGCTAAGTGGGAAAGGATGTGGAGTTGCGAAGACAACCAGGAGGTTGGCTTAGAAGCAGCCATCCTTGAAAGAGTGCGTAATAGCTCACTGGTCAAGTGATTCCGCGCCGACAATGTAGCGGGGCTCAAGTACACCGCCGAAGTTGTGGATTTCAGATAGTAGACAAGCCTTCGTGGTTCAGTCGTCTGGAGTGGTAGGGGAGCGTCGTGTGGGCGGTGAAGTCGCGGTGTAAACCAGCGGTGGAGCCTACACGAGTGAGAATGCAGGCATGAGTAGCGAAAGACGGGTGAGAAACCCGTCCGCCGAATGATCAAGGGTTCCAGGGTCAAGCTAATCTGCCCTGGGTAAGTCGGGACCTAAGGCGAGGCCGACAGGCGTAGTCGATGGACAACGGGTTGATATTCCCGTACCGGCGAAGGACCGCCCATGCCAAGCGGGGGATACTAACCGCCCGGAGCCTGCCCAATCACCCTTGTGGTGTGCGGGTTTTGGCCGAGCGCGGGACCTGATCCCGGGAGGTAAGCGTATTAACAGGTGTGACGCAGGAAGGTAGCCGGGCCGGGCGATGGTTGCCCCGGTCTAAGGATGTAGGGTCAGCGATAGGCAAATCCGTCGCTGTGTCTTTGATGACGTTCCTGAGATCTGATGGGACCCCCGTCATGGGGGGATCCGGTGATCCTATGCTGCCTAGAAAAGCATCGGCGCGAGGTTCCAGCCGCCCGTACCCCAAACCGACACAGGTGATCAGGTAGAGAATACCAAGGCGATCGAGAGAATTATGGTTAAGGAACTCGGCAAAATGCCCCCGTAACTTCGGGAGAAGGGGGGCCCCAACCTTGAACACCACTTGCTGGTGGGAGGGGATCGGGGCCGCAGAGACCAGGGGGAAGCGACTGTTTACTAAAAACACAGGTCCGTGCGAAGTCGCAAGACGATGTATACGGACTGACTCCTGCCCGGTGCTGGAAGGTTAAGAGGACCGGTTAGCCGCAAGGCGAAGCTGAGAATTTAAGCCCCAGTAAACGGCGGTGGTAACTATAACCATCCTAAGGTAGCGAAATTCCTTGTCGGGTAAGTTCCGACCTGCACGAATGGAGTAACGACTTCCCCGCTGTCTCAACCATAAACTCGGCGAAATTGCAGTACGAGTAAAGATGCTCGTTACGCGCAGCAGGACGGAAAGACCCCGAGACCTTTACTATAGTTTGGTATTGGTGTTCGGAGTGGCTTGTGTAGGATAGGTGGGAGACGTTGAAGCCCGGACGCCAGTTCGGGTGGAGTCATCGTTGAAATACCACTCTGGTCACTTTGGACATCTAACTTCGGCCCGTGATCCGGGTCAGGGACAGTGCCTGATGGGTAGTTTAACTGGGGCGGTTGCCTCCTAAAAAGTAACGGAGGCGCCCAAAGGTTCCCTCAGCCTGGTTGGCAATCAGGTGTCGAGTGTAAGTGCACAAGGGAGCTTGACTGTGAGAGAGACATCTCAAGCAGGGACGAAAGTCGGGACTAGTGATCCGGCGGTACATTGTGGAATGGCCGTCGCTCAACGGATAAAAGGTACCTCGGGGATAACAGGCTGATCTTGCCCAAGAGTCCATATCGACGGCATGGTTTGGCACCTCGATGTCGGCTCGTCGCATCCTGGGGCTGGAGTAGGTCCCAAGGGTTGGGCTGTTCGCCCATTAAAGCGGTACGCGAGCTGGGTTTAGAACGTCGTGAGACAGTTCGGTCCCTATCCGCTGCGCGCGCAGGAAATTTGAGAAGGGCTGTCCTTAGTACGAGAGGACCGGGACGGACGAACCTCTGGTGTGTCAGTTGTACTGCCAAGTGCACCGCTGATTAGCTACGTTCGGATGGGATAACCGCTGAAAGCATCTAAGCGGGAAGCTCGCTTCAAGATGAGATTTCCATACACCTCGTGTGTGAGAGGCCCCCAGCCAGACCACTGGGTTGATAGGCCGGATGTGGAAGACAGGACTAAAGACTGTTGAAGCTGACCGGTACTAATAGGCCGACAACTTACACCACACAAACACGATCACTGCTTGCGTCCACTATGTGGTTCCCGAACAACAACCCGTTCCGGAACAAACCACAACTGAATAACAACACCACAGTTGTAACCACCAGTCTTCCCACCCCGCACCCGTGCGGGGACGGGTAACAAGGTTACGGCGGTCATAGCGTGGGGGAAACGCCCGGTCCCATTCCGAACCCGGAAGCTAAGACCCACAGCGCCGATGGTACTGCACCCGGGAGGGTGTGGGAGAGTAGGACACCGCCGGACAACCATTAACGGCCGGGCCCCGACACACACGTGCCGGGGCCCGACCCATTTAACACCCACAACACACCCCGGCCGGCGTCCCGCCCGGACCGGGCAAAAGTGAGCTCGCGTCCGGTCAGAACCGGTTATTTGTGAGCCGGCGTCCCGCCAAAGCCCGGCATATGTGAGCCGGCGTTTAGCCCGAGAAGAAGTCGGAGAGCTCGGCGATGAGCTTGTCCGGTGCGCGGATCACTCCGTCGTGGCCGTGGCCGGGCAGGATGGTGTAGCTCGATCCGGACAGGACGTCGTGGATCTGGCCACACGCCACACCGAAGTACGCGGGGCTCTTTTCCCCGACCACGATGAGCGTCTCCAACGGCAGCTCAAGGAACGGTTCTGCGGGCATGTCCGCGGCGATGACTGCCTTGATCTCACGCACGCCGGCCTGCATGAGCTCACGCATCTGCTTGCCCATGGGAGTGCCCGACGTCAGCTTGGTGACGAGTGTCAGCATGGACAGCGGCATCCGCGCGAAGGCGCCCTCGGTCTCGACGCCCTTCACGAGCACGGCGAGCCCGCGGTCAAAGTCTCCAGCCGCCGTCGCGCGCTCGTATTCGCTCGTCCACTCGGCCTTCACGCTGTGGTTGACGGAGACTGCGGGGTCGTAGACCGCCAGGCGTTCCACCGGCAGCGTGCGCGCCGCGTGCAGGGCCACTGCGCCTCCGAAGCTGTGGCCGAAGACATCGGTGCTGGCCGTGTGCTTCATGACTTCGGAAAGATCCCGGATGTCGACGTCGAGGGTGTAGTCCTCGGGCTGCGGCGACGATTCTCCACGGCCGCGGCGGTTGAAGGTGTGCACCGGGCGGCCAAGGGCGGCACTGAGTTTCTGGGCAAACTTGGAGTAGTCTGCGGCGGTCACCATCGAGGCGGGCACGACGACGACGCCGGAGCCGCCATCGGCAAGCTCACCACCCGTCGTGAAGAGCTCGAGGGTTCCGCCGTCGGCCGTTGTGATGTTCTCGCGCGTCATGCTTCGAGCCTAACGGAGCCGCGGGGTTCCGTCAGTCCTTGAAATAGCTGGAAATGTCCGTCACGAGTTCCTTGACCGCGGCAGGAATGGATCCGTGGAAGCCTTTCGGCGATACCACCAGCGTGCTTCCGGGGACGGCTGCGTATAGCCGCTCCGCCGTGACCTTGTAGTATTCGGGGCTTTTGCTGCCCACGATAAATCGCGTGCTTCGGGGTAGGACGGAGAAGTCCCGCGGGCGCGCAGCTTCGTCGTAGGCGGCCTTGAGTTCTGCCACGCCCGTTGGCATGAGTCCCCTGAGGACCTTGTTGACCTTGGTGTGGGAAACGAGAGCCATGAGTCCGGCCAGGATGGGCTCCGGGATTCGCGCCAAGGCGGTGCCAGGCTGCATGCCCCTCTTCATCCTGGCCATGGCACGCCCTATGTTTCCGCTATCCACGGATTCGGCAAAGCCTTCCAACCAGCCCATGTCCCTGCTCCCGTCGATGTTCACGGCAGCGTCGTACACGGCAAGCTTGTCAGGTTCGTAGCTTGTCCCCGCAAACTCCTGCACGGCGTTCAGTGCCACGGATCCGCCAAGGCTGTGGCCAAGGAGGTTCCTGGCGCCTGTGGCGTCCATGATGCTCCGCACGTCCGCAATCTCCGTGGCCATGGAGTAGTTTGCGGGTAGTTCCGTCGAGCTGCCGCGGCCCCTGCGATCGTAGACGTCGACTGCCCAACCTTCGCCGAGCCCGTTGGATAGCGCCATGGAAAAAGGCCTGTAGATGAGCGCGGTCAGGAATGCGCCCCCGATGAGCAACACGCGGCGCTCTCCCGGAGCATCCACCGAGCCATAACTGTACAAGGCGAGCTTGCCGCCGTCGGGGGTGGGGACCTCACGTTCTATCACCGCTTCATCCTAGGGTGACGGCGCCTTGTGCCAGGTAGCGGGCAATCCTCACAGCGAGCTGCTTGCCCGGCCGGAGGGGACCCTCGTGGAACTGGAGTGGGACTACCGAGAAGTCCACCGCCGGTATGGCAGCTGCCAGCTGCCGGCCGGTTTTGGCAAAGTACGCCGGACTCCACCCGCCACTCAGCATCAGCGTTGGCGTTTTCAACTCCGCATAGTCTTGGATATGCGAGTCGGCGTCAATGATCGCGCGCATCTCCAACACCGCCGTCGGCAGGAGTTCCCGCATCTCGGATCCCAGCCTCGTCTTGGCGGAGAGGATGCTGATCACCCGCAGAGCCCCGAGCGGCAAATAGGAAATCGGGCCGGCCGTGCCCAGCCCCTGGACCAAATGCGCCCAGGCGTTGTCGAGCTGGCCCGCGGTGACGGCCTCTTCCAATTGTGGTCGCCAGCGCCCGTTCAAGTTGCCGGAGAGGGAAACCGCGGCGTCGTAAGTGACGAGACGGGAAATTGGTGCGCGCAGCGCCGCCTGGAGCGCGACGAATCCGCCATAGCTGTGGCCAACAACATCGGTGGATCCGCTCATTTCCATCACGGAAAGCAAGTCGCTGGTCTCCGTCGCAGCGGAGTAACCGGGCGGCTGAGGTGCCGACCGGCCGCGGCCGCGCCGGTTGTAGGAGTGCACCGGCCGGCCAAGCAGGACGCTCAGGTTCCGGGCGAATGGCCAGTAAAGGGAATCGGTCACCAAGGTGCCGTGAACGAGCACGACGCCGGGCTCCTCCATAGCGCTCGAAGCGCCGGGAATGGACGCCTCGGCTGCCGGCCGGAAGGAGTGCACCTCGAGGTGCCCGCCGTCGTCGTCCGTTTCAACTGTCCATGTCTCCACAGCCCGAGTCTATGTTGCCGCGGGGGCGGGAGGGGAAGATAGGGAACTCTAAGGAATCCCCGGTAAACTTGTGGATTGTGACTTCCGCAAACACCCCATCCCCGCACACCGCCGCCGAGCCAGCCGACGCCAGCGAACAGATGCGCATCCGCATGGAAAAGCGCAGCAAGCTGATTGAGCGCGGCACCGAGGCCTACCCGGTGGGTGTTGAGCGGACGCATTCCCTTGCCGAGATCCGTGAGAAGTACGCCCATCTCCAGGCTGACGAAACCACCGGCGACGTCGTGGGCATCACCGGCCGCGTCGTGTTCGTGCGCAACACGGGCAAGCTTTGCTTCGCCACCCTCCAGGAGGGCGGTGTGGACGGGAAGGGCGTGCGCCTGCAGGCGATGCTCAGCCTCGCGAATGTCGGCGAGGAAACCCTCGCGGACTGGAAAGCGCTGGTGGACCTCGGAGATCACGTCTTCATCAAGGGCGAAGTCATCTCCTCCAGGCGTGGCGAGCTGTCCGTCATGGCCGACTCCTGGTCCATGGCCTCCAAGGCCTTGCGCCCGTTGCCGGTGCTGCACGCCGAGCTGAATGAGGAAACCCGTGTCAGGCAGCGCTACGTGGACCTCATGGTCCGCGACGAAGCCCGGGAAATGGTCTACACCCGCGCAGCGATTACCCGCTCGGTCCGCGACACCCTGGACCGCCGCGGCTATGTGGAAGTGGAGACCCCCATCCTGCAGCTCGTTCACGGCGGTGCCACGGCCCGCCCGTTCGAGACGCACATGAATGCCTTCGACCAGAAGATGACGCTGCGTATCGCCACCGAGCTCTTCCTCAAGCGCGCCGTTGTGGGCGGAATCGACCGCGTCTACGACATGGGCCGCGTCTTCCGCAACGAAGGCGTCGACTCGACGCACAGCCCCGAATTCACCACGTTGGAATGCTACGAGGCGTGGGCGGACCAGTTCGTCATGGCCGAGCGCATGAAGGAAATCATCCTTAACGTCGCCGACGTCGTGGGCACCCGCACCATCCAGACTGACGCCGGAGAGATCGACCTCGACGGCGAATGGGCCTGGGTTGCCGTCTACCCGGGGCTCTCCGAGGCGATCGATGAGGAGATCACTCCGGACACCACGGTGGCGGAACTGCAGGCGATTGCCGCCAAGCACGAGGTCAAGGTGGATCCCAAGTGGGACGCCGAAAAGCTCGTCGTAGAGCTGTTCGGCGAGATCGTCGAACCCACGCTGCTCAACCCGACCTTTGTCTACAACTACCCTCCCTCCGCGCAGCCCCTTGCCCGGCCGCATCGGGAGGACGGCCGCCTGATTGAGGCCTGGGACCTCATCATCGGCGGAATGGAACGCGGCACGGCCTTCTCCGAACTGATCGACCCCGTCATCCAGCGCGAACGCCTCACCGAGCAGTCGCGTCGTTCGGCAGCCGGCGATGTCGAGGCCATGCAGCTGGATGAAGACTTCCTGCGCGCCCTCGAGTACGGCGCTCCGCCCATGGGCGGCATCGGCCTAGGCATCGACCGCTTGGTCATGCTGTTCACCGGAGCAGGCATCCGGGAAACCATCCTGTTCCCACTCCTCAAGCCCGAAGGGCACTGACCATGGAATACATTGCCGTTCTTGCACCGTCCGTCGTTGTCGGGCTGCTCTTTTGGTTTGCCATGAAGGCTATCTTCAACGCGGACAAATCAGAGCGCCAAGCAGAAGCCCGCGCCCAGGAAGAAGCCGGATTCGGAATTGCCAAGCCGGCGGGTGACGGCTCAACCCCTGCCAAATAGCTCTTTCTCCGGCCGCTCCTGACGATTTAATAGTGTCTTTGGCGATCCCTTTGAGGATGCCTTTGACGGAGCCTTTGACGGGGTGCCTTGCGCTGGACGATAATCTTTAATTAGTAGTCTAGCTATTCTGCATATCCGACCCCTCCAAAAGAGAGTCTTTTCATGGCACAGAAAGTCAAAATTATCCTCGTTGACGACCTGGATGAGGGCTCTGCGGATGAAACTGTCCGCTTTGGCCTTGATGGAGTCAGTTACGAAATGGACCTGTCCAGTGCCAACGCTGCGAAGCTGCGGGACGCTCTTGGGCCATTTGTCGCTAAGGCGCGCAAGACATCGACTGGCCGTGCAACGCGTAGCCGCGTTGCCGCAGGGAGAAACCAGGACTCCGCACAGATCCGTCAATGGGCGCGCGACAACGGTTATACCGTAAACAGCCGTGGCCGCATTCAGGCCGAAATTCAGGAAGCCTACCAGAAGGCCAATTCCTGACACCAAGTATCAATACCCCGGCCCTGCGGCCGGGGTATTGTCATTTAACCGCCCGGCTCGCCGGGATAACGATGTCGTTTGGCAGCATGGTGCCACTATTCCCGGGAAGGTTTGGAGCCGACTGGGCATATCCGGTGGACAGTCACCACGTTGCCGCGAAGAACGACGGCGGCCGGCCGGCTCGCGGGGGTATCGACGGATGCGCAGCGTGACCGTGGAACCCCTGGATTCGGTCTCCGCCGTGATCCCGGGGTCCGCGGACGAGTTGACCGGACTTATTCCCGGTGCGGCCATGTTTCCCCTGTGGCGAACACGCCCCAAAATTCCAGCGTTGCCACGTAGCATCAAAGTACGTCGTAGCTAGGAGTGTGGCGAAATGTTTGAGAGATTTACGGACCGTGCCCGTCGCGTTGTTGTGCTTGCCCAAGAAGAGGCACGCATGCTCAACCACAACTACATCGGTACCGAGCACATCCTCTTGGGTCTGATCCACGAGGGTGAGGGCGTTGCCGCCAAGGCGCTGGAGTCCCTGAGCATTTCGCTCGATGGCGTCCGCGAGCAGGTACAGGAGATCATCGGCCAGGGCCAGCAGGCCCCGTCCGGCCACATCCCCTTCACCCCGCGCGCCAAGAAGGTGCTTGAGCTCTCGCTCCGGGAAGCCCTGCAGCTCGGCCACAACTACATCGGCACCGAGCACATCCTGCTCGGCCTCATCCGCGAGGGTGAAGGCGTTGCCGCGCAGGTCCTCGTCAAGCTTGGCGCCGACCTCAACCGCGTCCGCCAGCAGGTCATCCAGCTGCTTTCCGGTTACCAGGGCAAAGAAACTGCCGGTCCCGGCTCAGGCCCGGGCCAACAGGAAGGCACCCCGGCCGGGTCGGTGGTGCTGGACCAGTTCGGCCGCAACCTCACCCAGGCCGCGCGGGAAAACAAGCTCGATCCCGTGATCGGCCGCGAGCTGGAGATGGAACGCGTCATGCAGGTCCTCTCCCGCCGGACCAAGAACAACCCAGTGCTGATCGGTGAGCCCGGCGTCGGCAAGACCGCCGTCGTCGAGGGCCTTGCCCAGGCGATCGTCCGCGGAGACGTGCCGGAGACCATCAAGGACAAGCAGCTCTATACGCTTGACCTCGGTTCCCTTGTTGCCGGCTCCCGTTACCGTGGTGACTTTGAAGAGCGCCTGAAGAAGGTCCTGAAGGAAATCCGGACCCGCGGCGACATCATCCTCTTCATTGACGAGATCCACACGCTCGTGGGTGCCGGAGCTGCAGAGGGTGCCATCGATGCCGCGTCCATCCTCAAGCCGATGCTGGCCCGTGGTGAACTCCAGACCATCGGGGCCACCACCTTGGACGAGTACCGCAAGCACATTGAGAAGGACGCCGCCTTGGAGCGCCGCTTCCAGCCGATCCAGGTCAAGGAGCCTTCCGTCGCGCACGCGATCGAGATCCTCAAGGGCCTGCGTGACCGCTACGAGGCGCACCACCGGGTGACCATCACTGACGGCGCGCTTGCCTCTGCCGCAACGCTGGCCGAACGCTACATCTCGGACCGCTTCCTGCCGGACAAGGCGATCGACCTGATCGATGAAGCCGGCGCTCGGCTGCGCATCCGCCGCATGACGGCTCCGCCGGAGCTCAAGGCCATGGATGAGCGCATTGCCGAAGTGAAGATGGAGAAGGAATCGGCCATTGACGCCCAGGACTTCGAAGGCGCCGCATCGCTGCGCGACAAGGAGCAGAAGCTCATTGCCGAGCGTGCCGAGAAGGAACGCAGCTGGAAGTCCGGCGGAATGGACGATATTTCCGAGGTGGACGAGGAGCTGATTGCCGAGGTTCTCGCGAACTCCACCGGCATCCCGGTGTTCAAACTCACCGAGGAAGAATCCAGCCGTCTCCTCAAGATGGAAGACGAGCTGCACAAGCGGGTCGTCGGCCAGGACGAGGCCATCCGTGCCCTCTCCCAGGCTATCCGTCGCACACGCGCAGGCCTGAAGGACCCCAAGCGTCCGGGTGGCTCGTTCATCTTCGCCGGCCCCACCGGCGTCGGCAAGACCGAGCTCGCCAAGGCCCTGGCCGAATTCCTGTTCGGTGAAGAGGACGCCCTCATCACGCTGGACATGTCCGAGTACTCCGAGAAGCACACGGTGTCGCGTCTCTTTGGTGCTCCCCCGGGCTACGTCGGCTACGAAGAGGGCGGGCAGCTGACCGAGAAGGTCCGCCGCCGTCCGTTCTCCGTGGTGCTCTTCGACGAAGTGGAGAAGGCCCACGCCGATCTCTTCAACTCGCTGCTACAGATCCTGGAGGACGGCCGCCTGACCGACTCCCAGGGCCGGGTGGTGGACTTCAAGAACACGGTGATCATCATGACCACCAACCTGGGTACCCGCGACATCTCCAAGAGCGTCGCAACGGGCTTCCAGTCCGGCACGGACACCACCACCGGTTACAACCGGATGCGGGCCCGGGTCACTGAGGAGCTCAAGCAGCACTTCCGTCCCGAGTTCCTCAACCGTGTTGACGACGTCGTGGTGTTCCCGCAGCTCACGCAGGACGAGATCATCGAGATCGTTGACCTGTTCGTCACGCGCCTCGAGGGCCGCCTGAAGGACAAGGACATGGGCATCGAGCTCACCACGGCCGCCAAGGTCCTCCTGGCGACCCGGGGATACGATCCCGCCATGGGTGCCCGGCCGCTGCGCCGCACGATCCAGCGCGAGATCGAGGACCAGCTCTCCGAGAAGATCCTCTTCGGCGAACTGCACCCCGGTGACATCGTGGTGGTCGACGTGGACGGCGAAGGCGACGAGGCAAAGTTCACCTTTGCCGGCAATGCCAAGCCGCGCATCCCGGAGATCGCTCCGAGCGCCTAGGTTCCGGTTCCGCCGACTCAAGGGCCCCGCCCGCTCCCCTAAGGAGCGGGCGGGGTTTTTGCGTTAGCCCGACCCAAGTAGATCGCATTTGTTGTCGTTTTGAGCGGCCATAACGACAACAAATGCGAGCCAGTTGGGTGAATATCTGAAATAAGTGTTTCACTCCTAGTGAACCTTTTGTGATCTGCGGCACATTACGTGTTGAATCAGAGCATGGATTCGAATGCCTCAGAGACCCCGAGCACACAACCCGAAACTCCTTTCCACGATCTCGACCACTACCTGGCCATTCCCCGGGTCGGCGGTCTGGCTCTCAGCGCGGACGGAAGCCGCCTGGTCACTACGGTTTCCACGCTCAACGCCAAGGGCACTGAATACGTCACGGCCCTTTGGGAGCTTGATCCTGCCGGAAAGAAGCACGCCCGCCGCATCACCCGCAGCGCCAAGGGAGAAACCGGCGCGGTGTTTGCTGCCAACGGTGACCTCTACTTCACCTCAGCCCGGCCCGATCCGGACAGTCCCGAAGCGGATCCCGTGAGCGCGTTGTGGCTCCTGCCTGCCGACGGCGGTGAGGCCCGGGTGGTGCACTCCCGCGCCGGCGGCATCGGGGGCGTCATGGCCGCGTCAGCCGCGGACGCAACGTTCGTGACGGCCTCGGTCCTTGCCGGTTCCACCGATGAGGAAAATGACGAGGAGCGGCGCAAGAGCCGCAAGGACAACAAGGTAGCGGCCATTCTGCACACCGGCTACCCGGTGCGTTACTGGGACGCAGATCTGGGGCCGGCCCAGCCCAGGCTGTTCGCCGTGGAAAACGGAGGCGCAGCTGAGTCCGGGAAGCCCGCGACCGTGGACGCAACCGCGCCCCTGAAACTGCGCAATCTGACGCCCGACGTCGGCGGCAACCTCCGCAACACCCACGCGGTGGTCAGCCCGGACGGCAAGACGATCTATACGAGCCTGGCCAAGCCGCTCGCGAACGCCGACACTCGCTTTGTGCTCGCCGCTGTCGATGTGGCCTCCGGCTCGGTCAAGGTGCTCCTTGACCATGAGGGAATGAGCTATTTCCCGGGCCCGGTCAGCCGTGACAACAACATGCTCTCGGTAGTCAGCGAAAGCGACAGTACTCCCGGGCAGGCACCCCAGGTCAAACTCCACCTCTTGAACGTCGGGGCGGGAGAAACCCTTGACCTGGAGCCCCTCGCGCCCGCTTGGGACCGCTGGGGCAACCCCGCAGCCTGGCTGCCGGACGGGCACTCGCTCCTCGTCACAGCCGACGACGACGGCGCGACGCCGGTCTTCCGGGTCGCCGTCGCAGACGGTACGGTCACCAGGGTGACGCAGGACGCGGCGGCGTACACCGACGTCGTGGTTTCGCCGGACGGGCAGAGTGCGTTCGCGCTGCGCAGCTCGTATGAATTCCCGGCGGAAGCGGTTCGGATCGATCTTGCCTCGGGCGACGTCGAGCGGCTCCCCGCACCCGCTGATCGCCCCAGGATCAAAGGCGCCTTGGAACGGGTGGAGACGAGCGCTGCTGATGGGTCGAGGGTTCCGGCTTACCTTGCGCTCCCGGAAGGCGCGTCCGATGCGAATCCGGCGCCCTTGCTGTTGTGGATCCACGGCGGGCCGTTGGGCTCGTGGAATGCCTGGACCTGGCGGTGGAATCCATGGCTGCTCGTGTCGAAGGGGTATGCCGTGCTTCTGCCGGACCCGGCACTGTCCACGGGGTACGGCCAGGAATTCATCCAGCGCGGCTGGGGCGAATGGGGCAAGGCGCCGTATACGGACCTCATGTCCATCACCGATGCAGTGGTCCAGCGGCCCGACATTGACCAGACGCGGACAGCCGCCATGGGTGGGTCGTTCGGCGGATACATGGCCAACTGGGTGGCCGGGCACACGGATCGTTTCAAGGCGATCGTGACGCACGCCAGTTTGTGGGCCATGGACCAGTTCGGGCCCACAACGGACGCTTCGCAGTACTGGCTCAAGGAAATGACCGCAGAGATGGCGCTGGACAACTCGCCCCATCTCCATGTCGGGAAGATCAAGACACCCATGCTGGTGATCCACGGTGACAAGGACTACCGAGTGCCGATCGGCGAGGGCCTGAGGCTTTGGTACGAACTGCTTTCCAGTTCCGGGCTGCCCGCCGATGAGAACGGCGAGACCCAGCACCGCTTCCTGTACTTCCCTGACGAGAACCATTGGATCCTGCAGCCGCAGCACGCCAAGGTCTGGTACGGCGTCGTGGAGCACTTCCTGGCCAGGCAGGTACTCGGGCAGGAGGTTCCTGTTCCTGAGGACCTGGGACTTTAGGCGGCTTTCGCCTCGTAAGATTGGGGCTGTGACTTCGACCTTCAGTATCCGCCCTGCCCGCACCAGCGATGTTGCCGCGATCAAGCGGCTTGTAGCGCCTCTGGCGGAGCAGCGAATCCTGATGGCCAAGGAGACCGTGGCCTACTACGAGAGCCTTCAGGAGTTCCGGATCGCCGAATCGTCCGACGGCGAGGTGATCGGTTGCGGTGCCTTGCACGTCATGTGGGAGGACCTGGCCGAGGTGCGCACTTTGGCGGCCGACGACAAGTGGCGGGGCAAGGGCGTGGGCCATGTCCTTGTCCAGCAGCTCCTGGAGGACGCCCGGGCGTTGGGGGTTGCGCGTGTCTTCTGCCTGACGTTCGAAGTGGACTTCTTCAAGCGCCACGGATTCGAAGTCATGGCAGACCAGACCGCCGTCGACCCCCAGGTCTATTCGGAATTGCTGCGTTCCCATGACGAAGGCGTGGCCGAGTTCCTCGATCTGGCCCGGGTGAAGCCCAATACCCTGGGCAATACCCGCATGATCAAGGTCCTTTAGCTCCCTTCTTCTCCTCGGTTCCTGGACGTCTTGGTCCGCAACCCTTTACGTATATCAACTTGATGGATAAACTAGTTGAGGCTCGGTTGCGGCGGGCCAACCATACTGTGGAGGCGAGAAATGAAGTACCACGTTATGTTTCCGGACTTTTCAGGTTTCCAAATCGACATGCCGCGTCCCGGCGCCACACCGGAGTCGCGCAAGCGGGGGACCGGGGGTTGCATGCGGTCCGGGTGCGCGGATCTTTGGCCCGACTCGATGGCCAAAGAAGCAACACCCCAAGACTTCGGCATCGGTCGTTTGACGGTGGGCGGGCCGCCTCACTGACCGGGCGGATGCCGGAAGGTTTTTCAGAAGGGACAACCATTGGGGGTTGTCCCTTCTGCGTTTCCGGGTTCCGGACTCTCCACATACGGACCGTCCCCTACCGTGCCCGAGGCGCTGGTAGTAGGGTCAAATCACCTACCAGCAACGCCCCAGGAGCGCGCCATGAAAAAGCTCATCAACGATCCCCGCTCGGTGGTGGACGAGTCTGTCGAGGGTTTCGGCATGGCCCATGCCGATCTCGTGGACGTCCATACGGACCCCATCTTCGTCGTTCGAAAAGGAGCGCCCGTGGCCGGCAAAGTGGCGCTTGTGTCGGGAGGTGGGAGCGGCCACGAGCCGCTTCATGCCGGCTTTGTGGGGCACGGAATGCTCGACGCCGCCGTGCCGGGTGCCGTGTTCACCTCGCCCACTCCTGACCAGATCATTCCGGCGACCGCCGCAGTCGATTCAGGCGCCGGCGTCATACACATCGTGAAGAACTACACCGGTGACGTGCTGAACTTCGAGACCGCGGCAGAGATGGCCCAGGCTGAAGGAATCAGCGTCCGCTCCGTCCTTGTTAACGACGACGTCGCGGTGGAGGATTCCCTGTACACGGCAGGCCGTCGCGGCGTGGGGGGCACTGTGCTGGTCGAAAAGATTGCCGGCGCGGCAGCGGAGCGTGGGGATTCGTTGGAAGCTGTCGCGGGGGTGGCGGAGGGGGTTGTCCGGAACGTGCGCACCATGGGCGTCGCCTTGTCCGGCTGCACCGTGCCGCATGCCGGGGTGCCTAGCTTTGAGCTCGCTGACGATGAAATCGAAATCGGCATTGGTATTCACGGTGAACCAGGCAGGCACCGGATCGCGATGGAGGGCGCCGACGCCATCACCAGCCGCCTCCTGGACCCTGTCCTGGAGGACCTCGGGATCAAGGCCGGTGAAGAGGTGCTGCTCTTCGTCAACGGAATGGGCGGTACGCCCCTCAGTGAGTTGTACATTGTCTACCGCCGGGCGGCCCAGATCCTCGCGGAAAGAGGAGCCAAAGTGGAGCGCTCACTGGTAGGCAACTATGTCACGTCGCTTGAGATGCAAGGCTGCTCCATCTCGGTACTGCGGCTCGATGACGAACTGACCGCCCTCTGGGACGCACCCGTCCACACTCCGGCCCTGCGTTGGGGGATGTAACAGTGGGCCTGGGGGTCGAATGGGCGGTCCAATGGTTGACCCTCTCCGCTCGGCTCATGTCCGAGCATCGGGAGGAATTGATTGCGCTGGACCGTGCGATAGGCGACTCCGACCACGGTGAAAACATGGACCGGGGATTCCAGGCTGTCATGGAGAAACTTGCCCAGACTCCGCCCGAGACACCTGGCGCAGCCCTGAAGCTGGCTGCGATGGCGCTGATGTCCAAAGTGGGCGGGGCAGCCGGACCGCTATATGGAACCGCGTACCTCCGGGCGGCCACGGCGCTGGGAGAAAACGCAGACATTGACGCGGCAGCGCTCGCCGGAGCACTGACCGCTGCTCGGGACGGAATTGTTGCCCGCGGCAAGGCGGAGCTCGGCGATAAAACCATGGTGGATGCCTGGTCTCCGGCTGTGGAAGCGGCGGACGAGGTCCTCGTTGCCGGTGGAGATGCTGTGGCGGTGTTGGCTGCGGCGGCCGAGGCTGCCGAGGTTGGTGCCGTCACGACAGATCCGTTGGTAGCCCGCAAGGGGCGCGCAAGCTACCTCGGTGAACGCAGCGCAGGTCACCGCGATCCCGGGGCTGCGTCTTCCGCCCTGTTGTTGCGCGCAGCCGCTACAGCTGCGGGTTTCCCTGAAGGGGCCGCTGAATGACGGTGGGCTTGGTGGTGGTCTCGCACAGCCGGAAAATCGCGGAAGGTGCGGTGGAGTTGGCTGCGCAGATGGCTACCGATGTGAAGTTCTACGCCGTCGGCGGCACGGATGATGGCCGGATAGGCACCGACCTGGAGAAAACGATCGCCGCATTCGAGGCAGGAATCGGGGAGGCTTCAGGGGATGGCGTGGTGGTCCTGACGGATCTAGGTTCGGCCGTTATGACGGCAGAATCAGCGGCCGAGTTCTGCAGCGAGCCGGAAAAGGTCCTCCTTGCCGACGCTCCCTTGGTTGAGGGCCTGGTTGCCGCCGCGGTGGCCACCCAGGGTGGTGCCCCGGCGGCCGCAGTGAAAGCCGCCGCCGAGGCGGTCCGTTTCGGTCAGGAGCCGGTTTTTGAGACGGCGGGGCCGGCAGGATCCCAAGGCAGGGGCGAACCGGCGGAAAGCGGTGAGTTCGAGCTCGTAAACCCCATGGGAATGCACGCCAGGCCTGCGGCCAAAATTGCTGGCGGACTTGCCGGCCTGGATGTGGAGGCAACTGTAAACGGCGTTGATGGCACCTCCATCATGGAGCTCATGAGCCTCGCCGTGGGCAAGGGCGGCAAGCTCAAGGTCGAGGCTTGGGGGAAAGATTCATCCAAGGCCGTGGATTACGTCAGGCGACTGGTGGAACAGGGATTCGGCGAGATCTGACGCCGCGCCGAGATGTCGCTGTATGTCGGAAATTGCCGCGGCGCGCAGGGGGTGTTCAGGACTGCCGCAGGCCGTGGGCATCGAGCACGAGGCTTGCCGTGATGGTGGTCTGGCACTGCTCGCCCCACGGTTTGGCGCTTGTGGGTGTAAAGCTGAGTGTCCTGGCCGGCAACGTCGCGCCGTTTGTTCCCGTGCCAGTCACTTCGGCATCGATGGGCGAGGACGTCAGTGTTCCCATGTTGAGGAAGCCGTATCGGGTGCCATCCGGTGACGCGACGGCAGAGCATGACCCCTCGGGTTCCGGCCCGCAGGATTGAGGGAGCGACACGCTGCCCGGGCGCAGCTCCACATCGGCCTCGCGGCATCTCCCGTCCTGGCACGCCTTCAAATGGACGGTTTTGACCATTGGCGCGTACTCTGCCGTGATTGTCAGGGAGACCACGGGGGCCATCGCAATTGCCGGGCAAACGGTGACTTGAGGTTCGCATCCCGACCAGAGCGCCGCCGTCGTGGTCAATGCTATGGCGGCCCACAACCTGCGCATACTTGAGAATAATCCCGCACCCGGGGCCCGGAACGGGATATCTGCAACTGGCAGGCACATCGTTACCGACATCTACGCATCGTTGCGGCTCCGCGACCTCAAGGCCTGGTCATGGGCGGGTTCGGCAGGGTTTTCTCAGGGCGCAGGGAATGCGCCGGCCGCACAGAATAGGGTTCTTTGCATGACTGAACCCTCGGATCTGCTTGCCACCCGCGCCGCCTACAACACGGTAGCCGCCGATTACGCTGAACTCCTGCGCAACGAACTCGACACCAAACCCTTTGACCGGGCCATGCTCGGCACGTTCGCCGAGCTCGTGCGTTCCTCCGGAGGCGGGGCGGTTGCAGACATCGGTTGCGGGCCCGGACGGATCACGGCGTACCTGGATTCCCTCGGGCTGGCGGCTTTCGGCATCGACCTCTCCCCGGAGATGGTGACAGTAGCCCGCAAGGACCACCCCGGCCTGCAGTTCGATGAAGGGTCGATGGAGGCCATGGAGCTGGCGGACGGCACTCTGGGTGGCATCGTTGCTTGGTATTCGATCATCCATACGCCGCCGGCCCGTTTGCCCGGAGTGTTCGCGGAGTTCCACCGGACCCTTCTGGACGGCGGCTTGCTGCTGCTCGCGTTCCAGGCCGGCGACGAGCCAAGGCATTTGGACTTCGCGTATGGCCACGAAATCGACCTCGACGCCTACCGCTTGCCGCCTGAACGCATCATGGAACTCCTCCTTCAGGCTGGCTTTGTTGTTGAAGCGCAGCTTCTCCGCGAGCCGGACGGCAGGTACGAGAAGACCCCGCAGGCGTATCTCCTAGCCCGCAAGCCGGCCCGGTCGTAGCGGAAGCGGTGCAAAAGGAGGCCTAGGCCGGGAGCCGCAGCCCGCCGTCGTGCATCTCGGCCAAGCCGTCACTCAGTAGCCCCTGAAGTGCGCGCTCCAGCTGCTCGGGGGCCGAATTCAAGCGGTGCAGGGCAGCCAGTGGTACGGCCGCGCCCTCGGCGGCAAAACCGAGGTCAGCTGCGGGTCGTTCGAACAGTTCAGGGGCTACCGGCGACTCTGCAACTCGCAATACGGCCATGACTGCACCCCGCAGCTGCCGGTCTGTGCCGTGCCACGCCTGGCCCTTGGGCGTATACGTGGGTGGCGGTTCACCTGCGGCAAGCCACGCGCAGGAATCGCGGACGGGGCAGTCCAGGCATTTGGGGGAGCGGGCGGTGCACACGAGCGCTCCGAGTTCCATGACGGAAGCGTTCCAGCGGACGGAGAGCCCGACGTCGTCGGGCACGAGTGATTCGGCGAGGCGCATCTCCGATGCGGTGAGCGACGGCGCCGGAAGCGCAAGTCCCGAAACGAGCCGGGCATGCACTCGCCGGATGTTGGTGTCTACGACGGTTTCGCGGCGACCGAAAGCAAAGGCAGCCACGGCAGCGGCCGTATAGTCACCGACGCCGGGAAGGCTCAACAGCGATGCATGCGTGTCCGGCACCCTGCCTCCATGCTGTTCCACGATCGCGACGGCGGCCGCATGGAGCCTGAGCGCGCGGCGGGGATAACCGAGCCTTCCCCAATGTCGTACGGCCTCGCCCGAAGGCTGCTTTGCGAGATCCGCGGGTTCCGGCCAGCGTTCCATCCAGTCCCTCCACACCGGCAGTACGCGGACTACCGGAGTCTGCTGCAGCATGACCTCGCTGACCAGGATCCCCCATGGGCTGCAGTCCGGCGACCTCCACGGCAAGATGCGGGCCACCTCGGAGAACCAGCGGTCCAAGGACTGGTGCAAGTCCGTAAGGCGATGGGTGCCGGCAAGTTCAGTGGCGCCTGGCAGTGACATGGAGATCCTTGCTGCGGTTCGTGGGGGGCCCTGTTGGTGGCCGATTCCTGCCATCCACTGTAGTGGAGCCGGCCGAATGACGTAGGTCATACTGGCTCCGATCACGCCCTGGCGGCGTGGTGCGGCACCATCCAGGCCTTGCGTTGCCTAGCCTAGAAGCATGGTCAACAAGGGCAAGCAACCGCCGAGGGCGCGCACGTCGCCGTCGGCGAAAAGCCGTGCCCGGGCCGGAGGCACAAACCGTTCGGCGAACGGGGTCCGGCCCCAAAGGCGACGGACGAGCCCTGCCGTTTACCGGCGTCGGAGGCTGGTTGTTTTCGGCGCGCTCCTGATGGTCCTGGCGATGCTCGTGGCCGGGGTAGTGGCTATGAGTTCATCCCTTGCAAGCAAGGCTGATCCCCGCGCATCCACGACCCCGGGGGTCGGAGCCGCTCCGGCGAGCCAGGCCCCTACGACGGATCCCATCGCGGCCACCACAACGCCCACGGCCACGCCGGTGTGCGACCTCAATCTGGTGACGGTAACGGCGTCCACGGACCAGCCTGCGTATGCGGCCGGGCAGAACCCCGTGCTGAGCATGAAGATCACCAATGGCGGAGCAGCACCGTGCCAGGTCAACGTCGGCACGTCCCAGATGGAGTTCCTGGTGATGAGCGGCGAGGACCGGATTTTCTCCTCCAAGGACTGCCAAGCGAAGGGCGATGACCTCGTGAAGCAGATTGATCCGGGCAAGAGCGAAACCGCCAACTTCCCGTGGCAACGCAACCGGACGACGGAGGGCTGCGGCGTAATCTCGGCCAAGCCTGCCACCGGCACCTACACCTTCAAGGCCGTACTCGGAAACAAAGCGAGCACCAAAGCGGTCTTCCAGCTGGGTTAGAGGAACCTGTCCAGGAGGCTTGCTTCGGCCATCCGGCTGAGCCCTTCGCGGACGGTCCGGGCGCGCTGGTCCCCGATGCCGTCCACGGTCATGAGATCGTCGATAGTGGCGGCCATGAGGTACTGGAGTCCGCCGAAGTGCTCCACCAGGCGGTCGGCCACGGCTTTCGGAACCGACTTCAGCCCGGACAAGAGGCGGTAGCCGCGCGGCTGAACACCCGCGTCGAGCACGTCCATGCCCCCGGCGAATCCGATGATCCCGGCGATCTTGCCCAGATCGATCAGCTCCGCCGGGCCAAGATCCAGAAGGGCCTGCACCGCACCGTCGATGTCCTCGGGCGAGGCGTCGGCGCCGGCGTAGTCGCGGATGATCACGTCGCTGCCCGGGCCGCGGCCGGTGGTGAGCTCTTCCAACTGCAGCGAGAGCAACCTGCCGTCCTCACCCAGCTCCAGGACATACTGAGCGATTTCCTCGGCAATGCGCCGGACCATTTCCTGGCGCTGGAGGGTGACAGCCACATCCCGGACGGTGACCATGGCTTCGATTTCGAGGGCCGACAGGGCGCTGGTGACCTGGTCCAGGCGGGCGCTGTAACGTTCGAGGGTTGCGAGAGCCTGGTTGGCGCGGGCGAGGACTTTCTCCGAGCCCTCCAGCACGTGCCGCAGGCCGTTGACGTAGAGGGCGATGATCTGCATGGACTGGCTGACCGAAATCACCGGCACTCCGGTCTGGATGGCCACGCGCTCGGCCGTCCTGTGACGCGTTCCTGATTCCTGGGTCTCGATGCTGGAGTCCGGCACAAGCTGTACCGCGGCACGAAGGATGTTCCCGGCGTCCTTGTCGCAGATGATGGCACCGTCCATCTTCGCGAGTTCACGCAACCGCGTCGGGGAGAAATCGATGCCGATTTCAAAGCCGCCCGAGCAGATGGATTCGATGGTCCGGTCCGTTCCCAGCACAATCAGGGCACCGGTGCGCCCACGGAGGATGCGTTCCAGGCCGTCGCGCAACGGTGTTCCGGGGGCCACCCTGCCCAGAGTCGCCTTGAGCGAATCTTCGGGGCTCCGAGCCATAGGTGTTCCCTTCAAAGGTGCAGGCAGGCGCGCCCGCAATTGTGCCGTTTTCCAGCAGTGAGTCGACGGGACCAAAATGCCAGGTTTCCCGCAAGCACAATGATAGAGGTATAGACCGGCAACAACCGCACGGGCAAGCCTTAAAGTGCCCCAAAGAAGGCTATGTGGCGGGCGCTTCGAAACGCGTTCGACGGCGGCCGCCGCGCCGCCACTTTCAGCTCGGTCCCTGGACCCGCAGTTCGGTCCCGGAACCTCAGTGACCCTTGACCCTCACGGAGCCGTCCGAAGGCGCGCGAGTCGCTCAAGGTCGCGACGGACGCTCTGCAGCGCAGCTTCCCGGGAGGCAGCCCTTCCCGTGTCCGGATGCGCTTGCCTCGCAGGAGGGTGGACCCCACCTCTGCCGGGGTTCGGCCGGTGCCCTTGCTGGTTCGCAGCGGGGTTCCCCGCAGGGGAGGGGCCGAAGGGATCGTAGAACAAGTCATTCCCTGGATTCATTGATGCCATGTTCCTTTCATGCCGTCGTCGGCTGCTCGGGTTTTTCCTGGCGGATGGCTCCAATCCGGGCCGGACGCGTCCGCTATGAGTTCAAACTATCGGCAGGTGATTTCGGAGGTTTGTGCACCTCGTTTCGATCCTGTTAAGCGCTGGCCCGGGACCCTGCCTCCGGCGTGGTCCCGGGCTGCGATAAACTTGGTATCTTGGCTGGCGCGCAAATCGTGCCGCTCCCTGAGTTGGCCCCCGGCCGGCACGGGGCCAGTATCCAGCCTCCATCCCACGTTCGGCCCGTCGTTCCAATGCGGGCAACGCCCAGATCGCAGCGAAAGTAGCACCGTGTCCCAAGAAGTCCTGAGCCCCGCCCGAGTCCAGGAAATTCACCATGAGGCCTCCCGGCGTCGGACTTTCGCGGTCATTTCGCACCCTGACGCCGGCAAGTCCACGCTCACGGAAGCCCTCGCCCTGCACGCCAAGGTCATCGGCACCGCCGGTGCGTCCAGCGGCAAGGCCAACCGCAAGGAAACTGTTTCCGACTGGATGCAGATGGAAAAGGACCGCGGTATTTCCATCAGCTCCGCGGCATTGCAGTTCTCCTACCGGGACACCGTGATCAACCTGCTGGACACCCCGGGCCACGCCGATTTCTCCGAGGACACCTACCGCGTCCTGGCCGCCGTCGACTGCGCAGTGATGCTGGTGGATGCCGCCAAGGGCCTGGAAACGCAGACCATGAAGCTCTTCGAGGTCTGCAAGCAGCGGAACCTTCCGATCATCACGGTCATCAACAAATGGGACCGCCCGGGCCTCGACGCCCTCGCGCTGATGGACGAGATCACGGAACGCACCGGACTCCAGCCGATGCCCTTGACGTGGGCCGTGGGCATTTCCGGCGACTTCCGTGGGGTCTGGGACCTGCGCAACGACCGCTTCGCGCGGTTCGCGCGCAACAATGCCGGTGCCAACATCGCCATCACCGAGTACTTCACTCCGGAGGAAGCAGCCGAAACCCAGGGCAACAACTGGAGCGACGCCGTCGACGAAGCCGGACTCGTGATCGAATCGAACCTCGAGTTCAACGTTGAGAGCTTCCACGCCGGAACGGCAACACCTATCCTCTTCAGTTCGGCGGCCCTGAACTTCGGGGTCAAGGAAATCCTTGACGCCCTGGTGGACTTCGCGCCTCCGGCCGCACCCCGCCCCGACGTCGACGGCGAGCCCCGTTCGGTAGACGCTCCCTTCGCGGGGTTCGTCTTCAAGGTCCAGGCAGGTATGAACAAGGCCCACCGCGACCACGTCGCGTTCATCCGCGTGTGCTCCGGCGTCTTCGAGCGCGGCATGGTCGTCACGCAGACCCGCACCGGAAAGTCCTTCGCCACGAAGTACGCCCAGCAGGTGTTCGGGCGCGAACGCGAAGTCATCGACGAGGCCTATCCAGGCGACGTCGTTGGCCTGGTCAACGCGTCCTCGCTGCGCGTAGGGGACAGCCTGTTCCTCGACCAGCCCGTGGAATTCCCCGCCATTCCGCTCTTTGCCCCCGAGCATTTCCAGGTGGCCCGGTCCCAGGATCCCAGCCGGTTCAAGCAGTTCCGCCGCGGCATTGAGCAGCTTGAGCACGAAGGCGTCATCCAGGTACTCCGTTCCGACGTCCGGGGCGACCAGGCACCTGTGCTCGCGGCTGTCGGTCCCATGCAGTTCGAGGTTGTGGAAGACCGCATGGCCCACGACTTCAACGCCCCGATGCGCCTGGAGCGCCTTCCGTACTCGATGGCAAGGATCTCGACCGCGGAGGCCATGCCGGCGCTCGCCAACGTCCCGGGCGCAGAGGTGCTGCTGAGGTCCGACGGCGAATACCTCGCGTTGTTCAACGATGTCTGGGCACTGCGCCGGATCGAGAAGAACCACCCGAAGCTGACGCTGGTCCCGATCGGCACGCACAACCCGGCAAAATAGTATTCCCCTGGACATGCCCCTCGCATGAGCTGAGGGCTGGACATAGTACTGTTATGTCCAGCCCTTGGCTCGAACGGGGGGCATGTCCGGTGGGGAGCGTGGGCTTGGGGGAGTGGTCAGTAGCTCACTTGGCGTTCGAGCTTGTTTCCCAGTCCCAGCATGGCGAGGCTCACCGCGAGGAATCCTATGGAGATCGCGACGGCGAAGACCGCCACCCCGCCCCAACCGCCCGCGCGCATAGGGTCGATGAACCAGTAGGCGTACCAGTTGACGAAAGAGCCCCGGATCAGGCTGTAGACGAGATACGCAACGGGGTAGAGCAGCCAGTACCAGAGGTGCTTGATGGTCAGCCTGGAGCGCGGAGGCTGGAACAGCCAATCGGCCACCATGACAACCGGCATCAGGTAGTGGACCACGAAGTTGACCCAGGGGAGCAGGGAGCCGAGGTCCTGCCCCGCCAGGAGTGCGCCGAAGACGAGTCCCACGACGGCCATGGCGATCGTCGCAGTGCCCCGGGTGGCGTCGTCGAGCTCGCTCGGCCGTTTGCCAACCAGCACGCGGTAGCCGCTGATCAGCAGCACCACGGACGCGAAGATGTTGGACAGGTTGGTGAAGTAGCTGAAGAAGTTCCATGGATCGAAGCCCAGACCGATGTGGACCGTGAGCTGCGTCCCGACCGCAACAAGGGTCAAGAGGCCAAAGAAGAGGCGTCCCCCAATGAGCACATTTCTTTTTGTCATGGGGATAATTTTCCGGTGGGCGAGTCCAACCCATGCCCCCGACACTCCGAAGCCAAGCCGCCCGCTAGGTGATCAGCAACTCCAAGGCCTCGGCCAGGTGTGCCACTTCGCGGACCGAGAAACCCTCCGGGACGGGGCCCGGTCCGTTGGGACTCGCCGGCACCACGGCGTGGGTGAACCCAAGCCGCTGCGCCTCGTGGATGCGCTGGTTGATCCCGGGCACCGGACGGACCTCGCCGGCCAGGCCAACCTCGCCGAAGGCAATGAGCCGCTGCGGCAGTGCCTTGCGCGCCTTTGCCGAGGCCACGGCAAGCGCCACAGCCAGGTCGGTGGCCGGTTCGCTCAATTTCACTCCTCCGACAGTGGCTACGTAAGAGTCGTCCTTGTGCAGGATGCAGCCAGCGCGCTGTTGGAGCACGGCCAGGAGCATGGCCACGCGCGAGCTGTCCAGTCCGCTCGTGGCCCTGCGGGGTTGTGAGCTGGTACTTTCGGCCAGGAGGGACTGCACCTCGGCCAGCAGCGGGCGCCGGCCTTCCATGGTCACCGTGATGCAGGTGCCGGACACCGGCTCGCGGGTCCGCGATACAAAAAGGCCGCTGGGATCGGCGAGGCCTTCGATACCGGCCTCATTGAGGTCGAAACAGCCGACGTCGTCCGTGGCCCCGTAGCGGTTCTTAACCGCGCGCAACAAGCGCAAGCGCGAATGGCGCTCGCCTTCGAACTGGCACACAACGTCCACCAAGTGCTCCAAAAGACGCGGACCGGCAATAGAGCCGTCCTTGGTCACGTGGCCAACCAGCAGCGTGGTCATGTTGCGGCGCTTCGCGGCGGCGATGATGGAAGCCGCGACTTCCCGGACCTGAGAGACTCCGCCAGCGCTGCCTTCGACATCGGCGCTGCTGAGGGTCTGCACCGAGTCCACAATCAGCAGCTTCGGCTCAAGCTTCTCCACTTGCCCCAGCGCCTGCCCGAGGTCCGTCTCCGCCGAGAGGTAGAGGGTATGCGCGACCGCGTCGATCCGCTCCGCACGGAGCTTGACCTGAGCCGCCGATTCCTCGCCCGTAACGTACAGGACGTCCTGCCCAGTGCGGGCGAATTTCGCGGCGACATCCAGGAGGAGGGTGGATTTCCCGACGCCGGGTTCCCCGGCGAGCAGGATCACCGCGCCGGGAACCAGCCCTCCGCCCAGGACGCGATCCAGTTCGTCGACGCCGGTAGGCAGGAATGCGGCCGTGGTGCCGTCTACCTCGGCAATCCGGCGGGCCGGCTCCAAAACTGTTGTGGCCGCCGTCGTACGCGCAACCGTGACGCCTGTTTCCTCCACGGTGCCCCACGCCTGGCACTCACCGCAGCGCCCCACCCACTTGACCGTGGTCCACCCGCATTCGGCACATTTGTACGCGGGCGTCTTGGAGGTGCGTGCGGTCTTGGAAGCCATGCCTACAAGGCTAGTGGAGGGGTAGGACAGTCAAGTGCGCCTCACTGCAGGGGAGGAAGAACGTCGCGTGCTTCCCGCGGGTCCATGCCCGCGGCCTCGAGCAAGTCCACCATGAGCGGGCGGAAGAGCATCACCACGGTTTCGCCCTCAAGCTTCTGGACGTGCAGCATTTTGGGGTGCAACCGGGTGGCAATGTCGGCCAGGTCCTGGCGCGCACCGCGCAGGTGGGCGCGGCGGGCGCCGTCGTGCACCTCCGCGAGACCGAGCGACAGTTCTTCGACCGCGGCGGAAGTGTCCTGAAGGACCTCAGCAATGCTGTCCGTCGCCTCATCCGTCAATGCCGCATGGTTGATGGCGCTCGTGAGCCTCCGCGCGAACACCCGGCCGTTGCGAAGGGCGAGGTCGATCGAATCCAGCGATTCCTCGAGCATGGTGAGCTCGTCACGGTGCCGCCGGTACGCCGGGGCCAGCGTGGCCACTTCTCCGGAGGCCTTGAGGGATTGGCGCATCCGGTCCACGAGGGGCTGGCAGTTCCGCCCCCGGATGAGGGCATGCCAGGCCTGGGTCGAATCGCTGTTGATCAGGGCGTCTGCACATTCACGGAGGACCTCCGAGAGTTCGTGCAGGAGTTTGCGGACGTCCTGGCGCGGCTCCCGGCGCGGGTCCTTCGGGACCAGCATGGTGACCAGCAGTGCGAAAACCCCGCCCACTACGGCGTCGATGCTCCGCGTGAACGGCCCGCCGGCCGGCGCAGGCAGCAAGACCACGAGAAGCGATTGCAGGCCCAGTTGGGTGGTGAAGATGGAGCCACCGTCCAGGAAACGTGCCAACAGGATGGAGAAAAGAAGGACGACGGCGGCCTGCCAGATCCCTGAACCCAGCCAGTGAAGGAGCAGGTCACCCACGACGATCCCGAGGGTGCAGCCGAAACCGACTTCCACCACTCGGCGAAGCCGTGGATCCCGCGAGAAGCCGAGCGCGATCAGTGACGAGGTCGCAGCGAAAAGGGGACCTGAGTGCCCCAGGATATATTCAGCGAACGCGTAGGCGCCCACGGCGCACACGGTCATCTGGACCGCCGGAAGCAACGAGTTCCGGCTGCGGACGAGGCCGGTGCGCAGCCGCGCCCGCAGGAATTTCCTGCTTGCTGAAAGTCCTTGGGGGGCGGTCATGGCTCAAGTCTATTCAGGAGAGGCTTACGGGGTGCGGGTCGCTGAGTTTCAACCAGGCTTCTCGCGGTGCTTCCGGCCCTGACGAAGTCACCAGGGCCGGAAGCGAAGCACTACGTGTTTGTGAGCGTCTAATTTAGTAGTCGCAACCTCTGTTAAAGGAGTTGATGCTCCCGTCAACAACGCTTAGCCAAGCTGATCCGTAACTGCTCGGTCCCCAAAGCACCGTGAAGCCGTTGGCATATGCGGCCGCATAGTTGCTCGGGTTGTAGTAATTTGCTCGGACGTAGCCATTTGCCGAGACGCTGATCCAAGAGTTGTATCCGCCGCAATTGAGTGGGCCGAAGTAGTTGACCCGAATCTCCTCGGCGTTCGACGCGGGTGGCGCTGCCAGCATCAATCCAGCCGTCGCAAGCAGCGCTGCAGCGAATCGGGTGCCCTTGCTTTTTCTCGACAGTTTCATTTCATCCCCATTTCAATATATCCAGATTGCCTGGACTTACCTGTCGGCGCTGGTGCGCCCGCCTCAATGATGCACGCGAGAACTTGCCAACTAGGCCGCCGGCAAGGAAGGCTTCACCGAGTATTTTGGCTGCGTTAACGTCACGGTCAGGAGAGGCTTACGGGGTGCGGGTCGCTGAAGGAACCGCGAAGTGAGGGGCGTCACTAAATCCCCCAGGGGGCGCCAAACGCAAGGGCGACGCTGCACATGTAAGCCAATAGTCCACAGTCGTTCACCTTCCGTTCACTTTGGACCGCCGGTCCCGTTACCTGCGGCTCCTACCGTCAATAAAGGTACAAACACGTACGCATATCTTTCGTATGCCGACTTTCTCCCTCGGCACGCATCAGAGAATCCCTGGAAGGGGTACATCCCAGTGAAGGCAACTCGCTTCGGCCGCAACGCGGCAATCGCGGTCCTCGCAGTCGGCGCACTTGCGCTGACCGCTTGCGGTTCGGATAACGCAACCAACGCCCCGGCGGCAACCCAGTCTTCCGCGGGCGTCAAGGTCACCGGCACCCTGACCGGCATTGGCGCCTCCTCGACCGGCGCGGCCATGGACGCTTGGAAGGCCGCATTTGCGTCCTCCAACCCCGGCGCAACCGTGCAGTACTCCCCGGATGGTTCCGGCGCGGGCCGCAAGGCAATCATCGACGGTTCGGCCCAGTTCGCCGGCTCCGACGCATACCTGACCGACGCTGAGCTCGCCAGCTCCAAGACCAAGTGCGGCACCGACGGTGCCATCAATATCCCGGTCTACATCTCCCCGATCGCTGTCGCCTTCAACATCCCCAACGTCAAGGACTTGAAGCTCGACGCCGACACGGTTGCGAAGATCTTCCGCGGCCAGATCACCAACTGGAACGATCCCGCTATCGCGGGCCTGAACGCCGGCGTCACGCTTCCGGACCTCAAGGTCACCCCGGTCAACCGCTCTGACGACTCTGGCACCACCCAGAACTTCACCGACTACCTGGCTGCCGCCGCTCCCTCGGTCTGGACCGACAAGGCTGCTGGAGTTTGGCCGGCATCCCTGAAGGGCGAGAACGCCAAGGGCACCTCCGGCGTCGTCAAGACCGTTACCGACACCCCGGGTGCCGTGACCTACGCCGACGACTCGTACGTCTCCGGCAAGCTTGGCACCGCTCAGATCAAGGTTGGCTCGGACTTCGTCAAGATCTCCGCTGACGCCGCAGCCAAGGCTGCCGAACTCGGCAAGCCCGTTGCTGGCCGCGCAGCCAACGACCTCTCCATCAAGCTCGACCGCACGACCACAGCTGCCGGCGTATACCCGGTTGTCCTCGTTTCCTACCACGTCGTCTGCACCACCTACGACAAGAAGGAAACCGCTGACCTGGTCAAGGCATTCGAGAGCTACGTAGTCTCCGACGCCGGCCAGCAGGCTGCCGCCGGTGCCGCCAAGTCCGCACCGCTCTCCAAGGCTCTGCAGGACAAGGCGAAGGCCGCTGTTGACTCCATCAAGGCCAAGGCCTAAGGACCACAACGGAGTAGTGGTGCCGCCGACCGCGGCACCGCTACCCTGAATATCGAGGTTCCCTGTCCCGCGCTGGTGAAGCATCACCAGGCGGGGCGGGGAACTTGGCCATTCTTGAACGAATCTGAAGGATCGTGAAGTGACCACCAACTCCTTGACCACTTCCCAAGGTGCCGGGCGCACCGGGGACAAGGTCTTCTCCGGAGCCACCCTGGCCGCAGGATGCCTGATCCTCGTGGTCCTCTTCGGCGTCGCACTTTTCCTTGTAGTCCAGGCCATTCCGGCGCTAGTGGCTCCGGCCGCGGACATCCAAGGCGGCCACGGCTTCTTCGCTTACATCGGCCCGATCGTGGTGGGGACCCTGATTGCCGCCGTCATCGCGCTTGTGATCGCTACCCCCGTTGCCATCGGCGTCGCGCTGTTCATCTCGCACTACGCGCCCCGCAGGCTCGCCTCCGGTCTCGGATACGTAGTTGACCTCCTGGCTGCCATTCCTTCCGTGGTTTACGGCGCATGGGGCGCCGCCTTCCTTGCCCCGCAGATTTCGCCCGCCTACACTTGGCTGGCCACCAACTTGGGGTGGTTGCCGATCTTCCAGGGGCCGGCGTCGGCTACTGGCAAAACCATCTTGACCGCAAGCATCGTCCTCTCCGTGATGGTTCTGCCGATCATCACGTCCCTGGCGCGTGAAATCTTCCTGCAGACCCCGAAGCTCCACGAGGAAGCCGCTCTGGCCCTCGGAGCGACCCGCTGGGAAATGATCAAGATGGCTGTCCTGCCGTTCGGCCGGCCGGGCATCGTCAGCGCCATCATGCTGGGCCTCGGCCGCGCTCTCGGCGAGACCATGGCTGTAGCGCTGGTGCTGTCCTCCGGCGTATTGACCGCGAGCCTGATCCAGTCCGGCAACCAGACCATTGCCGCCGAGATCGCCTTGAACTTCCCTGAAGCCAGCGGGGTCAAGGTCAATACTTTGATCGCTGCCGGATTGGTATTGTTCGTCATCACCCTGGGTGTCAACATGGTTGCACGCTGGATCATCACCAGGCACAAAGAATTCTCGGGAGCCAACTAATGACTGTGACCGCCCCCGTCGCGCGCAAACGCTCGGCCCTCACCAAAGGCCAGCTGCCCGCCTTTGCGCCGTATATCGTCCTGGCTGTCGCCCTGGTGCTCGGCGCAGCGATCCTCGCGCTGATCGGCTTCAACGCCTTCGGCTGGGGCATCGTGTCCGCCATCCTCTTCGCGATCGGCCTGGTCGGCTGGAGCGCAGCCGTCGAAGGCGGCCGCAAGGCGAGCGACAAGCTTGCCACGTGCCTGGTCGTCGGCTCTTTCCTCGTGGCGCTGCTGCCCCTGATTTCGGTGATCTGGACTGTCCTGGTGAACGGCATTCCTGGCATCATCACCCCTGGCTTCCTGACGACATCCATGAACGGCGTCACGGGGGCCTTCGACAACAGGAGCGCCGAAGAAGGGACCAAGGTGCTTGGTGGCATTTACCATGCGCTCATGGGGACCGTGCAGATCACATTGCTTGCCACGGTCATCTCGGTTCCGGTGGGCTTGCTGACCGCAATCTACCTCGTGGAGTACGGCAATGACCGGGCCCTCGCCCGTGCCATCACGTTCTTCGTCGACGTCATGACCGGCATCCCGTCGATCGTAGCGGGCCTCTTTTCCGCAGCATTCTTCTTCGCCGTAGTCGGACCGGGCACCAAGACGGGTGCGGTCGCCGCCGTCGCGCTTTCAGTCCTGATGATTCCGGTGGTGGTCCGCTCCAGCGAGGAAATGCTGAAGATCGTCCCGAACGAGCTCCGTGAGGCGGCTTATGCGCTGGGTGTCCGCAAGTGGCGCACCATCGTCAAGGTGGTCATCCCGACGGCGATTTCCGGCATCGCGTCCGGCGTCACCCTGGCGATCGCCCGGGTGATCGGCGAGACGGCTCCGATCCTGGTCACCGCAGGTTTCGCCACAACGATCAACAACAACGTGTTCGGCGGCTGGATGGCCTCGCTGCCTACGTTCATCTACACGCAGATCCTGAACCCGACCTCGCCGTCCAACCCGGACCCGTCGAGCCAACGGGCATGGGGTGCCGCGCTGGTCCTGATCATCCTGGTGATGCTCCTGAACCTCGGCGCAAGGCTGATCGCCCGGATCTTCGCCCCCAAGGCCGGCCGTTGAGCCGCCAGGCCACACGCAAACTTCCAACCACAGCACCGAAGGAACACCATGTCTAAGCGGATCGACGTCAAGGATCTGAACGTCTACTACGGCAGCTTCCTGGCCGTTGAAGGCGTCAACATCAACATTGAAGCCAAATCGGTCACGGCATTCATCGGCCCGTCCGGTTGTGGCAAGTCCACGTTCCTGCGCACCCTGAACCGCATGCACGAAGTACTTCCCGGTGCGCGTGTTGAGGGCGAAGTCCTGCTCGACGGCGACAACCTCTACGGCCCCGGCGTGGACCCTGTGACGGTCCGCACCCAGGTTGGCATGGTCTTCCAGCGGCCCAATCCATTCCCCACGATGTCCATCCGCGACAACGTGCTGGCCGGCGTGAAGCTGAACAACAAGCGGATCAGCAAGGGTGCGGCCGACGCGCTCGTGGAGAAGTCCCTGCGCGGCGCCAACCTGTGGAACGAGGTCAAGGACCGCCTCGAGAAGCCGGGCTCCGGACTCTCCGGCGGCCAGCAGCAGCGGCTCTGCATTGCCCGCGCCATTGCTGTGGAACCGCAGGTCATCCTCATGGACGAGCCCTGCTCGGCGCTGGACCCCATCTCTACTTTGGCCGTCGAAGACCTCATCAATGAGCTCAAGGACGAATACACCGTGGTAATCGTGACCCACAACATGCAGCAGGCCGCACGCGTTTCCGACAAGACCGCGTTCTTCAACATCGCCGGCACCGGCAAGCCGGGCAAGCTCATCGAGTTCGCGGACACCACCACGATCTTCAACAACCCGTCCCAGAAGGCCACGGAAGACTACGTCTCCGGCCGGTTCGGATAAGTCCCCACCGGCTCCCAGCCTTCGCAAGCTCAGGCCGGGGCCCTCGCCGGCGTGGGCCCAGCCACCGGCTCCCGGCCTTCGCAAGCTCAGGCCGGGGCCCTCGCCGGTGTGGGCCCACTGCGAAAAGCCCGACCGCGACGGTCACCTTCCGAGGTGACTGCCGCCGTCGGGCTTTTGCGTGCTTGGCGGGACTCGCTCAACTCAACGCGACAGCGGCGAGAGCGCCAGCCCGAGGACGAACGCCACTGCGGCGGTAACGATCGGCGTCGCGACCCAGAACCCCAGGATCCGCAGCACCATCCGACGGTTGGTGACGGAAAAGTTCTGGTTGGTTCCTGCGCCGAGCACTGCGGACGTCACAGTGTGCGTCGTAGAAAGCGGCAAGTGGAAGCCGATGGCACCGACGAACAGCATCAGCGAGGTCAGGCTCTGGGCAATGAATCCCCGCATCGGGTCTACCCGCGTCAGCTTGTAACCCAGGGTGTACGAGATGCGCCAACCACCGCAAAGCGTTCCCGCCGTGAGCATGACGGCCGTCAGCAGGATGACCCAGATCGGGAGGTCATTGGAGCCGGACACGCCTGCCGCCACAGCGCCCAACAGGATCACGGCTACGGTTCTCTGGCCGTCCTGCAAGCCGTGGCCGAGCGCGACGGCGGCGGCCGAGACGGACTGTGCGTGGCGGAAGCGGCCATGCACGACGTCGGGCTGGGTGTAGCGGGCCGCCCACGTTACAGGCCACACGAGAAGATAGGCGCCAAGGAAGGCAATCACCGGGGACAGCAGCAAGGGCAACACCACTTGCGCCAGCAAAATACCGTCCACCCCGCTGATGGAGCTGCCTCCCATCACTGCGCTTGCGGCTCCGGCGCCCACCAGGCCCCCCACCAAGGCATGGGTTGAGGAGAGCGGCACACCACGCCACCAAGCGTAGATTCCCCAAAGGATGGCGCTGCACAACCCCGCGGCGAGCATCGTAAGCCCGTTCATTCCCGAGGGGAGAATCACCCACGACTGGCTGAAAACCAGCGCGAAACTGCCGCTGAGCAGCACGCCGGCAAAGTTGAAGATGGCCGCCAACACAACGGCGACAGACGGAGTCAGGGCACGTGTCCGCACGGAGAGTGCGACGGCGGTCGAGACGTCGCGGAAGCCGTTCAGGAATGCGAAGCCAGCCGCCAGCACCACCACAAGGGCGAAGAATGCGACCGCCACCTCATGCTTCCTTGACGATGATGCTGCCTACCTGGGTCGCGACGCGGCGCATGTCCTTGGTAGCGTCCACTAGTTGATTGGCTACGTCGCGGTTCCGCGAAAATTGGGTGGACTTCATGTCGCGGAGCATCTCGGCCACCCAGGTCCGATGGCTGCGCTCCGCACGCTTGGCCAGCCGCAAGACCTCGATCCAGTAATCCTCGAGTTCGTCCAGATCGTCGAGCTGGCGCATTGCATCAACCGTGAGTTCCGCCTGGCGGCTGATGATCTCCAACTGGTCCGCCGCGCGCTTGGGCAGCCGGTCCAGTTTGTAGAGCGCCACGAGCTCACCTGCGGCATCCAGCTTTTCCATCGCCTCGTTGAGGAAACGGGAGAGGGCGTACATGTCCTCGCGGGGGAGCGGGTTCACGAAGCTCGTGCGCATGTGGGTCAGGAGGGCGAAATGCAGATCCGTGGATTTCGCCTCGTGTTCGTGCATCTCCTCCACAAGCCGTTCGTGCTCCGCGACAGGAGCTCCGAAGATCTCCGAAAGCGTCCCGGTTGCCTCAAGAATCTGGCGGGCCATTTGCGACAACAATTGCAACCCGGCGGGTTCCTGGGGGAAGAGACGCAGCTTCATTTGGCTTCCGGTAGGCGGGAGGGATAGGGGTGGGGCGGCGTCTTCGCCGAAGGGCATAAAAATGGTGCCGAACCGGATACGCCTCTCGGCGGTAGGCCGCTCGAAGCGGCTATAAGTTGAAGCCCGGGGGTTTCGCGGTTCGACACCAGTTTCAGTTTTCTACGTCGTCCGAGCTAAGTCAATCTTGACAGCTGGCGCCGGGGGTGGTTGTGACGGTCCCTCGCCCTTATATTTCATGTCAGTCCAGCTCTCCCAGGCGCCACGCATTGGCCGCGTGCTCGAGATCTTCCGCGGTCTTTACCAACTGGTGGGAGTTCCGGGTCAGCTTGCTTGCATGGCCTTCATTGGAATGCTCTGCACTGTCCGCCAGGGTGGCTTGGCCCAGCGCGACGACGCGGCAAAACGCGGCTGAGCGTTCCAGCGCGACGTCGAAATCGCCGTCGAACGCTCCCGAAAGAATGGCGTCCGCCATTTGCTTCATTTCGTCGGCTCCCGGCGGCTCGGCAGCGCCCGCCACAACGTGGGAAACCTGGGCGGTGTCCCGGCCGGCCTTGAAGTACACGGAAATCCGCTCCGAGTTCTGCATAGTGGCCGCGCGCAACGCGTAGAGCCGCCACAAGGCACCCGGCAAGGACCGGGCGGGGCTCTCGGCCCACATTTCGGCGATGGCCTCCAGGCCTTGCTCATCAGCGAGCTTCACGAGGCGCCTGGTGATCTTGGGATCATCGCTATCCCGACCTCGCCGCACGAGGGCTTGAGCGGCAAGGTGCGCGGCTTCGGACACGCGCGCGGGGTCCGCTCCGCCGGCAAACGGCTCGAAGTCAACCGGCGCGAAGGGTTTCGGCTTGTGGTGCCTATTTGCTCCGCCGTACACAGGAGGTCCCGATTGTTCGCTCATGCCCCAACGCTACTCCTGTGTTTTCGCTCGTGCACTCTTGACTGGGGCTTGTTGCAACCTCCCCATGTATGGATCCGTGGGAGCGGCGACACACCGTTGTTGCCGCGCGTCGTCGTCGGGGTTTGGTTCAAAGGTGGGGAGAACGCTGCCGGCCCGGTCACGACGGCGCGGGTGCGACGCGTGTCAAAACGGCCTTGAGCTTGAGGTACAGTATTTATGGCTGTTTCTACAGTCAGCAGGGGCCTTTAGCTCAGTTGGTAGAGCATCGGACTTTTAATCCGTGGGTCGTGGGTTCGATCCCCACAGGGCCCACCCTCTTACCCCCGGAACCGCGCGGTTCCGGGGGTTTACTTGTGCCAAACGAAAACTAGGCCGTGGCCCACACCGCCGGGTGGCGGCCGAGTGGTCCGGCTTGTTGCGACCAATGCGCGGGGGAGCCGTCGATTCGCCCTGGAAGCGGCACGCGGCGTGCCGGCCCCCAGTCAGTGGTGGTTGCCGTGAGGGTGAAGTCATTCGGTGTCGGTACCGATAGGTGGTCGTTCGGCGGAGTCAGCGAGTACAGCAGATTGGCCGTGCCGATGAGTGAGCCTTGGATGCGGGCAGTCGCCGAGTGGGTGAGCCGTCGAGTCAAGGCACGGGCGACGGCCGCGGCCAGGAGCCAGCCGGTCGCGTGGTCGAGGGCTTGGACGGGAAGCGGGACCGGCTCCGCTTGGCCCGTGGCGGTAGCGCCGTCGTCGGCGATCCCGCAGCTCATCTGGACCAGGCTGTCGAACCCGCGGCGGTTGCGCCATGGGCCATCCCAGCCGTAGGCGTCCAGGCTGGCGATGATCAAGCCGGGGTTCAGTGCGGTGAGGGCCTCCTCGTCGTAGCCCAGGCGTGTCAGGGCGTCGCCTCGCAGTCCCGACACGAGCACATCCGCACCCGCGAGCAGTTCCTCGAACATCGCGCGGTCGCTTGAGGCGGTGAGATCCAACGCGGCGGTACGTTTGCCGAGCGTCGTCTCAGGCAGTAGCGACGGAACCTCGTCAAAGCCGGGCGGATCGATCCGGAGCACGTCCGCGCCGTAGCCGGCAAGGAACTTGGTGCAGACCGGTCCAGCGATTACCCGAGTCAGGTCGAGGACGCGCACGCCGTCGAAGGGCAGTTTCCCGTCGGCGTCCGGCATGCGGGCACCGGATGAGCGGCGCTCGACGACGGTCAGGGGCGGCGCGTCCGCGGTCGCCGCCCCTGGAGCCGAGGCAAGCCACCGGACGCGGTTGTGCATGACGGCGGCGCATCCGCCCGCCTCCACGATGGCCGTCTCCAATTCCTCGGCGGGCAGCCCGGCCACCGCGGCCTGGACTGTTTCGCGGTCATGGGCTCCCAGCACCCGCTCGACGGCGGCGCGGTGGCTGGCGTAGTTGGTGTGGAGCCTGATCCAGGCGTCGGCCGCACGATAGTTGCCGGCGATGGGGTCCCAGAGCGGTGGCCGGTTCCAGCCGACTGGGGTGAACAGCCTCTCGGACGCGAACGCGGCGCATGACTCCCGACTGTCTACCGTCACGGCCGGCTGTCGTGACTCTCGGCGGGCTGCCAGAAACTGTGCTGCCGCCACCGTTGCCGCGGCAACCGCCCCCGTGGCCAGCCCGGTTACGTCGAAAGCGGCAGGGAGCACCGCCCGCGGCCCGGTCGTCGTGAGCTGAGCGGCCGCCAAATCCGCATCTTCGGCACCGAGTGCGTGCCACAAGCGGGAGGTCGCATCAGCGAAGCTGTCGTTCACACTCACCATTGTCAATGGGCCTACACGGAACGGGCAACGGCAGCCGGATCTGATGCCTCCTGCCCAAGTGGGCCTTCAACTGCCAGACTGTTCTTCATGCATGCGCTTTTGGACGGACTCTTGAACACCAGCCCGCTCGTGATCGCGTGCATCGTTTTCGCCCTCGTGTTCGCTGAGGATGCAATCTTTGTGGGGTTTGTGATCCCCGGCGAAACGGCGGCGGTGGTCGGCGGGGTGATTGCGAGCCGAGGGCTCTTCGAATTGTGGGTCATGATCGCCATTGTGGTGACTGCCGCGATCACGGGAGACACCGTGGGCTACGAAATAGGCAAGCATTTCGGCCCGCGGGTAATGGCCTTGAAGATCCTGGACAAAAGACGAGCCCAATTGCAGAAGGCCGAAGACTTCCTCAAAGACAAAGGTGGCGTCGCGGTACTTTTGGGCCGGTTTACGGCCTTCTTTCGTGCCGTCATGCCCGCGCTCGCCGGACTCAGCCGCATGCCTTACCGGCGCTTCGCGTTCTGGAATTTCAGCGGCGGCATTATCTGGGGGTCCTTGTTCGTGACGCTCGGTTTTGTGGCCGGAAATTCGTACGAAGAAGTGGCCCGCGTGGTGGGCCGGGGGGCGGCGGCTGTGGTGGCAGTTATTGTGGTGGCGATTGTGCTGGTGTGGCAGGTCAGGAAGCACCGCGCCAAGAAGGCCTGATGCACGGGAGTGCGGAAATCCGGCGGAAACCTTAAAGCTTTAGGCTGGTCACAATTCGTTCGGGAGGGGCGGTGAAGGGGCGAACTGGATATGTCTGACGTTTGGCGTTATAACCGTAGTAGCTGCCCCGACGTCCTCGGCTTTTCTGAGCCTCGAGTGATCTGATGTCCGCTTCTGCAGCACAGAACTTTAAGGAGAACCGATGCATCTTTTGCCCCGTGAGCAGGAAAAGCTCATGATCGTGGTCGCGGCCGACCTCGCCCGCCGTCGGCAATCCCGCGGTCTGAAGCTCAACTTCCCCGAAGCCGTGGCGATCATCAGCTACGAACTGATTGAGGGGGCTCGTGACGGGAAAACCGTGGCTGAACTGATGAGCTACGGGACCACCCTGCTTGGTCGTGAGGATGTCATGGAAGGCGTGCCCGAGATGATCCATGACGTCCAGATCGAGGCCACATTCCCCGACGGGACCAAGCTCGTCACCGTCCACGACCCGATCCGCTAGGAGGCCAACATGATTCCCGGTGAATACCGTCTCCAAACAGAGCCCATTGCCTGCAACAGCGGACGGGAGGCAGTCGCCGTCGACGTCGTCAACCGTGGCGACCGCCCGGTCCAGGTGGGCTCGCATTACCACTTTGCCGAATCGAATCCCGCGCTCGATTTCGACCGCGAAGCCGCTTACGGCCGCCGCCTCGATATCCCTGCCGGAACGGCCGCGCGCTTCGAACCCGGCGATTCCAAGACCGTCAAGCTCATTGCGCTTGCGGGCAACCGCGAAGTCTACGGCCTGCGGAACGCCGTCAACGGTCCCCTTGATGCGGACGCCGGAAAGGACGACGGCGGCGCTGCCGCTGCCACCGAAGGGACCGGAGCCACCGAAGGGTCCGAAGCAGGCAAGGAAGGGACAGCCCAGTGAGCTTCGAAATTTCGCGCAAGCAATACGCAGACCTCTACGGCCCGACGACCGGCGACTCGATCCGCTTGGCGGACACCGAACTTTTCCTTGAGATCGAGAAGGACTATACGGTCTACGGCGAAGAGGTCATGTTCGGCGGCGGCAAAGTGGTCCGGGACGGCATGGGGCAGAACGGTCAAGTGACCCGGGATGAGGACGTTCCGGACACCGTCATTTCAAACGTGGTGGTCCTCGACTACACCGGAATTTACAAGGCCGATGTGGCGCTCAAAGACGGCCACATCTTCAAGATCGGCAAGGCAGGAAACCCGCAGATCGCCGACGGCGTGGACATCGTGATCGGGGCCAGCACCGAGATGATTGCCGGGGAGGGGAAGATCCTCACCGCAGGCGGGGTCGACACCCACATCCACTACATTTCCCCGGACCAGGTCCCCACGGCCCTGTGCAGCGGCATCACCACTATGGTCGGCGGCGGTACGGGTCCGGCGGAAGGAACCAAGGCCACCACCATTACTCCCGGCAAGTGGCACATTTCACGGATGCTGCAAGCCGCGGAAGGGCTGCCGATCAATATCGGCCTCTTCGGCAAGGGCCACGCGTCCGCCATCGAGCCGCTCGCCGAACAGATCCGCGCAGGAGCGGTCGGCCTCAAAGTGCATGAGGACTGGGGCGCCACGACGTCATCCATCGACATGTCCTTGCAAGTAGCTGATGAATACGACGTCCAGGTAGCCATCCACACGGACACGCTCAACGAGTGCGGATTCGTGGAGGACACCATCAAGGCCATCGATGGCCGGGTGATCCACACCTTCCACACCGAAGGCGCCGGCGGCGGCCACGCTCCGGACATCATCAAGATCGCCGGATTGCCCAATGTGCTCCCGGCATCCACCAACCCGACGCTCCCGTACACGCGGAACACCATCGAAGAGCACCTCGACATGCTCATGGTGTGCCACCACCTCAACCCGGACATCCCGGAAGACGTGGCCTTCGCCGATTCCCGCATCCGGGCCGAAACCATCGCCGCCGAAGACGTACTCCAGGACCTGGGCATCTTCTCCATGACCTCCTCGGATTCCCAGGCCATGGGCCGCGTGGGCGAAGTCGTCATCCGCACCTGGCAAGTGGCCGACGCCATGAAGCGGCAGCGAGGCGTCCTCAAAGACGCGTCAGGTGCGAGCCACGGCGCTCCGAACGGCCTGGGCGCGGAAAGCGATAACTTCAGGATCAAGCGCTACATCTCCAAATACACCATCAACCCGGCGATCGCGCAGGGCATGGCAGACTCCATCGGCTCCGTGGAGGTGGGCAAATTCGCCGACCTCGTCCTGTGGAATCCGGCCTTCTTCGGCGTGAAACCGGAACTGGTCATCAAAGGCGGGCAAATCGCCTACGCGCTCATGGGCGATTCCAATGGCTCCATCCCCACCCCGCAGCCGCGCACCATGCGCCCGATGTTCGCCACCTACGGCAAGGCGCTGCAGCAGTCCTCCATCACCTTCCTGTCCAAGGCGGCCATCGACGCCGGCGTGCCGGAAGAGCTTGGCCTGGAACGGGTCATCCGCCCGGTGTCCGGCATCCGGAACCTGAGGAAGGCGGACCTCAAGTTCAACGGCGAAACGCCCGATATCGCCGTCGACCCCGAAACCTACAAAGTGACGGTCGACGGCCAAGACGTCACCTGCGAGCCTTCCGACGTGCTGCCCATGGCCCAGCGCTACTTCCTTTTCTAGACGGCCGGAGGAGAACCACATGATCATCGAAAAGATCCTCGGCAACCTGAACGAACTGCCCGATCCCGAACAATACGCCGGCCTCCACAAGGAGAAAGTCGTGCTGCCCAGCGCCCAACTGGTCAAACGCATCCAACGCGTCACCACGGACCACGGGAAGGAGCTCGGCATCCGGCTCCCCGCCGGATCCGGAGACCTGCGCGACGGCGACATCCTCGCCGTCGAGGACGCTAACCTGATCGTGGTGTCCGTGCTGCCGAGCGACGTCCTGGTCATCGCCGCCCGAAGCATCTACGAAATGGGCGTCGTGGCGCACTCCCTCGGCAACCGGCACCTGCAGGCCCAGTTCTTCGACGCTGCGTCCGAGTACGGGGCCGAAGTCATGGTGTGCCAGTACGACCACACGGTCGAGGACTACCTCAAGCACGTCGGTGTGCCTTACGACCGCCAGGAACGCGTAATGCCGGTGCCTTTCCGCCATGCTGAACACACGCACTAGGCCGGTCCCGGTGGTCGGCGGCTTGTCGTCTCGCCTTGAGGGGGCGGCATGACCTCTTATCAACTAGCTCTCCAGCAGCTCACCGACTCTGCCCTGCCCACGGGGGCGTTTGCTCATTCTTTGGGGTTTGAGACGTACATCGATCGTGGGCTCGTAGCTGATGAGGGGAGTTTTGGGGTCTGGCTGTCCGCGTTTGTGGGGCAGCAGTTGACTTATTCCGATGGCTTGGCCATTCGGTTCCTGTACGAGGGAGCGGACCTGGGTTCGTTGGATGAGCATTTGAGCGCTCAGCTCTTGCCTCGGCAGGTGCGGGAGGCCAGTACCAAAATGGGCGGGCGGCTGATCGAAATCGGGACCGAAGTCTTTCCGTCGGCCGAGCTGGAAGCGTACCGGACTCTCGTGACCACGGGCCGGGCTGCCGGGCATCAGCCGCTGGCGTTCGCCGTCGTCGCGCGCTCGCTGGGCGTGCCGTTCGAAGAAGCGCTCGCCGCTTACCTTTTCGCGACGGTCACCTCCCTGACGCAGAACGCCGTGCGCGCCATCCCGCTCGGCCAGAACTCCGGGCAGCGGCTGTTGCGCAAGGCGCACGACGACGTCGCTGCCGCCGTCGAACATGTCCGGCACCTCAGCTGGGACGACTTCGGAGCCGTCAGCCCGGGGCTGGAAATTTCGCAGATGCGGCACGAATGGCAACGTGCGCGCATGTTCATGAGCTAGAACCACAGGAGGACACATGTCTGAACCCATCAAGATCGGCATCGGCGGCCCGGTAGGTGCCGGCAAAACGCAGCTCGTGGAGCGCCTGACCCGGCACATGAGCCGGGAAATCTCCATGGCCGCAATTACCAACGACATCTACACGATTGAAGACGCCAAAATCCTCGCGGCCAACGGCATCCTGCCGGAGGACCGCATCATCGGCGTCGAAACGGGCGGCTGCCCGCATACCGCCATCCGCGAAGACACCTCCATGAACACGGCGGCCATCGAGGAACTCAAGAAGCGGCACCCCGACCTGCAGGTCATCTTCGTCGAATCCGGCGGCGACAACCTCTCCGCCACATTCAGCCCCGAACTCGTGGACTTCTCGATCTACATCATCGACGTCGCCCAAGGGGAGAAAATCCCCCGAAAGGCCGGCCAAGGCATGATCAAGTCGGACCTCTTCATCATCAACAAGACCGACCTCGCCCCGTTCGTCGGCGCGGACCTGTCAGTGATGGAACGGGACTCCAAGGAATTCCGCGGCGACAAGCCGTTCTGCTTTACCAACCTGAAAACCGACGAAGGGCTCGACAAGGTCATCGCATGGATGCGGCACGACGTCCTGATGCTCGACCTGGCGCAATGAGTTCACTCGCGAACGCTCTCATCTCACCTGGGCCTTCATCCGCGTCCGCTGATCGGCCCGAGATGGGTCGCCTTGCGCTCGTCATAGGGAAACGTGCCGGTCGTTCCGTGGCCGTGCAGCAGTTTCATCAGGGTGCGTTGCGGGTTTTGAGGCCGCACTACTTGGATGGGTCCGGGCAGGTTTGTTATGTCATGGTCAATCCGGGCGGGGCGTATTTGGGGGCGGATCTCTATGTTGTGGATGTGGAGGTCGAGGCCGGGGCTTCGTTGCTTTTGACGACTCAGTCGGCCACGAAGATCTATCGGACTCCGGGGTCCTTTGCCGAGCAGCGCATGACGATCCTCCTGGGGGAGGGTGCGGAACTGGAGTTGGCTCCCGACCAGCTCATCGCCTACCGGGACGCCTGCTATCGGCAGAATACGCACATCACGGTGCATCCGACGTCGAGCCTCATCATGGCGGAAGTCATCACTCCCGGCTGGTCGCCGGACGGCGCCTCCTTCCGGTACCGGGAACTCCGCCTCCGGAACGAAATCCACGTGGAGGGCGACCACGGCGCGGTGCTGCTCGCCCTGGACAACCTCCTGATCCGGCCGCCGCTGGGTGATGTGACCGGAATGGGCTTCATGGAGGGGTACAGCCACCTGGGATCGCTCATTGTGGTGGATCCGCGGGTTGACCAGGCGCTCGCCGATGAGCTGCGCGGCCTGACGGCGGGGTATGACGCTTACTTGGGCTTGTCGCTGACCCGGACCCTTACGGGCACAACGGGCTTGGTCCTACGCTCCCTCTCGAACAGCACCGAGGAACTGAATCGGTTGCTTGGTGCCTGTACCGGCCTTTTGCGCGAACGCTGGTACGGCAGGGCGGCGCTCAACCTCAGGAAGTACTGATGACCTCACTCGCGGAGTTCGCCTCGATGTACCGCCGGCGTGAGCATCTTCCGCTGAAGTCGCGCCTCGCTTTCATGTTCGGCTCCGTCGTCCTCCTGCACCTTGCCGCCGTCGTGCTCCTGCTGGTGGGTGCCGCCGGTGGAGGGCAGCCCCTGGCGCTCGGCCTCGTGCTGACGGCATATGTGGCCGGCATCAAGCACAGCTACGACTGGGACCACATCGCCGCGATCGACAATTCCACACGAAAATTCGTGGCACAGCGGAAGGACCCCGTGAGCGTCGGCTTCGCCTTCAGCCTGGGCCACAGCTCCGTGGTAATCCTGGCCGGGGTGATGGCGGTCGGTGGCGCCAGCCTGGCGGGCCAGCTCATGGAGGACGGCACCCCCGGGCACCTCGTGCTCGGGCTGATCGGCAGCGGCGTGTCGGGGCTCTTCCTCCTCGCCATGGGCGTCTTCAACGGCTCTGCTTTCCTCCGCACGATGCAGCTGTACCGCGCCGCCCGGGCTGGCGGCGCGATCGCCGTCGACGACCTCGAAACCAAAGGGTTCATCGCGCGGCTCCTGGCCAAGCCGCTATCCAAGGTCCAGCGACCGCGGAACATCTACGTCATCGGGTTCTTGTTCGGGCTCGGCTTCGACACTGCTACCACCATCGGGCTGCTGGTGCTCACGACGGCGGCGTCGCTCGCGGGTGTATCCGTTCTCGCCCTCCTGGCTCTGCCGCTGGCTTTCACCGCTGCGATGACGCTCTGCGATTCCGTCAACGGCGTGGCCATGATGCGAATGTATAAATCCGCCATCCACGATCCCCAACGCAAGCTTGGATTCAACGCCATCATCACCGGTATCTCGGCCTTCTCGGCGCTCTTCATCTCGGTCATCACGCTGGGCGGTTTCCTCAACGCGGCTTTCGGGCTGAGCGATCCTGTCACCACCTGGCTGGGCGAGATAGACCTCGGCGACGCCGGGCTGGTGCTGATTGCGCTGTTCGCCCTCGTATGGGCGGTCGCGGCCCTGCGGTTCCGGGTCCGCGCGGCGCTCCGTGGGAAGCCTGACGACGCCCGCTCACTTATAACCTGAATTCTGACGACGCTCGCTCTCTTATGCCGGGAAAATCGAGGACGCTCGCTCTCTTATGGGGCTATTTTTGTCAACCCTCCTGCAGTTGTATCGCCGGGGGGGCGGCACTGGGCGCGGAAGTCGCCGTCGGGCATTGAATAGTTGGCGGCGACGACGGGCTATAGCTTGTGCTGGAGCCACTCCAGAAGCCGATCCACCGGCCATGTTGTGATGATCCGATCGGCGGGTACGCCGTTGGCTTCCGCCCGCTCGGCACCGTATTGCAGGAAATCGAGCTGGCCTGGGGCATGCGCGTCACTGTCGATGCTGAAAAGGCAGCCAGCGTCGAGGGCAATACGAATCAATTCGTCCGGCGGGTCCTGGCGTTCGGGCCTTGAGTTGATCTCGACGGCGACTGAGTGCTCTGCGCATGACCCGAATACATTTTCTGCGTCGAACTCCGAGGGGGGCCGTGTTCCTCGTGATCCTTTGACCAAGCGGCCGGTGCAGTGCCCAAGGACGTTGGTGTGGGGGTTTTCGATGGCGGCGAGCATGCGTCGAGTCATGGTCCGTTTGTTGGATCGGAGCTTCGAGTGGACACTGGTCACCACGACGTCGAGTTGGCCCAGCAGTTCCGCGGACTGGTCCAACTCGCCGTTTTCAAGGATGTCCACTTCGATTCCCGTTAATAGTCGAAAGCTGGACGATTGGCCGTTGTTGATCCCATCCACAACCGTGAGCTGCTCCATCAAACGCTCCGGACTGAGCCCGTTGGCGATGGTGAGGTTGGGGGAATGATCAGTCAAAGCGAGATATTCCCGTCCGAGAATACGGGCCGCATCGGCCATGTCCTCGATCGCTGAACCGCCATCCGACCAGTTGCTGTGGCTGTGCAGATCGCCCCTGAGCTCGGCGTGCAGCTTGTGTCCGCCGTCGACCAAAGGTGCGGCCCCTCGGCGGCGGAGGTTCTCGAGGTAGTCGGGAACGGCGCCGCTCAAGGCCTGGCTGATCACTTCGAAGGTCCGGCTGCCGATTCCCTTGGTTCGCTTGAGGCGGCCATCCTTGACTCGTGCAGCCAGTTCCTCTTGGCTCAGTCCGGCGATAACGCCCGCAGCCCGTCGGAACGCCTGGACCTTGAAGCTTTCCGCGAGTTCCCGTTCCAGCCAGAAGGCGGTTTCGTTGAGCGCGTCTATGGCGTCCATAGCTCAATCATGTACCACGCGGCGCCCAGACGTATGTGAGAGAGGGTTTGGGTTTTGACGGTTGTTTGTGAGAGAGGGTTTGGATTTTGGTGCCGATAGGTGAGCGAGGGTTTCGGGTTGGGGGCGTCATGCTGTCGGAATAACTGCGGCTGCCCCAGCCGCCCTGCAATAATCGGAACCAGTTGCCTCGCTCGAGTTGCACGCGGGGCGGTATGCACCTTCGGACGAATCACATCGCAGACGAGGCGGACATGACCAACACTCCCATCCAGCAGGACACCGACACCACGGCGATGCCAACCGCCCCGAACATCGCCATCGACGAGGACCTGCTTCACCAGCTCGCGGACGCTCATGGCGTCGGGACATCGTTCCACGGCTGGGATGGGCTGCAACACGACGTTTCGCCCACCACGCTGATACAGGTACTGGGTGCCCTGGGAGTCACCGCCCATTCCAACGGGCAGATCGCAGCGGCCCTCGCGGACGCGGAAGTGGCACCATGGCGGCGGATGCTGCCGCCCGCCGTCGTCGTCCAAGAGGGAACAACGGCGGCTGTCCACGTCCACGTCCGCGACGGTTCGCCGGCCCGACTGACGATCTCACTCGAGGACGGAACGGAACTCGCCGCCATCCAGCAGGAGGATTGGGCGCCGCCGCGCGACGTGGATGGAGTGTCTACGGGCCGTGCCACCTTTGAGGTGCCGGCGGGCTTGCCGCTCGGCTGGCATTCGCTCACGGCCGAGTCCGACGGCGTGACCGCCACCGCCGCGCTGGCCGTGGTCCCAGCCAGGTTGCAGACGGCAGCACAGCTGGAGGAACGGCGCGGGTGGGGACTCGCAACGCAGCTGTATTCGGTACGCTCGAAGCGCTCATGGGGTATCGGGGATTTCGCGGACCTGGCCGATTTGGCGTCGTTGGCCGGCGCACGCGGCGCCGACTACGTCCTGGTCAACCCCTTGCATGCCGCAGATCCGGTGCCTCCGGTTCAAGCGTCACCGTATTCTCCGTCGACCAGGCGGTTCTTCAACCCCCTTTATATTCGGATTGAAGAAATTCCCGAATTGGCATATGTCAAGCCCCGGAAACGGGCCACGGTGGACCGGCTGCTGGATCACGTCCATGCCCTCAACAAGGACGCGGAACGGCTGGACCGGGACCAGATCTTCGCCGCCAAGCTTGCTGCCCTGGAACTCCTGCACACAGTCAAGCTTTCTCCGGCCCGGCAACGTGCCTTCGAGGAATTCTGCCGCGAGTCGGGCCCGGGCCTGGACGATTTCGCCCTTTGGTGCGCCATTCGCGAGGACCGGTCGCCGGACGACCCCTTCTGGCAGGACCCAGCGGCCACCCTCGGTTCGCCCAAGGTTGAGTCGATGCGCCAGGCTTTGGCCGATCGGATCGGTTTCCACCGTTGGCTTCAGTGGATCTGCGATGAGCAGCTCGAGTCGGCCCAGGCCGCGGCAAGGCGGTCTGGCATGCGGCTGGGAGTGGTGCACGATCTCGCGGTCGGGGCGGACCTCAGCAGCGCCGACGCCTGGACCCTGCGTAGCACCTTCGCGCCGGGTGTCAGCGTGGGCGCCCCTCCGGACATGTACAACCAGCTCGGCCAGAACTGGAACCAGCCGCCGTGGCACCCGGTCCGCCTTGCCGAGGCGGGCTACGCCCCATTGCGCGCGATGCTCTCCACCGTCCTTCGCCATGCCGGCGGAATCCGGGTGGACCACATCCTGGGGCTGTTCCGCTTGTGGTGGGTGCCGGCCGGGAACTCCGCCCGCGACGGCGCCTACGTCAGGTACGACCATGAGGCCCTCATCGGCATCCTCGCTTTGGAAGCGCACCGCGCGAGCGCGGTGGTCATCGGCGAAGACCTGGGCGTCTTCGAGCCATGGGTGCGGGACTACCTTGCGGCCCGCGGCATCCTGGGCACGTCGATTCTGTGGTTCGAGTACGACGGCGACTCGCCCCTGCCGCCCGAACGTTACCGAGTGCAGGCCCTCGCCAGCGTCAACACCCACGACCTCCCGCCGACTGCCGGGTACCTCGCCGGCGATCACGTGGAACTCCGGAGTCAACTGGGCCTGCTCGAACGGAGCGTGGCCGAGGAACGGGCCGAGCACGAGGCCAGCCTGGACAAGATGATGGCCTTGCTATGGGATCGGGGCCTGCTGCCGGCCGACGGAAAAGCGCTTGGCGAAGAGCAAGTCATTGAGGCGCTGCATCGGCTGCTGGCACTTGCGCCGTCGGTCCTGCTGGGCGTTGCGTTAGTGGATGCCGTGGGGGAACGGCGCGTGCAGAACCAGCCGGGAACGACGTCGGAGGTCTACCCGAACTGGCAAGTCCCGCTAGCCGACGAGCGCGGACGCGCGGTCCTCATCGATGACCTCGACGCGAACCCGAGGTTCAACTCCCTGCTGGCGGCGGTTGACGAGGCCGTACGAGGTTAGGCGTCGGCATCGAGACGTGAGATCTCGCCTCTTTCGGGTCGGGAAAGGGGCGAGATCTCACGCATCGATGAGCCGCTACAGCGCCGGGACCAACGCGGTGGGGGAACCCGCGTTCAGCTGGTCGAGGACTTCGCCCGGGATGCCGGTGGCAGGGTTCAATGCGAACGTGGCGACTTGGTTGGAACGCTCGTGCGCCACGTGGAGCCAGCCGTCACGGACCAGGTGGTGGCGGGGCCAGTCTCCTCCGCTGGGGACATCTGCCACAGGACGGAGCCGGGTTCCGCTGCCTTCGACGGCCAGTACCGAGATCCGGTTGGAGCCGCGGATGCCCGCGTAGACGAAGCGATTGTCCGGAGACAGCGCGATTTCGGCGGCAGCATCGCCGTCGGCTGCGCCACCCACCGTCGCGGGACCGCGACGGTGGAGCACAAAGCGGCCGTCCGCGCCGGGCAGGAGCACCACCACTTCGATGGAATATTCGGTCACCACGAATACGGCGTCGGCGGAGGGGTGCTGGACCAAGTGGCGTGGACCGCTGCTCATCGGGAGTGCGACTTGGTGGTCAGGAAGCAGGCCGGTGTCTGGGAAATAGTTCCACACCCGTACAAGGTCGAAGCCGAGGTCGGTGGTCATGATCCGGCCGTCCTCGAGCATGAGGCTCGCGTGGGCACGGCTCACCCGGGCGCCGCCCGTGGCGATGTCGATCCCGCCGTCGACGCCGTCGTGCGGGTCCTTCGCCGGCGGCGCGGCAAAGCGCGATGTGATCCCGCCGTCGTCGTCGAGTCCGTACAGCAGCACGTTCCCGTCGCCCCAGCAGTTGACCACGATGAAACGGGCGGAAGGGTCGACGGCGACATGGCAGGCCGCATCTCCAGCCGGCCAGGCATCCCCCAAGGGTTCAAGGCCGAACGGCCCGGTCCGCCGGTACGCCCGGACCGTCTGCGCGGCCTCGGCTACCGCATAGACCACCGGCAGCGTGGGGTGAACGGCAAGGAACGACGGCGAGGGTGCTTCGACGGCGGTGCCCAGCCAACTCAGGCTGCCATCTTCCCGGGCCGAAACTGCCCCAATGCCCGTTCCGTTCCCGTCGCTGTCCGCGGTGTACGCACCTGTCCAAATGAGCGTTCCCTCGATGTTTTCTGCCATGCCGTCCTCAGTGCTGGTGATGGAATGCTGCCTCAGTGGCCTTGTACATCCGAGTCGACGCCGGCATCGGCACCCGCGTCCAAGGTGGCGATCGCGGACAGGTCGTCGTGGTCCAATGCGAAGTCGAAAACGTCCAGGTTTTCCTTCATGCGCAGCGGATTGGCGGACTTCGGGATGGCCACGAGCCCCTCCTGGACGTGCCAGCGCAGCACCACCTGACCCGGAGTCTTTCCGTGTTTCTTCCCGATCGCGGCCAACACCGGGGCATTCAGGAGATCGCGGCCGGCCCCCAACGGACTATACGATTCGGTGACGATGCCATGGTTGCCGTTGAAGGCCCGCTCATCGATCCGGGTGATGGACGGCGAGATCTGGATTTGGTTGACGGCGGGCACCACCGACGTTTCCTCCAGAAGCCGCTCGAGATGCGCGGGCTTGAAGTTGGACACGCCGATTGAGCGCACCTTCCCTTCAGCCCGGAGCCGCTCGAAAGTCTCCCAAGTGGACACGAAGTCATTCCGCTGCGGGAGCGGCCAATGGATCAGCAAGAGGTCCACATAGTCCAGCCCGAGCCGCTTAAGGGAGCCCTCGAGCCCGTCGACGGCGCGGTCGCGGCCCTGGTGGGTGCCGTCCAGCTTGGTCGTGATGAACAGTTCTTCGCGCGGGATGCCGCAGTCCCGCACGCCTTGCCCGACGCCGGCCTCGTTACCGTAGCGGTACGCCGTGTCGACGTGCCGGTAGCCAAGCTCGACGGCGGACACCACTGCCTTGGCGACCTGGGCGTCGTCGAGCGGCCAGGTTCCGAGGCCGATCTGCGGAATGGCATTACCGTCATTGAACCTGACGGTCGGAGCAAGTGCCATGGTCCTGTCCTTTCGGTTGCTAGATCGGCCTCCGTGACCATTGGACCAGTTGATCGCTGAGTTTCATGAAGTCCTGGTCCACGTGCTTGATGCCTGGATGTTCATCATGCCACCGGACGATCTCCCGAGCGCCTGCCGCGAAAGGAATTTCTGCGCGATACGAGGGAACGAGCGTCTTGATCTTGGTGTTGTCGAAGACCACGGAGTGGGACCTGTCCCCGAGAAGACCGGGACCAAGCTCCGGGGAGTGCGCGGCAATGGTCTCCGACGCGATGTGCACCAGTTCGGGGTCCGGCACTCCAGCCGCCGTGGCGAAGAGCCGGTAGACCTGGTCCCACGGGAGCGCTTCGTCAGAGGTGATGGTATAGCTTTCACCAACAGCCTGCGGCTGGCCCAGGAGGCCGAGGAAGGCCACCGCAAAATCATTCGCATGCGTGAGGGTCCACAGCGAGGTACCGTCGCCGTGGACCACCACAGGCAGGCCTTCCCGCATCCGATGGATGTCCGTCCAACCGCCCAGAAGGGCGATCCGCGTGCGGTCGTAGGTGTGCGAAGGCCGAACGATAGTCACGGGGAATCCCTCGTCGCGGTAGGCCCGCACAAGAAGGTCTTCGCACGCGATCTTGTCCTGGGAGTACTTCCAGAACGGGTTCCTTAGCGGGGTCGACTCAAGGATCGGCAAGTGTGCGGGCGGCTTCTGGTAGGCCGAAGCCGAACTGATGAACACGTACTGACCGGTCCGGCCGCGGAACAGCTCCACCGCGGCAGCCACATGCTCCGGCGTGAAGGAGATGAAGTCGGCGACGACGTCGAACTCGCGGCCGTTCAGCACCTCCGCGACCTCGACGGGGTTGCGGATATCTGCCTGGAGCAGTTCCGCGCCCGGAGGGGCCGGCCTTTCCGAGCTCAGTCCGCGATTGAGCATGGTGAGCCGGTGACCCAGCGCGACGGCGCGCTCCGCCGCCGCCGCGCTGATGGTCCCGGTCCCGCCAATGAACAGCAGCCGTAACGGTGCCGACGTCACCACGCGTAGTCTTCCGGCGCGGTCCGGTGGCCCGGGAAGATGTCGTCGAGCCGCTTGAGGGCATCGGCGTCGAGGGTGACATCCAAAGCCCTGATGGCGGCGTCCAACTGCTCCTGCGTGCGCGGACCCACGATCGGTGCGGTCACAGCCGGCTGGTGCAGCAGCCAGGCCAAGGCCACATCGCCGGGCTCGTGGCCAAGGTCGTCGGCGAGGTCCTCGTACTGGCGGATCTGGTCTTCGTGCTTCTTGAGGGTCTCGGCCGCGCGGCCCTCAAGGCGACGGACGCCGTCGCGCTCTTTCTTCAGGACGCCGCCCAGAAGGCCGCCGTGAAGCGGCGACCACGGGATCAGCCCGAGGCCGTACTGCTGGGCGGCCGGGATGACCTCCAGTTCGACGTTGCGGGTGAGCAGGTTGTAGATGGACTGCTCGCTCACGAGTCCGTTGTAGTTGCGCCGCGCGGCGGCCTCCTGGGCTTGGGCGATGTGCCAGCCGGCGAAGTTGCTGCTTCCGGAATACAGGATCTTGCCCTGCTGGACCGCTACCTCAATGGCCTGCCAGATCTCGTCCCACGGCGTGTTCCGGTCCACGTGGTGGAACTGGTACACATCGATGTAGTCGGTCTGAAGGCGCTTGAGGCTGGCGTCCAAGGCACGCCGGATGTTGAGGGCGGAGAGCTTCGACTCGTTGGGGCGGTCCGTCATGGTTCCATAGAGCTTGGTGGCCAGGACGACGCGTTCTCGGCGCTCGCCGCCCTTGGCGAACCAGCGGCCCAGGATTTCCTCGGTCCATCCCCGGTGCTCCGTGCCGCCGTAGACGTTGGCGGTATCGAAAAAGTTGATGCCGGAGTCCAAGGCTGAGTCCATGATGGAGTGCGCTGCGGATTCCTCCGTCTGCGGGCCGAAGTTCATGGTTCCGAGGCACAAGCGGGAGACGCTGAGGCCTGAGCGGCCCAAGTGGGTGTACTGCATGGTTGGGGTTCCTTACGCTGCGGTGGTTTCTACATCTGGCTGAAGGACGCGACGGCGGGGTCGGCGCCGAGGCGGGCACCGGCGTCGAGCGCGCTGATGGCTGCCAGTTCGTCCCGGGAGAGCTGCAACGACGCTGCCGCGAGGTTCTGGCGGATCCGTTCCGGGTGGACGGACTTAGGGATGACGATGTTGCCGGTTCCCAGATGCCAGGCCAGGACGATCTGTGCCGGGGTGGCATCGTGCGTTTCGGCGAGTTCGGTGACCGTTGCCGACCCCAGGTCCGCTCCCTGTCCCAGCGGGCTGTAGGCCTCGACGGCGATCCCGTGCGAGCGGCTCTTCGCTGCAAGTTCCCGCTGCTGGAAGGTCGGGTGCAGTTCGATCTGGTTGACGGCGGGTACGACGTCGGCGAACTCGAGGAGGGTATCGAGGTGTTCGGGCAGGAAGTTGGAAACCCCGATGGCCCGGGCGCCGCCGTCGGCATGGATCTTTTCCAGGGCCTTCCACGCGTCGACGAACAGGCCCTGGGACGGCACGGGCCAGTGGATCAAGTAGAGATCAATGACGTCGAAGCCGAGTTCGCGGCAGCTGTTGCTGAACGCTGACGCTGCCTGGCCTTGTTCGCCATTGCGGAGTTTGGTGGTGATGAAGAGTTCCTCCCGGGCGATCCCGGAAGCCTTGATTGCCGCGCCGACGCCGGATTCGTTCCGGTAGGCCGCAGCCGTGTCGATGTGCCGGTACCCGGCTTCAAGGGCGTCCTCAACGGCCTTCTGGGTCTCGGCAGGCGGGACCTGAAAGACGCCGAAGCCGAGCTGGGGGATGGTGACCGAGTTGTTCAGGACGAGCCCGGGAACGGTTGAATTCTGAGCGTTGGACATGTCCGGCCCTTTCGTCGCTGGTGGGTGGATTGCCTGACTGGCTTTTTCGAGCCTATGCACTTTCGGCACAACAAGCAGTAGTTTTGACGCCCCCTGCTTTTCCTAGGACTCGCAGTCCTACCTTGGCCGTAGAAACAGGCCGCTAGGGAGGGAAGAATGGGAACATGGGTCAGAGCGCCGAATTCGGAAAATTCCTCAAAGCCATGCGTGCCCGGATGTCGCCGGAGGATGCAGGGTTGCCGGACGCGTCCGGCGCGCGCCGGGTTCCCGGGCTGCGCAGGGAAGAGATTGCCCGACTGGCCGATGTCAGCACGGACTACTACACGCGGCTCGAACAAGGCCGCCATATCCATCCGTCCCGGGCAGTCCTTGAATCGGTGTCGAGGGCGCTTCGCCTGGACTCAAGCGAGCACACCCACATGATGGACCTCCTTGAGCATTGCGCGTCGAGCGCCAAGGCACCGACTCCCGCACCACGGGTGCGGCCGGCCTTGCGTCAACTTCTGGACGCCGTGGGCGACGTTCCCGCGCTCCTGCTTGGCCGGCGCAGCGACGTGCTCGGAGCCAATCGGATGGCGGTCTTGCTCTTTGCCGACTTCCCGGCCATGCCCGCTGCCGAGCGGAATCTCACGCGCTGGCTGATCCTGGACCCCCAGGCACGCGAGCTGTTCCGGGACTGGAAGACGGTTGCCGCGGAAGCCGCCGGTGCACTGCGTGCGGATATCGGGCGGCACCCGGACGATCCCCAAGCCAACCAGCTCGTGGGCGAACTCGCCGTCAACAGCGAACACTTCCGCCAGTGGTGGGCAGGGCATCGAGTGGCCGCCCGTTCAGCCGGGACTGTCCGCCTGCACCACCCCACGGTGGGGGACGTGGAACTGAACTTCGAGAACCTGTCCCTGCCGGAGGATCCGGACCAGGTCTTGCGGGTCTATTCCGCGAAGGCGGGTTCGCCGTCGGACGATGCCCTGAAGTTGCTCGGTAGCTTTGGTGCGGGAACGGCGTTTGGTGCCGGAACGGCGACGACGGGCCCGGAGCTGTCCGAGCGTCATGCAATGGGCGAAAGCTGAACCAGTTTCAGCCAAAAGTGCTCCACGTCACTGTGCTGCTGCATAGTGATTTGGCGTGATTTTGTCTTAGTGCCCATTGGGCGGCTTTTGAATCGCGTTTACGCTGAATCCAGACCTTTTCGCATATCAAGGATGGAATTCAACGATGAAACGCATCGCGCTGCTCAGGGAGCGGGCAACCACCGCCGGGTCCGCCGGATCCACGGGCTCGCATTGCCCGGCATCCGGTCAGTGGAGCCCTGAAGGAGAACCCCACGTGGTGCGCACGTTCTTCGAGGGCCACGTCTTCCCGTCCCACAACGGCGCGGCAACAGTCTGGCGCCGCCAGTACTTGCTCGCTGAGTCCCGATGAGTCCTGAAACCTTGGGCGTGTGGGGCCCAAGCCACTTCACGACGTCGGCCCAACGGCCCGCTGGAGCGGCCCTTCGCCTGCCGCCGTCGAAATGGTCGGAACTCAGCCGCGGCGAAGCCGTCTGGATCCACGAGGAAAAATGGGGTTTCGACGCCGGCCTTGTGGACGAAGTTTCTTCCGACCACGAATTCCTGTGGATCGATTTTGCCGGCCGTGGCCGGCGACTCCTCTGTGGCGGTGACCCCGTCCAAGTCTGGACCCGCGGGTGAGTCCAGCCTCGCAACTGATGGCCGCCAGCCTTTCCACAGAAGGGCTGGCGGCCATCGTCGGTTTCGGGGTGTTGAGGGCTTGTTAACGCTCCAGGCGGAATCCGAGTTTGATGGTTACCTGCCAGTCGGCAACGGCGCCCTCGCTGAGGTGGCCGCGGATTTCCTTGACCTCGAACCAGTCGAGGTTCCGGAGGGTCTGGCTTGCGGCCGCAATCCCGTTCCTGATGGCGGCGTCGACGCCCTCGGACGAAGTTCCAACAATTTCGGAAACGCTGTATGTGTGGTCAGCCATTCTTGCTCCTCATGATCGTCCTTGATGCCTGAACTGCGGGCCTGGCAGGCCGTGAAAGCAGACTAGCCGACGCAGGGCCAGGGGACTAGGGTCTGGTCCCCGCCGACGCTCGCTCACCTATGGTTTGTCCCCTCCCGACGCTCGCTCACCTACGGGGCCTTTCGGCCGAACGCCCGCTCACCTATGAGGCCTTTCGGCCGAACGCCCGCTCACCTACCGGGCCGATGGCCAAACGCTCGGTTGGGGCCCCGGTCAGCACCGGCTTCGGACGTCACGTGCGGAGGGATGCGGCTTCCTCAAGGTTCTGGCCTTTGGTCTCAGGAGCCATGAAGTAGCTGACTGCTGCGCCGATGAGTGCGATGCCTGCCGCAATCCACATGGTCCCGGAGAGGCCGAGGTGCGTCAGTGCTAGCGGGGTAGCGAAGGTGCCGATGGCGGCTCCGACCCGGCTTGTTCCGGTGCGCAGGCCGACGGCGGTCGCCCGCACCTTGGTCGGGAAGAGTTCGTTGGGGTAGATCCATTCGAGAATTGAAGGTCCGCCGTTGAAGATGGCGTAGAAGGCGAAGGCCAGTGCGATCAGGGCGAGCGGCGCGTTTGGGAAAATTGCGAGGAAAAGCAGCCCGACGCCGGAGAGGACAAAGCCCCAAATCAGGACCGGCCGGCGGCCGAGTTTGTCCACGACCAAGAGAGCGACGATGTTGCCAACGAGGAAGAAAAGGTTGATCAGTCCGTAGCCGATGTTCGCCTCGTCGCCAGACTGGAGGTTGAACAGTGCGAGGATCTGTGGACCGAAGGCGTAGATCGAGAACAGCGTGACGATGGTGCAAGTCCAAAAAATTGAGATGAAGACAACTCGATTCAGATAGCCGCCAGTCAGCACGAGCCGGAAGGCTTTCGCGGTACTGAGCTTGGCTGCGTTCGGATCGTGTGCCGTGATTCCGTCCAGAGTCGCGCCCTCCCCGATGGTCTTCTTGAGGATGTCGAGGGCTTCCTCGCGACGGCCTTTCCCGACGAGCCAATGGGGAGATTCGGGGATGGTGGCCCTTGCGATGAGGATCAGCACCGCGGGAACGGCAGAGGACAGCAACATCCATCGCCACCCATCATCCAAGGACAGAAGCCAATAACCGACGAAGGCGGCTACCGTCGCCCCGACAAACCACATCGCATTGAGGCCGCCAAGGAGTCGAGCACGCCAATTCTTTGGGACAAATTCTGCGACGAGAGCTGTTGCAATGGGGTAGTCAGCGCCCACCGCGATGCCGATCATGAGCCGCAGGACGAACAGTTGCCACGGTTCCTGAACGAAAAACTGGGCGATGGAGAACACGATGATGGCAATGAGGTCGATCGTGTACATAAGCTTGCGCCCGATTTTGTCGGTCAGGTTTCCGAAGATCAAGCCTCCGAGGAAGACGCCGATCAGTGCGGAGGCGCCAATGAGACCGTTCCACCAGTCATTCATATGCCAGGCGGGAATTATCTGCACCAAAGCTATGCCGATGATTGCGAGGATATATCCGTCGAGAAACGGACCCCCTGAACTGAATAGGGTAAGGCGTTTGTGGAACGAATTGAGCGGTGCCGAGTCGAGGGTAACCTCGACCGTTTTGGTTGGGAGGAGCATGATGGTTCCGATCCGGGAAGGGGATAGCGTCATTGGATACCCCAGCAGATCCGTATTTTTATACGGTCACGCTGTTGTTGTTGCGATGGCATCGATTTCGATGCGCTTCTCGCCCCTGAACCTTGCAACCTGAACGGTGGTGCGGGGAGGCAAGGGGTGGCCGCTGAGCCTTGTGAGGTACGCGGCGTTGTATTGATCAAACTCGTCGAGGTCGGCTAGGAAGACGGTAATTTTGAGAAGGTGCGACAAACTCGACCCCGCGCACTTGAGGGCCGCTTCCAGGTTGTCGAAGGCCTGGACAACCTGGCCAGAGATGTCGGCTGGTACGGTTCCGTCGTCGCAAGACGGTACCTGGCCGCACATGAAGATGAGGCCGCCGACTGCTGCGGAGGCCGAATAAGGCCGGGGATTGCCGTCGGTGAACTGGGTTCTCACGATGGTGTTCATGCGTCCGGTACCAGGAATTTCCGGGACAACTGGTACATCTTCTGCCATTCTTCTTCACTGACTTTCAGGGGTTTGGCGGGAATGGAACTTGTCTTGAGATCGATCGGGGAAGCCGCTGGCAACACGATGATGCTGGTCACCTCTCGTTCCTGATGCCCGTCGGGAACTGAATCGATCAGGTCGTGGGGAGGCTCTTGGCTGGCGATGACGCCTTGGCTGGTGAGGGTCCGGTCTTCGATTCGGGCGAGGTTCCCCGTCTCGTTGCCTGCAGTGGATGTGACCAGGATGATCGTCCTTTGCAACGAAGCTGAGCGCCGGATCAACAGGTCGTTCCAGAGCTGCGCTTGGATGCAGGGACTGCTGGTTCGAGCCGCGGAGACTTCGTCCGCGGGGTAGTCCAAGGCACAATCTATGAGCTGGAGGGCCGTCCGCAGCCTGGGTTGGCGGGTGGTGACGAGCTCCGTCAGGTTCCCGCCGCCCCAGAAGGCGGGGGCCGCCGTCGCCGGCTGGGACGGTGTTTCCCAGTCCGCGTCAAGCAGTGCCATGAGTTGACTGAGTCCGTCATGCTGGTCGCATTCCGAGCGGAGAATCGCGAAGGCTCCCTCCTGGGCCTCGGCTGGGTCTGCCCCTGCCGCACAAAGTGCCCTGTAAGCTGCCTCCTTGATTTCGCGCGGCTGGATGGAAATCGTCCGGGCCGCTGGATCGGCTTTGCGTGTCGTCCGGGCGGTGGTGTCAGACATGCGCGTGTTCCTTCGTGGTGTCCATGACTTCGGTGAAGAGCCGGCTCCAGTTGCCGCCCATGACAGCGCCGATGACGTCGTCGGTAAGGCCTGTCGAGGACAAACCCTCCGTTAGCCGGGGGAAGTCCAGGGGGCCGCTGAACCAGTTTGGCCACAGTGGCCACGTGGGGGCATCTTCTGGATGAGTGGGTTGCCAGCGGCCATTGCGGAGCCAGCCGACAAATTCCTGGTCCCAGCCTCTGGTGCAGTCACTTCCGATGCCGATACTGGTGGGACCGTACAGGTCGACCATTCGAGAGACCATGCTGCAGAAACTTTCGAGGGTGACCCCCTCCCCGCCGCTGACAGTCGGATACAAGCAGCAGCCGATGACGCCGCCCCTCTCGACGAGGGGCTGGATGACCTCGTGGGGTTTGTTGCGGGGGGTGTCATAGAACCAGAGAGGGTTGGAATGGGTGATGGAGACCGGGACCGCTGAGGCTTCGATCGCCTCACGGCTCGTCCGATATCCGACATGCGAAAGGTCGATGAGCATTCCCACCCGATTCATCTCCTCCACAACTACTCGGCCATACCGGGTGAGGCCGGCATCGCTTGACTCAAAGCACCCGCTGCCGAGAAGGTTTTGGTTGTTATAGGTCAGTTGGGCTATCCGGACTCCGAGTCGATGGAACAGCTCGACGTTTCGGTAGTCGTCTTCGAACGGGCTTGTGTTCTGGAATCCCAGGAACACGGCAATCCTGTTCTGCCGCTTCGCTTTGTCGATGTCCTCTCCGGTTGCTGCAAGGAACACTAGATCCTGATTGCGGTTCGCGAGTTCCAGCCATTGGCCGACCGACCGGAGGGTATCGGCGGCGTTTTCCCAGACGGCGCAAGTGGCGTTGACGGCGCTGACGCCGCCAGAACGCAGTTCCTCCAGGACAGGACGGTTCCAATTGCTGATCTGGAGTCCGTCCACGACGGTAAGCCGCTCATGAAGACTCATCGTGCCGAGTCCTGGGGCGCGGTGGGGAAGAGCCAATCATCGGCGTCGGTGCTGTTATTGATGTCCGCTGCCCGGGGTGCTCCGCTGAACAGGGTGACGCGCAGCCAGTCGGTGGATTGGGGGCTGAAGTTGTTCATCCCGTACGTTGCCAACTGAAAGCGTTGTGTGCTCAAGGGCAGAAACTCGGCGTCGACAAGGTTGTCCCGGAGCTCTCCGTAGTAGTAAGGCCGTGTTTGTTGAACGCGTGCTGCGGCAAAGCGGTGCATAGGGTAGGCCAGGAGAAACTCCGTGATGCTACTGTGGGCCGGAAAACTTTCAAGGTCCTCCGTGAGGGCGCTGATCCGGCGAGCGATGTCAGTGCAGTGTTCTACCGTGCCAGGGCGGCGGCCAGCGCGTGGTGCCCGACGGGGTTCTTCATTGGCTTCGGAGGAGAACCAGTAGTAGCTTGCGCGTTCCGGGTCCACGAAGTCGTAGGCTCGGACCCAGCCGTAGTTTCTGTCGAGCAACTGCTTCAGCTCCCAGCAGCGCATGGTCGTGTCGGTCCATGTGGTGTCGGGAACCGTGAGGAGGGCCTCCGCAGCGTCGTCAAAGTCGGAGCGCAGTTCAACGACTATGGAGGCGAAGAGTCCGCGGGCTTCCGGACTCAGGGCCGTCGCGACCTCGTGGAGTCGGTCGAGCACCCGAGCGGGCTCGGACCCGGTGGACCTGTATGTCTGCAAGTCTGCGAGGAGTTGCTGTAGTTGAAGCCTGATCGCTTCGGCGGGCAGGAACGGGGCAGTTTCGAGTGCGTGTTTCTCTGCGAGATAGCGGTCCGCCTTTCTGAGCAGCTCCGCTACACGTGCGAGGTCAGGATGGTCGGGGCGATAGTCCTGGCCGAGACCTGCAGCGAGGGGAACTTCCCGCAACCTGCACCACGCGTCCAGATAGCCGGGGTGGTTGATGACGAAAGGGACCATGCCCAGGCCGGTCGCGTTGCCCAGTCCCAGATATTTGCTCCACTCGGTATTGAGGGACGCGGCCGTGGTGCCGCGTTGCACGGCCTTTTCGCGGGCGACGTGTTCCACCATGTCCATGCTGAGCTCGCGCAGGAGCCAGGCGGTGAGCATTTGGGAGCGGTATGGGACGGCCAAGGGGTGGTCCGTAGGGAAGTCCGCGAACTCCTTCAGGCCGAATTTTCCATTGCCGTAGAACGCGGTGCTGCGGATGAGGTACGGGCTGGGTCCGATGAAGTCGACATCCGGTTGGTCGCCGGCGGCTAGGCAGTCGCTGACGTAGTCAAAGAAGCGGGCACTTCGATTGGCTCGGGTGAGGATGATCGTGTCCGGGTCAACGCGGCCGCGCTCCTGGACGGGGACATTTCGTCGCAAGTCCGCTTCCCGTTCGGGGTTGAGATCGCCTTCGATGAGGGCTGCGGTGACGTCCCAGGCATCAGCGATGACGCGGTCCGTGCGTTCGCTTTCATCCAAGGTGCGGGAAAAGGCGATGAAGCTCAGCTTCCGGCCTTCGGCATCCACGGTGTAGACCGCCGTACCGCAGCCCTCCGCATCGAATTCGAGTCGGGTACGGGTTACGGACCATTTCCGGGCTGCGGCTCGACGGAGGAAGGTGCGGGCGAAACTGTGACGTGTGGCCCAGGCTCCGTTCATGTCGGTGCCGGAGAGAACCTCGTGTGGAGGCCGTAGCTTGGGTACGACTCGGTGGTCCAAGAGTGTCATGATCATGCCTTTTCGGGTGCAAGGCGCAGGTACGCAGTCTTTTCATGGGTGAAGAAGGCTGCAGCGGCTGCATTGTTCTGTTCGCGGGGCCCGGCGAACGTCGAATCTTTCATTCCGCCGAATGGTGCGTGCAGTTCCGATCCAGTGGAGGGTGCATTGACCTTCACCAGCCCGGCGTCCAAATAGGTGACGCATTTTCGGACGGCGCGTTCATCGCTCGTGAACACTGCTGCTGTCAGCCCGAAGTCTGTGCTGTTCGCCAACGCAATGGCGTCATCCAGGGTGGAAGCCCGTAGGACCGTCACAACGGGTCCGAACACCTCTTCATGGCAGATAGTCAACGATGCCGGCCCGGTCAGGACAGTAGGCGGAACAAAACATCCGTCCGAGTCCGGAACCGCGGCCTGGGCGATGATTTGCCCGCCTTCGGAGAGAGCTTGGCCGATCGCCGATGTGATCTCGTCCCGCGCGGAAGCCGACACTACCGGGCCAATCTGCACCGACGGATCCGTGCCCGGCCCCACAGACAAAGCGGCAACCTTCTCCCTCAGCTTTGTGAGGAATTCCTCATGCCCGTCGCCGACGAGAATTATCCGGCGCGTTGCTGTGCATTTCTGGCCGGTGGATCCCATGGCCGCGTTGACGGCACTACTGGCAGCCAGTTCAGGGTCGGCGTCAGGGAGAACCAGCGTTGCATTGTGTCCGCCTAGTTCCATTTGCAGCTTCGCTCCGCGACCACAGACGAGGGCACGGATCTGGTGGCCCACGGGAACGGAGCCGGTGAATGTCACCCCGGCGACTTTCGGATGGGACACAAGTTCAGAACCGAGCGAACCTGGTCCTAGAAGCAGGTTCGCGACGCCGGCTGGAAGCCCGGCTTTCGCAAGGATGTCCATCAAGAGGACGGAGACGCCGGGGGTGTTGCTTGCCGACTTCCAAACCACCGTGTTCCCATGCAGCAAGGCTGGGGCGATTTTCCAGGCCGGGATCTGCAAGGGGAAATTCCATGGAGTGATCACGCCGACGATGCCCAGGGGTCTGCGGACTGTAACGATGCGCTCGTCAGGGTGGCTGGAAGGATAGTCAGCGCCAACCGGGTTACGGGCAGAGCCGGCGTGGTAGTCAAATGTGTCAGCCGAGGCGTCGACCTCCAGCCGCGATTCGGCCAGTGTCTTGCCGTGTTCTGCTGTCATCGTCCTAGCGATCTCTTCGGCTCGTTCGCGGATCATCTGGGCGACAGTCGACAAGACGCGACCTCTGGCCAGAATTCCGAGCCGGTCCCAAGCTGGCGCAGCCACAGTGGCAGCCTGTATCGCCTTTGCCAGATCCTCGGAACCTGCTTGACGGTACGCGGTAACCGCTTCGCTCGGTGCTGCCGGGTTGAAACGGTAGGTGATAGCCCCGGCGCTTTCTATCCAGGCGCCGTTGATGAAACTGCTGGCGGGCTCGGTCAATACGGGCATTATCTAACCTCTTGCTGATTGGTGATTTGTGACTGTCCTCACGATCAACGGTAGACCTCGCGGTCCCGCCACTGAAGTATCTATTTGACGGCCATCGATATCTGTTTAGTCTTGTTCTATGAACCTTCGACGCCTTGAACTGTTCGTCGCAGTGGCTGAGGAATTGCATTTCAATCGCGCGGCCGAGCGCCTGCACATGGCCCAGCCACCCCTTAGTCAGCAGATCCGAAAGCTCGAAGAGGAATGCAAGGTGCAGCTCTTCGTGCGCAATTCGCGCAACGTCCAACTCACCGCCGATGGCGAACTGCTTTTGACGCACGCCAGGAAAGTCCTGAGCCAATACGCGGCCATGGCCTCGGCACTGCGTCAGGCACGAAACGGGGAAATCGGGCGGCTTCGCCTGGGCTTCGTCTCGTCGGCCGCGATTTCAGCAATCCCACCCGTCGTCAGATACCTCCGATCTGAGTGGCCGGGCATCGAGCTTGATCTCAGGGAAGTAACCACGGATGAACAGATGGACCTCATCGCCGCAGGAAACTTGGACGCTGGCATCGCGAGGGAGGTCAGGGCGGGTCCGGGGATATCCCAGACCCTTCTGCGAAATGAACCCCTTGTAGTTGCGGTTGCTTTAGATCATCGGCTGGCCGCCCGCTCCTCGGTAAGTTTGGGAGAATTGGCGGGGGAGAAGTTCATTGCCTTCCCGAGGAGCCGCATTTCGCGGTTGTTCGACCACATCGCAGCGCTACTCCATTCCGCGGACGTCGAGTTCGACATCGCTCAGGAAGCTGTTCAGTTCCCCACAATCCTGGGCCTCGTGGCTGCGAGGCTCGGCGTCGCTGTTGTTCCGGATTCCCTCAAGGCATTTGCTATTCCGGGGCTGACCTACCTGGACATCGAGGACTCGAGTGCGATATCGAAGGTCAGCTTGATCTGCAGTTCGGAGATGTCGGAGTCCCCACTTGTGAGCAAACTCAGGATCGCGTGCCTCGACGCGCTGATCTGAGGGACACTTGGCTTGAAGCAGCCACGCTCCGTGGAAATGGCCCGTATATGTGAGCGGGGGTCCACCCACAACCGTTGATATGTGAGCGGGCGTTCGGGAAACGGCCCTGATATGTGAGCGGGGGTCCCAGGGGATCGGGGCGTTAGGCCTCCAGGACGTACGTCCTGAGATCGTCGAGGGTCTGCTGCATGTGTGCGTCCATCGCCTCGCGGGCTCGGGGCGAGTCGCCGGCTTCGAGGGCTTTCAGGATGGCCCGGTGATGTCCGATCGCGTGCCGCTGGATATCCGGGATTTGCGACGTCTGGGTACGCCGGGCTTCCAGGACGCGGTGCAGGGGTTCGAAAAGCACGGCCACGAAGACGTTGCCGGAAGCATGGAGGATGACATCGTGGAAGCCCAGGTCCGCCTCGACGAACGCGCGCACATCATTGGAATCGTGGGCTTTCTGCATGGCGGACACGTGAACCTGCAGTTGGTCGATTTCCTCGGGGGAGATCCGTGACGCAGCGAGTTCGCAGGCGCCGGTCTCGAGCATGCGGCGCAACTCAATGAGCTGGACGGACGCTGCGGCGTCGTTTTTCCCCTCCGATGCCGCCCGCAAGACAGCTTCGAGGGACGCCCAGCGGTTCAGCGGGTTGACGAACGTTCCCCGGCCGCGCTCCACGCTAAGGATTCGCTGGGCCTCGAGGGTCTTCATGGCCTCGCGGACAGTCATGCGGCTGACTTCATGCTTGGCGCTCAACTCGAGTTCGCCGGGAACCACTGTGCCCGGCGGAAATTCGCCCGCGACGATGCGGTCCAGCAGCTCGTCAGCGACGACGCCGACCAGCGACTTGCGTGCCATGGTGCTCCGTTCCTAGATGTCTGACATCTTACGCTGGCGGCTGCCGGCTTTCGTTCCAAAACGCGCCGAGCGCCAGGGCACAAGCACGCGGCTGCTCCCAATGCACGCTATGTCCGGAGTCGCGGATTGCCACAAGCCTCCGCAGCGGGCTTGCTGCCACGAAGGCTTCCACCTGGTCCAGTGAGCGTAGGCGGTCCCCGACGCCGGCAATCACCAGCGTCGGCGCCGTCACCTTTTCGGGGACATCCGCAGCCACTCCGGCCATCGCCGCGAGGCCGCTGGGGCCGAGGACCTCGAAAGGCAGCTCAAATCCGCGGCTCAGCAAGCGATGGTCTTCGGGGGACAATGTCCCGAACCAGGCGTTCATGCATTTCGCGCGCGTCGCGTCGTCAATGAAGCCTTGCCGTAACTGGGACTCGAGCATTGATTTGAAGCCTTCGTTCGGGGGAGCCGGAACCATGCCGACCAGGGCCACGCTCGCCACCAGCTCCGGATGCGCCGCCGCCAGCGTCAGCGCCACGCTGCCGCCCATTGAATGGCCCACAATGTGGACGGGCGACGCGTGCCGGGCAGCAGCGGCAGCAACGGAATCCGCCGCTGATTCCAGAGTCCACCGGAAGCCCGGAGGCAATGCGTCCCCGCGGTGATACCCGGGCAAATCGACGATCCAGACGATTCGCCCGGTGTCGAGCAGTTCGGTGGCGAGTGGCTCCCAATAGGCGGATGTCGAGGCCCAGCCGTGCAGCAACAGGACGGGAGGCTGGGACGGTTTTCCCGACGTCGTGCTAGCAACCGTTGGAAGGCGCATGTCCACATGTAGCGCCGCGACGGCCGGAGGCTCTGGAAGCATGCGCCAAGCATAGTGACCGCTGACACTTGCACAGCCGAAAGAGGGTGTGTCACACTAGCATTCAAATATTAGATGTCTGACATCTTACATTTACCTTCAAAACCACGATGGAGTGCATAGTGACCCTCGAAGCCGATGTTCTGGCCGCCTTCCCGGCGGAAGTCCAGATCCCCGCTCAGCTGGTTGCCGACGCCGTAGCAGCGTCTTCCACAGCCTCGCCCCGCGTCCTGGTAGTCCTCGACGACGACCCCACGGGCACCCAATCAGTCGCCAACCTGCCGGTACTCACCCGCTGGGAGGTCACCGATTTCACATGGGCGTTCGCTCACATTGCGGAAAGCCGGTCCCAGCCCGCGGTCTACGTGCTGACCAACACGCGCAGCCTGGACCCGGTTGAGGCCGCTGCCCGCAACGAGGAAATCGTGCGCAACGCCCTCGCCGCATCGGGCCAGAACTCTGGCGGCTCCAAGCTTCGCTTGGGGTTCGTCAGCCGCTCCGACTCCACCCTCCGCGGCCACTACCCGCTGGAACCCGACGTCATCGCCGCCACGATCGCCGACGTGACCGGCGAGGCCACCGACGGCGTCGTGATCGTCCCGGCGTTTCCCGACGCCGGTCGCGTCACCATCGGCGGCGTGCACTACATGCGCGGCACCGGGGACAATGCCGGCAAGCTCACCCCGGTTTCCGAGACCGAGTTCGCCAAGGACGCGAGCTTCGGCTTCGCCAACTCCGAGATGGCCAAATATGTGGAGGAAAAGTCGCAGGGCCGCTTCCCGGCCAGCGATGTGATCGTCCTCGACCTCAACATCATCCGCGCCGGCGCGGCCGCCGCGAACGGATCCGCCGGAGATCCCGAGCTCTCGGCCAAGGCCATCGCCGACGCGATCGAACCCGCCACGAACTCCACGCCCATCGTCGTGGACATCGTCACCGAGAACGATTTCCGCGCGCTCGCCCTCGGACTGGAAGAAGCCGAACGCCGCGGCAAGAAACTGCTGTACCGCGTGGGGCCGCCCTTCGTCCGCGCCCGGATCGGCCAGGAAATCCGCGAAGCGCTCAGCGGCGAGGAAGCCTACGAAGGCAACTCCCCCTCCGCGGCTGGCGGCTTGATCGTTGTCGGCTCGCATGTCGGCCTCACCACGCGCCAGCTCAACACCCTGGCGGCCCAGCACAGCGCAGCCCGCATCATTGAGATCGATGTCGAGAAGCTTCTCGCTAGCGGCGCGGAAGCCTACCTGGACGAGACGGTCACCGCCGTCGTCGACGCCCTCCACACGGGCGACGTCATTGTCCACACAAGCCGCCTTCTTATCAAGACCGACGACGCCGCAGCGAGCCTGAAGATTGCCCGCACCGTCTCTGCCGCCGTCGTCGCGATCGTGAACCGGACGCTCAAGACCTTCCCGCCGCGCTTCGTCATCGCCAAGGGCGGCATCACATCGTCGGACGTGGCCGCGCACGGCCTGGAAATCCGCCACGCGATTGTCCGCGGCCCGATGCTGCCCGGCATCGTCTCGCTGTGGGAACCGGTGGACGGACCCGCGAAAGGCATCCCGTACATCGTCTTCGCAGGCAACGTGGGCGACGACGAATCCCTCGCGCAGGTCACGCGCAAACTCAGCGCCACCTTCTAACCCCAAATTCAATGGAGAACACCATGACCAGCAATTACACCGTCGCCGTCCTCGGCCTGGGCGCGATGGGCCTGCCGATGGCCACCCGCCTGGCAACCCGGCTCACCGTCCACGGCTTCGACATCGCCGAACCGCGTCTGAAGCTCGCCGCCGACGCCGGGATCCGCACCTTCGCTTCGGCGCGCGAAGCCTCCGAAGGCGCCGACGCCCTGCTCCTTGCCGTACGCAACGGCGAACAACTCGATGACGTCCTCTTCGGCGAGAACGGCGTCGCCCCTGTGCTCACGCCGGGCGCCGTCGTGATCCTTGGCAGCACCGTCGGTACCGAAGCCATTCCGGACACCGTGGCCCGCCTGGCCGAGTACGGCGTCGAACTCGTTGACGCACCCCTTTCCGGCGGCCCCAAGCGTGCCGGCGAAGGCGATCTCCTGATCGTGGTGGGCGCGACACCGGCCGCCCAGGAAAAGGCCCGGCCGGCGCTGGAACTGCTGGCCTCCACCCTGAGCATCGTGGGTGACAAGCCCGGCGACGGCCAGGCACTCAAGACTGTCAACCAGCTGCTGTGCGGCGTGCACATCGCCGCTGCCGCCGAGGCCATGGCACTCGCGGACGCCCTCGGACTGGACCAGGCGAAGACCCTCGCTGCCCTGGAGGCAGGTGCGGCCGGCTCGTTCATGCTGTCCAACCGCGGCCCCCGCATCCTTGAGGCATACAACGAGGAAGGCGCGGAGGTCCTCAGCCGTTTGGACATCTTCGTCAAGGACATGGGCATCGTCGGCAAGGCCACGCGCGCCGCCGGCCTGGCCGCACCGGTTGCCGCCGCTGCCGAACAGCTCTACCTCCTCGGCCAGGCCCAGGGCCTCGCCGCCGCCGACGATTCCGCCGTCATCAAGGTCGTCGCGCCCACCAGGCGTACCAACTAACCCCTCGCACAACGTGCGACGACGGCGGTCCCCCCTCCGCCGTCGTCCCCGCCTCTCTTCCTGGCCTCGAGTCGAGGCCAGCTCTGTCAAAGGAGACACCCCCCGATGAATCCCCTCATCAATACCTTGGCGGTCCGGGCAGCTGATGCCCCTGCCATCAAGCCCGCCGTGGACCTTGGGACCCCGCTGCTGCTGACCATCGCCGTTGCCGGCGTCGCACTCTTGCTGCTGATGATCATCCGCTTCAAGATCCAGGCCTTCGTCGCATTGCTGGCAGTGAGCATCCTGGTTGCCGTCGCCGCACAGATCCCCTTGGCTGACGTCTTCACCGTGGTGGCCAACGGCGTGGGCGGAACCATGGGCAAAGTCGCATTGCTGATTGCCCTCGGCGCCGTGCTTGGCCGCATGATCGAGGTGTCGGGAGGCGTTCAATCGCTGGCCAACCACTTCACCGCGAAGCTCGGCGCCAATCGAGTCGCAGTGGCACTGACCGCCGTCGGCTTCCTCGTTGCCATTCCCGTGTTCTTCGAAGTGGGCGTCATCGTCCTGGTGCCGATCGTCTACGCCTTCGCGAAGATCGCCAAGCTGCACCCCATCAAGTTCGGCCTTCCCATGGCCGGCATCATGCTCTCCATCCACGTCGCGGTTCCTCCCCACCCGGGCATTGTTGCCGGGGCAGGCGTCATGGGTGCCGACATCGGACTCATCGCGATGATTTCACTCATCATCTGCGTGCCGCTGGGTTTCCTGTCCTACTGGGTCGCCAGCATCATGAACCGCAAGGACTACGAACTGCTTCCGGGCGTCCGTGACCAGATTGAAGAATTCGGCTCGGATTCGCTCGTGCGCGTCGGCCACGACGGTCCCGGTGCCAGCGCAGTCGCCGCGCCGCGTCCGGGCCTGATCATGTTCCTCATCGCCGCCCCGATCGTCCAGATCCTGCTCGGCACAGCCGGTACCCTCCTGATCAACAAGAAGGACTACTGGTACGGCGTCGCATCTTTCGTGGGCAACCCGTTCTTCGCCTTGCTGGTGGCCGTTGCGCTCGCTTTCTTCCTGCTGGCAGTCCGCCGCCAGTGGTCGCTCAAGGAAACCGGCGAGATCTTCGAAGGCGCACTGCCTCCCATCGCCTCGATTCTCATGGTTGTGGCCGCCGGTGGCGTGTTCGGCGGTGTCCTGCAGGTCTCCGGCATCGGCGCGGCACTGTCCCAGACGCTGGATTCCCTGGGCGTGCCGATCATCCTGCTCGGCTTCATCATCTCCCTGGCATTGCGTGCCGCACAGGGTTCGGCCACGGTTGCCATCGTCACCACCACCGGACTCCTCTCGGCCGCCGTGGCGCACGGCGGCTACACCCCCGCGCAGATTGCCGTCATCGTGATCGCGATCGGCTTCGGCGGACTGGGCCTGTCCCATGTGACCGACGCCGGCTTCTGGGTGGTGGTGCGCTACTACGGCCTCACGGTGTCCGACGGGCTCAAGACCTGGACCGTGCTCACGACCATCCTGGGTGTCGCCGGCTTCCTGCTCAGCTATGTCGCCTGGATCCTGGTGGGAGGCCTGGCCCACTGATGCGTGTACGCCTTGACGATCTTGTAGGCTCCGCGCTGGAGCGAGGGGCAGCAGTCCCGGCCTTCACCTGCTACGACTTCACCACCGCCCTGGCCGTGGTGGCCGCTGCGGAGAAGTCCGGACATGGAGTCATCTTGCTGGTGGCACCGAAGACAGCGGCCGCCCCGTTCGGCTTGCGGCTCATCACCGCCCTGCGAGCCTTGGCCGACGACGCCAGCGTGCCGGTCTCGGTGCAGCTGGACCACGCCTCGGATCTGGACGTCATCCGTGATTCCGTGGCCGCCGGTGCCGACGCCGTCCTCGCCGACGGCTCGTCCCTCCCCTTCGAGGAGAACGTGGCCCTGGTCCGTGAAGTCCGCGCCGCGCTGGACGCTCACGGCGCCTCCGACGTCGTCATCGAAGCGGAACTCGGCGGGCTCGACGGCGACGAAGACAAGGCTTTCGGTGCTTCGGCAGGCGTCCATGCCGTAGGCCTGACGGATCCCGGCCAGGTGCAGGAGTTCGTCTCGCGCACCGGCGCCCAGCTGCTGGCCGTGGCTGTCGGAAATGCTCATGGCCGCTACACCGGCGAGCCCAAGCTGCACTGGGACGTGCTGGAGGCCATTGCCTCGCGCACGGAGGTTCCGCTCGTACTCCACGGCGCGTCGGGCATCCCCGCTGCGGACGTCGTCAAGGCCACGTCCATGCGGGTGGGCAAGGTGAACTTCAACACCGAGCTCCGGACCGGCATCCTCGCCACCCTCGAGTCCGAGACCACCGCTCACCGGGCCGACGGCGAGAACCTCCAGGGCCTGCTGGGACGCTGGAGTTCCTCGGCGTCGACGTTCGCTGGAGCAACACTGGACACGCTCAGCCGCTAGGCGCGGCTGGCGAACCCGCGTAACGCAGGGAGGCTACGATCAGCACATGATCGTAGCCTCCCTGATTTTCGCCCTCCTTGCCGGCCTGCTGCACGTCTACATCTTCAGCATGGAGTCCATTACGTGGACCCGTCCGGCCACGTGGAAGCGGTTCAGCGTCGCTTCCCAGTCCGATGCCGAAACCACCAAGCCCCTCGCGTACAACCAGGGTTTCTACAACCTCTTCCTCGCCATCGGGGCGCTCGCCGGGATCGTCTTTGTCGTGCTTGGTCATCCGCAGGTGGGCTGGACCCTCGTCTTCAGTTCGTGCGGCTCCATGCTGCTGGCGGCAATCGTGCTTGCCTTGAGCGGCAAAAAGTACCTCCGCGCCGCGGTCCTTCAGGGCACGACGCCGCTACTCGCCGTCGTGCTCGGCATCCTGGCCGTAGCGCTCGGCTAGGCGCAACCCTCGCTCACGTATGCGGTATTTCCCCCCGACGCTCGCTCACGTATGTGGGATTTTGGGATGATCCTCGCTCACCATTGCCTGTCGAGTCTGGTCACGAGGGTTTGCCCGTCAACACCCTGAATCCCAGTTCCGCATTGAAGCCGTGGATTTCCCGGGTGTCCAGTGCCGACATGAAGGCCAGGATTTCCTCCGTGATCACCTGCCCGGGAACCAGGACAGGGAATCCGGGCGGATAGGGGGTGACGAAGGAGGCAGAGACCATCTCCTCGCCAGCGGCAACCCTTCGCGCAAGTTCGGCCGCACTGAAGTATTCGCAGGATCCGGCCTTGTAGCTCTCGAAGTAGGCTGCGCGCATGTTGCCGTCGGGGGTTTCCGCGTCCTTGCGGAAGCGTTCCGCGAAGCGGCTGAAGTCCGGCAAGGGCGGCGGTGTGCTGGTCAGCGCCGCGACACGCGCACGGCGTGCCCGCTGCCCCAGACCGCTCAGGCCGGATTGCTCGTCTTCGAAGGTTTCGGCCAGCTTGACCAGGACCTCGACGAGGTAGGCAACGGCGCTCCGCGAGGTGCCGATGTTGGTCATGAAGAGAACGCTGTTCCTTGAGGTCTTGTTGACCTGGATCCCGTACTTGTCCATCAGGAAGTCGTGCTTGAAGGTATCTCCGTCCACCCCGGTGAGACCGATGTGCAGGGTCAAACGGCTCGGATCAACAACGAATTCGTCCCGCTCCCAAGCTTCAGACATGGCCGCGAGCCCGTCGCGGAGCGGCATCTGCCGGCTTGTTTCGCGGTACTGCGCAGGGATGAGGTCCCTGGTGCCGAGGATGCGGAAGTACTTCTTCAGCAAGGGATGTCTCGCCACGGCCTGGGCGATGCTGACCGCGAGATCTGCCTGCCGTTGCACGAGCTCATAGCCTTCGAACTCGACCTGCCTCCGCCCCATGTCCAGCGAGGCCAGGATCTGGTAGTTGGGCGACGTGGAGGTGTGCGTCATGTACGCCTCCCGGAAGCTCTCCTCGTTCAACTGGCCGAAGTCCTGGTCATGGATGTGGATCATGGACCCCTGCCGGAGCGACGTCAGGGTCTTGTGGGTCGACTGGGTGGAGTAGACCCGCACCCGAGCCTTCGCCGGATCGGGCACCAGCCGCGTCTTCAGGAGCAGCTCATCGTTGACGTGCCCGACGCCGGGACCCGGGCCGCCGTCGTCGGGCTCGCCGCCCGCTTGGCCAACCTCCGCCCCAAGGTCCCGCAATTGCGCGGCGTGGCGCCGGGCGTAGGCCGGATCCGCGAACTTTGCCTCAAGCGATCGGGCCGAAGCCATGGCAGTTCGACGGCGGTAGATGTGGTGGAAGCCCGCGAATGCGAACCACGCCTCGTCCCACAGGAAGACCAGGTCCGGTTTGATGGCGAGGCACTCTTCCATCACTCGTTCGACGTCGTACACAATCCCGTCGAACGTGCAGTTGGTGAGGGCGAGCATCTTGACCTCGTGGAGCCTGCCGGCGCGGCGGTAATCCAGGAGCATCCGCTTGATGCTTTCCAGGGGAACTGCGCCGTAGAACGAGAAATCGTTCAAGGGGTACGCATCCAAATACGAGACCTGCGCCCCGGCCAGCATGAGGGCGTAGTGGTGCGATTTGTGGCAGTTCCGGTCCACCAAGACAACGTCGCCGGGAGCCAGGATCGATTGGTGCACGATCTTGTTGGCCGTCGACGTTCCGTTGGTGACAAAGAGCGATTTCTGGGCACCAAAAGCCCGGGCAGCCAGCTTCTGGGCCTGCTTAAGCGACCCATGCGGATCCAACAGTGAATCGAGCCCGCCGGAGGTGGCGGAGGTTTCGGCAAGGAGCAGGTTGAGGCCATAGAACTCGCCGAGATCGTTGATCCATTTGGAATGGATGACCGATCCACCACGGGACACCGGCAGGGCATGGAAAACGCCGGCGGGTTTGCGACTGTATTGCTGGACAGCATGGAAGAACGGCGCCTCATACCGTTCCGCGATGCCGGCCAGCAAGGACAAGTGGAGTTCCAGTCCGTCCTGGCGGCGGAATATCCGGCGGAATTGGCGGGTCAAGGAACCGGCGAGTTCTTCGATCCCCACTCCGGCCACCAGGTAGAGATCAAGTTCGGGGCGGAGCTGCCCCAGCCTCTCCGCCAAGCTCAGGATGCGGTCCAACGGTCGCTGGGGCAGCGACTTCCCCAAGAACCTGTCCAGGAAGCTGCGCACATCCCGGCTCAGGCGCTGCCTGCTGTCGGGGACGAATCCAGGCCGCAGCACACAGGCCTGGATGTCCGGGTTGAGCAAGATAGCCACGATGGCGTCCTCGAAGCTCGGCACGAACACGAGCTCGTAGTTGAAGGCGTCGGCGGGGCGGCGCTGGTTGAGCAATTCTGTTTGAAGGGCTTCACGGTCGACGCTGGAGACGTCATCGATCACGAGGACCTCGAACCGCTTGCGTGATTCGGCGGGTTCTTCAACGCGGTCCACTTCGCGTTCGGGGTCCGGTGCGGGTTCCTGGGCGTGTTGGTTGTGGCCGGCAACGCGTCGCGCGACCGGTTCGATGAGGCTTAGCGCCTCAAGGTAGTCCCCGGCATCCAGGACCCGCCGCAATTCCATGACATATTGCTGCCCCGGAGACGCCCAATACATCTCGAGGGATTCCAGCAGTGGCAACAACCTTCGAACCTCGCGCGGCAGTTCCCGCGACTGGCGGGCGCCCCCGGAACGCGACGTGGCGGCAGCCAGCTGTTTGACGGCGTAGCCAAGGAACTCCCAGGCGTCAGCCCGCACCCGCCAGGCGCTGCTGGGGACCTCGCCGCCGGACCCGGAATCGCCGTCGGCGTTTGGCCTCGCCGCCAAACCGAGGCCAAGCGATGCGCCACCGGCAAGGGCGGCTGGAGCGAGGGGAAATGGGGCTGACTGCACTGTCGCGAAATCGGCGCGTGCCACGATGACTCCTTTGTCATGGATTGATAGCACTCTCTACTAAACGCCGCGAGCCGTCGCGGCGCACGGCAAATGTTCGGGTTGCCGTCTGGGTGTCCAGATGGGAGCGGCGCGTCCCGTCATTGGTGAGCGAGCGTTGGGGGATTTGGCGTCATAGGTGAGCGAGCGTTGGGGGATTTGGCGTCATAGGTGAGCGAGCGTTTTTGACGAGGAGGGCAGCTAGCCTTCACGCCACAGCGGCAACGGGACCACGCTGCGGCTGCGTCCTGACTCGTCCAACACGTGCCCGAGGCGTTTGTAGTTTCGCACCACGGCTTGCCGGGAGATCACGGCGCTTCCCGGCGCGCGCTCCGCCAGTTCGCGCTCGTGGCCCTGGACCTCCAGATAGTCGCGGACCCACAGTGTCACGAGCAGATTCTGGGCGCCCAGAACCTGGGCGCTGAGCCTGCAGTTCGGCAGGGCAGCGAAATAGCGCCCGACGGCGTCAACATGGTGGGCGGGCACGTTGAGGATCAGGCTCACTTCCCTGAGTCCTTGCTGGGCGGAAACGGACGTATCGCACCTCAGCGTCATGTAGCCGGACGCGAGGAACCGCTCCACCCGCCGTCGTGCGGTTTGGGGAGAGACGCCGCAGGCGGCTCCCAGTTCCGCCCAACTGGCCCGTCCGTCCTTCGCCAGTTCCTCCAAGAGGGACGCATCCAGCCGGTCGGGGGCGTAGGCCGCCGGGGCAGGCAGGGGATCCGCCGACATGAGCCGGGCCCTCGCCGGTTCAAGGGTGCCGCTGCGCCAGTCCGAAGCCTGCCGGTACAGCTTGGTGACGAAAACGACTTCCCGGTGGGTCACTCCGGGGAGGCCTGCGAAGGAGCCGGTGACGATGTCCATGAGCTCTTTGTGGCTCGAGGCGAAGCAGTCCACGAAGAGATCGTGGGAGCCGGACACCAGCGAAACGGTGCCGAATGCCGGCTCGGCGCAGAGCTTTTGAACCAGGGTTTCGTTCTCGCTTGGAAGTGAAGAAAGGCTAATGAACGCCGACCAGCCAGCACTCAGATATCGCGGACCAGGGGCCGGGGTGATCCAGGCCAGCCCCTGCTCAGCAAGGACGTTCCAGCGGCGCGCGACGGTGGGCCCCGACAAGCCCAGGACATCCCCCAAGCGGCTCCAGTCGGCACGGGGATTGATCTGAAGGGCGTTGACGATCTCAAGATCAATTTCGGAGATCATGGCTGATTCCTTCAAAATTCACGGTTCTCAGAGGATTTCAAACAAATTCCTAGCCAGTGTAGACGGCGGACCTAACGTTGTGACTCGCATCACCCCCGCCCGCATCCCAACGCCCAGGCAAAGAAGCCCCCAACACTCAAGGAAGCACATGGCAAGCAAGACAGCACCTCCAGCGACGGCGGCCGTCGCACGCCGGACCATCACCGGAATGATCGTGGCGATGGCCCTCATCGAATCGCTCAGTGGAGTCACCCAGGGTTACCTCAACCCCATCCTCCCGGCCTTGGGGCCGAGCTTTTCGATCGATGACCCCACCATCAACGGCATTTTCCTGATCTCAAACGTGAGCTTTGCCGTGCTCACACCGATCATCTCGCGGCTCGGCGACAGCTATGGCTACAGGCTCGTGCTCCGCTGGTCGACGGCGGTAGTCGCTGCCGGCGTCCTCATGATGGCGTTGTGGCCCTCGCTGTGGACGGTGACAATCGGCGTCGTGATGCTCACGTGTGTGGTTGGCTTCATCCCGTTGATGATGGGCATCCTGCGGGTGAGCAGCCCGGCGCAGACCCGCACCGGAGTCAGCGTGATGATCGGCATGCTCATGATCATGGTTGGCGCAGGCGGCCTGCTTGCCGGGATCATCGGCGTCGACGATCCCACCCTCGGGTTCTGGGTAGCGGTGCCGTTCGCGGTTGTGGGGCTGCTTTGTTCCTTCGTCCTGCCCGACGCCGGGACCCCCACCCGCGAAGGACTCGCCGTGGTGCCGCTCCTGGCATGTTCCCTCGGACTGATCGGCTTCGTGGTGGCACTGTCGATGGGCCCGGACTGGGGCTGGCTGGACGCCAAGACCATCGGATCCGGAATCATCGGACTCGCGCTGTTGGCCTACTGGGTGGTCCTGGACGCTCGAGGCGTGAACGGGAAGCGCTTCATGGACCTGCGGATGCTCGCCATCCCGCGCATCCGGACGGTCTCGATGGCCACTTTCTTCTTCGGTTTCGCCTCCATCAGCTATTTCGGCACGAACGGGATCTTCCTGTATTCAAACCCGGACAAGACCGGCTACGGCTTCGGGCTCAGCCCGCTCATGATTGCCATCGTCCTGGCCGCCGCATCCGTGCTCTCGCTGCTCGCCTCCCTTCTGACCTCAAAGGCGCTTAGCCTGTTCGGCGAACGCGCTACCTTGGTATTCGCCGGTCTCTTGCTCGCTGGCGGCTTCCTGTCCATGGCAGCTGGGCACGGCTCCCTGGCCGGCTACTGCACCGGCTTCGCCATGTTCAACCTGAGTCTTGGCATGTACCAGGCAGGAACCCGGGCGCTGTCCGTGGAGGGCGTTCCGATGGAGGAAACCTCGACGGCGGCCGGCCTCAACGAACTGGCGCTATCCGTTGGCATTGCGGTGGGCGCCGCCGTCGTGAAGCTCATCTCCTCGTCTTCAGTTCAGTCCGGGCACATCAGCGAGGGCGGCCTCCTGTCGATCTGGATTGCCCTGGCCATCGCGGCCCTGGTTGCTGCGGCAGCAGCCGCCCGTTATCCGAAGCGCCACGCAGCCGCGACAGCCGCATGAAAGCCGCCTCCATGAAAGCCGCCTCCATGGAAACCGCAACGCCCGCCACGACCTCTTCGGCCGCCGTTGAGCGCTCCGTCTCCGCCGCGCTGGAAAGGTGGGAGCCGGAAGTCCTTGGCCTGAGCCACGCGATCCACGCCGATCCGGAGCTCAGCGGGCAGGAATTCCGGGCCGCCAGGCGGGTTAGCGGGCTGCTCCGGAGGGCGGGCTTCGGCTTTGACGGTCCGCAGCCGCTCCTCCCTGCCTCCTTCAGCGCGCGGTTCGGGACCGGTGAACTGGTGGTCGCCCTGTGCGTTGAATACGACGCTTTGCCGACCATTGGCCACGCGTGCGGACACAACGTGAACGCTGCCTGTGCTGTGGGCGCGGCACTCGCGCTCGCCTCCGTCGCCGACGAGCTCGGGATCACTGTCAAGGTCCTCGGCACTCCGGCGGAAGAGACAAGCGGCGGCAAGGTCGATCTCATCGGCGAGGGCTTCTTCGAAGACGTATCCCTGGCGATGATGGCCCATGCCGGCGCCGAGGACGTCATCGGCGGCTCGTCCCTGGCCATGGGTATGTGGGACGTGCTCTATGAAGGGCGCCCCGCGCATGCCGCAGCCGCTCCGTCCGAGGGGGTCAATGCCCTCGACGCGCTCGTGATTGCACAGACGGCCATTGCCTTGGGGCGGCAGCAACTTCCGCCCGGTTCGGTTGTTTCGTTGATCGTGACGGAAGGCGGGAGCGCCGTCAACGTCATACCGGAGCGGGCCCGGGCGAGCGTGGAAATGCGTTCACCGAGCCTCAAGAACCTGCGAACCATCGAGGAACGCGTGCGGCGCTGCCTGGAGGCGGGCGCACTTGCCACCGGGAGCGCCCTCAAGGTCACGCCCATGGGCAATGCCTACGCCGAACTCAGGCAGGATCGGTACCTATCCGAGGCCTACCGGGAAGCGATGTCCGCCCGAGGGAGGGCTGTTGCGTTCAACGAAGATCCAGTAGCTTCCACGGATATGGGCAACGTCTCGCAACTGGTCCCAAGCATTCATCCGCTGCTCGGCTACGACGTGGGCGGCGCCGCCCACCACACCGCCGAGTTTGCTGCCCACGGCTCCTCCGCTTCCGCCGACCGGGCGGTCCTGGACGGCGCCTTCGGCCTGGCCCTGGCGGCGTGCGCGGCGGCCAACGATCCGCGGCAACGGGAACGGCTGCTGAACGTCCGTCGCTAAAGCCGCGACCGTGGGTGCGGTTCCACAGCTGCGTTCCGGAACGCAGCCCCCGGGCCGCACCCACGAATTCTCGCCGGCCGCCCGCTCTGGCTCCGGCCGTCGAGCGGGCGGACAATGATCTCAGCAGTTCGCGAGGGAGCGTAATGGGATTCTCGAGGCAACAAAAGACGTCCGTGGCCATGGCCGCATTGGGCCGCTCACGTGATCCCGTGATCGATCTCGCCCGGTTCTTCTGCCTCATCCTGGTGGTGCTCTCGCATTGCATGATGGTCAGCCCGGTTCTACACCCGGACGGCACCGTCACCACCGAAAACACGCTCATGGAGCAGCACTGGTTCGAACCCGTCCTGTGGGTGTTCCAAGTGATGCCGCTGTTCTTCGTCCTTGGCGGCATCACGGGACTGGAATCGTGGCGTCGCCTGCGTGCGCGCGGCGGCTCCGGCGTCGACTATGCGCAACTGCGGCTCTTACGCCTCATCCGTCCGGCAACGGCGCTACTGGCCTCGATGTTCGTGGGGCTGTGGGCCGCGCGGCTACTTGGCGTGGACCCGGAAGTGGTCCAGCTCATCGCGACTGGGGCGGGCATGCCCTTGTGGTTCCTGGCTGCGTACCTCGCCACTCAATTGAGCGTCCCCTTGCTGGCCAGGCTGCACGGACATGCCCCGTGGTTGACCCTCGGCGGGCTCGTGGCCGCCGTGATCACCCTTGACTCCCTGCGCGGGGCGTTTCCGATGCTCGCTTTCGTCAACATGCTCTTTGTGTGGTGCGCGGTCCAGCAATTCGGCTTCTTCATTGCCGATGGCATCTTCGCTGGACGCAGCCGGGGCTGGTTCGCGGGGTTGATCGTCGGCAGCAACCTGCTGTTGGGCTTCGTGACAGGGATCGGGGTCTACTCAGGAAACATGATCGTGGACCTGAATCCGCCCAACTTCTGCATGCTGCTACTGGGACTGTCCCAGGCGGCAACGCTCCAATTGCTGCGCCCCGCCCTTGCCTGGGTGGCTGGGGTGCGCTGGATCCGTTGGGTCGTGGCCGTGGCGGGCCGGCGGTCCATGACGGTCTATCTGTGGCATTTGCCGCTGCTCGCAGCCATGGCGGGGCTGCTTCTCCTCACAGACTTCCCCAAGCCAGAGGCCGGTACCGCCGCATGGTGGTGGGCCCGCCCGCTGGTGTTGCTGGGCGTCCTCGTGCTTCTCGTCCCGGTCCTGCTGCTGTGCGGCAGGCTTGAAGAGCGCCCGACGGCGGCCAGCCACGCGCGCGGCAGGACGCATGTCGCGGTGGTGACTGCCGGCGTCGTGGTCTTCATTCCGGTGGTGGACGCCGCCTTCAACGGACTCACGCTGACCCTTCTCGGTGGGGGAGCGGCGTGCTTTGCGCTGGGAGTGTTACTGCTGGGACGGGTGCCGGCCGGAGTCCTTTCCGCAGCGGTTCCCGACGGCCCTGCCGTCCCATTGCCAGAGCCCGGTTTACGTGCGAATCTCGACTCATGACTGAGTTCACGGATTCAACCGCAGAGTCGTTCAGCCCGGACGTGACAACGGTCAGGAACGACAAATTCCACCGCTACGAGCTTCTGGTTGACGGTGAAGTAGCCGTGATCTCGCAGTTTATGGACAAACCCGGCCACATCGACTTTCTCCACACAGAGACGCGCCCGCAGTTCAAAGGCCGCGGGCTGGCCAAGGTCCTGGCGCACTTTGCCTTGGACGACGTCGTCGCCTCCGGCAAGCGGATCATTCCGCATTGCCCGTTCATTGCGGCCTATCTGCGCAAGCATGAGGGCTACGAGCTCGACGTTGATTGGCCACCGGAACCGCCGGTGGGGGAACCGGACAACGAGTAGTCATTCGGCCGGCTGTGCTGCTCCAGCACCCAGGGCGCGTGCCTGTGTGCATGGCAAAGGCAATGGCATACGGCGCACCCTGCGTGGACCCCGTCCCTGCAATCAAGGGTCAGGTAGAACACCTTGGACTTTCCGTCGCGGGCTCGCGGAGTGCGTTGAATCATCTGAACTTCCCGTCGACTGCAATGAGTGTCGTGTCACTAATGAGTGGGTGCGGACGCGGGATCGTGACGCAGTTTTGCTTAAGATCTATTGTTTGAGGGCCACAATGGCGTCGTGTTCGTCGCGGATTACCCGGCCGCGGGACATGGCCGTGACTCCCATGGCGCTGATAAGTTCGCCTCCGTGCCGGTGATCGGAGGCACTGACCAGATACGAAAAGCTCAACATTGTTGATTCCCCGGCGCGCAACGTTCCGATGCGCAAGTCCTTGTCGAGGGGCCTCGACGTGTAATCAAGGCTCTCCATTCCTTCGTTGGTGAAGGAGCGAAGGATGAGGCACACATTGTGGAGTTGGCCCATGGAATCATTGATGATCCATGCGCTGAATATAATGGTCTCCCCCTGGGCCGCCACCGACTTGTCTGCCCCGTAAACGAGGACAATATTCCCGACATCTTTCTTTCGGGAGAGCGGTCCTGGGTGGAGTGCGGGAACTTCACGCCCGGCTGTGGCTTCTTGTGGTGGGCGGCGAAGACGGCGGAGCCAGTTCATGTCAGTTGAGTGTGGTCCGGGCCGGAATCGTGTTGCCATGGGTCAAACTCGCCGCCGCCGAATAACCGGGTCGGCGTAAGATTCAAGTCACATGCAATTTCGGCTGTCACACTGGGTTGCTATGGGGCAGGTTTCAGAGGACGGTTCGACTGGCGGAGACGCATCGTTGGATGTCGGGCACAGCGACCCTCACATCATGGCCATGGTGCGTGACGGTGATGCTTCCGCCTTCGATGAGCTGTTCCGGCGACACGTGGCAGCTGCCCAATTTGTTGCCCGCGCCCAGACGGACAATGTCAGCGACGCCGACGACGTTGTGTCCGAGGCGTTTGCTTCGATTTTCCAGGCCCTCACCGAGGGCAAGGGACCGGACCAGTTCTTTCGATCCTATCTTTTGACTGCAGTGCGGCGAATTGCCTACGACCGGAACCGGAAGGCCAGGCGTACTCAAGTCGTCGGCGACGTCGACGTCCTGGATACCGTTGCCATGGACGCGGACACCGTTCTAGACGCTTTTGAGTCCACCACCATGGCCAAGGCGTTCAGATCGCTTCCGGAACGCTGGCAGGCGGCCCTCTGGCACGTGGACATCGAAGGCCTGAAACCTGCCGCTGCCGCACCCTTCATCGGATTGAGCCCCAACGGCGTCTCGTCGCTCGTGATCCGGGCGCGAGAGGGGCTCCGGCAGGCCTACTTGCAAAACCACGTGACGGTGGTGAGCGACGACTCATGCGCTGAATTTTCGAGCCAGCTCGGAAAGTACGCCCGCGACGGCCTGAAGCGCGCGTCGCGGGAAAAGGTCAGGGCACACCTGGAAGAGTGTCCGAAGTGCACGGCTGTGCTGGTGGAACTCAACGATGTCCAGGCAGGCATGAGGGCGCTTGTTTTCCCCTTGGTTGTCGGGGTGGTCTTCACACCGGCAGCGGCCGCCGGATTCCTCCCCGGAACCGCAATGCTGGAGACCCTTCTTTCTGGAGGGGTTCTCCCGGAGCCGTTCCTTCCCGAGCAGTTCGTTACGGGAGGGGCCGAACCGGCCGCCGCCGAACTGCGGTCGGTGGGGGGATTTTGGAAGATCGCAGTCGCCGCGCTGGTCCTTGGAGGCCTCGTGATTGCAGGCATCCTCATGTGGCTTGGACAGACTAGCCCGGCGCCCATCGCTGAAGCCGATGTTCCGAGCATCGCTCCGTCAGCCCCGCAGTCCGCGCCGGAACGTGCCCCGACGGCACCCCCGCCAAGCCCGGTGCCGACGCCGGACCCGCCCGCCATAGCGGTGCCGCGACCCCTTGCGCCCGTGCCCATCGCTCCCGAAGCGGCTCCTATGCCGCAGGCGACGGTAAGGGTGGCTGATCCCGGAACCGGCATCACGACACCCATTCCGCGGACGGGTTCCCTGACGATCCATAAGTATGAGAAGCCGGCGACGCCGACCGGCTTGCCTCACGACGGAATGGCCCTGACTGCGGCCCAGTTGGAGGGAATGACACCTATGGCGGGGGTGACGTTCACGGTGCAGAAGGTCAACAACATTGACCTGACGACGAATGCGGGCTGGGCTGCGGCGGCCGCCTTGACTCCGGCGCAGGCCGCGGCGCAGGCGGCCACTCCGGGCTCCACGGCCACGACCGATGCGAGCGGAACAGCGACCCTGGGGAACCTTCCGCTGGGCCTGTATCTGGTGACGGAGACCGGTTACCCGGCGGGCGTGACTCCTTCGGCCCCGTTCCTGGTGACTCTTCCCATGACCGACCCCGCGGGCGGGAACGGCTGGATCTATGACGTGAACGTCTACCCCAAGAACGCCGTGACCACCGCGACGAAGACCGTGAATGATGCGTCGGTGGTCAAACTCGGCGACAACGTGCAGTGGACCATCACGTCAGATATCCCCAACGTCAATCCGATCGATGGGTACCGGATTGTCGACAAGCTCGATTCGAAGCTGAGCTACGCGAACTCGGCGGTGGCGCTCTCGAACAACGCGGCACTGGTGTTGGACACCGATTACACGGTCGTGTTCGATACGGCCTCGAACACGCTCATGATCGACTTCACCGCGAGCGGCCGGGCCATCTTGGCTGCGAACCCCACGGCCAAGGTCCTGGTGACGGTGAACTCCACCGTCAGTACGGTCGGTGAGATCGCGAACACGGCTCTTGTCTACCCGAACGCGGCCAGCTTCGCCATCACTCCGGGCCAGCCCGGCGGTCCCGTCCTCACTCCTCCCGTAAGCACCACCAAGTGGGGCGACATCGTGCTGCACAAGAAGGATTCCCAGAGCTCCGCGGCCCTGTCCGGTGCCGTGTTCTCGGTCTACCCGAGCCGGGCCGATGCCCTGGCCGGCACCAAAGCGATCAGCGTCGGAGGGGTCAGTTCCTGGACCACCGATGCCAGCGGCAACCTGGTGATCTCCGGACTGCGCTACTCCAACTGGGCCAACGGAAAACCCGTGGGTCCGGGCCAGCCCGGCTACCAGAGCTACTGGCTTGTGGAGACCAAGGCCCCGGCCGGCTACGAGCTTCTCGCCCAGCCGGTCGAGACAGCGGTCACCAGCAACGATCCCTCCGCCGTGACGGTGACGATCGGGAACATCAAGCAGAACACCGGATTCCAGCTGCCACTCACGGGTGCGGGAACCTGGCCCCTGACCGCCGGCGGGATCCTCGTGCTGGCAGGAGCAGGCCTGTTCATGGCCACCGGCCGCCGGAAGCCGGCCGAAGCCAAATAGGCGGCTGCGGGCCGCCCGGGACATGACCAAGGGATCTCACGCTCCGAAAATAGATTCCAATTTTCGCGTCACGATCTACGAGTTGCACCCACTGTTCCAGTGGGTGGCCGTTTCTCCCCCACTTCATTCAAAAAATTGAACCCGTTTTCTGCGACACGAACCGCCGGAAGCGCGCACTTGATGGCTAGAGACCACCTGCGTGCCCGCTCCCGAAAGTGAAGCAAGAAAGCCTATGAAGCAGTCCCTTCCAGCCAAGCTACTGGCAATTCTCCTCACCACAACGATTGTCGGCCTTGGCTTGGGCGGCACCCTGCTTTCACCCGCATATGCGACGACGCCGGGAACCCCGGGAGTGCCTCAGGCGGGTACGCCGGTTTACACCGAAGACTTCAGCAGTCAGGATGCTTCGGCGGCTGCCATCAACATCCTGAACTACACCGGCGGTGCGGCAGCCGCGTTCTCGACGTACACGGCGGACCCGCAATGGACGCCGGCTGGAAACCAGTGCAACGGCTGGATCATGAGTTGGACCACGCCCAACCCTCCGGCCTCAGACGCTGGTTGCCAGCGCAACCTCGGCACGACGTGGCCCTCGCTACGGAGCATGGCCCAAGCGCTCGGCGTAGCGCAGGGGCAGAGCCCGGCGCAAGCACAAACGAATCAGGCTCTGACGGAGTACACGAATGCCTTGAGCGGTTCCATCACAGCCGGCACGGAATTCCGCACAGTGAAGACCATTCCCGCGATCGCCGGGCACTACTACGCCGTGTCGGCCTATTTCGCGGCTGTGAACTGTCCTGCCCAGGGCGGCGCCAGTCAACCTCAGGAGACGTTCAGTCTTCTCGTGAACGGCACTCCGATCGTGCTGAGCTCCGGGCTGAACCCATGCACCAGTTCCACTGACTGGTCGACTCAGGTGACCAAATTGCAGTCAGCGGCGTACATGATTCCGACCGGAACGACCGCGAACCTCGGGCTGTCTCTGTACAACGCCCAGACCAGTGGCTCGGGTAACGACGTGGCGTTCGACCTGCCCCAGATCGTCGACGTGACCCCGCAGTTGGACAAGTCGTTCAGTCCTGCGCTCATTGCCCCCGGCCAGGCCTCCACCGTGACGCTCACCGTGACCAATACCAGCGACCTGAAGGCGAAGAACGACTGGAGCATCACCGATACGCTGCCCGCCGGCGTCGTGATCGCCCCTAACCCCGCGATCGGCGGAACGTGTGCCCAGGTGACCGGTGCCGCATTCGTCAAAACGGGAGCCGCCGGATCGAACACCTTCACGGCCACGGGCGGTGATCTTGCCGTAGGGCAGGCATCCTGCACCATCACGTTCAATGTGACGGCAGCTGGAGAGGGGACGTATGTCAACGGTCCCGCGAACATCGTGACCAACCTCAACCCGCCCGCGAACGCCACTCTTACCGTCCGGGCGCCGCGGATCACCTTGACCAAGGCCCTCGGAGCACCGCGTCAGGCGGCAACGGACCAGTTCGCCGTGCAGATCCGCACCGGCGGGGCGGCAGGCGCGGTGGTTAACAACACGACCAACTCGACCACGACAGGTACGGGATCGTCAGTAACTGCGGGAACCGGCACCACCGGCGCCTACGTGGCCACCGCTGGAACCGCGTATACCCTGACCGAAGCGGCCGCCGGTACGGCCAACCTTGCGAACTATGCCGGCACCATTACCTGTACGGACTCGTTCAGCCTGCAGACCGGTTTGCCCGTCGGTGCAGCGTTCAGCGGTTCGCTGGCCATCACCCCGGTGGCCGGGGCGAACATTACCTGCACCCTGTCAAACACCGCCCAGCCGATCATCAACGTAGCCAAGCAGCCCGGCACGGTCACCGGTCCGGATGCGAACGGCAACTTTGTCGCCAACTACACCGTCACCGTGGCCAACACCGGCTCGGTGGCCGGGACCTACGGCACCCTGGCCGACACTCCGGCGTTCGCCCCGAACCTGGCTGCAACGAGTGCTGCTTGGACGACTACCGGGAGCGGTGCTCCTGCTGGTGGGTCGTCGTCGACCGCCGGTCCTTACACCCTGGCTCCGGCGGGTTCTGCCATCGGTCCAGGGGTCACGCAGACCTTCAACCTCGCGGTGACGTTCCACTACACCAACACCACTCCATTGCCGGCGTGCGCCGGCCCGGGGACAGGTCTGTTCAACTCGGTTGCGTTGCCGGCTGGCCAGGAGCAGGGCCCGACGACGGACAACTCCGCCTGTGACTCCCTGACGCCCAATCTGGTGGCCTCCAAAAACGTGGATCCGGTGGCCGGGACCATGGTCCAGCCCGGGCAGGTTCTGAGCTACTCGCTGTCCTTTGACAACACCACCGGCACCGCCCCGGCTGCAGTCAGTTACACCGACTGGCTCGCGGACGTTCTGGATGCCTCGACTCTCGTAGCCAACTCCATCACCACGACGGCCACGAGCGGGACTCCCTTGGTTGTCACGAACAACTCGGGGGCAGCGCCGAGAACCCTGGCCGTCACGGGCACCGTCGCTGCCGGCGCGAAGAGCGTCGTCACGTATCAGGTGAAGGTCAATAGCGCCGGCAATCTGGGTGATGCTTCGCTCGAGAACTACCTGACACCATCAACCACCATCACTCCGCCAACGAGCTGCCCGGCCGGAAGTGCCACCTGCACGGTCAATCCCGTGGGCGTGTGGACCCTGGGCAAGACAGCATCCCCTGCTTCCGGAACCTCCATCAACCCGGGCGATCCAAGCGCAAACAGGGTGATCACGTATACGGTGACCGCCACCAACTCCACCGCCAATCCCATCACCGGTGTCATCCTCACCGATGACCTGAGCCAGGTACTGAACAACGCCACGTTCACCGCCGGGTCCGCGAATCTGACCGTCAATGGCAGTACACCCCTCGCAGTCCCGGATCCGGGTACCGGCAGCACGTTGGCGACTCCTTCATTCACTCTGCCCGGCAACAGCACGGCAGTGTTGACCTACTCGGTGACGGTCAACGCGAATGCATGGCTCGTCACCGTGAAGAACGGGGCAACCGGCAACGGGATCGTCCCTCCGGCACGATGCGTCACCGGAGGCTCGGCGCCACTTGACCCTGCATGTTTCACCACGAATCCGACTACCGGCCACCTGTTCGTGCAAAAGGCAGGACCCGGGACAACCCAGGGTTCCACCGTCCCGCTGACCGGCTCGACCTTTGAGATCCACAACGATGCTGCAGGGCAAATGGGTCCCACCGTCGTCGGAGTGAACAGCCCAGTATCGGGGTCACCCGGACTGGTCGAGGTCAGGAATTTGCTTCCTGGGACCTACTGGCTGCTCGAAACCAAAGCCCCGGTCGGCTACTCGCTTCTGGCCACCCCCGTGAAGTTCACCATTGCGCCGAACGGCAGCATCGCCTTGGACCCGGCCACCGCAGGAACGTCAGTAACAGCAAACAACCGGACCATCACTGTTCTGGATATGGCGTCCGTCAAGCTTCCATTCGCCGGTGGGCCAGGCACTGCCGGCATCTTCGGCGGAACGGTTCTCGGGATCCTCGCGCTCATGACTTCCCTCGCCCTCATCGTCTTCAGGCGAGCGAACAAGACCCCACAAACCCAAACTCCTTAGCGCAGCTCCGCGCAAATCAATGGGGGAAACAAGAAAGGAACACGATGAAATCATCGAAGGTGAGGCGCGGCATAAGAGCCTCTCTGGCCGCAATAGCCTCAGCTGGGATGCTCGCCCTCGGAGCCGGAGGTGCACACGCGGCGAACACCGCGAACATCGATCCGTCCAAGACAGGTTCGTTGACAATCCATAAGTACGAGAAGCCGGCGACGCCGACGAACCTGCCCAACGATGGAACGGCACTGACCCCGGCCCAGACCGCGGCACTGACCCCGATGGCCGGGGTGACGTTCACGGTGCAGAAGGTCAACAACATTGACCTGACGACCAACGCCGGCTGGACTGCCGCGGCAGCCTTGACGCCGGCCCAGGCCGCGGCGCAGGCGGCCACCCCGGGCTCCACGACCACGACGGACGCGAGCGGAACGGCGAGCCTGGGGAACCTTCCGCTGGGCCTGTATCTGGTGACGGAGACCGGCTATCCTGCCGGTATCACTCCCTCGGCCCCGTTCCTGGTGACCCTTCCAATGACGGACCCCGCGGGCGGGAACGGCTGGCTGTATGACGTGAACGTCTACCCCAAGAACGCCGTGACTACAGCGACGAAGACCGTGAACGACGCCTCCGCGATCAAGCTCGGTGACGCGGTAACGTGGACCATCACGTCCGACATTCCCAACGTCAACCCGATCGATGGGTACCGGATTGTCGATAAGCTCGATTCGAAGCTGAGCTACACCAGCTCGACAGTTGCGCTTTCGAACAACGCGGCACTGGTGTTGAACACCGATTACACGGTCGCGTTCGATACGGCCACGAATACCCTCACGGTCGACTTCACCGCCACCGGCCGGGCCGTGCTCGCGGCCAACCCCACGGCCAAGGTCCTGGTCACAGTGAACACCACCGTCAGTACGGTCGGTGAGATCGCGAACACGGCTCTTGTCTACCCGAACGCGGCCAGCTTCGCCATCACTCCGGGCCAGCCCAACGGTCCGGTCGTCACTCCTCCAGTTATTACCAAGTGGGGCGACATCGTGCTGCACAAGAAGGATTCCCAGAGCTCCGCGGCCCTGGCCGGCGCCGTGTTCTCGGTCTACCCGACCCAGGCCGACGCCCTGGCCGGCACGAACGCGATCAGCGTCGGAGGGGTCAGTTCCTGGACCACCGATGCCAGCGGCAACCTGGTGATCTCCGGACTGCGCTACTCCAACTGGGCCAACGGGGCAACAGTGACCCCGGGCCAGCCCGGCTACCAGAGCTACTGGCTTGTGGAGACCAAGGCCCCGTCCGGCTACGAGCTGCTCGCCCAGCCGGTCGAGACCACGGTCACCAGCAACGACCCGTCAGTGGTCACAGTGACGATCAACAACGTCCCGCATAACGCCGGGTTCCAGCTGCCCCTCACCGGTGGTGTGGGAACCTGGGCCCTGACCGCCGGAGGGATCCTCGTGCTGGCAGGCGCCGGTCTCTTCATGGTCACCGGCCGACGGAAGCGCAACGAGGCAAAGTAAACACCCCTCGCTGACCCGCATCCCTTGATGCAGGGTATGGGTCATCCACCAGTATGGTGGATGCCCCATACCGCTCCCGTCCATCAAAGCAAGAGGCCCCAATGACCCAAACCCTCAAAGAATTCATGGAGGGTTCCGAACCTGGCCCGGAAGGCCCTCCTCGGCGCCATAGGACGCGGAGACCGGCGGCGGGAAGCAAGCGCATCCGATCAGGTCTTGCTGACCGCAGGCTTTTCACGATGATGGTCATCGCCGCAATCGGCCTGGGCCTGGTCCTTTACCCCCAGGCAGCTGACTGGTTCAGCTCGATATCCCACAGCAGCCAACTTTCCGGCTATGCGCAGGAAGTCGAACAGCTTGAACCCTCGGCCCGGACGAAAGTGTTGGACCGGGCACGCGAATACAACTCCCGGATCCCCGGCGGACAACTGCGGGACCCCTACTCCGCCCAGGCCCCGATGCCGGCATTGGAAGGGCAGCTGCGGGATTATCAGAGCCAGTTGAACGTAGCCAACGACGACGTGGTCGGAAGATTCCGCTACCCGTCCCTGAACATTGATCTGCCGATCTTCCACGGAACCAGCGATGACGTTCTAGCCAAAGGCGTGGGCCACCTCTACGGCTCCTCCCTTCCCGTAGGCGGCCCGGGCACGCACAGCGTCCTGACATCGCACTCGGGGATTCCGAATGCGGAACTCTTCAATCCCCTCCACAGCGCGAAAACGGGTGACATCTTCTCCACCGAAGTCATGGACCACACGTTCCTCTACAAGGTAAACAGGATCGAAGTGGTCAAACCGGATGACATTTCCTCACTGAAAATCACCGCGGGGGAGGACTCCATCACTTTGGTAACGTGTACCCCCATCGGAGTGAACTCGCACCGGCTCCTAGTTCACGCATCCCGGATCGCAGACATCCCCAAAGACGCACCGGAACAGAAAACGCTGGCAGGGCGCCAAGCCAACATTGGATTCCCGTACTGGATCGTCTACTTCGTGGGAGGCTTGCTGGCCTTCTACCTGGCTTTTCTTGCCTGGAACCGTCGACGAGTCCGATGAATCCAAAGGCCTGGGGCGTGCAAAGGCCCGGGGCGCATCTACCCCCAGACAAGGAAGCACCACAATGGCCTCACAATTCAATCTCTACGTTGACGCGGATGCCTGTCTGCGGTTCCAACTTATTACCGGAAATGGGGACGTGCTCCTCACCTCCAAGGCATTCAATGACGAGGATGCGGCAATCGCTGCGATCTGGTCAGTGCGCGAGGCCGCGGCCAACGGGCGCATCGTTGATCTCACCGGTTCGGTGCCGGATGACCACCCCGCCAGCTAAGTCATGGCCCCTGCATTGGGCCACTTGAGCAAGCCAAATATCGGCCTCGACGGACTTCCGCAGATATCTCGCGAGGTTCGCGACACGATTCACTCCCCGGCGACACATAGTTAGTGCCTGGCGTACGAGGATGCGAGGCTCCTCGCGGACCTGTTGGGGGCCGCTACGGAGGCTCCGTTCTCGACGGACCGGAATGCCAGGCCGTGCCCTATGCGGTCGTGCGCCCCCATGCGACTCACGGCCTGGGGCACGTGTAGGGATCTAAGGATCCCTACACGGCGTGCGGCTGGATCTGAGACCCCAGCCGCACGCCACTTCCGTCTCTGCCGTAAGCAAGCCGAATTCCCGCCGCTTCTGTCCTGCCATTTCAGGCAGGTGCCTACTTCTGCGCTTTCTTTTTCTGCCATTGCCATGCGTGCCAGAACAGCAGTGTCGCCAGGATCAGAGCGGCGGCCTGGAGAAGCGGTGTGGTCATGGTTGTCAGGACGTAAGCCATCGGCATCGTATTTCCCGGACTGGGGGTGTACGGGGTCATTGCCTCATTGATGATCACCATGATGGCTATGACGAGCGCCAGCTCCAGCACCCATAGCCCGATGATGAACGGGTTCACCGAGGCCCTCGTAGTCGCTTCAGGGTTCTCCAAGTGATGCTCCAGCGCATTTCCGTGCTCGTCGATTTCGCGGAATTCAATCCTGGCATGAGCCTCGTCCATTGTCCGTTCCCCCCGGGTTTGGCGGCCGTTGTCCCGCCCCTCGGGCTTGTGCGGCTCACTTTTGAGGCACTCTACCGCGAGGGTGGGCAATGCACGAGTACCGCCGTCGAGACGGCACCCGCCACACGGACGGTCAACGGGGCTAGTCTGGGCGCATGACAACTCGTGCCAACGAACTCACCGCCTTGGTCACCGGGGCTACTGCCGGACTCGGTGCTCAATTCGCCCGCCAACTGGCCCAATCAGGTCATCACCTCGTCCTCGTGGCCCGCGACGAAGGGCGGTTGCGGACAAGCGCTGAGGTCCTTGAGCGGGACTTCAGTATCTCGGTGGAGGTCCTCCCCGCGGACTTGACCTCCGACGTCGGGGTTGAGGCCGTCGCGGCCAGGCTGCGTGACGCCTCGCGGCCTGTGGATGTGCTGGTCAACAATGCCGGAATCGGTTTGCTGGGCTCTTTCGAAAAGAACGATCTGGAAGACGAAAAACGGCATCTGCGGCTTCATGTCCAGACACCCATGGAGCTGTGCCACGCGGCCTTGGAGGTGATGTTGGCACGCAAGTCGGGCCGGATCATCAACGTCGCGAGCGTTGCGGCGTTCGCGAACCGGGGAAGCTATTCGGCAGCCAAGGCTTGGCAAGTCAGCTTCAGCCGTTGGGCGAACACTGCCTATGCCGGCAGCGGAGTGAAAGTCACCGCGGTATGCCCGGGCTTCACCCACACGGAATTCCACGATCGCATGGGCATGGACAAGTCAGTGGCCCCGCGTTTCCTGTGGCTGAAGGCCGAGCGGGTTGTCCGGGAAGGACTGGAAGACAACGCCAAGGGCAAAGGGGTATCCATCCCGACGAAACGCTACAAAGCGATCACCGCTGTCATGCGTTTCCTGCCGGCGAAGCTTACGTCGGGTCCGCCCCGGAGGCCTCTGAAATAGATCTGCGCCGCGAAGCAAGCCGGGGCACCTGGACCAGCACCGCCACCGCAATCCCGATCACGGCTCCCACGAACGTCTCCACCCCGCGTTCCAGGACGAGCACGCCAGGGTCCGCGGGCGCAGCCAGTTGGGTCATCAGCAGGATGACCGGGGTGAAGAACACCATCGCCCAGCCGTAGTGCCTGCTCATGAACAGCTCAGTAGGGAACTGGAAGCCGATCACCAGCAGGGCAAGGATGACGGTGGTTTGCCCTGGGAAATAGTGCAGCGGGGACAGCGGACCTGGAAAGAGCACGACGGCGACAATCGCCAAGCCGAGGAACGTCCCCACGATGCGGTGGATGCCGCGATGTAGCCGGCTGGGCATATCGGCTCCGGCGAGCGGAACGGCGGCGGCGGCCATGGCCCAGTGCGGATGCCCGCTGCCCGTGAGCACCCCGCAAGCACCTGCCGCGCCGACGGCGAGCACATACCGGGCCGCGTGAAGCCCGGCTGCCTGGCGTAGCTGAGTGCTGAATGCCGGAATATCCCGGATGGCGCCACGTTTCCACACCCGGTACCGAAGCCACCCGGCAAAACCGACCATTATCGAGAACGCTGCCGATGCCGCGCAGATCAGGACCGCGGCAATGAAGGGGATGGTCGCGGGAACGGAAGCGCATGCCCCCAGGGCCAGGATTCCGAAGAACGGGCCGTTGGGCTTGAGCCGTACCTTGTCCGAGAACAGCGAGCCCACGCCTGCCAAGAGCGCCTCGACTACTACCAATCCCCATGAATGGATGTGCGAGACGGACAAGAACGTGCCCACCGAGACGCCGGCCAAGAGCACGGCAGCGGCTTGCGCTTGGTGCTTGAGCCGCAGTTGGTGTGACTCGGCACGGCCGTACATGCCGGTCAGGGCGCCGAACACGGCGTAAATGATGAGGTCCGCCCGGCCAACCGCGAGAAGCACAAGCGCCGGCACGGCGACGCTCAGTGCGACGCGGACGGCAGCCAGGTGATCGTTGCTTGCCGGTGGAACGGTATTGAGCGCACGGAAATGGGCCATGATTGATCGCAACGGGACACCACCAATCAATTCAGCCGATCATTGAGAAGTTATCAACACCCCAAGATCCGCGCCATTAGTTGGGTCACAACGTTTCTTTGCGGGTCGCGCTGGCAGTTGTTATTGGTCGTAGCGAGGCTAGCGGCATCCCCCGGAATCCCATTTGTAATCGATCCAAGCGGTGAACCCTTCGCAGCGCTCGAACATCGTGCGGGGCTCGGCGCCGTGTCCCTCGATCCATAGGATGGCTCCGTCCGGGGTGACGCCGTCGACGCGACCGGTGCGGACTGTCCTGTCATCCACCCTGATCTGGATCACTTCGCCGAGTAGCGCCACCCAGTCATGCTGGAGGTGCATCCTTTTGGCGACCGCTTTTGTCGCGGCCGAAGTGCCCGAAAGGCTCGTCACGCCGGGAAGCATCGCAGCGCCGTCGAACGGGCGGATTCCAGCGCTTCGCGAACGGGACGTGAGCGGTGCTGTTCGGAGAGGATTTCCACACCCCATGGCCCTTTGAAACCGATGGCTTGGAGCGTTTTGATAAACCCGGGGACGTCTTGGTCTCCTTCTCCACAAAGACGGCGATTGTCCCGGGTGTCCTCGAAGAGCGTCCCCTTGATCTCCGCGTCCGCATCATTGAGTTCGACGCCGAATATCTGCTCGGCGGTGAGGCTTCGGGACAGTTCCTCCAAGCTCGTTCCGGCCCGGAAGACATGCCAGTAGTCAACCACCAGGCCACATTCGGGCATGTCGACCGATCGCATCAGCTCGGCCGCAGCCGGCATCGACCCGACCATCGAGAACGGCATGGGCTCGAGGGCGATGCGCGTCCCTCTTTTGGAGGCCTCGGTTGCCAGCCGTCGCAGTGGCTCCACCAGGAAATCAAGGTCATCCAAGGGCTCGCCGAACGCTGTTCCAATCTTGATGAAGCGCGCCCCCAGTGTTTCGGCGGCGTCAAGGAGCAGCTCGAACTGCGGCATCCATTCATGGGACAGGGAGTCGTCCCACCAGTTGGTGAGCAACTCGACTTCGACGTGGCGGAAGCCTGCTTGGTCAATGAGATTCTTGAGCCCGGAGAAACCGATGGTGTCCCTTGCAGCGACGAGGTCGTCGTACGCCAATCCAAAGCCTGCCCATCCGGTTGAGGCGATTGCTTCCAAACGCTCGACGATGGGGACGGGACTGATCTCTGGGCTATTCAACGGCGCGATATTCCCTGCGCTGGTCCAGCAGGTCGCGATTAGTTCGGGGGTGCTTGAGTACGTCATCGTTCTCCTCGCGCCGGTGCGCGGCTAGTTGCGGCAGGTGAGGGCGTGGATACCCAGTCACCATCTAATTGGAACGCTCCATTGACAATTGGTCAAGCCTTGATTTAGCGTTGGAGCGTTCCACAAAGCGATGTGGATCACATCCGTTCACAGCTAGATGGTTCCGTCCTCCCACCATGCCTTAGAAGGCACAGCAATGGGGTCGACGGTCGAAGTACGCGACATCAAAGGAGATCTCACGTGGCAAAGTTCAATTGGCGGCGGGGCGCAGTGGCGCTGGCCGTAGTACCGCTTCTGGCCTTGGCAGCATGCTCAAGCGGGGGCGGGAAGCCGGCCGACACCGCCAATGCCGCCGGTGGTGGGCAGGCGGCAAGCACTCCGCGGATCAAGGTGGCGCTGATTACCCACGCCGAGGCTGGCGACACGTTCTGGGACATCGTGCGCAAGGGTGCGGAGGCCGCGGCAGCGAAAGACAACGTCGAGGTTCTTTACACGAGTGATGCCGACGCGGGGCGCCAGTCCCAGCTGGTGCAGCAGGCCATCGACCAGAAGGTTGACGGCATCGCGGTTACGATCGCCAACCCGGGCGCCATGAAGGACGTCCTGAAGAAGGCCACCGACGCGGGCATCCCGGTGGTGAGCTTCAACGCTGGTGGGGACGTCTCCGCGCAGATGGGGGCGTTCACCCACTTCGGATCCAACGAGACCCTGGCTGGCGAGGCGGTCGGCGCCAAGCTGGCAGGGGGCGGCTACAAGCACCCGATCTGCGTGATCCAGTCACAGGGACAGGTGCAACTCGAACAGCGGTGCGCGGGTGTGAAGACGAAGGTGCCGGGCACTGAGATCCTGTATGTCAACGGGGCCGATATGACGGCGGTGCAGTCCACCGCGACGGCGAAGCTCCAGGCCAGCAAGGATGCTGACGTGATCATCGGGCTCGGCGCCCCTATCACCTTGACCGTTATCAAAGCCGTGGCAGATGCCAACAGCCCGATCAAGGTGGCCAGCTTCGACCTGAACCCTGCGCTGGCGCAGGCGATCAACGATGGCAAGGTCCTGTTCACTGTGGACCAGCAGCCGTGGCTCCAGGGCTACATGTCCATTGACGCGATCTGGCAGAACAAGCTTGGTGGTTTCAAGATCGGTGGCGGCCAGCCTGTCCTCACGGGCCCGACGATCGTCGACAAGTCCAATATTTCCGATGTGCTGAAGTTCGTTCAGCAGGGCATCCGCTAATCCGATGATGGTTCAGCTCGCGCGGCAAGACTTCCTTGCCGCGCGAGCTGACAGAGAAGGAAGTGTGTTCCATGGCTTTAGTTACTGCCCCGGCACCCAAAACTGCCGCGGATGAGCGGGTCGCGAAGCGGAGCCCGTTGAGCAAGTTGATGGCCCGTCCTGAGGTCGGTGCCCTGGTGGGGGCGGTTGTCCTCTTCATTTTCTTTGCTTCGGTGTCCGGGACGTTCACCCAGCCGAATGCTTTGGCGACGATCCTTTATGGTTCCTCGACGATCGGGATCATGGCGGTGGGGGTGTCGTTGTTGATGATCGGTGGCGAGTTCGACCTCTCCACCGGTGTGGCCGTGATTTCCTCGGCCCTGACCGCGTCGTTGTTCAGCTGGTATTTCTCCATGAACGCCTGGGTCGGGGTGGTCATTGCCCTGCTGGTTTCCCTGACGATCGGTTTCATCAATGGGTGGATCCTGGTCAAGACGAAGCTGCCGTCCTTCATCGTGACGCTGGCGACGTTCCTGATGCTCACGGGCCTGAACCTGGCCCTGACCCGGCTGATCGGGGGCTCGGTGTCTTCCCCGTCGATTTCGAAGCTGGACGGTTTCGATTCGGCCCATGCGGTGTTCGCTTCCTCGATCAGCATCGGCGGGGTCGAGGTGAAGATCACGGTGTTCTTCTGGATCATCCTGGTCGCGGTCGCGTCCTGGGTGCTGCTGCGCACGAAGGTCGGCAACTGGATCTTCGCCGTGGGCGGGGACGCGAACGCGGCCCGCGCCGTGGGTGTGCCGGTCACGAAGACCAAGATCGGGTTGTTCATGGCGGTCGGGTTCTGCGGCTGGATCCTGGGCATGCACAACCTCTTCGCGTTCGACGCGGTGCAGTCCGGCGAGGGTGTGGGCAACGAGTTCCTGTACATCATCGCCGCGGTCATCGGCGGCTGCCTGCTCACCGGCGGCTACGGTTCGGCCGTGGGCGGGGCGATCGGCGCGTTCATCTTCGGGATGGCGAACAAGGGCATCGTGTACGCGCAGTGGAACCCGGACTGGTTCAAGTTCTTCCTGGGCCTGATGCTGCTGCTGGCCACCATCGTGAACCTCATCGTCAAACGCCGCGCAGAGCTCAAGTAGAAAGGCCGCCGAAGAAATGAATGCCAAACAGATCGACCAGCAGACCCTGCTCAAGGACGAGAAGGACCCGCTGACCCACACCCCCGTGCACCTGCTCTCCCTGGACGGCGTGGGCAAGCACTACGGGAACATCATCGCCCTGCGGGACGTGACCATGGCCGTGGACAACGGCCGCGTCACCTGCGTGCTGGGGGACAACGGCGCCGGCAAGTCCACGCTGATCAAGATCATCGCCGGCCTGCACCAGCACGACGCCGGGACCCTGAAGATCATGGGCCAGGAGCGGAAGTTCAACTCGCCCCGCGACGCCCTGGACGCCGGCATCGCCACCGTGTACCAGGACCTGGCCGTGGTCCCGTTGATGCCGATCTGGCGCAACTTCTTCCTCGGCTCGGAACTGACCACCGGGTTCGGGCCGTTCAAGTCCATGGACGTCCAGAAAATGAAGGACATCACCCTGAAGGAACTGGCCGAGATGGGCATCGACCTGCGCGATGTCGAACAACCCATCGGCCAGCTCTCCGGCGGTGAACGCCAATGCGTCGCGATCGCCCGGGCCGTGTATTTCGGGGCGAAGGTGCTGATCCTGGACGAACCCACCGCCGCCCTGGGCGTCAAGCAGTCCGGTGTGGTGCTCCGCTACATCCTGCAGGCCCGCGACCGGGGACTGGGCGTCATCTTCATCACCCACAACCCGCACCACGCCTTCCCGGTCGGGGACCGGTTCCTGCTGCTCAAGCGCGGCAAGTCGATCGGCTACTACGACAAGAAGGACATCACCCTGGACGAACTGACCGCCCAGATGGCCGGCGGCGCGGAACTGGCCGAACTCGCCCACGAACTCGAACAACTCGGCGGACACACCCAAGCCCTCAAAGAAGTCCAAGCCGAAGTCGCCGAAGTCGCTGACGCGGCATACGAAAGCAACGCCAAGCGCCACTGAGCGCAAAAGTTCACAACCTGATGGAGCAACCATGGAAATGCTAATAGCTGGAAACTGGCGCGGTGCCGCCGACGGCAGGACCGAGGAAGTCCGCTCGCCCTTCGACGGCCGGACGATCGACACAGTCCCCGTGGCGACGGTCCAGGACGCCCAGGCGGCACTTGACCGGGCCGAGATCGGCGCCCACCTGCAAAGGACCACGCCGGCCCATGTCCGCGTCGACATCCTCCTGCGGGCAGCCGCCCTGGCGGATGAACGCGCCGAGGACATCGCCCAGACCATTAGCGCCGAAACCGGGAAGCCCATCACGGAGGCGCGGGGCGAGGCCAGCCGCTCCGGCAACATCATCCGCCTTGCTGCCTATGAGGGAAGCCAGCTGTATGGTTCCACGCTTCCTTTGGACGCAAACGCCGGGACAGGCTTGGATAAGATCGGCTTCACGTTGCGGCAGCCCGTGGGCATCGTCGTCGCGATCACACCCTTCAACTACCCGGCCCTGCTGGTGTTGCACAAAATTGCACCCGCGCTGGCAGCCGGTAACGCCGTCGTACTTAAACCCGCCCGCGCAACGCCGCTGACGGCGCTGAAGCTGGCACAGTGCTTCGTCGACGCCGGCCTGCCGCCTGAAGCCCTGTCCGTGATCACCGGACCCGGCAGCTCCCTCGGCGACGTCCTGGTGACGGACCCGCGGGTCCGCAAGGTGTCCTTCACCGGATCCACCAGCACCGGGACGCGCATCAGTTCGATCGCGGGAGTGAAGAAACTGTCCCTCGAGTTGGGGGCCTCATGCCCGGTGATCATCCTGCCGGACGCGGACCTCGAACTCGCCGCGACCGCGGTGGCTGCCGGCGGCTACGTCAACGCCGGGCAGGTATGCATTTCCGTTCAGCGGGTCATCGTTGACCGTCGGGTGGAGAAGGACTTCCTGGATGCGTTGGTCCCGAAGGTCGAAGCGATCGCCGTGGGCAACCCCAAGGAAGAAGACACCCGGCTCGGCTCGCTGATCTCCGAAGAGGAAGCAGCACGCGTCCACACGTCCATCCTTGAGGCCCGCCATTCGGGCGCCCGGGTACTCACCGGCGGTGAGCGCGACGGCGCCGTGGTGACTCCCGCCGTCGTCGCCGGGGTCGATCCCCGGTCGCCGCTGAGCCGGAACGAACTGTTCGGCCCCGCCGTCGCCGTTTCGTCCGCGCAGGACATGGAAAGCGCCATCGCGATGGCGAACGACAACGAATACGGCCTGGGCGCCGGCATTTTCACGAACGACGTCGCCGGAGCGGTCCAGGCCATGCGGCAGATCGACGCCGGCAACATCCACATCAACTGGTCGCCGCTGTGGCGGGCCGACCTCATGCCCTACGGCGGCTTGAAAGGCAGCGGCATCGGCAAGGAAGGCGTCCGCTCTGCTGTCCAGGAAATGACCGAAGAGAAGACGGTCGTCCTGCACGGGCGCCCCTGGTAACCACGACAACGGGAATAAGGCAATGACCACACCATCGCAGACCATCAGGCTCACCACGGCCCAAGCGGTCATCAAGTACCTGTCCGCTCAGTATTCGCTGGCCGACGGCGTCCGCCGCCGCCTGGTCCCCGCAGCCCTCGGTATCTTCGGCCACGGCAACGTGGCTGGCCTGGGACAGGCATTGGACGAACTGGCCGACGACATGCCGTTCATCCAAGGCCGGCATGAGCAGTACCTGGCCCATATCTCCACCGCGTATGCGAAGGCGAGCCGTCGCCAGGCAGTCCTCGCCGTCACGGCCTCCATCGGCCCGGGCGCCCTCAACCTCGTCACCGCCGCCGGCCTGGCAACGGTCAACCGGATCCCCCTGCTGCTCCTGCCCGGTGACACCTATGCCACCCGGCACCAGGGCCCGGTGCTGCAGCAGCTGGAACACCCCACCGAGGCTGATGCCACGGTCAACGACGCGTTCCGCCCTGTATCGCGCTTCTTCGACAGGATCAACCGTCCAGAGCAGCTCCTGACCGCGCTTCCGCAGGCCATGCGCGTGCTCACAAGCCCCACGGACACCGGCGCCGTGGTCCTTTCGCTGCCCCAGGACGTGCAGTCCCACGCCTACGACTTCCCGGCCGAATTCTTCGAGCCGCGCGACTGGAAGATCCGACGGCCGCTGCCGGACCTGGAAGAGGTCGACGACGTCGCCCGGCTCATCCGCTCAGCCGAGCGTCCGGTGATCATCGCCGGCGGTGGCATCCACTACTCCGACGCCCACGCCGCACTCGAGGCGCTGGCGGGGCAGACGGGAATTCCCGTCGTCGAGACCTTCGGCGGCAAGGGCGCCGTGACCAAGGACGAATGGTGGCAAGTGGGCGGCGTCGGGCTGGAGGGCAACTTCGCGTCCAACACCCTCGTCAAGCAAGCCGACCTGGTCCTGAGCGTCGGCACGCGCCTCACCGACTTCGCCACCGGCTCCCAGTCGATCTTCGAAAACCCGGACGTCCGATTCGCGTCCTTGAACATCGTGGATGCCGATACCCGCAAGCAAGGTGCCACCGGCATCCTGGCGGACGCACGCCTCGGCCTGGAAGCACTTGCCCAGGCCTTGGAGGGCCACAGCACCAGCGAAAAGTGGCAGGAAACGGTCCATTCCGAGAAGGCAAAGTGGGCCCCCATCCGGTCCCAGTGGCTCGACGCCGACACTCCCTACCGCCCGGAAGACCACCCCGACGCGCCGGTCACCGGTGCTGTCCTGACCCAGCCGCAGCTGATCGGCCTGATGCAGGAGCACGCCCGCTCCGGAGACACCATCATCGCCGCGGCCGGAGGACCTCCCGGTGACCTGCAAAAAGTCTGGGACGCCACGGGCAACCGCAACTGCCACCTGGAATTCGGATTCTCCTGCATGGGCTACGAAATCGCGGCAGGCATGGGCGTCCGGCTGGCCGAGGGCAACAACGACAACCGCGTGGTCACCTTCATCGGTGACGGTACCTTCCTCATGGCACCCACCGAAATCCTCACCGCGGCCCAGGAAGGCCTCAACGTCACGATTGTCGTCTCCGAGAACCACGGCTACCAGGTCATCCACCGCCTCCAGATGAACCGCATGGGACGCGAGTTCGGCAACGAGTTCCGCTACCGCACCACCGGTGGAAGCGTCGCCGTCGACGACGCCCCCAAGGCGCGGCTGGATGGTGATTACCTCAAGGTGGACCTCCGGCAGATCGCCGAAGGCCTCGGCGCCCTCGCCATCCGGGCAAGCACTGCGGCAGAGGTCCGGGAGGCGCTGGCTTCCACCCGCGACACCCAAGGACCAGTTGTCATCGTGGTGCCAACCGTTCCCCACGTTGACTTGCCCGGCGGCGATGTCTGGTGGGACGTGGCTCCCGCAGAAGTGTCCGGACAGGAATGGGTCCGTTCGTTGCGCTCGGACTACGAGCAGGCAAAGAGCCGCCAGCGGTGGTTCGGATGAGCGCCTCGGGCGGCAGCAATTACGACGGCGGACCGCTCGACGGCGGCCGGCTGCGGCGCCGCTTGGCGGCCGGGGAAGTCACAGTGGGGACCTTCGTTGGCATGGCTTCGGCCACCGCGGTAGAAGTGTGCGCCGCTGCCGGCGCGGACTGGGTGCTGATCGATCTTGAGCACGGCTCCGGCGGTGAAGATGCCGTGCGCGATGGTGTCCTTGCGGCCGGAAGCTACGGCGTCTCCACCCTTGTTCGCGTGGAAAGCGCCGAGCGCATCCGCATCGGTCGCGTGCTGGATCAAGGCGCGGCAGGCATCATGGTGCCCCGCCTGAACTCCGTTGAAGAAGCCGGCCAAACCGTGAAGCACATGCTTTATCCGCCCTACGGCGACCGTGGAGTGGCAACGTACAACCGCTCCTGCCGCTGGGGCATGGACCGGGCTCCGCTGAGCGCGGACCAGCAATCAGCCGTGGGAATCATCCAGATCGAGACCCTCGACGCGCTGGAACACGTCGAGGAGATCGCGGCGCAGGACGGCGTGGATGTCCTCTTCGTCGGACCGATGGACATGTCCTTCGCTTTGGGTGTGCCGATGCAACTGGATAGCGGCGCCTTTCAAGAGGCGCTGCATCGGGTGGTCGCTGCCGCGCAACTGCATAACAAAGCGGCCGGGATCCTCGCGGTGGACGGCATGGCGGCAGCCAAGTACGTCCGCCAAGGCTTCCGGTTCGTGGCCATCGGCTCGGACTCCACCATCATGGCGGCGGCGTTCCGCGACGCTTTTGACACCGCCCGCAACTGACAAGAATTTTCAACGAGAAAGGCAATAACGTGAGCCAAGAATCCCGCACAGTCGGTGTCGGCCTTATCAGCGTCGGGTGGATGGGAAAGCTCCACTCGCGCGCCTACCAGACGGTCCCGTACGCCTACCCGGAGCTTGGTTTGACCACCAAGCTGGTCATCGCGGCGGACACGGCACCGGACCGGGTGGACTACGCCCGCGATGTCCTCGGCTTCGCGGAAGGAACCACGGACTACCACGATGTCCTGAACCACCCGGACGTGGACGTCGTTTCGATCTGCGCCCCCAACTTCCTGCATGCCGAAATCGGCATCGCAGCGGCCAAAGCCGGCAAGCATTTCTGGATCGAAAAGCCCGTTGGGCGTGGCTACGAAGAAACCGCAGCCGTGCAGGAAGCAGCCGTGGAGGCCGGCGTCGTGACCTCCATCGGCTACAACTACCGGCATGCCCCCGCGGTAGAGCACGCCAGGAAGCTCATTGCGGACGGGCGCCTCGGCCGTATCACCAATGTCCGCGCGGTGTTTTTCTCAGGGTATGCGTCGGAGCCCAACGGCGCCCTGTCCTGGCGGTTCGACCGGAAACTAGCCGGCACCGGCGTGCTGGCGGACCTGTTCAGCCACGCAACGGACCTGTGCCAATATGTAGTTGGGCCCATCGCCGAGGTAACCGCGCTCACAAGTACGGTCTACACGCAGCGACCCAAGCTGGCGATGGGGTCAGGGACGCACTTCGCGGTGATCGAAAACGGTGAAATGGGAGAGGTCGAGAATGAGGACTACGCTGCAGCGCTGGTCCGCTTCGGCCCGTCCGCCCGCGGGGCAGGCGCCGTGGGCACCATCGAATCCTCACGCGTTGCCGTTGGACCCGAATGCGGTTACCAGATCGAGGTCTACGGGACCGAAGGCTCGCTCAAATGGGACTTCGAGCGCATGAACGAACTCAAGGTCTGCCTGGGCCGCAACAACGATGAGCAGGGCTACACCACGGTCAACGCCAGCCCCCGCCACGGCGACTACGCACACTTCCAGCCGGGTCCCGGCAACAGCATGGGCTTTGACGACCTCAAGGTCATCGAGGCCAAGAAGTTCCTCGTCGCCGTCACCGGAGGAGCACAGGAAAACTCCAACATCCACGACGCCGCATCAGCCGCAGCCATTGTCAGCGCCGCGGAGGCATCCTCGCTGTCCGGTCAATGGCAGAAGATCGAGGAAATCCACGGCACCACGGCAGCGCGGGCGTAACCATGGCACCTCCATCCGCCCGGCGGCCAACGATCATGGACGTGGCCGAACGCGCCGGCGTTTCCAAGTCGTTGGTCTCACTCGTGCTGCGCGACTCACCGCGCGTCAGTGACGAACGCCGCCAGCGGGTGCTCAAGGCCGTCGAAGAGATGGGCTTCGAGTTGAACCTCGCAGCCCGGTCCCTGGCAACACGGGACAGCGGAACCATCGGTGTGCTGGTCAGCGATATGCACAACCCGTGGGCCTTTGACGTCGCCGACGCCGCACGGACCGTACTTGAAGAGGCCGGGCACACCGTCCTCTTCAGTGCGGTCACGGCGGCCGGCAGGGGAGTGGACCAGTCCATCCTCCAGGCCTTCCGGGACTTACGGGTCGCGGGCCTGCTCGTCGTCGGAACGGTGCCTGACAAGGCACCCTTCAACCGTGCTGTTTCCGGAGGGGCCGTGGTCTTTGCCGGTGGGGGACCGGATTACATCGACACGGCCGATATCGTTCGAAGCGACGATGCCCTTGGCATGTCCATGGTTGTTGAGCACTTGATCGCCCAGGGACACGAAAACATCGTGCACCTCGGCGGCCTTGGTGGTTCGGTTGGCCGGGAACGTGTGGACGGTTATTCGGCGGCAATGGAAGAGCACGGGTTGGCCCGCTATATCCGCGTGGTCGACGCCGACTTCTTCCAGGAGTCCGGCTATGTTGCCGCGCAACGGGCCTTGGGTTCGCGCTCCGAGCACCAGCGCCCCACAGCGCTGGCCTGCATCAACGACCTCGCCGCGTTTGGTGCCATGACAGCTGCCGATGAACGCGGAGTCGAAATAGCCGTCACTGGTTATGACAACATCGCGCTGGGTGCGATGCCGCGCCTGGGCCTGACCACCGTCGATCCCGACAGCTCCACCATTGGCGTCACAGGGGCCAAAACCCTCCTGGAACGCATCCATGGTGAAGGCAGCGGGTTCGTCCACCATTCCGTCACGCCCCACTTGGTCGTGCGGAAATCCAGCCTCCTCGGCCTTTAGAACACACAGGCCTCTAGACCACACAGGCCTTTAGAACACACAGGCCTCTAGAAACGCCTCCAGCAACACCGATAACAGCGCAATTTCCGGCGCAATCCCATACCCACATCTTCAAGGATGACGATGGCTTCCATAACCACACCCCAAATCTTTGTCGCTCTCGGCAGCGTAGAGCCGGACCTCGTGGAACCGCTCCTCTCCGAACACCAGCGGCTCATCCAGGACCCCACCGCCGAGGACCTGGCCAATGCCGATGCCGCGATCGTCAGGGCTGCCTACCGCGTGGACCGGGAACTGTTGGACCGCATGCCCGCCCTCAAAGTCATCGCCAGGACCGGCGTCGGAACCGACCTTGTGGACGTCGCCGAAGCCAGCCGACGCGGAATCCCGGTGGTCATCACGCCCGGAAGCAACACCGCCTCGGTGGCCGAAGGCGTGTTCGCCCACCTGCTGGCGCTCGTCAAGAAGCTCTCTCCACTGACCGCGCTGGTCCGCGAGGGACGCTGGGAGCAGCGTGCCGCCGTCGGCGTCGGAGACCTCGAGGGATTCACGCTCGGCATCATCGGTTACGGCCGCATTGGCCGCCGGGTGGCGCGTATCGCCGAGGCCTTCGAGCTGAAGGTACTGGCCTACGATCCTTTCGCCGAAATCCCCGCCGAGATCCGCTGTGACACCGTGGAGGAGCTCCTTGCAGGCAGCGACTTCGTCACCCTCCACGCGCCCCTCACACCGGAAAACCACAACCTCATCAACGCGGACCGGCTCAAGGCCATGAAGCCCGGAGCGATCCTCGTCAACTGCAGCCGCGGAGGCCTCGTCGACCTCGACGCCGCCCACGAAGCATTGCAGTCCGGCCATCTTTCCGGGCTCGGGCTGGACGTGTACGATCCCGAGCCGCCCGCCCACCACCCATTGTTCGATCTCGAAAACGTCGTCCTGACTCCGCACCTGATGGGATTCACCCGCCAAGGCATGGCCCACACGGTCAGGGATGCTGCCCAAGGCGCGGTTGACGTCCTCGCGGGCCGCGCACCCGCCGCGGTGGCAACGCCGTGACGGCTCTGAACTTGGGCGCGTCCCCGTCCACCATCCAGAACCAACCCAAGTCCGGATTTTCCCGGGCAACCCGCTAGAAAGGACCCCACACATGTCCACTGAACGCCTCCTGAAGGTCGCGCTGTTCGGTTCCGGCCGCATCGGGCAGGTCCACGCCCGGAACATTGCCGAGCACCCGGACCTGGAACTGGCATGGATCGCCGACCCATTCATTGAAGGAGCCCGCACGTTGGCGGCCGGGACCGGCGCTATCGCCGTCGAGTCAGCCGACGAGGTTTTCGCGAACGGTGACCTTGACGCCGTCGTGATCGGATCGCCCACCAGCACGCACGTGGACCTGATCTCGCGCGCCATGGCGCAAGGCGTGGCAGCCCTCTGCGAAAAGCCGATCGACCTCGACATCGAGCGGGCGCTCGCTTGCCGGGACGCGATCAAGGGCAACAACACGCCCCTCATGCTCGGGTTCAACCGGCGCTTCGATCCCCACTTCGCGGCCATCCAGTCGCGCGTCGCTGCGGGTGAAATCGGCCGCCTCGAACAGCTGACCATCATCAGCCGCGATCCCGCTCCTGCACCCGCTGCCTACATCGCCACCTCTGGCGGGATCTTCCGGGACCAGAGCATCCACGACCTGGACATGGCCCGGTTCTTCGTCCCTGACATCATCGAGGTTTCGGCCACCGGCTCTAACTTGTTCTGCGACTACATCGAGGAAGCCGGGGACTTCGACTCGGTTGTCATCACCCTCAAGGGCCGCGACGGCGAGCTGGTCACCATCACCAACTCCCGCCACAGCGCCTTCGGCCACGACCAGCGACTGGAGGCGTTCGGCAGCGAGGGGATGCTCAGCGCAGGCAACGTCACCCCGACGACGGTGCGCAAGTATGGCGCCGCGGGCACCGAAGAGTCCGATGCCTACTTGCCGTTCTTCCTGGAGCGTTACGCCGCGGCTTACCGGAACGAGTTGGACAGCTTCGCCAAGGCCATCCGCGCGGGCACCCCCTGCAGCCCGGGATTCGACGACGGCCTGCAGGCACTCGCTTTGGCCAACGCGGCCGAAGAGTCCGCCCGCTCCGGCCGCGCCGTCAGGATCGAAAATTCGGTCAAGATCGGGCAGCTGTAGCCATGCCACTTCTCCAGGACAAAGTCATCCTGATCAGCGGGGGCACGCAGGGTTTGGGCGCCGGAGTCGCGAGACGCGCGGCGGCCGAGGGTGCAGCCGGGATCGCCGTCACAGGCCGGAACGCGGACTCGGGTGAGCGGCTCGCCGCGGAAATCACGGCATCCGGCGTCGAAACCCGGTTCATCAAGACCGATCTTACCGACGTCGAACAGGCCCGGAACTCGGTGCTCGAGACGATCAACGCCTTCGGCCAACTCGACTGTGCGGTCAATGCGGCCGGCCTGACCACCCGCGGCACCATGCTGGACACGACGCCCGAACTTTTCGACGCGCACATCGCGGTGAACCTGAAATCGCCGTTCTTCATCATGGCCGAAACCATCAAGCATCTTTGTAGCAGGGGTGTGCCAGGAAGCATCGTGAACGTGATCTCCATCGCCGAACTCGGCGGGCAGCCGTACTTGGCGCCGTATGTGGCCGCCAAGGCCGGCCTGGCCGGAGCAACCCGCAACGCGGCACATGCCCACCGTTGGGACAAGATCCGCATCAACGGGCTCGACATCGGCTGGACCGCCACGGACGGCGAAGCCGAAACCCAGAAGAAATTCCACGGCGCAGGGGACGACTGGCTGGAGAAAGCCAACGCATCCGTCCCCATGGGAAAGCTCGGACAAGTGGACGAGATCGCCGAATTCATTGTCTTTCTCCTCTCCGACCGGAGCGGTGTTGTCACAGGTTCGGTCATCGACTGGGACCAGAACGTATATGGAGGATCAGATTGAGTACCATCACCAAGCGCCTTGCCGCAGCACCCATTTCCTGGGGCGTCTGTGAAGTCCCCGGATGGGGCCACCAGCTCGAGGCGGAGCGGGTCCTGTCCGAAATGACCGCGCTGGGCATCAGCGCCACCGAGTTCGGCCCCGCCGGGTTTCTCCCCGAACAGGCCGCCCAACGCGCGGAAGTGCTGAAGCGGCACAACCTCCAGGCCATCGGCGGCTTCTTCCCCGTCATCCTGCACGACCCGTCCAAGAACCCCTTGGACGTCATAGCGGCCGAGCTGGACGCATACGAAGCCGCCGGGGCTAGTGTCATGGTCCTCGCCGCGGAGACCGGCGTTGCAGGTTACGACCAGCGCCACGAGCTCGACGCCGAAGGCTGGGAACTGTTCGGCAGGAACCTTGACGCCGTGGTCAAGGCAGCCGCGGACAAGGGCATCCAGGCAGTGGTCCACCCGCACGTGGGAACCATGATCGAAAGCACCTCGGACGTGAACCGGGTCCTCAACGACACCGCCGCAAACCTGTGCCTGGACACCGGCCACCTGCTCATCGGCGGAACCGACCCCGCCCTTCTGGTTCGCGACTACGCCTCACGAATCGGCCATACCCACCTGAAGGACGTGCGCAAGGCCGTCGCGCAGCGGGTCCAGGCCGGCGAGATCTCCTATACGGACGGCGTCAAGGCAGGCATGTACGTGCCGCTGGGCCAAGGCGACGTCGGCATCGCCGGTATCGTCCGCGACCTGCTGGGCGCCGGGTACGAGGGCTGGTTCACCATGGAACAGGACACCATCCTCGAAGCCGAACCTACCGGCGACGGCCCGGTCCAGGATGTCCGCCAGTCAGTGGCCTTCCTGCGTCAACTCGAAACGGAAATCAACCGATGAGCGCGGTCCGCTGGGGAGTGCTGACCACGGCGCGGATCGCCCAAGGCAGGTTCCTGCCCGCCATGAGCCGGGCCCGGAACGCGGTGGCATCGGCCATCAGCAGCCCGAACGGAAAAGCAGCCGAAGTCGCAGAGCGCTTCGGCATCCCGGCCGCCTATTCTTCCCACGAGGAATTGCTGGCCGATCCAAGCATCGAAGCCGTCTACCTGCCCTTCCCCAATTCGCTGCACGCCGACTGGATTGTTGCGGCCGCGGAGGCTGGAAAGGACATCCTCTGCGAGAAGCCGCTCGTCGCCAACACCCACGACTATCGCCGGGTGCTCGAAGCCTGCGAACGCAACGGCGTGAACCTGATGGAAGCGTTCATGTACCGCTTCCACCCCCAGCACCAGAAGGTCCGTGAGTTCATCGACTCGGGCAAGATCGGCGACTTGGTGTCCATGCATGCCCGCTTCCACTTCGTCATGGACCGAAGCGAAGGCGAGGTCCGCCTCCAGCCGGGAATGGACGGAGGTGCACTCAACGACGTCGGATGCTACGCCGTCGACATCATGAACATGGTCATGGGCCGCGCGCCGCAAACCGTCTTCGGCAAAGGCACAAGCCGCACGGACGCGGTGGAAACCACTATGGCCGCGATCCTGGACTATGGGGACGTCCTGGGAACGCTCGACTGCGGTTTCGAGGGCCCGCGCACCAACACGTTCCAGATCATCGGTACGAAAGGCCAGATCACCCTGGACAAGGCCTTCGACCCGGATCCGGGCGAAATTGCCCGCGTTACGGTGTCCTTCCGCGACGGCCGGACTGAGTCTGTCGACATCGGGGAAGACCCGTTCAAGACCGAAATCGAACGGTTCAGCGCGTGGGTGCGCAACTCCGGACCCGAACTCGTCCAGAGGGAATTGACCGAACAGAACCTGGCTGTGCGCCTGGCGCTCCAGGAATCACTTGCCACCGGCTTGCCACGGGATGTCAATGACGTACATGCCGTGGAGCACCACCTACTACAGGAGCAGTAATGACCATCATCAACCACTTCATCAGCGGAGCCGAAGCTGCCGGTAGCGGAACGGGCACCAAGCCCGTCTACAACCCGGCCACGGGTGCCGTGACTGCCCAGCTTCGCCTGGCCGACCTGGCTGATCTCGACGCCACCGTCGCCGCCGCAAAGGAGGCCGCTGCGAGCTGGGGCGACATTTCGCTGGCCAAGCGCACTGCCGTGCTGTTCAAATTCCGTGAGCTTGTCGCCGCGCATGTGGACGAACTCGCGGCCCTGATCACCGCCGAACACGGCAAGGTCCTCAACGACGCCAAGGGCGAGATCGGCCGCGGCCTGGAGGTCATCGAGTTCGCCTGCGGCATCCCGCAGTTGCTCAAGGGCGAGTACTCGGACCAGGTCTCCACCGGCATCGACGTGTTCTCGTTCCGGGAGCCCGTCGGCGTGGTGGCGGGCATTACCCCGTTCAATTTCCCGGTGATGGTGCCGCTGTGGATGGCTCCCATGGCGATCGCCACCGGCAACGCGTTCATCCTCAAGCCTTCCCACCGCGTGCCCTCGGCCGCGATGCTGTTGGCAAAGCTGTGGAAGGACGCCGGCCTGCCCGACGGGGTGTTCCAGGTCCTGCACGGTGACCGCGATGTCATCTCCGGGCTCCTGACGCACCCGGACGTGGACGCCATTTCCTTCGTGGGCTCCACCCCTGTTGCGAAGCACATCCTTGAAGTGGCAACGGCCCACGGCAAGCGGGTCCAGGCCTTGGGCGGGGCGAAGAACCACGCGATCATCATGCCCGACGCCGACCTGGACAACGCTGCCGACCATCTGGCCGCAGCGGCCTTCGGTTCCGCCGGGCAGCGTTGCATGGCAATCTCGGTTGCGGTCGCCGTCGGCGATGCCGCCGATCTGCTGGTGAAGAAGGTCGAAGAACGCGCCCTCGACGTCAAGGTCAAGAACGGCACCGAAGCCGACGCCGACATGGGTCCTGTCATCAGTCCCGCGTCCCGGGAGTTCATCGTCAAGACGGTGACCGAGGCGGAGCAGGCCGGCGCCGCGATGGTCGTGGACGGCCGCGACCTCGTGGTCCCCGGCCACGAAGAGGGCTTCTGGGTCGGCCCCACCGTGATCGACCACGTCAAGACCGAAATGAGCGCCTACACGGAAGAAATCTTCGGCCCGGTCCTGGTCGTCCTCCGGGTCGAGGACCTCGACGAAGGCATCAAGCTGATCAATGCCAATCCCTACGGCAACGGCACGGCGATCTTCACGTCCTCCGGCGCCAGCGCCCGCAAGTTCCAGCGTTCCGTGGACGTCGGCATGATCGGCATCAACGTGCCCTTGCCGGTTCCTGTTGCCTACTACTCCTTCGGCGGCTGGAAGGCCTCCCTCTTTGGAGACAAGCACATCTACGGTCCCGAAGGCGTCTCCTTCTACACCCGAGGCAAGGTCATCACGTCCCGCTGGCCTGAGTCGACCCACGCCTCGGGAGCGTCGTACAACTTCCCGTCGAACTAACCCCCACCGGCCCAACTGACTCGCAGTTAATGTCGTTTTGAGCCCGCATAACGACAACTACTGCGGGTCAGTTGGGTCGACGGGTGTTTCGAAACAGTGGCAGGATCGAACCATGACTGTGTCGTTCACATGCCATACGCATATCGGAATGGAACCCGGGGAACTCTTCGACCTTGCCCGCAACGTCGACGCCCACGTTGGCTCGATGGCCACGTCCCGGGAGCGCGCAGTGGCCGGCGTCGTGTCCGGGCTGCTGTCGGAAGGCGACGAGGTCACCTGGCAGGCCTGGCATTTCGCTGTACCCCTGCGAATGAGCAGCCGCATCACCCGGTTTCGCTTCCCTGATTCGTTTACGGACGAGCAAGTGCGGGGTCCCTTCCGGTTCTTCCGGCACGTGCACGAGTTCCTTCCCGACGACGACGGCGGCACGCTCATGATCGATCGCGTCGAGTTCGCGGCGCCCTTCGGCGTCGTGGGCCGGCTTGCGGAGAAAGCTTTCCTGGGGCGATATCTGCGTAACCTCATCGAACGGCGCAACGAATACCTTGCCCGCAACGGTGCCGCCGCATGATCAGGACGGCCCGAGCGGACGAACTGGAACGGCTTCGCGGGATCGAATTCGCGGCCGGGGAGATCTTCCGTTCCTGCGGAATGGACGCCATCGCAGACGACGAGCCGTTGACCGTCACCGAGCTAGCTCTCTACCAGGCGCGCGGCGGTGTTTTGGTGTTTTCCGACGCGTCAGACGTGCCCGTGGCCTATCTCCTGCTTGAACGCCTCGACGGAAATGCCCACGTGGAGCAGTTGAGCGTCCACCCATCGCACGCGCGGCAAGGCCTCGGGAGCGAGCTGCTGGACGTCGCCGAAAAGTGGGCACACGCCGAGGGCTTGGAATGGCTGACCCTGACCACTTTCCGCGATGTTCCGTGGAATGCGCCCTACTATCGCAGGCTGGGTTTCGAGGAACTGGATCCGGAGATGTTGGAGGACGGACTCCGGGGCATCCTGGAATGCGAGGGCTTGGTGGGCCTCAGCCGTTGGCCGAGGATCGCCATGCGGCGGCGCGTCAGATCAATCCTCACTCAGGGGAATTCCGTCAGTCTGTATTGACACGCGCATGCTGTCAGTTCAAACTGACAGCATGAACGGTGATGAGCTGACTTCCCACATCCCTGCGACGGATCCCGCAATCGGCCTCCGCGCGGTCGGTGCCCTGCATCGCTTGGCCGAAAAAGTCGAGGCCACCAACGTGGGCCTTGCGCGGCAGCAGGGCTGGTCCTGGGAGCAAATCGGTGATGCTTTGGGCGTCTCCAAGCAGTCGGTCCACGCCAAATACGGAAAGTGAGCCTGCCATGTTTGAACGATTTGCCGGAGAAGCCAGGACGGCTGTCCATGCCGGCGCCGAGGAAGCCAAACGCCGCGGAGACCGGAGAATCGGCACGGACCATTTGCTGCTGGGATTGCTCCACGACCCCGAGAGCTGCCGTACTTTGGAGACGGACCTGGAGTCGGCCCGCGCCCAGCTCGATGCCCTCGACCAACAGGCGCTGGAAGCCGTGGGCATCACGCTGGGGGACTTCGGCCCGCTGGATGCGCCCAAGGGAAGCAGCCGAACCACCTTCACCTCGGCCGCCCGCTCAGTCATTCAAGACTCCTTGGTACTGACCACCCGGGAGGAGGCCCGCAGGATCAGCGCGCGGCACCTGCTGCTCGCCCTGCTGGAGCGGCAGGAACCAGATCCGGCCGCCGTCCTGCTCCATACCCTGGGCGTGGATACGGCGACACTCAAGGCCCGGCTCCAGAATCCGGGTGCCTAGGCGCCCGTCCCCTACCCCGCAACCAGTTCAACCTCGTAGCCGTCTGTATTCACCAAATAGGCGGCGTAGTGGTCGGCCCCGCCCGCGTGGGGATATTTGCTCTCGAACATCTCGTACCAGCCCGAGTCGGCCCCGAGCTCCCGGAGCCGGTCCACGTTCTCCCTGGTGCCAGCATGGAAGGCGAGGTGGTTGAGCCCGGGCTCTGTCCTGCGGTGCGTGCTTCCCGTGAGCGCCGTGGACTGTTCGATCACGATGTATGTTCCCCCGAGTTTCCAACTGCAGCCTTCGGGCCACTCCTGGAATCGTTCGTAGCCCATCTCGGCCAGCAGCCAGCCCCACTCTTCCTGCGCCCGGCCGATGTGAGGCACCCAAATCTCTACGTGGTGCAGCGAACCCACTGGAACATCAGCCATGCGCAGATTCTACGTTTGCCGGGAGCCGGCGGGAATGCCCGGCACCTCCACCACGAATGCCGCGCCGCCCTCGGGCGCAGAACGCACGCTGATGCGGCCACCCATCCGCTGCACGATCCTTGCGGCGATGGACAAACCCAGCCCGCTACCAACAGGCCGTTCTCCGCTGTATCTGGCAAAGAGCGCACCGCGTTCGAACGCGACGGCGGCATCCGCCTCCGTGAGGCCAGGGCCGCCGTCGCGCACTTCCACGGTGAGCCCGCTGCCGGAAGCGTATGCGGCGAGCACCACGGGAGAGCCTTCAGGTGTCACGCGCAGCGCGTTTTCCAGCAAGCCGTCCACCACTTGGCGCAGCCGTTGGCCATCGCTGCGGACCGGCAATGGCCCAAGAGGCAGTTCGAGCCGTCCCGCGACCCGGTTCTGGACGCACACCGCTTGCCAGGCCTGCCAACTCTCGCGCAGGATCAAGGATGCGTCCACGGGCTGGATTTCCACCCGGAAATCATCGGACTCGAGCCGGGCCAATTCCAGGAGATCGCGGACAAAGCGGTCGAGGCGGTTGGTTTCGGCCACGAGGGTCCGCCCCACCCCGCTCACGTCGTGTCCGCTCACCACTCCATCGGCAAGCGCCTCGGCATAGCCCCGGAGCGCGGTCAGGGGTGTCCGGATTTCATGCGAAATGGAGAGCAGGAACTCGCGTTGGCGCCCCTCGCTGGTCCGGAGCGCGGCGTCGAGGGCCGCCAGCGCTTGCGAAACCTCCACCACTTCGGCCGGGCCGCCGGGCGTCACGGCCACGGATCGTTCTCCGGCTGCGAGCCGATGGGCCGAATGTGCCGTGCGCACCAAGGGCCGGCTCAACCATTGTGCCAACAGGCCGCCGGCCACAATGGCGAACACGAGGCAGACCGCGAGGGCGATCAGCATGCGGCTCAGCAGGGGAGCGGTGGCGGCGCGGATTTCGGACACAGGCTGAGCCAGTACTACGCCACCGCCAGCCGCCAACGGCCGGGCCTCGAGGACCACGGTGTTCTGTGGACCGTTCACCGATGTGGAGACCGACTTTCCGGCGAGGACATCCGCCACTGTCTTGGCATCCACCAGCCTTGCCCCGCCGCCTGTCACGCGGCCGTCGGTGCTGATTTGCGCCAGCCTCGCGCCGTGCGTGAGCAGGTCTGCGCGCAGGTCCTGCAGGCTTCCAATGCTTGACTGCTTGCTGAGGGAATCGGCCTCGACCGCGAGATACTTCTTGGCTTCGTCCACCGCTGTGGCGTTGACCAGTTGCGCCGCCAGGAGGCCGGCAAGCACGACGGCGACAGTCGCGACGGCGGCGATCACCGCCGTCGTGCGCCCGGCCAGTGTGCCGAACCAGCGCCTCACGTTGCTTCCCCGGCGGCGGGGCGGGGGCCGGATGTTGCCGGAGCTGCGGCCGAATAGCCGACGCCACGGCTCGTGGCGATGGGGGAGTGTCCGCCGAGCTTGGCGCGGAGCTGCGCGATGTGCACATCCACTGTCCGCCCGGCGGCATAACTGGCCTGCCCCCACACGGCGGACAGGAGTTGCTCGCGGGAAAAGACCCGGCCGGGTTGGGCCATGAGGTACGCGAGGAGGTCGAATTCGGTGGCGGTCAGCGTGAGTTCCTCGGCGCCGGCGCGTGCGGTCCTGTTCAGCGGATCCAGTTCGACGCTGCCCAGCACCAGTGGTTTGGACCGCGGGGCGCCTTCGGTCCGGCGCAGGACCGCCTTGACCCGGGCGACCAGTTCGGAGGGCGAAAACGGCTTGGTGAGATAGTCGTCCGCGCCCAATTCCAAGCCAAGGACGCGGTCCACTTCCTCATCGCGGGCCGTGACGAACAGCACCGGAGTCCAGTCCTCCGCCTGCCGCAGTTGCCTGCAGAGCTCGATCCCGTCCATGCCGGGCAGCCCGACATCGAGGATCACCGCGACCGGCTTGAGCCGCTTGATCTGTGCCAGCGCGGAAATCCCGTCCCGCTCAACATGTACGCCGAAACCTGCGCGCCCCAGATATAGGCGCTGGATATCGGCAATTGCCTGTTCATCCTCGGCAATCAACACCAATCCTCGGCTGTCCTCCATGCGTCCATTCAACAGTAAGGACGGACTGCTTGGAGCGTCGTTGTCAGCCGGCGGGGACGGTTTTACATTCCTCGAACATTGGCCGAACAGTCAATTCATGCGGCCGGAGCAGAGTGAAGTGCAGAGCGCCGGCGGATCGACCACCGGCCGGAACAAAGGACACGGACCATGAAGAACACCACCCCGAGCTCCAGTACCCCAGCCCCGGGCCGCAAACACACCAAGGCCCGCACCGCCGTCGTCGGGGTCCTGGCAGCAGGACTCCTGCTTGGCGGCGGCGTGATCGCCGCCAACGCAGCTACCCCAAGCGGCACAAGCCCGACGGCGGCAGCCACCTCCCAGCCCACTGCGACGGCTGCCGCTGCCGCCAAAACGGCCCTGACGCGGCACCCGCTGGCGGTTGGCCTGCGGTTCTTCGTGAACGGTGACAGCAGCAAGCCGAACTACGGCCAACGCGCCGCGAAGATCGCCACCTTCATCCTGGACAAGCGCCCGAAGCTGGCCGCAAAGCTTCCAGCCGCGTTGCAGGCGGACCTGAAGGCGCTGAAGGAAGCGGCGGACGGAGACCGGGTTGCGAAAGCCACCCACATCAGGGACACCGCGCTGAACGGCGGCTACGGGCCGAAGATCCAGGCGCAGGCAAAGCGGATGCAGGAGCAGAAAGCCGACCGCAAGGCTTAAACGACGGCAAGGCTGGTTATTTGTGGCGATCCCGCTACAAATAACCAGCCTTGTTCTGCCGACGCGGGCCGCCCGCAGCCCGCGTCCGCCGGTGCCTAGGCCGGGACGTGCTCCCGGTCCGGCTCCGCTGCTACGAGGGTGCCGTCGTCGAACGGCATTTCGTCCAGGTCGATTAACGGGTTGGTGTCCTGGGTGGCCACCAGCTCGCGAGCCTCTGCCTGGGTGTCCACACTCGGCATGGAGCCCGGGAGCGGACGTTGGGCGGATTCGCGCAGGAAATAGATGGCGATAGCGCCGACCACGGACGTGCCCATGAGGTAATACGCGGGCATCATGTCGTTGCCGGTGCCTTGGATCAAGGCGGCGACAATGAACGGCGTGGTGCCGCCGAAGATCGCTACGGAGAAGTTGTAGGCGATGCCCATTCCCCCGTAGCGGCTCGAGGTCGGGAACAGTGCCGGCAGCGCAGAGGCGAGGTTTGCCACATAGAACGTGACCGGGAAGGCGATCAGGGCCAGGCCGGCTAGGGTGGACCAGATATCGCCGATGCCGATCAGCAGGAAAGCCGGAATGGCGAATACAACGGTACTGATGGCACCGATCCACAGGACGGGCCGGCGGCCGATCCGGTCGGAGAGCTTGCCCGTCAGCGGGATGCAGACTGCCATGACGACCAACACAGGGATGGTCAGCAGCGTGCCGTGAACGGGGTCGTAGCCCTTGGACTCGGTCAGGTACGTGGGCATGTAGGAGGTCAGCATGTAGCCCACCGTGTTTGCGGCGGCGGCAAGGATCATGGCGAGGATGATCTGGCGCCAGTAAGCCTTCACGATGCCGATGGGGCCCTTGGCTACCGCGGCATCGCCCGCTGCGGCGTCCGCCGCGAGGGCTTCCTGGGCATCCAAAGTGGCTTGGAACTGGGGTGATTCCTCGATCTTGCTACGGAAGTACACGGCGATGACGCCAAGGGGACCCGCGAGGAGGAACGGCAGCCGCCAGCCCCAGTCCTCCATGGCCGATTGGCCGATGGTGAGCTGCAGGATGGAAACGAGGGCCGCACCCAGGGCGAAGCCGATGTACGAGCCCATATCGAGGAAGCTCGCAAAGAAGCCGCGGCGCTTGTCCGGAGCGTATTCGCTCACGAACGTCGTGGCGCCGGCGTACTCGCCGCCGGTCGAGAAACCCTGGACGAGTTTCAGGATGACAAGCAGCACGGCTGCCCAGATGCCGATTTGTGCGTATCCGGGCAGGAGTCCGACGGCGAAGGTGCTTGCCGCCATGAGCAGGAGTGTTGTGGCGAGCACCTTCTGGCGGCCCACCTTGTCACCCAGCCAGCCGAAGACGACGCCGCCAAGCGGCCGTGCCACGAAGGTTGCGGCGAAGGTTCCCAGCAGGAACAGGGTCTGCACGGCCTTGTCGGCCTCGGGCAGGAAGACAGGCCCCATTGTGGTGATGAGGTAGCCGAACACGCCGACGTCGTACCACTCCATGGTGTTACCGACGATCGTGCCGCCAAGTGCTTTTTTCAGCATGGGCTGGTCAACGACGTTGACGTCGGATACCTTGAGTCGACGGCGCGTTGGAAGTTTCAATCTTGAGGCACCGCGTGGTGCTGTCTTACTCGTTGCAGCGGCGTTCCTAGCGCCTGCTGAAGAGTCGGTAATGCTTCGGTCTGTGGGCATTTGTGTTTCTCCTAGGGAGATCATTTGCTTGCGACATACAGCTGCTCCGCTCTGGGCAGGGTTTCAATTTTACGCGAGATTCGTCGAATCTGAGAGCCGGAGTCCCAATTCCGGGGCTATTCCGGCCCGCTTTGGGCACAAATGTCTGACATCCATTTGCCGCCTACAGCCCCGGAATCACGCGGATTTTGGCGCGCTCCGGGGGTGCGTTACCAAATTGTTTGGTTCAGGACCCTGAAACGCACAGTTTGCTGATCACTTCCGGTGGATATCCTGCCGTTTTCCCAGCACCACCGTTGCGTCGAATTCCTCAGAGCGGGCCACCCTCGCGGACAGGCCAGCTTGCCCGAACAGGGCAGCCGTCGTGGGGGCTTGCCGGACGCTCGTTTCGATCAGCAGCCTGCCCCCGGGAGCCAACCATAACGGAGCCTCCCGCGCGATCCGGCGCTGCACGTCCAAACCGTCGGCGCCGCCGTCGAGCGCCACCCGCGGTTCATGCAGCCGGGCCTCCGGCGGCATCATCCCGATCGAGTCCGTGGGGACGTAGGGGGCGTTGGCCACCAGGACGTCCACCCGGCCGCGAAGAGTGTCCGGAAGGGCCGAAAAGAGATCGCCTTCATGCACTTGTCCGCCTGCGGGCCCGATGTTGCGGCGGGCGCAGCGGACCGCCGCGGGGTCGACGTCGGCCGCATGAAGCTCGATGCCGCCGGCGGCGGCAGCCAAAGCGGCGCCCACGGCACCCGAACCACAGCAAAGATCGACGACGACGGCGCCCGGCCGGACGAGGCGGGCAGCCTCCTGCACGAGGTACTCCGTGCGGCGGCGGGGGACGAAGACACCCGGGTCCACCGCAATGTGCTGGCCGCAGAACTCCGCCCAACCCAGAAGATATTCAAGGGGCAAGCCTGAGACGCGTTGTTCGAGCAACCGCTCTAGGTCCTCGGGGGCGTGCGCCGCGGCGATCAGGAGCCTGGCCTCGTCTTCGGCGAAGACGCAACCGGCCGAACGGAGCCGGGCCGTGACGGCGGAACGGGAAGGCTGGAACGTGGGTGCTGACATGGAGAGCCTTCCGGGATGCCGAGGGGTGCTCTCCGGGCCATGCTAGCCGAGAGCGGAGGTAGGGGCCACGCGTGAAACGGCTTCGACAAAAACCGGGGTTCACAAACACGGCCCGGAGTGTCTAGGGTGGGTGCATGGGAACACTGATTTTTGAATAGACCAGCGGGTCCTGGTTCGTCGCAGATGCTGGTCACGGCGCTGTTGACGTTGATCCGATGCCGCTGAGTTTGATCCGACAAAAATCCACGCCTGTTGAGGCTTCGCCTCCGCGCCGTTCCTGTTATTAGGCCCAGGGTCTCGCAGCGGACGTCGCATCCCGATACCTCCTCCGGCAAATCAAGAGCTTCAAGGAGTCCACTGCATGACACCGAACACACCCGAAACCAACGCCGAGCAGGAATCAGTAGCGCAGGAAACCGAAGCACCGGCTGCCGGTGTCAGATCGAAACTGACTGACGCGCAGAAGGAGATGCTGGCCAGCAAGTCCCGTGGCGGGGCAGCGAATAGCTGGCAGAGCACCGGAAAAGGACACAAGCCCACTCAGGCGAGTGGCAAGCTGGCCAAGTCCGAGAAGAAAGTCCGCTGGTAAACGCTGCAGACAAGCGGACCGCTCCCACCTAGTATGGAAAATCCCTTCGTTTCAATGCAGAAAGGAAGAACAATGGCTGCGAAGCACGTTGAGCAACAGATCAACCCCGAGGTGGCCAGCCACTTGGTCGAGTCCATGGACAAGGCGCCGATGCCGGCCCCGGCAACCGTGGCGATGGCACTGGGCTCGACCCAAGGAACGGCCTGGCCAGACGGTAGCGGCAAGACCAGGCACCCCAAGGATCGCGGCGCCAGCCACGGCCGCGTAGGCCAGCAAGCGGCGGTCACTGCGGTCCACCGCACCAGCCGTCCCCAGATGCCGCACTCTTCTTAGGAATATTCGCCCTCCTCAGCCCAACTGACTCGCACTTAATGTCGTTATGAGCCCTCATAACGACATCTGCTGCCAGTCAGTTGGGCTGAGCTACGTGCGGGAGGCGGGGGAGGCGTGCGGGAGGCGTGCGCGTGGCGCTGGGCTAGGCGCGCTCGACGTCGGCGGGAGACTTGTCGGGGCGCCATCCGCGCCAGACGGGATGGCGCATTCTCTCGGTGCCGGTCCAGTCCCCGAATGTCACCTCTCCCACGAGCTCGGGGGACACCCAGTGCGCGGTGGCGGCATCCTCGGCCGGGATGTCATGGAAGGGGGAGTCCGGGCGGTCGAGCCCCTGCATGCGCTTCAGGATGTCGCGCAGCTGCCAGTCCTTGAAGCCAGTGCCCACCCGGCCCGCGTAGCGCAGCTTGTCGCCGTCGGGAATCCCCACCAATAACGCACCAATGGTTCCGAGCCTCGCCCCGGCACCGGGCCGCCAGCCACCCACCACCACCTCCTGCGTACGTTCCAGCTTGAGTTTGATCCAGGACCTGCTGCGCCGCCCCGGCTGGTAGCGGCTGTCCGCGCGCTTGGCCATGACGCCCTCCAAGCCGAGCTCGCCGGCGCTGTCCAGGATGTCGTCGAGGTCATGTTCCAGGATCTCGGATATATGGATCGGGGAGCCCTGGGCCGGCAGCTTGGCATGGAACTCCGACAACTTGTTCCGGCGCTCGCTGAGCGGCAGGGAGGCGAGGTCGGCGCTGCCGCGGGATCCGGCGTCGTACAGGAGATCGAACACCATGAGCTGCACGGGGACCGCTGCCCGGGCGCGTTCGACGTCGCCGGGTTTGAAGAGGTTCATCCGCTTCTGGAGCAGCTCGAAGCTGGGCCGGCCGTTCTTGCTGAGTGCGACGATTTCGCCGTCCGCCACGAAGTCGTGGTCAGGCCAGTAGCGCGGGTCCGCCAGTTCGGGGTAGGTGGGAGTCATGTCGATCCCGGAACGGCTGGTCAACCTGATCGTGCCGCCAGCCCCTGAAACGATGGCCCGGAATCCGTCCCACTTGAGCTCGAACAGCCAGTCGCCGGAGGAGACATCGGCCGTGGTTCCGGATGTTGCGAGCATGGGCGCGTAGCTGGGGATCCCGTTGGGTTGTCGCTGGGCGTCAGGCAACAGCACCGCCCGATGGCCCGGTTTGTCCTTCATCAGGTGGATCAGCCATTGGGACGGCGACTCCCCGGTGTGGATGAGCGCGAAGCGCCGGGTGCCGTGCAATCCGCCGCCCGGGCTGCCGGTGAGGGTGGCAATGACTTCCTTGCCGTCACGCCATTTTTCGCACTCGAACTCGCCGCTGTCCCAGATGCTGACCGTCCCGGCACCGTATTCGCCCTTCGGAATGATGCCCGCGAATTCCGCATACTCCATCGGGTGGTCCTCAGTCCGCACCGCGAGATGGTTCTTGTCCGGAGTGTCCGGCACGCCCCGCGGCAATGCCCAGGACGCCAGGACTCCGTCGTGCTCCAGCCGGAAGTCCAAGTGGAAACGGCGCGCATGGTGCTCCTGGATGACGAAGATTCCGCCGGGCGGATGGGGTTCCGCGTCGGCTTGGAGCGGGCGCGAACCGGGGTGGTGTTCGACGCCGGGAAATGGTTCGGGGGTCCGCTGCGGATCGCGCTTGTCCACGTAACTGGCTAGCCGCGGGTTCACTGCGGTGGCCGCCGCCGTGCTGGTGGGGGTGCCGGCGGCGCTGGTGCCGGCCGCCACCGCGGCGAAGGGGTCCTTTCCCTCTTTGACGCGCTTCATGACGGCTGTGAAGTCCAGATGCTCGAGCGTGGGGGAGGCGAGTTCCCGCCACGTCCTCGGTGCGGCCACCATCGGGTGGGCCCGACCGCGGAGGGAGTACGGGACGATGGTGGTCTTGTTCCCGCTGTTCTGGCTCCAGTCCACCAGCACCTTGCCGTTGCGCAGGGTCTTTTTCATATCACTGACCACGAGGTCAGGATGGTCGGCCTCGAGCGAGCGCGCCAACTCGTGCGCGAACGCGGAGACCTGCTCCCACTTGCGGGTGCCATCCAGCCCGGCGTAGAGATGGATGCCCTTGCTGCCGCTCGTCACAGGGACCGGATCGAGGCCCACGTCCTGCAGGATGCTGCGCGCCAACTTGGCGACTTCGACGCATTCGGGAAGGCCCGTGCCGGGACCGGGGTCGAGGTCCAGGACAAGGCGGTCCGGCGGCAGCATGGTTCCGTCGGGGTCCACTTGCCATTGCGGCACGTGGATTTCCAAGGCGGCAATCTGGGCCAGCCAGGTGAGCGTAGCGAGGTTGTTTACCAGCGGGTAAACGTTACTGTGTTCCCTGTGTTGGATGGTGACCCGCGGAACCCACGACGGCGCGGAGTCGTCCAGGTTCTTTTGGAAGAACATCTGCCCGGGATCCGACGTGGTCCCTACTCCGTGCACCCAGCGCTTCCGGGTGGCGGGCCGGTTGGCGGCAGCCGGGATCAGGGACGGGGCCACAGCGGCGTAGTATTCGAGCACTTCGGCCTTGGTGGTGCCAGTCTCCGGGTAGATGATTTTGCCCAGGTTGGTGAGCGTCAGTTCATGGCCTTCAACGTTGACGCGTTCCTTCTGGCTGGTTGCCACCTCTTCACCTCCGCCTTGTTGTGATGTTCACTTAGTGCATGAGGGCCATATGGAAGGGTTCTATCGCGTTCGGGCTGGTCAACGTACCCGTCAAGCTCTACAGCGCCACCGAGGACCACGATGTCAGTCTCCACCAGGTCCACAACAAGGACGGAGGCCGCATCCGTTACCAGCGGAAGTGCGAAATCTGCGCCTCTGTTGTGGATTACGAGGATATCGACAAGGCCTACGAAGAGGAAGGCCGCACCGTGGTGCTCTCCGCAGCCGACTTGAAGTCGCTTCCCGCGGAGAACAGCCGCGAGATCGAGGTGGTGGAGTTCGTTCCGGCCGAGCAGTTGGACCCCATCATGTACGAGCGGCCGTACTACCTCGAGCCGGATTCCAAGTCGCCCAAGGCCTACATGCTGCTTTTGCGCACGCTGCAGGACACCGAGCGCGTGGCCATTGTGCAATATGCCCTCCGGCAGAAGACCAGGCTCGGTGCGCTGCGGGTACGTGGCGACGTGCTGATGCTGCAATCCCTGCTCTGGGACGACGAGGTCCGCGAAGCCAACTTCCCCTCGCTGGAAACAGACGTCAAGATCTCGGACAAGGAGCTCGAGATGTCCTCGGCTCTGGTGGACTCCATGGCGCGCGACTTCGAGCCCGAGCAATACACCGACAACTACCAAGTTCAATTGCGTCAGCTCATCGCCGCCAAGCTCGAAAAGGGAGACTCCATCGACACCGAAGAGACGTTCGGTGCAGCAGCCAGCGAAGGTGAAGGCGGCGAGGTCATCGACCTCATGGAAGCGCTCAAGCGGAGTTTGGAGAAGAAACGCGGCAAAGAGGCCGGCGGGTCGTCCGCTGCTTCGTCCGCCGAAGAGTCCGACGACGGCGCCACGGCCAAAGCTGCCAGCAAGCCCAGGGCGAGGGTCAAGAAAGCCTGACGCGCCGCCGTCGTGCGCTCCGCGAAAACCTCTGCGCCTCGCGAAAACTGGACATGTCCCTCTTGGCCCGCCCGGGAGCGAGGCACATGTCCCTTGTATGGTGCGAGGAGTGGACATAGCACGAATATGTCCACTCCTGGGCTCGAGCGGAGAGCATGTCCCTTGGGGACCTCCGCAGTTGTTCGCCGGGAGCAACGGACATGTCCCTTGTATGGTGCGAGGAGTGGACATAGCACGAATATGTCCACTCCTGGGCTCGGGCGGAGAGCATGTCCCTTGGGGATTTCCGCAGTTCTTCCCCGCGAGCAACGGACATGTCCCTTGGAGGGCCTAGTGGTTTCGCAACGCCGAGATCAGCTCGGATTTCTTCTTAGCTGAGTACCCTGTGAGCCCCAGTTCCTTGGCCCGGGACTTCAATTGGGGCACGGTCCAGTCCTCATAGTCACCCGAGATGCCACCACGATGGCCGATTTCCTTGCGGCCTTCCTTGGCCGCGGCATTCGAGATTCTGGCGGCCTTTTCCTTCGAGGCGCCATCCTCCCGGAGAGCTTCGTAGAGTTTCGGATCCTTGAGGCTGGGATTCTTCTTCTCTGGCATCTGTTCCTCCTGCGGTCAAGATTCTGGCTAAGACGGAAGCTCCATCCGGAAACCGCAGCGGCATTGGAGCACCTTTGTCGCCAGGTACACGTCGAGAAGGTCCACAGCGGGGTCCTCAGTGGATATCGGCGCGTATACGCTGTGGAATCCGGTTCCCGAAATCTTCATCGGTTCGCCGCAGTGGATGTACTCGCCGCCGAATTGAAGCATGCCCGATACCGTGCCTCGTTGGTTCAGGATGGCTGCGACATCCTGGAACGTCGCAGCATGGGCGTAGAACATGTCGCATTCCACGCAGGTGTAAGCGACATCCACGAGCTCTGCCGTCGGTGGTTTGAGTGGCTCGATGGAATCCAGGATGACGTGCTCGGCAGTGTGGCACTTGCCGCACCAGATTCGTTCCGCTCTGGGGTGAGGTGCGCCGTTGGGAACGATCGGGTCAGAGATAGTCGGCATCGACTTAACTCCTTGAAGCGGGAAGTGCGGCTCCCGCACGAGGCGGAAGCCGCACTTCGAGCGGATTTAGTCCTTCTTGAAAGCGTCCTTGACCTTTTCGCCGGCCGACTTCAGGTCGCTCTTGCTCTGATCCATCTTGCCTTCGGCTTCGAGCTTCTCGTTGCCCGTCAGCTTCCCAGCTGCTTCCTTGGATTTGCCTGCAAGCTTTTCTCCGGCGTTCTGGATCTTGTCATCTGCACCCATGGACGTACTCCTTTGCTGGTAATGGATTACTTCATTCCGCCAAGCACGCGGGGCCTGGCCGGAAAGGGGCCGGGTCGCCCTAACTGCTGTTGTCGGTCAAACGCCGTGTGACCGGCGGCCGGACATGAAGCTAAGGAGCCAGCCGATGGCCGCGACGATCAGGAGGACAACGCCGACCCAGAGGAGCCAGCTCACGGCCTGCGAGAATCCGCCGACGAGCAGAAGAACGATTGCCACAACGCCTGCAATGATCAGAAGAGTGTTCACGATGACACATTCCTTAGTTCAGCGGGACCGCCGGCAAGCGCGCGGGCCCCTTGCGATGTATTCGGTTATCGGTTCGCTTGCGAACCGTGGTTCCCCGCCAGGCCCCCAGGCCCCGTGCAAGGTCTTGCTATAGCGGATGCCGCCCCGATTTTCGGGGTTTTCATCCGGAGGGACCGGCATCGACTTCCTCCATGGTACTACTAAGTACCCTTATCAAATCAAGTACTAAGTACACTTATAAAGATTTCTGGGTTTAGTCGTAGGCTAAACGCAAGGTCGTGCGCCGGGTTCCAGCGCACGCATCGGATGGTCGTCTAGGAGGAGAAAACGTGAAGGCATCGCAAACTCTGGCAGATAATCTCCAGCTGGTTTTGACGGATCTGATTGAACTCCAGCTCCAAGGAAAACAGGCCCATTGGAACATTGTTGGGGCCAATTTCCGGGACCTGCATCTGCAACTTGACGAACTGGTCGCGGCGGCCCGGGAGTTCGCCGACGAAACCGCCGAAAGGATGCGGGCGCTCCATGCTCTTCCCGATGGCAGGAGCAGCACCATCGCTGCCTCAACCAGGCTGGAGCAATTCCCCGCGGGATTGACCAAAACCAAGGACGCCGTGAAGCTGATCACCGACCGCCTGGAGCGCACCGTCCAGACCATGCGTGATGTCCACGACGAAGTAGACGAAGAAGACCCCACGACGGCGGACCTCCTCCACGCGTTCATTGCCCGTTTGGAGCAGCTCGCCTGGATGATCAGTGCCGAGATCATGTCAGCCAGTGCCTCAGTGGCGGACCCACAGGAAGCCTAGGAACCCGGGAAGCCAGGCAAGCGGCGCCAGGGCATGCCACGACTCCGTCGCAGCAAACCCGGCACTCCGGGCATTTCCCGGCGAAGGTCCGGCCGCGGATTCAGCTACTACCATCCGGACGGATCGCTTATCGCGGGTGGGGATCGCAAGCGCCTTGACGCGCTGGCGATTCCTCCTGCGTGGTCCGATGTCTGGATATGTCCGTTCGAGAACGGGCACATCCAGGCAATGGGGGTGGACGACGCCGGCCGGAGCCAATACATCTACCACCCGGACTGGCGGGCTCGCCAGGATGCTGAAAAGTTCGCCCGGGCCGCGCGGCTCGGGGCCCTCCTGCCGCAGGCGCGCCGACTGGTCTCCCGGCATCTGCGGGAGTCAGCGTCGGAGAAGAGCAAAACCTTGGCCGCGGCCGTTCGGCTCATGGATCTCGGTGCCTTGCGCATCGGATCCGATGGTTACACGCGCAGCAACGGGTCGTACGGGCTGACCACGCTGAGGTGCAGGCACGTGAATGTCACGGGGGACACGGTTGCCCTGCATTTCCCAGGGAAAAGCGGTCAAACCTGGGATTCCAGCATCGAGGACCCTGTGCTGGCCCGATTCCTCGGACCCTTGGCAAGCAGGCCCGGCAAGGAGTCCCTGCTGGTCTTCGATGAGGGTGAGGGACCGGTCTCCCTGAATGCCTCGATGGTCAACGAGTACCTTCGCCACCTCACCGGCGGCGACTATACGGCCAAGGACTTCCGCACGTGGAAAGGGACCGCGTCAGCCGGCATGGCGCTCGCAGGCAGATCGAAAGTGCCGCCCCGCCAGCGGGTCCTCGAGGCGATCAAGCAAACCGCCGAACTTCTCGGCAACACGCCCACGGTGGCGAGGGCGGCCTACGTCGATCCGCGCGTCGTCGAGGGTTTCCTGGCCGGGGACCTCGAACAGCTCAAGGCCACCGAGTCGGAAATTGCGGCCTACCTGAATAATCTGCCCTGAATAGACAATGAGCATGCTCCCCGTTGGCTGCGAGGGATGGACATATTAGGAATATGTCCATCCCTGAGTGCCAAGGGAGAGCATGCTCAGTGGGGTTACTCGGCGTCGTGGTCCGTTTCGAGGATCTTCACGAGACGGTCCAGGGCTTCGTCGGCCCCGGCACCCTCTGCCCGCAGCACGACGACGTCGCCGAATGAAGCTCCGAGGCTCATGAGGGAGAGGATGCTGGCGGCGTCCATGGCATCGTCGGCGGGCTCGCCTTCGCGGGCGATCGTGACCTCGATGTCCAGCTCGCCGGCGGCTTCGGCGAAGATGGCTGCCGGGCGTGCGTGCAGGCCGACGCGGCTGGCGATGGTGGCGGTACGTTCGGACATTGTTGCTCCTTCGATTGTGGGCTTGGGGAAAGTCTAGAGACCCAGCTCGTCCAGGATAGGCAGCTGGGCGCGAACAACTTGGCGCGCGGCGGATGCACTCGGGGCGGCCAGCGCAGTCGTCGCGAGTTTTTGGGCCTGCGCCACGGTGACGGTTGCCAGGACAGCGGAAACGGCAGCCAGGGCGCGTGCACTCATGGAGAGCGTCGCGACGCCCAGTCCAACGAGTACGACGGCGAGGGCGGGGTCCGCGGCTGCCTCGCCGCACACTCCCACGGGCCGGCCGGTGCCGCCCTCGCTGGCGGCGGCAGCGCCGTCGGCGGTCAACTTGACGAGCTGCAGCACGGCGGGCTGCCAGGGGTCATTGAGCGTGGCGAGCGGGCCGAGTTGGCGGTCCGCGGCCATCGCGTACTGAGTGAGGTCGTTGGTGCCGAGCGACGCGAAGCTGACTTCGCGCAGTAAGGAGGCGGCGGTCAAGGCCGCCGACGGGACTTCAACCATGACGCCTGGGGTCTTCAATCCGGCGGCGGAGCAGAGGGCTGCGAAATGCGCGGCTTCCTCGGCCGTGGAGATCATGGGGGCCATGACCCACACTTCCGCCTGGTTGTTGGCCTCTGCCGCGGCGATCGCCGTCAGCTGGCGTTCGAGGACGCCGGGCGAGGTGAGGTCGGTGCGGTACCCGCGGACGCCCAGCGCGGGGTTGGGTTCGTCCGCGTTGGTGAGGAACGGCAGGGGTTTGTCCGCGCCGGCGTCGAGGGTTCGGACCACTACCTTCTTGCCCGGGAACGCGGCGAAGACGGCGCCGTAGGCGGTGATCTGCTCCTCGACGGTGGGTTCGTCGTCGCGATCCAGGAAACAGAATTCGGTGCGCAACAGACCGACGCCCTCGGCGCCGGCGTCGGCGGCCTTGACTGCGTCGGCGCCCGTACCGACGTTGGCGAGCAGCGGAACCCGGAACCCGTCGGCCATGACGTTGTTCCCGCTGAAGGCGGCAATCGTAGACGCCTGGTTGGCCCACGCCTTGGCCGCGAGGCGGAGGTCTTCGCCGGGGTCAACTGTGATGGTGCCGGCGGCACCGTCGAGGTAGACCTCGGTGCCGTCCCCGATCTCGTCCACCCCCGGGGCGGCGACGATCGCGGGAAGCCCGAGGGCGTGGGCCAGGATGGCGGTGTGGGACTGCGGGCCGCCGCTTGAGGTGATCAGCGCGATCACCTTGGTGGGGTCCAGGGTGGCGGTGTCTGCCGGGGCGAGGTCCTCGGCGGCCAGGATGAACGGAACATCCGACGCCGGGATCCCCGGCGCGGGCAGTCCGCGCAGTTCAGAGACGATGCGGGCGCGGACGTCCAAGACGTCGGCCACGCGCTCTGCCATGTAGCCGCCGAGGGCCTTCAACGAGTCCGCAACCGTGGCAGCTGCCTCCCAGACGGCCCGTTCGGCGGTACGTGCGCCGCCCGGCGCCTCGGGGGAGAGGAGCCTGATGGCCGATTTCACCAGCATGGGATCGGCGGCCATCAGGGCAGTTGCTTCCAGGACCTCTTTGCCTTCGCCGGACGCCGTCGCGGCTCGGGCACGGAGTTCCGCCTGCACGGCCTTGGCGGCATCCTTGATGCGCTGGCCCTGCGATTCGACGGTAACGTCCGCAGGAATATTGACGTTCTCGTGCGGCTCCTGAACCGGCTTCGGCATCTGCCGCACCGGCCCCAGAACACGCCCGGGGGCAACGCCTACACCTGAAAAGGTCTGCATGGATTAGTCCTCTACTTGCTTGCTGACGGTGGGGTCAGGCTGCGACGACGGCCGGAACCGGCTCTGCCTCAACGGGCTTCCGGACTGCCCAGCGCTTGAGTGCGAGCAGGACCAGCGCGGTGACGACCACGCCGACTGCGATCGATGCGATGAACATGAACACGTTGCCGATAGCAAAGAAGACGAAGATGCCACCGTGGGGTGCCTGGGAGGTGACGCCGAAGGCCATGCTCAGCGCACCGGTTACGGCGCCGCCCACCATGCTTGCGGGGATCACGCGGAGCGGGTCGGCAGCTGCGAACGGGATGGCGCCTTCGGAGATGAACGAAGCACCCAGCAGCCAGGCGGCCTTGCCGTTCTCGCGCTCAGCAAGGCTGAATCCCTTCTTGTTCAGGGTGGTGGCCAATGCCATGGCGAGCGGCGGAACCATGCCGGCTGCCATAACAGCGGCCATGATCTGGAGCGGGGCCGGGTTGGCGAGGCTGCCGGCGCCGAGGCCGGCTACGGCGAAGGAGTAGGCAACCTTGTTGACCGGACCACCCAGGTCGAAGCACATCATGAGGCCAAGGATGATGCCGAGAACGATCGCCGAAGTACCGGTCATCCCGGAAAGCCAGGTGCTGAGGCCCTTGGAGATGGCCGCGATCGGGCCGCCGAGGAAGAGGAACATGGCGCCCGAAGCGACGATCGAGGCGACAAGCGGGATGATGACCACGGGCATGAGGCCGCGCAACCAACGTGGAACGGAGAACGTGCCGATCCAGTGTGCCGTCAGGCCAGCCAGCAGGCCACCTACCAGGCCACCGAGGAAGCCGGCGCCCATGTAGCCGGCGACCGCACCGGAGACGAAGCCCGGGGCGATACCAGGCCGGTCCGCGATGCCGTACGCGATGTAGCCAGCCAGGGCAGGGACGAGGAAGCCGAGGGACAACGCGCCGATCTTGAACAGCACAGCTCCGAGGTAGGCGCCGAACGGACCCCATGCATGGACCGGGTAATCGGTGGGCAGGTTGACGAGGGTGTTCGCAGCAAGGATCTTGTCCGCAACTCCGGCGATTTCGTAGCTGCCCAACAGGAAGCCCAAGGCAATGAGCAGGCCGCCACCGGCGACGAACGGGATCATGTAGCTGACACCGGTCAGGAGGACCTTCTTGACCTTGGTGCCGAGGTGCTCGCTGGCAGCCTCTGATGCATGTTCGGCGTTTTCTTCGGCACCGAAATGCGGAACGCGGTGGGCGTGGGGGTCGGCCGCGGCGGTGATGGCTTCCTGAACCATCTTGGCCGGCTCGTCAATGCCGCGCTTTACGGGCGCATTGATGACCGGCTTGCCGGCGAAGCGCTCCTTGCCGCGGACATCGACGTCTACTGCGAAGATCACGGCGTCAGCAGCGGCAATGACAGCCGGGTCCAACGCGGTGAATCCGCCCGAACCCTGGGTTTCAACCTGAAGGTCGACACCCATTTCCTTGGCAGCGGCCACGAGGGAATCGGCTGCCATGTAGGTGTGGGCGATGCCGGTGGGGCAGGCCGTGACGGCGACGATGCGCTTCGGGGCCATGGCAGACGCGGTACTTGCCGAAGCCGGGGCGGCCTCGGCGGCGGGTGTTGCCGCCCCTGCCGCATGCGCGGCGGGCTTGTCGGCGAGTGCGCCGTCAACCAGATCGACGATGTCCTGCTCGGTGGAAGCCGCACGCAGGGCCGCCGTGAAGTCCTTCTTGATGAGGGAGCGGGCCAGCTTGGAGAGCAGTTTCAGGTGCTCCTGGTCTGCTCCTTCCGGGGCGGCGATGAAGAAGATGATGTCCGCAGGGCCGTCCTTGGCGCCGAAGTCCACCTTGTTCGAGAGGCGGGCCATTGCCAGGGCGGGCTCGGTAACCGCAACGGAGCGGCAGTGCGGGATGGCGATGCCGCCGGGTACGCCTGTGGCAGTCTTCTGCTCGCGGGCGAAGGCGTCCGCGAAGAGCCCTTCAACCTCGGAGGCGCGCCCGGCCGCGGCAACTTTGCCTGCCAGGAAGCGGATGACATCGGCGGGGGAATCGCCGAGGTTCTGGTCAAGGGAGACCAGTTGGGGGGTGATGAGCTGGGTCACTGTTAGTCCTTCTGAAGGGCCGTGATGGTAACGGCGTCGGGAGTTGTTTGGTGGACCGCCGGGACAGTGGAGCCCGGCAGGGAAGCAGCGGCGGCACCATGTGCCACAGCCTGACGGAGGCAGTCCTGCGAGGTTCCGCCGTTGGTGGCGGCCAGCAGATAGCCAGCAAGGGATGAATCGCCGGCACCAACTGTGCTGACGGCTTGGATCGGCGGATGCGTGGCGAACCACGCGCCGTCGGCGGTTACCAGGACGGCGCCCTTGGAACCGAGTGTTGCCAGTACTGCACCCACACCGCTGCCGACGACGGCGGCGGCAGCCCTGGCGGCAAGGCCCGGGTCCGCTTCCAGTTCGTCAGCCGTGTGGACGTCTGTGAGGCCCGCTGCGGCGGCCAGTTCGGCCAGTTCTTCCGCGTTGGGCTTCAGGAGATCGGGCTTGCCGCCGACGTTGCCGAGTGAATCGCCGCTGATGGCGGCCACCAGAGGGGCGCCGGAGGAATCGATTGCGATAAGCGGGGCGTCGCCGTCGTGCGTAGAACGGATCCGGCGGGCGACTGTGGCGTAGAAATCCGCCGGAACTCCTGGTGGGAGCGATCCGGCGAGTACCACCCAGCTGGCGCCACGGGAGCGGTCCAGCAGCAGCCCGATCAGGGCTTCCTGCTCGTCCGGGCTCAACTCCGGGCCGGGTTCGTTGATCTTGGTCGTGACGCCGTCCGGTTCGGTGAGCGTCACGTTGCTGCGTAGCGGCGCACTGATGGGAAGCGCCGCATAGGGGACACCGTCGTCGAGCAGTCCAGCAAGGACGGGATCGGACTCCCCGCCCGGCAGGACCGCAACGGTGTCCAGGCCCGAGGCGACCAGCGCCCGGGAGACATTGACGCCCTTGCCACCGGAGTGCTGGTGGACGGCGACGGCGCGTTGCACCTCGCCGCGGGCCAAGGGGGCCGGGAGCTCCACGGTGCGGTCCAGGCTCGGGTTGGCGGTCAGGGTGACGATCATGCGATCACCACGTCGACGCCGGCCTCGGCCAAAGCGGCGGAGAGCTCTTCAGAGGGTTCGTGGTCAGTAATCACGGTGTCCACATCTTTAAGGGCGGCGAACTGGACGAGGGTTTCCGCGTCCAGCTTGGAGGAATCCGCGAGGACGACGACGCGCCGTGCGGACGTGACGAAGGCGGCCTTGACGGCGGCTTCTTCGGGGTCAGGGGTGCTGAGCCCGAACGTGGCGTGGATACCGTTGGCGCCGACGAAGGCGATGTCCGGGCGGAGCCGGGAAGCGGCCTCGACCGTGGACTGCCCGACGGCGGCCTGGGTGAGGCCGCGCACGCGGCCGCCCAGGATCTGGAGGCCGATGTGGGGGTTGCCGGAAAGGCGTCCGGCAATGGGGATGGCGTGGGTGATAACCACCAGTTCTTCTCGCGGGGCGTTCCCGTTGGAGGACGCCGTGCGCTGCGCGGTGCGCTGGTCCAGCAAGCGGGCGAGGGCCTCGGTGGTGGAGCCGGCGTCGATCAGGATGCTTCCGGCCGCGTTCTCGGGGATGAGGGCAAGGGCGGCCTCGGCGATGCGGAGCTTTTCCGGCTGGCGCTGGATGGCCCGCTCAACCACACTTTCCTCACGGGTGCTGAGGCGGTCCGATGGGACTGCCCCGCCGTGGACACGGCGAAGATTTCCGGCGGATTCGAGGGCAGCGAGGTCGCGGCGGACAGTCTCCGTGGTGATGCTGAATCGATCCGCAAGGTCCGTGACGCTGACCCGTCCACGCTCGGCGACGAGCTCGGAGATCAGCTGTTGGCGCTCCTCGGCAAACACATACCCTCCATTGCGTACAAGCTCTAGGTACACCAGTGACTGTGATCACATGATGTGGAATTGCTTGACTCTATCTTTGTTCATGTTGGTCTGTCAACAGAAAACAACATAAACAAAGATATTGGGTTTGGTTTGGGTTTGTTGAGTGGTGGCTGGGATGGGTTCTGAATGCGCCCGAAGGACATAACCGGTCCGACGCAGTGCTGGCTAGCCCGGATGGGTTGGTCAAGTAAGGGGCTGGCTGCTCTAGCGCCGGACCGGAAGGTGTCCTACGGCCACTCGATCTCCCGTAGGCCGGGGTAGTCGATGGGGAGGTTGTCCGGGTCCGGAGGGTCAGGCAAGCGGGGCCGGGGAGAGGAGTCCGTTTCTTGCCGGTGCTTGTTCCTCTTTTGGTCCAGCTCATCCGACTCTTGCCGGGAGTCTTCGGGTCGTCGCTGCTGTGTACTTTCGAGCTTCATGGGGCTTCCTTCGGATAATGCTGCAAGTCGTTGGCTAAGCAGGTATTTCCAGCTCGAACCCGCAACTGCATCTCAAGATCTTGGTGCGGAGATGGGCTTCCGGGGGAGAACTGCGTGATGGGGGCCTGCCCGTCTGCGGTGCCCTGAAGCTTCGCAGTGCGGTTTTCACTTCACGGAGGGGTTCACTGCAGTGGAAATAGTGGCTCCCGAACTCCAGGAGGCCATCCTGAATCCCCCGACGATTCAGGATGGCCCCCGCCTGCTGGACAGTGGCCGGGTGGCTATAGGAAAACCCGCACGAAGTGCACGTGTAAAACACGGCAAGCTGTTGGGAAGACCTTGGAGCCTGGGCCTGGATGGATTCGATGTCCAGGTGCTTGTCTGTTCCACAAACGGCACACCAAAGGCGGCCAGCCCTGGGCTGGCGTGGTTCATGAGGGACGGCGGATTCGGAGAGGGTCGACATCGACTAGCTCCGCGCCGGTAACAGGAATTTGCTCATCGGGCAGCACCTTCACGTTGAGTGACATGGCGCCCGGCTGCTTGAGCGAAAACAGGCCGAAGACCTCGGCCTTTGTCCGGAGTTCTGCACGGACTGTAGAAGAATTGTGCACTGCGCGTCCACGGTGCGCAAGACCGGCCGGGCATTTGTCCAAGTTTCGGACCTTGTTTTGGCAGGCCTTTTTCCTCCATTGCCGCCCTGCTACTCGTAGACTGAGCCATGGACGAAATGGGCCTGAACGCGTCGGTCGCGGGCCGTCTCCAGGATCTGGTCATCGACAGCGAAGACGTTAGCGGCTTCCTCGAAGACCTTGCGGTGTTCACGGCGTCGTCGGTGTCCGCTGCGCGCGGTCAAGACGTCCTGTGTGGCATTACGTTGAGCAGGCGCCGCCGATCGATGACGGTGGCTGGAAGCAGCCGCGAAGCCCGCCTCGTTGACGAAGTGCAGCAAGCATACGGAGACGGACCTTGCTTGGAAGCGATGAGAACGGGGAAAACTGTACTCATTTCAGATACGTCCGGGGACTCGCAATGGCCTGATTACTGCACCACCATCGCGGAACGCGGGCACTTGGCCGTGCTTTGCGTCCCCTTGGGCCTGGAAGAAGGCGCGACGGCGGCTATCAACCTTTTCGCGCCGCAGCGCGATGCCTTCGACGAGGCCTCCGTACGCAGCTGCGAGCAGTTCGCAAGCCAGGCAGAAAAGGCTTTGAGGCTGGCTGTCCGGATCGGTGCCAGGCAACAACGCGCAGAGGACCTCGAGCAGGCGATGCGTTCCCGGACCGCCATCGATCTGGCAACTGGCGTCATCATGGGCCAGAACAGGTGCAGCCAGGAAGAGGCTTTCAGGATTCTGAGCAAGGCCTCAAACGGCAGGAACCAGAAACTGAGGGACGTTGCGGAATCCCTTCTCCGGTCCTTGACAAACGAAGCGCCAGTCGTGCATTTCGAGCCTTAAGCGACTCTGCTAGCTGCGCTCCGCGATGTTTTTGACACTCTCCACGAGGCTGTCCCACATGCCCTTCGAATGCGCGGCTTCATCCGGACTGGCGTTGTTGTCCTGGGCCAAGGTCAGCTTGGTCATCCCGCCTGCAGGCTCGAGTGTCCACGTCAGGGTGTGGTAGTTCTCCGGGGCGTCGTCTTGTCCGGACAGCGGACTGAAATGCGTGTTTACCAGGCGCTTTCCGGGCTCGAATTCCAGGATGATGCCCTTGTCTTCGTACTCCTTGCCCTTCCAGGCACCGCGCCAGACGATGGGTCCGCCGACCGTCCAGTCGGTGACAACTTCGGTTCCGAACATGAACTCCTTGATGGCCTGGGGGTCGGTGAGCACTGACCACACCCGATCCGCGCTCGCATGGATCGTGATGGTTGAACTCGCGATGAAGTTGCCCGCCATGTCGGTCTCCTTTTCAAATGGTCGGCGTCCGGGCGCCGGCGGAACAGAGTCTACGCCCGGGAGGGACTGCCAGCGGAGCCATGCCACATTGCGCTCTCGATCACGTCAAGAGATTCAGGGTGTTTTCTCTTAGGGTCGGAGTACATCTCAGAATTGTGGCTCTGAACTGGGGCGATAGTCAGAGTTCGATGCTCGTTAGGCAGTTCGCCCTCGGAGTGCATGCAGCATCTTGCAGTTTGCCCACGTCTGGAAAAGCCGGGTCCGTAGCGTGATGTCTCACACATTGAGTTCCCATTCAGAACCATGAGGAGACATACATGCCGAACTACAGGGTGTCTATGGACATCGGTGGAACGTTTACCGACATTGTCGCTTACGACCAGCACGCCGGAACCTACGCGGCCACCAAATCATCCACTACGCCGGGGAATCTGAGCGCGGGCGTCATCGCCGGCCTCGAGTCCATTGTCGACGACCTGTCCGACATCGAGTTCCTGGTCCACGGCACAACCCAGGGATTGAATGCCTTCCTTGAGCGCCGCGGCGTCCCGGTGCTGCTGCTGGCCACCGCCGGTGTCGAAGACACTTATCACATTGCCCGCGGCCCACGCCTTGAGCTCTACAACGCCCAGTACCGCAAGCCTTCCCCGCTGCTCGAGCGCAAGGATGTCATCGGTGTTGGGGGACGCCTTGATGGGCAGGGCCTCGAGATCAGGCCTTTGGACGAAGTTGCTGTCCGACAGGCAGGCCGTCGGGCAGTTGCCGAAGGTTATGGCGCAGTCGCCGTCGCATTCCTGTTCAGCTACAAGAACCCCGCTCACGAGCTTCGGGCACGGGAAATCCTGCTCGAAGAACTAGGCGAAGATTTCACCGTTTCGCTTTCCCACGAGGCCGCGAAGGAATGGCGCGAATACGAGCGCACTTCATCCGCCGTCGTCGAGGCCTATACCGGACCAGTGGTCCGCAACTACCTCCTGGACCTCGAAGAGAAGCTCGCAGACCGCGGTGTGGAAGCTCCGCTGCACATCATGCAGTCTTCCGGTGGGGTGCTTACCGCTGAGTCCGCACGGAAGCGTCCGCTCCAGACGCTGCTCTCGGGCCCGGTCGGGGGCGCCATGGGCGACGTCGAACTGGCCGGCGTTTCGGGCAACCGCAACCTGATCGGCGTCGACATGGGCGGAACGTCCTTCGATGTCTCCTTGGTAGTCGACGGCAAGCCCGACGTCTCCACGGAGGCACATCTTGAAGGCCTTCCGATGCTCATGAGCGTGGTCAACATCCACACCGTGGGCGCTGGCGGTGGCTCAGTCGCCTGGCTCGAAGCCGGCGGCCTCCGGGTTGGGCCGCGTTCCGCGGGAGCTACGCCCGGGCCTGCCTGCTACGGACGTGGAGGCACGGAACCTACCGTCACCGACGCCAACCTGGTGCTGGGGCGAGTGGACCCGGACTGGTTCGCAGGCGGACAGGTCTCCCTGGACCGAGAAGCGGCGATCGCCGCCCTGAAAACGGTTGGCGACCGGCTCGGCCTGGACCCCATAGCCATGGCCGAGGGGATCTGCGACGTCGCCAACTCCCAGATGGCCCAGGCGATCCGGACCATCACGATCTCCCGCGGGATCGAACCCCGGGACTTCGCGCTCGTGGCATTCGGAGGCGCTGGACCCATGCACGCAGTCTTCCTCGCCAAGGAACTGGGCATCCCGGAAACAGTCGTCCCCCGGTTCCCCGGAGCGTTCTCGGCCTGGGGCATGCTGCAGACCAACATCCGCAAGGACTTCTCGGAGCCGTATTTCTACCTCGACGAGGATATCGACGTGGCCCACATGGCCGGTGTGCTGCGCTCGATGGAGTTTGACGGCCTGGGCTCCCTGGCCTCCGAGGGGGTGCCGGAAGACAGCCGCCTCACCAATGCATCAGTGGATGTCCGCTACCAATCGCAGGAATTCTCCCTGAATGTTCCGCTCGCCTCAGCTGACGAACCGGAATCCACCGGCTTCGTTGCCGCGTTGGCCGCGCGCTTCTCAGCGATGTACCACGAGCGCTATGGGCATTCAAACCCCGGGGCGCCCATCGAAATCGTGGCGCTACGGACACAGGCCGTCGGTGACCTGGGCCGACTTGATGCGCCACGTTTCGCCACCGCACAAAGCGCCGAGTTCAAGCATGAAATCCGTCCGGTGGTATTTGAACACGTCGAACACGAGACCACCGTAGTCCGCCGTGACGACTTGGCCGCCGGCCATGCCTTCGAAGGCCCCGCCATCATCGTGGAGCAGACCGCCACAACCGTGGTGCCCCCCGGCTTCGACGTCATCGTCGACGAATTCGGCTCCCTGGTCATCCGCACTCAAGACGTCGAAGGAAACTGAGGTACCACCAATGACAATCACTGCAGTCAAGACCCTGGATCCAGTCACCGTGGAGATCATCCGCAACGCGCTCACCAGCGCCGCGGACGACATGAACGCCACCCTCATCCGCTCCGCCTACTCACCCATCCTTTACGAAGGAGGGGACTGCGTCGTGGCGCTCCTGGACACCGAGCACCGCGTGCTCGGACAGTCCGCTGGGCTGCCACTTTTCTTGGGCAACCTGGAAACCTGTTCCATCGCGGTGGAAGAACTGTACGGCCGCGACGTCTGGAAGGAAGGGGATGTCTGGATCCTCAACGATTCCTATCTCGGCGGAACCCACCTGAACGACGTCACCATTTTTGCCCCTATCTTCGACGACGGCGCGGTGGTCGGCTTCGCGGCCACCCGTGCGCACTGGATGGACATGGGCTCCAAGGACGTCGGCGGTTCCATGGACGCGACGGACATCTTCCAGGAGGGCTTCCGGATGGGCCCGGTCAAACTGATCGAGGCAGGCATCGAAACCTCCGTGGTCGACCTCATCCGGACCAACGTCCGCTTCCCCTACCAGACCATCGGCGACATGCACGCGATGATCGCCGCCCTCCGGATGGGTACCACCCGGATGAAGGAGCTCGTGGGCCGTTACGGGATGGACCAACTGGACGCTGCCCGGGACGAGATCTTCCGTCAGACCGAGGAAATCGAGCGCGAGACCGTCCGCAACATTCCCGACGGCGTCTACGAAGCCGAAGGCGTGCTGGACAACGACGGCATCAACCTGGACACCCCGATTCCGATCAAGCTAAAAATCACCGTCTCCGGCGATACCGTTGATTTCGACGTCACCGGATCGGCTGACCAGACCATGGGGCCGGTCAACTGTGGCGCCGCCCAGGCCGTCTCCGCACTGCGGGTCGGCTACAAACTCCTTGTCAGCCCGGACTCCAACTCGAACGGCGGATCCTTCCGGCCGTTGACCACCCAGGTGCGTTCAGGTTCAGTTCTTGGCGCGGTGGCACCGGCGCCGTGCCAGTGGTACTTCTCCCACCTAGGACTATTGATCGACCTGGTTTCCAAGGCCATGGCGCCAGCCATGCCCGAGCGGGTTGCCAGCGCCAGCCACGGCGACTCGATGATCATCACTGCAGCCGGTTTCGATCCGCGCTTCGGCCGGAACTTCGTGACCATGGAGGCCACACTGGGCGGTTGGGGGGCCTGGCAAGGCACCGACGGAGAGTCCGCCATGATCAACAACGTCAACGGCTCCCTCAAGGACCTGCCCATCGAAATGATGGAGACCCGCTACCCGTTCCGCATCAACGAGTACTCCATCCGCCCCAATTCCGGCGGCCCGGGCCAGTGGCGCGGCGGCAACGGAGTCATCCGTGAATACGAGTTCCTGGCCGACTGCGTCGTCGGGCTCTGGTTCGAAAGGTCCAAGACCCCGGCTTGGGGACTCTTCGGCGGCTCAGACGCCCAAGGGCCCGAGGTCGTGTTCAACCCGGGCCGCAGCGATGAGGTGCGCACCCTGAAAGCGAACGCCCGCAAGGTCAAGGCCGGCGATATCGTGCGGCTCGCCGTCGGTGGCGGCGGCGGCTTCGGGGACGTCTCCCAGCGCTCCCGGGATGAGATCACCTACGACATCGTCAACGGGTTCATCACCGAGGACTTCGCCAAGAGCCACTACGGATACTAAGCCCCCCCACAGAAAGACACCCCAATGAAAAACATCAAGCAATCAGCCGCAGCCGCGGCGCTCATCGGGCTAGCCCTCCTGACGTCAGCCTGCAGCCCACCCACCCAAGCGGCCGCGGGACCAGCTTCGACGGCGGACGCCGGTAAACCCCTCAACGTTGGATTCTTCGGCTTCGCCAAGTCCAACGGCTTCGCCCAGGGTACCTTCCTCGGCGTACAGCAGGCGGCCAAGGCCAACAACGCCAGCGCCACGTTCGTAGATCCCAACTTCAACGCCCAGACCCAGGTCCAGCAGATCCAGGACGCCGTCACCTCAAAACAGTTCGAGGTGATGGTCGTCCAGGCGAACGACAACCAGGCCCTCATCGCCCCACTGCAGCAGGCCGTCCAAGCCGGCATAACTGTTGTGGTCGAGTTCTCCGTTATCGGCCCGAAGTTCGACACTATCCAGCCCCAGGTTCCGGGCGCAATCAGCATCGTCGACCTTCCCATCAGCAACGGCAAGATGCTCGGCCAGATGGGCAAGGATGCCTGCGCCAAAGTCGCCAAAGACACCTGCAAGGTGGCATACCTCGAGGGATTCAAGTCCCTGCCGCTGGATAACGCCCGGACCGAAGCAGTGAAAGCTGAGCTGGCCACTGATCCGAAGATCAAGCTGGTGGCCAGTGTCGAAGGCGGATACACCCAGGACAGCGGCCGGCAGGCGTTCCAGAACGTTTCCCAGGCCAACCCGGACGTCGATGTCGTCATCGGCGCATCCCAGGCAATCACGGGTGCGGCAGCCGCGGCCGGCAATAGCAACATCAAGTTCATCGGCAACGGCGCATCCACCTCGAATGTAGAGGCTGTCCGGTCCGGTAAATGGTTCTCCATCTACGTCAGCGATGTGGTGGCGAACGGCGCCAAGGCCACGGAACTCGGCCTTGCGAAGGCCCGGGGCCAGCAGGTGGAAACGGCAGTGGACGAGTCGAGCTTGGCTCCCAACAAGGCCAAGGGCACGAAGGAAGCCCTCGACGCCGTGAACTACGTCTCGAAGTACTCGGACTAGCCGACTTATCCCCCCCGCGTGCTCCTGTCCTGCCGGGGCTGAGGTCCCGGCAGGACAGGAGCCCCCGCCCCGGTCCCGGCAGGACCGGCCAAAACGTCCATTCCATCTCCCGAGGTCAAAATGGCTATACAACAGTTGGATTCACCAGAGCGAGTCAATCGGAGTGCCGCTCCGGAAATCACCGTCTCCGGAATCGGAAAGCGGTACGGTGCCAGCACTGTGCTGCGCGATATCACGTTGTCGGTGGCTCCGGGGGAAATCCACGGCATCATGGGGGAAAACGGCGCTGGCAAGAGCACGCTGCTGAAGATCCTCGGCGGCGCCATCGCGGCGGATTCCGGCGTCGTCAAGCTTGACGACCGGGAGGTGAAGATCACCGAGCCCCGGGACGCCATCGCACAAGGAATTTCCCTCATATCCCAAGAGCTGGCACTCATTCCTGGGCTTTCAGTGCTGGAGAACGTCTTCCTGGGCCGATGGGCCAACACGGGAAGCCTGCTCCGTTCGCGGCGGGACGCCGACCACTTCGAGCGACTCCTGGCCGAGACCGGCTTTGAGCTTGACCCCCGGGCGATGGCAGGGGACCTCCCCATCGGTCAGCAGCAGCAGGTCGAAATCCTGAAAGCCCTCGCCCGTGGCGCCAAGGTGCTGTGCATGGACGAGCCGACGGCGGTCCTGAACGAGGCCGAGAAAGCAAAGCTGTTGGAGGTGATCAGGAGCCTCGCGCGTTCAGGCACCACCGTCATCCTCGTATCGCACTATCTGGAGGAAGTCCTGGGTTTGGTGGATCGCGTGACCGTCCTCCGTGACGGACAGCACATCACCACTGAAGACGCCTCGGGGCACACGCCGGAGTCGCTCGTCGGCTTGATGGTCGGCAGGGAGGTCGATTTCCTCATCCCGGAGGTTCGGCCGGTGCCTCCGGAAGCAAAAACGGTAGTCCAGGTGGCGGGACTGAGCAGCGCAAAAGTGCAAGACGTCTCCTTCACGGTCCGCCAAGGCGAAATCCTGGGCATCGCGGGCTTGGTCGGCAGTGGCCGTAGCGAGACACTGCTCGCCATGTTCGGTGCTGATCGAATCACTGGTGGACATGTCCGGATCAACGGCCGACGCCTCCGGGGCAACTCCATCCGGGAAGCCATCAAAGCCGGAATGGCCCTCGTCCCCGAGTCGCGGAAAGAACAGGGCCTGGTCATGTCCCGGCCGGTGGACGAAAACATCGCCCTTTCCACCTTGTCGGGCCGATCATTGAGCGGTTTCGTCAGGGTAGCCCGGGAAAAGGCAGCCGTATCGGAGATCAGCCATTCCGTCGACCTGCGCGGCGCCCGCCGCGGCTCGCTGATTGCCGATTTGTCCGGCGGAAACCAGCAGAAGGCGCTCTTCGCGAAGTGGCTGCTCAATCCTCCGGCGGTCCTGCTGGTGGACGAACCCACGCGTGGTGTCGACATCGCGGCCAAGGCGCGCATCCACGGCATGATTGCCGACCTCGCAGCAAAGGGCACGGCTGTCGTCGTCGTCAGCTCCGAACTCGAGGAAGTCATCGGCCTGTCCCACCGTATCCATGTCATGAGGCAAGGCCGCATCGTTGCTGAATTCGACCGGAACGCCTCCCGCGATGAAGTCATGACTTCCGCATTTCTGAAATAGGTGAATCAAATGACCACAGTTACCGTTGCCGGGTCCGAGCCGGCCGAGAAGAAATTCAAGCTCAATGTCAGGGATTTCGGGATCGTCTTCGGACTGATCGCCATCATGCTGTTACTGACCCTCAATACCGGAACGTTCCTGACCGGCCGAAACTTCATCAACCTGTTCGACCAAGCCGCCATCGTGGGACTGTTGGCCTCTGCCGCCACACTGTGTATCGTCAGCGGTGTCTTCGATCTCTCCTCCACCGCAAACCTGGCGGTCTCCGCCATCGCCGGAGTGATGATTACCCAGCACTTCGGGGTGATAGCGGGATTCGTCGGCGCATTGTTGGTAGGAGCCGCACTGGGAACCGTCACCGGGCTGATCGTTGTCACTACGAAGGTGAATTCCTTCATAGGCACGCTGGCGGTAAGCATCATCTATCGCGGCCTGGCCATCGTGATCACGGGCGGAGCCATCGTCTCGCCGCTGCCCGAGCAACTTGCCGCCTTCCAGACGTGGACCTGGCCGAGCCTCTTCAGCCTCACTGCCGGCTCTGTGCTCATGGTTGCCATGACGATCGTCCTAGGCATCGTCCTCTGGCGCACTACGTTTGGACGCAGGATTTACGCCGTGGGAGGCAATAAGGAAGCGGCACGCCTTAGCGGTATCCGCACAGGTTCCATCCACGTCGCCGTCTTTGCCATCAGCGGCCTGTGCTCCGCGATGGCCGGCATGATTCTTGCTTCACGCGCAGGCTCAGCCCAGCCAGCCATGGCCATCGGCATCGAACTCACGGCCATTGCCGCCGTAGTCATTGGAGGCACCAGCATTCTCGGCGGACACGGCGCTATGTGGCGGGCCTTCGTCGGAGTCATGATCCTGACCGTCATCGGCAACGGCTTCAACCTGCTCCACTGGGACACCACCTACCAGCAGGTTGTCACCGGCGTCCTCATTCTGCTTGCAGTCGCCGCGGACGGATTGTTCTTCCGCAAGCGCACCGGATAGGCCCTCGTGGGGGGACGCTATATACATGGAACATGGTCGTGACCTGTTGAGGGAGCTGCCGCAGGCTGAACAGGAGGCCGAACAATGCGCATAGGGCTGCGGTTGCAGGGAACAAGCTGCAGGGCCTTGGTGCTGGACGGGCACAGCGTGGTGGCCGCCGCGGCTGCGGTGCGGTGCAGCACGCTTGCGGAGGCAGTCGACACCACCTTCGAAGAGCTTCGTCACGACCTTGGTGCGGAAGCTACGAAAGTCACGGACATTACCGCCGACGCCGGACCCGTCCTCGCAGCACGGAAACTAGCCTCGGTCATCGCGATCCGGATCTCGCCCCGCCCGCCTGCGGACGCGTTCCACGTGACTGGGCTGCCAGCACTCGTCGAACCCGTGGTGGCCCGGACCATCCACGTCGGCGGAGGCCACGACCTGAGGGGACGCCCCCTCGCTCCGCTTGGGTTGGAGGCTTTCCTGGCCGAACTTCCGGACATCCTCTCCCGAGAGGTAAGGAACATTGCAATCACTTCCGTGGGGTCGACGGCGTCGAAGGATCACGAAATGCGCATTGCCGATGCCATCTTGTCCAGTGACAGCGAAATGCGCATCAGCATCTCCAGTGACTTCTATTCCAGCGTCTTCCGCGACCGTGACTACACAGCCATCCTGAATAGCGCCCTCATGGAAACAGGGGAGGGCCTGGCCGCGATGCTGGAAGCGTCGGGACGGCGGCATTTTCCCTCCGCCACGATGTGGTTCGCCAAGAACGACGGCGGCCGTGCGCCGCTTGCGCGGCTGGCTGTGATTCCGATTCACGGGTTGCGCCCCGAACCCGCCATGCAGATCCTCGGCGCGGCTACCTTGGCCGGCGCCCCGGACGGGGAGGTCGTCATCTGCGCGGACTCGGGGGTCACTGTGGGCCAAATCCGCGGGGGCCTCCCTGCTACGCGAAGCGTCATCCGCCAAGGGTACGAGGCGAGCCTCGCCAGCAACGCCGCCGTCGTCGAGCCGTACACGGCCGATCATCCGGTCCGCCCGGCGGTCCCCTCGGTGATCGCCGACCTCCGAAGCGGGCAGGACACCCCGCTCCCGTTCGGGCTCGTTCCCACGCTGGCAGCTGCGCACGACGCCGCGCAGGTGGGGTCCGCCGTCGCGCCCCTGACCGCCTGGATCGACAGGTTGGAGACGGTAAGCGGGCGGGCGGACCTCCAGTTGGTGCAGCGTCGCGCGGAAGAAGATGCCGAGTCGGCAGCCGTTCAGTTGGGGGCGAGCCCGGGGCTCACGCGGATCATTGAATCGAACGTGTACGCCATGCCCTACGGCAACCCCGGCATCGTGCGGATCAGGGTCCAAGCGGCTGGTGAAGTCTCCGGGGACACGATGGAAGATGCCGCCGAAATTCAAGGACGGGCACCTTTCGGGGCGGAAGAGGGTGCCACCCGATGAGCGCCCTGCTGACGGTGCAGGATGTCCGGCACCTGAGAACCGGCGCCCACTTCCTGGCCTGCACCATCGACCCGACAGCCATCTACGTTTACGCGGAGATGATCGAAAAGGCCATGGAAAACCGTGCCTTGGAACTCATCCCGATTGACGAGCTGGCCCCCGATGACCTCGTGGTTGCGGTCGGAATGGTTACTCAGGGTCTCTTGATCGCGGATATGCCTCCGGTAGGCGATGAGTTCATCGGGTGCATCCGTGCCATCGAGGCCACGCTCGGCCGACAGGTACGGGCGATCTATTCGCTGGCCGCCGCCAACATCAACGGAATTGTTCCCCTCATGGTCGGGCTGCAGTCCTCGCTGCCGGTGATTGATTCCGACCCCATGGGCCGTGTTTTTCCCTTGATCAGCCAAACAACGCTGAACATCGGCCACGTCCGCATCAGTCCGATCGCCCTCATGGGAGTTACCGGCGAACGCGCTGTGGTGGAGGCTGAGAACCCGCAGCGGGCCGAAACCCTGGTGCGGGCCCTCGTCACGGAGATGGGTGGGTGGGCCGCTACAGCCATGTATCCGTGCTCAGCGGGCCAAATGCGCGAGCACGGCGTCCACGGCTCCATCAGTCGGATGATCCGAATCGGGGAGATTCTCGACGCTGAAACCTCGGTCGAACGCAAGTTCCAGCAGCTCGCTGAATTTCTGGGGGCCACCCGGATTGCCCGGGCCCGGGTGAGTCACGTCGAAGGCCTGTCGCGCCCTTCGGATCTAGGCCTTCCGGCGCTGCCGTCGAGCGTTACGCTCTTGGACGAACGATCCGGGCAGATCATCCGCTTGGAGATCCAGAATGAAATCCTGCTGGTCCTCGTCGACGGCGCCATCGCTGCGGCCGTCCCGGACATCGTCTCGCTGCTCAACTCCGAGCACGGCACGGTCGTCAACATCGACGATGTGCGGGTGGGCGATGTCATTGACGTCTTGAAGATCAGGGCTGCGGCGCAGTGGTACTCGGAGGCTGGCCTTGATCTTGCTGAACCAAAGGCCTTTGGTATTCCGATCGAGCACCCAAGGCGGCAACATGCGTAGATCGAAAAGCGAGAGCCATCTGGATGTCGCCGGACTCCTGGCGCACGGCTCCCTCCGCGGCACCACCCCGCTGTATCTCACCCCGTCCAGCGCGGCAATCGAAGGCGTCGTTCTTGTCTCCCGGCTTGATGCCATCCAGCGGGTGCGGCCCAACACCGTCATCGTCCTGTCAGCGGAAATGGGCTCCGGCGGCTGGCTGGTATCCGCAGCCCTGCGGCACGCCTGGGAGCGGAAGGCCAGCGCCGTCGTCGTCGCTGGAAGTACCTACTCCAGCGCGGTGATCGGCCTCGCCGAGCGGCTGGGTATCACCTTGCTGGCCGCCGAGGGCGAGACGTCGGGCATCGCCCTCGCACTGGCCGCTGAAATCGGCGCTGCCCTGTCTGTGGTGGACGCTGAGCTGGCGCGGTTTGCCCGAGCGGTCGCGAAGGACACTACCTTGGGAGCTGTCCTGAAGACCATCTCCAGGGAGCTGGACGGTATTGAAATCTTGCTGGAGTACGACACCGTGAGCCTGGCGTCCGCGGGAACGCCCACCAGGGACGCAGTCGAAATCATCACCGCGGATGTTCGCGGATCGAATACCTCCATCCCGTCCAGGCTCACCGCGCGAGTGCCAAGATCCGGAGTCCACAACCTGCAGCTCGTCCGGTCGATCCTCGAGGTGGCCACGCCGTCGGTAAGCGCTGCGTGGCTGTTGGGAGATGTCCTCGACACCGCGCGTGCAGTACCCACGGCGGCCCTGGTCGGCTTAAACCACGACCCCGATTCCTCCTGGACCACGTTCGTGGAACGTCACCGGCACTTGCTCTTCCAACTGGGCTGGCGTGGGGAGGAGCAATATGTGGCCGTATGGATCCGCAGGGCGTCGTTGGAACCCCATCGTCCGGAGCTTACAGCGGTGCTGCGGCTGCTTTGGCGGAAAGTCACAGTCCGCAGTCCCTTGGCCGAAGTCCACGGTGGTTGGCTCGCCCTGGTTCCCGCCGGATACCAAGAAGCGGCGGATCAGCTCGAAGCGCGGATCCGGGTCCGTCTCGGGAAGTCTTTGGCGGAACTGGGCCTGGGGGCGGGACTCTCCCGCTGGCGCGAGGAACCCGCGGCACTGCCGAATATCGTCCGTGAATCCCGTTTGGCCGCTGAATCCGCTCTCTCGACCGGACCCGGCACGGTGGCAGGCTTTGCCAATCTCGACGTCGCGGCGGCCGCGACCTTCGTCGATGAGGACTCGGTCCTGCTCGTGGCCGAACTGACGCTGCCGCTGCTCATGGCCAGCCCGGACAGGGACCTCGTCATTGCGGCTGCAGGGGCCTTCCTCGACCACCACGGCTCCGTCAGCCTCGCAGCAAGCTCCCTTGACCTGCACCGGAACACCCTGCAGACCAGGCTCAACCGTGCCCGCGAGCTGGGCGTCCCCCTCGACATCCCAGCCAAGCTTTTGTCCGTCCATCTCATTCTCAGCGCACTTCGCCGTTCAATCCACAGTATGACGAGTTCCGCCAATCCCGGCCCAAACCAGAAAGGACTCCCATGAGTTCCCAGTTCGACAACTTTGACGATGTCTATGCCGCCGCGCAGGAAGGGCCCGGCGTCATCCTGTTCACCGCTTCCGTCGTCGCCGACGCAGGCACCAGCATGGCGCGCGTCTATACGAGCCACCCAGGGGTCTACCCCGTCGGCGGAAGGAAGACCCTGGACGGGGACACCAACCCGGTGTGGCTCGAGCAGGTCCTTAAGGGCCAGCAGCCGTTCCTTGGGGCGGACAAGGACGCAGTCCGGTCGTTCTTCTTCGACTCCGCAACCATTGAGTCGCTGGGTTGCGGTGCCATCGTCAACGTTCCAGTGGTAAGCAACGGAGAGACCATCGGATCCATGAACTTCCTTGCCCCTGAGGGTAGCTATGGTCAGTCATCGGTGGATGCGGCCGTGGAGATCGCCCAGCGCTCCGTGCCGCTGTTCGAACAAGCGCTCACCACCACCAACTAATCCTTCGCGGGCGGCCGCCAAGGAGCGGCGCCCGCGAAAACAGCTGAAAAGGGGCTTCCACACGTGACCAACACGACGCCGGGAACACTGACCATCCTTAACGCCCTCATCTTCGATGGCGAGACCCGGAACCTGCTCGAGGGTTCCATCACCGTCCGCGAAGGCCGGATCACGGAAGTGGGGCGAGACGTGGAAGAGGCCGGAACAATCGTTGACGCCGACGGCCGTACCGTGATTCCCGGGCTCATCGATGCGCATTTCCATGCCTATGCGCTCAGCTTGACTGCCGCCAAGAACGAAACAGGGCCATTGAGCTACTCTGCGCTCGCAGGGGCCCGGCGACTTGAGTCGGCCTTGAACAGGGGCTTCACGAGCGTCCGTGACGTGGCCGGGGGAGACATAGGCCTCGCCAATGCCATCGACGAAGGCTTGTACGCAGGTCCGAGGTACTTCTTTACCGGACCTGCCCTGAGCCAGACAGGTGGCCACGGTGACATCCGGGCCGCGGACGACGGCGGTTGCTTCCATGGCGGCCACATGTGCGAAGTGGTGGACGGTGCGGATGAGCTGCTGCGGGCCGTGCGCAACCGCTTCCGCACCGGAGCCACGGCCATCAAGCTCATGACGTCCGGCGGAGTCATTTCCCCCGTCGACCCCATCAGGGTTCCACAATACAGCTCGGCCGAAATCCGAACGGTAACGGAAGAGGCGTCCCGCCGGGGCAGCTATGCGACGGCCCACGCTTACTCGCCCGAGGCCATCCGTCATTCGGTGCTCAACGGGGTGCGCTGTATTGAGCACGGCAATCTGTTGGACGCTGAAACTGCCCGCTTGATGGCTGACCACGAGGTCTACCTGGTACCAACGTTGGCGACCTACGACGCTATGGCCCGGCGTGGCGAAGAAGTCGGTCTCACGGAGGTAGGGGCGGCCAAGAACCTGGAAGTGCTGAATGCCGGCCGGAACGCCGTCGAGCTGGCCCGCGACGCGGGAGTCCGGATTGGATTTGGTACGGACCTCATGGGGGAGTTGGAGGATGAGCAATTGGCCGGGCTCCGCCTGCAATGCGAAGCATTGGGTGTCTACGATGCGCTTCGCTCGGCAACATCGACCAACGCAGCCCTGTTGCGTCGCGATGACCTGGGCCGTATAGCCGAAGGAGCCTTGGGAGACTTGGTCATCCTGGACGGAAATCCCGTTGACGACCCGTCGGTGCTCTGGGACGAAAGCCGCACGCGTACAGTCATCAAGGCGGGACGGATCATCACAAGGCAGTAGCCAGCCGCGCCGAGGCCCACTGTTGAGCGCGAGCTCGCCGGAACGGTGCCGGCTCGCCCGAGCCTTTCGGCGACCCGGGCGCGTTCCAGCGATTTCGACGGCGACGGCGACGGCGGGCAAGGGAGAAAGGGCGCATAGGCTCTTCCCATGGAAACAGTCGTCTGGTCCAAACCGGAAAATGAGCGCGCCGGGACGCCGCTGCTTGTGATGATGCATGGGTACGGCACGGACGAGCAGCGGATGGTGAATCTCTTTCCCCAGCTCCCCAAAGAATTCACCTGCGCCGCGCTCCGTGGGCCCATGCCGATCGGCGACCACTATGGCTGGTTCCTGCTGGACTACTTCCTGGCCAATGACTTTGCGGACGTCATCACCGCCACCAACAAGGTGTTCGCCTGGATTGACTCAGTCAAACGCAACCACAGCAGCGTGAGCCTTCTGGGCTATTCCCAAGGCATGGCCATGGCCAGTACGCTTCTGCGGCTTCGTCCGGAAGGCTTCCAAGCGACGGTGGGCCTCTCCGGATTCGTGCTGGAAAACGACCTCCTGGCGCTCAGCGAATCCTTCGACTCGCCGCCGCCGTTCTTCTGGGGCAGGGACAAAGCCGATCCCGTGATCTTCAGTGACGCCATTGAGCACACGGCGGAATGGCTCGACAAAAACACCGCACTCACCGCGCGAACCTACCCTGGGATGGGGCATCGGATCGAGGCCCCGGAAATGAGTGATGTCAGCGCGTTCCTGAGGTATTACGTCCTTCGTTGAGGTGAGGTCCGCGTCACATTCGAGGGTGCCGGAATACAACTCTTGATTGCCAAAATTGTAAGCGCTTACACTCTTCTTCGGCGGTGCAAGGATGTGGCGCTAAATCCAGAAGATGAAAGGGTTGAGGCCGTGTTGAATGGTTAAGGCTCACCGCGTGACAATCCAGGACGTTGCCGTCCTCTCGGGCTTGTCCATCTGCACCGTTTCACGCGCCCTGCGGAACCTTCCGAACGTGTCCGAAAAAGCGCAAGCCAAAGTTTCCGACGCCGCCGCCAAACTCGGCTACAAGGCATCCTCCGCGGCAGCCCGGCTAGCCGGCGGAAGTACCGGTTCCATCGCGATCATCGCTCCCACTGCCACCGCCTGGTTCTTCGCCCAGGCCGTCGAAGCGGCCGAGGAAGTGTTCGGGGACAGCGGATTCGACACCGTCCTGATCAGCCTGCGCGGCAAGTCGAGCGTCAAACGGAAGATCTTCGGCGACCTCCTTGGACTGTCCCAACGCGTGGACGGCGTGCTGCTTCTCAACGTCGATTTGAGCGAATCCGAGATTGCCCTCTTGGCCGCGTCCGGCCTTGCAGTTGCGAGCGTGGGGATGACTTCCGTACCGTGGGACAACGTAGGGATCGACGACGAACTCGCAGCTTGGCAGGCCACTTCCCACCTGCTCGGGCTGGGCCATTGGGATCTGGCGGTGCTTTCCGGCCGCGAAACCCACGAGAACTCGGTGTTGACGGCCAGCGACAGGCTCAAGGGATTCAGCCGTGCATTGAAGGACCATCACCTGACCGTTCATCCGGACTTGGTCATCAATTCGGATTCCACGATCGACGGCGGCCGTATAGCCATGAACGAACTCATTGCCCACAGAAGCCTTCCCACCGCAGTCTTCGCGCACTGTGACGAGGCGGCTTTCGGGGCGCTGATGGCATTGCGGGAGCACGGATTGTCCGCGCCGAAGAATGTCTCCGTGATTGGAATCGACGACCACCCGATGAGCTGGTTCCTTGGCCTAAGCACGGTGGCGCAGCCAGTGGCGGACCAAGGTGCCTTCGCCGCCAACCTCCTGGTGGACCGGCTCCAGAACGCCGACGCCCCCAACGAACCCTCCAACCACTTCCTTGACACGAAACTCATTGAACGCAAAACCACGCGCCGCCAGCGCTGAACGGACCACTCCACACCATGACTGATATTCGAGCAACCCAGAAGACCGCATGGACGGGAGCTACTGCGCTCCTTTTCGACCTCGACGGCGTGCTGACGCCGACCGCCGTCGTGCATGAGCAGGCCTGGCAGGAACTCTTCGACGGCTACCTGGCCGAAACAGGGCATCCGGAGGGTTACCAGGAGAGCGACTACTTCGACCACATCGACGGCAAGCCGCGCTTCGATGGAGTCCGGGATTTCCTCACCTCCCGTGGAATCACCTTGCCGGAAGGACCCACAGACGACGATCCCGCCAACACGAGCGTGCAGGGCCTGGGCAACCGCAAGAACCGGATCTTCAACGAGATCGTGGATTCGCGCGGCGTCGAGCCTTACGCGGGCTCTGTCCGGTTCATCCACGCAGCCTTGGAACTGGGACTCAAGCTCGCCGTCGTCTCCTCTTCGCGCAACGCGCCCGCCGTCCTGAAGGCGGCCGGACTGGATGGCTACTTCCCGGTGGTGGTCGACGGCCAGGTGGCGGCCGCCGTCGGGCTCCCCGGCAAGCCGGATCCCGCCACGTTCCGTTACGCGGCCGAGCTGCTGGACGTTCCGGCCGCAGGCTGCGTCGTCGTCGAGGACGCCGTGTCCGGCGTGCAGGCCGGCAGCGCCGGGAACTTCCGCGCGGTGATCGGGGTGGACCGGGGCGCCGGCCACCAGACCCTGCTCGACGCCGGCGCGACGTTTGTGGTCGACGACCTCGACGATCTCCTCTAACCAAGCCGTTTCACCAGAAACAGAAGGAACACAACAGTCCCATGGCACTTATCAGCTCCGACCGGCTGCGCTTTCCATGCGAACCGTGGAAGCTCGTGGAGAGCATCCACGTTCCCGGTGACGCCGGTACTCTCGAAACCCTCTTCAGCCTCGGCAACGGCCACCTGGGCATCCGCGGCGCCCATTGGGCGGGAGCGGACGCCGAGCTTCCCGGCACGTTCATCAACGGTTTCCACGAAACGTGGGACATCAAGCACGCCGAGAACGCGTACGGTTTTGCCCGTATAGGACAAAGGATCGTCTACGTCCCGGATGCCAACAACTTCAACGTTGTCATCGACGGCGAACAACTGAGCCTCGCCGAGTCAACAGTGCAGAACTACCGCCGCAGCATCGACTTCGCCACGGGCGTTTACGAGTGCGCTGTCACGTGGGAGTGCCGTTCAGGCGCCATCGTCACGACGGTGGAGCGCCGCGCCGTCGGAATCGAATCCAGGGGTTCCCTGGGCATCGAGCTGAGCCTCACCGCAGACCGCCAGGTTTCTGCTGACGTCACGTCCTTGGTGATCAACCGGCAGGACCAGCCTGTGGAGGACCACTCGGCCCACGACCCACGCCGCTCCGGCCGCCACGCCGGCCGGGTGTTGCTCCCGCTCCACCTCCAGGGCTCCGACGGATCCCTGCGCATGGCCTGGGAAACCGCCGAATCCAGGCAGCGCATCGGCATGGCCGTGGACCACTGGATTTCCGCCGAAGGCCAACCATTCGAAACCGTGGTGGGGGAGGACGAGTCCACGGTCCGCTACGTCATGGCCGTGAATGAGGGCGAGATCTTCCGCTTGGAGAAGACCGTCAGCTACGTCGTGAACAGTGCCGACGCAAGCGCAGCAGATCCCGGCGAGCTCCTGGCGTCCGACGCCGAGTTGGGGCTCGTGCCGTTCGACGCGCTCCTGGCCGAAGGCGCGGCCCACTACCGTGATTACTGGTCCACAGCGGATATCACCATTGGTGGCCAGCCCGAACAGCAGCAGGCCGTGCGCTGGAGCCTGTTCCAGCTTGCCCAGGCCACCGCGCGAGCCGGGGTCGCGGGCATTCCGGCGAAGGGCGTCAGCGGCTCCGGCTATGAGGGCCACTACTTCTGGGACCAGGAGGTGTACTTGCTGCCTTACCTGACGTACACCAATCCGACCGCTGCCCGCCAGGTGCTGGAATCCCGCCACGCCATGCTTCCCGACGCCCGTATCCGGGCCAAGGAACTGAGCGTGGAAGGTGCGCTGTTCCCGTGGCGGACCATCAACGGGCACGAGGCCAGCGCCTACTACGCCGCGGGCACCGCGCAGTTCCACATCGCCGCCGCCATCGCCTTCGCCACCAACCGGTACCAGTGGGCCAGTGGCGACGCGAGCTTCCGCGCCGAGGTGGGAGCCGATCTGTTGATCGAGACGGCCCGCATGTGGGCATCGCTGGGCTTCTTCGGCAAAGACGGCTTGTTCCACATCCACGGCGTCACTGGCCCGGATGAATACACGGCCGTGGTCAACGACAACCTCTACACGAATGTCATGGCCCGCTTTAATCTGCGAGCCGCCGCGGCACTGGAACACCCGGACGTCCCGGATACCGAACGGATGGTGTGGCAACAGGCCGCCGCGCGCATGTCCCTTCCCTACGATCCGGACATGGAGATCTACAGCCAGGACAACGACTTCATGACCCTGGAGCCGTGGGACTGGTCCACGCCGCGCTCCAAGTACCCGCTGCTGCTCAACTTCCACCCGCTGGTGATCTACCGGCACCAAGTCCTCAAGCAAGCGGACACGGTGCTGGCGATGTTCCTGCAGTGGCAGGACTTCACGGCCGAGGAAAAGCAGCGCGCGTTCGACTTCTACGATCCCATCACCACAGGCGACTCCACCTTGTCCGCCTGCGTGCAGGGAATCATGGCGGCCGAGGTGGGTTACTCCGACGTCGCCCTCAAGCACTTCACCGAGGCCTTGTTCATCGACCTGGACAACACGCACAACAACACCGTTGACGGCGTGCACATCGCGTCCACCGGCGGTATCTGGAGTTCCCTGGTGTGCGGATTCGCGGGCATGCGGGACCAGGGCGAGATCCCGCACTTCGATCCGCGGCTGCCGGCCGAGTGGGACAGCCTGTCCTTCCGGCTCAAGATCCGCGGGCGGCTCCTGTCCGTCGAGCTGCGCCCGGGGTCCATCAGCCTTGCGCTGGTTCTGGATGCAGCTTCAGGTTCAGCGCCCGACGCCGGTGCCGCACCTTTGGAAGATACCGCGCCTTTGGAGGTCAGCGTGCGCGGGCAGCGGGTCGTCGTCGGCGTCGAGACGGTCACTGTGCCACTCGACGAAGTGCCGGTCCCCGCGCCGTCGGTCTTCCCGAGCCTTTTCCCGACGGCGGGACTTCCCGTGATCGGGAGCGCGCGGGTCTGATCCATCGATTGCTCCGTAACTGTCGTTCTGGGCGCCCAAAACGGCAGTTACGGAGCAACGGATTCCCCAAGACGGCCGGTGGGTGGGGGGCTGCGGTTTCGGAGTTATTCGGGAACGGTTCATTCATGATTCATGGGACGCCGATACGGTCTCCGGAGACCTCTCTGGAAAAGGACTCTACCCATGGATCGACGGACATTCGCCTCCGCTGCCTTGCTGACCGCGGCGGCACCGCTGCTCACCACTACTCCGGCCCTCGCGGACTCTTCCGAGCGGGGAAAGGATGCGAAGCTCACACGCGCCATGTTGGACGCCTTGGAACGCGAACTTGAGGACCATGCCACCGCCTCCGTCGTTGAACCCCACATTGAAGACATCGGATTCAACTGGCATCCGCCAACCAAGCCGGTCGAGAGCATTGATTTCATCATTGCCTATGGTTTCGGCAACCGCCGGCCGGCAGGAGGCGGAGACCCCAGCCGCGTGCTCTACGAGCCCGGCCCGGTCAACGAAGCCCTCGCGGACACGGTTGCGAAGCTGCGGGCGAGGCGCAACGTTCCCGTCTTTGCCCAGTGGGAAATCGCCAGGTTCCTCGAGTCCAAGTACCACATGAGCGGGGTGACCTCGATTGAACCTGTCTTTTCGGCGGACGGCACCATTGTGTATCTGAGCACGGACGGCGTTGCAGCCCAGGTCAAGGAGCTGCGCGCCTCTCAGCCTTCGGGGATCGCCGGCATTGTTGGATTCCGGGACCACATCAAGCGCTGTGTCCAAACCACCCAAGACCACGGGATGGACGCTTTCGCTCCCCAAGGCATGGACATGCCCGGCACCTATGATCCGCAGTCGGGACAGCCGTGGACCCGGCGTCGTGATCTATATCTGGTGCACGACATGTACGCCCAGATCGCCGTGCTCCGCGGGAAACTGATCGCGCAGGCCTATCCCAACGGCTGATTCCCGGATGGCGCAGGGGGACGTGGCGAGCAGGGTTCGGCAAGAAGGGACAAGCGGAAGGTCCTGATCGAGCTCGTGGCGGACCAGATGACTGCCGCGATGCCCCATTTCTTCGACTTCATGGGCGGGCTCGCGCGCCGTCGTCGAACCCTGCCCGAGGTGCTCCCTACTTAGGCGCTATGCCCCGCATGCTGTTGTTCCGTTTCTCGTGGGTGAGCTCGGCGAGCCCAAGTGCTTCCAGGAGTGGCGGCATATACATGCCGAAGCGACCGCGGTATCCCTTGCGCAGGCCGTACCAACCGCCCACCGGATTGCCTTCGTCGCGCCCCCAGGCCTCTACGGTGCCTTCGGCGGCGGGCTTGTTCTCGTCGGCGGCCCCGAGGGGCACCCAATCGCCTTGCTGAAGTAGCCACGCATGCAGGTCCTCAATGGCGCTCAAATGGTATTTAAGGGTCGTGGAACCCACCTGGCAAACGATCGCCGGTGGGTCACCCGTTTCGTCCCGGTACATCGTGTAGTCGGAGGAGCCAGGCGGGGTGGTGAGCTTCCAGGGGTCTTCCTTGGATCCAGCGGCCATGTGACGGTGTCCTTCCTGGCGGCGTCGCAGCATGCGTCGCACGGTGTTGGCTACACGCTACACAGCGCCGGGCGGAATGTCTGCGGGGCCCGTCCGGGCTTAGCCGCCTCCTGCTAGCCGAACCGCCAATGCCCGGCTGTAGCTCGCGGGCTCGCCCCGCGTCACCGCCGAAACAACTAGTTGCCGACGGCTGATGCGTTTGGCGTAGAAGCCGGCGTAGGGGAGAACGATGATTTCTTCCAGGCCGCTCTTCCAGGCAGTTTGCCACCGTCCCTCCCACTCGGCGGCGCTTGCCGAACCAGGGGTCCGTGAGGTCCCCGGATCTGGACGGGGTGAGAGTGCCGGAATGCATGAGGCCCTCCGTCGCGACGATGGCTACACGCTACACAGCAACGGGCGGCACTGGAAGGCGGACGGAGCGGCCGGCCAAGAACAGAGGATGGTTCAGTTGGAAAGTTCGGCGCCATGGACGCTGCGCCGGCGCGATTTCAGCCCGGTCTCCAACTTGGTCCGCACCTCGCGCTTCACGCGGGCGGCAAGCTCAGTCTCATGCATTTCAAGGAAGGTCCGGACGGCGCGCGGATCCCATGGCACCAAGGACCGCAACGCCCAGCTGACCGCCTTGACCACAGTGTCGTCGCGATCGTTGATCAGGATGCCGACGACGGCGAGCGTCCGTTGCGTATCCCCCGTTCCCCACCGTGATCTCGTATTGAGGACGGTAGTGGAGACAAGGGCTATGCGCCGCCACCAACGGTCCGGGCTCCGCGCCCAGCGGTCGACGTCGGCGTCCGAGATGAGTCCTTCGCGCCACGCGGGCCCCACCAAGTCGGTCGCGAAGGCATCGGCCTGGCCCCACGTAGCGATGCCTTGTCCCAAATATTCAAGCCGGGCCGGCGTCAGCTCAGCGAAAGCCCCCCGATGGGAATTGATGAACTCCCATCCTTCCCAGTCAAAGCCCGCTTGTACGAGCCCTTCGGCGAGACCGAAGACGACGGCGGCGTCCATCGTGGCGATTTCCGCGGAAATCCTGCGTCGGACGCTGCGGAAGCTCGCGGCGTCGTGCTTCTCCAAAGCGCGCAGTTCGTCGAGGACGCGCGCCAACAATTTGCCCGGTTGAGTATCCCCGGGAGGGACGAGTACTCCGTGCGAAGCCACTTTGAGGCCCCCGATTTCGCAGGATGAACGCTACTACGCGGGGGCGTCGTCGGTATCCGGCCCTTCGGCGGGTTCCTGGCTGTGAAGGCCGGTATCGTGAGACACCCAACCCTCCGTTTCCCCTTCGGCAGGGGCGTCGCTGTGATGGCGGACTTCGTTGGGATCTGGTGCCTTGATCATTCCGGATGCTTCCTGTCCTTCGTTGGACTGTTCCCGCGAACGCCTTAAAGTCTACGCCGGGGAGAGGGCGTGTGGCCTAGGCTAGGCCAAGGAACTACCGAACGAATCCAACGGCTGAATGCAGAGGTGAAGAATGGCAAAGCGACCCAACCAGGCAGTAAAGATTGCGCAGGAAACGGCCCACAACGCCATGTTCGACGCCAGCGGCAATGCCAAGCCGGGTGTCCATAACGTGCTCCTTCGGGCTGTCGAGGTCCAACGTCCCCTTGTGCTGGCGAACCTCCGTCGCTTGCAGCGCAAATACCCGCAGGCAACGGCGGCGCAGCTGGCCGCCAAACTGGAGAGGGACTACCTCGCCGCAGTCACCGGCGGGGGTGCCGCCGTCGGGGCAACCGCCGTCGTGCCTGGGATCGGTACGGCTGCCTCTCTAGGCCTGTCCGCGCTGGCCACCATCGGCTTTCTGGAAGGAACCGCGCTTTACGCCGCTTCCCTGGCCGAGCTCCACGGCATCCGCCTGACCGATCCGGACCGTGCACGAACCATGGTCATGGCCATCATGCTCGGAGAAGAAGGCACCGCCTTGCTGGGTGCGCTGAGCGGACAATCGCTCGGCAAAGGCAAAGGCGTCACGCAGGCCTGGGGCAAGACCCTCACCAAGAAGCTGCCCGGCGGAGGATTCGGGGTCATTCGCGACGCCATCCAACGTGCCTTCCTCAAGCGCCTCGTCCAGCGCCAAGGCGCCGCTTTCCTCGGCCGTGCACTGCCATTCGGCGTGGGAGCCGTGGTGGGCGGAGTCGGAAACCGCGTCATGGGCCGTGCCGTAGCGGCCTCGGCGAGGGAAGCATTCGGTCCCATGCCGGACATCATTCCGGGCGAGCTGCTTCCAGCCGCCCGCCAGAACGCGCTGGAAGGCGGAAATAATGGATCTCAACGCTGATTCGGGGGAGTCGTTCGGCTCCTGGACCATGGGAAACGACGCTTCAATGTTTCGGATTGTCAGCAGCGCCAACGTCGCGTGCGGCTTCCATGCAGGGGATCCGGTGACCATGCTGGACAGCTGCCGCGCCGCCTTCGAGCTCGACGTCAGGGTCGGTGCCCATGTGGGCTACCGGGACCTGCACGGCTTCGGGCGCCGAGCGATGGACATGTCCTTCGATGAGCTCTTTGGCGATGTCCTCTACCAGCTCGGTGCCCTGGACGGCGTGGCCCACGCTGTCGGCGCCTCCGTGGACTACGTCAAACCCCACGGCGCCCTGTACAACAGGATCGTCAATGACGTCGAGCAGGCCGAAGCCGTGGTGGCCGCGATTCATGCCTACGATCCGGGGCTACCTGTTCTTGGCCTGCCAGGCTCGGCGCTGCTGCGCCTCGCCGAGGAATCCGGGCACCCGGTCTTCCGGGAGGCATTCGTGGACCGCGGCTACCTGCCGGACGGCACCTTGGTGCCGCGCTCGCAGGAAGGCGCAATGGTGCACGACGCCGCCGCGGTAGTCGAGCGGGCCGTGCGCTTTGCAGTGCGGGGCGAGGTGCTGGCGGTGGACGGCACAGTGGTTCGGGTGAAGCCCGATTCGTTGTGCATCCATGGCGACACTCCAGGTGCTGTTGAGTTGGCTGCGGCGGTGCGCGCCGGCCTTGAGGAAGCTGGTGTGGAGATTGAGTCCTTCGCCTGACCGGATCTTTCTGCCCTGCGGCGACAGCGCTTTCTTGGTGGAACTGCCGGAACTGACCGCCGTCGTCGCGTACTACCGAGGGCTGGCCGGCGCCGGCGCGTCGGCTCGCTTTTCCGCGCCGCAGGGGATCATCGACGTCGTGCCGGCCGCCCGCACTGTCCTCGTCACCTTCGATCCCGAGACGATCCGCCCCTCCGAGGTCCGTGACTGGCTGGAGTCAGCGGAACCGGCATACGACGTCGCCAGCTCCGGCCGCGAAGTGACCATTGAGGTCTCCTACGGTGGCCCCGATCTTACCGAGACGGCACAGTTCCTCGGCATCGGGGAGGCCGAAGTGGTCAAGCTTCACACGAACTCGGAGTGGACGGCCGCCTTCTCCGGCTTCGCGCCCGGCTTCGTGTACCTCGTCACGACGCATGAGCGGCTCCGCGTACCGCGTCGGAACACTCCACGTACGGCCGTGCCGGCCGGCTCGGTTGCCCTGGCAGGCGAGTTCAGCGGCGTCTACCCGCGATCCTCACCAGGCGGGTGGCAACTGATCGGAACCACGACGGCGGCCCTGTGGGACGCGTCCAAGGTCGAGCCTGCGCTGATCCGGCCGGGTGACCTGGTCCGATTCGTGGAGGCCTGATGGGGATCGTAGTGGTGAACCCCGGCCCACTCACCTTGGTGGAAGACCTTGGCAGGCCGGGCTGGGCTTCGTTGGGGCTGAGCCCTTCCGGCGCCCTCGACCGGCAATCACTCCGCCTCGCAAATCTGCTGGTGGCGAATCCAGCGGAAGCGGCCGGATTGGAGATATTGCTCGGCGGGCTTCGCCTGCGGTTCGTCACGGCATCGACGGTCGCCGTGGCAGGCGCAAAGGGAATCGTCACACTCAACGGCGCCGAGATTCCGCTGAACCAAGCCATCCGCGTGGCACCGGGTGCGGTGCTGGACTTCGGTGCTCCGCTGTTCGGGCTGCGATATTACCTGGCGGTACAGGGCGGCATCGATGCTCCCAAGCTCCTCGGCTCAAGCAGCACGGACATGCTCTCCGGTGAAGGCCCCGCGCCGTTGACATCGGGTGTGCAGTTGGGAATCGGACATGTTTCCGCGGGCAACGGCCTGGTTTCGGGAGCGGCTTCCGTTCCCGGTCATGGGGTTGGACCCGGGGCGGGACCCGGATCCGGGGCCGGTGCGCCCGTTGGGACCCTCAGCAATGCGCATGCCCTCCCTGCCATCCGCCGCGCTCCTGATCCTGGGCGCGCCATCACAGCCCGCGTGGACCGCGGCCCCCGTGCAGACTGGTTCGACGACGGCTCCTGGCGCCGCCTCGTCAGCCAGGAATGGACCCTGTCGCCTGACTCCAACAGGATCGGTGCCCGGCTGGTGGGCCGACCGCTGACCCAGACCCGGCTCGAGGAACTGCCCAGCGAAGGCATGGTGCTCGGCGCGCTGCAAGTCCCGCCGTCGGGCCTTCCAACGGTATTCCTCGCTGATCACCCCGTGACGGGTGGCTACCCCGTGATTGCCGTGGTGCGTCGCACGGACCTGGACTTGTTGGGCCAAGCCCGCCCCGGCCAGAGGATCCGGTTCCTGGGCTGAGGGTTCCCCTCCTCTGGACATGCTCATTCCCGGGCGCGAGGAGTGGACATATTGGGATTATGTCCATCGGTCAGGGGCAGGGCAGGACATGCCCCTTGCTGCGTGCCGGGTGCCCACGTTGGACATGCTCATTCCCGGGTACATGGAGTGGACATATTGGGATTATGTCCAATGCTTGCTGCAAGCGGTGGGCATGTCCCTTGCTTGGTGCCGGGCCGAACCCCCGTCAGCCAAAGACCAAGTGCGCCACGGTGAAGATCGCGAGCCCGGCCAGCGACCCCACGACGGTGCCGTTGATGCGGATGTACTGCAGGTCCTTGCCGACCTGGAGTTCGATCTTTTGCGAAGTCTCCTCGGCATCCCAGCGCGCGACGGTGTCCGTGATGACCCCCGCAATGTCGGAACGGTACGTTTTGACGAGGTAACCGGCGGCGTCACCGATCCAGGCATTGACCTTGCCCGCGAGCTCGTCATCGCTGACAAGCCGCGAACCGAAGTCCCGGACGGCGCTCTTGAAACGCTGTGTCAGTTCGCTGTCGGGATCGTCGACGGCGGAGAGCAGCGCGTTCTTGATGGTGCCCCAGGTGCGGGAGGCGAGTTCTCGGACCTCGGGATCACCAAGGACCTGGGTCTTGATTGCCTCGGCCCGGGCAATCATTGCAGGATCGTGCTGAAGATCCTGGGCAAGATCGCCAAGGTATGTATCGATCGATTGGCGCACTTGATGATCGGGATCCTGCTGCACCGCCCGGATGAACTTGGCGATTTCGTTGTAGACCCGGTCGCCCACGATGTCGTCCACGAAGGACGGAACCCAGAGCGGCGAACGGTCGGACACGAGCCGGTTCACCGTGGAGTGGTTCGCTTCCACCCAATCCGCCGCACGGTCAACCAGCAGATCGACGAGCTTGTGGTGGTGGCCGTCGGCAAAGATCCGTTCGGCCATGCGGCCCACCGGCGGTCCCCAGGGCGGAGTGAGCAGGTGCTTGCGGACCATGCCCTCGATCACTGCCTGGACGTCGTCGTCGTTCAGCACGGTGAACGCTCCGCGGATGAGTGCCGAACCTTCCTTGGCAATACGCTCCGGGCCGCCTGGGGAAGCGAGCCACTTGCCGGCCTTCCGGGCGATGTCCACGCTCGCGAGCTTCTCCTGGACCACCTGCTCGGACAGGAAGTTGGTCTCGACGAATTCCCCGAGCGAAGCGCCGATCTGGTCCTTGCGCCGCGGAATGATGGCCGTGTGAGGGATTTTCAGGCCCATGGGGTATTTGAACAGCGCAGTGACGGCGAACCAGTCGGCCAGGGCTCCCACCATGCCGCCCTCGGCCGCGGCCCGCACATATTCCAGCCACGGATACTGCCTCTGCAAGGCGAAAGCGGCCGTGAAAACCACCGCCATCACAATCAGGAGCGCCAGCGCCACCGACTTCATCCGACGCAGGGCAGCGGCCTTTTCGGCGTCACCGTTTCGCTGCCCGACGCCGGCCGCAACCGTGGAGCTGCTCCTGGCACCTCCGTGCCGGGCAGCCTCCGCGTTCGGGTCACTATCGCTCTCGGTCACCGGGATTTGTTCAGAGTTCACCTGCATGTGCCCAGCGTAGCCCCGTCGCCGTCGTGGGCGTGGGCTACCGTATCCCCATGACGAATGACGAGCCCGGTCGCCCAGACCAAAGCACGGAGCAAAACACGCGGCCCATGGTCTACGCCCACCGCGGAGCGAGTGCCGCATTTGCGGAGCACACACGCGCCGCATACCTGAAGGCAATCGCCGACGGCGCCGACGGCGTCGAGTGCGACGTCCACCTGACGCGGGACCAGCACGTTGTCCTGCTTCACGACGCAAACCTGGACCGTACCTCGGACGGCACCGGTCCCGTGGCTGAGAAGACGCTCGAAGAGCTGCGGCAACTGGACTTCTCCTCCTGGAAGGGCGCCCGGATTCCCGACCAGTACGGCGCGAAGTCGGACCAGCTCCTGACGCTCCCGGAGTTGCTGGAGATCCTGCGCGGTGCCGGCAGGACCATCGGCCTGGCCATTGAGCTCAAGCACCCCAGCCCTTACCAGCTCAAGCTTGAAGACCGCGTGCTCGAGCTTTTGGGCAGCGAAGGGTGGGATGCAGAGACCTCCATGCTGGACAACATCCAGGTTTCCTTCATGAGTTTCAGCCCGGATTCGGTCAAGCATCTGCTCCAGTTCGTTCCCGCGGAGAACATCTGCCAGCTGGTGGACGACGTCACGGTGGAAGAAATCCGCGATGAACTTGGCCTGGGCGTCATCACCGGGGGAGCGGTGGCCAACGTGATGAAGGCAGCCCAGCAGGAAGGCGAGCGGATCCTGGACGACTGCGAGGTGGGACTGGCCGGCCCGGGCATCGACTACGTCCGCAAGCACGCCCGCACCGTCCAGCGTTGGCTTGAATCAGGCCGCCGCTTCCGGGTGTGGACCGTCGATTCGGAGAACGATGTAGCCCTCTGCCAAGGCCTTGGCATCCACGAGATCACCACGAACAAGCCTGCGCAGGTCCTGGCCCAGCTTTAGGATCCCAACTGACTCGCAGTTGTTGTCGTTTTGAGGCCCCAAAACGACAACAACTGCCAGTCAGATGACCGTGTTGCTGAGGGTTCCGATGCCGCCCAGCGTGATGTCCACCCGGTCGCCGGGCTGGACAGCCACGAAGGTGTTCGGAGCGCCCGTCATGATGATGTCTCCCGGTTCCAGGGTCAGCCATTCGGTGACGTAGACGAGGCAATCCGTGATGGAGGACGGCAGGTTGAAGGAACCGGACCTGGCTTTGACCTCGCCATTGACTACAACCTCGGTGCTCACGTTGTCCGGGTCCTCGATCTCGGTCTCGATCCACGGACCCAGGGGCGTGTAGTTGGTGCCGGACTTGCCCTGGAAGAGCTTTTCGTCGACCTGGTTTTGGTCCACATTAGTGACGTCGTTGACCACGGTGTAGCCCAGGACGTGGCTCAAGGCGTTCTCGGCCGTGAGCTTCTCCGCCCGCTTTCCGATGACGGCCGCCAGCTCGCCTTCCACGTTCACAGTGCCCGCGTTTCGCACGGCCACGATGCCGTCACCGGGGCCGGCGATGCTGTGGACGGACTTGTGCCAGGCCTGGATGGGCAGCACGTGGTTGTTGTTACCCAGGTTGTGCCCGATTCCGAGCACCACGGAAGGCCGGACCGGGGCGAGGAACTCGGCGTCGTCCGCGGAACTGGTTTCTCCGGTGAAAGAAAGGACCTCGGCAAAGGGATCCTCGATGTGGTCCCAGCGTCCATCGCGCAGGACAGCGTGCTGCGGGCCGGAAGGGGTCTGTAGTCGGGCGATGCGCATGGAACTCCTCGTTGAATTTCTCGTGGCGGCGGACGGTAGCTGTGGACGATGCCAGGCACAGCCTAACGAGAAACATACATCATGCTGAACTAAGTCCAATACTCTGAACGCGCAAGAATTGCGCACACCTTGCCCGGCACCCCTCCGGTTACCGCAGCAGGCGGGGCTGTGGTTGCATGAATACATGCCTTTTTCGTGGTCCGCCCGGACAACCCAGACAATGTCCGCGGCGGCCATGAGTGCAGTGTTACTCGTAAGCGCCAGGAAGCACTTCCAGCAGCCGGAGTTCTTTGCCCCGGTCGTCCCGGATTATCTCTGCCGCGAGGACTATGCGGGCGAAGACGCCGAATTCGAAGCCGGCCAAGGCAAGGCCAAGGCACCCGCACCGCGGAACGGCGCCTTGGCGGTCATGTCCCGGGAGGAATGGATCGCGGTGAGTGGACTACTTGAGGGGGCGGCCGCCGTCGGGCTCCTCATGCCTTCGACGCGCAGGGCTGCAGCCCTCGGCACCACGCTGATGTTCACGGCGTTCCTGGCCGGACACGTGGACGCGCTCCGCCGCGCATACTCTCCGGCCGGGACCCCGTCCGCGCGGCGGATTCACACACTGCGCCTGCCTCTGCAGCTCCCTTTGATCCTGTGGGCATGGAGTCTGGCTGGAGCGAAACGGGGCGCATGAAACTCCTCGAATCCCCCGCGGTGAAGGTGGGCCTCTCCATCAGTATCGCAACGGGCCTCTACGGCATTTCGTTCGGGGCATTGGCCTCGGCGTCCGGTTTCAGTTTCTGGCAGACCATGGCCTTCAGCCTGCTCATGTTCAGTGGAGGCTCGCAGTTCGCCTTCATCGGCGTCGTAGCCGGCGGCGGTTCCGGCATTGCCGCCATGACCGCTGCGGCGCTGCTGGGCTTGCGCAATGGCATCTATGGGATGCAGATGAACGCGCTGTTGCGTCCCCGCGGATGGCTCAAGTACCCGCAAGCACACATCACCATCGACGAGTCCACTGCCACTGCCTCGGGACAAAGCGATTCCGACGAACAGCGCCGTGGCTTCTGGACGGCCGGACTCGGCATTTTCGTGCTGTGGAACATCTTCACGGCTGTCGGCGCCTTGGCGGGCGATGCCTTGGGCGATCCCAAGCAGTGGGGGCTCGACGGCGCCGCCGTGGCAGCGTTCCTGGGCCTGCTCTGGCCTCGGCTCAAGGGCCGCGAACCCTGGGCGATCGCCGCCGCCGCTGCTCTGGCAACCATTATTACGGTCCCGTTCGTTCCAGCGGGCGTGCCCATCCTCGTGGCCGCCGTCGTGGCCGGGGCCATCGGCTGGTTCGGCCACGGACGCAGCGACGAAGGCATGGAGCCCGACGTCGATCCCTACCCGCGCGGTCATTCCAGCGCAGACGCTTCCAGCCGCGAAAGGAGCGCCGAATGAACCTCTGGCTCTGGATCCTTATCGCCTGCGGACTGGCGTACCTCACCAAGCTTTCGGGCTATTTCGTGCCGGCGAAGCTGCTGCGGAGTCCGCGGATGATGCGCGTGGCCGGCACCATGACCATCGGTCTGCTGGCGTCCCTGACCGTCGTCAACGCCGTGGCGTCGGGGCAGTCCCTCGCCTTCGACGCCCGGCTCGGTGCGCTCGCAGCCGGGGCTGTAGCGCTGTGGCTGCGGGCCCCGTTCCTTGTGGTGGTTATCGTCGGATCGGCGGCGGCCGCCTCCCTGCGGTTGCTCGGCTGGCGCTGAACCACCGCGCGTGGTTCCGATCGTCGCTGCGGTGAGCGGCGCCGTCGTGCGCTGGTTACTGGAAAGCCATCCCGGGGATGGGGGTCTGCTGTGGCAGCGGGCGGGACGGGCGTTCGGTGCGGATGGCGTCCTCTAGCAAGGCAACCGGCCGTTCCCAAGCGCGGGACCCTGGCTCCATGGTGTCCACGGCGCCGATCAGCATGGCAACAAGGCGCACCATGTCCTCGATGGAGATGTCCCGGCGCAGCGAACCCTGGCCCTGGCCGCGGCTAAGCAGCTCAGCCATGGAATCGATCAAGCCGCCCGTGATGCCCACCAGGAGTCCGCGGCGGCCGGCGACGGCGCCCAGCAGGTTCGCATCTTCGCTGGCAACCTGCACCACGGCGTCGATCACGTTGATGAGCCCGACGGCGGCATCCATGCCCGCGAGGGACTCTTCCACGACCGGGTCCACGTGAAGCCTGAGTTGCCGCGACAAGGCGGCCAGGACGAGTTGTTCTTTGTCGGCGAAGTTACGGAACAGCGTAGCCGGGCCAACACCTGCGGTCGTGGCGATCGTCTGGAGTGGAACCTCCGGGCCCAGCTCGCGGAAGCACTGGCGCGCCGCCGTGATGATCTTGTCTACGTTGCGCGCAGCGTCAGCTCTAAGTGGCTTGCGTTCCAAGGGCCGGTCCATGCTGCTCACAGTAGCAACGGAGGGGCTCCAATCACTTTTGTGACATTCTTGCGCGTGAAAGACTGGATTCATGTTGCTTGCCTTTTCAGTTGCCCCGTCCGGCCAGCCCGCTGCTGGCGCCGTATCCGTCGATGGCTCGGTGCACGACGCCGTTGCCGAGGCCGTGAAGATCGTCCGCGAATCCGGGCTGCCCAACCAGACGGACTCGATGTTCACCACCATCGAGGGCGAGTGGGATGAGGTGTTCGATGTCGTCAAACGCGCCACCGAGGCCGTGGGAAGGTATGGAAACCGCGTTTCCTTGGTGATCAAGGCCGATATCCGGCCCGGGTACACGGGGGAACTCACCGGCAAGGTCGAGCGGCTCGAGAACGCGATCGCCCAAGGCGAATAACGGGTAGCCGGTCCTTCCCTCCGCCGTGACCCGGTGCAAGACTGGGGCCATGTTTGAACATAAGGCCCAGCCCGGCTGGGTGGCCGTCGAGGAATACTTGTCCACCGCCGTCGTCCGCCCGAACGCAGCGCTCAAACACGCGGTGCAGTCCGCCCTCGACGCCGGGATGCCGCCTATCGAAGTGGCGCCCAACGCCGGCAAGCTGCTCAAGATGCTGGTGCAGCTATCGGGTGCGCGGCGCGTGCTGGAAGTCGGTACCTTGGCCGGCTTCAGCGCGATCTGGATGGCCCAGGGACTGCCCGACGACGGCCGCCTGGTCACGTGCGAATACCTCCCGAAACACGCTGAAATCGCCCGGGTGAACGTGGACATGGCCGGGATCGGCCACAAAGTAGACATCCGGGTCGGCCCCGCGTTGGAGACCCTTGCGGAGCTTGCCGAAGATCCCGAGCGGGACGGCCCGTTCGACTTCGTCTTCATCGACGCCGACAAGGAGAACGATTCCAACTACCTCGACTGGGCCATCCGGCTCGGGCGGCCGGGCACCGTGATCGTGATGGACAACGTCATCTGGGAGGGTGCCATCCTGGATCCTTCCATGGACGAGGTGAACGCTCCAGGCATCGTGGGGGCACTGGAGATGATGGGCAAGGATCCGCGACTCGACGCAACGGCAATCCAAACTGTTGGATCCAAGGGATGGGACGGGTTCGCGATAGCGCGGGTGGTGTGACGCTAGGCTGAGCGAATGGAATTTACCCTCCGCCGGGCAACGGTGGACGACGCCGAGCCGCTGACCCGCATGCATGTGGCTGCCTGGCGGGAAAGCTATGGGCACCTCTTGCCGGAGGAGTTCTTCGCTCTCCATGAGGCCACCATCAACACGCGGATCGAGAGGCAGCGGGAAGCCTTGGCGGGCTCGTACAAGCCGATGCTCGCCCACGACGCCGACGGTGCCCTGGTGGGCATCGCCTTCGCCCGCGAGGCACCGGATGAGGACCGGCCGTGCGAACTGCAACTGCAGGTGATCTATACGTTGCGTCGCGTGCACGGTTTGGGCGTGGGGCAAGCATTGGTCGACGCCGTGATCGGCAACTCTGCCGCCTTTCTTTGGGTGCTTGAAGACAACCCGCGGGCCCAGGCTTTCTATCGCAAGAACGGCTTCCGGGCCGACGGAACGCGTCAGCTCCTGCCGCCGGAATGGCACGAACTACCGGAAATCCGGATGGTGCGTGCCGCCGTCGGGGGCTGACCGCAAGATGGTGCGTGCCGCCGTCGGGGGCTGACCGCAAGATGGTGCGTGCCGCCGTCGGGGGCTGACCGCAAGATGGTGCGTGCCGCCGTCGGGGGCTGACCGCAAGGCGGCGGCGTCAACTAGGGTTGAAGCATGACCGGAAGAAGGCGGCTGTAGTGGCGAAGCGTGGCAAGGGCAGGGGCGCCGGGCACGCTGCCGGAGTCATCGAGGTGCCCGCGGGCACGAAGCCGAACGGACCCGTTGAGGGCGTCTACTACATCGACACCGGCGACTGCGAACTCGTTGCCGACCCGGACAACTCCAACGGCTGGCTCCTGAAGATCAACGGCGTCATGAGCTCGCACATCGATGTGGCAGAGCCGTTGTTCCTGGACTTCGAGTACATGCGCTGGATAGCGGCCCTCGTGGAATCCAAATGGCCGCCCGAGTCCAAGCCAAAGCTTCGTGCCCTGCATCTTGGCGGTGGCGCATGTTCCCTCGCCCGGTACTTCCACGCAGCCTATCCGGACGCGCGCCAAGTGGTGGTGGAGCTCGACGGCAAGCTGGCCGAATACGTCCGCGGCTGGTTCGATCTCCCCAAAGCCCCGCTGCTGCGAATCCGCGTGGGCGAAGCAAGGGAAGTCACGGAAGGCCTCACTCCGGACACCCGCGACCTCATCATCCGGGACGTCTTTTCCGGCGCCCTCACTCCGAGGGCGCTCACCACCCGCGAATTCAACGATCAGGCGTCGAGGGTGCTGGCCCCGGGTGGCCTCTACGTGGTGAATTCCGGAGATGCCCCGGACCTCAAGAACGCCCGCGAGGACGCCGCCACCATCGCAGACACCTTCGCGCACACCATGATCATTGCCGACCCCGCGATGCTCAAGGGGCGGCGGTACGGGAACATGATCATGGCCGGCAGCCACGAGCCCTTCGGCGACGATCCCCAACTTGCCCGGAAGCTGCTCGGCGGAGCGGTGCCTGCGCATATCTGGAACGATGCCAAGGTCCGTGCTTTCGCCGTCGGCGCCCAGATCCGGCACGATCCTCAGCCGGCCGCATCGACTGCTGAGTAACTGCCGTTTTGGGCGCCCAAAACGACAGTTACTCAGCAATCGATGTTCCTCAGCGGCGCGCCAACAGCAACTCGCGGTGGGCGGCCGTCTCCTCTTGCAGGGCGTGCACGACGGCGGCGACGGCGGGGCGGCGCATCGAGTCGGGCCGCAGGACCATCCAGTAGGGGAGCAGCTCCGCGAAATCCGAGGGGAGGAGCCGTACGAGGTCCGGGTGCCGGTCCGCCATGAAGCATGGCAGGAAGCCGATACCGGCCCCGGCGCGCGTCGCCTCGACGTGGACGAAGACGTTGGTGGAGCTCAAGCCGTCGCGCATGGAGGGGACCAGCCGGCGAGGGGCATCGAGATCGTCCACTTGCAGCATGGAGTCCACGAAATAGACCAGCTGATGCCGCGTCAGCTCTTCGACGGTGACGGGCACGCCGTGAAAAGCCAGGTACTCGCGCGAGGCATACATTCCCAGCATGTACTCGCCCAGCAGCACAGCCTCGGCCCGGTGCACCTGGGGTTCGCCCACCACCACCTCGAGGTCCAGGCCGGAACGCTGCTGGAGCGCCCGGCGGGTCACGGTGATGATCTCCACGGTGAGGCCGGGATGCGATCGCCGCAAGCGCGCCACGGCCGGTGCCGCGATGTATGCGCTGAAACCATCAGTTGCGGTCATGCGTACGACGCCGGCAATGGGGTCCGGCGCGCGGTCGTCCGGTCCCAGCGTGCCCACCGCTGCTTCGATCCGCTCTGCCACGCCCGCGGCCTCGGCTCCGAGCTCCGTGACTTCCCAGCCGCCTGCCGCCCGCGCGAGTACCCGGCCGCCGAGCGCCTTCTCGAGCGCGGCGATCCTGCGGGAGACAGTGGTGTGGTTCAGTCCCAAGGCTTGGGCCGCCGTCGTGAACTTACCTGAGCGCGATACCGCGAGGAGGACCAGGAGATCGTCGGGATTCGGATTCATATCTGCAATTCTGCACACACTTAGTGCCATTTTGGTTATTGAAGCCGCAGTAATGTGCGGCAATACTCATTGGAGCATTTCGTGTTGTGGATCACAACGCGTGTCAGTGTGGACACTAAGGAGATGGACATGAGCGTAGGACAACGCTCCGCAGCAGGCGCGGCCGCGACCGGTAAAGGCGCAGGCCTCAAGAAGATCGTCGCCGCCTCGATGGTAGGCACCGTGGTGGAATGGTACGAATTCTTCCTCTACGCCACCGCCGCAACGCTGGTTTTCGGCAAGTATTTCTTCCCGCCCACCGGCAACGACCTTGACGGCATCATCCAGGCGTTCCTGACATACGCGGTGGGCTTCGTGGCCCGGCCCCTGGGCGGCATCGTCTTCGGCCAGATCGGCGACAGGCTCGGCCGCAAACCCACGCTGCAGCTCACCATCGTGATTGTCGGCGTGTCCACGTTCCTCATGGGCTGCCTCCCCGGCTTCGCCGACCTCGGATACTGGGCGCCGGCCATGCTCGTGGCGCTCCGCTTCATCCAAGGCTTCGCACTGGGTGGCGAATGGGGTGGCGCGGTGCTGCTGGTGGCGGAACACAGCCCCAAGGAGTCCCGCGGATTCTGGTCAAGCTGGCCGCAGGCCGCGGTTCCCGTCGGCAACCTCCTCGCCACCCTGGTCCTCTTCATCATGTCCACCACCCTCAGTAGCGCAGCCTTCCTGGGCTGGGGATGGCGTGTGGCGTTCTGGCTCTCCGCGGTGATCGTCTTTGTGGGCTACTACATCCGCACCCACGTGACCGAGGCGCCGATCTTCCTTGAGGCAAAGGCCCAGGTGGAGAAGGAACAAGCCATCAGCTACGGAATCGGCGAAGTCATCCGCAAATACCCCAACGGCATCCTGCAGGCCATGGGACTGAGGCTCGCCGAGAACATCATGTACTACCTCGTGGTGAGCTTCTCCATCGTGTACCTCAAGAGCGTGGACAAGTACGACACCTCCTCCTTGCTTCTCGCCCTGCTGATCGCACACGTTGTCCATTTCGTCGTCATCCCGCAGATCGGCCGGCTGGCAGACAACTGGGGACGCAAGCCGGTTTACCTGATCGGTGCCATCAGCGGTGCGACGTGGCCGTTCTTCGCCTTCCCCATGTTCGATACCAAGAACCCCGTGGTGATCGTTGCCGCCGTGACCATCGGGCTCTGCCTGCATGCCTTCATGTACGCAGGGCAGCCGGCCATCATGACCGAGCTCTTCCCCACCCGCATGCGCTACTCGGGCGTCTCCCTCGGCTCGCAGGTCACCTCGATCTTCGCCGGTTCCCTGGCTCCGCTCCTGGCGACGCAGTGGCTCAAGGACACCGGATCCTGGATGCCCACCGCCATCTACCTGGTGATCTCCTGCGCCATCACCGCCGTCGTCGTCTTGACGCTCAAGGAGACCCGAGGAGTGGCGCTGGAAGACGTTGACAAGGCCGACGCCGTTCGCCACGGCCTCCCCATGGCGGCCCGCGCATGAGCCTGGAGGGCCGCAAGGCCCTGGTCACAGGCGGGGCGGGCGGCATAGGGGCAGCATGCGCCACGGCCCTCGTTGCGCGGGGCGCGAAGGTTGTGGTGGCCGACGTCGATGCCGCCGGAGCCGCGGCGCTCGCCGACAAGCTGGGTGGCACCGCCTGGGCCGTCGACCTGCTCGACACTGAGGCCCTGGCGGGGCTCAGCCTGGATTGCGACATCCTCGTGAACAATGCCGGCATCCAGAAGGTTGCCCCCATCGAAGAATTCGAACCGGCAGACTTCCGCCGCATCCTGACCCTCATGCTCGAAGCCCCTTTCCTCCTCATCCGGGCCGCACTCCCGCACATGTATGCCAATGGATTCGGCCGGATCATCAACATTTCCTCGGTCCATGGGCTGCGGGCGTCGGCTTTCAAGAGCGCGTATGTCTCGGCCAAGCACGGGCTCGAGGGGCTCAGCAAAGTGACGGCCCTTGAGGGCGGCCAGCACGGGGTGACCTCCAACTGCATCAATCCGGGGTACGTGCGTACGCCGCTCGTCGAGAAGCAGATCGCGGACCAGGCACTGCTGCACGGCATCCCCGAATCGGAGGTCCTGGCGAAGGTCATGCTGACGGAGTCTGCGGTGAAGCGCCTCGTGGAACCGGAGGAAGTAGCGTCGCTGGCCGCGTGGATAGCGTCCGACGACGCCGGCATGGTCACCGGGGCCAGCTACACGATGGACGGGGGCTGGTCCGCCCGCTGACCACGCCCCTCGATGTCGTAGGCTGGTGCCCACGAGGGGAGCGAATATGGGTCTCGATCCGGCCAGCTTGAAGATAGCTCTGGGCATTGTCGCGCTGACGCTCTGCCTGCTGTTTTTCGGATCGTTCCGCCGGACCCGCTCCTCGTATAGCGGGTGGTGGTGCCTCGCCCTCGTTTTCCTGCTCTCGGGAAACATGGCGTACCTGCTCACCGGGACTTCCCAGCAAATCTGGGCCGGTCCCCTCGGCAACGCTTTGCTGGTGGCCGGGGCGTTCAGTGTGTGGGCGGGCTCGCGTTCCCTGCGCTTGCTTCCGACGCCGCGATGGCCGCTCCTCGCCGGGCCCGTCGCCACGGCTGTGGCCGCCGCGCTGGAGAGTCCGGCCACCAACGCATGGTCCGGCGGCCTGGTGTATTTGGCCATGATGTCCTTGGGCATGGGTTTGGCAACAGTTGAACTTTGGCGTTTGAAGCCCAGCGTTTCACAGGCCCACCGCTCCTTGGCGCTCGCCGCAGGAGTGCTGGCGTCGTTCTTTTTCTGCCGGGGGATCGCCTACGTCGCGGAGGGACCCGACGGTCCGGATTTCGGTACCTATCTCAGCTCAGCAACCACCAGTGTGGTCACCATCGTCCTTCTTGTCACCGTGTCCTTCAGTATGACTGCGCTGAGTAACGAGCAGCTCATCAACGGGCTCAACGAACGCGCCACCCGCGACGGCCTGACGGGTCTCCTCAACCGCACCGCCTTCATGGAGCTGGCCACCCAGGAAATCGGCAGGCTGCACTCCGTGGGATCGATCTCCACCTTGATCCTCGCCGACCTTGACCATTTCAAGGCGCTCAACGACAGTCATGGCCACGCCGCCGGTGACACCGCCATCCAGGCCTTCGCCGCCGCCTGTCAGGCCTCGGTCCGTCACACAGACTTGGTCGGGAGGTATGGCGGAGAGGAATTCACCATCCTGCTTCCCGGGGCCGGTCTCGAGAGTGCAGAAATCATTGCCAACGAAATCAGCCGTCGTTTGGCCTCGGCAGAAGCCCCGGACGGCGTCACTTTCCCCACGGTGAGCTATGGCATCGCCCCCAGCGCCCTCGCCAATGCCGACGTTGCCCACATGATCGTGGCCGCCGACAAAGCCCTGTACGAGGCCAAGGCCCTTGGGCGGAACCGCGCGGTCTGCGCAACTGCTTAGCTACGGCATCCGCCGTCGTGCGCTAACTCCCGCACCGCAGAGCCGATCCCGCAGCGTTCGGAACAGCCCGCCAAAACAATCTGCTTAAACGCTTGATCATGGATGTGACCTCGGTTACGCTTGCAGTGATCAAACGCTTTAGCAGAAATGGACATCAACGCCGATGACTTACTCAGTCTTCTTCCAACCCACCGATGGATGGGTCGGAGACGTGATCCCGTTCCAGAAGGACGGGGAGTTTTGGCTTTTCTATCTGCACGAGGTGCGGAACGACCCGAAGCCGGGAACGTCCTGGAATCTTGTGACCACCAAGGACCTCACGCGGTTCGAGGACCACGGAGTGTCGCTGCGTCACGGCGGGGAGGGCGAGGCCGACTTCAACGCATACACAGGCAGCGTCGTCTGCGACGCGTCCGGAGCACACCACCTGTTCTACACCGGACAGAATCCCCGGCACCTCGGCTCCGACGGGGCCCCGCTGCAACTCGTCATGCACGCCACGAGCACGGATGGAATGCTGACGTGGGTCAAGCATCCGGAACTGACCTTCGGCGCCCCGGCAGGCTACGAATCCGGCGACTGGCGCGATCCGTTCGTGTTCAAGGACGAGGCAAGCGGTTTGTGGCGGATGCTGTTGGCCGCGCGGCACGCGGATGGTCCGGACCGCCGTCGCGGTGTGATCGCCCAATGCCTCTCCACGGACCTGATGCATTGGGAGCACGCCGAGCCGTTCTGGGATCCCCGCCGGTACATCACGCACGAATGCCCGGACGTTTTCGCCTGGGGGGACTGGTGGTATCTGGTCTATTCGGAATTCTCCGAGTCCTTCACCACGCGCTACCGCATGGCGAAAAGTCCCGATGGGCCATGGATCGTGCCGGTGCGGGACACCGTTGACGGCCGCGCCTTCTATGCCTCGAAGACGGCCGAGCGGGATGGCCGCCGGTTCTTCTTCGGCTGGATCGCCAGCAAGGAGGACAAACGCGACGACGGCGCCTGGCAGTGGGCGGGCACGATGTCCGTCCTCGAGGCCCGCCAGAACGACGACGGCACCCTCGCGTTTTCCTTTGCCGACGAGCTTGTCGAGAGCTTCTGGGACGAGATCCCGGTAACCTTCGGCAGCGCCCTTCCGAAGGCGCTGCATGCTCCCGACGGATACTCGGCCTTGGTGTCCGATGAGGTCCTCCCGCGGCAGTTCTACGCGCGGGCGGTGCTGCAGATAGAACCCGATACCACCGAATGCGGCCTGCTGCTCCGCTCAAGCCCGGACGGAGACGAGTCCTACGTCATCCGCCTGGAACCGAAGCGCGGACGCATGGTGTTCGACCGATGGCCCCGTCAGATCAACGGCGACGCGCAATGGCACGTCTCGGGGGATGTCCCCTTCGAGATCGAGCTGGAACGCCCCTGTGAGCTCGTCCCCGGGGAACACATCCTCGAACTTGTCGTGGACGGGGACCTTTGTGTCGCCGTCGTCGACCGGCAGGTCGCCTTGAGCACCAGGATCTACGGGCTACCGGACGGTCGGATCGGCGTTTTCGCCGGTGAAGGTTCCATTACCCTCACTGACCTTGAGATACGTAAGCGCACAGACAACTAAATACCCAGCGCCAAACCCCCCCCGTTCAAATCAAAGGAGATTTTCCCCATGAAGAGACTCATGCGAACGGCCGCCGTAGCGGCGGCCGTCACCCTCGCCCTCGCCGCTTGTGGAAGCGGCGGCGGCAATCCTGCAGCCAACGTCAGTCCCACCGGTGACATCAAACCGCGGCAAATCTCGTGGCTTCTGTCCCGGCCTGCTGACGGTGCAGTCATCAACATCATGAAAAAGATCGCCGATGAGTACGCACAAACCCATCCCGGCTTCTCCCTGAACCTGATCACGACCCCGGACCGGCCCTCGTACATTCAGAAGTACGAAACCCTCGCCGCCGCGAACAAGCTCCCGGAGCTGTTCGACACGGACGCCACGCCCTTCGCCCAGCAACTCGCCAAGCAAGGAAAGATGGTCGACGCGGGCAAGCTACTCAAGGATCTCGGCCTCTACGACAACTTCCGTCCAGCAGCCCTGGACTACCAGCGCTTCGACGACGGTTCGCTCTACATGGTCCCGATGCAGTTCGAGCTCGAGTTCTTCTGGTACAACAAGGCGCTCTTCCAGAAGGCAGGCATCACGGTCCCCACCTCGCTCGATGACCTTCCCGCGGCCTGCACGGCGCTGCGCAAAGCGGGCATCACTCCCATTGCCCTCGACGGACAGGACCAGTGGCCGCTCGAGCGCTATGCGGCCTACCAGCCGTTCCGTCAGGCCGGACCCGACTACGTCACGAGCCTCAAGAAGAACCAAGCCAAGTTTGCCGATGCCCCAGGCCAGAAGACCGTCAACTGGCTGTCCTCCCTGGGCCAGTCCAAGTGCTTCTCCGAAGGTTTCTCGTCGCAGGGCTACTCGGACGCCCAGAACCAGTTCACGTCCGGACAAGCCGCCATGTATAACATCGGCACGTGGGAGCTCTCGAGCCTCGCGACGGACAAGCTCAACCCGGCAGTCCGCAACGACGTCGACTTCTTCACGCTCCCAACCACGTCCGGCTCGGTCACCGCGGCGAATGAGTACGTCTCTCCGTCGGGCATCGGCATGGCGGTGAACGCAAAGACTTATGACCCGCTCGTGGCCGACTTCCTCAAGTTCGCCCTCACCAAGTACCCTGCCGAATACGCCGCGACGGGCGCGCTCGCCCCGACCACGAACGTCCAGACCACGATCCCCGCCAACGCGACGCCGCTCTACAAGAAGGCGCTCGACAAGGCGACCGACCTCGGCACCAAGCAGATCATGCCCTGGGACACGCAGCTCGACCCGACGAGCAACACGCGTCTCCAGCAGGAGCTCACCCTCCTGGTCCAAGGCAACGTATCCCCGAGCGAGTTCACCAGCACGATGGATAGCACCATCGCACAGAACGCTCCCAAGTTCTTCAAATAACACGCAGCGGTGGGGGGCGCAGGCCCCCCACCCGAAAGGCACTCCCATGCTTCCCAATCGATCACGGCTCTCGGTCCTGGTCTTCCTGCTCCCGCCGCTGCTCCTCTACGGCGTCGCTGTGCTGTTCCCGATATTGCAATCGCTGTTCCTTAGCTTCTTCTCCTGGAACGGCATCAGTGACATGGAGTTCGTGGGCTTCGCGAACTACGTGCACATGCTCAGCGGCGACGGCGTGTTCTGGCGTTCCTTCTTCAACGCCCTCGGCTACCTCGCCATCTGCCTCGTCCTCCAATTGGGCGGCGCGTTGTTTGTCGCCAGTCTCCTGACCTCGCTGCGAAGAGGCCGCGAGCTCGTCAAAACCCTCTATCTCCTGCCTGCGGTGATCTCGACGGTTGCCATCGCCTTCCTCTTCGTACGGATCTACTCGATCGATCCGGTGGGGCTTCTCAACCAAGTCCTCGGCTGGATCGGTCTCGGCGCCCTCGAACGCCCCTGGCTATCGGATGTCAATACTGTCCTGGCGGCAGTTTCAGCCCCCGAAGGCTGGCGGTTCACGGGACTCTACATGCTCATCATCTACGCCGCGCTGCTCGCCGTCCCGCAGGAACTTGAAGAGGCGGCACGCCTGGACGGCGCCAACCGATGGCAGCTGTTCACCAAGATCAGGTTCCCGCACATCCGGCCGGTGTGGATCACCACCACCATCATGGCTACGACCTACGGCCTGCGTGGATTCGATATCCCCTACCTCATGACGAACGGCGGCCCCGGCCAATCCTCGGAGCTCCTGACCACGTATATGTACAAAACCGCGTTCACCAGCACCGACTTCGGCTACGCCAGCACCATCTCGGTGTTCATCGTGGTCGAGTGCCTCGTCGCCGTCGGATTCATCTTGCTCATGCTCAAACGAAAGGCTGACGCATGACCGCGCAAACAGCCCCGGTTACCCGGCCGATCCCTGCACCGCCAAGCAGCCCGGCTCCCCGACGTCGGCGGCGCAAGCCAAACGTCTTCCAAACCCTGTCGAGAGTGCTGATCGTCCTCATCGTCGTCGTGCAGGTCTACCCTCTCGCCTGGCTGTTCCTCACGAGCCTGCGCAACGAGCACGACTTCGCCACGGGTGATCCCTTCGCACTGCCGAGTTCCATCAGCTTCGACAACTACGCCCGCGCTTTCCAGACAGGCAACCTCGGCCAGAACATCCTGAACAGTTTCATCGTCACGATGGGTGCCAACCTCCTGATCGTCCTGCTCGGGATGATGGCAGCGTATGCGCTGCAGGTGCTCGGGTTCCGGTTCAGCAAATTCGTCCGGGGCCTCTTCCTGATCGGCATCATCGTGCCGGTGCAGATCGCGCTGGTGCCGCTATTCATCGACTACTCGTCCGTGAACCTGCTGGACACCTACCAATCGATGATCATCCCCTTGGCGGGGTTCGCCCTTCCGATGTCGGTCTACCTCTTCTCGTCATTCTTTGAATACATTCCCCGCGAGACCTATGAGGCAGCCTCCCTGGACGGCGCAGGCCCGTACCGGATCTTCGGACTCATCACCCTTCCGCTCTCCACCAACACGGTAGTGACAGTGGTCCTGGTGAACAGCATCTTCATCTGGAACGACTTCATCTTCGCGAACACCTTCGTGCTTTCCGAAGGGCTCAAGACCATCCCGCTGGGGCTGCAGAACTACATCGGAGCGATGGGCAAGGTCGACTGGACCGCGACGTTCGCCGCTGTCTGCATCACCATCACTCCTTTGCTGCTCGTGTTCCTTGTCCTCAACAAGGCGATGATCCAAGGCCTAGAGAGCGGGGCGACGAAGGGGTGAGGACTAGGCCACTGGATAGACTGTGGGGGGAGGGCCAATGACGTCTGAAAAAAGCTTGAGAGAACCCGAGGTTAACCCCTCGCATCCACCGGCGACTTCGAGGACGAGTCATCCGGTCACGATGCGGGACGTGGCGGAAGGGGCTGGAGTTTCCGTTGCCACGGTTTCCCTTGTTGTCAACAACAAGAAAGACGCCAGGATCGGCGCCGGGACCCGCAAACGCGTCCTGGACACCATCCGCGAACTGGGGTATCGTCCGAACGCCCTCGCGAAGAACCTCGTGAGCGGCAGTTCACGGTTCATTGGCCTCGTCGCTGACGCGATCGCCACGACTCCCTTCGCCGGGCAAATCATCCACGGCGCCCAGGACGAAGCCTGGAAACACGGATTCGTGCTCCTGGTCGCCAACACCGAGGGCGACGAGCCCGTGGAAAGAGACGCTATCTCGATGATGCTCGAGCACAAGGTTCGCGGCATCCTGTACTCCACTTGGTTCCACCGCCCAACTGAGATCCCCGCCGCGTTGCAAGAGACAGACTTCGTTCTGGTCAACTGCTTCTCCCCGGACTCCGACGCCTTGGCCGTGGTCCCGGATGAAGTCCACGGCGGACGGGAAGCCACCGACATCCTTGTGCGCAAGGGACACCGGAGGATCGCCTTCATCAACGCCACGATTCCTGCACCGGCGAAGGACGGACGCCTCCAGGGCTACCGGGAAGCGCTCGAATCCGCGGGAATCGCCTTCGATCCGCACCTCGTGTTCGACGCCTATCCTGACCAGGAAGGCGGCTACGGCGCAGTCGAGGAACTCCTCAAACGCGACGTCACGGCAGTTTTCTGCTACAACGACCGCATGGCCATGGGTCTCTACGACGGGCTGAAGCAGCAGGGGCTGTCGATTCCCGATGACATGGCCGTGGTGGGGTTCGACAACCAGGAAGTCATCGCCGCCCACATGCGGCCACCGCTGTCCACCGTCGCGCTGCCGCACTACGAGCTCGGCGCCGCGGGCGTGCGCTTGCTCCTCGGCGTCGACGAACCGGCGGGGAGCCCGGTGGTAAAGCTTGAATGCCCGCCGGTAGAGCGCGATTCCGTTGGACCGAATACCCTTACGGGTTCCCGGCTGCCTTAGGTTCGGCTTCGTCCACGGCGGAATGCTCAATGTAGGACTCCACCGCCGACTCCGGAACTCGGTATGACCGCCCGAACCGCACCGCGTGGATGGCGTGCGAGTTCACGAGGCGGTAAACGGTCATTCTGGATACCCGCAGGGCCTCGGCAACCTCGGCAATTGTCATGAACCGGTTGCCGGGAACGCCGGCGGCGGACATATTCACCACGGCCTCCGCAATTGGCGGTAGTCGTAGTAGACCAGGGTGCCACCCGTTGGCACGACGGTTCTCAAGCCAATCGATGGGCCTTTGATGGTGACCACCACGCCTTCCTTGGACCCGTTGAAGGGATCGTCTCCAGCCACGTAGTCTCCCACCTTGAATGGAGAGACAGCCGTTTTGGCCTGCTTGGATGCCCGCGAAAATACTTGGCAAAGTCGCAAAGCCAGAGCATGGCGGCGCTGCTTGCGCATCCGAGCAGCGTGCCTTGAGTAAGGATCGAACATCGGAATCACTCCTTTGCAGTCGCGATCTTCCAACGGTAGGCGCCGACCACACGCAACACATGAGTGACTTGCACCCGTTATGGCACATGGGCCACTCACGTCACTTGGACCACTACTCGGACAAGCACCCCAGGCAAGCAAGTGGTGACCCGAGTGGTCCGGGCAAAGACGGGTAGGGGTTACGCATGCCAAGCCGGGCGAACAGTCCATACGCTCAAAGCAAATGTTCCGTCAGGTCTGGGAGGGGAACAATGCGACGAGCGGCAAAAGCAGGAATTGTCGTTGCGGGCGTGGTGGCGGTCGGGCTGGCGGGGGCGATCACCCTCAACGCCACGCAGATGTCATCAAACTCGATTGCCGGCGCCGCGCCGTCGGCCACCGTCAGTGCAGCCGCTTCTGCACCCGGTGCCACCAGGACGCCGGCCACGACGCCGAGTGCTACCGCTTCAGCCCCAGCCGCCAGCGCTTCCGCCAGCTCTGCTTCGGCCAGCGCTTCCGCCAGCTCTGCGCCTTCAAGTCAGGCCCCGGTCCCTGCCCCGAGCAGTGCCAAGCCCGATGCCCCGGTGCCGGCACCCGCTGCGCCAGCTCCGGCGCCAGCGGCGCCTGCTCCTGTGCAGCAGGGCCTCGACGCGGCCGGGATCCAACACATCAAGGACAGCTGCACCGCCAGGCTGCAAAGCGATGCCGCCCACTCCTCAATTGTGACCGGAACGGTAGTGCCCCGGCCATTCACGGTGGTCTCTATCGCGTTCTCAGGGAACCCCGCGCAGTCAACGGCGGCCTCCGGTCTGGCGTCCTACGACATCCTCATGAAGATCACCCTCAAGCTGGTCGATGGTCCTGCCCAGGACAGCGTTCGGGTTTGCCGGGTCTACGACTCGGACTCGCACGTGGATTGGCTTCCTGCCGGCTGAGTCCGCAGTTGCATCGGGTCCCAGGCGCTAAGTCTTGGCGCCCGTGAGCGCCAAGGTTCCGCCGAGCCCGATCATCATGACCCCGCCCGTGGCACGCAGGGTGGAGATCCGCCGCGGGGAGCGGCAAACCAGTGGCGTGCCTTGCCCGCTGCGAGGGCCCGGATGCTGTCTGAAATCAGGGCGATCACCGGGAAAACAGCTCCGAGTTCGGCGAGCTGAAGCGGAATGCTGCCGCTCGAATACTCCACGAACTGGGGGAGCACGGCCACGAAGAACACGATCGACTTCGGGTTGCTCGCACCGACGACAAAACCCTCGCGGATGAGCCGCCACATGGACCGCACCGAGCCCGAGGGCCACCGCGATAATCTGCGGAACCATGCCTGATGATAGCGCTGGCCTGCGGTGACGGTCGATGGTTAGTGACGGGCCGCCGTCGTCGGCCAGTGTCCGCTATGAGCGCCCGGCCACCACGGGGATCGAGGCTGTTTCGTCGACGAGCTCGGCGCGCACCCGGCCGCCACCTCGAACCCACAGCTTGTAGGCCAGCACCAGCAGCCCGAGCCACACGGCGCCTACGTACAAGGCCACGCGGGTGTCCTCGAAGACGCCAAGGATGACGATTACCAGGGCCATGAAGGCGATGGTCATCACGGACGCTGCCGGCCACCATGGCGACGCGAATTCCGACGCCGGGAGGCCCTTGCGCTTGATCTCGCGCTTCATGGCGACGTGCGAGGCGAGGATCATGACCCACACCCACACTGTCGCGAAGGTGGCGATGGAAGCGATCACGAGGAACACGTCCTCGGGGATCACCGCGTTGAGCACAACGCCCACCAGCAGGATGCCGCCCATGAGGACCACGGTCATCCAGGGAACACCGTGCCTTGAGATCTTGCCAAAGCTCTTCGGAGCATGTCCTTGCTGGGAAAGCCCGAAAAGGATGCGTCCGGCGCCGAAAATGTCGCTATTGATGGCTGAAAGCGCAGAAGTGATGACCACGGCGTTGAGGATGTGGGGCGCCGCGGGGATGCCGAGCCCGCTGAAGATCTGCACAAACGGGCTGCCGTTGTTCCCGATTTCATTCCAGGGGAACAAGCTCATGAGCACGCCGAGCGTCAGGACGTAGAACAGAAGTACTCGCACCGGGACGGTGTTGACGGCCTGCGGTATGACCTTCTTGGGGTCGGCGGCTTCGCCTGCCGTGATGCCGATCGTTTCGATCCCGCCGAAGGCGAACATCACGACGGCGAAGGAAGCTAGGAGCCCGCCGAAACCGTTCGGGAACAGGCCGCCGTGGTCAACGAGGTTCCCCAGCCCCGGTGCCGCACCGCCATTGCCGGAATGGAAGCCGAAGACGATGATCGCCGCGCCGCCCGCAATCATGGCGATGATCGCCACCACCTTGATGAGCGAGAACCCAAACTCGAGCTCGCCGAAGACCTTGACGCTCAGGAGGTTCATGGCGCCAAGGAGGAGGATGATCGCCAGGACCCAGATCCATCGGTCCACCTGCGGGAACCAGAAGCCCATGTAGATACTGAACGCCGTCACGTCCGCGATCGCCACGATGGCCATTTCGAAGACGTAGGTCCACCCGGTGATGAACCCGGCCAGGGGTCCGAGGTAGCGGCTGGCGTACTGGCCGAACGAGCCGGAGACGGGGTGGCGGACGGCCATTTCGCCAAGGGCACGCATCACCATGAAGACGGCGGCGCCGCCGATCATGTATGCGAAGAGAACCGACGGTCCGGCCTTTTGGATCGCAGACGCGGAACCGTAGAAGAGGCCTGTCCCGATGGCCGAACCGAGGGCCATGAAGCGGATGTGGCGGACATTGAGGCCGCGGCTGAGAACGGTGGTGACCGCGCCTTCGACGACCTTGGCGGTCGGCGTCCTGACGGCTGTTGGGGCTTGCTGCATGCGAATACCTTCTCGTCATTGGGAGGGGGGCTGTTAACCAGCAGAACATTCCGTAGTGGGCTGTGATGGGTCTCACGGCACATCGTTGTCTCGGTTCTCAGACGCTTCGCTGCTCAGCCGTTGTTGGCTAGCCGTCCTGTGCGCAAATGTCTGGTATTCCAGACAGCTTAATGTTCTGATTGGCTTTCCGATCCACTCCATGGGGCGCACGCTTAAGTACGGGATCCCGGACACCCGCCTTGCCGCCTTGTGGCGCAAGGGGCGGGTCGGGCATTACTGTGCACTCGAAGAGGAGCTATGTCCATACAGCCGTCCACTCAAGGCCGGGCCGCTTCCAAGGTTCCGGCCGCCGAGAACACCCTGCGCATCTTGAAGTTGCTCGCTTCCCGGCGTGGCCCGATGGCAGCGTCCAACATCGCCACGGCGCTGGGCCTGCCCCGGTCCAGTGTCTACCACCTGCTAGGCGTCATGGAGGCCAACGGCTTCGTCCTGCACCTTCATGAGGAGCAGCGCTACGGGCTGGGAATCAGTGCCTTTGAACTCAGTTCGGCATACTCGCGTCAAGAGCCCTTGTCGCGGCTCGGTCGCCCCATGCTTGCCGCCCTTGTGGATGCGATCGGCGAGAGTGCGCACTTGGCCGTCCTGCACGGCCGCGATGTGCTCTACATCGTGGAGGAGCGGGCCAAGAACCGCCCCTCCCTCGTGACCGACGTCGGGGTCCGGCTTCCCAGCCACCTCACCGCCAGCGGGCGCGCGATCCTGGCCGCGCTGCCGAAATCGCAGGTCAGGGCCCTGTACCCGAATGCTGCCGCCTTTACTGCCCGGCACGAGATGGAATCGCCCATCATGAAGTACTCGGCCTTGTCCTCGCACTTGGACCAGGTCCGGCAGCGCGGCTACGCCACTGAACACGGCGAAGTCACGCCCGGCTTCGGTTCGGTGGCTGCTGCCGTCACCGACCATTTGGGATGGCCGACGGCGGCAGTCGCCGTGACATTCCTCGAGGACAAGGTGCCGGTCGAGGAATGGCCCGCCCTGGCCGCCCGAATCCAGAAAACAGCGGACGAACTGTCGATCCGCATCCATGGCCGCCCTTCCTAGCCCGCCCCCGCCCAACTAGCCCGCCCCCGCCAAGCCCGCCCCGCCTAGTCTGCCCCGCCCAACTAGCTCGCAGTTGTTGTCGTTTTGGGCGCTCATAACGACATCTACTGCGAGCTAGTTGAGTCTGGTATTCCGGACAGCACCGTCCATAAAGCCATTCCAAGAGGGTTGCGGAGGGGCTCTACTGGATACAGAAGCACTTCCACCTAACAACTTCCAGAGACGAAGGAGTCATCATGGCACCCGCCGATTTCACTACCGGAGCCCGTCCGGTCAAGGCCGCGCGCGGCACGGAGCTGACCGCGAAGAGCTGGCAGACCGAAGCGCCGTTGCGGATGTTGATGAACAACCTGGACCCGGAGGTCGCCGAGCGTCCGGATGACCTGGTCGTGTACGGCGGCACGGGCCGGGCTGCCCGGTCCTGGGCCGCGTTCGATGCGATCACCCGGACCCTGGAGACGATGGAGAAGGACGAGACCTTGCTGGTGCAGTCCGGCAAGCCCGTGGGGGTGTTCCGCACGAACGAGTGGGCGCCGCGGGTGTTGCTGGCGAACTCGAACCTCGTGGGTGACTGGGCGACGTGGCCGGAGTTCCGCCGCCTCGAGGCCGAGGGCCTGATGATGTACGGGCAGATGACCGCGGGGTCCTGGATCTACATCGGCACCCAGGGCATCCTGCAGGGCACCTACGAGACGTTCGCCGCCGTCGGGAACAAACTACGCGCCGAGGGCCGCCTGGCCCCCGCCGCGGAGGGTTCCACGGAGGGCCCGTTGGCGGGGACGTTGACGCTGACCGGCGGGTGCGGTGGCATGGGCGGGGCCCAGCCGCTCGCGGTGACCCTGAACGATGGTGCCTGCCTGATCGTGGACGTGGACGAGTCCCGGTTGCGCCGCCGGGTGGGCAAACGCTACCTGGACGAGGTCGAAACCGACCTGGACACCGCGATCGCCAAGGTCGTCAAGGCCAAGGACGAGCGCCGCGGCTGGTCCGTGGGGTACGTGGGCAACGCCGCCGAAGTCTTCCCCGAACTCCTGGCCCGGCACCGGGCCGGGGAGATCAGCATCGATGTCGTGACCGACCAGACCTCCGCGCACGACCCGCTCTCCTACCTGCCCGAGGGCATCACCGTGGCCGAGTGGCACACCGAGGCCGAAGCGGACCCGGAAGGGTTCACGAAGAAGGCCCAGGCCTCCATGGCCAGGCACGTCCAGGCCATGGTCGAGTTCCAGGACGCCGGGGCCGAGGTCTTTGACTACGGCAACTCCATCCGCGACGAGGCCCGCAAGGGCGGCTACGACCGGGCCTTCGAGTTCCCCGGCTTCGTCCCGGCCTACATCCGGCCGCTGTTCTGCGAGGGCCTGGGCCCGTTCCGCTGGGTCGCGCTCTCCGGGGACCCCGAAGACATCGCCGTGACCGACAAAGCCATCAAGGAACTGTTCCCGGAGAACACCCACCTGCACAAATGGCTCGACGCCGCCGCCGAACGCGTCGAATTCGAAGGCCTCCCCGCGAGGATCTGCTGGCTCGGCTACGGCGAACGCGCCAAAGCCGGGCTGCTGTTCAACCAGCTCGTCGCCGAAGGCAAAGTCAAGGCCCCCATCGTGATCGGCCGGGACCACCTGGACTCCGGCTCCGTGGCCTCCCCCTACCGGGAAACCGAGTCCATGAAGGACGGCTCCGACGCGATCGCCGACTGGCCCCTGCTCAACGCCCTGACCGCCGCGTCCTCCGGCGCGACCTGGGTCTCCATCCACCACGGCGGCGGCGTGGGCATCGGCCGCTCCATCCACACCGGCCAGGTCTCCGTGGCCGACGGCACCGAACTCGCCGCCCAAAAACTCGAACGCCTCCTCACCAACGACCCCGGCATGGGCGTCATCCGCCACGCCGACGCCGGCTACGACCGCGCGATCGACGTCGCCCACGAACGCGGCGTCCGCATCCCCATGGAAGAAACCCGCTAACCACACCCGACAACCCCAACTGGCTCGCACTAGATGTCGTTATGAGCCCTTATAACGACAACAACTGCGAGCTAGTTGGGAAGAACGAGGAAAAATGACAACCATTACCCACGAACCGCTGACCGTTACCCTCGGCTCCAGCGGAGTCACGCCAGAGGACGTCGTCGCCGTCGCACGCCACGACGCCAAGGTGACCATCTCCCAGGAAGCTCTGGACGCGGTCGCCAAGGTCCGCGCCCACATCGACGGCCTCGCGCACAGCGAAGTTCCGGCATACGGCGTCTCCACGGGCTTCGGCGCCCTGGCCAACCGCCACATCCCCAACGAACTCCGCACCCAGTTGCAGAAGTCGCTCATCCGCAGCCACGCCGCCGGCATGGGCCCGGCAGTGGAGCGCGAAGTTGTCCGCGGCATCATGTTCCTGCGCGCCAAGACCCTGGCTTCGGGCCGCACGGGCGTTCGTCCCGTGGTCCTGCAGACCATGGTGGACGTCCTCAACGCCGGCATCACCCCCGTTGTCCGTGAATTCGGCTCCCTGGGTTGCTCCGGGGATCTCGCCCCGCTGTCCCACTGCGCCCTGGTCCTGATGGGCGAGGGCGAAGCCACCGGGCCCGACGGCGAACTGTACGGCGCCGCCGGAAAGAAGCCGGTTGCCGAGCTCCTCGCCGCGCACGGCATCGAGCCGGTGGTCCTCGCGGAAAAGGAAGGCCTCGCGCTGGTCAACGGCACCGAAGGCATGCTCGGCATGCTCCTGATGGCCATCGCCGACCTGCACCTGCTGCTTACGACGGCGGACATCACCGCCGCGCTCAGCGTCGAGGCGCTGCTCGGGACCGACCAGGTGTTCCTCCCGGAACTGCACGCGGCCCTGCGGCCCCACCCGGGCCAGGCTGCCAGCGCGGACAACATGCTGCGCGTGCTTTCGAACTCGCCGATCGTTGCTTCGCACCGCGTCAATGACACCAAGGTCCAGGACGCGTACTCGCTCCGCTGCGCACCCCAGGTGGCCGGCGCGGTCCGCGACACCGTGACGCACGCTGAACTCGTGGCTTCCCGCGAGTTGGCCGCAGCCATCGACAACCCCGTGGTGCTCCCGGACGGACGCGTGTCCTCCAACGGCAACTTCCATGGCGCCCCGGTGGCCTACGTGCTGGACTTCCTTGCGATCGCAGTGGCGGACTTGTCTTCCATCGCGGAACGCCGCACAGACCGCATGCTGGACCCGGCCCGCTCGCACGGACTCCCGGCCTTCCTTGCCGACGATCCCGGAGTGGACTCGGGCCTCATGATTGCCCAGTACACCCAGGCCGGACTCGTCTCGGACAACAAGCGCCTGGCCGTCCCGGCGTCGGTGGACTCCATCCCGAGCTCCGCCATGCAGGAAGACCACGTCTCCATGGGGTGGCACGCTGCCCGCAAGCTGCGCAAGGCAATCGAGAACCTGCGCCGCGTCCTGGCTGTGGAACTCGTCACGAGCGCCCGCGCCCTCGACATCCGCACCAAACTGTCCGGTGGCGAACTTACCCCGGGGCCGGCTGGTACCGCCGTGATCGAGGTGCTGCGCGGCGTCGTCGACGGCCCCGGAACTGACCGTTTCCTCTCACCTGAGCTGGAAGCTGCGGACCGTCTTGTAGGCGCCGGCGAGGTGCGAACAGCCGCCGAATCCGCCGTCGGAATTCTCGCCTGACGCCGAACAAAATACTGTTCGAGTGAATAATAGGAAGCGCCCCGGAAATGTTTGGCAATACGCGCCCCGGGGCGCTTTCTGTGTAGTAGAACTTATGGGGTACGGCATGTCCACGCCGACGATGTCGTGGGCCTGCCGGGAATATCCGTTCACAACTGAAGTAACGAACATCCACAAAGGGGTAGAAGTTCAATGAAGGCACGCGGGACAGTACTGTCCAGGCGAATCGCACAGTCTGCCGTCGTTTCCAACTGGGGAACGCTGAAGGTGGGGGAGCGGATCGAAGTCGTAAGGCACGCACATGTGGTCGCGGCGGGGGAGGTGCAGGAAGTCTCGGGCAGCGGCAACGTTGTGTGGCTTGAACCCGCAGGACCTGGCGCCGATGAAGCCGCCAAACAGCTTTTCATGAAGTCCGACGGCGTGGAGTTGCGCCGGGTGTAGTGACCTGCAAGAAACCGAGTTAAAGAACCGGGGCTTGTTTCCCATTCCGCGCCTTCTTGGCGTGGTCTGGAAAACAAGCCCCGGTTTTGTTGTCCCTACCTGCTCCTAGGCTTCCTAGGCGGCGAGAACCTCGCGGGTCTGGCCGAACGGGACGGACTCGTCCAAGGCAACCGTGTAGCTTCCGGGCTCCCGGCGGGTCACCAGGATCCCGCAGCGGCCGTTGTCTGCAGCGGCTTCGATGAGCGTGCTGACGGCTTCGTCAAGTCCGGCATGGACTTCGTCGACGGACGCAAAGGACAAATGGATCTCGTTGTTTTCTATCGTGGCAGTGCTCATTGGGGGCCTCCTTCTGCAGGATGCCGCGTTGGGGGAGCGGCAATTCCTGCATAAAAGATAGCAAAGTGTCATCGGATGTCTGTCATTCTGGGAGCTGGATCACCGGCGGAGCCTCGTGCGGCGGTCTTGGAGACGTGGTGGCGGGATTCGAACCCGCGTGCGCTGCTTTGCAGGCAGCTCCCTGGCCTCTCGGGTACACCACGTGCATCGAGGTTAGGCAGGCTGCGGCGCGCGAACCAACAATGGTTTCGAAGCCTTTCGCCGGGTTTCTCGGCATTGCTTCACGTGACCTCCCGCGACGCGAACTGAGGCCCAACTAGCTCGCAGTTGTTGTCGTTTTGAGGGCTCAAAACGACAACAACTGCGAGTCAGTTGGGTGGGCACGGCACCTCAGGAGGCCCCTACCCCAGCAGCGTGTTCACCAAGCGTGCGGCCACCTTGGCGGTCCGCGAGTCGATATCGAACTCCGGGTTGAGCTCTGCGACGTCCAAGTGCAGGAGTTTCCCGCTTGCGGCAAGCTGCTTGCACACCGCGCTGATGACGGCCAGCGAAACGCCATATGCAGCGGGAGCACTCACGCCGGGAGCCACCGACGCCGGCAGCACGTCCAGGTCGATCGTCAGGTACACCAGATCCACCCCGTCCAAAAACGAAGCCACGAAATCGTGCACGGCCTCCGCGGAGCAGTCTTCGTCCAGCAGGTACTTCACGCCCAGCCGGTCCGCCGTATCGAAGAGGGTGCGTGTGTTGTTGGGCTCGGAGATGCCGACGACGGCGTAGTTCAGTTGGCGGCCCTCGGCGGCTTCCGCCCGGGCCATCTGCAGGAACGGCGTTCCCGAGCTCGGCACCGGCTCGTCGCGCAGGTCGAAGTGAGCGTCCAGGTTCAGGACGCCGAGGCGTTTTCCGCTTGCCACAGCCTCCGAGCCAGCCACGCCCAGGTAGCTGGCGAAAGCAGTTTCGTGCCCGCCGCCGAGCAGCACCGTGAGCTTGCCGGCGTCGAGCAAGTCCGAAATCACGCGGCCCGCGCGCTCCTGGCCCGCCTCCAGCGAGCCGTCCTCCACAACGACGTCGCCGGCGTCGAACACGTCCCGGTCCAGATGGAAAGCCAGTGGACCCAAGGCGTGGCGGATCGCCTCCGGCGCGGCCGCCGCGCCGACGCGGCCCTTGTTGCGCCGTACGCCTTCGTCACTGCGGAAGCCCACGACGACGGCGGGCCGGGAGCCCGCTTCTGTCGCGCCCTGGGCGCCTGTATCGGGAGTGTGGGGCGCCACGGCCTGCCACCAGCGGCGGTGCTCATCGCCGTCGCCGTCGAAGCGGCCGGTCCACGGCGTCGGGCGGATATCGGCAACAGCGGGGTAAATCTCCATGATTCAAGCTCAGCGCATGACGGCACCGAAAAGTACCGCTTGCAGGCGGAGGGTGTCCGGTATTCCGGAAAGGCCTATTTGACGCCGAGGATTTCCTCGACGGGACCGATCCCGAAGAACAGCAGGAATGCCGCGGCCACAGCCCACATGAGCGGATGGACTTCGCGGGCCCGGCCCTGGAAGCTGCGGATGAGCGCGAAAGAGATGAACCCGGCACCGAGGCCGTTGGCGATCGAGTAGGTGAACGGCATGAGGGCCATGGTCAGGAACGCGGGAATGCCGACACCCCAGTCCTGCCAGTGGATCTTGCCCACCTGGGAGACCATCATGAAGCCCACCACCACCAGGGCGGGGGCGACGGCCTCGAACGGGACCAGGTTGATGAGCGGGGTGAAGAACATGGCCACCAGGAACAGCAGGCCGGTCACGATCGACGCGAGGCCGGTCCGGGCGCCCTCGCCGATGCCGGCGCCGGATTCAACGAAGATCTGGTTGGAGGACACGGACGAGCCGCCACCGATGATCGCACCGAGGGCGTCTACTTGCAGGACGCGGTCCACGTTGGGGATGTTTCCGTGCTTGTCGATGTTTCCTGCTTCCCTGGCCAGGCCCACCATGGTGCCCATGGCGTCGAAGAAGATGCTGAGCAGGATCACGAATGCCAACAGCGTGGCGGCGATGATGCCAAGGTGCTGGAATGCGCCGAAGGGGTTCGCCTTGCCGATGAGGGACAGGTCCGGAGCGGCCCATTCGGTGAACTTGGGCGCGACCAGGGACCAGCCGCGGGGATTGTAGGTTTTGCCGTCGAAACTCGGGCCGATGTGCAGAGTGAATTCCAGGATGGCCGCGAGGGCAGTGGAAACGATGATGCCGATCAGGATGGCGCCACGGACCTTGCGGACCACCAGGGCGATGGTCAGGACGAGGCCGACGACGAACACCAGGGTGGGCCAGCCAAGCAGCTTCCCGTCAACGCCCAGGCCCAGTGGGACCGTGGTACCGGCGGCGTCCGGGATGCGGCGCACGAAGCCGGCATTGACCAGGCCGATCAGCGCGATGAAGAGGCCGATGCCCACCACGATCGCGGTCTTCAGGGCCTCGGGTACGGCTTTGAAAACGGCGGTCCGGAATCCGGTGAGCACCAGGATCAGCATGGTCAGGCCCGAGAGCATCACCAGGCCCATCATGTCCGGCCACGTCAGGCCGGGGTGTGAGGCAATGGTGACTGCCACGAAGGCGTTGACGCCCAGCCCGGTGGCAATGGCGAAGGGGTGCTTGGCCCAGGCTCCCATGAGGATCGTCAGGATGCCCGCCACGAAGGCTGTGGTGGCGGCGACGGCGGCGAAGCCAAGGGAAGCTCCACTCGAGTCCGCCCCGGAAAGGATCAAAGGATTGAGGACCACGATGTAGCTCATGGCAAAGAACGTCGCGAAGCCGCCTCGGATTTCTCGCGAGTAGTTGGATCCGCGTTCCGAAATCTTGAAGTAGCGGTCGATGGCTGAGCCCTGCTTGAGCATGGAAGTCTCCGGGGATCGGGGAAGTGTGCTCTCAAATCCTATGCCCGCGGCTTCGGCCCTCCCGCGAATTCGCCTAGTCTGTAAGGAATCCAACACCAAGGGAGTCATTCGCTTATGCGCCCTATCCGCCAGCTGCTGGCCGTCGTCGTCGCTTGCACCGCGGTGCTTTTCTCTGCCGCCCTGTTCTCAGCGGCACCCGCCTTCGCGCACGACACGGCCGAGTCGACCTCACCGGCCAACGGTTCAACGGTTGCCAGCGTCCCGGACTCCGTGTCCATCACGTTCAACAACCGGCCGCTCCTGCTCGGCTCGCAGATCCGGGTGAACGACGCCTCAGGCCAGAACTGGGCGGATGGTTCCGTCGAGATTGTGGACGCCGTGGTGTCGCAGAAGCTGAAGCCCGGCGCGCCTGCCGGCGCATTCACCGTCATCTGGCGGGTTGTCAGTTCGGATTCGCACCCCATCGAAGGCACCTTCACGTTCACCGCCAAGGCAGGAAGTACGACGGCGGGCAGCGGCTCCGCGAGCACCGCACCATCTGTCGAGGTGCCCACCGCCGGCACTGCCGCACCGGGTACGACCGCGACGCCGGAGAAGGTGCCCGATGCCTCCCAGCCGTTCCCCTGGAGCATTGTGGTCTTCGCTGTGGTGGCCGCAGGCTTGCTGGTCTTCCTGGGCATCACCGCACGACGGCGGCTGGCAGGCGGGGATCCCGGGGACGCTGACGGTTCGGGGGATGGCGAGGGGTCCGGGGACGACCAGGACTCGTAGCGCCGGGGTTTGTGCGCGGACTCTATCTAGGCCGAGACGGGAACTGCTGCAAAGGTGCCGGTGAGGGCCCCGTGGACGCTGTCCGGGTAGACCTTGGCGGATATCGCCTGGCCCACCACCTTGGCTTGGCGCAGGACTTCCTTCGGAGTGGGCGTGGCAAGTTCGCCGACGCCAACCAAGTACATCCCAATCGCGCGCATCGCTGCGACGAGGTTCTGGCCGATCGCGATGCCGAGCTCGGCAAGCATCCGCCGCAACTGGCTTTGTCCACAACGGGTGACAATGACGTGGTCGGCTAGGAGAACCCCGTTGGCTGTGTGGACGGCCCACTGGGTTCCCACGGCGGCTTCGTCCATGCGGTCGAGCCGGACGGCTCGCGTGGTGCTCCGCACATCGAGCGCGTGGCTGGCTGCGTAAATGCGCAGGTGCCGCAGAATTTCGCTGCGCTCCTGGAGGCACGCGGCGTCCGCGGCGTCACAGCGCTGCAGGATGCCGGTGTTGAGCGGCTGCAAGGGTGCGGGGACATACATTCCGTCCACCACGATGGCGTCTACGCCGTAACGGCTGAGTTCGCTGGCCACGGCCAAGCCGGGCATGCCGGCACCGATGACCACAGCAGTGGTGCGCTCCGTACTCGCAGCAGGCATGGTTGACACAGCTTGGCTCCTCTTTGAAGGTGCGTTGCCGAGGCAACACCGGGGTGGCGTCCGGGTCCCCAAGCGGTCGCGAATGATGGCCGTTGATGTGTTGAAAAACACGATCCCCGGTCACCAGTGACTCGAACATTACAGAAGAAATCGCGTGGTGGATAGCCCCGGCACCGGCATGTCCGCCGATGCGTTTTTCGTGCCACGATCCGGCAGATTTCCGTGCCCTCCTGCGCGTTTCCACATACGCTTCTTCCGGCTTGATTCGGCCCTTGCAAACGAGAATAGTGAGCATTGGAGACCGCAACTCACGGCAGTCAAGCGAGAAACACGTTGTGGGCGCGGCCTCTGGCAGAATAGCCGCAACATCAGCAGCAGTGCGAGGAGGCAGGCCCCATGGACCAGCACGGCAAACACTCTGAGAGCCATAGACCAGAGACCGAAGGCAACAGGGAGGAACCATCCATTGCCCCGGGCGGGATTGTGGTGGGCGTTGACGGCAGCGAACACGGCCAATGCGCCCTCATTTGGGCCGCTCGCGAGGCCGAACGCAGGCAGCTTCCCCTGCATGTAGTCACGGCTTACTCCGTGCCCATCTTCGCGGCTTCCGGCCTGGACGGCGGCTATGCAACAGTGGATGACTCCGTGATCCGGGACGGCGCCGAAGCAATCGTCAAGCAGGCCCTCGAGAAGGTTTCCGGCTACGCCATCGACGTTGATGGATCGGTGGAGAACGGAGATGCCTCCGGCGTGCTGCTCGATCTGTCCGAAACGGCCGAGCTCCTTGTCTTCGGCACCCGGGGACGCGGAGGGTTCGTAGGCAGGCTCCTGGGCTCCGTGAGCAGTGCCCTGCCGGCGCACTCCAAGTGCCCCACCGTGACAGTCCCGCTCTTCTGCGCGGACCGATTGGGGGAAACCACAGAGGACAAGCACATCAAGGCCGAGCGCGCGAAGGCCGGTTCACGCGTGATCGAAAACGTCGTCGCAGTCGGCGTGGACGGCTCCGAACAGGCCCGCGTTGCCGTCTTGGAAGCCGCAGAGCAGGCCGAACGCATGGGCGCAAAGCTGCGCGTCATCTGCGCCGTACCCGAGTACAGCGGTTCCTTGGCGTGGGTTCCGGCGCCCCTGGACCGCGAGGCACTCTTCAAGGACATCAGGGTACAGCTCGATGCAGGCCTGGCGTGGCTCAAGAGCCATTTCCCCAACCTTCCAGCGGAAACTCAACTAGTTGATGGTTCGCCCGTGGAAGTTCTCGTGGAAGTGAGCCGCAGCGTCGAACTCGTGGTGCTGGGCACGCGCGGGCGGGGAGGCTTCGCAGGAATGCTCCTCGGATCGACGTCGGATGGAGTCCTCCACCATGCCAAAGGGCCCGTGCTGGTTGTTCCCGACCGCGAGGACCCCAGGCTGGCGGACCGCGCCAACTTCGGTCCGATGCTCGCCGCATAACAGGCAAACCCAAGGACCGGTGGACGCAGGCTGACGGCAATGGTGGAGCACGCACAGCCCGGTGAGGCATCGCGCTTGATCGTCGAGCTGCGCCGGATCCGGGCAACCATGCTTCCTGAGGTCGGCGGCAAGGCTGCCAATCTCGGCGAGCTGATCTGGGCGGGACTTCCGGTCCCGCCCGGGTTTTGCCTGACCACCGGGGCTTACCAGCGCGCGCTTCAGCCCGATGGCAGCTCCGAGTCGGCGCTCCCGGACATTCTCCGTGGCCTTGAGGCCGTGGAACCCGGCGACCTTGAGGGGCTCGCTTCCCTCGCGGCCCGCGCCAGGGAAGCGGTGCTCGACGCCGGGATCCCGGCCGACGTCGAAGACGCCGTCCGCTCGGCCTACTCCGCGCTGGGCTCGGATGTCCCGGTGGCCGTCAGGTCCTCTGCCACGGCGGAGGACCTGCCCTTTGCGAGTTTCGCGGGCCAGCAGGACACCTACCTGAACGTCGTGGGGGCCGACGCCGTGCTGCAGGCCGTCCGCAAGTGCTGGGCGTCCCTGTGGACGGACCGGGCGGTCAGCTACCGCGCAAGCAACGGGATCGACCACGCCGCGGTGACGCTCGCCGTCGTCGTACAACGGATGGTGGACGCTGAAACTGCAGGGGTGCTGTTCACCGCCAATCCGGTGACCGGGAGGCGCCGCGAGGCGGTGATCGACGCCAACCCCGGGCTCGGTGAGGCCGTGGTGTCCGGCGCGGTGAATCCGGACCATTTTGTGGTGGATTCCCTCACCGGCAGGATCACGGAACGAAGGATCGGCGACCGGAAGCTGGTGATTCGCTCCATTCCCGGCGGCGGGACCGAACGATTCGGCCCGGCGGCGCAGGCCAACGACGGAACGGCCGGGGACGCCTGCCTTGCCGATTCCCAGATCAGGGCGCTCGCTGCCCTTGGCCAGCGGGTCGAGGAGCATTACGGAGCACCGCAGGACACTGAATGGGCCATCGACGGCGAGGGCAAACTGTGGCTCACCCAAGCCCGGCCCATCACCACGCTCTACCCCCAAATGACCCGCCAACCCGCAGTCCCCGGGCCCCATGCGTACCTTTGTTTCAGCCTCGCCCAAGGACTCATCCGTCCCCTGACTCCCATGGGCCTCGCGGGCATCCGGCTTATGGGCTCCTCGGTAGCCGACGCGGCGGGATTCCGGGTTCCCGAACCGCGGGACGGGCCTTCGCCCTACTACGAGGCAGGGCAGCGGATCTATTTCGACCTCACTTCGGTGTTCCGGAGCAAAGCCGGGCGGGCGATCGTGCCCAGGATCTTCGACGTCATGGAATCACGTTCGGCGGCCATCATGCGCGGCCTGTTCGAGGACCCGCGTTTCGCTGTCACCAGCAAGACGCCCCTCAAACTGCTCAGGCACGTTGCCCCGATCGTGGTCCGCTTCCGCCTTCCGGAGATCCTGCTGCGCGCCCTCTTTCGGCCGGACGTTGCCCTCGACAAGGTGGAACGGCTGGGCGGGAAACTGAAGGCCATACATGAAGTCCCCTCCGATGCCACTCCCCGCAAAAAGCTGGACAACGCCGAGCGGATACTTCGCGAGGGATTGTTCCCCATCCTGCCCAATATCCTGCCTCCGGTAGCGCTTGGCTTCGCGATGATCGGGGTGGTCCGGAAGATACTTGGCGAGCAGGCCTCCTGGGGTGAGCTTCAAACCATCATCCGCGGCTTGCCCAACAACGTCACCACCGAAATGGACCTTGCCCTGTGGCGGCTCTCGGCCAGCATCCGCGACGATCCCGCCTCCGCGGAGGCCTTCACCCGCGGCGATCTCGCTGCGCTCGCGGAGCGCTACCACGGCGGCGGGCTTCCGGTCGTCGCGCAGGCAGGATTGGCCTCGTTCCTGCGCGACTACGGGCACCGGGCCATCGCGGAAATCGACCTGGGCATGCCCCGCTGGTCCGACGATCCCACCCACATCATCGGAGTCCTGGTCAATTACCTTCGCCTCGACGATCCCCGATTGGCGCCGGACAAACAGTTCGAAAAAGCTGCCCACGACGCCGAGGAACAAGTCGCCGTGCTCGTGGCCCGTGCACGGTCCAAGAGTCTGTTGCACGCGAGGATCGTGAAAATGGCCCTTGAGCGGACACGCATGTTTGCGGGACTGCGTGAGCTTCCCAAGTTCCACCTCGTGCGGGGCTTCGCCGCTGTCCGCGCCCGGCTTTCGGAAGTAGGGGAGGCCTTGGCGGACGCGGGAGTCATCGATGACGCCGGCGACGTCTTCTTCCTGGATTTCAATGATGCCCGCCGTGGCTTGGACGGCAAGGACTTCCACGATCTGGTAGCGCAGCGGCGCGAGGCCTACGAGCTTGAACTCAAGCGGCGGCACGTCCCACGTGTGCTGCTCTCCGACGGCACCGAGCCGGAAGCCCTGCCCGGGTTCCTGCGCGGCGGGACGGGGGCACCGGCGTCGGGCGGCGCATTGCCGGACGGCATGCTGCTGGGAACCCCGGCTTCCGCGGGAACAGTGACGGCAGTGGCCAGGGTGATCATGGACCCGGTGGGCGCGCATCTCGAACCCGGCGAAATCCTGGTGGCGCCCTCCACCGATCCCGGCTGGACGCCCCTGTTCCTGACTGCCGGGGGACTCGTGATGGAGATGGGCGGGCCCAACTCACACGGCGCCGTCGTGGCCCGTGAGTACGGGATTCCCGCAGTCGTGGGCGTCCCGGATGCCACGTCCCGGATCGGTTCTGGCGACACGATCACAGTGGACGGCGCCGCAGGGACGGTGGCTGTCTAGCCTATCCCCAGCCGAGCTCGTGCAAGCGGTCGTCGCCGATGCCGAAGTGGTGGGCGATCTCGTGGATCACGGTGATGGCCACCTCGTCGATGACTTCCTGGCGGGATCCGCAGATATCCAGGATCGGCTGCCGGAAAATGGTGATCCGGTCAGGGAGGGAACCGGCATCCCACCAAGAGTCCCGTTCCGTCAACGGCACACCCTCATACAGGCCCAGAAGTACGGTGTCCGGGTCCTCTCCAGGCTGCGGGGTGTAGTCGTCTTCGATGAAGATGGCGACGTTGTCCATGGCCCGGGCCGCTTTGTCCGGGATGAGGAGCAAGGCATCGCTGACGGCGGCCTCGAAGTCTTCCGGGGACATCGCGAATGGAACGGTATTGAACTCCACAGCACCAGCGCTAGCGCCAGGGCTACTGCCAGCACCAGGGAGCCGGGAGGAAATGGTCTGGCCGCCAGGGGTATCGCCGTCGGGAACAATCGGCAGGCCGGGAGGCAAATTCGCGGGCATGATCCGACTCTAGTCCGTGGGGCGGTCGTTGACGCCGGATGTCGTGGCAGCTAGAGTTTTCCGGGCTGGTAATTCGTATAACCCGGCTCCAGGTTAGGCCCGGCAAGCCGTACGGATCCGGTGTAAGCACCCCAGCGCATTCAACAGAAACGCATCCAAGAGACAGGCCAGCCCATGACCCGCCCCGGCAGCCGCTACGGCACGACGATGAACGACGTCGCTGCCGCGGCCGGTGTTTCCCAGGCCACGGTTTCCCTGGTGCTCAACGACGCCGCGGGAACCAGGTTCTCGGAGGAAACCCGGCGCAGGGTCCATGCCGCCGCCCATGAACTCGGATACCGGACCAACGCCCACGCCAAGGTGCTCCGCGACGGAGTGGCGGGCATGATCGGCTTCGTGGGCGACTTCGTGGCCACAGCGCCATTCGCGGGCAAGATCATCGAGGGCGCCCAAGCCCGGGCCTGGGAGGCCGGGTTGCTTCTCCTGACCGTCAACACCGGCGGTGACAAGGCCCTCGAGGCCGCTTCGCTGGAGACCATGCTGTCCTACAAGGTGGCCGGAGTGGTCTACGCCGCCATGTACCACCGGATACTCGACGTGCCGGACGTCCTGGCGGAGGTGCCCGCCGTCGTGCTCAATTCGCGCGACCGTTCCGGGCGTTTTCCGAGCATCGCTCCCGAAGAGGAGCTGGGAGGGTACACCGCCGCCAAACGGCTGCTGGACGCGGGCCACCGGCGTGTCGCGATGATCAACATCGGTGCGGTGGACGGTGAGCTTCCCGCCGCCGTCGGACGCTATGCCGGCTATCTCCGGGCACTCAAGGAGGCTGGCGTGCACCCGGACCCCGGGCTCCACCGCATCGGCGACGGTCATGAATCGGGGGGTTTCGACAATGCCCTCGCACTCATGACCGGTCCGCAGCCACCCACTGCCATCTTCTGCGCGAACGACCGCACCGCCTGGGGCACCTACCAAGCGCTGGCCCAACTCGGATTGTCCATCCCGCACGACGTGTCGCTGGTGGGTTTCGACAACCAGGAAACGCTCGCCCCGCACTTGCGGCCCGGGCTGACCACCCTGGAACTGCCCTTCCTTGAGATGGGCCGCCGCGCCGTCGAGCTGCTGCTGGGCGGCGCGGATCGTGACGGCAGTACCGAATACTTTGAATGTCCCCTCGTCGAACGCGATTCCGTGTCGGCGCCGCCGAAAACCACTAGCAGTCACTGAAAATCCCCCAACCAACGAACAGGAAACGCATGAACCACTCGCCCCTTGCGTCCGAGCCGCTCGACGTCGTCGTGGTCGGCGAAGCGCTCATCGACATCGTCAACTCGCCCGAAGGGCAGACCGAATACCCCGGCGGCTCGCCCGCGAACGTCGCCTACGGCCTCGGGCGGCTCGACGTGAAGGCCGGGCTGCTGACCGCTGTCGGGCGTGATTCCCGCGGTGAGTCCATCGCGGCCCACTTGGCAAGCGCCGGTGTGGTTGTCCTGCCGGGCTCGCAATCGCTCGCGAAGACCGCGACGGCGACGGCGGAGATCGCCGCGGACGGTTCGGCCGAGTACACCTTCGACATCGAGTGGAAGCTGGGTCCAGCCGCACTGCCTTACGCCCCGAAGGTCCTCCACACGGGCTCGATCGCGACGTTCCTCGAGCCCGGCGCCGGCGTCGTCAGGACCCTCCTGGAGCAGGCCCAAGGCGGGTGCATCGTCACGTACGACCCCAACATCCGCACCGATCTCCTGGGCAGCCACGGCGAGGCACTCCGCATTTTCGAGGACCTCGTACCGCTGACCAGCGTCGTGAAGCTCAGCGACGACGACGCGTTGTGGCTCTACCCGGGCAAGTCCCTGGAAGAGACCGCCAGGCACATCCTGGGCCTCGGTGCAGGCCTGGCAGTCGTCACGCGAGGCGCCCAAGGCTCCTTGATGGCGACGCCGCACACCCAGCTGACGGTTCCCGCGGTGACCTCGGTGGTGGCGGACACCATCGGCGCCGGCGATTCGTATATGTCGGCACTGATCCTCGGGCTGCTGTTGCGCGGCAGCCAAGGGCTTGCGCCCACGGTCCTCGAACGCATCGGGCAGACCGCCTCCATGGCCGCGTCCATTACCGTGGGGCGCCCGGGAGCCAACCCGCCCACGCACCGCGAGCTTCTCGCCGGGATGGCGAGGTAGCGACGGCGGGGCTCGATGGCGGCGCGGGCACCTTGGCGCCGGGCTTCCGGCTTGCTGGCGGGAGGCGATGCTAGCGGGACCGGCGCCGCGTCAACCCGACGCCTACGAGGCAGATGACGCCGCCCACAAGGCCCCAGAGGGTGGGGATCTCCTTGAGTACCGCCCAGGAGATCAGAATCGTGGCGCCCGGAACCAGGTACGTCGTGGCGGCGAGTTTCCCGGCTTCGATAAGGGACAGTGCATAGGCCCACGTGGTGAAAGCGATGGCCGTGGGGAAGATCCCCAGGTACACCAAGCCAAGAGTGGCCGGAAGGGGTGCGGCCTGCACTTCGGCCACCAGCTGGCCCGCCCACGGCAGGCAGCACACGGCCCCCACCATGATGCCGAACCAGGTGGCCTGTGCCGCGGAGAACTTGCGGAGCACGGGCTTCTGGACAATCACGCTCACCGCGGCGAGCACAGCGGCAAGGAGGCACAACAGCACTCCCGCGACATCCGCCGTCGAGCGCTGTCCCGAACCGAGCGCGATGAGCGCAACGCCGCCGAACGCCACGAGGCTGCCGATAATCAACCAGCGCGGAAAGCCTTCTTTCAGAATGACGCCGGCGAGGACGGCGATCAGGATCGGCGAGACGTTGATGAGCATGGCGCTGGTTCCGGCATCGAGCATGTGCTCGGCGGCGTTCAGGGCCAGGTTGTAACCCGCGAACCACATGACACCGTAGGCCAGGATGGGCAGCCATTCGCGCCCTTCGGGCCAGCGCTTGAGCCTGGGCAAGGCGACAATACCGAGCGCGACGGCGGCAACCACCAGCCGTCCGAGCGACAAGGAGCCGGGGGAGAAGCTGGATCCCACGGCCCGGATGCCCACGAAGGCGGATGCCCAGAGGACAACGGTGACGATGACGGCGGCGATGCCGAGCTTACTGATGGTCCGGGAGGGGGTGGTCGCCGGAGAGATTGGGGTGCTTGTGGCCATGATGCCAATCTAGCCCGGGATGGGCTTGACGGACTGGCGGAATTCGGACGTCTTCCAACAAGAAACCGCCAACTCTGACGCGGCAGATTTGAACGCCGGTTTGAGTTCCTGGTTTGAGCCTCGTTTCCGTTCCACAGCGCGCGATTTGGGAATATCCCCGACTATGCTCTAAAGTTTTAGAGTCCAGTTCGGACGAGCGAGAAGCGGTAAACGCAGAGCGTTGTTGACCGTCGCGAATTCGGATTGTTCCAGGCCCCCATCGTCTAGCGGCCTAGGACACCGCCCTTTCACGGCGGCGGCACGGGTTCGAATCCCGTTGGGGGTACGCAAGGAACTGGTCAAGTCGGGCTGAAAAGTCTGGTAGGCTGGAAGCCTTGAAAAAAGCGGTAGAGATACCGCAATCGTAGTAGAGATACTACAAGCAAGGCCCTGTAGCGCAGTTGGTTAGCGCGCCGCCCTGTCACGGCGGAGGTCGCGGGTTCAAGTCCCGTCAGGGTCGCTCTGATTGCCGGAAGAAATTCCGGCAATCATGGTGACATTGTCACCTAAGGCTCTGTAGCTCAGTTGGTAGAGCGTTCGACTGAAAATCGAAAGGTCACCGGATCGACGCCGGTCGGAGCCACCACTGGGAAGCGTCAGTTCTTCGGAACTGGCGCTTTTCTTCATTTAACCTGCAGTTGAAAAGCCCGGGTTATTCGGTTTGTGCCCAAGAGCAGGACATTTCCGTGCACGCGCATCTTGTTTCTGCCTGCGACGGATTCTGCTCTTGTCTCCGCCTTGTCTTGGCCAAGCGCTAGGGTGGTACTCAAGAGAAGGGGAGGGCTAAATGGACCAGCAGGAAAGCTACACCGCGCCTGAACCGGAAGCCGTTGGGGCTCCGGTATCCGAGGACCGGCAAACGGTGGCAGGAAGTGGCCGCACAGTGATCTCCGATTCCGCTGTCGCCAAGGTTGCCGGCATTGCCGCCAGGGCTGTTCCGGGCGTCTATTCCCTCGGCTCGGCTCCGTCACGCGCCCTCGGAGCCATCCGCGATGCCGTCGGCAGCCAGGACCATGCTGCGGGTGTCCGCGCCGAGGTCGGAGAAACGCAAGTGGCCGTGGACCTCAATCTGGTGGCCGTCTACGGATACCCTTTGCATGATGTCGCCAACCAGGTCCGCGCGGCCGTCTATCGCGCCGTCGAATCGTTGGTGGGCCTTGAAGTCATTGAGGTCAACGTTGAAATCAACGACGTGTACGTTGCTCCTCCAGCCAAAGCCGGAATAAGAGGCGCATTATCGGAAAGGGAGCCACTCCAGTGAACTTGACCGTTGTCGGAATCGGGATCGGCGCCTTCGTGGCGTTCATGGCCTTCCAATTCGGGCTGTGGGGTTTCATCATCGCCCTTCTCTTCATGGGCATCGGTGCACTTCTGGGCCGCGCCGCGGACGGAAAGCTTGACCTGCGCAGCGTGCTGGATGCCCTCACCGGCCGCCGCTCGTCGTCATGAGTTCCACGGCTGAGGCTGTGCAGCCGGCCATCTCCCTGGCTGGCCACAACCGAATCAGCACCCAGGCCCTCACCACTTTGGCCCAGGCGGCCGCCGCGGAAGCGCTTGGCGTCTCGGCGCAGGATGTTCGTGCCGAATGGTCGGACGACGACGGCCTCCTGGCGCTCTCGATTGCCGCCCCGATCCGTGTGCCCTCGCTGACGGAAGTCCTCAGGGACCCCTCGCGGGTAGAAGGGTACGGTGGAACGGTCTGGGACCGGGCCGTCGCTGCCAAGACGGCCATCCTTGAGCGTGTCACGCAGCTGAGTGGTTCCACCCTGAGCCGCGTGGATATCCGGATCAGCGGCGCACGCGTCAGCGAAGGAGCCCGCGTCAAATGAGCCACGCCCAGACCCCGCACGCCCGGCGTAGCCACCCGGACACTGCGCTCGCCCCGACGGAGGACCGCGACACCTCAAGCGTCCAGACACCCGGGACCCCGGACGTCGGCGACCGGATCGACGTCGGCCTCCAGCGCATCCTGAAGCGCGAAACCCGTTCGTCGCGTGCGGGAATGGCCGGGCTTGCCGCGGCCCTAGTGATCGCCGCCTGCGTCTACGCCCTCCTCGAGTCCGCTTTGCGCGCTATTGGCCAACCACCGTGGCTCATCGATCCGCAAACGGCTGCCGAACGGCTCACGGCCCTGCCCGGAGGTGTCTCGCCCTTGTTGCTCGGTTCCCTCGGCGGCGTCGTGGCCATGGTCGGCCTGATCTTCTTCTTGAATGCGGTCCTGCCTGGCCGAAAGTCCCGTCACTTGCTGGAGGATCCCCGCGCCGGAGTGGTGGTGGATGACGAGGTCATCGCTTCGGCACTGGCCCGGGCTGCCCGTACGGCAGCGAATGTCACCCAGGAGCAAGTCATGGTGGTGGTTTCGCAGCGGCTGGTTGTGGTCAACGTCCGGCCCACCTCGGGGGTGCCCTTGCACGAGGAACGGATCCTAGCCGCCGTCGAGGATGAACTTCGAAAGATGGCCCCTTCGCCCATGCCTTCAGTCCGGGTCAATGTCGCTACGTCCGGGGTGATCGGGGCATGAACGGCACTCCGCACGTCCTTAACCGCATCCTGATCGGCATCCTTGGCCTGAAGCTGCTGGCCATCGGCATTCTCCTGATGCTGCTCGCCACCGTTCCCGCCGTGGGAAGTTGGTGGCAAGGCTGGTCCGCCGGGCTCTGGGAACACGCCAAGTACCTCTCCGAGCAGACCCGCATTCCAGGTCGGGAGGAAAGCTGGCTCTGGGTTGCCGCAGCCGCGGTGCTCGTGGTGCTGATCGTGCTCATGGTGGCCTGGGTATCGCAGCAGGGCAAAGGCCGCGCCAACCTCATCGTGTCGGAGTATGACGACGCCCGGACACCCGGCGACGTCAACATCGGCGGGAACCTTGCAGAGCAGGCGCTCAAGGCGGCCCTCGCAGAACGCACGGATCTCGCGGGCGTGACGGTCGCAACCTACGAAGTCAACGGTCGTCCCGGGCTCAGGGTCAGGGTCCAGCCCCGTCAGGGCGTTTCCCCGCACCTGCTGGCCGCGGACGTCTCCCGGCTGGTGGAGGCGCTGGACGTGGTGGTCGGACGCAGGACTCCCGTTTTGATTCATATCGGAGCAGGCGCGCGGACCCGGTTCAGCAAGGCCGAGCGCGTTCGTTGAACTGACGCCAACCCCTGTTAATCGGATGGCCACGTTTCCTCCCAGGCGTTTTGCGTTGCAGAGGTGTCCGTGTGGGCCATAGTTTGAAGGGTAGGGGGAACTCTTCCCTTTGGTTGGGCTTGCCCGGCCGGCACCGGACCTAGGTCCGAGTCAAGCCGATGGACCAAAAAACCTGGGCCAGGAACAAGGAGAAAACCATGAGCGAAGAAGTCAACAACATCAAGCAAACCGCCGAAGCCGCGGCTGAACAGGCCAAGCACGTCGCAGGCGATGCCGCGGAGCACGTCAAGGAATTCGCCGGCGAGGCGGTCGGTAACGCGAAAGAATTCGCAGGCGACGCCGCTGAGCACGTCAAGGAGTTCCTCTCGGGTGACGTGGCTGAGAAAGCCAAGGACCTCGCGGGCGATGTTGCCGGGAACGCCAAGGAAATCGCGGGCGACGTGGCCGAGAACGCCAAGGGCCTCGGCTCCAAGATCGCCGGTTTCTTCAAGGGCGGCAAGTAGGCTCCTCGCCATGACGGCGCCTTCCTGACCCTCTTTGGCCACAGAACGGGGCCGACACGCAGCAAGTTGTGCGTGTCGGCCCCGTTTTCGCGCCAAAGCGTGCCAAAGAAGGTCGGGAAGGGAAGCCCCTACTTCTCCACGAGGTACGCCCCGCTGTCCGGGACAATCGAAGCCCCGCCCGAGCCGCCGTCGCTGGAGAGCTCCACCCGGAACGCGGCCGGCACCGGGAGGGCAGCATTTCCCATGTTGACCACTACCAACACGTCCCGGTTGTGGAAGGCCAGGACTCCGTTGGCGGGATCGTGCTCCTCAGCCCACTGGAACGTGCCCGAACCCAAGCCGTGCGAGCGGCGGAATGCCAGGACAGAGCGGTATAGCTCGAGGGTGGAGCCCCCGACGCCGGCCTGGACGTCCGCCGCCAGCTCGCCGAACGCTTCGGGCTGGGGCAGCCAGGGCGCCGCGGGTGCTATGCCGGCAGCACCGGCGCCGCCCGGACCAGCCGATGGATCCGAGAATCCGAAGCCGGGCTCGGCGGATTTCCAGGGCAGCGGCACGCGGCACCCATCGCGGCCGCGCTCCACGCCCTTGGTACGGAAGAAAGATGGGTCCTGGCGCGCCTCGGCCGGCAGGGACGTGTGCTCCGGCAGGCCGAGTTCCTCACCCTGGTACAGATAGGCTGAGCCGGGCAGGGCGAAGGACACCATGGAGGCGGCCCTTGCCCGCGCCAGGCCTAGAACGGCGCCGGGTTGTTCGTCTTCCGCTGCGATTCCCTTGGGGAAGGTGGTGGGATCCGCCAGTCCGAAGCGGCTGGGGTGCCGGACAGTGTCGTGGTTGCTCAGGACCCAGGTGGAGGGTGCCCCGACGGATCCCGCCGCGTCCAGCGAAGATTCGATTGCCTCAGCCATGCGCTCCGCGTCCCAGCCTGCCAAGAGGAAATCAAAGTTGAACGCCTGTTGCATTTCATCCTTGCGGACGTACCGGGCCAGCCGCTCCGCAGGCTCCACCCAGGCCTCGGCAACCAGCATGCGGTCGCCGTCGTATTCGGCGAGGACTCGGTTCCATTCGCGATAGATCTCGTGGACGCCGTCCTGGTCGAAAAAAGGCGACGGCGGGTCCAGGGGCGGCTTGACCTTGTGCTCGACGGCGGTCGCGACGGCTGCCGAGCTCCCGGCCGGAGGGACAACGTGAAGCCTGGCGGTGTGCGGTTCGACGGCTTCGCTGTGGGCGCCAGGCGCGGACAGACCACCTTCGACCATGGCGGCAGAGCCTTCCCAGTCCGGCAAGCCGGCTTCTTTGACCAGGCCGTGGGCAACATCCACCCGGAAGCCGTCAACTCCGCGGTCCAGCCAGAAGCGCAGCACCGAACGCATCTCTGCGTGGACTTCCGGGTTCTCCCAGTTGAGATCGGGCTGTTTCGTATCGAAAAGGTGCAGGTACCACTCTCCGGGAGTGCCGTCGTCGTTCGTTAGCCGCGTCCACGCAGGCCCGCCGAAGATGGATTTCCAATTGTTCGGGGCCAAAGCCCCGTCCCCGGAACCCGGTCTGGAGTCTTTGCCCGGGTGGAAGATGTAGCGCTCGCGTTCGGGGGAGCCGGGGGCGGCGGCGAGGGCTTCGCGGAACCAGGCGTGCTCGTCCGAGGTGTGATTGGGCACGAGGTCGACGATCACCTTGATGCCCAGGCTGTGTGCCTTCTCCAACATGGCGTCGAAGTCATCCAACGTGCCGAAGAGGGGATCGACGACCCGGTAGTCCGCCACGTCGTATCCGGCATCAGCCTGCGGCGACTTGTAGAACGGGGAGAGCCACACGGCATCCACGCCCAACGATTGGAGATAAGGCAGTTTCGCGGTGACCCCGGCAAGGTCACCCATTCCGTCGCCGTTGGCGTCGGCGAACGAGCGCGGATAAATCTGGTAGACGACGGCGCTTGCCCACCACGCGGAATTGCTGGAACCGGGGGTTGGGATCGGGGAGTGCGGCACTGGATTCCTCTCGATGACATATTTTTGTGTAAACGCTTGCATTACTACCCGGAAGCTTACTAATGTGAGGCTCACCACATCAACCGCACTGCGGAAATACCTGGTCCACTCACTGAGGAGTTCCCAGCATGAACACACGCAAGTACCTTTTGCCGGCCGCTGTTGCCGGCGTGCTAGCCATGTCCCTGTCCGCCTGTGGTGGCGGCGGTGGCGGCGGCACAGCCTCAAGCGGCGGAGATGCCGCAGCGAACCTCGACGGACGCGGTCCAATCACCTACGTCCAGGGCAAGGACAACAGCAACGTCGTCCGCCCGCTCGTCGATAAGTGGAATGCGGCGCACCCGGACCAGAAGGTCACTTTCAAGGAGCAATCCGACCAGGCGGACCAGCAGCACGATGACCTCGTGCAGCACTTCCAGTCAAAGGATGCCAACTACGACGTGGTTGACGTCGACGTCGTCTGGACGGCTGAGTTTGCCGCTAAGGGTTGGCTGCAGCCGCTCTCGGACAAGATGAGCATCGATACCTCCAAGATGCTGCCGGCCACAGTCAAGACGGCAACGTACAACAACACCCTTTTCGCCGCACCGCAGACCTCGGACGGCGGCATTCTCTTCTACCGCAAGGACTTAGTGCCCACCCCGCCCAAGACCTGGGACGAGATGATGAGCATGTGCTCCATCGCGAAGCAGAACAGCATCGACTGCTACGCGGGACAGTTCGCCAAGTACGAAGGCCTCACGGTGAACGCGGCTGAAGCCATCAACACGGCAGGTGGCACGATCGTCGGAGACGACGGCAAATCGAGCGTGAACTCCACGTCGGCCAAGGCAGGCCTTAACAATCTGGTGACCGCCTACAAGAACGGAAACATCCCGACGCAGGGCGTCACCTACCAGGAAGAACAGGGCAGGCAGTCCTTCGAAGACGGCAAACTCCTCTTCCTGCGCAACTGGCCTTACGTCTACAACCTCGCCAAGACGGACGGCTCATCCAAGGTGAAGGACACCTTCGGCATGGCTCCGCTCCCGGGTAAGAGCGGCCCTGGCGCTTCATCCCTCGGCGGACACAACCTTGCGGTCAGCGTCTACTCGCAGCACAAGGCCACGGCCAAGGACTTCCTGACCTTCATGACCAGCGAAGAGACCGAGAAGTTCTACGCAACGCAAGGATCGCTGGCCCCGGTGCTGAGTTCCTTGTACGACGATCCGGCGCTGGTCACGCAGCTGCCGTACCTTCCGGTGCTGAAGACCTCGATTTCGAATGCCGTGCCGCGTCCGGTCACACCGTTCTACCCTGCCGTCACCAAGGCCATCCAGGACAACGCCTACGCTGCCATCAAGGGCGACAAGTCTGTCGATCAGGCTTTGAAGGATATGGACACGGCCATCAACTCGGCCAGCCAATAGCGACACTTCCAGTGAACCTCGGGCGGCCGGCGCATAAGGCGGACGGCCGCCCGGGGGGCACATTATCAATTTCCGGAAGGAGGGGAAATGTCCACCCTTGCGCAGCCTAAGCGGGCGCCAGAGACACCAAGCCCCAAAACCAAAAAAGTTCAAAAAGAAGTAGGACAGGACCGGGCAGCCACGTCCCAAGGCCGGTGGGCGTTCTGGTTGATTTCCCCCGCCTTGGTGCTGCTCGCCGTCGTGATCGTATACCCGGTGGTCAACGCTATTATCATGGCGTTCCAGAAGGACCAGGGCCTTGACCCGGCAACCAAGCTCTTCGTCCAGGGTGGACCCGCGGGCTTCGATAACTTTGTCCACTGGTTGGCCCAACAATGTGGCCCCGCTGCCTGTGCTCCTGGCACTCTTGGTTCCCAGTTCTGGAGCGCCGTTGGAACGACGTTCTTCTTCACTGTGGTCACGGTGGTCCTGGAGACTGTCCTCGGGTTCTGGATGGCCGTGATCATGGCGAGGACGTTCCGCGGTCGCAGCGCCCTTCGCGCTGCTGTCCTGGTTCCGTGGGCCATTCCAACGGCCGTTACCGCGAAGCTGTGGTTCTTCATCTTCGCCTTCGACGGCATCGCCAACAAGCTCTTTGGCACGGCGATCCTGTGGACAGGCAGCGAATGGCCGGCGCGCTGGGCAATCATCATTTCCGACGTCTGGAAGACGACGCCGTTCATGGCCCTGCTGATTTTGGCTGGACTCCAGATCATCCCGGCGGAAGTGTACGAAGCCGCGAAGGTCGACGGCGCCTCGGCATGGCAGCGTTTCACCCAGATCACTCTGCCGCTGGTGAAGCCTGCGCTCATGGTGGCTGTCCTGTTCCGTGTCCTTGACGCATTGCGCATGTATGACCTCCCGGCCATCATGACCCAGGGCTCGAACAACACCACAACGTTGTCCATCCTGGTGGTTGAACAGATCCGTCAAGGATTCAACTCAGCAGCCGCCCTGTCCACCATCACGTTCCTCATCATCTTCCTCGTCGCGTTCATCTTCGTTCGCTTCCTGGGAGCCAACGCGGTCGCCTCAGCCACACCCAAGACCAAGGGGCAGGAAAAATGACAGCCGTGAGCATTGACGCCGCGCCCAAGACAGCCGCCCGACGGCGGGAACGCTTGGCGAGCAGTCGCACGTACATCAGCGCAGCGCTCATCTTCATCTGGTGCCTGATTCCCTTCTACTGGATGATCGTGACCGCGTTCCGCGACGTTGGATATACCTTCGACTCGACTCCGTTCTTCACCCACTTCACCTGGGACAACTTCACGACGGTGTTCTCGGAGAACCTGGGCAACCACTTCGGCCGGAACCTCCTGAACTCGCTCTTGGTAGCAGGGGTAACCACTGTGGTCGCGCTGCTTTTCGGGGTATTCGCGGCGTACGCCTTGTCCAGGCTTGAATTCCGCTTCAAGTTCCTGGTCCTCGGCTTTGTCCTCGGAGCGTCGATGTTCCCGGGCGTGGCCTTGGTGACGCCGCTGTTCCAGCTGTTCACGAACATCGGCTGGTACGGCACATATCAGGCGCTGATCATTCCGAACATCTCGTTTGTGCTCCCTTTGACGGTTTACACCTTGACCTCCTTCTTCCGGGAAATGCCTTGGGAGCTGGAGGAATCGGCTCGAATTGATGGCTGCACGCAGGGCCAGGCATTCCGCAAGGTGATCATGCCGCTTGCTGCGCCGGCTGTTTTCACCACGGCAATCCTGGCGTTCATCGCTTCGTGGAACGAGTTCCTCATCGCGAGCCAGCTGTCCAATGAGCAAACCAAGACCGTTACGGTGGCTATCGCCTACTTTGCCGGCGCACAGGCCCACCAGGAGCCGTACACCGCCGTCATGGCGGCTGGAACGGTTGTGACGATTCCCTTGGTGATCCTTGTGCTGGTCTTCCAGCGCAAGATCGTGGCGGGCCTGACAGCCGGCGCCGTCAAATGACGCATACTCCGGATTCGGCCGGCCCGTCCCTCGGCGGGCCGGCCAAGGAGCAGCACTCGCGAGTGAAATCGGCGGAAGATTTCGACCTCGTGATCGGTTTTCTCGGCTTTTGGGCCTTGGTCCTGCTGGTCATCACCGTCGCCGCCGAGCTCACGGCCCAGCCCGCATTGGGCTGGGCCCTGGGCCTGCTGGCAGTGCTGCTGGCACTGTGGGGGATGCTCCGGCTTCGCCGGCGGCTCCCAGCACGGACATCCAGGCGCATCACGTGAGCAGCCAGCCGAAATAAGTAGCGCGGAATCGGCGGAGGACAACCAGGCGGAATACGCTGGTTATCTGCCGTCTGGGAAGGAACCCCCGGCTTCCGCACGGATTCCTTGAGGGGGCTTGAGTGGCAAAAACGAGTGAACGGTCCCAGCGTGGCGGCCACGCAGGAGCCAGCATTGAAGACGTCGCGCAGGCCGCAGGCGTTTCCACCGCCACCGTTTCCCGCGCAGTGCGCGGCCTTCCCAGGGTGTCTCCTGCCACCCGGGAAAAGATCCTCCGGGTTGCCGGAGAGCTTGGGTATGTGGCGTCGTCGTCCGCTTCGGGACTTGCCACCGGCCGCACCAGGACGATCGGTGTCCTGGCACCTTATGTGGACCGTTGGTTCTTCTTCAAGGCGATCGAGGGCGTGGACCGCGAGCTCCACGCCCGCGGCTACAACCTGTCCCTGTTCAACCTGGGGGGCCAGCGCGGAGCGCGGGAACGGCTCTTCAGCAAGACGATGGTCTATAAGCAGATCGACGCACTCCTGGTCCTCTGCATGTCCCTGACGCCCGAGGAAATCGCCGATCTCCAAAGGATCGAAATCCCCTTGGTGATTGTCGGCGGCCCGGTGGAGGATTGCCCCAGCATCGGCATCGACGATTACGCTGCCTCAGTGGAAGCCACCATGCATCTGTTGAACCTCGGCCACCGGGAGATCGCGCTGCTGCATGGCCAGGACGATTCGGACCTGAACTTCACTGTCCCACGATTGCGCGTTGATGGCTTCACGGATGCCATGACGAGCGCGGGCTTTTCCATGCCTCCGGAATGGGACATTTTCGGAAACTTCACGGTGGGCAGCGGCCAGGAAGCGTTCGACGAGCTTTGGAGCAAGCCCGGGCCTAAACCGACGGCGATCTTCTGCGCTTCCGATGAAATGGCCATGGGAGCCATGTTGCAGGCACGGCGCCGTGGCGTCCGTGTACCGGAGGAGTTGTCCATCATCGGCATTGACAACCATGAATTCGCCGAGGCCATGGGCCTGACAACCGTGGCCCAGGACCCCGTCGAACAAGGCCAACTTGGTACGCGCATGCTGTTGGACGAATTGGCCGGTGCCGCAGGTTCCGTGCGCTCCATGAAAGCAGCCCACCGGCTGATCGTCCGCGAAACCACCGGTCCGCCTCGCCCCAAGGGCTAACTCGCCCAGAACGCCGAGAGCCAGGAGCCAAGAACCCCAGGAGCTAGGAAGCCCGGGAGCTAGGAAGCCCGGGCCAGCTGCCTGATGGGGATCCAGCGGGAAGCCAGCCGGCGATATGCCGCGGCCGCTCCCGTCATATCGCCCTCGGCCAGGCATTCGATGCCGAGCCTGACGTCCATGGGCGACTCGTCCGGGTACACCTTGTCCGCCACGGCTCCGTAGTCCAGCTCGACCATTGACTGCACATGGAACAACTCGAGCCACTCGGTGAGCTGGGTGAGGTCGTCCAGCATGTCAAGGTCCGGGGCAGCGAGGGCCAGGTTGGCTACCGCAAAGCGTGCCCGGTCCAAGGCATCCGTCAGGGAGGCCCAGACCCTCACTGTCAGGATGCGTCCGCCGGATTCCACGACATCCTTGCGGTCCGACTCCTGAAACAGGGAGAACCAGCTGAAGGGGATGCCCCAAGTCGAGGCCCGCGTGTGCACGCGTTTCGCGTCGTGGCTGGCGTTGATACGGTCGATGCGAGCCTGGTGGCGGTCGCGCTGGTCCACGGGGATGAGCAGGTCCGCGAGCGGTCCATGGATACCTTCCATGAGGGCGTTGGCCGCCAATCCTGCCCGGATGACCAGTTGGCTGGGGCAGTAAAGCAGCCGCCCGGCGTCGGGGTCGTTCCGGTCTCCGGACGGAATCCTGGTGATGCGGACCAGATCGGTGCTGCCGGTGGGGAAAGGGTCCCCGCCTTTGCGGGTGACCCGTCCGAGGGACGCGAGCAGCTCGGCATTTTCGACCGCGGCCCGCGAACCGCTGCGGGTGCCGCTCGCCACGAGCTGCTGCCGCTGGTCCTCGGGGAATGCCTCAAGCGGTTCGTAGACGCGCAACGCTGAAGAGAAGGGCAGCCCTGCTTGGCTCCCGTATAGCTTTCCGCTCATCGCGGGCCCGCCTCCTCCGTCATTGTTCCTACTCAGTCCGTAAGCTCCACGATGACGGGAGCGTGGTCCGAGGCGCCCTTGCCCTTGCGTTCCTCGCGGTCGATCGAGGCCCCGGTGACGCGGGCGGCCAGCGCGGGGGAGGCCATGACGAAGTCGATGCGCATGCCTTCCTTCTTGGGGAACCGCAGCTGCGTGTAGTCCCAGTAGGTGTACACGCCGGGACCCGGGGTGTAGGCGCGCGCGACGTCGGTGAAACCGGCGGCTTCGAACCCCCGGAAGGCCTCGCGCTCGGGTTCGCTGACGTGGGTGAGCGCGTTCGCCCGGAAGTAATCGATGTCCCAGACATCCTCGTCCAGCGGGGCGATGTTCCAGTCGCCCATGAGGGCCACCTGGGTCTCGGGGTTCTCTGTGATCCAGCCGGCGGCGTGGCCCTTCAGGGTCTCGAGCCACTTGAGCTTGTACGGCATGTGTTCGTCGTCCAGGGAACGGCCGTTGGGAACGTACAGGCTCCACACCCGGACCCCGCCACACGTAGCGGCAATGGCGCGGGCTTCCTGGACGGGGTCCTTGCCGGCCTTTCCGAAGGCGGGCTGGTCAACAAAGGTGCGCTCGACGTCGTCGAGCCCTACACGCGAGGCGATCGCCACGCCGTTCCATTGGCTCAGGCCGAAGTGGGCAACCTCGTAGCCCATGCGCTCGAAGAGTTCCCACGGGAAGTTGTCGTCCTTGCACTTGGTTTCCTGCATCGCGAGGACGTCGCAGTCACTGCGCTGCAGCCAGGCCTCGACGCGGTCGGCACGTGCGCGGAGCGAATTTACATTCCAGGTAGCTATCTTCACAGCCACTAACTTACCGAACTTGGGACCTGGCGCATCCCTTCGCCGCAGATTGCTGCCGCAGGGCTAATGGGCGAGCATCACCGAAGAAGAGGCACGCCTGCGGAGCTTGATGCCGGAGGCGATCAACAAAACGCCACTGACCGCGGCGTATGTCGCGAGCAGAGCCACCACGCCCAGGAATCCCGCTCCCGGATTGACGAGCACAAAGAGCCCGAACAAAGTGGTGACCAACGCCGTCAACATCCAGATCCACCAAGCCCTGACCGTCGTCCTGGTGTCCATGGCAAGGATGATCTGCGAAATGCCGAGGACCAGGGCCCATGCTCCTATGAGGACGCCCAATGCCGCTGCGGTGATGCCCGGCCACGAAACGGCCACGATGCCGGTCGCGACGGAGATGAAGCCGCCGATCAGGCTCCAGCGGGAGTGCCGCGCGGGGTCGTAGAAGTAGTGGGCCATATTGGTGAGCCCGTCCGTCATGGCGAAGACGCCGAACACGTAGACGAGGGCAAACACCGTGGCGACCGGCAGGGAAGCGACCAGGAAGGCCAGGAGGAGGGCCAATGCTCCCCGGAAGATAAGCGCGGTTCCCGAATGCTGGAACAACTTGCGTCCTGCGGTGTCGGACATAGGGTCAGTGTAGACCCGGCGCGGTAGCTGGTGAAGGGGGCGCTGGAACTCCCCACCTTTGGGCCTGAAGCCCGACGGCGGCCCGCGTCACTGCGGGGGCCGCCGCCGGCGTCGGGCGTCAAAAGCGGGGAGTTTCAGTGGGGCCGCCGAACCCTAACGCATCCCCTCGCGGCGGATGGCCACCGCAATCGCGGCCGCTCGTGTCTCGACGCCGAGCTTGGCGTAGATGTGGGCTAGATGCGTTTTGACCGTGGCCTCGGAGATGAACAGCCTTTTGCCGAGCTCGCGGTTGCTGAGCCCTTGAATGAGGAGGCTGAGGAGTTCGGCTTCGCGCGGGGTGAGGACCTCGTCCGGGTTACGCAATTGCTGGAACAACCTGCTGGCCACGGGTGCGCTCATGACGCTCTTGCCTTGAGCCGCGCCCCGGACCGCCGCGAAGATCTCCTCCGGCGCGGCGTCCTTGAGCACGTAACCCATGGCACCTGCGTCCACAGCCCTCACGATGTCGGCATCGGAATCATACGTGGTGAACACCAATACGGCTTGCTGCTTGCTCGCTTGGCGCAGGAACTTGATCGCCTCGATTCCGTCCATGCCCTGGCCCATGGCGAGGTCCATCATGACGACGTCGGCCGGGTGCTGGTGCGCTGCCGCGAGGGCTTCCTCGCCGGATGCCGCTTCGGCGACGACGGTGATGTCCGGCTGGGTGCCGAGCAAGGCCTTGAGTCCACTGCGGACCACCAAATGGTCATCCACGAGCAGGACCGAAATGGGGTTCATGGACTGTCCTTCTGGCTGGGCACCTGGTTTGACTGGCTGGGTTCTGTATCGGGTAGAGGCAGTTGTGCGGCTACGACGGTTCCCTCTCCGGGGGAGCTCTCCACCGAAAGTACCCCGCCGAGTTGTTCCACCCGCTGACGCATGGCCCGCAGACCGTAGCCTCCCTTTTCCGACGGCGGTGGTACCGCAATGGGATCAAAGCCACGGCCGTCGTCGAACACGTCAAGCGTGACCGCCCCGGGAAGGAAGCCCAGCGTCAAACTGGCCTGTCCAGCCTCGGCGTGGAGTTTGATGTTGGCTGCCGCGCTTTGGGTCACGCGCATCAGGGCATGGCGGACCTCGGCGGGTACCGGGCGGAGATCTCCGGTGACGTGGAGGATCACGGAATCGAGGTACTGGCGGGCGGCCTGTTCGAGGGCCTGGGGCAATGGTCCGTTCTCCAGCCCGGGGGCGGAAAGTTCGTGGACCAAGCTGCGGGTGTCGGCCAGGTTCTGCCGTAGGAGGGTCCCGGCCTTCTGCACCTCCGCTTGCGCTCCCTCTTCAGGCCACGAGCGTTGCGCGGCTTCGAGCAGGAGCAGGCTACTGGCAAGGCCTTGCGTGATGGTGTCGTGGATTTCCCGCGAAACACGTTCGCGCTCCGCCGCGATCCCGGCTGCGCGTTCGCTGACGGCGAGGCGTTCCTGCGCCAGGGAGACGTCGGCATGGAGTTGGCGTTGCAGCGCGCCGTCGTGCTCAATTCTGTCGTAGATGAGCGTGAGCAGAACCGCTGCGGCTATGGGCCCGAGCAGCATGGCCGTATCGGTGTCGCCGCTGAGGCGGAACAGCCCGATGGCCGTGGCAATTGCCGTCAAGCCCCCGGCCAGATAGGCGATCCAACCGCTGAAGGCCGCGCGGGAAAGGAAAAACACCGCGAAGGAGCACCACGCAAAACTCGGTGCGGCAATGACAAGCACAGCCCATGCGAGAACCAGCGCAACCATCCACAACAGCCACGGCTGGCGCCGTTTGGCCAGCACCGCCACTACGGAATAGAGGACGCACACTGAGGCAGCCAGGGCTACTATCCAAAGGTTGTCGGCCAGGCTGTGCCGCAGGACGTAGCGCACGCCGGATGCCACCATAAGCACGGCGAAGCTGAGGTGGACCACTGCGTCGATCCGGCCCAAGGTGGGGCGGAAGGCAGCGGGACGTGGGGCCGCCCAGTTCGGAGATGCCGGCATTCTTCCCATGCTAGGCGCCTTCCGGCCGAGGGTCTCTCCGTCTTTTGGCTGATACCAGGACCCGAAGGGATGAGGCCAGGGGAGACGGGTGCCGGATGTGCGGAGGAAGCCCGGCCGGAAGCATGGAACTGTACCCGTTCCCGACCCCCCCCGGAGGACCACCATGAAGAAGTCCAACAAGATCTTTGCCGCCGCTGCCGCAGGAGCCTTGCTCCTGACCGGCGGGGCAACTGCCGTCGCAAATGCCATGACGCTGGCCGCTGCCAAAACCGCGACGGCCGCCGTCGACGTCAATCCGTCGGCCGACAATGTTGTCCCTCAGAACCGCATCACCGTCGGTGCATCCAGCCAGGCAGTCAGCGCCGCCTTGGCGAAGTGCCAGGCCGACAAGCTTCCGTTCGTCACCGTTGCGCTCGTGGATCGCTTTGGGACGGTCCAGGCGTTGCTCCGCGGCGACAACGCTGCAGAACACACCATCGAGGCCGCCAAGCAGAAGGCCTACACCGCAGCCGCCTTCGGTGCGCCCACCAGCGAACTTGCCAAGCGAATCAACGGCAACGGCCCGTCGATCGCCGACCTTCCGGGCACCCTCTTCCTCCCCGGCGGAGTGCCGCTCAAGGTGAACGGCGTGTCAGTGGCGGGGATCGGCGTCGGCGGCGCACCGGACGGTGCCCTGGATGAAGCCTGCGCGGCGGCTGGTGCGGCGGTGCTTGCGGCGAAGTAAGGAATTCGAGGGGCGGCCCCTGCCCCGCCCGCTTCGCGGTGCCCACCACACCCGGGCGAGGGGCCGCCCCTCGAACAATCAGTTAGTCCTTAGATCGACTCCAAAACGGAGACATAGTTCGCGATGCCTACGCCGCCCATGTTCTGCACGGCTCCGCGGCGGGCGTTGGGAAGTTGCATGGCTCCGGCGGTGCCCGTGAGCTGCATGGCCGCGATGACGTGCTGCGACACGCCGGTTGCGCCAACGGGGTGGCCCTTGGCCTTGAGTCCGCCCGACACATTGATGGGCAGCTTGCCGTCCTTGTAGACCCACCCTTCCTGCACCGCCCGGGAGCCTTCGCCGCTCGGCGTCAGTCCCATGGCTTCGTACATGATCAATTCGGCGATTGTGAAGCAATCGTGCACCTCGGCGAAATCCAGTCCGTCGATCCCGACGCCGGCCATCCCCAGCGCGCGCCGCCAGGACACCCTCGTCGCTGCGAACTCCGTGGGGTCGCGGAGCTCCGCCGGGAAGAAGTCGTTCGCGTGCCCGAAGCCCGCGAGCCGCACGGGTTCTGTAGCAGCGCCCGACGCCGGGCCCCGGGAAAGCACGACGGCGGCGGCGCCGTCGGACACGGGGGAGCAGTCGGTGCGGCGCAGCGGCTCGGCAACCATGGGATTCTTCTCGGAAACCGTCCGGCAGAACTCCTCGCCGAAGTCCCGGTGCATCTGCGCGTAAGGGTTGTCCATGCCGTTGCGGTGGTTCTTGGCGGCGATGGATCCAAGGATGTCGCCCAGGCCGCCGGCAAAACCAGGGCGTTCGAGGCCAGAACCATGAATGCCAGCGCCGTAGCGCTTTTCGTAGTGCTTGGCCACCTCGGCGAACAACCCCGTGAAACCGGTGGTGGAGGCCTTGCCCGCCATTTCGTAGGACGCTCCCAGAAGGGCTGCGCCTACAACGTCGGCTCCCGCGTTGGTCATTTTTTCAGCCCCGATCACCAGGACGTTGCGGGCAGTGCCGGCCAAGACAGACTTCACGCCTTGCTGGAACGCCGCGGAACCGGAAGCGCATGCGTTTTCGGTTCGCGTTGCGGGCACATTGGCCAGGTCCTCGGACAGCTGCAGGGCCAACGAGGACGTGAAGCCCAGGGGCTGCATGCCTGAGTTGAACTGGCCGAGGTAGATCTCGTCAATGTCCCGCGGCTCAAAGCCGGAGTTCCGGATGGCCTCCGCGGACACCTGGACGATCAAGGACTCCAGCGTCTCGTCCGTGAGTTTGCCGAACTTGCTGTGTCCCCAGCCGGTGAGGAGGACATCTTTGCCGAACTGGTCTTTCAGGCTCATGCTGTTGCTCCTTCGAGAGCGGAGGTGGTTTCCAACGCGACGTCGAACGCTGCGTCGGTCTTATCGCGGAGTTCCTCCACGGTGACCCCGGGGGCGAGGCGGGTAAGGGTGAGCTGCCGCCCGCCGTCTGTTTCTTGTACGTTCCGCACAAGGTCAAACACCGCGAGGTCACTGACAATCCGGTCCACCACCCCCAGTCCGGTCAGCGGCAGGGTGCATTCCCGGACGATCTTGGCGCTCCCGTCCTTGGCATTGTGCTCGGTGAGGACCACGACGCGCGGGGTGCCGGCCACCAGGTCCATGGCGCCGCCCATGCCCTTGACCATCTTTCCCGGAATGGTCCAATTGGCGAGGTCGCCATTGCCGGAAACCTGCATGGCGCCGAGGATGGCAACCTTGACGTGTCCGCCGCGGATCATGCCGAAAGACGTCGCGGAGTCGAAGATGCTGCCGCCGGGCAGGACCGTGACGGTCTGCTTGCCGGCGTTGATGAGGTCGGCGTCTTCCTCGCCCTCGTAGGGGAAAGGTCCCATGCCGAGGAGGCCATTCTCGCTTTGCAGGACAACCCGCACGCCGTCGGGCAGGTTGTTGGCAACGAGGGTGGGAATGCCGATGCCGAGGTTGACGTAATCGCCGTCGTTGAGTTCCTGGGCCGCAATGGCGGCCATTTCGTCGCGGGTCCATGCCATGGTGGTGCTCCTTCGCTGGGGATGTGTGCGGTCAGGCCAGGGCTTCAGTGCGGGGCCGGACGGTGCGCTGCTCAATGTCCTTGATGCGGCCGCTCGTCTGGACCAGCCGTTGGACGTAGACGCCGGGGGTCACGATATGGTTCGGATCGAGCTCGCCCGGCCGCACGATCATTTCGGCCTCGGCGATGGTCACGATTCCCGCCGTCGCCACCACAGGGTTGAAATTCCGGGCCGTGTAGCGGTAGATCAGGTTGCCGTCCGTGTCCGCGGTGTGCGCGTGGACCAGTGCGACGTCGGCGACGATCCCGCGCTCGCGGACGTAGGTGACGCCGTCGAACTCTTCGAGCGGCTTGCCCTCGGCAACCAGGGTTCCGACGCCGGTCCGCGTGTAGAAGGCGGGGATGCCGGCACCACCGGCGCGGAGCCGCTCGGCCAAGGTGCCCTGGGGGGCGAATTCGACCTCGAGCCGGCCGGAGAGGTACTGCTCGGCGAAGAGTTTGTTCTCACCCACGTACGAGGCGATGACCTTGCGGACCTGGCCGGTTTCGATCAGGACGCCAAGCCCCTTGCCGTCGATGCCCATGTTGTTGGAGACCACGGTCAGATCCTTGACGCCCGAATCGCGGACGGCGTCGATCAGGTCCGCGGGGATGCCACTGAGCCCGAAGCCGCCGACGGCGATCGTCTGGCCGTCGCGCAGGACGTCCTGTAGTGCAGCGGCTGCGCTGGGCTGGATTTTGGCCATGGCGTTGTCCTCGTCTTTGAGTAGGGTCACTCAGCGGATATCCACGTTGTGGACACTGTGGTGAGTAAGTCGTCTGGCTGGTCGTTTGGCAAGGAGCATATGGTGGCCGGACGCGGAGGGTCAACGGCACCGCACGGCCATTAGGGCTGAACTCGCACAGTGTGGACGCTAGTCTTGGAAGTGTCCACATTGTGGAGGAAATCTTTGGAGAGGGGTAGCGTTGCCAACTCAGCAGCCGCAAACCAAGCCAGTCCAGGGCGCCCAAGTCGTCGCTCGGGTCGCCGCGCTCCTCCGGCTCGTGGGGCGCAAGCCGGAGGGCATGTCCATCGCTGGCCTGGTCCGCGAGTCCGGACTAACCCGCCCTACGGTGCACCGCTTGCTGGCGTCCCTCGCCGCCGAAGGCCTGCTGGACCACGACCAGCGGACCGGCAACTGGATCCTGGGGCCCGAGATTTTCCTGCTGGGGTCGGTGGCGGCGGCACGGTTCCCGTTTGAGGACTTGGCCCGGCCCAGCCTGCGCCGCCTGGCCGAGGAGAGCGGGGAAAGCGCCTTCTATTCCATCCGTCGTGGCCACGAAACCGTGTGCGTGCTCCGAGAGGAAGGCAGCTTTCCGGTGCGTTCGTTCGTCTTGCACGAGGGCGTCAGGTTCCCGCTCGGCGTAGCGTCGGCCGGCACGGCAATCATGGCCTTCCTGCCGGATGAAGAACAGGAAACGATCCTGTCCGGCTGGGAACGGCATGCGGGGGACTTCGCCGCTGGCCATACCGAGAGTGTGGTGCGCCGGAACCTTGCGCGGACCCGAATGGCCGGGTACTCGGTGAATCCCGGTTTGGTCCTCGAGGGCAGCTGGGGAATGGCGGCCGCTGTCTTCGACCAGCTGGGCCGGCCAATCGGTGCATTGTCTCTCACAGGCATTGAGCCGCGGTTCCGTCCTGAACGCCAGGAATTCCTCGGCAAGTTGCTGATGGAAGAAGCGCACCGGATGAGCCCCGCAAGAACCGACCACCTTTGAGTCGGAACGTGGGCACCCATGCCGCGATCCGGCGTCGGGGGCTGTCAAAACTGGTCGGTTCTTGAGGAGCGCCAAATTAAGTTTTGAAGATCTACCCATCCACCCGGCCCGCACCTCCGAATAGCTGGCATAAGGACTTAGCCCGCAAGGGTGAAGTGCTTTCACGCCGGAATCAACCGGCACCGAATGTCAGTCCGTTTGAAGGAGAAATGTCATGCTTGCTACAAAGCGCACGTCTTTTGCGATCGCCGGTCTCGCTGCTTCGGCCCTGCTGGGCCTCACTGCTTGTGGCGGCTCCGCTTCCACGGCTTCACCGTCGTCGGCCGCTCCGAGCTCGTCGTCCACCATGGCGGCGACCCCCTCCGCCTCGGCAAGTGCCGCGATGGACCCGACCAAAGACCTGGTCGGCCCGGGCTGCGCAGGTTACGCCTCCCAGGTTCCCAGCGGCGCAGGTTCGGTTGCCGGCATGGCACTCGACCCCGTAGCCGTGGCCGCTTCCAACAACCCGTTGCTCAAGACCCTGACGGCCGCGGTGTCCGGCAAGCTGAACCCCAAGGTGAACCTGGTGGACACGCTTAACGGCAGCCAGTTCACCGTCTTCGCCCCTGTGGATAGCGCCTTCGCCAAGGTCCCCGCCGCCACCATCGACACCCTCAAGACGGACGATGCCCTCCTGAGCAAGATCCTCACTTACCACGTCATCCCCGGCCAGCTGACCCCGGACCAGATCGTGGGCACCCACAAGACGGTTGAGGGCGACTCCGTAACCGTTACGGGAACCAAGGACGCACTCAAGGTTGACGGAGGCTCTGCCGTGATCTGCGGTGGCGTCCACACCGCCAACGCCACGGTGTACCTGGTTGACTCCGTCCTGATGCCGAAGTAGATCCCAGTACAGGTCATGCCCCTTAGGATTCGACTTAAGGGGCATGACCTTTGCGCGAAATTCGAGGGGGATGAGTGAAACCGTCGATCGTGTGGTTCCGGGACGACCTCCGGGCCACGGACAACCCGGCGCTGCGGGCGGCAGCCGACGACGGTGCCGCCGTCGCGCTCTATGTCCTCGACCAGGAATCACCTGGGATCAGGCCGCCCGGCGGCGCCTCCCGCTGGTGGCTGCATCATTCCCTGCTTGCCCTTCGCGAAGACCTTGCCGCCCTGGGTGTTCCGCTCTTGCTGCGCCGCGGACCGGCGGCGGAAATCGTCCGGGAAACCGCGACGGCGATGGGTTCCGGATCGCTGTACTGGAACCGCCGTTACGGCGAGCCGGAGCGAATGCTCGACGCCGGCATCAAGACCTGGGCGCGTGAATCCGGGATGCACACGGAGAGTTTCCAGGCCTCCCTGCTGCACGAGCCGTGGGACGTGACCACGAAGCAAGGCGGACCCTTCAAAGTCTTCACGCCATTTTGGCGGACCGTGTCCGGGATGGATTTCCGTGAACCGCTGGAGGCTCCGGAACCGGGCCGGGGATTCTCCGGCCGGCTCCCTGGGTCCGAGGAATTGGACACGTGGGGATTGCTGCCGCGAAACCCCGACTGGTCGGCCGGATTATCCGAAAGCTGGCAGCCGGGTTCGGCCCAGGCGCATGAGCTTCTTGACGACTTCGTGTCGGACGGGCTCGCGGACTATTCGGTGAACAGGGACCGTCCTGATCTGCCGGGCGGCAGCCGCTTGTCGCCCTTCTTGCGGTGGGGGCAACTCAGCCCGTTCGAGGTATGGCATGCCCAGCAACGCCGGCGTCGGGAACTGGGCGACGGCGCAGCTGTCTTTGCCTCGGAACTCGGGTGGCGTGAATTCTGCTGGCACCAGTACTTCCATCGTCCGGACCTGGCATCGGCCAATTTGCGGCCCGGTTTCGACCACTATCCGTGGGCTTGGCCGGGTGGTCAGGGTGATGACTCCCAGGAAGCCGTAAATCTCCTTCGCGCGTGGCAGCAGGGCCGCACCGGTTTCCCCATGGTGGACGCGGGCCAGCGGCAATTGTGGCATACAGGATGGATGCACAACCGGGTCCGCATGGTTTCCGCCAGTCTCTTGGTCAAGAACCTCGGCATCCATTGGCAAGTGGGCGAGCAATGGTTCTGGGACACCTTGGTGGATGCCGATCCTGCCTCGAATCCTGCGAACTGGCAGTGGGTTGCAGGTTCCGGCGCGGACGCCTCGCCCTTCTTCAGGATCTTCAACCCGGAGACCCAGGCCAAGAAATTCGATCCCCACGGCGGCTACGTCGGCCGGTGGATCCCGGAACTGTCCACGGCGGACTATCCGGAGCCGGTGGTGGACCTTAAAGCCTCGCGCCGGGAAGCGCTGGATGCCTACGGCTCGCTGCCTCGCTGAGCGGGCTCACCTGAGGGCCGCAGCCGAAGTGCTCTAGAAATTAGTAGGAAGTCCGAGTATATTCGGGATCAAAGACGTCCCGGAGCGCAGTTGGACATGTGCCTTCGAGGCCGATGGCGGGCATTCCCCTATGCAAAGGAGCATTCCATGGTGCGCGAACTTTCCCACTACATTGACGGCCAAAGAGTCGACGGGACCTCTCCACGATTCAGCGACGTCTACAATCCCTGCACCGGCGAGGTTCAGGCACGGCTTCCCCTGGCCAGTGCTGACGAGGTCAGGAACGCCATTGCGAGCGCGGAGAAAGGCCAGCTCGAATGGGGCGCCATGAACCCGCAGCGCCGCGGCCGGATCCTGCTGAAGTTCGTGGACCTGGTCAACGAACACATGGACGAACTGGCTACGCTCCTTTCCTCCGAGCACGGCAAGACCTTCCCGGATGCCAAAGGCGACATCCAGCGTGGCATCGAGGTGGTGGAGTTCGCCGCCGGTGCCCCGCACTTGCTCAAGGGTGAATTCTCGGACAACGCCGGCACGGGAATCGACGTCCACTCACTGCGCCAGCCCCTTGGGGTGGTCGCGGGCATTACGCCCTTCAACTTCCCGGCCATGATTCCACTCTGGAAGTCCGGCCCCGCCCTGGCTGCGGGCAATGCCTTCATCCTCAAGCCTTCGGAGCGCGACCCGTCCGTGCCGCTGCGCCTGGCAGAACTTTTCACCGAAGCGGGATTGCCGGACGGCGTCTTCAACGTCATCAACGGCGACAAGGAAGCAGTGGATACCCTCCTTGAGGATCCGCGGGTGAAGGCCATCGGTTTCGTCGGAAGCACGCCGATTGCACAGTACATTTACGCGACGGCCGCGGCCCACGGGAAGCGCGCCCAGTGCTTTGGCGGCGCCAAGAACCACATGGTGATCATGCCCGACGCCGATCTCGACATGGCCGCGGATGCCCTCATCGGTGCCGGGTTCGGCTCCGCCGGGGAGCGTTGCATGGCGATCTCGGTGGCTGTGCCTGTTGGCCAGGAGACAGCGGACCAGCTCGTCTCCAAGCTGCAGGACCGCATCAAGGGCCTGAAGGTGGGTCCCAGCCTGGCCGCGGATTCGGACTTCGGACCTGTAGTGGCCGCCTCGGCGAAACATCGTATCGAGGGGTACATCCAAGCGGGCGTGGACCAAGGCGCCACGCTCGTCACCGATGGACGCGACCTGAAGGTGGACGGCTACGCCGGAGGCTTCTGGGTTGGCCCGACCCTCTTCGACAACGTCACGAAGGACATGTCCATCTACAAGGAGGAGATCTTCGGCCCGGTCCTGAGCATCCTCCGCGCAGCCGACTACGAAGAAGCGCTGCGGCTCTGCTCCGAGCACGAGTTCGGCAACGGCGTCGCGATCTTCACCCGCGACGGCGACGCCGCCCGCGACTTCGCGAGCCGCGTCGAAGTGGGCATGGTGGGCATCAACGTTCCCATTCCGGTTCCGATCGCCTACTACACCTTCGGCGGCTGGAAGGCCTCGGGCTTCGGCGACCTCAACCAGCACGGCGCGGATGCCTTCCGCTTCTACACCAAGACCAAGACGGTCACCACGCGCTGGCCCTCGGGCATCCGCCAGGGCGCCAGCTTCGTGATGCCGGCCGGCAGCTAATGGCCGAGGTCCTGTTCGAGAAGCGCGGCCACCTGGGCGTCATCACGCTGAACCGACCCAAGGCCGTCAACGCGCTCACCGCCGGGATGGTGCACGCGATGCTGGAGCAACTCACTGCCTGGGCGGACGACGACGCCGTCAAGACGGTCTTGGTGCACGGCTCCGGGGACCGGGGACTCTGCGCCGGTGGGGACATCGTGGCGATCTACGACGACATCCTGCGCCGCGGGGACCGGACCGCGGACTTCTGGGCTGCGGAATACCGCTTGAACTCGCTCATTGCCCGGTACCCGAAGCCTTACGTGGCCTTCATGGACGGGCTCGTCCTCGGTGGCGGGGTCGGGATCTCAGCCCACGGTTCCGTCCGCGTGGTCACCGAGCGGACCCGCACCGGCATGCCGGAAACCACCATTGGTTTTGTGCCCGACGTCGGCGGGACCCTTCTGCTGTCCCGCTCACCGGGCGAGTCTGGTACCCACGCAGCCCTCACGGGCGCCCACCTAAGCGGGGCTGACGCCCTGTTCCTGGGGCTCGCGGACCACTTCGTGCCGTCCGAAAGCCTGCCCGCGCTCGCGGAAGCGCTGGAAAGCTCGACGGCGGAGGCCGCCGTCGAGCGCTTCGCGCAGGAACCGCCGGCCTCGGCACTGTCCGGCCAGCGGGAGTGGATCGATGACGCCTATGCTTCCGACGACGCCGAGGAAATCGTCGCCAGGCTGCGCGGCGCCGGCGGGGACGCCGCTGCAGCCGCGGTCACGATCGAGGCGAAGTCGCCTACAGCCGTGAAAGTCACCCTGGAATCGCTGCGGCGCGTCAGGGGGCTCTCGCTCGAGGAGGCGTTGGAGCAGGAATACCGTGTTGGCGTGCGGTGCCTGTCCGGGCCGGATTTTCGCGAGGGGATCCGAGCGCAAGTAGTGGACAAGGACCGCAACCCGCAATGGAAGCCAGCTTCCCTGGCGGAGGTGTCGCCGGCCGCCGTCGAGGGCTTCTTCGCATCGCTAGGCGACCGTGAACTCAAACTTCATTCAAAGGAGTCCGACCATGTCTGACGCAGTTTCCGGCACCATCGCTTTCCTCGGCCTTGGCCACATGGGCGGTCCTATGGCTGTGAACCTTGTCAAAGCAGGGCATCAAGTGGTCGCGTACGATCCCGTGCCGGCAGCGCTTGAGGCAGCCCGCGAACACGGCATCGCTACGATGGATTCCGCTCCGGAGGCCGTTGCCGGCGCCTCCGTTGTCCTGACCATGCTGCCCAGCGGCAAGCATGTCCTTGACGCCTACCGGGGAGTGGACGGAGCGCCGGGCCTGCTCTCGGTGGCTGCGCCGAACACACTGTTCCTGGACTGCTCCACCATCAACGTCGACGAGGCCCGCGAGGCCGCGGCCATTGCCTTGGAAGCCGGCCACCGCTCCGTGGACGCGCCCGTTTCCGGAGGCGTAGTGGGTGCCGAAGCCGGAACCCTGACCTTCATGGTGGGGGCCCTGCCCGAGGACTTCGAAACAGTGAAGCCGATCCTGGAACTCATGGGCCGGAGGATCGTGCACTGCGGCGACCACGGAGCCGGGCAAGCCGCCAAGGTCTGCAACAACATGATCCTGGGAGTGTCCATGATTGCCGTCAGCGAGGCATTCGTCCTGGGTGAGAAGCTGGGACTGACGCACCAGGCGTTGTTCGACGTTGCCTCCAACGCCTCGGGGCAGTGCTGGGCGCTGACCACCAACTGCCCGGTTCCCGGACCGGTCCCCACGAGCCCGGCCAACCGCGACTACCAGCCCGGATTCGCCGGAGCGCTCATGGCGAAGGACCTCCGGCTCGCGGTCAACGCGCTGGAGAGCACCGGAGTCGATGGGCAAATGGGGCACTTGGCATCGCAGATTTACGACGCCTTCGCTGCCGAAGGCGGGGCCGGGCGCGACTTCTCCGGCATCATCACGGACATCCGGGACAAGTCTGCCAAGTAGCCTTGGCGGGTAGGTCAGTTACGACAAAAGGGGCACGGCTTGGCGCAGCAGTACGAAAACATCCTGGTGGAACTCCGTGGACGGGTGGGCTTGGTGACCCTGAACCGGCCCAAGGCGCTCAACGCGTTGAACCAGGCCACCATGAATGAGATCGTGGCCGCCGTGTCGGACATGGATGCGAATCCCGCGGTGGGCGCCGTGGTGATCACCGGATCGGAGAAGGCCTTCGCGGCCGGCGCCGACATCAAGGAGATGGCATCCAAGGGATACATGGAAATGTACGCCGCCGACTGGTTCCGCGCCTGGGAAAACCTCACGCGGCTGCGCATACCCGTGATTGCCGCGGTGTCCGGCTTTGCCCTGGGTGGAGGCTGCGAACTTGCCATGATGTGCGATTTCATCGTTGCCGGGGACAACGCCAAGTTCGGCCAACCGGAAATCAACCTCGGTGTCATTCCGGGCATGGGCGGCTCGCAACGGCTGACCCGCGCCGTGGGCAAGGCCAAAGCGATGGACATGGTCCTCACTGGGCGATTCATGGACGCCGAGGAAGCCGAGCGGGCGGGACTCGTTTCCCGAGTCGTGCCGGCCGACTCCGTGGTGGAGGAGGCTTTGAAGGCCGCCGAAGTGATCGCGTCGAGGTCCAAACCGGTTGCCATGGTGGCCAAGGAAGCCGTCAACGCAGCCTTCGAAACCGGCCTGTCCCAGGGCGTTTTGTTTGAGCGCCGGATCTTCCACTCATTGTTCGCCACCGAGGACCAAAAGGAAGGCATGGCAGCGTTCACCGAGAAGCGCCAGCCGGAGTTCAAGCACCGCTGACCCATCGATTGCTCCCCACCGGCACCCTAACCTCGCAAGCTCGGCCAGGGAACCCTGCCGGCGTGGGCCCAGGGCCGTTTTGAGGGCTCAAAACGGCACTTACTCAGCAACGGATGGCTGGGGATCAGTCCGTAAAGTCGCCCGCGGCCTTGCGGAAGTCTCCCAGTACGCGGATCAGGTGCTCGACGTCTTCGTCCCCGAAGCCGGACTGGCCGAACACCTCGTTGTTGAGTGCCGTCGTCGCGCGCTTCGCGAGGGTGCGGCCCTCCGCGGTGAGCTCGATCAGCGTGGTGCGCCCGTCGGTGGGGTGCGGGGAGCGGACTACGAGGGCTGCCTTTTCGAGGCGGTCGACGGCGTTCGTCACCGACGTCGGATGCACCTGGAGAAGCGCACTGGCTTTGTTCATGGGCAACGCGCCGCTGCGGGCGAAACTCAGCAGGGCCAGGAGTTCGTAGCGCGCGAAGGTCAGTCCGTACGGCTTCAACACGCCCTCGATCCGCGCCAACAGGATCTGCTGCGTGCGCATGATCGCGGTGATGGCCGCCATGGGTGCGGCGACTTCGCCCCAGCCGTGGCGTTCCCAGTTTCGCTGGGCGTCGGCGATGGGGTCGCGGGGGAGCGGGCTGCCCACGGTTCCTCCTGACATTGATTGGCTGCCTATTCTTTCAGACTCGGGAACTCGTCCTCGGTGTACTCGACACCCAGGCCGGCAGCCAGCGGACCATCGCCGTGACGGGCCACCTCCGTGCCTCGAAGTTCGACACGGCGGATCTTGCCGGAAATCGTCTTGGGCAATTCGCCGAATTCGAGCCGACGGATGCGCTTGAACGGTGCCAGGTGCTGCCGGCAGTATCTGAGGATGTCTTCGGCCACGGCTGGACCGGGCTCGTAGCCGGCGGCGAGCACCACGAAGGCTTTGGGCACCGAGAGCTTGACCGGATCCGGAGAAGGCACGACGGCGGCTTCCGCCACTGCGGGGTGTTCGATCAGGACGCTCTCGAGTTCGAAAGGGGACAGTCGGTAGTCGGAGGACTTGAAGACGTCGTCGCCGCGGCCCACGTAGGTGATAACGCCGTTCCCGTCCCGGCTGGCCATGTCGCCCGTGTGGTAGTAACCGTCACGGAAAGCCTCGGCCGTCTTCTCCGGGTCGCCGAAGTAGGACTTCATGAGCCCTACAGGGCGAGGGTCCAAGCGTAAGCACAGCTCGCCGTCGTCGGCCTCTTCGCCCGTGGTTGGGTCAACAAGCACCACGTCGTAGCCGGGCAGCGGGCGTCCCATCGAGCCGGTCTTGACCGGCTGCCCCGGGGTGTTGGCGACCTGGACGGTTGACTCGGTCTGGCCGAAACCGTCGCGGATGGTCTGGCCCCAGGCCCTTTCCACTTGGCCGATCACCTCGGCGTTGAGCGGCTCGCCCGCCGAAACAACCTTCGTGGGCGGCGTTTTGAGCAGGGTCAGGTCCGCCTGGATGAGCATGCGCCAGACGGTGGGCGGGGCGCAGAAACTCGTGACGCCTTCGCGGCCCATCTGGTCCATGAGGGCCTTGGCATCGAAACGATCGTAGTTGTAGACGAAGACGCAGGCCTCGGCGATCCACGGCGTGAAAACGTTGGACCATGCGTGCTTTGCCCAGCCGGGGGAAGCCACGTTGAGGTGGACGTCTCCGGGTTCCAGCCCGATCCAATACATCGTGGAGAGGTGCCCCACCGGGTACGAGGTGTGGGTGTGCTCCACCAGTTTGGCGCGCGACGTGGTGCCCGAAGTGAAGTAGAGGAGCATGGTCTCATCGGCGGCGGTGGGGGCATCCGGCACGAACACGGTCTCCGCGGAATCCGACTCGGCGTACTGAAGGGCATCTGGGGTCTGGTGGCCAGCCGGGCCGCCGTCGCCCACTTCAATGAGGGTGTAACCGCCCGGCACCTCGGCGAACTTGGCTATGTTGGCGCTCCCGACGGCGGCCCAGCGGGCACCGCCGCGCTCCACGCGATCCGTGATGTCGCGAGGACCCATGAGCGTGGTGGTGGGGATCAGGACCACGCCGAGTTTGATCCCGGCGAGCATGAGTTCCCACAGTTCAACTTGGTTGCCGAGCATGATGATCATGCGGTCGCCACGGCGGACGCCCTTGGCACGGAGCCAGTTGGCAAGCTGCGAGGATCGTGCGGAAAGATCGGCGAAGCTGCGACGGGTGGAGCTGCCGTCCTGCTCGACGATGACCAGCGCAGGATTGTTGGCCTTGGCGGGATCTGCCGCGATCTGGTCGAACCAGTCGAGGGCGAAGTTGAACTCGCTGAAGCGGGGCCACTGGAACTCGTTGTGTGCGCGGGAGTAGTCGGTGCGCAGCTCGAGGAGCCGGTCGCGGGCTGCACGGAAGTCGTCGGTGACTGTCATTGTCTGCCTTTCGCCCTGCGTGAATGGGTCAGCGCGGACCTGGAACCAGCTGGCCGTGTGATCCGCCTCACTGCAATATACTAGGACATCCAAGGGTTTGGAAGAGGCGGTGGGGGCTGCGTCGCGTCACGCCGGGCACACTTTTGCGGGATCACGACGGCGACGCCCCCGCCACGGCGCGGCAGACCGCCGTCGTGCGCTGCAAAAGTCGCTCAGCGTGACGGTGGCGCCCTGTTTAGGGGACTGTTACTTCCACCATGTGTCGAAAATCGTGACAGGAACAGTGCGCTTGTGCCGGGTGCGCAGGTACTTCTGTTCGATGGTCTCTGCCACCTCGTCCGAGACTTCCCGGCCTTCGAGGTAGTCGTCGATCTGGTCGTACTTGATGCCGAGCTCGTCCTCGTCGGTGCGGCCGGGCTTGCCGTCCAGGAGGTCGGCCGTGGGGACCTTGTCCCAAATGCGGGACGGGGCGCCCAGCTCGGCGAGGAGTGCGCGGTTCTGCCGTTTGTTGAGGCCGAAGAGCGGCAGGATGTCCGCGCCGCCGTCGCCGAATTTGGTGAAGAACCCGGTGACGGATTCGGCCCCGTGGTCGGTGCCGATCACCAGGTAGTTGTGCTCGCCGGCCAGGGCGTACTGGGCGGTCATGCGGGCCCGGGCCTTCGTGTTGCCCTTGTGGAAATCCGAGATGCGCGCCCCCGTGGTCTTTTCGAACTCATCCTCGAAACCGTCGACTGCCCGGGAAATGTTGAAAGTCCATTCCGTCTTGGCCTGGATAAAGTCGAGCGCGGCTTGGGCGTCGTCCTCATCGTGTTGGGTGCCATAGGGGAGCCTGACGGCCACGAAATTCGCCTCGACGCCCTCGGCCTCAAGCTCTTCGACCGCCAGCTGGGCAAGTCGACCGGCGAGGGAAGAGTCGAGTCCGCCGGAAATACCCAGGACAAAGCCCTTCGTATGCGTGGCCTTGAGGTATTCCTTCAGGAACGTGACGCGTTTACGGACCTCCCCGGCAGGGTCGATCCGGGGCTGGACGCCCATTTCCGCAATGATCGTGGCCTGGAGTGTGCGCATGTCCCCAACACTAGTAACCAGCACTTGAAACACTCAACTGTGTCACTTCCCGTGTTGTGGCCCGGAACGTCTGTCCCCGCCCAACTGACTCGCAGTTGTTGTCGTTATGAGGCTCCAAAACGACAACAAATGCGAGCTAGTTGGGCGGCCCGGGCTGGTTCTGAATGGGCGCGCCCGCGGCCCATTCAGCGCACCGGAGCGAGCCCCGTCGATGCCCGGACTGTGAGGTGCGTGGGCATGACGGCCAAGCGCCGGCTGGTGCCGCCGTATTGGGGATTCAGCCGGGACAGGAGCATGGAGACGGCCACGCGCCCGGCTTGTTCAATGGGCGACGCCATGGTGGTCAGCGGAGGGTTGCAGAAATCGGCCCCGAAGATATCGTCGCAACCGACGATGCTCATGTCGTCGGGCACCCGGATGCCGCGTTCGCGCAGGCGCTGCAGCATCCCGATGGCCAGCAGGTCATTGAAGACGATGCACGCGGTGGCCCCCGTGTGCACCGCCGCGTCCGCTGCGGCCGCGCCGGATGTGGTCTTGGGCGCGAACGGTCCCACGCTGAATGTGGTCAGTTTCCGTTCGGTGGTTTCGTCCTGGAACGCTTGCCACCGTTTGGCATTGGACCAGGAGGTGGCCGGGCCTCCGACGAAGCAAATCCTTGTGTGCCCCAGCGAGACGAGATGTTCGAGCGCCTGGATGATGGCCGACGGCGTATCGATCACCACGGTGGGTGCAATTGCCGGAGCCCGGTTGATGGTGACCAAGGGCTGTTGTGCCGCCGCCTCGGCCAGTTGTGCGTCCGTCAGGCGGGATGCTGCAAGGATGAAACCGTCTGCCGAGCGGCGCATTTTCTGCAGTGCGTCTGCCTCCATCTCCGCTGACTCTTCGGTGTCTACGAGCAGTTGCGTGTAGCCAGCGGCCTTCAACTGGTGCTGCGCCCCGCGGATGATGTCGAAGTAGAACGGATTGGTGATGTCCGGAACCAGGACGGCAACGGTCTGGGTGCGTCCGGAGCTGAGCCCCCGGGCCTGGGAACTTGGAATGTAGTTCAATTGCGCGGCCGCTTCTTCGATCCGCTCGCGCGTCACACGGTTCACCCTCCCGGGATTGCTCAGGGCCCTCGAGACGGTTGACGTTGCCACTCCCGCGAGTTCCGCGACGTCGCGGATTGTGGGCTGCTTGCCCGGTGACTGGAGCTGGAGTTCTGCCATCGTCTAGGTGTTCCTCATCTGCCGCAGCCTCTCAACAATGAGTGACTTGTCCCACAATTGCAGCACTGATGACAATTTTTGGCAATCGCTTGTCATCGCTGTTTCCCGTGCCTAGACTCGGAGCAATCACCCGATGTGACGCGCACCACGCCAATGAGGCCATCGGGCTCCAGGGAGGAAAACAATGAAGTTTGCATCGTCCGCCAAATTTGCCGCTGTTGCCCTAACAGCAGCCCTAGCTTTGACCGCCTGCGGAGGCGGCAGCACCAGCTCCGGGGGGAGCACCGGACCCGTTGACGGAAAGGGCAAGAAGTTGAGCGTCCTGGTCAACTCCAGCGCCGCCTATCCCGCCCAGCAGAAGCAATGGTTCACCGACATTGCGGCCAAGTTCAAGGCGCAGACCGGTGCCGACATCCAATTCGAAACCTTCGCTTCGGCCAACGATGAACTGACCCGCATCCAGACGTCCGTCGTCTCCGGACAGGGACCCGACGTCTACAGCCTCGGTACCACCTTCACGCCCACCGCGTATGCAACCAAGGCGTTCGTGACGTTGTCCGACGACGACTGGAAAAAAGTAGGCGGGAAAGACAAGTTCAACCAGGCTGCCCTTGGAATTTCCGGCCCGGACGCCCAGCACCAAGCGGGCATTCCCTTTGTCAGCCGGCCGTTCGTGATGGCCTACAACAAGGACATCCTGAAAGCGGCCGGGATCGACAAGCCCGCCACCAGCTGGGACGAGCTTGCAACACAGGCCAAGAAGATGACCGATCCGTCCACGGGCACCTTCGGCCTCGCCACGGGCTACAAGGACAGCTTTGACCCCTGGAAGTTCATCTGGGCCATGTCAGTCCAGGCAGGAAACCCGCTCGTGGACGGCAAAACGCTCAAGCTTGACGACCCGGCCGTCAAGAAAGCCTATGAAACCTACTTCGGCTGGCTTACCAAGGACAAGGTAGTCGATCCGGCTTCCATCGGGTGGAGCAACAGCAATGCCGTTGCCGCCTTTGCCTCGGGCAAGGCTGGATACCTCATGATGACGACATCGAGTTCCCTCCCGACTCTCGACAAGTCGGCTGTCGCGGGAAAGTACGCCTACACGGCCATGCCGACGACGGCCCCGGGCCAGTCGTCTCCGCAGGGCGATGCCGCGAATGCGGCCAGCATCCTGTCCGGTGACAACGTGGTTGTTGCCGACTACTCGAAGCAGAAGGACCTTGCCTTCGCTTACGTCAACCTGATCACGTCCAAGGACGAGCAGTTGAACTACCAGAAGATCTTCGGAGACCTGCCGGCCAACGCCGAAGCCCTGAAGGCTTTGAACAACCCTGTCCTCCAACCGGTTGCCGACACCGCGGCGAAGTCCAAGGCCACGCCGTTCACCGGAGCTTGGGGCGACATCCAGCTCGCTCTCCTCAACGTAGTGGTCCAGTCGATCCCCGATCTCTCCAAGGGTTCCGTGGACGACTCCAGCCTCCAGGCGCGCCTCAAGGACGCACAATCCAAGGGCCAGGCCTCACTTGACCGGGCATCGAAGTAAGTAGGAACTGACATGTCCACCGATTCATTGACTGCGGGGAAGTCCGCGCGCCGCAAATCGTCACGCGCCGCAAAGCCGGACCCGCAGTCGCCGGACAACGCGCCCCTGCGCCGCAAGGGGCTGAGCGAACGTAACCGCCCGTTGTGGATGCTGATTCCAGGCGGCCTGCTGATGGTGATCATCATCGTGGTGCCGCTCCTCCTCGGCATCTTCATGTCGGGGCTGGACCTGGACCAGTATTCGCTGCGCCAGTGGGTCAGCGCTCCGTTCATCGGAGTCCAGAACTTCGTCGAAGCGCTGACCGCATCGCCTTTGCTGCACGCCATCTGGCTCAGCGTCAGCTACTCCTTGCTCGCCATGGTGGTCACTATCCCGCTCGGCATCGCCGGCGCCGTCGCGACCCAGAACGCGTTCAAGGGCCGGGCCGTGATCCGTTCCATCTTCCTGGTCCCCTACGTCCTTCCCTCCTTCGTGGTGGCCACCGTGTGGCGGACGATGTTCCAGCCGGGCAGCGTGATCGATTCGGCGCTGCATTCGGTAGGCATCGACCCCGGACTGTGGCTCAACGGTCCCCAGTCTTATTGGACCTTGATCCTGGTCCAGATCTGGGCGTCGTGGCCGTTCGTCTACCTGCTGGCATTGTCCGGGCTCCAGTCCGTGGACCATGAGGTCCACGAGGCATCGGCCCTTGACGGTGCGCTGTGGTGGAACAAACTCCGCTACGTGGTCTTCCCGTACCTGAAGGGCCCGCTCTCCTTGGCGTTCCTGATCGGCATGCTGCACCACATCAACAACTTCACCTTGCCATTCGTCCTGTTCGGGGTACCTGCTCCGTCCGATGTGGAGCTGCTCCCGATCCTCACCTACGTCACGAGCTTCCAGAGCTTCAGGTTCGGGCTCAGCGCAGCCATGGCCTTCATTTCGCTGATCCTGATCGCGATCCCCTTGTTCGTCTATCTGCGGGCCGTCAAACTCGACGACGCCGAAACTCCCGGAGGCAAAAAGTGAGCACCGCAACTACCGCCGTCGGACGCCAATCGAGCGAAGACTTCCGCCCGGGCTCCAAACGCCAGCACGAAGTCACCAAACTCTTGCCAGGGCCCATGCTCGCCGTCATCCTGACACTGTTGTGTGCCCTGGTGCTGATTCCGGTGGCGTACATCTTCCTCGCGTCCGTGAACTCGGACATCGGGGTGGCCAGGGGCGAGTTCTTCCCGTCCAGCTTCTCCTTTGAGAACTACTCCACGATCTGGACGAGCGTTGGACTGGCCACGGGCTTGGCGAACAGCGTGCTCGTGGCAGGTTCCACCGCGGTGGTCTCCGCGCTGATGTCGATCGCCACCGCCTATGTCCTGGTGCGCTACCAGTTCCGCGGCCGTTTGACGATCCTTCGCGGGCTCCTCGGACTCCAGTCGGTTCCGGGCACCCTCATGGTGCTTCCGGTCTTCGTGCTGTTCTCTTCGTCCGCCACCTACCTGGGCATCCAGGTCATCGGCACGCAGTGGGGCTTGTTCATCACCTATCTGACGTTCGCGATGCCGTTCTCCACCTGGGTGATGGTCACCTATCTGCGCGGCCTGCCGCGCGAACTCGAAGAGGCGGCAAGGATCGACGGCGCCAGCAACCTGGGCGTGCTGGTGCGGATCATCCTCCCGCTGAGCTGGCCCGGCGTCGTCGTTTCCGGTATTTTCGCCTTCCTGCTCGGCTGGAACGACGTCCTGTTCGCCTCTGTCATGACGCGGCCAGAAAGCCAGACGGCCGCCGTCGCGCTCCAGGTTTTCGGCGCATCGCAAGAAGGCGGCGCGATTCCCTACTACGGCCAAATGATGGCGGCTTCCCTTGTGTGCGCCGCCCCGGTGGTCATCCTGTACCTGATTTTCCAGCGTTACCTAGTGGGCGGCCTGACCGCCGGAGGAGTCAAGTAACTATGAGCACGCCAGCTGTTGAATGGGAGCTCTCGGGCTTCGGCGACGAGATCGACGACGACCCCAAGATCCAGATTGCCGTGATGCAGGCATTGGGAGCCAACCACATTGAGGTCCGCAGCGCCTGGGGCACCAACATCGTGGATCTGGATGATGCGCAGCTCCGTGAACTGAAGTCCTTGCTGGATGCCGCGGACATGAAGGTTTCCGCGATCGCCTCGCCGATCGGGAAAGTGGACGTTTCCCTTCCCATGGAGCATGAGGTGGAACGGCTTCGCCGGGCAGTCAACGCCGCGCAGGTCCTGGGATCGCGCTACATCCGAATCTTCTCCTTTTACTACGGTGAGGACGTAGCGGTAGAGAGCATCCGGGATGCGGTCATCGAACGCATGCGTGCGCTCGCGGACGTGGCGGAAGAGTCCGGCGTCGTCCTTTTGCACGAAAACGAGAAGGACATCTATGGTGACATCCCCGAACGGGTCCTGGACATCATCGAAACCGTGGCCTCTCCCGCACTCAAAGTTGCTTGGGACGCGGCCAACTTCGTCCAGGTGGGCGTCAAGCCTTTTGACGACGGCTACGCCAAGCTCCGCCCGCACCTTGAATACCTGCAGGTGAAGGATGCCTTGTTCTCGAACGCCACCGTGGTCCCGGCGGGTGAGGGCGACGGCGATGTCCTCCGCACGGTTGAGGCCCTGAAGGCCGACGGGTACACAGGCTTCGCCAGCCTCGAGCCACACTTGGCAGGCGCCCATGGACTGGGCGGCTTCTCCGGCCCGACGGCGTTCGGGATTGCAGCGAGGGCATTCGCGAAAGTCCTCCATGAAGCAGGAGTGGAGACGAAGTGAGTGAAGTCCCAAATGCTCCAGGCGCTCCCGCGGAGATCCGGGCCGCAATCGTAGGGTGCGGAGTCATCGGACGCACCCACTCAGCGGCGGTCCGCGAGTTCCCGGAGATCGTCATCACGGCGCTGGTGGATGTGGTTCCCGAGGCTTCGGAGGCGCTTGCCGCCAAGGTCGAAGCCCAGGGCGACCCGAAGCCGGCAGTCTTCCTGACGCTGGCCGAGGCGCTCGCCGCCGCACCGGTTGACCTGGTCATCATCTCGACGCCGAGCGGGCTCCACATCCAACTGGCGCTGGAAGCGCTCGACGCCGGCAAGCACGTCGTGATCGAAAAGCCCCTTGACGTTGACTTGAGCCAGGCGGACGAGATCCTGGCTGCGGCCGAGGCTGCCGAGGCCAAGGGCCTGGTGGCCACGGTGATCAGCCAGCACCGCTTCGATCCCGCCAGCCGGGTGGTGGACGAGGCCCGTCGCGCCGGACGCTTCGGCACGCTTACCTCCGCCGTCGCCTCCGTCAGCTGGTGGCGAAGCCAGGGCTACTACGATTCGGGCGCGTGGCGTGGAACCTGGGCCATGGATGGCGGCGGCGCCATCATGAACCAGGGCGTACACACCGTTGACCTGCTTTTGTGGTTCCTCGGCCGACCCCTTGAGATCAGCGCCAAAACGGCGCTTCTCGCCCACGAAGGCGTTGAGGTGGAGGACACCGCCGTGGCTACCGTTACCTTCGAGTCCGGTGCCCTTGCCGTGTTGCACGCGACGACGGCGGCGTACCCCGGCTTGACCGTCCGCCTCCAGGTAATGGGCAGCAAGGGTTCCGCAGTGATCGACAACGACGACCTCGCGTACTTCCACGCGGCCGACGCCGCCGATCCTTCGGAAAGCAGTGCCATGGGCATTCTCGGCGGCGGGAACCAAGCCGCCGTCGAGCTCGCAAAATACCCGGACGACACCGTCGAAGCACTGGATCCCACGGTGTACCCGGCCGGACATGTCCGGCAGTATCGCGACATCATCGCGGCGATCCGGGAAGGCCGCCCCGCGGGCGTTACCGTCCGGGACGCCGTGACCGCCCTTGCCACTGTGCGGGCCTTGTATGTCTCGGCCACCCTGGGCCAGCCCGTGCTGATCGCTGACGTGATAGCCGGCAAGTACAACAATGTGGAGGTCCGCACCGGCAGCGCCGGCGCTGCCCACCGGCAGGGGGTATCGGCGTGAAGTTCTCCGTCTTCACCGCATCCACACCCGAATGGTCGCCGCAGGAAGCCGCCACCAAGCTTGCCGCCCAGGGGTGGGACGGCATCGAATGGCGCGTCACGGACCAGACAGAGGCAGCAGAACCAGGCTTCTGGGCCGGGAACCGTGCCACCTGGCCCATGACGGGCCTGGAGGATTCGATTCCGGAGATTGCCCGCCTCACCGCTGACGCAGGGCTGGAATTCTCCGGCCTCGGCGGCTACGCACGCTGCGACAACCACGACGACGTCGATCGTGTCCTCGCCGCGACCGCAGCCTTGGGTGCCAAGCAGGTCCGCGTGAACGTGCTGCCGCTGGGCAACTCGAATATGGGCGGCCCGGAACCCACCGGCCTGCCCTACCCGGAACTCTTTGCCGCCACCCGGGAACACTACGAGTGGGTTGCTTCCCGCGCCGCACACCATGGCGTGAAAGCCCTCGTGGAACTGCACCATGGAACAGTGACTGCGTCGGCCTCGTCGGCCCGTCGATTGCTGGAAGGGCTGGATCCGCAGCATGTCGGCGTTATCCATGACCTCGGCAATCTATTGATCGAGGGCTGGGAATCACCGTTGCCCGCCCTCCAGCTCTTGGGCCCCTATTTGGCGCATGTCCATGTGAAGAACGCCCGCTGGGTCCGCACCGACTCGAAAGACGAAGCGGGTGCGGCCGTGTGGGTCAACGAATGGGCTCCCTTGGCCGAAGGCCAAGCAAGCGTCCTCGCCTACTTCCGCGCGCTCGCAGATGTCGGCTACGACTCCTGGGTCACGCTGGAGGACTTTTCCACCGAGCTTCCGCTGGAGGAACGGACCGCGTCGAACCTGGCGTTCGTCCGCAAGGCAGCCGCGTTGGCAGGGTACGACGTCGCCGCTTCAGCTCCGGCATCCTGACGGGTCGGCTCTCTTCGACGCTTGAACACAGCAGCCGCTTGCCTTCCGAGGCAAGCGGCTGCTGTGTTGTTTGGAGATCCTCAGATGGTGCGCGTTGCCTTCGCCAGGTTGTCCTTGAGCTCGGCGGCGTTCTGCCGAACCACGTAGGCCGGGCGGTCACGCTCCACGCGCCAGCTCTCATCGAGCGGTCCGATGTTGACAGTGTCGAAGCCGAACTCGTCGTAGAGGTTCGCCACGAGTTCGGCGGCCTCGGGGTAGTCGCTGGCGGTGGCCAGTGCGCGGCGGTTTTCTGTTCCCGCCGGGGTGCCGTCGGTGCCGATCTCCCTCGCCATGATGTGGTTGAAACCCTTGGCCACCTTGGACGTGGGGAGGTGTTTCTGCAACAGGCCCGACGTGGTGGCCTCGCCCTTGTCCAGCTCGGGGATGCGGCCGTCCCGCTCCCAGTAATAGTTGTTCGTGTCGATCACAATCTTGCCGGCGAGCGGCTCCACGGGAATGTCCTGGTAGCTCCTCAGGGGAACGGTCACGACGGCGAAATCGCCTGCCGCCGCTGCCTCGGCCGGTGTTGCGGCCCGGGAATGTGTGCCAAGCTCCGCCACCAGTTCCGCCAGCGTTTCCGGGCCCCGCGAGTTGCTGATCACTACGTCATAGCCAAGCTCAACTGCTTTGCGAGCGACTTGGCTGCCAATGTGTCCTGCACCGATGATTCCGATTGTTGTCATACGTGCGGGAACACCGTCCCCCTGGCAGATATTTCAAAGGTTACGGCGAGTGACGTGCGCGCACCGTGAACTTTCCATGACGCCGGCCATTCTCTTGCCTCCAACGGCTTTACGTAGAATGGGCACCATGACTGTCGCCTCTGATGCTGCCACCGCCACTGCCGCTGCCCGTGCCCGCCTCCTTGAATTGATCAAAGAACTGGCGGTCGTCCGCGGCAAGGTGATCCTTTCCAGCGGTGCCGAGGCGGACTACTATATCGACCTGCGGCGCATCACCCTCCACCACGAGGCTTCGAAGCTGGTTGGCCAGGTCATGCTCTCCATGATCGACGACGCCGGAATCGCCGTTGAGTGCGCCGGTGGCCTGACCATGGGCGCGGACCCAGTCGGAACCGCCGTGATGCATGCCGCCGCCGACGCCGGCCGTGCCGTTGATGCCTTCGTGGTGCGCAAGGCGCAGAAGTCCTACGGCATGGGCCGCCAAGTGGAAGGCCCCTCGGTGGAAGGCCGCAACGTCGTGGTTCTCGAGGACACCTCCACCACCGGCGGCTCGGCGCTGACCGCCGTCGAAGGCGTCCGCAAAGCCGGCGGCAACGTGGTGGCCGTGGCCGTCATCGTGGACCGCAGTACTGGCGCCAAGGAAAAGATCGAGGCCGAAACCGGCGTGCCGTACCTCTTCGCCTTCGGCAAAGACGAGCTGGGACTCGACTAACCTTCCCACGCCTGGGCGGGTTTGAGGGGACCGTGTGCCCGTCGGCCGAAGCGCCTAAGCTTGCTGCGTGAACTATCGGGCGGGGGAATTCCCTCGGAGGCAGCAGCGCTGGCAGGACCCGGGCTCCGTTGCCCGGGTTCTCCGCCAAGCCGCCGAGCTGAAGAGTTTTTCCCGCCGTTCCTTCCTGATCGGAGCGGGTGCGTCCACGGCCCTCGCGGCGGACATGCTGTTCACCCGCCAGGTCCAGGCAGAACGTCGCACCACCAAGATCCTCCCGGTGGGGGATGATTTCGCGGAGTCGTACTACCCCAACTCGAGTTGGATTCTCTTCCCTGGTTACAAGACCTCTTGGGAAGAGGCCCAGTGGATCCTCAATTCGCTCCGTGGTTCGCTCCGGCAGCGCGGCCAGATGGCCGCCGTCGGATACTCCAATCTGGGTTTGGAGGTCGCCGAGGTGGTGGACGCCGTGCTCGCCTACGTCAACGAGCGGAAGCTGAACACCCTCTATTTCTATGGCCACAGTTTCGGCGGGATGTTGGCCACTGAAGTGGCCGCGCGCCTGCGTGAACGGAACGTCGCCGTCAAGCTGATCTTGTTGGATTCTTCGCCGTTCAGCAAGTACGACATCCTCGACCAAAGCTGGTTCGACGGCGTGGTGTTCTTGTACGAGAGCGGCTTCCAGGTCCCGTCGGTCCTCCGCGGCGGCTATGAGCTGGGCGAGCGCGTGGTGAACAAGAACGAACGCACGTGGGGGCAGATCTGGAACCAGACCCTGGAGCAGCTCTCGCCGATCGCGCCGTCGAGCGTACTGATCCAGAGCGAATCGGACTACATCTACCACTTTGACGGCACAAGGTTTGTCGACGGGCTCGGAGATACCCGCATGGCCTTCATCGGAAACCCGAACGATGACACGGTGAACTACGGAACGGCCAGGGCTGCGTGGGCCAAGGCCTTCCCCCTCAACATCGCATCCACGGGCCGCAGGACCGACGGCGCGCGCCCCGCCCATGCGAGCCCCCAGTGGAATCCCTTTACCTACAATCCGATCATCGAGGACCTGGAGAACGAGCTCTTCCCGCTGCCCCGGGCAGGCTCGCGGGTGGTGTTCTACTGATCCGGGCTCCGTACGCCCTAGCTGAGCCGCAGTCGGTCCAGCTCGGATCCACTGAGACCTGCGTCGCGCAAGTAATCCGCGGCGCTGCCGAACTCGTGCCCGAAACGGTCGAGGAAGTACTCCATCGCAGCGTCGGGGGATTGCAGCAGCATGAGTGAGGGACTGAATGCCTCCTCCGGAACCTCGGGCACAGCCAGCCGCCAGGCTGCTGCCATGGTTTCCAGCATCGTGGGGAGCGCGGCGGTGCTTGCGGCGTAGTCCGCCACGACAGCCGCGTGGTCAGCGCCCGTCGCGAGGAGCGCCAGAGCGGATACGACGCCGGTGCGGTCCTTTCCGAGCGAGCAGTGGATGAGGGTCCGCTTGCCTTGGGCCGCGGGACGCAGCGATTCGGCCACCCAATCCGGGCGCGCGCGAACCCAGCCAAGGTAGAGCTCGCCAAGGTCTTCGGCAGTATGGATCGATTGAAGGCCGTCGGAAGCGGTACGCGGATCGAGGGGGTTCTCCACGAGCTCCACCGCGCCATTGGCCAGTTGCCAAGGCACAATGGCGCGTTCGTATTCGCTTCGGAGATCCACAACCGCCTGGATGCCATGGCGTTCCAGGAAGGCGGCGGTCGCCGCGGTGTCCATGCCAAATGGCTGGCTGCCCCTCAGGATGCGGCCACCGGCCAGGGACCGGAGGTTCAGCACAGCCATGGCATCAGCCCTTCCTCTTAGATTTGGCTTTTGAGGTCCGCTACAGAGTTCAGGACCTGGTTCGGCCGGAACGGGAAGGCCGCGATGTCCTCGCGCTGGGTGATGCCGCTGAGCACCAGGACGGTGTGCAGCCCGGCTTCCATGCCCGCGATGATGTCGGTGTCCATGCGGTCACCGATCATTGCCGTGGTCTCGGAGTGGGCGTCGATCTGGTTCATCGCGGAACGGAACATCATAGGGTTCGGCTTGCCCACGATGTATGGCTCGCGGCCTGTCGCCTTGGAGATGAGCGCGGCGATGGCGCCGGTGGCGGGCATCGGACCATCCTTCGAGGGGCCGGTGGCATCCGGATTGGTGGCGATGAACCGCGCCCCTGCGAGGATCAGCCGGATGGCCATGGTGATCGCTTCGAAGGAGTAGGTACGGGTCTCGCCGAGCACCACGAAGTCCGGGTTCTGGTCGGTGAGGATGAAGCCGGCCTCGTGCAGCGCCGTCGTGAGCCCTGCCTCACCGATGGTGTAGGCGCGGTTCCCGGACTCGGAGCCCTGCACCTGGTCCTTGAGGAACTGTGCCGTGGCAAGGGCCGAGGTCCAGATGTTCTCTTCCGGGATTTCCAGGCCGGAGGAGCTCAGCCGGGCTGCCAAGTCCCGCGGCGTGAAGATGGAGTTGTTGGTGAGGACGAGGAATCGTTTGGACGTGTCCACCCAGCGCTGGATCAGTTCAGCAGCTCCGGGAACCGCTTGGTTTTCGTGGACCAGGACGCCGTCCATATCGGTGAGCCAGCATTCGATTTCGTGGCCGTTGCGGTAAATGGCTGAGCTTTTCGGGGCTTCAGTTGCGTTCTCCATGCTTTTCCTCCGCATATTGGCTGTTTCTCGTCCCAAGTCTTTCATCTTTCGGTCTCCGAGACACCCGGGTGTCCTGCGTTACGGCACTGGGGTTCGGCGCCGCAGTCGGCACCGCCCGGGCTAGGGTTGAAGAGTGACTGACCGGCCCCAGAACCCTGCCCCTACCGACTCCGCTGCTGTCCCGTCGTTCGTCTCCCCTACCGAGGGGGAGCCCGAAGCGAAACCGGAGGTCGGCGTCGGGCCCTGGGAAGGCGACTGGCCGGAGGGCGATCAGTGGGACCCGGACCTCTTGGCGGACGGCGACCGCCGCAACGTCGTGAACAAGTACCGCTACTGGAAGCACGAAGCGATTGTCGCTGACCTGGACGCCCATAGGCACGATTTCCACATTGCCATTGAGAACTGGCAGCACGACCTCAACATTGGCACTGTGGTTCGCACCGCCAATGCCTTCCTCGCCAAGGAGGTCCACATCATCGGACGACGCCGGTGGAACCGTCGCGGGGCCATGGTCACCGACCGCTACCAGCACGTCCGCCACCACCCCACCGTGGAGGATTTCGTGGAGTGGGCGCAGGGGGAAGGCCTCGCCATCATCGGCATCGACATCTTCCCCGATTCCGTGCCGCTGGAAACCTACGACCTTCCGCGCAATTGCGTGCTCGTGTTCGGGCAGGAAGGCCCCGGCCTGACACCCGAGGTGCACGACGCCGCCATCGCCACCTTGTCGATCGAACAGTACGGTTCCACGCGCTCCATGAATGCGGCGTCGGCCGCCGCCATCGCCATGCACGCGTGGATCCGCCGGCACAACTTCGGCCAGCGGGTCTCCTGAGCGGACCTTTAGCAGGACCCCCGCAGGACCCCTGGGGCAAAAGATCCGCAAGTGTTACCCGCCTCCGTGACCGGAAACACGGTGCCGGATTCTTCAGTCGCTAGGATGGTTCCTAGCCGTATAGGTCTACTCCAGGGTCAACAAAACCCACAGACGAAAATCAGCATAGGAGTCAGCATGCCCATCGCAACCCCAGAGATTTACTCCGAGATGATCGACCGCGCGAAGGCCGGTGGATACGCGTTCCCGGCAGTGAACGTCACCTCGTCGCAGACCCTGAACGCCGCCATCCGCGGCTTTGCCGAGGCCGAATCGGACGGCATCATCCAGGTCTCCACCGGTGGTGCGGCTTACTGGTCCGGCGCCTCCGTCAAGGACATGGTTGCCGGCTCCCTGGGCTTCGCGGCTTTCGCCCGCGAGGTCGCCAAGAACTACAACGTGAACATCGCCCTGCACACGGACCACTGCCCGCAGGACAAGCTGGCTGATTTCGTCCTCCCGCTGCTGGCTGCTTCCGAGGAAGCCGTCAAGGCCGGCAAGGACCCGATCTTCAACTCGCACATGTGGGACGGCTCGCACGAGACCCTGTCCGAGAACCTGCGGATCGGCCGCGAACTCCTGGGACGCGCAGCTGCGGCCAAGATCATCCTCGAGGTTGAAATCGGCACGGTCGGCGGCGAGGAAGACGGCGTCGAGAACGAGATCAACGAGAAGCTGTACACCACCACCGAGGACGCCCTCGCGACCATCGAGGCACTCGGCGCCGGCGAGAACGGCCGCTACCTGACTGCCCTGACCTTCGGCAACGTCCACGGCGTGTACAAGCCGGGCAACGTCAAGCTCCGCCCCGAACTGCTCAAGCAGATCCAGGCCGAGGTCGGTGCCAAGATCGGCAAGACCAACCCGTTCGACCTCGTCTTCCACGGCGGCTCCGGCTCCACCGAGCAGGAAATCGCGGATGCCGTTTCCTACGGTGTCATCAAGATGAACATCGACACCGACACCCAGTACGCGTTCACCCGCCCGGTTGCCGGACACATGTTCTCCAACTACGACGGCGTCCTGAAGGTCGACGGAGAGATGGGCAACAAGAAGACGTATGACCCCCGCGTCTGGGGTGCCTCCGCCGAAGCCGGCATGGCCGCCCGCATCGTGGAAGCCGCAAAGCAGCTCGGTTCGGTAGGCAAGACCTTCTAATGTCCGACGAATTCCGCAAGAACCTGATGGGCCCGGAGCCGACGCTCCTCCCTGCCGAGACCGAGATCTACCAGCACCTTGCCCTGGGGCAGGACGCACTGGACCTCGTGGCCAAGTACCCCACGTCTTCGTTGCTGTGGGCGATCCTGGCCGAGGAAGCTTGGGCTGACGGCCGGACCATCGATTCCTACGCGTATTCCCGCGTGGGTTACCACCGCGGACTGGATTCGCTGCGCCGCAACGGTTGGCGCGGCGTCGGGCCCATCCCGTGGGAGCACGAGCCGAACAGGGGATTCCTGCGCGCTCTGTACTCCCTCGGCCGGGCATCCGCTGCCATCGGCGAAGCCGAGGAACCGGAGCGGATCGAGAAGTTCCTGAACGACTCCGATCCCGCCGCGAAGGCAGCGATCGAAGGCTAGGACAACTTAGTTAAACGCCGACGGCGGCCGATCACCGGAAGGTGGGCGGCCGCCGTCGCGCTTTCCCACCCAACTGGCTCGCATTTGTTGTCGTTATGAGGCGTCAGAACGACAACAAATGCGAGTCAGTTGGGCTTGGTGAGTCCTAGGAGACCGGGGTGAGGCCGGTCCGCGCCATGGCCTCGGCGTAGGCGCCATGGATGAGGTCCAGGTACTCCTGCTGGCGCGTGGGGGAGCCGGCGAAGGAGCGTCCACCGAGCGAGCGGACCTTGAATGTCTTGAAGCCACGGCGGTGGATGCTCTGCGGTGCGGCCTTCATGAGCTGGTCTGCCAAACGATGGGCTTCGTTGCCGTGGGCTACCAGCACGGAGGTGCGCGGCACGATCGCCAGAAGACGCAGGAGCGGCTTGAGGCCTTCGGTGATGTTCGCGGGAGTCAGCTTGCCCGGCTCGCCGTCGGGCTCGATCCACGGGTAAACGTTCCACGGCATCATGAGTTCCGGACGCAGGCCCAACTGCCACTGCATGCCCACCATTCGGGTAGCGGCGTCCGCGTCACCCGGGACGATGAAGCCAGAGCCCTCCGTGGTGCGGGTGTTGGAGAAAAGGCTGATGATGCGGCACTCGTCAACGCTGTGGACGGGGTCGACGTAGAGGACTTCGCTGCCCGGCTTCTGTTCCTTGAGGGAATCGCAAAGCCCCGTGACCTCGGCGATGTGGGGTTCGAAACGTCGGTTCCAGAGCTGCACTTCGGGTGTTTCAGTCGCCAGGTCTTGCATATGGGCTTGGGTCTCCTACGTGTAGCGAGGCGCACTTATCCAGCCGGGAGCGGTTTGCCGCGACCGGTCGGATTGGGTGCAGTGTTGGGGGCTGGTTAACTCTACCGGAACGGCGGTGAGCTGTGGGGTGAATCGGGACTTCTGTGTTGGGTCTCTCGACGGCGGGAGCCGGGTTCCGGGATAAAGCGGCGGTGCGTTAACGGAAACGGCACCGTCCCGATAGGTTCGGGACGGTGCCGTTTCAGACGCGCGTGCTACTGCTTGTTGTCGTTCTGGTCGTCGCTTTCCTTGGTCCGGGAAACCACGGTGCCGTTCGATTCGTTGAGGATGAGCTTCACGTCCCGCCCGTTGTCAAAGTTGAACATCGCGTTGATGGAGCCGGCCTTGGCGTCTGCCGACGAGTCGCCGATCTGGCCGGTGTGCCAGTTGTCCTCGATGAAGCGAAGGATGGATGACTGGTCCGTCTGGGTGTGGTCCACGAAGTTCTTCTTGGCGAAGGGGGAGATCACGACGAGCGGCTGGCGGGGGCCGGGGCCGCAACGGTCGGCATAGCCTCCGGCCATCGGCACACCCTTGTTGTAGGCGTTGAGGCACCACGCGGCGTCGTCGGTGGTGTTGGAGGAGTTCTTCACACCGGCAGCGACGTGGTCGTACCAGCCGTCAGAGTCATCGTAGGCGAGGACGATGGCAGTGTTTTCCCAGTTCTTCGAGTTCTGGATGGCGTTGACTTGCTGCGTGATGAACTTCTGCTCGTCCAGGGGATCGGAGTAGCCGGCGTGGCCGTCCTGGTAGTTTCCCGCCTTCAGGAAGGAGACGGCAGGCATGTTGTCCGAGTTGACCACCTTGGCGAAGTCCGTGGTGTCGTACTGGTGGTTGGCCTGGCCGTTGTGTCCGATCTCGTCCACGCTGGCCGGAGCCAGGTGGTGCGGGTTGGACGTTGACTTGTAGTACTGGAACGGCTGGTGGTGCGGGTTGTAGTCAGTCACCGTGGCACCCGCGATGTTCGTGTGGGTGGTCATGCACGCAGCCGGGGTAGTGTCCGTGGCCGGCGTCGTCGGTGCAAAGCCGCCCTGGAACCAGCCCCAGCTGACGCCCTTGTCGTTGAGCAGGTCGCCGATGTTCTTGCCCTGCATGCCCGCGAGGTTGTACTTGCTCGCGTGGCTCTTGTTGGAGCAGTCGTCGTAGACCGGATCCGGGTCCTCCGTCATGGTTCCGACGCCGTTGGCGTCAGGGAACTTCACTGTGTAGTCGCTGCTTGCGGGTTTGACCGGCTGTCCGGCGGCAGTGAACTCGGTGACACCGTGGGTCTGGCCGGACACGAGGTTGAGCGCGCCGGGGGTGGACGGGCCGAACACCGTGCTGAAGTGCGAGTCGCTCATGGCGAAGTTCTGGGCGTAGTTCCAGATCCCGGTCACGGTGTTGCCGTCGTAGTAGTCCATGGTGAGTCCGGGACGGCCGAACTGGCCACCTGAACAGGTATCCATGCTGGTGTTCTCGACGAACTTGTTCATCAGGCCACCGTTGTAGGCCTTCTGCTCCGCGGTGTATTCGTGGTCCTGGTCGCACGTGATTGCCTGGCCCGGAGTCAGCCGCTGGGGCTGGACCGAGTTGGGATTGTTGGGCGCCAGCAGCTTGTCGTTGGCGAGGGTGGCGATGTTCTTCGGCGTGTTCTTGGCCGCCGTGAACGCGGGAGCCGCTGCGCCGCTGCCTTGCTGGGTTTCGCCGGCCGTGTTGGCTGCCTGCGGATACGTCGCGAAGTAGTGGTCGAAGGAGACGTTCTCGCCGAAAATTACAACGACGTGCTTGATGGGCGTCGCGGTTTCCTTGTGATCACTACTGGCCGAGGCCGGCGTCATGCCGAACCCGATCATGCCGGCAGCGATCGTGGACGCTGCGAGTGCGCTCACTCCCGCCGTTGACAGGATCCGCTTGTTGCGAAAATTCATGGATTTCCCTTCAGATTCATGGAAGTGCCCGCCCAACTAGCTCGCATTTGTTGTCGTTTAGAGGGCTCATAACGACAACAAATGCGAGTCAGTTGGGTGTGTTGAGGGTAAGGATTCACAAAGAATGTAGCCGTTCGCCCGAAGCCCGAGGGTCGTTTTGGAGGCTCAAAACGTACTGTTTGGGAAGAGTTCACATTCTGCTCACAGGGAAATTCGAGGGCGCCGTGCCTGTTTTCATGTCGTCCTCCGACCGTGTGACAACAGGACCAAGAGCCGCATCGGCTAAACTTGGCTGGTAAGAGCCCCGGAACTCTTGCTGATCTCGCCGGTGAACTTTTGCGAAAGTCTGCGGGCAGGGCCGAAAGATTCGGGGCGTTCTCATGTACGGCGCTGAGCCTTGGTGATCCCGCCAGGACCGGCCCGAAAGAATGGGGGAGGATCCCATGCCAGCTATCGTGATCGTCGGAGCCCAATGGGGCGACGAAGGCAAAGGCAAAGCAACCGATCTGCTCGGTGGCCGCGTTGACTACGTGGTCAAGCCCAACGGCGGCAACAACGCTGGGCACACCGTTGTGGTGGGCGGTGAGAAGTATGAGCTCAAGCTCCTTCCTGCCGGCATTCTGAGCCCGAACGCGATTCCGATCATCGGCAACGGCTGCGTGGTGAACCTTGAGGCGCTGTTCCAGGAGATTGACGGCCTGGAAGCCCGCGGCGCCGACACGTCCCGTTTGCGCGTCTCGGCGAATGCCCACCTCGTAGCGCCGTACCACCAGGTGTTGGACAAGGTGACGGAGCGCTTCCTCGGCAGCCGAGCCATCGGCACCACAGGGCGGGGCATTGGCCCGGCCTACATGGACAAGGTGGCCCGCCTGGGTATCCGCGTCCAGGATGTCTTCGACGAATCGATCCTCCGCCAGAAGGTGGAAGGGTCCCTGCGCCAAAAGAACGAGCTCCTGGTCAAGGTCTACAACCGCCGCAACGTGGTGGTGGACGAGATCGTGGAGTACTTCCTGTCCTACGCAGAGCGCCTGCGGCCGCTGGTGATTGACAGCACCCTGGTCCTCAACAACGCACTGGATGAGGGCAAGGTGGTCCTCATGGAAGGCGGCCAGGCCACGTTCCTCGACGTCGACCACGGCACTTACCCGTTCGTGACGTCTTCCAACCCGACTGCCGGCGGTGCGTCTGTGGGCTCGGGCATCGGACCCACCCGCATTTCCCGCTCCATCGGCATCATCAAGGCTTACACGACCCGTGTCGGCGCAGGTCCGTTCCCCACGGAGCTCTTCGACGAAATGGGCATGTACCTGCAGAAGACCGGCGGCGAGTTCGGCGTCAACACCGGCCGCCCCCGCCGCTGCGGTTGGTACGACGCGGTCCTGGCCCGTCACGCATCGCGCGTCAACGGCTTCACGGACTACTTCGTCACCAAGCTGGACGTTCTGACCGGCATCGAGCAGATCCCGGTCTGCGTGGCCTACGACGTCGACGGCGTTCGCCACGACGAAATGCCCATGACCCAGACCGAGTTCCACCACGCCGTGCCGATCTTCGAGTACTTCGACGGCTGGACAGAGGACATCACCGGCGCCAAGACGTTGGAAGACCTCCCCGAGAACGCCCGCAGATATGTGCTGGCCCTCGAGAAGCTCTCCGGTACGCGCTTCTCCGCGATCGGCGTCGGCCCGGACCGGGACCAGACGATCGTGGTGCACGACCTCATCGAGGACTAGTCACCAAAGTCGGATTACGACGACGGCGGGCGGCCCTTTCGGGGGCGGCCCGCCGTCGTGCGTTACGGCTATTTGGTGCCGAGAACGCCTCAGAAAAAAACTTTTGGAATCCGCGTAACCCTTCGGGGCGCCCCGACGATTACCTCTTTGAAAGGCCGAGCTGAAATTTGTCCCCCATCATGTTTCAGCTCGGCCCTTTTCATGTCTGAAGGGGTTTCGTGGATGTGCAGAAAGTCCGGGAGAGGCAAGCCTCCGGAACCGAAGGCTGGTCCTTGGGCATAGCGGGAGCAGCGGTTAAGCTAGGTGAGGCTGCCCGGCCCTGCAGCGCTCGGGCGGTACCGAGGATCTCGCTTGGATCCGGACATTCGCTCCCCAACGAAAGCCACGCTTCAGTGACCGACGCCTTGACCGATGCAGCATTGCTGGCCCTTCGCGGCCGGGAGGCTGAACTGTTCAGCGCCGTCTACCAGGCCTTTGCGGGCCAGGTGCTCGGCTACCTGACAGCCAAAGGTGTTTCGGATCCCGAAGCCGTCACTCAGGACGTCTTTCTTGCCGTCCTGCCGCGCGTTGAGACGATCACGGGCGGCGTCAGCGGTCTGCGGACCTTCGTCTTCTCGGTGGCCCACGCCCGGATGGTGGATGATCACCGACGGCAAAGCAGGGCGCCCGAGCACCACGAGTTTGAACCTGAGCGTGACACGCGCCAATCGAGTTCGGCGGAAGCCGAAGCGATGGACCGTGTGGCGCCAGGCGAAGTCATGGCGCTGCTGGATCTCCTTCGGGAAGATCAGCGGGAAGTCTTGGCGCTTCGCATTGTTGCCGGTCTGACTGTGGACCAAGCAGCCGAAATCATGGGGAAAAGCCAAGGCGCAGTCAAGCAATTGCAGCGCCGGGCGTTGAATGCACTCCGCGAGCACTCGGTAGTAAAGGAATACGTGGCCCCATGATGCGTTGGGATTGCAAGGACATTGACCGCGACGCGATCATCCTCGAGCTCATGCTTGAGGCTGGCCTCACGGACGCCCCCGAACTCACGGATTCGCTGTATGCAATGGAGTCCTTCGCGTCCATGCCCGCGCCGGTCCCAGGTCCCGCACTCGCGGCGATGCTGGCTGGCTCGGCAGCGGGCGATTCTGCAAACAATCTTCCTTACGACGAGCTCGGCAGGCGGCGTCAGTTGCGCAAGCATCGCCCCGCCGTCATTGGTGCCGCCGTCCTGACCGCCATGGGCCTGGGTGTTGGTGGCGTTGCGGCGGCTAGCGGCGGATTCAGCAAGGGTACCCCGGAGTTCATGCAGACGCTGATCTCTGGCTGGGCGCCCGCTTGGACCACAGCTCCGCCGTCGCTGGTACCTCCAGCCCCCGCCCAGGACTCCCCGAAAGTCACGACCCATCCTGCTCCCGCCGACCTGCCGCCGGCGGTGCCACCAGTGGCAGGCCCGTCGGCGGACCCAGTGTCTCCGGCCCCGGCCGGCACTGGTGAGGCAGCGCACGAGCCGGTAGCCCCAGCGGCCGTTCCGGCCCCGGCAGGCCGGCCAAGCGACGAGCAATCCGAAGCGCCGAGGCAACCGCACACCGAGCCTAGGACCGACTCGCAGGGAATCCCCCCACAGCCCAAGCCGGCCATCCCATCGGCCCCGGCGGCGAAGGACCTCCAAAACGGGGTGCAGCAAGCAGTCGAGAACGCCCAGGACGACGTGTCCCTGAAGCCTGCCGGGCCGTCGCTGCGTTGGCTCCTTGGACTGCTGTCCCGCTAGTAGGCTGAAGCTATGACACACGTCAACGATCCGGCAGTCATTGACCGGCTTATGCGAACAAAGGGACGCTGGGCAATCGTGGGACTCAGCACGAATGAGTGGCGCTCTGCGTTCGAGGTAGCTCTCTACGTTCGCGACACGATGGGCATGGAGATCATCCCGATCAACCAAAAAGGCGAAGACGTCCACGGTGAAACCGGGTACAAATTCCTTGCCGACGTTCCGTTCGAGAAGCAGCCGATCGACGTGGTCGACTGCTTTGTGAACTCCTCGCGCGTCGGCGCCGTAGTGGACGAAGCGATTGCCGTGGGAGCGAAAGCCGTGTGGCTCCAGCTCGGAGTAATTGACGAGGACGCAGCGGAACGGGCCAAAGCTGCGGGCCTGGACGTCGTCATGAACGCTTGTCCGGCACAGATGGGCTGGCGGAGCGGCATCTAGCCGTCGTTTTCCGTTAACCGTCCGCTGGTATGTTTCGGGGGCAATCACCTTTTCGAGACCAGGGAATTCCCATGTGTGACGACCACCGCTCCACCGCCAGCCGACGCACCGCGCTAGGCTTCCTCGGGGCTTCCCTCGTGGCTGGGCTGGGGGCATGTGCGGTCCCGGGAAACCCGTCTCCAGAAAGCCCGACGGCGACCCCCGGCGCTGCGGGTCCCTCGCCGTCGACGTCCGCAAGCGCCGCGACGAGTCCCACGCCAAGCCCCGCCGGCCCTGGGCGGCTCCGGAATCCCTTCGTCCCGGACTTCACGCTGCCGCCTATCCAAGGCGGACTGGCTCCCGTGATCACCAAAATCCCCACCAAACATCCCGTGGTGTTCCTCACGATCGACGACGGACTGGTCAAGTCACCGGAAAGCGTCAGGCTCCTCGCGGAGAACGGCTACCCGGCCACCCTGTTCCTGACGAGCAACACGGTCCGCGACAACCCCGCATTCTTCAAGGCGTTCATGGCGCAGGGGAGCCTGGTTGAAAACCACACGGTCAGCCACAACGTCAACATGACCACGCAATGGGGCTACCAGCGTCAGCTTGACGACATCGCAGGCATGCAGGATTTCGCCTTCCAGCAGTACGGTCGCAAGCCCACCCTGTTCAGGCCACCTGGTGGTGCCTACTCAACCGCGATGCGCCAAGCCGTGGCCGCCGCCGGCTTGAAGGCGATCGTTACGTGGGAGGCCAAGGCCAATGCCGGGCGCATGGACTACCAGTACGGCAATTCCCTCCGACCCGGCGACATCGTCCTGATGCACTTCCGCCCCGAATTCGCGGCGGACTTCGAGGCGTTCCGCTCGGCGCAAGTGGCTGCCGGCCTGGAAGTGGTGCTCCTCGAGGACTTCCTGGACGTTGCGTGAGGCGGTAGGTCCGCTAGTCGTCGCACTCCGCTAGTCTCGCTACATGGACGCTGCCACACTCCGCCAAATCTGCCTTGCCTTCCCTGGGACCTATGAAGACTTCCCGTTCGGCCCGGAAACCTCGGTTTTCAAAGTCCGGTCCGCTGTGTCCGGCGGATCCAAGCAGGAAGGCAAGATGTTCGCCGCATCTGCCATGGACGATCAGAACTTGGCAGTGAGCCTCAAATGCGACCCCGCCTTGGCCGTGCAACTTCGCTCGGCCCATCCGGAAATCACCGGCGCCTGGCACATGAACAAGACGCACTGGAATGGCGTGCGCCTGGACGGCGCACTCCCTGACTCCATGGTCCGGGACATGGTGGAGGATTCCTATGACCTGGTGGTCTCCTCATTGAACCGCAAGCAGCAGGAGCAGCTGGGCTGGGCCCGGCTCGCCAAGGACTGACACGCGGACCCCGTCTGCTGCTTCGGCTAGATTGTGAGTGGACCGCACCTTCCATCGCCTCGAAGCAATCAGGAGGAGCCAGATGCTGGAACAAAAGACCCTCGATGAGCTATGGAATTTTGAGGACCCCGCGTTGTCGGAAGCCCGATTCCGCGAAGCCATGGCGGATCCCGCCTACGATGCCTTTGAGCGGGCCGAGCTCGCCACCCAATTGGGCCGGGCGATCGGCCTGCAGGGCCGCTTCGAGGAAGCGGACGCTCTCTTGGACGGTATTGACGCCGAAGAGGAGCCCACCATTGCGGTGCGGATCCTCCTGGAGCGGGGCCGCCTGCTCAACTCCGCCGGCCACCCTGCCATGGCCGTTCCGCTCTTCGAGCAGGCCGCCGAGATGGGCGACCTCTTAGGCGAAGATTTCCTCGCCGTGGACGCACTTCATATGCTGGCCATCGCGGACTCCGGCCACCAGGAATCATGGACGCGCAGCGCGCTTGAGTATGCTTCCGCCGTCGACGATTCGCGCACCAAACGGTGGATGGTTTCCCTGCACAACAACCTCGGTTGGGCGATGTACGACGACGGTCGCCGCACCGAGGCGATGGTGGAATTCCAGCTCGCTGAGCAGTGGGCCGAGCGGGTAGGAACCGAGCAACAGCAGCAATGGGCGCGCGAGGCCATCGCTCAGTGCGCAAAATCCCTGAATTTACGGGGTTAAAGCACCCAAATGACCCCATCGGGCGGCAGGATCGTCAGATCACATTTTGACAAAAGTTGATCGAAAGTACCCTCAAATATTGCTTTTCAATCACTCGTGGTGAAGTATGTCACACGAAGGGCGCGTCGCAGCGGCGGTGCCCGGACCGATCGACTGCCGGCCGAGGCGCCGTCAAAGTTCGGTACTACGAGTCTCTGGAGGGTTTTAGGATGAACGTTCAGCAGCAGTCTTTTGCACGCCGCGGTTTCCTCCGCGGCGCGCTTGCCGCGGCAGTACTTGTGCCGATGGCCGGTTCGATCGCCTCATGCGCGGGGGGTGGCGGCGGAGGAACCACTGGTCCAACGGGGACCGTTTCGGATACCAATCCGTTCGGCATGGCAGACAAGTCCACTGTTGACGCCGTGATCTTCAAGGGCGGGTATGGAATCGACTACGTCGACTTCGCCGGCAAGGGCTTCGAAAACGCGCATTCCGGTTCCACAGCAAAGATTTCCCCGTCCACGGACATCGCGCAGGAGCTCCAGCCGCGATTCGTCGGCGGCAACCCGCCGGACCTAATCGACAACTCCGGAGCCAAGGCCATCGGGTTCAGCACCATCCTGGCCCAGCTCGAAGACCTCACCAGCGTAGTCAACGCAAAGAACCTCGAGGGCAAGGTCATCAAGGACACCCTCTACGGCGGAGTCCTCGCTCCGGGTACCTTCGAAGGCAAGTTGGCGGCCTTGAACTACGTCCTGACCGTCTACGCAATGTGGTACTCCGACGCCCTGCTCAAGGACAACGGCTGGTCCGTTCCCAAGACCTGGGACGAGATGTACGCACTCGGCGAGCAGGCCAAGGCCAAGGGCAAATACCTGTTCGTGTGGGGCAAGGAAGCCGCCACGTACTACCAGGAAATGGCTATCTCTTCCGCCATCAAGGAAGGCGGACACGACGTCCGCCTAGGTTTGGAAAACCTCAAGGCAGATTGCTGGTCACATCCTGCACTCCAGAGCGTCTTTACCGCCCTGAACAAGATCGTCAAGGCAGGCCACTTCAAGCCCGGCGGTTCAGGCACCCAGTTCACGGCAGCACAGGCACAGTGGAGCAACGCCCAGGAAGCAGTGTTCTACCCGTCCGGTTCGTGGATCGAAAACGAAATGAAGGACCAGACGAAGTCCGGTTTCAAGATGACCGGTGCGCCCGTCCCGTCGGTGACCACCAGTTCCAAACTGCCGTACGCGTCACTGCACAGCGCAGCGGGCGAACCCTTCGTGGTTCCTTCGCAGGGCAAGAACGTGCCGGGCGGCAAGGAATTGCTCCGCGTCATGCTGTCCAAGGACGCTGCCACCAACTTCGCCAAGACCAAGCTGGCGCCCACCATCGTCAAGGACACCGTTCCCTCCGACGGGTTCGGCTCCACGGCTTTGGTCTCCCAGACCAAGCTGCTCAGCGACGCGGGCGACAATATCTACACCTGGAACTTCATTGACCTTTATGGCACCAACAAGGACCAGCTGGTTGTGTGGAACACGTTCCTCGATGGAAAGTCCGACGTCGCCACGCTGACGTCGGACCTGCAAAAGATCACCGACAAGGTCCGTAACGACAGCTCGGTCAAGAAGATTGAAGTGAAGTGACTTCAGTGAAAGCAAAAACACTCCGGATCGACGGCGGCGCGTCCGCCGCCGTCGTTCCGGATACCGCACCACCCGTCTACAAGAGGCGGCGCAAGCCCTTGACTTTCGACAAGGTCAGTTTCTTCGTGGTCTTCCTGGGCCTGCCCCTGGCGATCTACCTTCTGTTTGTGATTTGGCCCTTCATCCAGGCGTTCGGCTACTCCCTGACGGACTGGAGCGGTTTTTCGCCTGACCAGAACTTCATCGGACTTGAGAACTACCGGAAGCTCTTCACGGATGACATCTTCATGAAGGCCATGGGGAACAACATCCTGTTGGTCATCTGCCTGCCTATCATCACCATCATTCTCAGCCTTGTGCTGGCAACGTTGGTGACCGTGGGCGGCAGCAGCAAGGGCCAGATCAAGGGCCTGCGTAATTCCAGCTTCTACCGGGTTGTCTCTTTCTTCCCCTACACGATTCCGGCGATTGCCATCGGCATCATGTGGGGCCAGATCTACGATCCCTCGGGTGGCCTCCTGAACGGCATCCTCACTTCCCTCGGCATGGACCAGTTCAAGTCCTACGCTTGGCTCGGGGATAAGAACACGGCCATGATCGCCACGATGTTCGTGATCGTGTGGGGCTTCATCGGCTTCTACATGGTGCTTTTCGTGGCGGGCATTAAAGGTATCCCTGCCGAGCTGTTTGAGGCCGCCCGGATTGACGGGGCGGGGCGTTTCCGCACTGCCGTGTCGATCACCATCCCGCTGATCCGGGACAACATCCAGACGGCCTACATCTACATGGGCATTTTGGCGCTGGATGCCTTCGTCTATATGGCAGCCCTGAACTCCGGCGGTGGCCCGGACAACTCCACCCTGGTGATGTCCCAGCAGCTCTTCTTCACCGCCTTCACCAAGGGCCAGTTCGGACTGGCCAGTGCCATGGGCGTTGTGCTGGCCGTAGCCACCCTGATCTTCTCCGGCCTCGTGTTCCTGGTCAACAGGCTCACTGGTGGCGACAAGGATGTGTCCCTCTGATGACTACCAAAATTGCCAGCCAGGAAATGAAGTCGCTGCACTTCAACCCGCGCAAACCGGCCACGACTCCCGGAGACAAGGTAGTGGGTGCCGTTTCCCATACGGCACTGACTATCTGGTCGCTCATCGTGATCCTGCCCTTGTTGTGGACTTTCATGTCCTCCTTCAAGACCTCCAGCGAGATCTTCGCTTCGCCATTCGCCTTGCCCTCCCAATGGCGCTTCGACAATTACGTCAAGGCCTGGACCGAGGCAGGGATCGGAAGCTACTTCCTCAACTCCGTGATTGTGGTGGGGTCAGCCTTGGTGATAGTCATGGTCCTCGGAGCCATGTGCGCCTACGTCCTGGCGCGCTATGTCTTCTTCGGAAGCAAAGCGATCTACTACCTCATGCTGGCCGGGCTCACGTTCCCGATTTTCCTCGCCATGGTGCCTTTGTTCTTCGTCATGAAGAGAATCGGCCTCCTGAACACCCTGCCGGGCTTGACCTTGGTGTACGTCGGCTTCGCGCTGCCGTTCACGGTCTTCTTTCTGTTTTCCTTCTTCAAGTCGCTCCCTCACGAAATCACGGAAGCGGCTGCCCTGGATGGGGCCGGCGAGTGGCGGACGTTCTTCCAGGTCATGTTGCCGATGGCCAAGCCGGGACTCGCCTCGGTTGCCATCTTCAACTTCCTGGGCTTGTGGAACCAGTTCCTGATTCCGGTGGCCATCAACGCGGCAGGGCCCCGCGTGCTATCCCAAGGACTGGCCGCCTTTGCCGGCCAAATGGGTTATGCCGTGGACTTCGGCGCCCTGTTCGCGGCCGTCACAGTCACGGTGGTTCCGGTCCTGATCGTCTACGTCATCTTCCAGCGCCAGCTTCAGGGTTCGGTGTCGCAAGGCACTTCCAAATAGCACGGCCGAGCTAAAAAGCGCCCGACGGCGGTTCCCACCATTGGTGAGGGCCGCCGTCGGGCGTTTCTAGGTGCTGCTCCGTGCCAACCGGCGCGGCCCGCGTCAGAGCCGCTGGTAACGGGAACGGAACAAGGAATAGATACCGTAGGCCATGAGTCCGAGGCTGACGAACCCCAGCACCCATCCGCCAAAGGGTTGCTTCAGGAAGGCTTTGAGTGCCGAGTCGAGGCCGCCTTGTTGGGAGGGGTCGTGCGCCGCTGTGGCGATCAGGATGAGCAAGCCGACGGCGCCGAGCGCCACCCCTTTCGCGCAATAGCCCACCACGCCGAGTATCGTAAACGCATCTCCCAAGGCCCCGGACGGTTTTCCCCTCAGGTTCTTTTCGTACTTGCGTGTGATCCCCATGAAGACGTAGGTGCCGGCGGCTGCCAGCAGCGCCACCCCGATGATCACCAGGAGGACGGTGCCGGGAGTGCTGGACATGAGGTCTGCGCTGGTCGAACGGGATTTCTCGCTGCTGCTGCTTGGACGGCTGAGCGCAAAACTGCCGAAAGTCACCGCGGCCACAGCGAAGACGATTGCCTGTCCAGCCGCCTTGAGCCGGTTCATCCAGGGCTTCGAGCTGCCCCCGCTCCACCCCATCACGGCGTCGCTCGCCATGTAGAGCGCGAGGACACCGCAGGCGATCAGCCCCGCCCACAAAAGAACGGCGCCGCCGGGCGTGGCGGCCATCTGGCCGACCGCGCCGCTTTGGTCGGCTTGGCCGGACGAGCCCAGCGCGATCCCGAGGGCGATGATCCCGATCAGAAGGTGTATCAGCCCTAAGGCAACGAAGCCTGCCCGCGCCACGACCCGGACAGCCGGTGAATCCTTGGCGTCGTCTACGGCATCTCCCACCGAATCGGCGCCCCGGGACACCGCATTGCCAGCTTTGTTCATATGATCGTCCGCGCCCATGGAGCTCCTTTGGTCTGTCCTCATCTTGCCACCGTGGGCTCCCAAGCGGGAGGGCACGCGACTACTGGATACGATGGGCGCATGTGGATCGCGTGGATCGAGTTCGACATCCTCCTGGGCGAAGTGCACAGCCTCAAGGAGAAACGCTCTCTCGTGCGCCCGCTGATCGCCGAGTTGAAACGGCGTTTCGAGGTCTCTGCCGCCGAGACCGGGCACTTGGACCAGCATCGGCGCGTCCTCATCGGCGCAGGCGCAGTGGCAGCAGACCGGGCGCATCTCGTGGAGGTGCTCGACGCCGTCGAACGCTTCGTTGCCGCGCGCCCCGAACTCGAGCTGCTGAGCGCCCGACGCCGGGACCTCCACAGCGAAGACTGACCCCTTTTTCACATCGATTGCTGAGTAAACGTCGTTTTGAGGGCTCAAAACGACCGTTCTGGAGCAATCGATGGAGGCTGTGGATAACTTCTGCGAGGTTGGTCGTTTTCTGCTCTGATGGGGTCATGAAAACCCCGCGTCGCCTCCCCGTGAGCCTCGAGACGCGGCCGTTCACTATCGCCGAGGCGGCCCGGGAGGGTGTCAGTGCCAGGCGTCTGCGGCACGGCTCTCTGAAGAGACTCGGTAAGGGGATCCGTTCGGAGCGCCCGACGGCGGAGCTCCCCTTGTCCGTCCGTGTGCGCCCTTTCGTCGAGGTCAATGAGCGATGCGCCGCATCCCACCTCACCGCGGCAGAGCTTCTTGATCTGCCGCGGCGTCGCCAGAAGGAGCCAACACAGATGTTCCACGTGATTAGACCGGAGGGTGCAGCACACCTCAACCGTCCACATGTCGTCGTCCACCGCATGAAGCTCTATGAGGACGAGGTCACGACGGTTGACGGCGTCGCTGTCACCACCGTGGAGCGCACTTGGCTGGACATGGCCGAGATGCTGACCGTGGACGAATTGGTGGTCATGGGGGACAGCTGTGTGCGGAGGCCGCGGGTTGAATTCGAAGGGCGAGACACGCCGTTGTGCACTCTCGCGGATCTTCAGCGGATGATCGATCGCCACAAGGGCAAGCGCGGCCTGCGCAAAGCCAAGGAGGCCATCCGGCTGATTCGTGTGGGCTCCGATTCCCCGCAGGAATCCTTGCTCCGGTTGGCCATCGCGAGAGCAGGATTACCCGAACCCGAACTCAACGTGCCGGTTGAGGCCAGGGACGGCGGGAGGTTCCTGCAGCCTGACTTGTCATACAAGAAATACAGGATCGGCATCGAGTACGAGGGCGAGGGCCACGGCAACGAAGCACAAGTGGTGCGGGACATTAGCCGCTCGGAGCGGTATGAGGCGCTGGGCTGGACGGAGGTCCGGATCTCAAAGCGCCACATGTTCAACGATGCCAGGTCGGCCGTGGCGAAGATCCGGACGGCACTGGTCCAAGCCGGTTGGCGTTCCACCAGTCCTTAAAAACGATTGCTCCGCAACTGTCGTTCTGAATAGTCAAAACGGCAGTTACGGAGCAATCGATGGTGACGCCCGGTGGGGTTAGCCGAAGTACTTCGGCAGGGTGGCCTCGTGGGCTTCGTTGAGCGCGTCCAAGGAGAGCTCGTCCACGCCGTTGATCTCCAGCTTGCCGCCTGCAGCGTCGACGACGCCGATCCGGAGGTGGGCGAAGCCGCGGGCGGTGCACATGTCCTTGAAGCGGATTTCCTCGGAGCGCGGAACGGACACGATGGCCCGGCCCTGGGACTCGGAGAACAATGCGGTGAACAGGTCCACGCCGTCGCGCTCCACGAGTTCGTCCAGTGCAATCCGGGCGCCCACGCCGTAGCGAAGTGCGGACTCCACCAGCGCAGCGGCAAGGCCGCCCTCGGAGAGGTCGTGCGCGGCGTCGATCATGCCGTCGCGCGAAGCGTTGATGAGGATTTCGCCCAGCTGGCGCTCGATGGACAGGTCAACCTTCGGCGGCAAGCCACCGAGGTGTCCACGCAGGTTGGACCATTCCGAACCGTCCAGCTCTGCTGCAGTGGTGCCGAGCAGGTAGATGGCCTGGCCATCTTCCTTCCAGCCGGACGGCGTGCGGCGCGCGACGTCGTCGAGCTTGCCCAGCACTGCAACCACGGGAGAGGGGTGGATCGGCACGGTACCGGTCTGGTTGTACAGCGAGACGTTGCCGCCTGTGACCGGGACGCCCAGCTCCATGCAAGCGTCCGACAGACCACGAATGGACTCGGCCAGCTGCCACATGACGTCCGGGTCCTCGGGGGAACCGAAGTTCAGGCAGTCGCTGACGGCCATGGGGACAGCGCCGGAAGTGGCGACGTTCCGGTAGGCCTCGGCCAGCGCCAACTGTGCACCGTGGTAAGGGTCGAGGTAGGTGTAGCGGCCGTTGGCGTCGGTAGCCAGGGCCACGCCGAGGCCGGTTTCCTCGTCCACCCGGACCACTCCAGCGTCGTCCGGGAACGCCATGGCGGTGTTGCCGCCGACGTAGCGGTCGTACTGCTTGGTGATCCAGGCCTTGCTGCACATGTTCGGTGAAGCAATGAGCTCGGTAATGGCAGCGGCCAGCTCCCCGGAAGTCGACGGGCGGCCGGCGTCCTGCACGGAGCCCGTGAAGGTGTCGGCCTGCACGGAATCCTGCCACGAGGGGCGGGCAAACGGGCGGTCGTAGACCGGACCATCGTGGGCAACGGTGCGCGGGTCGACGTCGACAATGACTTCGCCTTCCCACGTGATGATCAGGCGGCCGGTGTCGGTCACTTCGCCCAGCCACGAGTACTCCACTGCCCACTTGTCCATGACCGCTTCGAAAGCGGCGATGTTCTCAGGGGTGACAACCGCCATCATGCGTTCCTGCGACTCGGACATCAGGATTTCACCCGGGGTCAGGGTGGGATCGCGGAGCAGCACGGAGGTCAGCTCAACCTGCATGCCGCCGTCGCCGTTGGAAGCGAGTTCGGACGTGGCGCAGGAGATGCCCGCGGCTCCAAGGTCCTGGATACCTTCAACCAGCGAACCCTTGAACAGCTCCAGGCAGCACTCGATGAGCACCTTTTCGGCGAACGGGTCGCCTACCTGGACAGCGGGGCGCTTGGAGGGCTTGGTGTCGTCGAAGGATTCCGAGGCCAGCACCGATGCGCCGCCAATGCCGTCGCCGCCGGTGCGCGCACCGAAGAGGACTACCTTGTTGCCCTTGCCGGAGGCGTTGGCCAAACGGATGTCTTCGTGGCGCATGACGCCGACTGCCAACGCGTTGACCAGCGGGTTGCCCTGGTACACGGAGTCGAACACCATTTCGCCGCCGATGTTCGGCAGGCCAAGCGAGTTGCCGTAGCCACCGATGCCGGCAACGGCGCCATGCATGACGCGGGCCGTGTCCGGGTGGTCGATGGCGCCGAAACGCAGCGGATCCATCACGGCCACGGGACGGGCACCCATGGAGATGATGTCGCGGACAATGCCGCCGATGCCGGTTGCGGCACCCTGGTAGGGCTCCACGAACGACGGCGAGTTGTGGGACTCGATCTTGAACGTCACGGCCCAGCCGTCGCCCAAGTTGGTGACGCCGGCGTTTTCGCCGATGCCCACGAGCATGTCCTTTTTCATCTCCTCGGTCACCTTTTCGCCGAACTGGCGCAGGTGGTTCTTCGAGGACTTGTAGGAGCAGTGCTCGCTCCACATGACGGAGTACATGGCGAGTTCGGCGCCGGTAGGGCGGCGGCCCAGGACCTTGACGACCTCGTCGAACTCGTTTTGTTTCAGGCCGAGTTCGGCCCAGGGAAGCTCGGTGTCCGGCGTCTTGGCCGCGTTCTCGACCGTGTCGATGTTGAACTTCTTGCCGACGGTTTCGGCTGAGGTAGTCACTGTGCGCCTCCCACGATCTTGTTCAGGACGGAGGTGAAGAAGCCCAAGCCGTCCGTGCCGGCGTTGGACTCCGGGCCGAATCCGGGCTCCACCGCGTGCTCCGGGTGCGGCATGAGGCCCACCACGTTGCCTGCGGCGTTGCTGATGCCGGCGATGTCGCGGCGTGAACCGTTCGGGTTCCAGCCGACGTAGCGGAACACGACGCGGCCCTCGGCCTCAAGGGAGTCCAAGGTCTTGTCGTCAGCGATGTACTGGCCATCCTGGTTCTTCAACGGAACCGTGATTTCCTCGCCTGCCTCGTAATCCGAGGTCCACACGGTCGTGTTGTTCTCTACGCGCAGCACCTGGTCGCGGCACAAGAACTTCAAGTGGTCGTTCTTGATCATGGAGCCCGGGAGCAGGTGCGATTCGGTCAGGATCTGGAAGCCGTTGCAAATACCCAACACGGGCAGCTTGGCGTCGCTGTTGGCAGCATCGATGATGCGGGACATCAGCGGAGCGAAGCGGGAAATCGCGCCGGCGCGCAGGTAGTCGCCATAGGAGAAACCGCCCGGGATGACGACGGCGTCGACGTCGGCCAGGTGCGTGTCGGCATGCCAGAGCGCGACGGCGGTGCCGCCTGCGAGGCGTACCGCACGGGCGGCGTCGCGGTCGTCAAGGGTACCGGGGAAGGTGACGACGCCGATCTTGGCCCCAAGCAAATGGGGTTCGACGGCCACAGGGGCTCCGCCGATCAAAGGAAGTTCAGTCATGTCAGGCCTCGACGACCTCGACGTTGACGACGTCTTCGATCACCGGGTTGGACAGCAGGGTCTCGGCGGCTTCGCGGGCCTGGGCGAGGATGGCGTCGGTCACCTCGCCGTCGACGGTCAGTTCGAAGCGCTTGCCCTGGCGGACTGCGCTAAAGCTGGTGAAGCCGAGGCGGGGCAGTGCGCCCACGATGGCCTTCCCCTGAGGGTCCAGAATCTCGGGCTTGGGCATGACGTCGACGACGATCCGGGGCATCCGGTAACTCCTGTGCGTGAGCGTTGGTTAAACCTTGGTTAAAGGCTGCCGCGGAGTGGTGCCGTCTCACGCCGGAACTGCCTCCAAACAGCGTTCAGCAACAGTGTTTAGCGGCAGGGTCTTACGGAATAAGGGGGGCGCTCCGCGAGCTTGCATGCCCATTCTACCGGCCAAATCGCTACATACCCTATTTGCCGGAGATCGGTGAAGAGGTGGCAACCAGGCAAAAGGTACGCGCCAATTCGCGGCGGCGCACCGCCGTCGTCGGGGGTTTTCAATGCCCGACGGCGGCTCGGGGCACTGAACGACGGCGGCTCTGGCCGAGGGTGGGTTGCGTCACTAGGATTGCGGCATGGCCGAAAACGCTAAGTCGATGGTTTTGCCCGTGGTCCTTGCCGCTGTTTTCGCCGGCCTGGGGAGGGTGGTTTTCCAAAGGATCATGGCGGACCGGGCTGCCCGGGAAAACCGCATTTCCGTCCCGCCCGATGCTTCGACGAGGGCCAAAATCAGCGATGCGTTGCGGGGGACCCATTCTTAGCGTGTCCCGGGCCGCTGACACCGTCCGGAGCGCAATAGGGTACGCGCAAATGCGCTAATCCTCCGGGTTAAAGGCGCGTATTCGGGAGTAGCTTGGAATTACTGTCTAGGAAATTCCCCGTCCAACAGGAGGAGCAATGACCGAACACGTCGCCGAAGTGTCCGCATGCAGCGTTGGCAGCTGCGGATTCAACCATCATGGCTGCACCGCGTACGGGATTACGATCGGCGGAACCGCGGACCACGCATCCTGTGCCACCTTCATTGACACCGGGCTCATGGGAGGACTTCCCAAAGTTCTGGCGCATGTGGGTGCCTGCCAGCGCTCGGAATGCACCCACAACAACAACCTCATGTGCGAGGCCCACGATGTCCGGATCGGCCCCGGTGCCGAAGCCGCCGATTGCCTGACGTACCAACACGCCTGAGGCTCCTTTAAGACCGCCTTCGTCATCAATATCTGAATATCCGCACAGCGGGCACGTCCCTTCCGACGGGGGCGTGCCCGCTGCTGCGTGCGGATGTATTCTGATGCCGAATGACATGACAAAAAACGTGAAATGTGTCCTATGTCATATTCAGCTATCACTCTGTACTCTATGAAACGGCTGGGCTTTAGCTGATTACAAGAACTGTCAATCGGTGCCCGTCCCTAGTTGATTGATCTTGACATGACCGCCACGATCGCCCGGAAAGGTGCAATCACTCGTGAATTCACAAGGAAAGAGCTTCATTAGAAGCGGGGGGCTTCGAAAAGCTGCGGCTTTGGCCGTCGGACTACCGGTTCTGCTCTCCTCGGTGGCTTTGACACCCGCTCATGCTTCGCCCGCTTCCGGCTCAACGGTCTTCGGATCAACGGTTGCGGGGGTTGCCCGGAATGTCGACCCCAAGTCTTATCAGGATGGCCGCTACGTAGTGGTGCTGGCAGAGAAGCCAGCGGCCACTTACGACGGCGGAACGCCCGGCTATGTGCCCACCAAGCCACAATCCGGCAAGAAGCTTGACGTCGGCAGGGCCGAAGTGAAGCAGTACCAGGCCCACTTGCAGCAGAAGCAGCAGGACGTGGCCAAGCAGCAGAGCGTGAGCATCAATCGCGACTACACCACAGCCATCAACGGCTTCAGCGCCACCCTCTCCGCGAACCAGGCCGTCAATCTCGCGAAGAACCCCGATGTTCTCCTCGTAGCCCCGGACACGCAGTCCGCTCCCGACTACTCCACCACCGATTTCCTCAACCTCAGCGGACCGAACGGCGCGTGGAACACCCAGTTCGGCGGCCAGGACCAGGCCGGCAAGGGGACCGTGGTGGGCGTCATCGACACCGGCTACACGCCCACAAGCAAGTTTTTCGCCGGCGATCCTGTCCAGCCGCTGGTCGGGGACCCCCAAGTTGGCGTCCCGTACCGCACGGGTGACGGCAAGATCGCCATGCTGAAGGCCAATGGAGATACTTTCATAGGCGAGTGCCAGAAGGGCACGGACACCGGGGCAGCGTTTGACGGAACTGCCTGCAATTCCAAAGTCCTGGCCGCCCACTACTTCGCGGACGCCTTCATCCAGACGGTTCCGCCAGCCCAGCGGGCTCCCCAGGAACAGATCTCACCCATCGACGTCGTGAGCCACGGTACACACACGGCCAGCACAGCCGCAGGCAACTCCGGTGTGGAAACGTTCGTGGATGGCCGTAGCTTCGGCAAGACGAGCGGAGTGGCACCAGCTGCCAAGCTCTCCATCTACAAGGTCTGCTGGGAAGACACCGACCCCAATACGGGCGGTTGCTACAGTTCCGCGGCCATCGCCGCCATTGACCAGGCTATTGCCGACGGCGTGGACGTCCTGAATTACTCCATTTCCGGCGCGACGGACACCACCACCGACCCTGTCTCGCTCGCGTTCCTCTCTGCTGCGTCGGCCGGGATCTTTGTGGCAGCGTCCGCCGGTAACTCCGGTCCGCAGGCCAGCACCGTCAACCACGGCGCACCCTGGATGACCACGGTTGCGGCTACCTCCTTCTCCCAGGAGCTCCAGGGAACCGTCGAATTCTCCGACGGCACCAAGTTCCGCGGAGCGAGCATCATGAACCACCAGGTGAGCGGGGCCGGCGTCGTGCTCTCCGCAAACGCAGCCTCCGGTGCCGGTAACGCAGCACTCTGCGCGCCTGGGTCCCTGGACCCGGCGAAAATCGCCGGCAAAGTAGTGGTGTGTGACCGTGGGGTGGTTGACCGAGTCGCCAAGAGCGCCGAGGTGCTCCGCGGTGGCGGCGTGGGCATGATCCTCGTGAACCTCGCCAGCTCCTCCTTGGACACCGACAAGCACGCGGTGCCCACCGTCCATGTGAATCCTCCGGCATCGCAAGCCATCAAGGACAAGGTCGCGGCAAACCCGGGGCTTACTGTTTCGCTCGTTGACCACGACACCACCGGTCTTCCGCTCGAGGCCCAGCCGCAGATCGCCGGATTCTCTTCCCGCGGCCCGCTCCTCGCCACGGATTCGGATCTCCTCAAGCCGGACGTCTCGGCTCCCGGCGTTGCGGTGCTCGCAGGTGTTTCGCCGATCGGCAGCAAGGGTGATGAGTACGGATTCATGTCCGGTACCTCGATGGCGTCCCCGCACATTGCAGGTTTCGGGGCCTTGATCCTGGCGAAGAATCCCGATTGGTCACCGGCGATGGTCAAGTCGGCCATGATGACGACGGCGAGTGACGTCAAGCTCGCCGATGGAAGCAAGAACCAGGACGTCTTCGCTACCGGTGCAGGAGAGATGAACCCTGCCAGCGTGCTGGAGCCGGGCCTGGTCTACGATGCCGGAACCGAGGACTACTTGAAGTTCATCCAGGGCACCGGCGTCGATCTCGGCAAGCCGGGACTTGGCTCGACACTGCCGCGCGACATGAACCTTCCGTCGTTCGCCCTGGGTAACCTCGCGGGCAAAATCGAGGTCACCCGCACCGTCACCGCGCTGACCCCGGGACAGTACCGGGCCACAGTCAACGTCCCTGGCGTTGACGTCAAGGTCACCCCGTCCGTGCTGAATTTCAAAGACGCGGGCCAGAAGAAGACCTTCACAGTGACCTTCGAAAACAAGAGCGCGCCACTGGGTACTTTCGCGATGGGATCGTTGAAGTGGGAAGGCGCCAATAAGTCGGTGGTCTCTCCGATTGCGGTCCGTCCGCAGTCGGTGCTGGCCTCCAAGAGCGTCGCCTTCACGTCCCAGCAGGCAAGCGGCTCGGCGGACATCAACATCGTCTCCGGTTCCGATTCGCCCACGGCTGTGACCATCGACGGCCTCTCCAAGGCTGATTCCTCGGCCGCGGAGCTTGTTCCAGGTCCCGTGGCTGTTGCGAACGACGCCTCGAACTTCGTCAAGACCGCCACGGTTCCCCCCGGAACAGCGTTCGCGAAATTCTCGGTAATTTCTTCCGATCCCACCGCGGATTTCGATCTGTATGTTCTGTCGCCGTCGGGTCAGCTGTTCACGGCAGCGACACCGAGCGCAAGTGAGTCGCTCTCGCTCGACAACCCGCAGCCTGGGACATACACCATCATCGCGAACCTGTATGCCAGCCCTAACAACCGGCCCACCAAGGCCAGCGTTGATGCGGCAATCCTGGGCGCAAACCAAGGCAACGCCACGGTCACGCCCAACCCGATCAAGATAAAGAACGGCAAATCCGGGAAGCTCACCTTCGCATGGAACAACCTGACGCCGGGTTCCTACATCGGCCGACTCACTTTTGCCGGCACCAGCTCGCCGACGTTTGTGTCAGTCCTGGTCTCGGCAAACGGCAGCGTGTCCGTCGCGCCTAATGATGACCAGGAAGGCCAGCACGGCAAGGGCAAACTGCAGAATGAAGGGGAGGACCAGTCAAACAACGCCCTTTAGCGCGGCAATGATCGTCTGACAGAAATGCAAGGCGGCGGCCGGCGGGATACCCCGCCGGCCGCTTTCTTGTTAACCCCGGACGCCCGCTCACGTATGTGGCCAAACGGCGGAACCCTCTTGCAGATCATGTGAGCGGGCGTGCGGCCGGGAGGGGTTGTTTGTGAGCGGGCGTGCGGCCGGGAGGGGTTGTTTGTGAGCGAGCGTCGTTAGATGCTTCCTGTGGATCCTGCCATGCCGCCGAGGAGGGCGGCCATGGTGCGCCACCGGGCGATCTCACAGCCGTCCGTCCGGCTGAAGCGGCTGCTGACCTCGCGCCCGCGGAACCTGCCCGTAACCGTTGCCACCTGCGGACCGCCGTATTGCTGGGTGCAAATACGGTCCGGCCGGGGAACCGGAAAGAAGATCTCTTCGCCGAATTGCTCGACGGCGGCAAGCGCCGCGCGGGGGTCCGGAAGGGTCGAGCCTTCGGAGACTTCGCCGCCAGAGCCGAGCAGGACGAACTCATAGTCCGCGGCGCCTGGTGCCTCCGTCAGCGTGATGGTGAGTTCGACGTCGTACTTTCCTGTGCCTGAAGTCATTGCTGTCCTTCGTGAGACGGTGTTTGTGCGAGGAGATCCAGAAGCGGCTGCACTTCATCGAGGACCCGGGCACGGAGCGCTTGGGCCTCGGCGGCGAAGGCCCTCTGATACTCAACGTACTCGGCCTTGCCTTGCGGCGTCTCGATCCTGATGGCCGGATAGCCCCACTCTTCAAGGTCATAGGGGGAGGCCTGCATGTCCATGGCGCGGATCCGCCAGGACAGTTCGAAGCAGTCCATCACGAGTTCGCTCGGCAGGGCCGGCGCCAGTTTGTACGCCCATTTATAGAGGTCCATGTTGGCGTGCAGGCAGCCGGGTTGTTCCATGGTGCGCTGGTTGTCCCGCGTAGGGGCGAGTTCGTTGAGCGGGATGGCGTCCGGAGTGTAGAAACGGAAGGCGTCGAAGTGCGAGCAGCGGATCCGGTTGTCTTCCACTACGGTGTCTGTGCCTTCGGAGCCGAGTCGCAGCTTGAGGTACTCGTGGCGAAGATCGAACTTGTCCTGGCGGTAGACCATGGCCCACTCGTGCAGTCCGAAGCAACCAAACTGGGCGGCCCGCGCGGCGGTTCCGGACAGGATGATGCCGGCGAAGCGGATGGCCTCGGTGCGGTCGGCCGCGAACTTGCGGCGATCGAAGGCGACCGCAACGATACCGGCTGGCAGGCCCGCGGCCGCCAGCGCGCCGTCGTCGAGCACTCGGTAATATTTCCACCCGGCCCGCTCCGCCGCTTTGGGGCCGGAGAGCACGACGCCGTCGCCCGGGTGCCAGCGCAGCAGCTGGCCGGGCTTCTGGGTGTAGTAGGTGAAGAGGAAGTCTTCGACGGGATGCTTCTGGCCTGCGGAGCGGCGGGCCAGGTAGGGCTTGGCGTAGCGTTCGACGCGGACGTGGTGGGCAGCCTCCAGTGCGAGCCATTTCTCTTGCGGGAGGTGCGTGTATTTAAGCTCCGGCACCGCTTGAACCAATGATGTCGGCGACGGCGGCCCAGGCGGAAATTTCGCAGCCGTCCGTGAGCTTGTAGGAGGACTCGATGCCCGCGCCATCAACGGCGCCGGTGACTATTGCCGTCTGGGGTCCGCCGTAACGCTGGCTGCAGACTTGGTCACTGGGGCGCGGCGTGCGCGTAAGCAGGGCCGGGTTCTTTTTGAGGGCGGCGCACGCTGCGGCTGCGGTGGGGTGGTGGCTTTCCGCAGCGGGGACGCCGCCGGTGCAGACGAGCGTGTAGCTCTCAGCGGCCGCAGTAGGGGAGAGCTTGACCATGATGGAAAGTTCGGCATCTCCGCGGCCGGGGGAGCTGGGCGCGGTGGGGGAGAGCGAAGGAGTCGGTTTGCCGCTGGGAGACGCCGTCTCGTCAGGCAAAAGCCCGGTAGGGCTGCTCGACGGCGAGGACGACGCGCTGCTGCCAGGCGCCGAACTGCTGGGCGAACCGCCCCCGGTGCCAGGCGTGCAGGCGGCAAGACCAGCGACGGCGACGACGGCCAGCACAGACCGGACTATTCGCAGGCGCATGGGGTTCTCCTTGATTTATGCCAGTTTATCGCCCGTTGCGGCAGCAGGGTGTTGAGTGGCCGCGATGAGCCCGGTCATCGCCCGGTGAAGTTCCGCTACTTGGGCCCGGCTGAGTTGGAGCCGCTCCATGATGGCTCCCGGCACAGCCGTCGCTTGTTGCCGGAGGGCGGCGCCGGCTTCGGTCAAAGTGATGGCGAGGGCCCGTTCGTTTCCGTGGATGCGGTTGCGGGTCACGAATCCTGCCTCTTCGAGCCGGCGCAGGATCGGTGAAAGAGTGGCCGGCTCATGCAGGAGTGCCTCGCTGATGTCCTTGAGCGTGCGCGGGCTGCGTTCCCACAGGGCGAGCATCACGAGGTACTGCGGATGCGTCAGCCCCATCTTTTCTAGCACCGGCTTGTAGACGCCCACCACGCTCCGCGACGCCACCGTCAGGGCGAAGCATAACTGACGCTCAAGCAAAAGATCGTCTTCCGGCGGGGCGGTGGTTTCGGGGGCAATGGGTGTGCTTGCGGCAGCCATGGCTTGCTCCGTTCCGTGTCGGCGACCGGTTTGTACCGGTCAATAGTTAGTGCACTAATTGTTAGTGTACTATTAAAGCGCAACATCCTTTTGAGAGAGGGTAGACCAGGTGGCCAAAGAGACCATGACCCAGCGATTCATGCGTGCAACCGGCAAGCTGCGGATCATTTTCGGTCCGGCGCACAGCAGTTCCCTGGATCATGAAATGACCGAGGAGAACAAGCGCCTCCTCGCGCGGCGCCAGGCCGAAGCGCAGCAATGGGAGACGATCCGCAGGCCGGACGGCAGCACCTACGTGGTCCCCAGGAACCCGGACGACAAGTCCCTTCGGTAAAAGGCTCCTGCCTCTCAGCGATTGACGCCGATCGGGGCCTTTTACGGGTTCCGGGCGTAAAATTGGCCTCACTGGAACCACTCAGCTCCAACCGCACGGCTGGACCTCGCAGCGGGGAAGGAGGTGGGAATTGTGGGACATGCACTCGATACCTTTATGAAAGTCACAGATCGACTGCGTTTCTGGTTCGGCCCGGCAACCCGGGGCGACATTGATACGCCCGTAGTCCACAAGCATGACGACTTCGAGGCGGCGTCGGAAGAAGACCTGGGACATTTCGTCGTCGAAACAGACGACCAAGGCCACCACTACGGAATCCGCAAGGAAAGCGCCTGAAGCCGCTCCGCGGCGCCAATGCCGCAGCAATGCAAAAGAACCGGAGCATGAGCTCCGGTTCTTTCACGTTTAAGTACTTCAGATCCCGACGGCGGGTGCCCGACTGTGCGTTCCCGTCCGGGAGGCCGGCTAGCGGCCGGTGCCGCCATAGACGGTTGCCTCGGCGTCGCCGTCGAGCTCGAACGCCTTGTGGATGGCGCGCACGGCGTCATCCAGCAGATCGGCGTGAGTGACGACAGAGATGCGGATCTCCGAGGTGGAAATCATGTTGATGTTGATCCCGGCGTCGGAGAGTGCCTTGAAGAAGGTGGCGGACACGCCCGGGTGCGAACGCATCCCGGCGCCGATCAGCGAAAGCTTGCCGACGTTCTCGTTGTATTCGATGCTTTCGAAGCCGATTTCAGGCTGCGCGGCACGCAGGGCGGTGAGGGCATCGGCGCCTTCCACGATGGGCAGGGTGAACGAGATGTCCGTGCGGCCGGTACCGTGAGTGGACACGTTCTGGACGATCATGTCGATGTTCGAGTGCGCCTTGGCGATGACCTGGAAAATTGCGGCGGCCTTGCCCGGGATGTCCGGGACGCCGACCACGGTGACCTTGGCTTCTGAACGGTCGTGTGCAACACCGGAGATGATTGGCTGCTCCAAGGCAACTCCCTCTTGAATCGTGATCTTGTCGTCGGCGCTGGGCAGGACCCAAGTGCCTTCGTTCTGGCTGAATGAGGACCGGACGTGCAGGGGCACGCCGAATCGGCGGGCGTATTCCACGCAACGCAAGTGCAGGATCTTGGCGCCGGAAGCTGCCAGTTCCAGCATTTCCTCGCTCGAGATACGGTCGATCTTCGTTGCCGTGGAGACCACGCGGGGGTCGGCCGTGTAGATGCCGTCGACGTCCGTGTAGATTTCGCAGACGTCCGCCTCGAGCGCGGCGGCGAGGGCCACCGCAGTTGTATCGGATCCGCCGCGGCCAAGGGTAGTGATCTCCCTTGTGCTTCGGGTCATGCCCTGGAAGCCGGCCACGATGGCGACATGCCCTTTGTCCAATGCGGTACGGATGCGGTGGGGGTCGACGTCGATGATGCGGGCCTTGCCATGGATGCCGTCCGTGATCATGCCGGCCTGGGAGCCGGTGAACGACTGCGCTGAGGCGCCGAACTTGTTGATGGCCATCGCGAGCAGGGCCATGGAGATGCGCTCGCCTGCGGAAAGGAGCATGTCCATCTCACGGGCGGGAGCAGAATCGGTGACTTGGGCGGCGAGATCCAGGAGTTCGTCCGTGGTGTCTCCCATGGCCGAAACCACCACGACGACCTCGTTGCCGGCCTTTTGTGCGTCGACAACGCGGCGGGCAACACGCTTGATGCCTTCTGCATCGGACACCGAGGAGCCGCCGAACTTCTGCACGATCAGCTGCTTGGTCTTGGCAGCCGGCGCGGTCAGGTCTTCGGTTTTCACATCGGTAGTGGGCAAACTCATGCGCGCACCCTCACTGCATCAATTGGGGATCGTACGTTGCGTGGCCAGGTAGCGGCACGGCTACGTGGCTTATGTGGCCAGTTTATCGCCGGGCGCGGCGGGCGGGGGAATTGTGACCAAATCTCGGCCCTTGCGTGCATGCCGGGCGGTTTCGGCTTGGCGTACGATCAAGAAATACGCAGCCTGCGGGCATGTGGGCTCACGGGAATTGAAGCGTACTTGTTCTGTTTGGGGGAAACAGGTGAGTAGAGCATGTCCATAGCTGAAAGTTCAAGCGTCCCGGTGAGCGGCGCACTCGGAGTATCCGCGGAAGGCGTCTCACGCCGCTTCGGTACGGTCCACGCGGTGGAGCACATCGATTTCCATGCCCCGCCAGGGAAGGTCACGGCGCTCATCGGTCCCAACGGCGCAGGCAAAACGACCCTCCTTCTCATGCTTGCCTCGCTTCTGCGGCCCGACTCCGGGACCATCCGGATCAACGGCCTGGATCCCCTGCACGACAGCGCCGCCGCGCGGCTTCGGATCGGCTGGATGCCGGACACCCTGGGGGTGTGGGAGTCCTTGACCGCACGCGAAATCCTGGTCCAGATGGCGCGCTTTTACCGTCTGCCCAAGTCCGGTATCGCCCAGCGCGTTGCCGGGTTGCTCGAACTTGTCCGGCTGGACACCCTTGCCGACCAGCCGGCCCGGGTCCTCTCCAGAGGCCAGCAACAACGTCTCAGCCTGGCCAGGGCCCTCATCCACGACCCCTCCGTGCTTCTGCTCGACGAGCCGGCGTCGGGCCTCGACCCGGGATCCCGCGTGGAGCTCCGAAACCTGCTGCGCCGCCTGGCCGGGGAAGGGAAAGCCGTGGTGGTTTCCTCTCACGTGCTCAGTGAACTCGATGAAATCGCGGACGGAGCGGTGTTCGTCAGCCAGGGCCGCACCGTGAAACAGCAGACCCTCGAGGAGGCCGCCCTGCAGGGCCGGCGCTACGCCATCACAGCCCTCGACAACGCGGCCCTCATGGCAAAGCTCGGCGAGCTGGGGCTGGAACACCGCGTGGAGGCGGGCCGCCGCCCGTCGGTCACCTTGCTGCTGACGCACGACGACGGCGCTGCCGCCCTCTTGGGCGAACTCGTCCGGTCCGGCATCAGCGTGGTTTCCTTCGCCCCGGCAGCCGGTGCCCTCGAAGAGACGTACATGAACCTGGATACGGAGAGGCAATGAGCAACGTGAATCACACCGTGCCGGGCACTGCGGGTCCGCAGGGAGCTACGGGCGGCGGGAACGCCGTCGTTGGCTATCTTGGCGGGATCCGCGACGTCGTGGTCCTTGAGATGAAACAACGGTTGCGTTCCCGCGGCTGGTACATCATGTTGGGCATCTGGTTCTTTGTGATCGCCGTAGTGACGTGGCTGACCTGGCTCGCCTGGAACGCCAGCATGGAAGTGCGTCGTTCCACGATGCCGCCGTCGGCACTGGCGCAGCAGGACGGGGCCGGGTCCATGATCTTCGAGGTCGTCCTGGCTTTCGTGCTCCTGTTTGCCCTGCTCGTGGCGCCCGCGCTGTCGGCCAATGCCATCAACGGTGACCGCACAGGGGGCACACTCGCCATCCTGCAGATCACCTTGCTGACTCCGGGCCAGATTCTCTGGGGCAAGTTCTGCGCGGGATGGCTCGCTGCGCTCGCCTTCCTGGCGACGAGTGCCCCGTTCCTTGTCTTCGGAATGTTCCAAGGCGGCCTGACCCCGGGGCACGTCGTGGTTTCCTTGCTGATGCTGGCGGTGGAACTGGCCGTTGTCTGCGGGATGGGCGTGGGGATTTCTGCGCTTGCGGGGCGGCCCTTGTTCTCGATCGTGGTGACCTACTTGGCAGTCGCCGCACTGGTGGTCGGATCCTTGATTTCCTTCGGACTGGGAACGCAACTGGCGCAGGGCACGGTAGTGGCCAACTCTCCCGTTGGCCGTGGCGTCTTGTATGCGCCCGTGCAGCCGAATCAGCAGGGGCAACCGCTTGAACCGGCGCAACCGGCTTACACCTGCGAGGGTCCCTTGATTGAGCACCCGGCCGCCCGGACCGAACGCGTGGCGTGGATGCTCGCGTTGAATCCCTACGTGGTGGTGGCCGACGCCATTCCGTATCCGGACCGTTCCGGAAGCGCCTTCTACTCGGTCGGCATGATCGAAGGCATCAGCCAGGGTGCCAGGTCCGCGCTCGCCGGGCCGGACCACTCCTACCTGTGCGCAAACGGCGTGCCGCAGCCGCAGTACCTCAAACAGACGACGCCCTTGTGGCCACTGGGACTCGGCCTGCAACTGGTTCTGACGGGGTTGCTCATGTGGCTCGGCTGGCGTTCGCTGCGGACGCCCGCAGGCCGGTTGGCTAGCGGGACGCGGATCGCGTAAGCCGGGCGGGTCGCCTAAGGGTCCGCAGCGGCGTCAGGGGCGTTCCGGGAAACGGGCTGCCTACATGAGGGCGTTGCGGCGACCCTCGAAGGCCCTTCCGAGGGTAACTTCGTCCGCGTACTCCAGGTCTCCGCCCACCGGGAGGCCGGAGGCAAGCCTGGTGACGGTGATGCCGATCGACTTCAACATGCGGGCCAGGTAGGTGGCCGTCGCTTCGCCTTCAAGGTTGGGGTCGGTCGCGATGATGATTTCCTGGATGGCGCCGTCGTTGAGCCGGGTCAGAAGCTCGCGGATACGGAGTTGCTCGGGCCCGATTCCGGCGATCGGATTGATGGCGCCACCGAGGACGTGGTATCGGCCGCGGAAGGACCGTGTGCGTTCCACCGCGAGGACATCCTTGGATTCCTCGACCACGCAGATCACGGAGGGGTCGCGGCGCGGATCGCGGCAGATGTTGCACAGCTCCTGCTCGGTGACATTGCCGCAGACAGTGCAGAACTTCACCCGTTCTTTGACTGTGGTGATGGCCGCGACCAGCCGCTTCATGTCCTCGGGATCGGCCTCAAGGATGTGGAAGGCCAGGCGCTGCGCCGACTTCGGCCCGATGCCGGGGAGCCGGCCGAGCTCGTCGATCAGCTCTTGTACTGCGCCTTCGTACACAATGTCCTCGTTCGTTTGGGGTGGACGCCTTTGCTGTTCGGCGGGCGTCGCGGTTTGGTGGCACCTTCTTCGGGCGCCGGCGGGCTCTTAATCAGGGTTCCTTGAGGTTCCCCGCCGAACACCGTGCTGGCCGGGCAGGGTGTTGGGACGGCGTCTCGTTGTTAGCGGCGCATGCTGTCCAGCGACCGTTCTTCCAGTAGCTTTCCGCCCAGAATACGCTCGACGGCGGCGCGTCCAAAGACTCCCGACTCCTCGATCGTTTCATCGTCGGCACTCGGAATGTCCTCCACCACGCTGCCAGGCGCGACGGTTGCCCGTGCCGGTGCTTTCTCACGGCCGGCCATGGCTTCCGGACTGTTCGAAAGCCGTTGGTAGAGGCTCTGCTTCCCGGTTCCCGAAGGGGCCGGCACTGTTGCGGGGGTCGATCCTTGGGCAGGCGCAGGCGCAGGCGCGGGGGCGGCAGGGGCAGGGGCAGGGGAAGGGGCGGCGGCAGGCGGAGCGGGAGCGGCCTGCACGAGTGCCACGGCCGACCGCGCGGGTTCGGCCGCCGGCGCGGTTGCCGGTGCCGGCACTGAAGCCTGCGCCTGGATTGGAATCTGCGCGGCCGCAGGTTCATAGACGGGACTGGGCGTCGCCGGGGAGGATGAATTGGCCTGACCCTCAGGATCGGCAGAGATGCCCGAAGCTGCGGAGCCAACGTTGGACTCGGAGCCGACCACCCACGATCCCGGCGCGTGCTCGACAGCCCTGGACCATGGATCTTCCGGAGCCTTGGACTTCTTCTCCGAAGATGCTTGGGTGGATGCGGTTGCCGGGGCTGCCGTGCTGGCCGACGATCGGGTGGCGGGCCCGGCCGTGGGCGCGGAGGTGAAGCCCGGAGGAGCTGCCGGCTCCCAATCCATGGGCGGTTCTTCGTCAAGCGGGGGAGCGTCTTCGTCCCGCGGGGGACCCCAATCATCGTCCGAATACGAGTAGTCCGCGGCCGGGTCTGTCGGTGCCGTTGGGGACGAGACAGCCGCTGCAGCGGACGATGCCGGGGCGGCGGTCGAGGCAAGAGCCTGTGCAGCGGAAACGGTTTGGGTCGGAGCGGCCTCGAGGGCTGGTGCCGCGACGGCCTTTTCTGCTTCCGGGGCAGCGGGGCTTTGTGTCGCAGGGGCAAGTCCCCATGCGCTATCCACGGCGGATGACACAACGGGAGAGGCGCCACCCCCTACAGGGGGCGTCGGGTCAGCCGGTGCTTTTGGGTTTGGTTCAGAGCTACCTGAGCTGTTGCCGCCGACTACCGAAGTGATCTGGCAGTCGATGCCGATCGTCTTGTGGATGGCCTGGCGAAGGTTTTCGGCATGGTCTGCTCGGCTGAAAGCGCTCGCAAGGCCGTCAGTGCTGAAAGCCAGAGTCAGGAGTTGGCCGTCGAACTGCGCCACCTGTGCGTTCGCTCCAACCAGAGCCCAGCTGCTGCGCTTGATCTTGGTCAGCGTCTGGAGGATCTCGGGCCAAGCCCGCCGGATCACCTCGACATCGGCGCCCCCGGTGGCGGGCCGAGAGGGCTGTGCGGGCGCTGGCGGTGGTGCGGGGGCTGACGCCTGGGCCCGGGCAGGCTCGGGCGTTTGGCGTGGCTCGGGCGTTTGAGCTGGTGCGGCGGGGGACTGGGTACGGTCCTGATCTGCCGCTGGCTGAGCGGATGGCGCCTGGGCAACGGGGCGCGCCGCAGGAGCTTGGGCAGGAAGCTGACTGGGAGCTTGGGCAGCTTGTTCGGGAGTCGGACGGTTGGACTGTTGCCTGGATTCATCCACGGGCCAGTCAGTAGTGGAGACCCGCGGCGGTGTCAGTTGTTCCCTGGGCGGTTCGCCGGAGGAAGGCGAACGGCCGGGCGCCGGAGCCTCAGCGACCTCGGCTGGCAAGGGCGCCGGTGGCACGAGTGCCGGTGCGGCGGGAGCGGGACTGGCGGCCGACGTCGGGCGTTCCACTGCTTGATCCACTGCTTGATCCGCTGCGCGGACGGTCGGCGCGGCGGAAGGAGAAAGAACCGCAGCGACTTCCGCCGCTGTCTGGGCTTCAGCGGGAGGAAGCCCCCCGCCGTAGTTGAGGCGGCGTTCGACGCGGTCGATCCGGGCCGCGATGCCACGTTCGGTCTGCTCGGAACTGGGCAGCAGGATGCGGGCGCAGAGCAGTTCGAGATGCAGCCGTGGCGAGGTGGCGCCGGTCATCTCAGTGAGTGCGGTGTTAGTGACGTCGGCGGCACGGGAAAGCTCAGCGGCACCGAGGTTGTTGGCCTGGCTCCGCATGCGGGCGATCTGGTCCGCCGGCATGCCGCGGAGGATGGCTTGGGCGCTTTCCGGCATGGCTTGGACAATGATGAGGTCGCGGAACCGCTCCAGCAGGTCCTCGACGAAGCGTCGGGGATCGTGTCCGGTTTGGATGACACGGTCCACGGCTCGGAAGACCGTGGCGGAATCGGACGCGGCGATTGCCTCGACGACGTCGTCGAGCAGTGAAGCGTGGGTGTATCCAAGCAGCGCGACAGCGAGTTCATAGTCCAGGCCGTTGGGTCCGGCGCCGGCCATGAGCTGGTCAAGCACGGAGAGGGAATCGCGCACAGAGCCGCCGCCGGCCCGGATGACGAGGGAGAGTACGCCGGGAGCTACGGGCACGTTCTCCTGTTGGCAGAGAAGCTCGAGGTACTGCATCAAGGGCTCGGGCGGCACCAGCCGGAAGGGGTAGTGGTGCGTGCGTGAGCGGATGGTGCCGATGACCTTGTCCGGCTCCGTGGTGGCGAAGATGAATTTGATGTGTTCCGGCGGCTCTTCGACGATCTTCAGCAGCGCATTGAAGCCGGCAGAGGTGACCATGTGGGCTTCGTCAATGATGAAGATCTTGTAGCGGTCGCGGACCGGGGCGAAGGTGGCGCGTTCGCGGAGATCGCGGGCGTCGTCCACGCCACCGTGGCTGGCGGCGTCGATCTCGATGACGTCGAGCGAGCCGGAGCCGCCTCGGGCCAGCTCAACGCAGCTGTTGCATTTGCCGCAAGGAGTGTCCGTGGGGCCTTCGGCGCAATTGAGGCAGCGGGCAAGGATGCGGGCGGAGGTGGTTTTTCCGCAGCCGCGCGGGCCGGAGAAGAGGTAGGCGTGGTTGACCCGGTTTTTGCGCAGGGCCGTCATGAGCGGCTCGGTGACGTGTTCCTGCCCGATAACGTCCGCGAAAGAATCGGGGCGATATCTGCGGTAAAGAGCAGTAGTAACAGTCACAGGGGAAACCTACCTATAGGGACTGACATTTAAATAAGAGACCCCTCATGCACCCGCCAGAGCCCATCTACCCTTGCTACCTTCCGGTCCTGGGGGAGTTCAACAGGATGACGCCACATGAGGGGCCGTCGACAAGCTTACCCGATGTTTTCGAGCCCTCCGAATTTGCGGACATGCGCCCTCCGAGAGCCAAGAAATGGACATGTCCCCCTCGGTGCTTGGTGGTTCCAAGGGACATGTCCCTTGTGTGAGCCAAGGACTGGACATGTTGGGATTGTGTCCAGTGCTCGTGTGTATGGGAGGGCATGTCCAGTGGGTTAGCGCCAACCGTTCACTGGCCACGTCATGAATGCAGGCTCCTCATAAGGGTGGGCTGAACGCAGGGCCTGCACTACGGCGTCGAGCATGTCCGCTTCAACTACGCACTCGATCCGGATTTCCTGCACGGTCTCGCCTTGCCCCACGGCTCCCACGAACGGCTGTGCCCCTGGCAATGGAGTGAAGCGTCCTGTGCCGGGAGTGGTGAAGGAGCAATGCGAATAGTCGCCGATTCTGCCCGCCCCGGCATCGCCGATCGCGGCCAGCAAGGTCTCGCTGTGTGACACCGGAACGTAGACGACGAGGGCGTGTAGCTGGCTCATGACACCATCCTCCCAGCGGCCGCCCAAAAACAGGTCAAAGGATGGTTTCCAATCTCCATTGCCAAACCGCTGAACGCAGCGGACTATGGGTATGTACACCGATTGGGGCAATCTCAAGATTGTGAGCTGCAGGGCCTGGTTTCAGGGGCTGGACCCAGCTGCTCAACGGAGTGCCGGAGGAATGGACGCATTGGGGGCGTCCATTTTTACGTTTAAGCGCAGGGCGGGCGGCTCTGCACCATGAAAGTCCCGATTGGGCGATGCTGAAATTCTCGGGTACAGTGGAGTCTGCTTTTGATTCAGAAGCATGGAGAATTCGCCTAGCGGCCTATGGCGCACGCCTGGAACGCGTGTTGGGTTAACGCCCTCGGGGGTTCAAATCCCCCATTCTCCGCCAGAAGTGCCCCGGAATCTCGCGGATTCCGGGGCATCTTTTTTGTCTTGTTGACGAAACCCCGGATTTTGTTGACAGACCTGCGCCCTATGATGGGCGACATGGCAAGCATCCGAGAACGGTCGAGGGCAGACGGCAGCATCAAGCATGAAGTGCTCTGGCGCGATTCGGACACCGGCAAGCAGACCTCGTACGGTCTGTCTAGCTCGGAAGAAGCGCTTCGCTTCAAGAGGCTCATTGAAGCCAACGGAAACTCCCTCACTGCAGTGGAAGAGATCCTGCAAAAGATCAGCATCGGCGGCCCGACCGTCGCCGAGAACATGCAACGGCACATCGAACTACTGACGAGTGCCGGGCCGGACCAGATCAAACGCTATGGATCTGCTATCAAAAACCACTTCAGCGGACGCCTGGGGAAGTTGCCCGTGGCTGCGGTCGAGCATGAGGACGTCGTCATGTGGATCAAGTACATGCAGGGAAAGACCTACAAAGGCGAACCGTTGTCGGCCAAGACGATCGCGAACCATCACGGGCTCCTGTCGGCGTCCATGGAGACGGCAATGCGGCTTAAGCACCGCACCGACAACCCATGCCGGGGGATCAAGCTCCCGAAGGACACTGCCACCGAAGAGAAGATGTACTTCATGACAGCGCAAGCATCCCTTGCGGTCGTGAACTCTCACCCAGATCGCTATCAGGTCTTCGTATCCTGCCTACGTGCGACCGGGGCGCGCTTCGGAGAAGTGACCGCTTTCTATGCGGATGACTTTGACCTCAATGGCGCAGCGCCGTCCGTGCGGGTGGAGCGAGCTTGGAAGCGCGACGAGAATAACCGGTTCTACATCGGACCGCCCAAGACGAAGAAGTCTCGACGTACGATCAGTCTGCCGCCGTCGTTCGTGAAGGACGTCCGCCCCCTTGTGGAGGCTACCGATCCGGGCCAGCACGTGTTCCACACCACTTACGGGGGCCCGATCCGGCACTCGACATTCTGGCAGTTCTGGAACGACGCCATCGAGACGCTCAAATATCCGAAGGATGACAGGCCGCGCATTCACGACATGCGCCACACTCATGCTTCGCTGATGCTCGCAGGGGGCATGAGTATCTATGAACTGTCGAGAAGGCTGGGTCACGAGAGCATCCAAACCACGATCGACCGGTATTCACACCTCGTGCCGGACGCCCACTTCCGGGCAATCGACATTGCAGAGAAAGCGCTTGAGGCATAGAGGGCTGGATGCCGTCAGCCCATCTGGTCTAGTGAGGATTTGGGTGAGCCTCTGTCAGTCACGACATCGATTGTTCGACTGGATAGGCAAGCCGCGGTCGGTTTGGAAATAGACTCACTTGGTGGATGAAAAGAGCATCATCGAAGCGGTGGGTGACCGGGAGACGGGTCAGGGCGAAGGAACGAGTGTCGATCCGTCCAAGGCTCTGATGCCGGGCCAATGGCTTTACGCTCTGTCCTCAGAAGAAGAACTGGCGCCCAGCGGCCGCCCGGGAATCGCCTACAACCTTGTGCGCCCTTTAAAGCCGGGGGAGCGCGAGGAACTCGATAGGGCCATCCGAAGCGTCACGAACATAGTCCAGGGCTTCATGGTGTACATACGTCAGGCGTTGAACGACCTTGGCGAAAGCATTCAGCGGGTCTTCTCGGAGCATGCCAGCATGTCAGGAGACGTCAATAGCCGCCGGATCGAACTTGAGTACCGGATGCTTAACGTTTGTGCCGCTATCCGAATGTATGAGGAACACACTTACTCGGAGATCGATCGCAAGTATGGTCCCAATTCCTCACAACGAATAGCCGCCAAGGTGGTGTTCACCCAAACTTACGACAAGTCTCTGGAATATCGGATTCTTTACTACCTCAGGAACGCGATGACCCACGGCTCTAGGAATCTCATTTCTTTTGCCTTCAGTGCAACTTCCAATCCGGGCGAAGATCCCAGTTTTACCTTGCAACTACCTCTTCAGAGGGACAAGTTCTTTGCCTCCAATGCCAAGGCAACTGTCCGTCAAGAAGTCCAGGCTATGTCCGAGGACCCAGACACTCTGTCCATGTGTTTTTCGGTACTGGCGACCATGACGGATCTGAATCACCAATTGACGCCGATTCTCGAACCTGATCTGTTGGACCACGTCGTAACCCTGGCACATTTGATTAACGAAGCCGCCGCGGTAAGGGGTTACCCCGCGTACGGATCGCTAGCCGTGCCGCTAGTAACTACCCCCGACGTCGACGACAAAGTCGATATCACCCTCTCGATCCTTCCTCTTCCCGAACCGGTCAGAGATTTTGTCGTTGCAGTCGTCAATTCCGACAAGCGGTAGGCCGAAGGACATATAGTGTTTTGCCCAGCTCACCTCAGCGGCAGTGAATGGTTATCCGGATGGCTGCCACCTTCGATTATGTCTCGTTCGGCGTTCCCTGCCCCTCGTCTTTGCCGCTCTCGGTCTTGTTTTCCGTTTCGAGGTCGTCCAACACGTGCTTTATGAGGGCCTCGGGAGTCGCGACCGAGTCGAGCGACTCCTTCAGAGCGGCCAAGTCCGCCGAGGCCACCCAGGTCCTCGCCAAGAGGTCGCCGAATCGACCACTGTCTGGACCGGTTGCGTGGGAGGCGCTCCATCGTTTGAGTTGCACTTCCAAGTCGGACCTGGAGTGTTTGAAAAGCGAGTCGCGCCATTCATGGATAGACGCCAGCGACCGCTGCATCCGGGTTAGCTCTTGCACCGACTGCAGGATGTCAGCAATCCCGCGTTCGACTGCGCTACCAGCTGACATGGATCGCACGTCCAGGGTCGTCGCGATTGGGCTGTCGACGACCCCCTTGTTGAGAGCTTGGTCGAGTCCGGCTGCAATGGCCGCACGGCAATCGTCGGCGCTACCAAGGTCCGTGTGATCGAAGAATATGGTTCGCATGTTCGCAATGTCGAAAGGTAGCTTGCATCCCTTCTCTGCGATGAGAACCAGCGGAAGCCGGGCTGTGTGTCGAACGGCTACCTCATAGAAGACGTTTGGGTTGAGCCCAGTGAGGTCGGCAACGGCTGCTCGTGCATTCAGCACATGATCAATGACTTGAAGATTGATCTGTCCGGGATCAGCGATCTGGTCAGCTCGGACAGCCGAAAGGCCGACTTCCTCGGCAGCTTTGTTGACGATGTACCTCAAGATTCCATCTGATCGTTTCCGGGTTTCCGAGCCTTCCTCCCCTATCGGGGTAATGAAGAAGCACTCGCTTTCGAAGGGCGGCAAGTTTGCGTTCATGTAAGCACCTTGAGTCTGCTGGCGGATGACGATGCCAAAGCATAGCCGGTTCACCGTCTACGGCGAAGCCCTTGTGGACTGATCTAATGTTGACATCAGGCAGCAGCCACAGCCCTGAGCAGTCCGCTGCTGTCACTATGACCGAGGTTCTCGATCTTGTGCGACGCTGCAGCGGTCGACGCACTGGAGCGACGCACGACTCATGATCGTGAGGTCGGGAGATCGAGCCTCCCCACCGCTACCAAATAAGACCCCCGGAATCCGCAAGATTCCGGGGTTTTCCTCGTTTCCAGAGCTAGTCGATCGACGCCAAGGTGTAGCTACTCCTGTAGCTACGCGCCACACGCGGCCATCGGATGACAGATGGGGACGCAGGGCGCCTGGAATTCAAACGCCGCCGGCACATTCAGCCATGTCGCTGAGGCGGCCGCGACCCACGCAGAAGCCCTCGCTGCGGCCCGAGCAAAGGTATCCGAGGGCAGCCTGTGTTCGCGATCCGCACGACCCTGAATGACCCTTCGGGAAATGATGACATTCCAGCGAATTCGAAAAGAACTCTGAGTGTTAGCCAAGCGAACGCTGGACGTTTGCCGTAAAGATTTCGTAAAGACAGTGCCAAAAAGCGAGAGCTGGCTCTGATCTGGCGATAGTTTTGGTTGCGCCGGCATCTGAGACTTACCCCCAATTCACAGGTGGCGTGCAATTCGAAAGATGGGCCGCCGCCTGAGGTTTCCCCCAATTCTCAGGTGGCGGCTTTCGAAGATGTCCCGGACTTAGACTATTGCGGTGGAAGTTACCTGCACCATCGAAGCACCGGACGGCGGCTTCAGCTATGTCACCGAGACTGCCTCAACCTATGACGAAGGACTAAACGCTGCCCGAGCCAAGGTGCCCGACGGCAGCCGCATGATTGCGATCCGCACGGTCGAATGAGCCAGGCCTGACACCACTAATCGTCTGCGGCATTATGAAGTCATGTGCGGACGCTACGTTGTTTCGAAATCTACTGCTGACCTGATGGCTGCCTTCGACGTCCATGAGTCCTACGTCGATGAGCTTAAACCTTCCTACAATGTGGCGCCGACTGACGCGGTCCCGTTGATCCTGGACCGTAGCTCCGGGGAAGGTGAGCCTGTGACGAGGAAGCTGGTCACGGCTCGCTGGGGCTTGGTGCCGTCGTGGGCGAAAGATCCCAAAGGCGGTGCGCGACTCATCAACGCTCGGGTGGAAACCGTCACCGAGAAGCCGTCCTTCCGCAAAGCAGTCTCGGCGCGACGCGGGTTGCTCGTCGGCGACGGGTATTACGAGTGGGAGAAGAAACCCGGCGGCGGGAAGATCCCGACCTATCTGCACGACGCCGATGACCAGATCCTCGCCTTCGCGGCATTGTTCGAGAACTGGCCGGATCCGGCGTTGCCGGACGGACACCCTGAGAAGTGGTTGCGGACGGCCACGATCATCACGACGGCGGCCTCAGACGCGCTCGGCCACATCCATGACCGCACACCGCTCATTGTCCCGGCGGAAATGTTCTCGGACTGGCTCGACCCTGAAACGACGTCCGAGGCTGACGTCCGAGCTTTGCTCGACTCGATGCCCGAACCCCACCTCGTACCCCGAGTGGTGAGCGACAAGGTCAACTACGTGCGGAACAACGGCCCCGAACTGATCGAGGCGGCGGCATGAACGACGACGACGGCGTGACGGGCCAGCGGCAGTCGAAAGCGTTTGAGCTCGAAGCCAAGCACATAGCGCTGCTGAGTCCGTCCATGGGTGGTCCGCGGCGCAAGTCGCCCCAAAAGCCAAGGAAGCCACCGCCGCCGAAGGTGGATCCACCGGAACTCTTGATACCAGTCAGCGAGATGACAGCGGAGAGGTGGGCCGCTTGGGACTGGCCGGCCGATCACCTCATGCTGCCATGGGACAAACGAAAAGTAGCGTTAATCCTTTGGCGCAGGGACGGAAATATTTGCCAAGTCTGCGGGCTGAAAGTGGATATCTCACTCCGGAAGAGTCACCCCGGCATGGCCAGCTGCGACCACATCATCCCGTTGCGCCGGTACGAAGCGAAATATGACACCCAGCACCTGAATGTGTGGGGGAACGTGAAGCTGGCGCATCTCTATTGCAACACGGCGCACGCCGATTTCGACGCCCGGTTTATCGCCGTGGAGGACTATCGAACCATGCTAAGGGCGGCGACCGCCAGGTTCGAAAGTACGGGATCTTGCCCGCCCCCGAGGACTGCGATGCTCGGAATCGACGCACCCCTCCTGACTCCTGCATGGGAGGCCGAACTTCTCCACGGCCGCCCGACCGGGACATTCGGCGAAGAATGGAGCGACACGCGGACCGAGGCTTGACCGGAGTGTTCGAGGTGAGCTCCCTATTCGATGTCTGCCTGCGGTGACAGACTCGGGCTGTGGAGGAAAAGAAGTTCTGGCAGCCGCCGCGTGCGCATCGGCCGATGCCTGTGGTGCCGCCGGTGGATCCTGCGGCGTTAGAAGGCGCGACGAGGCCCGAGGAGCCGCTGCCTGTGTTCGTGATGCTGGACTACAACAACGGACAAAGCCACGAGGTGCCAGCATTCGCATACGGGTGGACGAAGGTGCACGTGCTGGTGTCAGTGCCCTGGCCGATGGACTACTACGAGGGCCGCAAGGAAGTCTGGGTGGAAGCATCCAGGGTGCGCCGACGGACCATCGACCCGAGAATGCGTTAAACAAAAGAACAGCCCTCACCATCCGAAGATGGGGTCACTGGCAACCTGGCTGGCCCGAGTAACGCGCCCACGACTTCACACCAGCCCTCGTCTTCCGCATCGCACCTAGACTTCTCAAATGGGAAAGATCTGGACCGTAGTCTTCGGCATTGGATTCGCGCTAGGCGCGGTCATTTGTTACCTGTTCCAAGCCGTGGTCGGGGCATCCACGCGCCCGGATCCAAACGTGAGCCTTAAGGACTGGCTGACCGTCATTCTTGCGGGCTCGGCCCTAATCGTGTCCCTCGCCGCCCTTTCATTCAATCGTAGGAAGGCAAAACAGGACACATTCCTTTCGATCCACGACAAATTGATTGCGTTGGATCTCCAAGAAGGGCGCCGCCTACTCTTCGAAAAGATCAACTCCCCCGAGGACGCCGACCGGTTGCTCCAAGAAGACATTGCGAGCTATCACAAAATCAACAGAGCCCTCGCCATGTACGACGTGCTTGGACTCTATGTGAAGCGGCGGTATGTCGTGAAAAGTTGGGTTTTGGAGGAATGGGGGCCAGGCCTGGCTAAGGCTCGTGTTCCGGGAAAGCATTTCATAGCCCATCGCACCAAACAGGGCGTACCGTCCAGTTGGAAGAACTTTGACAGCCTAAGCCTGGACGCGCTCACCGGAAGCCCGAAGAACAAGATTCAATGAGTGCAAGTCCATCCGCGCTCAAGTACAGGCGGTGCACCGAGGGTTTTGCTGTTCGCTCTGGAGCAGTGCAGAGTTGGCCCATGATATTTCGACGTCGGCGGCACAATCGCTCGAATGTTGCACCGAGCACATGGACTGAAGAACATGCCAAGTCCTTGTTCACTTATGAAATGCTCCTGCAGCGCGAAATGGAACAGGACTCGATGCTGTGGCAGACGCCGACTCTCGCGCTTACCGCGCAAGCTTTCCTGTTGACGATCGCCTTGAACAAGGACTCGTCTGCACCTGCCGTCTTCGTTTCCGCCGGGCTTGGAGTTCTCGTCGCATTGCTCTCCTTGCAGCTCATGGCAAAACATCGATTCCTCAACGAGCTGGACCGCGCACAGCTCCACCGGATCGAAGATGACTTGACCATTCCGCACATCAGCCGGCGCTCGTACTTCTACGCAGAGGGGGTATATCGGGTGCCTGATGAACTGGCAGGCAAGCATCGAGGAGCCCCAACTAACGAAGGGTTCTTGCAACGGGTGAGCAGCTATTCATTCTGGGTTCGCGGCCTCTGGCTATTCGCCCTGGTCAACGTCGGCATATTGGCCGTCCAGATCTGGTCGCTCGTGTTCCCGCATCTTCACACGCCATAAACGGGAAGATCGAGTAATACACCAAAAAGCCGCCCGCCGGGGATGACGGCGGGCGGCTTAGTCAGTAGTCGTGGGCGCGGGTACATTTTGGACGCCATTAGGTTGCCGAGACCCTCAACCCGCGAGGCCGCTCCCGGCGCGGTAGGGATAGCACATGACGGCAAGATCCGGACCGGTGCACAATCGGATTTATCCAACGGCCACGGCGCGGGAGATCTCCCACCAGCTCGACGTTGCGGACTCATACCTGAACCTCACAGTGGTGCGCTTGTTGGCCGTCGCGTCATTAGGGGCTGCACCTCCTGCGAACCTGCAGTTCGCAGGGTAGGCGTACGTTCTGCCGCCAGTAGCATCCTGGATGAACGTGAGGATCAGCTCTTGGCTGTTCGTCGGGTTGTTCACTGTCGTTGAGGCCGCATTCGCTTGCAGGGTGATGTTGTGCGCATTTCCTTTGGAAACATCGATCGTCACTTCGCCATTCGATGCGAGCGTCTGGCTCGTGGACATGACAGAGCGGATGTTTGTGGGGCCGATCTGGTCCCTTTGGACGTTCTCAATGATCTTCATCGTGGACAGCCCGCCGACCTGCATGAAGGTGTTACCGTTCCCGTCGGCTGAACGGAACTCGTAGGTGTCCCCACCGGTGCTAATGGTGGCGGACTGGGTAACGAATGAACCGTCGGCGAGAGTCACCACTGAACCACCGGAGACGCCCGTGAATGACGTGCCGGTTGTACCGGTATAGCTGATTGTGCCGCCCGCCGTGTACAGGCTGCCGCTGCTCGGGAAGCCTGCCGTCGATACCACGTTCAGCGTCGTCAGCGGAAGGGTCTGGACTCCGGAAACCTTGGCCTTGTACCCGCCAGCCAGTTGTCGCGAGTTGGTCCCGTTGTTGATGCTGCCGCGGAAGACGTTGTATCCGAGGGTGACGTTCGAGCAGTAGCCGAGCGGCACAGAACCGGCTGCCATGTTGAACCATCGGGTATGGAAGTCAAGCCCGGTGATGTTGTATGAGCTGCCCGTATCGCCAAGCTGCACGAGCGTTTCACCCTGGATGTTTTGGCCGTAGATCGAACCGCCGATCCAGCGGACACTCTTCGCGGTGACCCGCATGCCCACGCCGCCCGCGCCGGTTCCATCACAGACGCTGTTAAGGAAGGAAACGTCTTCAGTGCCGAGGTCGAAGTTGTAGAGGCCATTGCCCCAGTTGTGCATGTTGACCACCGAAAGGCTGCCGACGTTGCCCGAGGTGATGAATCCGGAGCCCCCGTTCCGGGCGCAGAACACATTGGACACTTGGGAGTCGTGCGGGCCTTTGAACAGCCATCCGTCGCCCGCTGCGTCAGTGATGCGCAGGTTGGTGAAGTGTGCCTCGTTGTCGTAGCCGGCGCTGGATCCGAACTCGGTGTACAGATTCCGGCCCGCCCCGTTCTGGAGCACAAGATTTTGGAGCCAGTAGGACCGCCCGTAGATCTTGAGAACGTCGCCGCTGCTGTTTCCTGCCTTGTTGCCGTCCAGCACCATGTCATAGACCCCGAAGCGGTTCGGGGTGCTGTACGCCGAGGGGGTGGAGACGCCGGACAGTGCGGCGAAATTGGCGGACTGGATAAGGTCTTGGTTCGCACCAGCCCATAGCCGCAGCGCGGACCCGCGAAAAGGCAGGTTCGCGTTAGTTCCGGAGAACACATCGCCACCGAGCCCCAGCCCGCGCAGGTGCACACCCCCGTAAAGGACCAGTGCCGATGCCGCTCCCGAGGTGTAGACCTCGATGGTGTCACGAATGACAACAGTTCCGCCGCCGGTGGTGTTCGCAGCAATCCCGCCGCCGTTGTTGGCCGCATTGATCGCCGCCTGAACTGCCGCCGCGTTTGCTTGCGCCTGGGCGCTCGTGACGCCCACCCCGTAGTTGACGGTCCCGAAGCCCTCGGGGTAGAAGAACCCCGTCAGAGCGTTGCGTGCCGCCCCCGGAAGTTTCGCATACGTGGCTGAAAGGTCGCTAACGCTCAAGTCGGTCGATGGCCGACCCGCAGCTTGGGCGGGACTCATATCGAGGCCCGACATCGCGAAGGCTCCCGTGGCCGCGGTCGCCAGGGCTCCAAGCCTGAACAGTCCACGGCGTTTGACGCTACCGCCACCCCCCAGTGGCGCACCTCGTTCCCCAGATTCGTTATTCACAGTTTTGATCACCATTCCCAGACACGCTGAAGAGACCCTTGATTAACCAAGAAGACGCGCGTACGCGGTGCACAGCGTCACGTTGATGACGCACCGACGTGTATCGGTCCTCGCTGGTAAATCGACGTGTCCAAAACATACTGTCGCCCGGTTTGCCCGTTCGACAGTACTAACTACGCGTCTTTAGCTGGTAACACTCGCTTTCTGGCACCTATGGGGAGCCTGGCGTCGCCTGCGGGCAACAACGACTACTCCCTTAGGTCCTCGATGGCTGGCACGCCGTCCACAATTCGACCCCTAAGATGAGGTCATGAATATTGGGGGGAAATCCAACCTGCCTAGCTTGACCGGATTGCGTTACTTGGCCGCAGCGTTGGTACTCGTTAGCCATGCTGCGCCAGTTCTAGCCGCCGGCACGGTGATCGATCAATTTGGAAGCGGCGGATACGTCGGGGTCACATTCTTCTTCGTGCTGTCCGGGTTCATTCTGACGTGCTCGCGACGAGACGGTGATACGAAAGCCAGCTTTTACCGCAGACGGTTCGCACGGATTTACCCGCTCTATTTTGTTACTTGGCTGCTGGCTGTCGCTGTCTCGTTCGTGTCGGGCGCCGACAAGTCGGTGACAGGAATCGTGCTGAGCTTGGTTCTCCTTCAGGCATGGGTTCCTGATCCGCTGGTTTACGGGGCCGGCAATCCTCCTGGGTGGTCGCTATCAGCCGAGGCCTTCTTCTATGCGGTATTCCCATTCATCCGCTTCCGGAACCGTGCCGGACGAGCAACCGCGACTCTCATACTCTGCGCCACAGCGTTTACGGTGTTGGGTACCGTTTACGCGTTTACCCCGTGGTATAGCCACTGGTTGGCTTATTACAGTCCGATCTACAATCTCGGGGCGTTCCTCGTAGGGATCCTGCTTGCCCGGGCGATCAGGGAGGGATTCGGCAGGTCCATACCGCTTTCCGGAGCTCTTGCGTTCGTTGGTGTCAGTTACATCGCGTTGATCATGTTCGCCCCCACAGGCCTGAGGGGTTTTCTCGACGCCGCGATGCTCCCATCCGTCATCGCTCTGATTGCTGCGGCGGCGAACGCTGACATACAAGGCGTGCGGACCTTTTGGTCACGTCCGTTCGTAGAGAAGCTGGGGCAATGGTCTTTCGCCCTATATCTGGTGCACTACTCATTGGCCCGGTTGCTGGAGAAGTTGCTCCACGGACCGCTCCACACTAATCCTGTGGTCGGTGCTGTGCTCGTGATCTTCTTCCTTGCCGCCGCCACGGCCGCGTCCTGGCTGGCCTATAAGTTTGTCGAACACCCGATGGAACGCCTACTTCGGGGCCCACGCGGACGACGCACAAAACAGTCCGAAGATCTGGTGCCAGATCGTGCTGGATAGAATCAGGCGAGACTTGGCCGACGCAGGGGGAACACGTGAGCATGCCGATTGAATGGGTCAAACGCGAAGGGGCAATGATTGTCCTCTTCGTCTTGACCCTCGCTGGTGGTGCCTATGGAGCTATGAACGGGCTAAACGGGTTGACCGTTGTTATTGGGATCATGGCGTTTCTGATCGTCTTGGTCATTGGACTCACCCGCCCCAAGATGACGCCCTACATCATCGTTTTTTTCACAGTCTTTGATCGCGACCTACACCTTTCAGGTCCAGTTCAGCTAACTTCCTTGACCATCGTTCTCTTCTTGCTTGCGCCAGGATTCCTGCGCGTCATCATGACGGGCAAAGCGGTCCCCCGGTTCGCCCGGGTTGGCATTTGGATGCTTATTTTCGGACTTATCGTCGCGTCTCTCGCGTCAGCGCAGCCGGACCTCGCTTGGGCTGGTCTAGTGCGTTGGGTACCTGCGCTCATCATGATCATGGGCGTCGGATCACTTTGCATCACCGAAGAGGGCATGTCCCGCCGAGTCGCCAATGCTCTCGTTTACGGCGGCGCGGTTTGCGGCGCCTTCGGCATCCTGCAACGCAGTGGCAGGTACTGGCTGGTTGGGCCGCCGTATGCACCGGACGTCACGGATTCAACGTTCGGCTACTACACCAACTTCGCCAACTTCGAAGCTCTTGCGGCCGTCGTTGGCGTTAGCTTGATCATTTCCGGCCTCAGGTTGCGCCGTCGGCTGCCTCTCCTCATTACGGCGAGCACCCTGCTTTGTGTCTATATGGTTGCGACGTCATATTCGCGTGGCGCGGTTGGGCTCGTTGCGGTCGGCCTACTGGTGATCTTGCTGAAGGAGCTTGCCCGGCCATTCCGATTCTTCGTCGTAGTCGGATTATTGAGCTTGATGGGCTGGCTCGTGGTGCAGCTTGCCCCAGCCGAACTCCTTGCGGAACTGATCGGGAAGTTCACCAGCTCTCAGAATGGCGATATCGTTCGATCGCAACTTCAGGCCGGCGGCCTCCAAATGCTGGCAAAGTCGCCGCTAGGCATCGGATTCAACAACTTCAGCGCCCTCATATCATCCGGAGACATTTACTCAACACTGGCACTGGCGCATTCCCACAACACTTTCGTCCAGATGGGGTTGGATGCCGGATGGCTTGGCGGCGCCGGATTCCTAATACTCGTTGTCGGCGCTTTCTGGCGCGCGTTCCGGTCCAAGGGCGGCGTCGTAGCTGTGGGCTTCGGCGCCGCCCTTGCCGGTTTCTTGGTGCAGGTGTCGCAGGACTATTTCTTTTTCGAAGAAGCATCCCTTGTTGCGTTCGGCCTTCTGGTTGCCGGTTCCGTGGCCGGCCTACGGCAGAAGCGCACCGTAGAGGGTGATTCCTTGGGCACCAGTGACGATTCCATTGGAGATATTTCCGGGAAGGTCGGCTTGCGCGGCGATCGAACCAGCGAGGCGGGGAGAGCGAGCAAGCTCGGCCCCGTTTACCGGGATTACGCCGGACAACTTAGGTCCCGTAGTTCCAACAAAGAGAACGCCAAGAGCGTACCTCTGACCAGCGACCTTAGACCAGGACGCCGATAGCGCCCGCGAGGCCCCTGAGAACGTCGTATTCCAGAGGGTTGTGTCATTCGCCGTTGACGCAACGAGCGTCAGATCGCCATTGGATGCCACCGAGTAGATGCCAACTCTTGCAAGCGTGGTGCCCGCGGCCGCAGTCCCCAGAACAACCGTATTGATGTTGTTGATCGTCTCGGTGCGGCGCGCAGTGAAGTAGCTCAGGATAAGCTGTCCCGTCGACAACTGCGGCGAACCCTGCGACATCAACCTTGCGATCGTTTCTTCCCCAGCGTTCAACCTGTCCGGGTCTTTGTTGAGAGAGTTCAGCGATGAGGCCGCAGCGATGTTGACGGTGCCCAGGACCGTGTCGTTGTCGGTAGTACCAATCATTCCTGCCAGGGTGACCGCCCCTCCACCTTGAGCCCAGAGCATAGCTGTCACGCCCGAGCAGTTGTACCCGGTTGCGGAAAGGGTTGTGAGCGACTGAAGGACCCCAATCGGATACGCAGTGCCGACACTGGCCAGTGACGCGATACTAACGTTCCCAAGAGTCGATCCTGCAGATGTGGTGATGCAGTTGAACCCGTTCTCGACGGTGACTTTGGAGAAGATTGCGTTTGTCACGGCCGCGCCGTTGTTGATACGCAACGCTGACCCTGACGGCGAGTCTCCCTGCACGGCATGAAGGAGCAGTCGCGAGATCGTGCCTCCCGCAACTAGGACGCCGTTAGGGGCGCCCGATGTTGCAGTGAGCTTCACCCCGGAGACTTCCATCTTGCCAACAGAAGCCCCGACCGAAACCGCGTAGGCGTCGTTGGGGTCAGGCACGAGGTTGCGGAACACCAGGCGGTCGATACTATTGCCGCCCTGAATAATGACGCAGCCCTTCGACGACCCACCCAGGGAGCGAACGCCGTCGACCAGCATGTCATCAAACGTGCCGCCCGAGCTGTCGCCGATGAAGACCACGGCGCCATTGGTATCGGGCCCAGTGAGGTTTCGCGCGCGAATGTCCCGAACAGCGTAGGAGGCGCTGTTGTCCATCGTCTTGCCAGCAATGATCTTGAGGCAAGACGATGTGTATGTCGAGACTTGATAGAGGCCGGTGTCCACGACAATATCGGTGATGTCGCCAGCGGTGTCCCGAACTCTGTTAGCCCCACCAGTCGAGTCCCCGGCAGTGAGGGAAATAAGGTCATCATGAATCGACGCCACGACGATGTTGGCGATCCGCCCGTTAGAGGCCGGGCCGTTGACGTGAACAACGTCGGAACCCTGGCGCGGTCCGCCGATGTTCTGCACCGCAAAACGGGTGCAGTCCCCGACTCCAATAGCGTATTTTCCACCGTTGGAATCAATGGTCCCGTCAGAAATAGTCAGGCCATCAACATGCCGGAAGCGCATGATGTGCGCAAGGTAGCTGCCATTCAGGCCGCTGCTCTGGCGGTCCCAAAGTCCACCTAAGACCGTGATGTTCTGATCACGGTCTCCCACTGCAGCGTACTGACCACTGACCGTAGTTGAGGCAGCCGCCGCAAGCGTGACAGACGATGCGCTCGTGAATCCGCTGATCGTGGTGTCCAATGGCTTTCCGCCAATGCCGGCGCCTTGGACAATTACTCGTCGTCCGACATCCGAGGCGGCGAACGGTGCGGTCGCAATCGACTCGTTCGTCGCTGCGGCCGTGAGGACTGCGCTGCCGGATGTCATGGCGGCGTAGATAGTCCGCGTGTTATTCACAACGGCAGCGTTTACGAGCAGATTGTCCTGCGTTCCGATGACCTGGGACATTTTCGCATCGCGCATATCCAGAGTCGTGTTCGACGGGATGACAAGCTTAGTGAAAATGAAGTCGCCAACAAGCCTCACCGTCTTGCGGACGCCAAAGGTTGACCCGGCCGCAAGTGCCGCGTTAATTCGTACTGTCTGATCGGCGGTCCCGTTCGATGCGAGCACCGTCGCAAATGACGCGTTCTGCGAGGCTTGGGTTAGGTAGGCGGGGACGTGCTTTTCTCGGAGTCGGCCCGTTGCCGGATCAAGGCTTGGTCCTGTGAATGTAGCCATCGGAGCTCCTTAGAGAGTGATGATGTAGGCGTCAGAGTCGGACGGCGAAACGATCACGCTGCCGTCCGACTTGGTCGTGATGATGAATGAGTCAGTGTCTGTCGGGTTTACGGCCACGCCGCCGCCGGTCGCAGTGGCGGCAGCTGCCTCAGCCGCTGCTTGGGCGGCGACGGCCGAGGCCCCTGCGGTTTCCGCTGCGACCTTTGCAGCCTTCGCCTCGTCTAGCACGGCCGTCGGAGACGACAGGAAGCCGGTCAAGCCGCCACCGCTCCACTTCACACGCGGAGATGGCGCACGGAAATTTGGTCCGAACGCGTCAGGTGACGAAGTCAATGGGTTGGCCAAATTCAGCCCGTTTGGGTCCGTCAAGATGAGCGGCGTTGCGCTTGCAAGGTCCAGTTCGTCGTAGATCGTGATCTGCGCGTTCGGTGCACGGGTGAATGTCACGGCATCAACGAATAGGGGTGCCTCAAAAGGGTATGTGGTCATGAGGTCTCCTTATGGTCAGCGCGGTGTGCCGGGCCTTCGTCGGTGTCCTGTCCGGCTTGTTCGAGGATCGTAGCCCACCAACGCAGGATGGTCGTGTATGCGAGCTGCTGGGCGCCGTAGACGGCGAGGATGGTCTGTGCCCAACCTGCCGGGCTGTAGAGCTGCCCGCTGGCCCACAGGTAGCCGGTGGCGATCACCAGTGACACGACGATCGGGACGGCCACTTTGATGACCTTCGACCATGATTCCGACTTGGCCCAGGCGATGCCGAGCGGTGAGACAACGGTTAGGACCGCGGTCATGATGGTTGCGAGAGTCTCCACTACAGAGCCCCTTTCACTAGTTCGAGGACCACAACGAGGGCGTCCACAACGGTTAGTGCGTAGATGGCCAGGGAGGTGGCGGCCGCCGCGAAAGCGATGGCCACCACCCAAAGAAATGACCGCATGGGCCTAGGCCTTGATAGTCAGGATGTTGCCGATGTAGATCTCGGCATCCGGCCCGGGAAGGCCGTTGAGCGCCGCGAGGTATCCGGCGTCAAGGCCGTAATAGTCGGCGATCGAACGGATCGTGTCCGGCGCCTCGACAATCCACACCAGCGGCCCCGGAACCCACACCTTCTGGCCGGGGGTGATGCTGTTCTTGTCGATGCGGTTGTAAGCCGCGATCTGATCGACGCTCGGGCCGTTGTAGTAGGCCTGAATTTTCGAGAGCGTGTCACCGCGCTCAACCACCCAGTGGATTTCGTTGTCACCACGAATGATCTGCCCGGGGGCAGGCGCCGGGGCGGGTGCCGGGGCGGGAGCGGAAGCCGGCGCAAGAGTTGCAGGAGCGCCGTTGAGAACGGCGTTGATCGACTCCCGCAGGCCGTCCATGCCGCCCGGCCAGCCAGCCGGGTCGATCTTTCCCTCGGAGGAGTATTCGAAGTGGCCTAGCTGCAGGCGCAATTCCTCCGGCTGGTTCAAGAGGTAGGCCCGCTCCAGTGCCGCGCCCATGTGCGGCGCAACCCTGATCTGATCCTCAGTCCAGTCGAACGGCGCGACGCCGGAGGACTCCATTTCGATCCCGATGAGGTAATAGTTCCCGGCGTCCGTCGGAATCCCGGCGGCCGAACCGCGGCCCGCATGGTTCGCCAGCCCAGCGGCGACAAGGTAGACGGTGCCGTTGCGCCCGAACACGATGTTGCACAGGGGCCCGGCGAGGTCGGGGCGCCCACCGATGCACATGTTCAGGGTCGGCGCGTCGGAGCCGGCGAACGCGCCACGGTTGGTGGCGGTGTGGTGCCAGAGGACGCCGCGCACCTCGGCCAGGTCCTGCCCGGCGTAGCCCCGAGAGGCCCACCCTGGGGTCTCAACAACGGTAAGACCTGCAGCGCGAAGGACATTTGCAAGATTCGAGAGCTTCATGATGGCCCCTTTCCGGGCATGAAAAAGGCCCCGGCGACTGCCAGGGCCTTTCGAGGGTTGGTTAGGTGGTGCTGTCAGGCGGCGGCTTTTTCAGGACGGGCCAAGGCCGAAGCTCCTGATCCGTCATGCCATGCTCAGTGCAGTCGCGGCGCAGCTGGGAGGCGTACTCTTCCGTGATGCGGCGGTTATGCGCCTCCCGGTCGGCCCGGTCACGCTCCCGCTCAGCATCCGCCCAAGCCTCGTTGCGCTGCTCCTTCAACGTGACGTTGCGGGCACGCTCCCGGCCTGCGGCCCCCGTGAAGAATTTCACTAGGCCCTTGATGAGTTCCAAAGCGACCATGCCGCCGCCGATGCTGACCATGGCCAGCACGAATTGTTGTGTTCCGTCCATTCGCTGGACCTCTAATTTTCCGGGTCGTAGGCGAAGTGCTTGATCTTCACTAGTCGGACGGCGAACGTGAGAAGGGCGAACGCGATGAAGCAAATTGAGACGATCCGGGCGCTCGGCTGCGTCAGCGGTAGAGCAAGCACCGCGGCGCCATAGATCGTGATCGCGAACATGCAAGCGATCGTGGCAGGCCGTTCGAGCCACCAAATCCCCGGCAAAGTCGTCAGCGAACCGAGAACACCGCCGAAAATCAGCAACCCGGCCCAGACATGGACCAGGATCTCGCCAAGGCCATGCTCCATGGTCCGAGGCGGGTCCATGATGACAGCCGTACCAGCGATGGCCATCATCAGGTAAGCGCCGCAATAACAGATCGAGAAGAAACGAGGCTCTTGGATCATGAGCCACAGGCGCTTGAGGACCCCGATCATTTCATTTCCCCGATTCACGCGAGCCCCGCTTTGGTGATCTTCATGCGGCATTTCGCGCGCCATGCCGAAGTTCGCCACGAGGTAGACACTCTGACGTCGCTCCCAGCGGAAACATAGGCTGACCCGACGATGTAGGCACTCCAAGCCCGGCCTTGCTTGACGCTGGTCTCGACGATTCCCCCGTTCGCGGTTATCAGAGCGAGGGTCATATCCGGTGGCGAACCGGTCGCCCCCTGCAGCCAGGCCTCGAAGAAATAGGCGCCGGACTCCATGACTTTCACGCCATCCTGAATCGCTTGGAAAGGCGGATTGGGGGTGCTGCTCGCCTCGTCCAGTTTCAGAGATGTTCCCGGACCCCATGCCTGACTGTCGCCCGGGTAGTCCATGTTCTGCGAGACAAACTCGGCCCGCGGAACGAGGTTCGTTTGGATCCAGACGGGGATGTCGTTGGGGCCGATCGTGTATTGCCATTCGGCGCTGCCGATGCGTAGCCGGGTGCCGATCCGAGTCAGGTAAGTGCGTACGAGATCTTCCTTGGCCACCACGCCGCCGTTGCCAGCCCAGCATCGTAGGTCAATGATCTTCTCTGGCGCGCTCAGCCCAGCCTTCCACTTGACCAAGGCAAGTGGCTGGTCATCCTCCACGCCGGGGCCGACCTTACGGGTCGCAGGGATCTCGGCGACATCACTGCCCGGAATGGCCACAAGGGTGGACGGTCCGCCAGCAGCCGGCTGCCAATTCCTGCGGTCCGCAATCAGGTCGTAACGGGTACCGGAGCTGATGGTCCCACACTGAACAACCTGATCCTCGGTCGCCTCGTCGGTGACGCCCCAACCATGGGCCTTTCCCTTGGTCACGATCACCGCGTACGGGATCGACGGGTGAGGCTTCACCTTGAAATCATCGGCACCGTAGACGCCATAGTCGGGAACACCTGCGCGGTTCTTCGCCCGGTCAGTTTCAGTCACTACACCGTCATAAAAGACGCTGGTCAAAGCCATTAGCGGGCCTTCCTGTCTGCGTTGTCGCGCTGCAAAGCGCGGATTCTCTTGGCCAAGGCGGTATCCGGATCGTCGGTGCGCTCACCCACAATGGGTGTGGCCGTGTCGCCGCCCTTGTCCCAGGACAACCGAGCCTCGCGGAGCACATCGGTGAACGCTTGCCCACGGATCATGGCCGTCACACGGTCGCCCACGCGCAGCCCGTCCCCGCCGTAGCGGAAGTGCTTTGTCTCGGACAGCTCGAGGGACAGTCCGGCCAGCGGCGCACCTTCGGCAAGGACTTCCTTTGCGCGGTCGGCGTAGACGTCGCCGGAGGATGAGTCGCGGGCGTCTTGCAAGACCTCGATGATGTCGTTCCACGCGGTCTCGCGCGCAGGCTCGGAGAAGCCTTTGAACTCGCGCGCGACGCCCTCACCTTGGCCGCCGACAACCACGCGGGTCACGGCCGGGGCTGCCAGCGAGTAGGTTCCGCCGACGACCGTGCCATTCTCCGGAGAGAGGTGGTGCGTGTAGTCGCGAGGCTCATAGCAGTCCAGCAGAAGGCCGTTGCCTTGCTGCCTGACGGTCACTCCGATCCCTGATTGGTCCACGGCCGGGAACAGCCGGTCATAGGCAGGGTGGAAGCGGAACGTGTATTTCCCTGACGTGCCGCGCCCCAGCGACGGCGCCACTTCCAGCGGGTAACCCAACCGGGTTGCGGCCTCGGCCATTACCGTCTTGACGACAGTCTCAGCCGGGCCGGTAATCGACCGGTACTCGACGTCCTGCCCGGTGAGAGGCGCCGTTGGCTTCGGCCAGGCAAGCCAGTTATTCAGGATCCGGAAATCGTCCTCGACCGTGAAGTTCAGCGTGGCCGCCGTCGTGAACTGGCCGCCGGCCAACCTGACGGGCCCGGACATTTGAAACTCACTGTGCCGGTAGATCATCACCCGGGCGCCAGGCTCCATGAGATCCGCAGCCCGCCGGTGGTTCGCGTCTATCGTGAACGTCGCGGTGGACTTCACGTTGTGGCGGATGGTCGGCTTCAGATCGAGCGGCCGCCCAACCCACCCCTTGAACTCCCAGCCTTTGTACACAATGATTTCGTAGGGAATCTCGGAAGCCATTACCAAGCCCTCCGATACCGGTTCTGCACCTCGGCAATCACGCTGCCGGTGCCAGTCATTTGGATGGTCAGCGGGCGGTCCTGCCCACGGGGAATCGCAACGAACGCCGACGTCGGGTCAAGCTCCGAGGTGCGGTCCAGCGGCGACAGGATCGACTTCGTAGCCTCGTCCCATGCCCCGTACCAGAGCACCTGGCCGTTTACCGGGTCAGTGTCCAGCTGCACGGCATAGCCCGCGGGGATCTCGAACGGGACGATGATGTCATTGCCGCCGACACCGAATGAGACGGCCGTGGTGTGACCGACAACCGTCCACACCGGATAGGCCGCGACGTCGCCGTCGTTCGTGAACGTCGCTTCCCCGAGCGCGCCGCCTGGCGAGAGGTAGTGGATGGCATCCGCCGGATAACCGTAAGCAACCCGGTCCGCCTCGGTGATGTAGTAGTTGCGCATGTCGCCCTGCGCCCATGACTTCGTGACCTTCTCACCAAGCCAGTACGGCTTATCGGCCAAGAGGTTGATGCCGTACTTCGCCCAGCCGCGCTGAATCGTGTCATGAGTCAGTTCGTCGTCAGCGCCGATCAGCCGCAGCCCGAGCGTCCGACGATCACCGTTCGGCAGTTTCGCCGTCCAGGTGCCCTCAAGGTCAGGGTCGAGACTGCGCCAGAAAGCGCGGTCCCGCTCCATGAACTCGGCAGAGCTCGTATCCGAGTACAGGTAGAGCGGCCAGAATGCATCCCGGTCCTTGGTTGACGTGCCGAGATGCCGTGAGCCGGCAACCGCGGGAGACGAGCTGGACTGCCGTTCAAAGGACGGCAGTTGCAGGCCGCGCACCCCCGGCCGCAGGAACAAGCCTGCGGCCGGGTTGGTGAGCTCCCACTCGCTGCCATCCCAGCCAGTCCATGACAGGCCAATGCCCCGCCACGGATTCGCCGGAGGCGCTGGCGGCCTGTACGGGGCGGCGTAAACGATACCCACTATGTGACCTCCTAGATCCCGAAGGCAGCGAAAGTATCCCGCCGCTTCGTTTCGATACGGTTGGCAACCTCATCCGGATCCCATCCGACGTTGCCCTTGAAGATCACGTCCCCGCGGCTGCCGGCGCTTTCGCTCCGGAGTGTCGCAAGCCGGTGGATATCCGCCCACTGCTGCGGGTTGAGGATCGCCTCGGGCTGACCCGTCCGGTTGACGACCTGCGAGACACCCGGAGGCAGGATGCCGCCAAGGTCATACAGCGCGGGATCGCCGATTGCGGATCCCTTGCCGCCGCCAGTGATCATGTCCGTGACGGTGCTGAACAGCTTCTTTCCGATGCCCACGGCAATGTCAGCCATGATGCCTGCCGCCGGAAACGCCGACTTGAACTGCGAAAGCAGCCCGTCGATGATCCCAGCGAGTGGGTTGAAGCCGCCCCCAGATGGAATCCCCGCCCCGCCCAGGTAACCGTGCGGGTCGATGTCGTTGGGCCAGCCGCCCGCGAACGTGCCGAAGTGCAGGTGAGGCCCGGAAGTGATGCCCGTGTTGCCCGACAGCGCAATCTGCTGCCCGGCCCGGACCATCTCACCAACCCTCACAGCCATCGAGGACAGGTGAGCGAACCACGTCTGGATGCCTGAGCCGCCGTCGACGTGGATCTCATTGCCGCCCCACACTCCAGGTGCCGCAATGCCGGGCCCGGACCAGCTAACACGGCCGTTCTCCGTAGCGAACACCGGAGTGCCCACCGACGCGGCATAGTCGACACCCTTATGGACCCTGTTATAGCCCTGAGTCTCGATCATCTGCTTCAGCGGGTTCACGAACCCGCCGTTCATGTAACCGGCCAGCGAGTCAGCCAAGGCGTACAGGTTCCGCACGCCAGCGCGGCGGGTCTGTTCCTTGGTGAACACGAACTCGCCGCCGTGAACGATGCCCGCAGGCTCGTCCTTGGCGCCGTCGCCCGTGTAACCGCCGTTCATGAAGCCCTTGGGGAGCGCCACACGCGGCAGCTTGTCCACGCCCGGCAGGATCCCAGCAATGGTGTTGAATGCGCCGATCAGTCCATCATTGATGACCGTGTCCACGACGAAGCGGACCGGGGCCTTCGCGATTTCCTGTAGTCCATCCCAGAATTTCTTGATGAACCCGACGCCGTCCTCGAAGGCCTTCGGAATGGTCTTCGTTATGAAGTCCGAGAGGGTATCGAAGACTGGCTTGATGACGTTTTCCCAAACCCACTTGATCGCCGAACCGATCCCGTCGAAGGCTGGCTTTACGACATTCTGGTAAAGCCAATTCACCGCTGGTCCGAGGATGTTCTGGAAGAAGTACACCCACGTGTCGATCGTGGGTTTGATGACGTTTAGCCAGACCCAGTTGATGGCGTTGCCGATAGCGTCAAAGACGGGCTTGATCACGTTGTTGTAGAGCCAAGTGAAGGCCGCCGGGAGGATCGTTCCGAACCACAGGTTCCAAGCGTCCACGACCGGCTTGATCACGTTGTCGGAAACCCACGAAATGGCCGCGCCGATGGCATCGAACACTGGCTTGATGATCGCGTCGTGGAACCAGGTGAACACGGCTGCAAGGACGTCCCGGACGAAACCGATGGCGCCATTGAAGATCGCGACAGCCGAATTCCACCAGTCAGCGATGGTCGAGCCGATCCCTTGGAATACGGGGACCATGACGTTGTTCCACCACCACATGAAGAGCGGAGCGAGGATGTTCTGAATGATCGAGACGACCACCTGAAAAATGCCTCGGAACAGCAGGTAGAACCCGCCAATTACCACTGCGGCGCTGTCAAAGACTGGCTTCAAAATGTTCACGTAAAGCCAGTTGAAGACATCGCCCACGAAGCGGACAGCCGCCATAATCCCGTCGAAAACTGGCTTGATGATCGACTCGTAAACCCACTGGATTACAGCGCCGATTCCCTCAAAGACCGGCTTGATTATGTCCGTCCACAGCCAGCTAAAGAAGTCGCCAACCGCTTTCAGGGCCGCATCTACGCCGTCACGGAACCAGCCAACATTGTTGTAGGCCCATAAGAAACCGGCCACCAGCGCGGCGATTATGCCAATCGCCCAACCCACGGGCCCAAGCGCGACAATCCACGCCGCGGCCATCTTGACGGCCTGCACGGTAGCTTGGGCAGCCATCGCGATCCAGCTGCCGATGATCGAAGCCTTCGCGACGAGCATTGCCGCGATGGCCTTTACCGAGTCCCACTGATACATGAGCCAGATAGCGGCCGTAATAGCGCCAGAACTAACCGCAGCCGCAGCCATGGAAACCCAGCCAGCCACCATGACAGTCACAGCCCACGAGTGAGTAAACGCGCCCTTGACGGCCGCGCCCTTCGAAGTGGCCCACGCTTGCGCTTGCTTGGCCGCGGACGCGATAGCCTCGACGCCGAGCGCTATCCAGTGCGGGATGAGCGTAAAGGCGATGAGCCCGGCGATGATGACGATTGGTTCGCGCATATCCCAAAGGAACTTGGCTACCTCGCCCCCGGTCGAGATGACCTTGCCGAGCGCGTCAGGAATCTTTAGGACCATGTCGCGGACGGTCAGAAGGAAGTCAACGAAACGGGAATCCTCTTCCCAGCCGAACGCCTGCCGTAGCTACCCCGTGTAGTCGCCCCCGACGATCAGGTCATAAAGACCCTTCGCGCCGTCGCGGACCTTCAGAAGGAAATCGACCAACTGAGAATCTTCCTCGACATGGAAAATCTCGCGAAACTTGGACGTGAAATTCCCGCCAACGACCAAATCCCAGATCGCTTGCGCCCCAGAGAGGGCTTTATCTAGAAAGGTCCCGATTGCCGAGCCGGCGATCTTCGCGCCCTCTTCGAGAGGCTTGAGCCAGTTGATTGCCCCAGCGAAGAACTGCTGGATTTTCGGGTACACGCCGGACAGCAGGGAGGCGCCGATGCGGCCAACTGAGGCGATGGTGTTCTTGAACGCGCCCCGTAGGGTTTCGCCTGACTTGAGCGCAGCCCCACCGAGACCCTTCTCCATGGCGTTTTGGAAGGTCTCAAAATTGATCTTGCCTTCGGAGGCAAGCTTCACGGTTTCCTCGGCGGACTTGCCGAGCTCCTTGCCGAGCAGCTGGATAATCGGGATACCGGCGTCGTTCAGCTGCGCGATAACGTCGCCCTGGATCTTGTTGGACGCGCTCACCTTGTTGAAGATGGCGCCCATTTCGCCCATTCCGACACCTGCGATGGTCGCCGCGTCGCCAGTGAGCTTGAGGGTTCTCTCGAGATCCTTGCCGGGCTTCACGCCGGCAGCGACGGCACCAGCTGCGACCGTAGCGGCATCACCAAGGCCAAAAGCGGTGCCCTTCACGGCAGCCATGGCGTCGTTCATGATGCCCTGCACGGTCTCAGCCGAGTGGCCCAGGCCGCTCAGCTTGGCCTTCGCCTCCTCGATTGCCTGGAGCCGCCCAAAGCCCTTCGCGAGGGCCGTACCAAAGGCCGCGCCGACGGTCAGCCCGCCAGCGATCCCAGCAGCCTTCATGGTCCCGGACATGAACCCGCCAACAGCGCCAGTAAGTTTGCTGCCGAGGCTCTTGCCGGCGCTGTCACCAGCACTGCTGGCGGCCGCGTCGAGCTCCTTACCAACCTTCTTCTGGAGGTCCTTGAATACCGGAACCACAAGGATGTCGGCTACACCGATCGTGGGCATGTGGGCCTCCTATGAAGTTGTCAGATGTCCTCCGGAGAGAATCCGAACTGCTGGACGAACATCTCGGCCCAGTTGCGTTCCGCAGCCTCGACGGCGCGGTCAATCTCGGTGTACGGGGCGGGGAACGGAGTCTCTTCGCCAGGCTTCCCGCCGGCCGCTGCGATGCTCACCTGCCGCAGGCCTTTGACGGCGTGCAGGATCTCGCGCAGCACAGTGATGTTCAGGTCGTACTCTGAAAGTCGCGGCGCCCACGGATCGGCATCGTCCGTGCGTTCAAGCCGCTTTTCCGCCATGATGGCGGCCATTTCGGGATCGTTGGCGATCGCCTCGTTGAGCCTGCAGGCGGTGGGGAGCATGTCGATCAGCTCGAGCAACGCAACCCACCGCTTAGCCCGGAACCACTCCGCCAGATCCACGCCGAACTCCCGAAGAAGGTCGGCGCGGATCTGCGGACGGTAGCGGCGAATCAGCTCTTCGAGGCGGCGCCTTCCCCCGGGGTGCCGACAGTCTGCTGGTAGTAGGCCATGACGCGCTCAACGAGGGCCGCGTGAACGCGCAACGGCAGGCGGGCCTCGACGTAGGCTTCGTAGTCGGGCTTCGAAAGCCACTGCTCCAGCAGCGAGAAGTCGGTGCGATCGGCGCCCTCGAACTGGTCGAAGAACTCCTTAGCCTCGACAGCGGGCATGTCGTACAGATCGGGGAACGTAATGCGCTTCCCGCCCTTGAGCGCGAGCACGAACGGCTCCGGCTTGGCGACCTCCGCTTCGAGAGCAGCAAGGGTCAGACTGATGTTCGGCTTGTCGTTAGCCATGGTGTTACCTCCGGGTGTGAGGGGGGGATTTACTTGGTGGGCTTAGCGGCGTCGGCCTTGGGAGCCTCAGCCTTCTCTTCGGTGTAGCCGTCGCGGCGAAGCTCAGCGGCCTCGGTAGCGATATCGGTGTCGACGGCGTGCTTGCCGTCCTTGGAAATGAAGCGGGCCATGTGATCGACTCCTAAGAACTTCGGGTGCGAGGTGGAAACGGTGCGCGTCGCCACACCCGGAGAGCGACGCGCACCGTGCTTGAGGGGGTTAGGTCCCGGCGGTGAAGCCGAGCGCCGTCTTGTGCTTCAGGGCTCCGGTACCGCCCATGTAGTGCTTCACAGGGACGCCGATCTCGGCATCGGTGAACACGTCGAAGGTGTAGGCCTGCTGCACCGGGTCACCAGAGCCCCACTTCTGGGAATCCGTCGAAGCGAGCTTCACGGAACCGTAGCCGCGGCCAAGGATCCAGTTGTCAGCGGCCGGACCGTCGTTGCCAAGGATCAGCAGGCGGTACTCCTGGCCGACCGGCAAGTCCGGCTCGTCAAAGACGATCTCACCGGTTGTCGCCGACTGGGTCACCGCCGAAAGGTCGGTTCCGTAGGTCAGCTCGAGCATGTGCTTCCGGCCGGTTTCCAGCGCGGTCATCTTCACCGAACGCGCCACGGTGTCAATGTCAGAGCGGGCCGGGCCGGCATAGCCAAGCGCGGACACATCAGACTTGCTGATATCGCGGCCGAACTCGAAACCATCCGGGGTGACCATCCCAAACGGGAGGTAGCCGAGCGCCTTGAGGTCGATCAGGGCCCCGCCGACGCCAAACAGGCTCGTGGGCAGTTCAACCGATGGGGGTGCCAGGAATGCTATGGCCTTCTGGATCTTGCGGATCAGATTCCGGTCGTCAGCTTCCTGCTGAATTGTGGCAAAAGTTGGCATGACAAAAGACCCCTTTCAAGGGCTTGGAATTTGTTTGGTTCCCCTGGCGGGGTCAGATGGGCCGGGAAGTGACCAAGAAGGTCGCGATGGCTTTGTTGAGGGTGTCCGACTGGTAAGGGACGTCGGCAGGTGTGATGTCCTGCTCGATCTTGTCAATGAAGCCGGACGGCGTTTCGATGTCCTCGCCGATGATGGAAGCAGCGATGGATTCCAACGTATTGATGGCCTGCTGCCCGGGCGCGTAAAGCTCAATCGTTGCCCGGTCGACGCGATCTACAAACCCTCGCGTGCCGCCCGTAACGTAGATCAGCGCCACAGGGAACGGACCCTTGATCGCGCCGGTGACGTTGTCCGCCTGGAGTTGGTAGGTAGCATGCACTGGCTTGCCGAGATGCGTTGCGCCGTCAATAAGGTCGTAGAGTGCGTCTCGGGCGTCGGGGAAGAGTAGAGCGTCGATCATTTTCCCCTCACCTTCATGGACTCGGCCACGCGCAATAGGATGGCGTCCCTCGTGTCGCGCCAGTCCCTTCGGGACTCTCGCACCACGGCCCCGGCGCGCCGGCTATTCGCCCAACCGACGGTGACCGTCGAAGGTGCGGCCTCATAAGTGCCCCGGCCCACAGCCTGAGCGTTACCTGCCAGCCGCTGCGCGGCGGCCAAAGTTGCAGCTGCGACCGCCGACGACGTCCCAAGATCCTTGAGCCCGGCATCCTCGGCCAAGTACGACTTGGAACCGGGCACCTTGTGAAGACCCATCAGCCCATCACCAACCCAACCTCGGAACCGAACGGCCACTCACCCGGGCGACCCTCAACAGACCATGTGCCGGCCATGCGTTTACCCTCAGGCACACGGATGCGGTCGGCAGGTAGGAATGTGAAGCCAGGATCCCGGTAAAGGACAGCTTTCGAGTCAACGACGTCGGACCGGTCCAGCGGCTCGGCCGTCGCACGCGGCCCGACGATGCAATCCGTCACCGGGATCTCCTGCGTCGGCAGAGGATTGCCCTTCGCATCACGGCCGCCGCCGCGCAGCACCACAACATCAGTGCGCCACGACTTCGGGAACATACTCACAATGCCCACGTCAGCCTCCCGGGTGGATCGTCCACGCTTTACGCTGCGGGCGGGACTTGGCGAGCAGCCTCTTGTCAGCAGCGGTCAGGTAGACGCTGCCGTCAGGATTCGCCATCTTGCCGCCCATGGTGAACGGCCCGGCACCGAACTGGAATGACTCCATCCCGGTCGGCGGGCTATTCTCTTCCTTCGGTTCCAAAGCGCGCTTGACCATGCGGCAGACAACGAGCCTCGGAATATCAGGATCAAGACCGCCGTCCTCGACGGGCACCATGAGACGGCCGTCAACATCCGGGTAGTTACCGCGGACCTCGACGGACGCCTCATGAAGCTTCTGCTCAGCGTCCGCTACGTCGGCCTCTGGCAGCGCCGACCAGTGAGCACGGAGGTCATCCAGCGTCGCGTAGTCGGCTGCCATGATTAGGCCTTCCGGGGACGGCCGCGGCGCGGAGCCGGTGTGGTGAAGTCCGGGGCCTCAGCTTTCGCGGCGGGGTCGACGTTGTCGGCCTCACCAGCATCGACTTGGCTTTCGTCGTCCGGATCGCCGTCACCAGCATCTTCCGAGTCAGACCCGCCGCCTTCACCAGCGTCAGCCGGGGGAACCTCCGGTGCCGTGAATCCAGGGGCCTTTGCCTCGACCTCCGGCACAAGGCAGTGGTCACCGATGCGACCTTCAGCCCACTCGGGGAGTTCAGTGCCGGGTTCCAGGATGGCAAGATCGCCGGACGGGTCCCAGAGGCTCACATGGGTGTTCAGAATGCGTGACATTTCATTCTCCTTGGAGTCAGAGAAGGAAGGTGGCGGGTATTGCTACCCGCCACCAACCAGCTAGAGGACGGTGGCGGCCAGCGTCAGGTTCGAGTTCGCCGGGACGGGAAGAGCGATGGCCGAAGCCTTCGTCCACAGACCGACCGGGTCCTTGTCCGAGTAGGACCCAACGACCACGCCGGGGGCGTCGGTTGCGTCGATGCCATACTCGGCGTCGAGGGACTCAGCGGTAACGCCCCACAGAGTCTCGCCGAGCTTCCGATCAGCCGGGGGCAGGAAGATGACCTTCTTCGGGTCGATGATCGACTTCGCGCTACCGTCGTCGCCCTCAACCTGCGCGTCGTAGGTGCTCAGGGCGGGAAGGCCGAAGGACCGGAAGAGCGCGTTGATCGCGTCGATCGTAACGATCTGCTGGGTCGAACCGGCGGGCAGGGTCATGTCCCGGATGGCCTTGTTGCGCATCAGCGCAGCTTGGATGTCCTGGCTGGCCATGGTCGCACCCGGGCGGACACCGTTGGTGGCGACGTAGACCTTCTGCCAAGCAAGGAAATCATCGACGGGGTTGGACCCGTCAACGTTCCACTTCACGGCAGCGGTCTGCGTGTGCGATGCCTTGCGCCCGAAGTCAGCCTCGAGGGTCAGCCCGTTCTCGGACAGGGTAACCTTGCCTTCGGTGAGCGCCTGGCCACGTGCGACCTCAACGCGGGCGTGGATGGCGCGGGCGAGATCGACGGCGTCGTTCAGGATGGCGTCAATGATGCCGGAAGAGAGCTTGCGCATCTTCAGTCGGTCATATTCGGAAAGGCGGCGCTTCTCCGAGATCGGGGGAAGCTCGCCGCTGATCCGGTCGATGCCGCGACGGCCGGAGATGGGAGACTCGGTGTCCCATGCCCGGTACTTGGCGACGCGGGCCAGACCGCCACCGCCGACGCTTGCGCGGAAGTCGATGTCATCGGTCGGGACGTCCGGCAGGAACGCGGAAAGGCCGAATGCGTTCTGCGGCAGGTCAGCCAGAGCTGCACGGACATATCCGGTCAGCTCCGTGGGAGTGATGTACTCACTGGAAAGAACAAGTGCCATGGTGTGCCTCCTTAGGCGAAGATGATCCGGCCGGCGGCAGAAGTCTGCCCACCAGCATCGACGGATACGGGCAGCTTGGCGGCGATGACCCGGCCATGCTCAAGCAGCGCTGCGCCGACCGGCGTCGCGGAGTCAGCCGGCGCCGAGACCGGAGTGAACAGGAAACCGGCGAGGGGCTTCGTGGTCAGCCACAGCCCAAACTTGCCGCTAGGCAGCTTCTGAAGGGGCAGGCCCGACTTCAGGTAGCCGTCCGGGTAGTGGGTGGCCTTGGTGAACGTCGAGACGTCCAAAGTGATGGTCTGCGCGGCGTTCGTGCCGTGTGCAGATCCAAGCCAAGACTGATCGTCCTGGCCGAAAGACGCGCGCTTGATAGCGATGTCCATGGTCCCTCCTCAGGGAAAGTTGGTTACTTCTTTTTGCGATTCGCGTAGAGTTCGCGACCGGCGGCAATCGAACCGCCAGCAGAGTTGCTGTCGCCGGAACGGTTACCTGATCCGGGGACCGGGTCAGGCTTCGGAGCTTTCCCCTCGGCGCGGGCATAGAGTTCGGAGATCTTCTTGGCAGACGCCTCGAAGCTTGCCGCGTCCGTGCCGGTCACGAGGTCCTGGTAGTCCTCCGGGACCGGGTGCTTTGCCAGTGCAGCGAGACGGGCATTGTCGGCCTTGAGCCGTGCAGCCTCGGCGGCTGAGTCGGCAGCCGCCTTGTTCGCACGCTCGATGTCCGACAGTTTGGCGTTCTCGGCGGCCTGAATTTTCGCCTCAGCATCAGCGGCTCGCTTTTCGGCGGCTTCCCGAGCTTCGCGCTCGGCTTTCAAAGCCTTGATGCCACCCTCGCCAAGCTTCTCGTCAGCCTTTGCGGCCTGAGCGGCGGCAGCGTCAGCCGCGTCAGCCGCGGCCTGTGCAGCAGCGTCAGCAGTAGCCTGAGCCGCGGCTTCGGGGGTGATCTCCATGACCGCGTCACCAAATGTGATCCGGTGGAAGCCGAGCAGCTTCTCAATGCCGGCAGGGGCAGTGATGTCGATACCGTGGGGAAAATTCGTGCTCAATTTGAACTCCTTCTTGGATGCCGCATCGCACGGCGAATAACCCTGCCCGCATCGCACGGAAGGGAGAGTGTGAACCGCCGGAGCGGTTAGTGGGTGTGGACGGCGTCGGTAACTGCGTCCGGGTGAAGCCTTCGGAAGGCCGCGCTGATGTCCTTGATGTCGCCCGAGGCGGCGTCGGCGCGGGCTGCCTCGTACATGGCGAGGTAGTCATCCGGGAGGTAGCCAGGCGGATAGTCAGAGGCCTTGCCTATCCGAACAACCGCGCAGTTGCAGTCGCCGTGGAACGCATCGCCTTTGCCAGTGCCGCGCCGATCCCCGGCGGATTGCTTGGACAGGTAGACGGCGTCACGCGAGGCGAGCACAAGGCACCAACTGCATGTCTTGGCGCCGGTCGGCACGCGAGCCCATCGGGCGCCTTCGCGCTTGGCGTTGTAGGAGATCGCATCGCGCCCCGGCTGCTTCACGTACTTGTCAGTTGCCGTCAGTAGACCGCCCAGCATCGAAGCAGGATCCGGGGTCCACAGCTGCTTGGCGAGGTAGCGGATCTTCGCTTCCACGGCCGATCCAGGAATGCCATCGGCACCAGCAATAGCCCGGAACACTCCAGTAGCGCCGGAAGCCGCCCGGAGCTCGTCGTAATAGTCCAGGGCCAGCGTTTCAGCGACCGAACCATACTCTGACACCAGCAGCGGCACGAACTCCAAGAGAGCGTTGCGCACAGCCTCCGGCTTTGCCAGATTCAGCGTGCCGAAGAAGCCTTCCAGCTCATCACGGACTAGCTTCGAAAGCCCTGCGTTGGCCGCCCGGAACTGCTCAGTGATTGGGTCGGCCACTACTAACCGCCAGAGCTGAACACGGGCGCCGCGGACGCTTTCGAAGCGGCCACAAGGGCATCAAGACGCTGCCCGGCCTGCGCGCGCTTCGCATATGCAAGGTTCCGCTCGATCTGCGACTTGGACAGCCCGTATTCCTCCATGGCAACCTCAGGGTCAGCATTCGGGAAGGCCTGCGTGAATTTGAGGCCAGAATCCGCTTGGGCCGCCTTCGACGTCGTGCCAGGATCCATGAAATGCGCCGTCAAGCCACGCAACGACAGCTCCATCTCGGGAGTCCATTCGCCGTGCTTCACGGCCAAAACGTTGCGCGCCAGGTCAACCCGAGACATGCCAATGCTTGGCAGTTCGTCCTCCACAACGGAGATCAGATCTGCCTCGGAGGCGCGGATAGCGTCCGCCGAAGACGGGTTGTCGCTGATGATGCCCAAATATCCGACGGGGATGGACGTCTCGCTGGACACCATCAGGCCGATCGTCTTGAGCATGTCACTGTGGGGCTGCATCGATGCCTGCGTGAGCTGCTGGAGGGACGGTCGAACGAGCTTGCCCTCCTCGTCATCCCACACGTCCGGGAGTGCCCAGACGCCGCCCATGAGGGCATCCAGCGGGGAAATGCGCTTGCCCTTGGCATCCGTGAAGTGCTCTTCGCTCGCTCCCATCAATGAACGCTGGGGTGCAGAGTAAAACTCAGCCGTCGTCTCCTGCCGCAGCATGGTTCGCACGCCAGCATCCGTGTAGCCCATCAGCGGCCGGGTGATCCGCGAATAGCCGAAGGGACGATCCAACGACCTGCCCCACACATATGGAGTGCAAGTCACACGACCAGCGACGCCGGCATAACGCTTCGTCACCAGCCACTCGCGATTGACGTACTCAACCCGCAGCGTCTCGCCCGGAAGGTAAAGCAACGCTTCCCAACGGCTCACGAGCTCCAAAGCCGCCGTTACGCGGTTCGTGCGCGGCGCGATCTCTGCAGTCGCCTCCAAGGCGGTGCGCGCAGCCACGATCACTTCAGGTTCACCGGCGTTCGTATCGCCAGGGGTGACGAACACGAAAGACGCTGAGTGCCGGAGAGCTGACTCGATGGCCATCCGTTCGACGGCCGCAAAGTAATTGCCCTCAAAGACCTCATCGACGTCATCCATCAACGCCGTAGGCTGGGCAATCGTGAACCCGTCCGGGCGGATACGCCGGGCCGGCACCTTCACCGCCTTGTTCGCCCAGCCAATGACCACTTGGAAGTCGGCCATGTGCGGCGGAATCGAAAAGCCGATCTTGTCCAGACGCTTTTTCGAATCGAAGTAAGACGTCCGAAGCCGGTTGCGATCCGCCTTGCGCCGAATCGTCGTCAACATTCGGCTGAATACAGCCGCCTCATTGACCGTCAGTGACCGCGTCAACTCAAGACCAGCCAAGCGGGCCACCTCCTAGAAAACAATTGCGGCGCGGACCTTCTTCTCAGAAGGCTCCTGCCGGCGGCGTGCGAACTTTTGGGCGCCGTAATAGGCGCACGTGATTGCGACCGTTGGAGCGAGGTCAGCTTCCAGGCTGTCCTTGTTCCATTTGAAAGAGCCCGGCCTGTTCTTGATCGGATCCTGCACGGTGTGCTTTACCGACTCGTCCAGGTGATCCTGTCCGAAGTGGGTAACGGACTTCTCCACATCGACAGCGCGGCGCAGCATCGCACATGCCTGCGTGTACTCGTTCGAGTTCAGGACATACACCGTGATGTTCCGCTTTTTGAGCGGCACCTCGAGGATGTCCCGGGCGGGCGAGTATGCATCGATGACAACCGGGATGCGGCGTTTCGTTCTCTCCCAGATCCACGCGACCAGCGCAGATGTGCCAGCCTCATCGAAAGGAGCGTCGACGGCCAGCTCAAGGTGCACGTATGTTTCGGAGAAAGCCGCAACGCCGATGGACACCTTGGTTTGCTCAGGGTTCATGTCCACACCAAGTGCGGCCATCGGCCATTCATCGTCCGGGTCCGTTATCTTTCGGTCAGCCCAATGCTTGAACGCGCGCTTCCCGGCCTCCGTGGGCGTCGGCCACATATTCAGCCGCTCACGCGCGTAGGACCGCGGGGAGAACTCATTGAGCTCGTCCTGGATCGTCTCCAAGGAAATGCGGATACCCAGCGCCGGGTTGGCGTCCGCGGCGTTCCGCATGTCCCGAACGAACTCGGCAATCCCAGGTTCGGTCATCTTGTCGACGTCACCCTTGGCGGAATGTTCCACCCACGCTGCGCGCCGGTTCTTGCCAGTCACCGCGTTATTCCGCACCCGTACAAACGGTTCGCCACGCTCGGAAAGGTCCTTGGGAGGAGTGCCCATGAAAATCGTTACCGGATCGCCAGAAGGGGCCGCCGAAATCGTCGGCTTCAGAGCCTCCTGCTCATCCTCTTCATACTCCTGAGCCTCATCGATAACCAAGACGTCGAAGGAGCTACCACGGCCGGCGCCGCCCGTGCGGGCGCCGAGCTCGATCATGCCGCCATTGTCCAGAACGATGGCTTCCTGCCCGTTGGTCTTGCGGATCTCAATGACCATGGCATTCAGCTCAGGGAATCGGGCGTTCGGGTCATTGACCTTTTGACCAAAGAAATGAAGCAGGCGCTTGAACGCCTTCCGCGCCGAGGTGAGCAGGTGCGAGGTATGCAAGACCTTGAGGCCCAACTGCACCAGCAGGTACAGCTCGACAGCCTCCAGGCTGCCATTCTTGCCGTTCTGCCGCGGCACTGAAACGCCCCACGTGCCAGCACACCAGCGGCCCGTCGTTGTGGTCCGCAGCCACGCGCGCACAACCTGCGCCTGCCACTCGTCAAGGATCAGGCCGTAACCTGCGGCGAGGTCGATCGCGGCCTCAGCATGATCGCACGAATACCCGCGAGGAGTCGGAGCGATGTAGAAGCGGGCGTCCTGCGAACCCTTCAACGGACACCACCACCAGTCAGGCCTTCTTCAACCCCCGCGCCTTGATTCGATCAAGCGGGGTGACATTCGTCGGCATCGGCACATTGGCCGGCTTCGCGGCAGCGTCAGCCGGGGCAAGCTTCGAAAGGATCGTGGAAAATGCGATCGCCTGCTGGCGGGCCTCAGAAAATACGTTCTGGAACTTCACCTCGACGTTGTACTCGCCGTCCTCACCGGACTCCATGTCCAGCCGGAACTGCATGAGGTTCAGGACGCCCTTGCCCTGAATGATGTTGTCGAGCTCGTCCAAACGGTCAGCCAGCCGGGCAGCCTCAAGCACAAGCGCATTCCGCGGAACATCTTGAGTGGCCATCGCCTCCCAGATCGACAAGCCACGCTCACCAAGACCAGCAGGAACATCCACGGCGGACCTCCTAGAAGTTTGGGGCCGCGCCATCCACGAGAGCATTTTGAATGGGGTCAAAATGCCCTACAAGCAAACGGCGCGGCGGCTACAAAGGCGGCCGAGGGAGGCCCGCCGGCCCCACGAGCCAGCTCGGGGGGATATTTTCGCTAATGCCTGGGGGAGCGAGCGGGAGGCCCCGGGGAGGGGCCTTCCCCCTACCCCCGTTATGGGGTTCTGGGATGCCTGTTTTCGTACACGCGGGAATGCGCTTTTCACCAGCGGCGGCTGGTTTTGAGTGGTTTGGCTGCGAGGACGGTTGATGCTTTGGGTGCCATGCGATTGCCTTTTGATTGATTGCATCTGCGGCAACACACAATGCAGTTGTCGATGGTGTCTCGACCACCTTTGGAGTGGGGGATGACGTGGTCTGCTTCGGCACTGTTCGGCTTGAGCCCGACGTCGTAGTCGAGGGTGGTGCCGCAGTAGGGACAGCGTGTTTGGCCGTTTGCTCTGGCCGTCTTCTTGGCTTGGCGTGAGACTCGCTTCCATGTGGCCGTGCCAGTGCGTGATGTCGCCATATCCGTCCCCCAAAGGTGCTTTGGCTTGCGGGTCGCGACCTCCGTCTTTCCACGGTCATCAGTGCCCCGACAAATGTCAGTCCTTGTAGGTAGGTTTGGATTCGAGTGGCTGCATCCGGCAGACCACCACCACCTAGAGAAAGGCGCCTGCCAATGGCGACGCACGCTGAAATCGTTGAGGCTGATCGGGAAGCGCGGGCAGCGATCCTCAGGTCGATTAAGGACCTGAGTGGAAAGCCGCAGTCACCGGGAACAATCCAGACCCTCGCGGAGGCCTACAACAAGGTCGTATCTGTCCCGGCACTTGAGGACGCATACAACATCGCTGATTCCGTAGGTTAGCGTTGGTGCCAGGCCCCGGCGTGGTGCACCGTGCCGGGGTCCGGCGTTGCTGCGATCTCACCCAGTCGGCAGCTCTGGGGTGCTTGTCTCTGGTTGTGCTTCCGGTTTGCCTGAGACGGTGGCCGGCTGGGGTTGCCTTGGCTTGCGGGTCGCGGAGACGAATGTAGATTTGCTCGCCGACGTTCCAAGGTCTTGATCCCCTGTCTAATTCCGCCGGCCCACTCTTGGGGCAGGGCATCACATGTTCTGAGGGGAAGTCGACAGCGCTGTTACGGGCGCCTCCCGGATGGTGGGTCATCAGCCTTTTGTGTGGTCCCGCAGGATGCAAGCGCATGGGGGCGCCTTTGGTGCATCCTTCGTTGGTTCGTGTTCCTGACGTTGACGGGGGTCCACACGTTGGCACTGTCGGGTCATTTACCAGTGCCAGTGGGCTGCCCGGGACTCGAACCCGGGCGCATATGCCGTCATCTCTAGATGATTCATTCAGCCCTCCCGCCGTTCATGTCCGGCGGGCTATTCAGGTGAAAGACCGGTGTTGGTGCCACTTCACATGGCGCGCCTCCTGATGTGGAAGTTTCCGGGCACGAAAAAAGCCGGTCGCTTGTGCGATCCGGCTTGATGTTGGGTACGTCAAATACCCCTCAGTGAGACACTTTAACACAATCGTGCGGCTTCATGGGCGACTTTCTGCCCTGCGCGTTTCGTACCAGATGTCGAGTACTTCGTGCGGGTGATAGGTCGGCGTCGGGAGTCGGCTGACTGCTTTGAGCTTGCCGCGGTGAGCCCAGTTCCGAATGTCCTTTCCGGTGAGGACGATCTGCGCGTTTTGACGTAGCCAGGGCACGAGCTGCCGGGTTGGCATGGGTGGCGCAATGCCTTTGATGCGCTCGCGGTTGGCTGCATGGTTGACGGGCGGTTCTTCCGGTCCGCTGACGAGCAGCTCAGCTTTGGTTACCCAGTCCGCGATGAGCCATGCGATGCCGGCCAGCCGGACGTCGTGAGCGTAGTCTTGCGCTCGCCTTGAGACAGTCTTGAGGTTCTCTTGCAGTTGCAGTGCGTCGAGGTTAATCGGTGCCGCACTGCCCGGCTTCCCTCCGGCGTTCCATCCGCCGCCTGCTGGCCGAACCATGTCCAGTTTTGCGATGGTGACGCCGAGCGCGGCGATGAGGACGGGCACCTTGTCGAGCCAGGCTTGCAGGTCGCGGATGCATTGGTCGCAGAGGTACAGGTGGGTTTGGTTTTGGCAATCGTGCGTGGTGCACTCATTGCTCATCGGGCGCCTCCTGCTTCGAGCTTCTGGATTTGCTGCCGGAACCCGGCCGTGACTTTTACAGGGGTCCGCGGGTCGATGTTGTGGTTGAGCGCGTCTTGAGCGAAGGCGAAGACGTCGCCGAGGGTCATTCCGGCTTTCTTGTCTTCGGCGACACGTTCGATCTTGATCTGGTTGCTCATGGCTGCTCCTGGGTGATGGTGATGTCGAGTCCGCTGAGGCTTTCGGCCCAGACTTTGCGGATGTTCCAGTGGACGATTCGGGCGTCGTCCTTGATGACTTTGGATTTGGTGAGGGCGTCGCCGACGGCTCTTTGGAGCTTGTCGAGATCCGGGGTGCCGGCTGGGTGATCCGCGTACTTGGTTGTGCGTGGTTTGGGTAGCCGGATCTCGCCGGTGATGGACACGGGGCCGTCGATGGTCGGCCAGTGCATCCCGGCGGCGGCTCGTGCTGCTCCTTCGACGGCGGCGCGCCAGGCGGGCAGCTTGTCGTCCATTTCGACCATGACGATCTTCCGGCCCCGCTTGAACGCTTTCTTGCTGCCTTGGCTGGCAGGGTGGCCGTAGGCAACTACACGGAGCGAGGTCATCGGCCGCCCCACTTCCTGCGATCGTGCAGCAGCGTCGGATCGTGCGGGCGATTCTGCGGCGTCGATAGAGCATCGGCCAGTGGCTTGAACGCTGATGCGATCGTCTCCACGAATGTCATTCCGAGCTCCGTGATCGCGTTAGCGAAGAAGGTTACCGACTCAGTTAGAGGCTTCGAGGCGTGCTCGAAGCTGCGTTCGTGCCGATGGCACGCCTCAATGGCCCTGAACTGGTCAGCACTGATCGGAGAGGTGTAGTCGCATGAGCGGCATTCATATGTCCAGCGGGCTTTGCCGAGTTTGCGGATCATGGTTGCTCCTGTTCGGGATCGGCGAGGGTGAGTTCGTGCGGGCCTAACCAGAGCGGTGTGACCTTGCTGAGACCCGTGACGCGGTATGGCAGGCCTTCGACGTCTGACTTGTCGATGGTGGTGATGCGGCCGACTTGGTCGAAGTAGCCGTTCCGTGGGTCGGTCACTCGGACGTGATCGCCAAGCTTGAACTTGGTCACTGCTTGCCTCCCTGCAAGTCGATTTCTGGGATCAGGCCTTCGGGCTTGAGGATGATGCGGGTGTGGTATACCGAAACGTCGATCCCGTCCATCTGCGTGGCGACGTAGAAGGTGTTGTCGCTGAGCCCGACGTAGTGCTTGCGGTAGTCGTTCGGACCTTGGCGACAGGTCACGACGAGCTTGCGGTCCTGTGGGTCGATGGAGCATCGGCCCTCGACGTAGAACTCGTATTTGCCGGTGATGCCATTGACGCCGACGATCTTGCGTTGAACTTCGAACTGGTCGGCGGCTTTGGACAGGTTGTCGCTGGCTGTCTTGGCGTCCGAGTCGCACGCTGCGGCGGACAGCAGGACGGCCAGGCTCAGCGCTGCGGCGATGATTGCGGGCTTCTTGCGGATCTTGATGCTCATGCTTTGTCTCCTTGAATGACTGAAGCCGCCCCGGTTGGGACGGCTTCGTGATCTTCGTCTTCTGGTGTGTGGTGTTGGCCGATGCGGTCGCGTGGGCGGATCCCGGCTTTGACGTCCGCCCAGCAGGATCTGCAGGTGTGGGCGTCTTGGCCAATGTGGTCTTCGCACGGCGGCGGCTTGGGCAGCTGGCGACGGGCGGCTTCCGGCCAGTGCGGGCCCGGATGGAATATCGGCGCGGGCGTCTTGCATGTCGATTCCATGGCCTTGGTCGTTGCGGCGATGGTCAGGGCGCCCAGGCTAGGGACGTCGCGGTGCTTGTCGATGAGTGACACCAGCGAGGCGACGGGCCAGTCTGGTCGGATCTCGTGGAGCAGGTAGGCGACGGCCCGCTTTTGCTGGTCTGTGATGATCAAATTGGGATTCCTTTCAAGCCAAAACGTCGCCTGACTTTCGCCGCTGGTTGCTGCCGTTTTCTGGGCTCTGGTGAGTTAAGAAACAGACTTGGTTGGCACTTTTAGGTGTAGGTGTGAAGGTGTAGGTGTTAGGTGCAGGTGTTACCGATGCCTTTCATGAAGGCATCCACAAACCCTTTTTGAACCTCCGATGAAACCCTTTTTGGAAGGGTTTCCCGAACCCTTTACCGATGGGTTTATGCAGCCTCGCCGGATACCATTTCGCGGGGGTTTATGGACCGTCCCGCCATCGCATCCTTGAGCGCTCCCCAGCTGGTCCATTCCGGGTTCTCGGTCTTCAACCGGTGGAGCTCATGGACGACGACGCCGCGTATCTTGCGGGACGACACGGAGGCGTAGGCCTTCGCGACGGCGGCGCCCATGTTCCGTTGCTTCAGTAGTCCGTCGCTGCGCATGAACGAGCGGACGAGGACTTCTTCGGTGTCCTCGTCCGTCACGATGTAGACCTGATCGATGAGCTCCTGTGCGGCCGACTCCAGCACGTCGAGCGTTAGGCCGGCTGCTTTGGGAACGATCCGTTTGAGCCGCCAGTCCACGACGCCGCAGTGGCTCAAGTCGGCGTGCGTACTCAAATGGATGAACAACCACTGAGCCATTGGGGACAGGTCAAGGAAGTCATCATCAACCCAGATGCTCACCTTGATCTGCCCGTATTGCCTAGCCATGGATTCCTCCTTTCTCAGCTGGATAGCAGCTGGTTGGTCACGCCCCTATAAGATCCGGGGATGAACTTGATTTGTGGGGATGCGCTCGGAATTACTTGCGGCACGTGGGTGCAGCTATGGAGCGGAACCTTTGGCGCATTCGTTGCGGCGATCATCGGTGGCCTTGTCGCGCTGGTAGTTGTTCGCCTCACAAATAGACACCAGTCAAAACTCGCAGCGCAGGGTCGCGTCCTTGCTGCCCTTGCCGACTTTCAAGCTGCACTCTCTGAGTTGCAACGTCGGTACACGGATGGCAGGGAGGCGATCGGGCAACTAGTCATCCAAGCGGATTCAGCGAGCAACCGCATCACAATGGACCTCGACGATTTTCCACTCGCGGAAGAACTGAGTCTGTGGCCATTGGACCTAGGAGTACTGACGACCCGGGCCGGAGAACTGCATGAAGTGGGTGATGCCGAAAACTCGCATGAAGCATGAAAGATGCTCCGCAAAGCTCTCGGTACTCTCATCGGAACAACGCAACAGTGGGCTAGGACCCCGGCCAGGAAGAGACGGCACTGGGCGACAGAACTGCAGACCTTTCGCAAGAAGCTAAAGGCTGATGTGGACACAATCCTGATCTGACGGTCGGGAGTTTCGGCGCTTGCGTCGTTCCGGCCATGCAGGTGTCCGGAGGTCCCGGGCGGCCATCGTCGGTCGGCTCAGTTAGAGTTTGGGAATGGATTTCTGGTTTTCCCCCGATATGCCCTCCGCTTTGGTTCGGGTAGTCGTTAGCGCGGTAGCCCACGGCGGCTTCGCATCATCGGGGTCAATCGTTGTCCCGGCCTTGGCTGGGCTGGCTTCAACAGCAGTTGCAGTAGTTTCCGTTTCGATCGCAAACCGAGCCAAGAACATTGCAGAGGCCTCAGAGCACGCTCGCGTAGCAGCCGAGGCAGCGCGTGCTCGCAGGGATCGACAGCAGCGCCTTGATTCCGCGATTAGGGACATGTTTGTCGGTATCGCCAACCTCATTCGTGATATCGAAACATACGAGAACAACAACCGCGAGTGGTTTAAGATCTTTGCCAAGAATGGTATTGGGGGCGACAACCCCCCGCAGCCGGTCCAACCATCGGACTCTGCGCTCCTCGCGCTCGTCGCTGCTGCCCGTCTGGAGGCCGAGGACTCTCGGGAACGAGATATGTTGGATGCTGTTAGCAAATCGATCGAGAGCTTCCGCGCCATGGATCTTCATCCCCGCAAGGCACGCCTGGCTTCACTATGGGAGTTTGTCGTCAAGTGGCGACATGCCGCGGAACCGGAAAGGCCCGCAGCCATTAACGCGATTCAATCCGGGAGGGCTTAGACCGCGTCGCGATAGCCGGCGCAGGGCGCGGGGTTGGACATTATGTGAGCGTGCACCCACTAAATACGAGCTGAACAAAGCGAATCCCTGATCCGTGGTTCATAGCAGAATGTGATGCATGACGACCTTCTCTGAAGTGCGCGATGTCATGAGCACGGCTATTGAGGACCTTTCCCGCGAGACACGCGATGTCTTCGATATCCTTGTGCTCCCAAATTGGGGTTCGCCCGAGCGGCGTGGGTACGGACGCCTTTTGTATGGGGTGGTGATGAACACGTTCGCCTTGACCGATCGTCTATCCACCCTCCGCACTGGTCGGATTGACCGTCAGACCGTGCGCTTGAAGGAAAGCCTGGAGATGATGGGCGCGGATCCGCGAGCGGCCGGCGTTGCAGTTCAGCTCTGGCGTCACACGCTCATGCATACCGGAATGCCCGCCGTTCTCGTCGATCGCGCGACAGAGGATCGATATCACTGGCTCCTTCATTGGGGAGAGCCGCACCTTCCAAAGTCACACCACATGACTTTGACATCTCATCCTGATGGATATGTGCTGAACTTCGGCGCATTGTTTGCGGTAGATGCCCTCTCCTGGTTGTCAGCTTCGTTCTTCGCCGCGGCGGAAGGCGATAGCGAAAGGGAGGCCTCAGTGGTGATGTCCCACGACAGATTGACGAAGGCTCAGACGGTGTCAGTCGGTTACCTCAGCTCGTCAGATGGGTCGTAGTAGGTGGTGTGCCTCTAGGTCGGCGCAATGCTCAGATGAGCGCAGAGCTTCCGTAGCCCTCTGAGTTGAGAGAGCGGCTGTCCAGTTCCAACACTCATTTGGTCCCCGCTGTCTTTGTGCGGTAACTCCCAAAGATTCGGCTGCGATCATGCCGAGGGTGGCGGCCGGCGGGTGTCGGTGCCTGTGTGTATGCTCCGGCCATGACTATTGATGTGAACGCGGCCGGTGTGCTCGCCCAGGTGATTCCGGCTCTTCTGGTTTTCCTTGCTTTGGAGGATCGGCTTTCCCCGGCCCTTATTCCGGGCCAGAAGTGGCGCACTAGACTAATGCGTTGGAGGGAATTCGCCGTCGTTGCGAATCTCCTTTCCTTGGCCTTGTGCTTGGTTATCGTCGTCACGAAGGTCGAGAACTTTGTCATCAGCCTCGTTATCGCGGCGAGCGTGGCGTTCCTCCTCGTTGTTCTGACGATGCTGTTTGCCGGCATGTTCGGCAGGGACGACGAGCGAGTCAGCCCGGCAGTGGACACGACGACGTAGCCCGCTCATGCCGCCACCAGCGTTCCTGCGCCGGCCAGCGAGAGCGCTGCCACGATGAACAGGTCCCGGGCTGCTGGCGGGGTCACGGCGTTATGGCGCTGCCGGCCTGATTTAGCTGTTCCCGCCTGTCGTTGGATTTAGGACGGTGGTGTTGTGCGCTACGGCTTAGACTCACCTGAGCGAGAACGAAACAATATTGGGGGAACTCATGTCGGAATACATCCTTACCTTGCTTGTCGCTGCAACCCTGCTATGGGGCAGTTACTTCCAACTTCTGTCTCTTACTGATGAGTTCGCAGACGTCAATCCGGCGAAGCTTTCTGAAAAAGCACAAGTTCGGCGAAAGCTAGCCAACCGTGGTGCAGTCGGTGCCGCCGTAGGTGGCTTTATCGCCTTTGCGGTTGCCGCTTTCGGCGTACTGAATAATGACTTTTGGACGAGTCAGGAACTTTTTTTCAAGATCGGTGGAACGGTGTATTTGGCCGCATTTATTGCAGCCGGTGTTTACCTGCTGGTTTTGATGAAAAAGCATCATGGCTTTCCGTCCCCTTTGAGTGACCGGCCAGAAACCGATGTACAGGGGCCGAGACAGCGGACTCGAGTTGCCGGCCGGCCGCGACCCAGCCAGCACCGTCACCGTATCGCTGGCAAGTGGACAGAAGCGAGCAAGTTGAAGCCGCCGGCAACGCGCTTACGCCACCAGTCCGGCATGTTCGGCAGAAAAGACCCGGAGTCGACTACTGTTGCGTCCGAAGTCGTGCAGGTTCCCAGCGGATAGCGATGAGATAGTGGTTCTCGAGCTGCTTGGGCATGTCCCCGCAGACCGACTGGCCCAGGCCGGCGCTATTGTTTAGCCCATGACTATTAATTGGGGGACGCCAGTCGGCTGGACTGGCAGCAGAGCCGAAATCGCCGCGATGTACGGGGGATCGACACAGGGAGGAATGGTGACCTCCAGGACGTCTCCGAACGTCCTTATCTTCTCGGACCCAGAAGAAGGCGTGAAGTTCGGTTATCAGTACGACGGCTGGGCGCATGATGGCTCCATTTTCTATTACACGGGCATGGGGGATGACGGCGCCCAAAGGATGTGGCGGGGCAACAAGGCAGCCCGCGATCACAAGGCGGATGGCAAAGCGATCCGACTCTTCGCAACGGATGGAATGATTCCCGGAGCCAAGAAGACCAAGAAACAGATCTATTTGGGAGAATTCGAAATAGATCCGGCGTTCCCCAATTCCATTGAGGATGCGCCCGATTCCTTTGGGGTCACACGGACTGTCTTTGTGTTTAATCTGCGCCCAGTGGGCGAAGTACTCAGGCGAGACCAGGACTTCGCCTCAACCGACTCACACCTATCGAAGGACTGGACCGCCGAAAGAGTGCCGCTTGAAGAGCACACTTCCGACACTTTCGTCCTTCCCGAGCAGGCACAGGTCGTTGCGCTAAAGCGTGAGCAAGCTCTGGTAAATGCCTTCCAACAGGTACTCGAAGGACGAGGCCACGAAGTCGACCGCTTCGCTATAACGCCGCCTGGAAACAGCCATGTGTTGCTATCAGACATTCACGACGCCACGGACAGCGTCCTTTACGAGGCCAAAGCCGAAGCTACGCGAAACAACGTCCGCACCGGACTCGGGCAGATGCTGGACTACCGTCGTGGCGTGACAGTCAAGAGTTGTCGGATGCTGCTTCCTGCTAAGCCCGCTGACGATCTTCTCGATCTTCTGGCGGAGCACGGCATAGACACCGTCTGGCGGGAAGCTGAGACGGCGCAATTCTGGCTGTACTCCAAAGGACTGGTCGTAAGCTTCTAGGTCCGATCTCGATTTCACTCGCCGTCCTCCTCGTCATCGGCGCCTACTTCCTCGCCTGTGACGCAGGAGAATGGCGAGCATCCGGTCATGCTGGCGTTGTCTGCTGCGGAGAGCTTCTCCTCGAACTCGGAAACCGCCAGCATGCGTAGGACATCGGATTGGCGGCCGGCCCACTCGTGATAGGAAACTTTGTCGATCGGCGCCTCGGATAGCGGTAGCCGGGAACGGTGCAAGAACGCTTGCCCGAGTAGCGGTTGTCCTTGGGCGTTCGCTCGCGCGGCTCCAGCGCGGATTGAGGCGTCGAAGTCGACAGCGTCGGCCCATTCGTCGGGCGACTTGTCGCGGAGTTCCCGCCATTGCATGTTTGAGTGGAACGGACAGCCGATGCATGCCGACTTGGGCGTCTGTTCGAAGCCATGGGCCGTGAGCAGGGACCGGCACGTCTCGCGGTCCATTCCCAGGTCGAGAAGTGGGTATTTGTTCCGTGAGTATCGGACGTCGCCTGTCTTTAGATTCCCGTCCTTATCCAGGGCTCGGCTCACCTCGTCGGTGCTGATGCCTATCCACTGCTCGGCGAACCAGCCCCTTGGTACGCGGCCGGGCTTGCCGTCCTCGCGTGGTTCGGCTCCGAGGAGCTCCCTGGTCTTGGCTTTGATCGGTTTGAGCTTGTACTCGCCGGTGCACTGACGCCGGGTCATTCCGTCGCCGCCATCCCGGTTCTTGATGAAGAGGGGCATTGAGGCGAACCTGTGGGTTGGGTTCAGGGCGTCGTCCCGGATGTTGCCGGACGAAACTCGGTAGATGGGGATGCCGGCCGGCTTGGCGACTTCCTCTTCCAACCGCTTGAGGTGCTCGTAGACGGACGCTGGCTCCCAGCCCGTGTCTGAGAAGATTGCGGCATCCAGGTTGGGAAGGTCGCCGCGGGCGGCCAGGATCAACAGAGCTGATGACTGAACGCCGGCGCCGAGGGACAGAATGCGCAAGGCTGGATCAGCCATGGCTCCTCTTTTCTAGTGGTGGTAGTTGCGTGCGGGGGCCGGCACGGCGGGCGCTTCGATCACTACGACGTGAAGCGCGCCGCCGGATCCGGGGACGCGGCGGCCGTCGGCGATGCATGCCCTTGGCGGGCCGACGATGGTGGCGTTGTGGCGGTGGGCGACGCTGGGCAGGTCGCCGATGGCCTGCAAGATGAGTTCCGCGTCGGTGGTGGCGGTACCAGTGCCCTCGACAACGGGCCAAACGCCGCGAAAAGTGTGCGTCGGCGTTACGGGCTTGGGTTTGGGTTTGGTCATCGTCCGCGTCTTTCTTTCTCGATGTTGTAGATGGCTTTCCGACTGGTTGGGTCACGGTATGCGGTCACGGCCCCGTTGTTGGCGGATTGCGCCGCGGTGGCGAGCCAGTCGCCCCAATGGCATTTGCAGTGTCCGGAGAGTGCGCAGCCATAGGGGGACCAGCAGCAGCGGCGGGCGCACGGGCTAAGCGGCATCGGCCCGGTGTGTGATGTGTTCGCGGATCTTGGCCGGCTGGAATCCGGACCAGACCTCCTCGCCCTCAAGCGTGGAAGTGATGACGACGGGCATTTGGCGGATGCCGAGGGTTTCGGTGACGTAGCGGTAGGCGGTCGCGTCTTCCTCGACGTTCACGGATGTGAAGTGAACGCCTTCCTTAGTGAGCAGGCCTTTGGTCATGTCGCATTGGCGGCAGTCGTTCTTGGTGTAGACGACGACTGCGACGCCGTCCCGTGCCTGGATCCGGGCTGTGAGGTCAATTGCTTCGGTGGTCATATGTTCCTTAGGGTGTGGCGCGGCGCCCGGCAGGGGTCCGGGCGCCGCGGGCATGAAAAAGACCGCTCTGTGGCGGCCAATGTTTTGTGGTGCGGGTGTGCTAGTACGATCCCCAGTCGGACTGCGCTGGTGCTGGTTCGTTGCCCCAGCCTTGCGCGCTTGTTTCCGCTGCGGGCGGCGCGCTGGCTGAGCCCTTTTTGTTGATCACGGACATGCCGCGCACGGTCACGTCCAGCGATGCTCGGTTGACCCCGTCTCGGTCAACGTATTCGCGGGCCATGAGATCGCCGTGGACGGTAACCCTGGCGCCCTTGCGGAGCCGTTCGACGTAGTATTCGGCGTCAGGGCCCCATAGTGTGCAACGGAACCATTGCGTCTGCTCCTGCGACTTGTCCCAACTGCCTTGGGCGTCCTTCTTGCCTTTGGTGTCAGCGACGTTGAACGTGAGGCAGGCGTTACCGCTGCGTTTGAAGTCGATGGCTGGCTCGCCGCCGAGGTTGCCAGTGAATTCGATCTTTGCCACTATTCGGCCGCCTCCGCGATCGTTTCGAGCACGCTGATCCACTGGCGGGCGACGTCGGGTTTGATGTGGAAGAAGAAATCGTCGCCCATGCGGATTTGCTGGCCGATCCGCTCATTGGAGGCGATGGGGGCGACCTCGATGGGGCCTGCGAGGACTGAGACGGATACTGATCCGGTATTGCTCATGCGTTGGTCTCCTGGTGGTGGTCTTCTCGTACTGCTGCAAGGATTTTCTGTGCATCCTCGGTGCTGATCTTGTTCGGGTGATCCCATGCGGCGCCTATGACCTGGCCTGCGGTGGCGAGAATTTGGGGGCCGTCGCCTTCATACCCGGCTGCGGTTAGCGCGTTGGTGATCGCCTGCCATTGCGCACGCCACGGTTCGGTGGAGGGTTCGGCTAGAACCGATACCGTGTGCTGCTTTACCTTCTTCTGACTGATGCGGACGGGGATGGTGAAGTCAGCGGCGATGTGCGACATGGCGACCACTTCAACACCGCCGACCGCTTCGCCTGCGTAGATCACCTCCGGGTTGTTGACCAGCTTCACGCACCGCCCAACCCATGCGTCGGACTCGACGCCCCATCCGTGGGCGATGACTCGGAGCATTCCCTTTGACGGTTTCCACGGTCGCCCGTCCATGCCGACGAGATCGATAATGACGGGCTTTACCGCGTCGCCTCGGCGCACGGCGGCGATGGTTGCGACGATAGGTGCGCCGGTCAGGTCCGAGGCGTTGAGTTGGTCAGATTTGGCTACGAGCGCCTTTGATATGTCCACTAGAAAGTGATCCCCAACTCTGCGAAGTGGTCGATGCGTTCGGTGTCGGGCATGTTGGCGGTGGCGTCGAGGTAGTTGCTGACCATGTCGGTTGCTGTCTTCTCGAAATGGGCAGCGGCGTCGAGGATGGCGGCGTGCCAGTTTGGGTCGGGGTAGACGCGCTTTGTCCAGAGCTTCATGCCGCCGCAATAGCTGGTGTAGTCGATCCAGGGCCGGCCGGAGACGAGCAGCCCGGTTTGCAGTTGCGCCATGTTCTCGGCTGGCACTTCATCGGAGAGGACGGTCTTGAGCTGGATCTTCTGGGCGCGGGATTTGATTTCAATGAGCCCGTCTTCGCCAACCAGCCCGTCTGGTGAGTAGCCAATCTTGAAGCCGTCGAACTCGCGCACCATGAAGCCAAGCTCCGCGACGCGGGCGTGGTGGGTTGAGTATGCGTCTCGGGCATAGGGCTCATCCAGGGTGCCGCGTTCCATGGCCCGGGACTGCTGGATGGGTTCAACATGGCCAGTGATGCGTTCGGCGGCAAGAGCCATAGTGAGGCCGAGCGCCGTATCGCTGGTGTTGTCCGCGGTGATCACCCTTTCCAGTTCCCGGGCGGCTGCTGCCCGGGCCGGGTGGAGTGTCTTCAAAGGCCCGGGTGACCGCTTCCCAACGCATGGCCCGGATGCTTCAGCTCCGCATTCAGGGCAGTCGGTTTCAATCGCGGTGGGTTGGCGTGCGGTGACGATGTTGCCGATGACGGATGCGGTGAGGATGCCGCATCGGGCTTGCAACCATTCGTCGGTGCCTTGTTCAAGCTCGGGGTATGTGTGGAGTGTCATTGCTCTCCTTGGTTTTGGGCATGAAAAAGGCCCCTCGTGGGGGCCGTTGTTATCTTGTGCAGCCGCAGCGGCTGGCCGCGTCGGTTTCTTCGTCGTGGTTGATGGCGTTGCACCGGTCAGTGTGGTGGTGGCCGCATTTGGGGCAGTACGGGTTAGCCACCGGTCGCCGTTTCGGTGTTGAAGATGTCTTGGAGCCGAGCCGGGCGCATGGCGGGGAACTTCGCGATCAGCCTGTAGTTGCGCTCCGGGTCCAGACCGAAGTTCGGCAATTCGATTGGACGGGTAGCGGTCGGGATCGTCACGGTGGCCGCGGCGACTTTGTTGGCGGCGATGAGGACGCGGCGGGCCTCCATGACCGTGATGTTGTGCTCGCGGGCCTTCTTGAACACTTCGGCCGGCGTCGGGTTCGTAACCGGGTTACGGGCAATGAGTTCCGCGGTCATGGCATTTCCTCGGCTGTGGCTTGAACGGTGTGCTGGATGAGCGACTCGGGAACGGTAACGACAGCTTCCGGCGTCAACGGCTCGAACGCGGCCGCCGGGACGCGGATCCGCACCTTGACCACCACACAGCCGGGTTCCAAGACGGCGGGCTTGCGCTGCGTCGACTTGATGACTCGCAGCGGTCGGTTCCAAACACCTTCAGTACGGCGCAGCTGGAGGTAGGTGTCCGCCTCGAGGTACCCGCTCATCGCACTTCCCAAATGATGTGGTGGCGGCCCGGGAGAACGTGCGGGATGAGGTCAGCGAGGCGGCGTGTCAGTGTCCAACGGTTGGCTCGGCGGGGTGTTGTTGTCATTAGAATCCGTATTCCTTTCGGGCGGCGTCCGCATCATCAGCGGCGCGGGTGTCACGCTCGGCGTCGAGCAGGTCGTAATCGATGTCTTCCGGTTCCTCAAGCAACCGGTCATGTTCGGCGGCGCGGGGGATCATCACGAAACCGCCAACCATCGACGTCGCGAGGATCAGTACAAAAAGGCCGTTGATCATGTCTCCTTCTTTCTCCAAGTCCGGGTGACACCGTGCTTGCGGGACTTGGCATGTGATGTTTGGTAGCCGACTGCTTCGATGAGGCCGAGGTTCTTTGCCGCGATGAGCGCCTGGCCGGTCCAGTTCTTGTGAGCTGGTGCCGGCATCTCGCCCCGGACGTCGTCAGCGGAAAAGATTTCGTGCGCACGCGAGATCCCGACGATCGCCGCGATGGCGTCTTCCCGCCACTGCTCCTTGTCCTGCTCTAGGACCGCGGCCTTCATGCGCACATCACCGAGAATTCAGTCCGGAGGGTGTGGACGTCGGTGTACTCGTCGTCGGCGTTCATGCAGCCAACCCCTGGCTGCGTGAGGGGGTAGGTGGTCACAGACACTCCTGTTTTTAGGCGCGAAAAAGACGACCGTCGTGCGTGGCGGTCGCCTTTGTTCCTGCAGTGCTTATTGGTTTTTGTGTCGTATCAGGTCTGCTGGCGGGTCTGTGCATCCAGCCACTCGTTCACGTCAGAGACGCGGTACCGGACCGAACGTCCCCCCAGCTTGATGAACTTAGGGCCTTTCCCCAGGTACCGCATCTGGGCCAGGGCTCCCGGCGTTACTCCCAGCCAATCGGCCAAGGCTTGGGCTTTGAGCAGCTGGTCGCCGGCGCTTGGGCATGCTGGAGTGTGCGATGTCGGCTGTTCTTCCCTCACTGGGCCTCCGCATCGAATGCGTCGTTTACCCAGTCGATGACGTCTTGTTCGCGGTACATCACCCGACCGCCGAGTTTGGCGCAGCGCGGCCCTGTGCCGTTATGCCGCATCCAGCGCATTTGCGCCGGAGTTTTGCGTAACAGCTCGGCCACCTCATTGAGCGTCAGCAGCCTTATTGGGGAAGGGCTTCTAAAATCGGTTTCGTTTGTCACTGTGTCTCCTATCGTTCTGGCGAGCATGCTGCTCGATGCTTAGAGGAGAACGGATCGCCTCAACATTGGCAAGGTTCGCCTATAAGGCCTTCCTTTCCCCCGGAAAAGTGAATTCGTATGCCGCGTAGCGGAACATGCCACCCTTCTGAGTCCGCGACAGGTAACCAAGCTTGATCAGTCGTTGAATTTTCCGACGCGTAGCTTCGGTGGAAGCTTTTGCTCCCGCCTCCCATCCCATCGCCTCTTGCAAAAGTTCCCAGCCTTGGAAGTACTCTGGAGGATTGTTGCGGGCGTGAGACGCCATAACAATCAGCATCTTGAAGTCTTGGCCGTTTAGGTTGGGGGCCTCTGTGATAATTCGATCGACAAGCATGCTCATCCGCTTGGCATTTCAAGCCGGTGCGTGGTGAACACGCCGCAGGAAGATCCGACTCCGAAGCTGTGACCCTTGTGGGCTTCGGAGATATGCCCGCTGGCGCGAAGCTCCTTGATTGCTCGGCCGACCGTTATTGCTGAACGGCCGATGTCCATCCCCAGCTGTTCGTAACCAGGGGTCGCGAACTCGCCATCATGCTCCGCGTACGTGGAGAGGGTGTACCCCACGAGCTTGGCCATGGCGGACAGTTGCTCAGTGTGGCGGATTGAATCCCGCCACTCTCTAAGATTGATCTTCATGCGGCTACCCGGAGTCGGCGGGCTGCGTTGGCTTCGTTTTGGGCGGCGCGTTCGGCGAGGACGTTCTCGACGGCGGTTTCGCCCGTGGGATCTTGGTGCAAGAGGAAGAAGGCGTCGAGGTCGACCGGGCCGCGCTCGTCGTGCAGCTTCTGCATGCGACGGGCAGTCTTCTTCATCTCTGAAAACGTGGCGGTGATGCCGTGCTTGGCGTTGTAGGTGGCGAGTTTGGACAGGTAATCAGTGTTTTCGGGCATGACAAATAGACCCTTCTTCTCGCAAAGAACACGAGAGTGATGGTTAGTGCGGGGGAGTGGTGCCCTGATGCGGCCGAAGGCTTTTGCGGCGATATAGCTTAGGGAGTCGACCGAAGCAGCCGGTCAATGTTCTTGCGTTGCGTACGGGGCCGCTGAATGGTCGGCGGCGGGGTAACGATTGCTTGGTACTGGGCTTCTGTGAAGCGGTAGATCCGGCCAATTTTCACGGCCTGCCACTGTTTCGACCTACACATTCGCCGGACTGTTTCAACGGAGATGTTCAACTTTCCGGCTAGGTCTACCGTCGTCATGAGGCCAATTTCGTCATGATCGGCGGTCATTTTTAGGCCACCAAAGAGGCGGTCCTGGGAGCGGAGATTTCGAACGCCTCCCCGAGTCCAAGCCCGTATGTATCGCAGAGTGCGACGATGAAGTCAGCGGAGGGTTGCTCGCCGGCCTCCATCCGTCGGAGCGTGGACCGGCTTACGCCCATGAGACGTGCTTGTGATTCTTCAGATGAGAGCCGGTGTATCTCTCGGAGCCGGGGGAGAAGGCCGTCCCGGACCCTAAGTTTCTTTCCCATTCCAGGGCCTCCTGTGTTGTGTTTCTGCAACGATGTGATTCAACTATGGCACAACGTGAATCAAAATCACAACACTGTAGTTCGAATGCGCTACAGATTTGTTTCAGTTTTGAAGCCGCGGCCCCGAGACTCCTGTAGCATTCCGGCTTGCGCATGTGTCAAAAATGAAACAGTATTGCCTCATGGATAGATCAATTGCGGCGTGGTTAGAGTCCAAAACTGGCGATTCAAAGCGGCAGATGGCTCTTCGAATTGGCCTACAACCAAGTACTTTCAATCGCAACCTCCATACGGCTGAAGTCATCATCCATGTGTGTGTGGCATATCGCTTGAATCCCGTCGAAGCCCTTGTCGAAGCTGGCATCCTGGACGCCGTCGATGTGCTGGACTACGCGGACGAGGTGGAGTTCTTAGATAAGACGACTAGGACGTCGCCTGTGCGGATCATTGACAGGATTCGCAACCAGCTGGAGGAACTTGACCAAAGGCTAAGGTCCGAATCGTTGCAAAGCCAGGAGGAGGTACAAAACTTCTCGGATCCCGACTACTCAAAAATGTCGGAGCCTGAGGCATACGATTTGGCGGCTTACAAGGGGGACGAAAATATTGCACACGACGATCTACCGCATGAACCCTAGGGCTGTTGCCCATCAGATGGGGGTCCGAGTGAGGACTGCGGTGACTCCAGCCGGTTGGTGGGGGGCCTATGACCACCAGAGGCGACTTATTACGCTTCGCCCGGGTTTGGGGCCCATCCAATCGGCCTGCACGCTGATGCATGAACTTGGTCACGCTTACTACGGACACATCGGCGTGACGGGAAAACAGGAGACATTGGCAAATCGATGGGCGGCCTTTCGGCTCGTGGATTTCGACCGAATGATTGCCGCGGCCGCAGCTGAGCAATCAACCGCGGGGGTCGCGGCTTCGCTAGGCGTGCTGCCGAGCGTTCTAGAGACCTATCTTCAAACCCTCACGCGAGCCCAACTTGATCATGTAAGGGCCGTCGCAGTCGGTCGTGCCGCTTAGGAAATCGCGCTTCGCCTAGACCGCGAGCCTGACCTCGGGCGAGGATCGGTTTCGCATCATATTCGCTGTTGACGCCGTCAACATTTCCGGTCGTGTCGACGTTTCTTCACGCATGTCGAGTAGTGTCGACTTCCGCTAGATTACGCCAAATACGGCATTGTTACGCGACTCGTCGCGGGGGTTCAAATCCCCCATTCTCCGCCAGTGTGATGAGTCCAGACATCCTGCATGGATGAGTCGGGTCATCGGTAACACCCCGGTCTTCGGACCGGGGTGTTTTTCTTTGCCTGGGTTGGTAGCCGCGGGCGGGGTCGATGGTGAGTTTCCCGTACCGGTTGGTCAAGCCGCTTAAATCCTTGAATCCTCAAGTTTTGCTCAAGATTGGCTAAAGACTTGAGGAGATCCTAAACGAACCTTATTTAAATCTTTGAGCTGCCTTGATGTGGGCCCGGAAAAGTGGATCTCGTTCCGCTGTACGGTCTCAAACGAAACGGAAACGTCCCCATGGACAGCTCTAGTAGCTCTGGCACGGGTCCGCGCCTGGGGGCGAGGACCCGCCACCGCTTTTCTGCACGCCGAGTGCTCGGCGTGATCGCGACGACGGCGGCGACGCTCGCGACGCTTGTATTCCTTGCCGTCGGTGTGGCGGCCCCGCTGCTTCACGTCGGGTTTTCTCCCGTCCTGACCGGTAGCATGCGGCCGGCTTACGCCCCCGGGGACCTGCTTATCACGGCACCGACCGATGTGAGCAGCCTTCTTCCGGGCCAGATCGCAGTTTTCACCCCTCCGGGTGAGAGCACCCCGTTCGCCCACCGCATCACCGCCATTGCCGGCACACCCGCCAAACCGGTCCTCACGACCAAGGGCGACGCCAACCCTGCTCCGGACCACTGGAAGGCTGTGCTGGACCAGGCCCAGGTGCCGGTCGTCGTCGCTGTCATTCCCTCAGTGGGAAGTGTGCTGCTGTGGATCGAGAACCCCCTGCAGCGGGCCCTCCTGACGGCCTCGTTCGGCCTGGCGGTCACGGGATCCGCTGTCTGGTGGATCCTCCAAAGCACCCCTGCCTCATCGGCACGCCGCACCTCCGGTACGTCCGGTCGCCGCAGCGCCGTCCCCGCTCTCTAAAAAACGTCCCGCACCACCCTCCTCCAAAGGATCAATCATGTCTGCAACCACAGCCCGCCGCGCCGCCCGCTCCACCCGCCGCCCGGCCCCTGCCCTGTTCGCCGCCTGCGCCGTGGCGGCAGCCGGCCTCGCAATCACCGGAGGCGGCGTGTTCGCCGCCCTGAACGCCACCGCCTCCAACGCGACCGCCCAGAACGCCACCTCCGGCACCCTGAGCCTGACCATGGCCAACAACGGAACCGGGTTCGGCCAGTCCGTCTCCAACCTGGCTCCCGGCGACATCGTGAACCGTTACGTCAACCTCACCCAGGGCGCCACCATGGATGGCAAGGCCCTGACCCTGGCCGTCGCGGATGGCACCCCGACCAAGCTCACTACCGATGCCACCAAGGGACTGCACGTCACCGTCACCCAGTGCTCCGTCGCCTGGACCACCACCGGCGCCGGCGCCTGCACCGGTACCGGCGCGGTGGCCACCGTCCTGGCGACGAACGTTGCCCTGAGCTCCCTCGTCGCGGCACCCTCCACGCTGATTGGCGGCACCGTCACTGCTGGGTCCACCCTGAACCTCCAGGTCTCCCTGACCCTGCCGGACCAGAATGAAACCACGGTCAACGGAACCCCGGCTCCCACCGCCCCCGCCACAACGATCCAGGGCCTGTCCTCGGCCCTGACCTGGACCTTCGGCGAAACCCAGCGCACCTCCACCGTCACCGGAAGCTAACAACGGGTGAACGTGCACCACTACCCCGGCAGGGCCGCAGCCGCCATCGCGGCAGCGGTCCTGCTGGTGTGCACGTCCACACCAGCCCAAGCCGCCACCACAGCCAATACCGCCTCCGGATCCCAAGCCGTCCCGAGCGGCAGCTGGGGAGCCGTCCCGTCACTGAACACGTCAGCCCCCTACGGCAGCGGCCCGCTGACCCTCTCGTTCCCCAACAACGGAGGCGTGGGGAATCCTTCGTTCGCGCCCGTGTACTTCACCGTCGGGAACACAGGCACCCTCCCCATCGCGGCGGCAAATTACGGCGGCTCCACCTCAGCCCAGCCCCCCGTGCAATTCACTCTCGAATCCTGCAGCACGACATGGAACGAAGGCACCGGCACCTGCCCGGGCGGAAGCGTCGCAACAATCCTGACCGCTTCTGGCTCCTCTACGATCCAGGCCACCCCGGGCCCCGCCCCCGCCAGTCAGGGAGCAGGTATCCGGCTCCGGGCCAGGGCCAACAGCGACGGCAGCGGCAACGTCCCCAAAATACCCGCATCGACACTGACCCTCAACGTCTCGGTCGACCGCACGCAGGTCCGGACCGCGACCACCACCAGCGGCTGAACCCCACGACATGGATCCACAAAGCACCCGCGGCAACCGCGCAGCACCCGAACAGGATAAGAACTTGGCAGCGACAGCATGCAATGCGGTCTTTCACCCGGACGCCCTGCTCGACCTTGCAGAACAGCTGCAAGGCACCACCATTCCCAGACGCTACGCGCTGACCTTTCTCGAAATGCTCCAGGCCCGTGTAGAACGAGTCCTCTCCACCATCGGCAACAATGACACCGAGGACGCCATGGACGCCGTCCTCAGCCTCAAAGTCAACGCCCACATGGTCGGTGCACGCTCCATGGAGGAAACCTGCAACGGCCTCGAACAAAGGATCCTCCACGGCGACATGCCAGGCGCGGCACGCAACGCCGCAGTCCTTCCCTGCAACATCGACACCCTCAGAACCGCCATGTCCGAGTTCCTTTTCGGCACGTTCGGCGACGGAACAACGGCGTCCAAGTAATACCGAACCACGTGCGGAACCGCGGCCCCGAACTCACCCAGCCGGCAGCCTGAACGCAACCGTCGGTCTTGAGTGTCACCACTGTCCCCGGCCCTACACCCGTTCCGCAGCCACCCGTTCCAGGACTTCCCGGCACGCCAGGATTGCCGGGTGGATCCGGCCGGCGGTGCGCGTCGAAGTGAAGACTGTCCGCTTGGGGAGCCCCGGGAGGTCCAGCAGCTGCACTGGCGTTGTCCGTCCCGTCCAGACGAGGTCCGGCATCAGGGCTACGGCATTGCCGGATTCGATGAGCCGGATCTGTGCTTGGAGGTCTGCGGTTTCGTAACGGACGTCAGGCTCGAAACCGGCGGAGCGGCATGCTTGCTCCGCCCAGTGGCGGGACGCCGCACCGCGCGGTTCCATGACCCATGGCAGCGCAGCCGTGTCCGCGAGCGAGGAAATCGATTCGCCGCCGAGGCCAATCGGGGGAGTGGCTAGCCTGATGGCGTCGCTGGTCAGGGTGGCCCTGTCCAGGCCGGGGTGGTGCGGGGCGGCGTGTCCGGGGTATTGCTCGGCCACCACGATGTCGAAGTCGCGGGCCCACGTTTCATAGAGCGCAGTCTCCGGTTCGCGTTGGATCATCTCGACGCGCACCTCGGGATACTCGCCCTTCATGATCGTGAGGAAGTCCGGCATGAGGGCCAAAGCGGCGGTTTGGAACACGGCCAGCCGGACCGTTCCAGTCACTGTGGAGAGAGACGCGGCCAAGTCCGTCTCGGCCCGCTCAAGGGTGGCCAGCAACGACGCCGCGTGCTCCACCAGGATCTCGGCCTGCGGGGTCAGCTGCACGCGTCGCCCAGATTTCCGAAGCAGTTTCACGCCGGCTTCCTTCTCCAGCAAGGTCAACTGTTGGGACACCGACGACGGGCTGTACTTCATCGCGTCCGCCACCTCTGCGAGCGTTCCGCGGATCTTCAATTCGTGCAGCAAGCGCAGCCTACGGACATCCAGCATTCGGTTCTCCAGAAGGGTCGAGAAATCTAATGAATATTCTTCAGAAAAGATCGCTTTTCCTAATCTGATTGTAGATCCATACTGATGGAAACAAAGCCCTCTCCGCACCAAAAGGAACGAAGCGCATGAGCACACCAACCCGGGATTCGAGCATCGACGCCAGGACGCAATCCACCCCGGAATCCGGACACCTCCAGGAGTTGGCCCACGAAGCCATCCAACTGGTTCGACACTGGCTCACCGAAGCCTCGAAGGTGCCCGTTGACGTTTCCGCCCAGCGCCTCGCCGGCGTCCTCAAGGACCCGAATGGCCTGGACTTCACGGTGGGATTCGTCGACGGCGTCATCCGCCCCGAGGACCTGACCGTCGCCGGCCGCAACCTGGCGAAGCTTGCCCCGAAGGTTCCGGCATTCCTGCCCTGGTACATGCGCGCTGCCGTGCGCACCGGCGGCGTCATGGCCCCGGTCCTGCCGCAAGTGGTCATCCCGATCGCCCGCAAAGTCCTCCGTGACATGGTGGGCCACCTGATCGTGGACGCCACCGACGCCAAGCTCGGCCCCGCCATCGCCAAGATCAAGCAGAACGGCGTCCACCTGAACGTGAACCTCCTGGGCGAGGCCGTCCTGGGCGAACGCGAAGCCAGCCGCAGGCTCGAGGGAACCCTCAAACTCCTGGCTCGTGACGACGTCGACTACGTCTCCATCAAGGAGTCCTCCACGGTGGCCCCGCACTCGCTCTGGGCCTTCGATGAAGCAGTGGACCACGTGGTGGAGAAGCTCACGCCGCTTTATGAGCTGGCCGCATCGTTCCCCAAGCCCAAGTTCATCAACCTGGACATGGAGGAATACAAGGACCTGAGCCTGACCATGGCCGTGTTCACCCGGATCCTGGACAAGCCCGAATTCAAGAACCTCGAGGCCGGCATCGTGCTTCAGGCCTACCTCCCGGACGCGCTCTCGGCCATGCAGGAACTGCAGGAATGGGCTGCGGCACGCCGGGCAAACGGCGGCGCTCCCATCAAGGTGCGCGTCGTCAAGGGCGCCAACCTGCCCATGGAACAGGTCCAGGCGTCCATCCAGGGCTGGCCGCTCGCAACGTGGGGTACCAAGCAGGATTCGGACACCAACTACAAGCGCGTTCTCAACTACGCGCTCACCCCCGAGCACATCGATGCGGTCCGGATCGGCGTCGCCGGCCACAACCTCTTCGACGTTGCGTTTGCTTGGCTGCTGGCGAAGGAGCGCGGTGTCACGAAGGGCATCGAGTTCGAGATGCTCCTCGGCATGGCCACGGGCCAGGCCACGGCAGTCCGCAAGGACGTCGGAAGCCTGCTGCTGTACACGCCGGTAGTGCACCCGGGCGAGTTCGACGTCGCCATCGCGTACCTGATCCGCCGCCTCGAAGAAGGCGCGAGCCAGGACAACTTCATGTCTGCCGTGTTCGAGCTCAGCGAGAACGAAACCCTGTTCGAACGCGAGAAGCAGCGTTTCCTCGCCTCGCTCGCACAGCTGGACGACGCCGTTCCGGCCCCCAACCGCACGCAGGACCGCAACAAGCCCGCGGCGGCCACCCCAAACCAGGGCTTCGCCAACACGCCGGACACCGATCCTGCCCTGCCCGCCAACCGGGCCTGGGGCCGCGCCATCCTGGAGCGCATCCCGGGCTCCACCGCCGGCAACGCGATCGTTGAAGCCAGCAAGGTCAGCGACCCGCAGGAACTGGAACGCATCATTGCCACCGCAGTGGAGCACGGCAAAGCCTGGGGCGCCATGCCGGCTGCCGAGCGCGCAGCCATCCTGCACCGTGCGGGCGACATCCTGGAATCCCGCCGGGCCGAGCTTCTTGAGGTCATGGCTTCCGAGACCGGCAAGACGATCGAACAGGGCGACCCCGAAGTCAGCGAAGCAATCGACTTCGCGCACTACTACGCTGAGCGCGCCAAGGACCTGGAAACGGTCGACGGCGCCACGTTCGTCCCAGCGAACCTCACCGTCGTGACCCCGCCATGGAACTTCCCGGTGGCGATTCCCGCAGGTTCCACGCTGGCGGCACTCGCGGCGGGATCCGCCGTCGTAATCAAACCGGCAAAGCAGGCCCGCCGCTCCGGTTCCGTCATGGTGGACGCGCTGTGGGAGGCCGGTGTGCCGCGCGAAGTGCTGGCGCTCGTGCAGCTCGAAGAACGCGAGCTGGGCACCCAGCTGGTCTCGCACCCCAGCGTTGACCGCGTGATCCTCACCGGCGGTTACGAGACCGCCGAGCTCTTCCGCTCCTTCCGGCAGGACCTCCCGCTGCTCGCGGAGACCTCCGGCAAGAACGCCATCATCGTCACCCCGCACGCGGACCTCGATCTCGCGGCCAAGGACGTCGTGTACTCGGCCTTCGGGCACGCCGGGCAGAAGTGCTCCGCCGCCTCGCTCGTGATCCTGGTGGGTTCGGTTGCCACCTCCGAGCGCTTCCACAACCAGCTCATTGATGCTGCCCGCTCGCTCAAGGTGGGCTACCCGGAAGAGGCCACCACCCAAATGGGGCCCATCATCGAGGCGGCCAACGGCAAGCTCCTCAACGCGCTGACTACCCTCGGCGACGGTGAGACCTGGGCCGTGAAGCCGGAGAAGCTCGACGAGACCGGCCGTCTGTGGTCCCCGGGCATCCGGTTCGGCGTCAAGCGCGGCTCCTACTTCCACTTGACCGAGTTCTTCGGACCGGTCCTCGGGGTCATGACGGCGTCCACCTTGGAAGAGGCCATCGCCATCCAGAATGAGATCGAATACGGACTCACGGCCGGACTGCACTCGCTCGATTCCGATGAGATGGAAGTCTGGCTGGACACCATCCAGGCCGGCAACCTCTACGTGAACCGCGGCATCACGGGCGCCATCGTCCAGCGTCAGCCGTTCGGCGGCTGGAAGAAGTCCGCCGTGGGCGCGGGCACCAAAGCCGGCGGACCCAACTACCTGGTCGGACTGGGCAGCTGGCTCCCCGCAGAGCCCGGCGCGAAGCGCGGTGCCACGCTCAAGGGTGCGGCAGCTTCGATCCTGGCAGCGGCAAAGGCCGCAAGCCCGCTCGTTGAGGCCAGCGACGCGGAGGCCCTGCAGAAGGCCCTCTTCAGTGACGCCGAGGCATGGGCCACGGAATTCGGCACCCGCAAGGACGTCTCCGGCCTGACTGCCGAGCGCAACGTCTTCCGGTACCGGGCCGTCCCTGTGACCATCCGCCTGTCCGAGGGCGGGAAGCTCGTGGACTTGCTTCGCGTCGTGGCAGCCGGGGCAGTGGCGGGTTCGGCACTCACGGTGTCCTCCGCCGTCGAGCTTCCCGAAGCCGTTATCGCAGCGTTCGCGGGACTCGGGGTGAGCACCCGCATCCAGAACGACGCCGAATGGCTGGCTTCCGCGGCAGGCATCAACGGTGGCCGCATCCGCCTGATCGGCGGGGACAGCAGCGCACTGAGCGCAGCGACCGGCGGTCGTCCCGACGTCGCGATCTACCACGGCACGGTGACCCCGGCCGGACGCATCGAGATGCTGCCGTTCCTGCACGAGCAGGCCATCAGCATCACGGCGCACCGCTTCGGCACTCCGAACCACCTGTCGGACTCGCTGATCTAGCGATTCGTCAAAGAAGCCCGGCGGGACGGCCACAAGCCCTTCCGCCGGGCTTCTTTGCGTCTATGCCTCGTACCCCAAGCGCCGCAACCGCTGGCGGGCGGCCTGCTCGCTGGGGCCGCTGCGGCCCAAAGTCAGGCGCACGACGGCGAGGACCACCCGCGCGGCGAGAATCGACGGCAGCGGGATGGGGCCAAAACGGGCCTTTTCCAGCCCCAACAGTTCCCGATACCGGGGTTCCAGGCTGGCCACGGCCGCGGCGAACAAAATCCGGTAACCGGGTTGCAGCGACGCTTTCAACGGGGGATATCGGATGAATTCGATGGTTTCCCTGAGCCGCTCGTCCGCGCGGAGATGGCCGGAGGCATACCACTGGTCCATTTCCGACGCCACCTCGGCGAGGCTCAGGGGAGGGTCCTCGACTCCCATCAGGCGGCCGGCCTGGGCCCACTCGCGGATGTACGCGTCGGCGCCGCCGGGGACAGCACCTCCCCAGATCCTGTGCGCCGCCACGAAGGAATCCGCGTACGCCACGTGGACCCAGCGGAGAAGCTCGGGATCGTTGGCTGAATACTCGCGGGTTTGTCCCTGGGCGTCGACGTAGCTGCCCTTGACGGAGTCATGGACCCGCCGCACGAAGCGGGTTGCCGTTTGCGCTGCCTCCATGGAGCCGTAGCTCACGGTGAAGATCCAACGGATGGTATTTGCCAGCCGGCCGAGGGGATCCCTTTTGAAGCCTGAATGGTCGTACACGCCCGCCAAGGCGCCGGGGTGCAGGGACTGCATGAGCAGCACCCGGATTCCCGCGACGATCGTGGGCATGGACCCGTGGACGGCCCAGACGGCCGATCCGGGAAGGTGGTATCCGGGGTCGTTTCCCTCCGCAAGCCGCAGCACCCAGTCAGGCGTGGACTGCGGGTGACCCGTAAAAGTCGTCCGCAGTTCCGCTTGCCACTTCTTCAGGAAGTTGACCATGGTCCATTGTTGCGCAGCATTCTGTTGGCGCAAGGTGCCGCCTTGTTTACGCAAAGGTGCCGGCCTGCTGTGGTAACAGCGGGCCGGCACCTTTGCGCGAATCCGTTTAGGCTGCGGGTTGTTCAGTAAGTGCCCGACGGCGGCGTGCCGGGGACGCTGCCACCAGCAGCGCCGCGATTGCCACGGCAGCGCTCAGGACCAGGCCGGGCCGGTATTGATCGAGCATGGCCGCCGCGCTGAGCGTGCTGCTGGTGCCTGCGCCGGTGTCATGCCCGCTCACCAGGGCCGTCGTCACGGCAAGGACCAAAGCCGCCCCAACCTGCGTGCTGGTCTGGATGAGTCCGGCGGCCAGCCCCTGCTCCGAATCCCGGATTCCAGCGGTGGCTTGGACGTTGATGGACGGGAAGGCCAAGGCGAAACCGATGCCCAGCAGGATGACCGAGGGCAGGATGTCGAGCACGTAGTTGGGTGAGGTCCCAACGCGGAGGAACAAGACGTAGCCAAGTCCCATGGCGGTCAGGCCGGCGAGGATGAGCTTCGGGGCGCCGAATTTCTCGATGAACCTATCCGCGAAGGGTGCGCTCGTCGCCACCAGCAGCCCGGTGGGAAGCAAGGCAAGCGCCATGCCCAGGGGAGACCAGCCGAGCACCGACTGCAAGTACATGGTGAGAATGAACTGGAAGCTCAGGTAGGAACCGAACAGTCCAACCGCGCTCAGGTTGGCGCGGGCCACCCAGCCTTCACGAAGGATGCCGAAACGGATGAGGGGGTGTTTGACCCGGTTTTCGATGACGGCGAAGGTTGCCAGCACGGCAGCAGAGATAGCGAATCCGGCGATTGTTGCCACAGATCCCCAGCCCTTCTCCGGAGCTGAAACCAAGGTGTACACGAGGCCAAGCATGCCGAGCGCGAGGGTGACAGCGCCCCAGACATCATGGCCGCTCTTTTCCGTGGACGGCCTGTCCCGGGGAATGAACAGCAAGCCAAGAACCACGACGGCGACGGCGATCGGCACCGACACCAGGAACGTCCAGCGCCAGCTCAAGCTGGTCATGAGCCCGCCGACCACCAGCCCGAGCGAAAAGCCGCTCGCGCCGAACGTGGTGAAGATGGACAGCGCCTTGTTGCGCTCGCGGCCTTCAGCGAAGTTGGTGGTGATGATTGAGAACCCGGTAGGGGCAGTGAACGCCGCGGCCAGGCCTTTGACGAAACGCGTGGCGATCAGGAGGGTGGGGTCATCCACGAGGCCGCCGAGGAGTGAAGCAGCAGCGAACACGGTCAAGGCGATCAGGAAGATCCGACGCCGGCCCAACAGGTCGGCGAGCCGTCCGCCCAGGAGCAAGAGGCTCCCGTAGCCCAGGACGTAAGCGGAAACGATCCACTGCAGGGAATCGGTTCCGAGGTGGAGTTCGTGGCCGATGGAGGGAAGGGCTACGCCCACCATGGAAACGTCCAGGCCGTCGAGAGCCAGGACCGTGCACACCACCATCAGCAGCAGCCACTGGGCCCGGCTCCAGCGGACGGCTGTATGGAGCTGCTCGGCAGATCTAGTGAGGGTGCTTGGTGAAGTCATGGTTTCAATCTATATGACACGTCATTCAATGACAAGGAATATGACTAGGAATCTTATGACGTGGACTTTATCTGGGGATTCGGCTAGAATCGGGCCATGGCAACAACGCAGGATCGCCAGCTGGTTGAGCAATGGCGCAGCATCCAGAACTCGTACTTCCGCACCGCGGCCGCCATCGACCGCGCCCTCGAAGCCAAGTTCGACATCGGCTTGAACGAATTCGAAATCCTCGATCTCGTTGCCGAAAGCGTCGACTCTGCCTGCCGCATGAAGGCACTCGGGGAGCGGACTCCCATGACCCAGAGCGCCGTCTCCAAGGTTGTTGACCGCCTGGAGAAAGCCGGACTCGTCTCCCGCGTAACTTGCACCGATGACCGCCGCTCGCTGTACCTCGAGCTGACCGACGCCGGCCGCACGCTGCATTCGGATGCCGCCGTCGAGCACCGCGCGCTGCTGAAAGAGAACCTCGGCGAGTAGCCCGCTACGCTCCGGCGAGTGTTTCGCGGACCGGCCAAGTATGAAGTCGAGTGTTCCCATTCGATTTCATAGCGGCCACAATGGGACAAGCGCGCCCGTACTGGGGATGAGCGCCTGTCTCAGGAGCCGCTGTGGGAAAGCATCATGAGTCTGCCCGGATTGTCGATCTGGTACTCACACGAAAATTTGGCCGGGTCCTTTCGGCTTGCTTCCTCGCTGTCGTGGTGATCCTGGCTTTTGGTTTCCAGGGCCCGAGTTTGGGGCGACAGGCAAGCGACGGATCCTTGGCCACGGGCCAAGTCGAACCCGGCATGCTCCCCACGGATGGTGCCACGTCCAGCGCGCAGGAGGCCGTGCCTCAAAGCCCGTCATCGGCCCCGGTCCAGGCAGGTGACCAAGCCGCGGTGTCTTTTGAACGATCCCCGGTCCAAACCCTCGACAAGAACGGCGTCGGCACCCTCAACGTCTCATCGAGTTCCCTCGACCGGCCCCCTGCCGGGAAACTGTACGCGCCGCTCGAAATGCTGCTTCCGAGCTCTCCCTTCGGGTTGAGGATTGATCCCTTCACCGGATTGCCCGGGGAGTTCCACTGGGGCCAGGATTTCGCCGCGGCTTGCGGCACGCTCGTCTACGCAGCCGACTCGGGCGTTGTCCGGGCCGTGGGATGGCACCCGTGGGGTGGCGGCAACCGCGTGGAAATTGATCACGGCAACGGCCTTGTCACCACCTACAACCACCTTCAGGGAATTGCCGTGACCAAGGGGCAATCGGTCCGGGTAGGCGAGGTCATTGCCAGAGTGGGAACCACGGGTTCCTCGACCGGTTGCCACTTGCACTTCGAGACGATCCTCAACGGCGTTTACACCAACCCTATGAACTGGACCTTCCTGCCAACCAAGCAGGTGGATCCCCTCGGCGATATCCCGATGGTCAGCTACCAGCCAGGGTCCGCCACCGCGACCTCGGCGGGGTCGGTCTGGTCCATCCCCGGGGCCGTGCCGACTGAGGGAGCCGTGCCCTCGAGAGAGGCGGTGACCGGCGGGGTGCAGGAAGCGAAGGTTGCGCCGCCGAGCACGACCGCTACAGGCACGCAGACGCCGACGGCGTCACCCACCGGGAGTTCGACGGGGTCACCCACCGGGACGCCTAGCCCGACCGCGAAGCCGACTGGAACGCCGACTGCGACGCCGACTGGAACCCCTACTGCGACGCCGACTGCGACGCCGACTGGAACCCCCACTCCAAGCAAGACACCGACGCCGACGCCGACTGCCACCCCGAGTCCTACCGTGACTCAGGCTCCTACCGTGACACAGGCGCCTGTGGTGACACCGACGCCCACAGTGACAGCACCGCCTGTGGTGACCGTCCCGCCCACGGTGGCGCCGACGTCGAGCCTCCCCGCGCCGGTACCGACCGTGACGCACACTCAGTCAGTCCCGCCGGCGCCCGCGACGCCGGCCCCCACCAAGCCCACGCCGTCAGCGCCCGCGAGCCCCAAGCCGTCGGCCACCGCGACCACCAAAACGACCCCTTAGCCGTAGAAGTCATCGCTTTCCCGGAGCCCGTCCAGCCGCCCTGCCGCGCGTAGACTCGAATGCGGCAGTTCGCCAAGGTTCCACGTCGTAAGGAAGCGATTCAATGTCCCCGCTCTATAGCATCCCCTTGACGTTCAACGACGGCTCCCAGGCCGACTTCGGGCGTTTCGAGGGCAAAGCCGTGCTGGTAGTCAACGTGGCGTCGAACTGTGGTTTCACGCGCCAGTACTCGGGACTTGAGGAGCTCTACGGCAAATACCGCGACCGTGGATTCGAGATTCTGGGTGTGCCGTGCAACCAGTTCGCCGGCCAGGAGCGGGGTTCCGACGCCGAGATCGCGGACTTCTGCCAGCGCAATTTCGGAGTCTCGTTCCCGCTCGCGAGCAAGGCCAAGGTCCGCGGCAAGGAGCAGCACCCCCTGTACGCCGAACTCACCCGGACGGCCGACGGCTCCAAAGCGCAGAAGGTGAAGTGGAACTTCGAAAAGTTCCTCGTGAGCCGCGAAGGCGAGGTGCTCGCCCGCTTCCCGTCCGCCGTCGAGCCCGATTCCGAAAAGCTCATCGAGGCACTCGAAGAGGCCCTCGCCTAAGCAGGCTGGAACGAGCCGCGGTTGACTCCTTCGGTGAGGTCCTGACGGTTGTCAACAACGATTTCCCCGTCAACAACCGTCAGGATCACCGGCGTCTGAGCGAATTCGTCCGGCGCGGCGGTCAAGGGATTGTGCTGGACCACCGTCAGATCGGCGCGGGCTCCCAGTTCAACGATTCCGCCTTCTTCACCGACAGACCGCCAATATTGGCTCGTGTAACCCTCGAGCGCGGCACGCGCGGACAGCGCCTGCTGGGGCTGGACGGGCTCGACGTCGGGCCGGCCGGCCGGGCGGCGCGTCTGGGCTGAGGCGATGATCGCCCGCGGGTCGAAAGGGGCGATAGGCCAGTCCGATCCGAGGGCGACGATGGCTCCGGCGTCGCGCAGATCGCGGGTCCGCCACGCGTGGTTGGCCCGTTCGCTGCCAAGCCTGCGTGACCAGTTGTCGGTGTGGTCGGCGCGGCTGTAGAGGGCGCAATGCGTCGGCTGCAGGCTCGTTGCGGCACCTGCGCTGATGATTTCCGCCAAGACCGAATCCGGGATGGACTCGATGTGCTCGATCCGGTGGACCGTGCCGTTCTTGGGAAGAGCCCCGATGGTCCGCGCGACGAAGGACACCGCTTTGTCGCCGATGGCGTGCGTGGTGGTGGGGATCCGGTGTTCGTGGAAGAACTTCATGGCTGCGGCGAGGGCCTCAGGATCGCGCCAGAGCGGGTGGAGTGATTCTCCGTGGGTGTCGGGTTCAAAGAGCCACGCAGTGCCATTGTCGATGGTTCCATCCATCATGAGCTTGATGCCGCGAACGTGCCAGCGACTGCCGTGCCGGCCCTGCATCGCCAGCATGGCCTTCAGGTCCTCCTCCGTGGCGCCGGGCATGACCCACGGGGAGATGCGCAGCCGGATGGCGAGCTCGCCCCTGCGTTCGAGGGCCTCCAGCACGTCCACGGTGTCCGGGGCACCGAAGTCCAGCATCTGGCCTGCTACCAGCCCGGCTTCGGCCATGGAGCGCAGGAGTTCCCCGAGTTCGTCGACCCGCCGATCGAAGGAGGGTTGGGGGAGGACGCCGCTCACGAGGTCCTGGGCGGCCATTTCGTAGAGCATGCCGTTGGGCTTGCCGTGCTGGTCGACCCCGACGTAGCCGGTGCTGGGCAGTTCTTCCGTTCCGGTGACGCCGGCGAGCTTGAGGGCGGCGTCGGAGACGAGCGAGGCATGGCCGTCGAACAGGGTGATGAACACGAGTTCGTCGTCGAGGATGCCGTCGAAGAGGGAGTTGTCGAAGACCGCATCTCCGAAGATGACTGGGTCGAGGCCCCAAGCGAACAACCAATCGGAGCCGACTGCGTGCGGCGTGGAAGCGGCGTACCGCGCAAGGGCCGCGCGGACGCCGTCGAGCTCGGTGATCCCGCCCAGGTCAAGGCCGCGGGCGATTTCCGCCCCGTGGATAGGGTGGATATGGGCGTCGATCAGGCCGGGGCAGACAGTTGCGTCGCCGACGTCGATCACCTGTTTGGCTCGTCCAGTCCATTCATCGGCAGCCTCGGCGCGGCCGACGTGCGCGATGCGGCCATGTGAGATGGCGACGAATCCGGCGGTCTCTGTGAGCGCCTCACCGTGGAGGATGCTGGACGAGAAGATGACGAGATCGATGGGCTCGGGCGTGGTCACGATGTAACTCCTTGTTGTGTTCGGGTTTCCGACGCCGGCCCGGTGGGGATCAGTCGTCGTCGATGGCTGCCTTCAATCCTGCCGAGAGGACATCGGCCAGGAATGCGAAGCGGTCTACAGGGTGCTCTGCCACGGCTTTCTTTGCCGCGAACAGATGGGGATAAGTGCCTTCCTCCTCTTGGTTGATGCTCCACGCGGATTCCATCGTCATTGCGTCGAGGCTCGCTCCGATCGCTGCGCTGTCGAGGGTTTCCAGCGCGGGAATGATGAGGTGCCGTGGCGCCCCCGCGATCTCGAACGCTTCGACAAACTGGTCGTATCGCTCCAGGGCTGCCGGGTGTGACACCGGCTGCGTGAGCAGTAGGGGAAGGAGCGCAGGCACCAGGCTGTAGGCCTTGCGGAGGGAGTCGAAGATCTCGCGGATGACGTCGTCGAGGCTGCCGGACGGCAACTCGGGCATCGGAGCTCTGTCGACGAGCGCGCCACGGGCCAGTTCGATGATCTCTTGGCGACCCGTGACGTGCTTGTAGAAAGATGACTGCCTGACGCCCAGGCGTTCCGCGAGCCGCGGGATCGAGAGGCTCTCTTCCTCCTCGAACATCTCAAGCGCCGCGCGGCCGATCGCCTTCCGCGAGAGCCTCGGTGTCCGGGGCCGTCCTAGCTGGCTGGTTTTGCTGGGAGTCTGCATTCCTCAAGACTAGGCTCCGGGATCACTCGGCGTGGCCGATCCGTTGGTAGGCGGCCGGGTTGACCTTGCGCAGCACGAGGGCCAGCACGGTTCCGGCCGCAAACAAGAGCGGTGCAAATACGAGCAGTGTGGTGTTGACGGGGTCCCCGGCCGGGAGGCCGGTGAGCAATTGGGCGTTGGTGGCCATCAGGTAGGTCACTGCGCACATGATGATCGTGGCTGCTACGGCGGAAGGCATGACGTACCAGCGAAGGCCGTGGTCCTTGAGGCGGGTGAAGAAGACCACGACGCCGACGCCCGTGAGGGCCTGCAGGAGGAGGACGCCGATCACTCCCGGGGTGTTCGTCCAGATCAGGAACTGGGTGAACGGGTCCAGCTGGAGCAGGGCCGCGCCGATCACGAGGGCGAGCGCGAGGAGGGTCTGGTCGAAGCCTGCCACGGAGGGGGTGCGGTATCGCGGACTGATGCGGCCGGAGCGTTTCGGGAAGATGCCCTCGCGGCTGAGGGACAGGGTGTAGCGGTTGATGGTGTTGTGGAAGGAGAGTTGGGCGGCGAAGATGCTGGTGACGATCAGGACGCTCATAAGGTTCACGCACCAGCCGCCCGCGAAGTTGCCCGCAGCGATGTAAGCGGTGTCCCCGGCGTCGAGGTGGCCGGCGGCGAACGCTTGGACGGCGTCAGTTCCGAAGGCCTGGACGATGATCCAGACGGCGAAGGCGTAGAACGCGCCGATGAAGGCGACGGAGATGTAGGTGGCACGGGGGACGCTGCGGTCCGGGTCCCGGGCTTCTTCCCGGTACAGGGCTCCGGATTCAAATCCCATGAAGGCGGAGAAGCCCAGGCCAAGGACCGCGGCGAACTGCGGGGAGAAGATGGCCTGCGGGCTGAATGATTCAAAGCTGATGCCGTGTGCGCCGCCTTGGGCCAGGACGAACGCGGCGACGATGGCAACGATCGCGGTTTCGAGGGTGAGCAGGACGGCGAGGACCCTGGCGCCGACGTCGATCCCGCGCCAGCCCAGGTACCAGACGGCCCCGATTGAGACGATCGCGTAGAGCCACCACGGAAGTTCCACGCCGGTGAAGGATTTGACGGCGAGGTTGGCCTGGATACCGAGCAGTCCGTAGAGGCCGATTTGCAGGCCGTTGTAGCTCATCCAAGCGGTGAGGCCGGAGCCGAGGCCGACCACGCGACCAAGGGTTTTCGAGATGTAGCCGTAGAAGCCGCTGTAGGAGCGGACGTGGCGGGTGAGTGCCATGAAACCGATCGCGAACAGGCCCAGGCCGATAGCCGCGGCGATGTAGATGGAGGGAGCGCCGACGCCGCCCACCGCGAGAGCGAGCGGGGCGATGCCGACGACGATGGTCAGCGGAGCGGCCGCTGACACCAACATGAACACAATGTCGCGAGTGCCGATTGCGTTCTTCTTCAATCCGCCGTCAACGCTGACGGGCGCGGGCGGCACGAGTGCCGCCTCTTCTTTAGTGAAAGCCATTCGCTTATTGTGAGGGGCGGCACACGTTCGAGTCAAGAGGGCCTATCTTGGGGCTTGCTTCCGAACCCACGCCACCGCCGACGCCCGCTCACCTTTGCCGCTTTTTCCCCGAGCGCTCGCTCACGTTTATTGCCCTTTCGCTGAACGCTCGCTCACCTCTAATGAGCGGGCGTTGGGACTTACAGCTAGCGGGTGCTGGAGCCTCGAACGATGAAGCGTCCGTCGGTCCCTGCGTGGCCTCCGGTTTTCGAGTTCCCGCCCAACTGTTCCACCAGTGCGGCGATAGCGGCCCTCGCGAGAACCTCCGGTTCGAGATCGATGGCGCTGATGGGCGGGACACTGTTGCGGGTCTGCTCTGAGTCCGAGCCGGCCACGATCAGGATGTCCGCGGGGGAAACGATGCCGGCCTCTCCCAGCCGGGCCACCATTCCGGCGGCATGGCGCCCCGTGAGGCAGTAGACGGCGTCCGGCCGATCTGTCATCGAGAGAATCTCCTCGCCGATAGCCCTTCCGCCAAGGGTGCCGCTCGTTTCCCGCTGGGTTACGACGATGGGCTCCTGGCCTCGCGCCGAGCACCATTCGCGGTAGCTGGCTTCCGTGGTGATGTTCCAGGAGTTACGGTCCGTTCCAACGGCGATCGCCACCCGCTGCGCCCCGTTCTCAGCGAGATGATCGAGCACTTGCTGGGTGATCTTGACGGTGTCTGTCTCGATCCAGGCATCGTAGCCGGGGCGGCCGAGGTCCTTGCCGACCGTGAGCAGGGGGATTCCTTCGGCCTGAAGCAGGTCGATGACGGGATCGTTTTCCACGGGTTCGGTGATGATGAAGCCGTCTGCGGCCAAAGCGATGCTGGGCGCATCCGGCAAGGTGGGGTCGCTGAGCAGCATGAGTCCGTAGCCGTGTTCCAGGGCACTGAGCGAGGCGGCCCCGGCAAAGCGCAGAAAGTAGTCCACCCCCTCCGGGAGGAATGACTCGAGGGTGTCCAGCGGGCGAAGCACAAGCGCAAGGATTCCCAGCCGGTTGCTTCGAAGGCCGCTGGCGACGGCGTTGGGCCGATAGCGCAGTCTTCGCGCCGTCTCGATCACCCTCGCACGGGTGGCTTCAGCGACGATTCCCTTTCCGCTGAGCGCGTGGGAAACGGTGGTCACAGAGACCCCCGTTTCGCGGGCTACGTCGCGGATGGTGGAGCGTGCGTTTCGCTGCGTCATAGCTGCAAGGGTATGCCTCCTGGGTGCCCTACCGAAATCGTTTTGTTAATTTTCGCCGAAGTGTTGCCCAAAACGTTTTGGGTGATTAGCGTCACTACAGCAATCAGCAGCCGATTGGGGCGGCCCCTACCAAAAGAAGTACGGGAGATCCATTGAATAAGAAACTCATCAGCGCAGGAGCCGCTGGCCTATTGCTCCTCCTTACCGGGTGCAATGGTGGTGCCGCCGCTAAAGCTCCCGATGCACTCAACTCGAAGGACCTGCTCGTCACCACCCCCGCGGCCACGACAAACCTGGACAAAATCGTCTGGAACAACAACTTCGGCGAGCCGCCGTCGATCGACCCGATCAAGAGCGCCGACTACCCCGCAAGCGCCGTGGTCTCCAACCTGTGCGAGAGCCTCTTCCAGATCCAGCCGGACTTTTCCATCAAACCGAACCTAGCAAAGAGCGCCAAAAGCGTCGACAACATCACCTACGTCTACGAGTTGCAGAGCGGCGTAACGTTCTGGGATGGCAAGCCGATGACGGCGGACGACGTCGTCTTCAGCCTCAAACGCCACCTTGATCCCAAGGAGATCAGCTACTGGGCGTCCGATGTCACGGCCAATATCGCCTCGGTCGACAAGACCGGTCCCAACGAAGTGACGGTCAAGCTCAAGTCCCCTGATGCCACCTTCAACAACCAGCTCGCGACGCCGATCGGCGCCGTGGTGGAACAGGCCCAGCGGGAGAAGGCCGGCGTCGATTACGGCAACCCCGGCGCCGGCGTCATGTGCACGGGGCCATACTCTGTAGGCGAGTGGAAGCAGGGAGCCTCGATCACCCTGAACCGGTACGACGGATACTGGAACACCGCCAAGAAGGCCAAGACCAAGCAGATCGAAATCCAGTTCATTACCGACCCCAGCTCGATCGCCAACGCCCTCGCCACCGGTGCCATCGACGGAAGCTACGATGTTCCCCTGAGCGCCATCAGCCAGCTGTCAAAGTCCACCAACGGCCAGCTCTTCTACGGCAAGTCCTTGCAAAACATGGCCATCATCAGCACCGGCACGGGCACGCTGGGCGACCCGGCAGTTCGCAAGGCCCTCACCCTCGCCACGGATCGTGAAGCGATCGCCAAGACGGTATTTGAAGGAACGTCGACGGCGGCCCAGTCGCTGGTGCCAAACGGCGGCTGGAACTACGGCGGCTCGATCTTCGAAGATGCACGCAAGAACCTTCCTTCGACGACGCCGAACCTCGATGAAGCCAAGAAGGTCTTGAAGGACGCCAAGGTGGATCTGAGTAAACCCATCAAGATCGTCTACCCGATTGACCGGACGTTCTACGCCGACATCATCTCCGAGTTCGCCAACGCGGGCGCCAAACTCGGACTGACGATCGAACCCAGCGGTGTGCCGGGTGCGCAGTTCGGCGCGTTCTTCTCCGATCCGAAGGCCCGTGCGGGAGCTGACGCCTTCGTCACCACGAACTACATGAACGTAGCCGATCCCCTTATCCACCTCGGTGCCATCGCCGGCCCGAACGGAATGCAGAACTACTCCGGATTCTCCGATCCCCAGATCACCGATCTGCTGGCAAAGGCCAAAGCCACGTCCGACGACGATGCCCGTGCGAGGCTCACGGTACAGGCCGAAGCCCTGATCATGGACAAGGAACCGTGGCTCCCGGTAGTCGACAGCTCCACCCGGCTCTTCATGAGCAAGCGCATCACAGGTGTTCCTGCCTCCTTCGTTTACCTCTACTACCCCTGGGCCGCTGACCTGGGCGGCACGGGCAAATAGGCGGCAGTCTTGAGATTCTTAGTCCGTAGGCTCTTGGCGCTCGGTGGAGTGCTGATCGCTTCAAGCATGATCGTGTTTGGCGGCCTGTACCTGGCTCCGGGCAGTCCTGAACAGTTCCTCGTCCAGGGCCGCACTGTCAGCCCAGAGGTACTGGCGGCAATCCGGAGCCAATACTCCCTGGACGACCCCCTTCCTGTCCGCTATTGGAATTGGTTGTCCGGACTCTTCACAGGAGACATGGGCCGCTCATTGCTCACCCAGCAAGATGTGGGAACCCTCATCGCCAGCCGGATTCCCACGACTCTTTCGCTTGCGGCCTTCGCGGCGGTCCTGATCATCGTCGCCGGAATCGGGCTAGGCATCCTTGCCGGTACCCGCGGGGGAGTGGCCGAGCGGATCGTGATCTTCGCATCGAACTTGGGCATAGCCGTCCCGACCTTCTTCGCAGCCCTCGTCCTCATGTGGGTCTTCAGCGTGGGGCTCGGCTGGTTCCCGGTCTTCGGCGCCGGAGACGGCGTCGTCGACCGGGTATGGCACCTCACGCTGCCGGCCTCGGCCTTGTCGCTGCCTTCCATCGCCGTCGTCGCTAGGATCACGCGGACGGCGATCGTCGAAGAGAGCGAATCGGAGCACGTGCTCATCGCGGTCGCGCGAGGCTTGCCGAAGCGGATCACCGTCTGGCGCCATACCGTCCGCAACTCCCTGCTGCCGGTAACGACAGCGGTCGGCATGCAGATTGCGGGGCTGATCGCAGGTGCCTTCGTGGTCGAATACGCCTTCACCTTGGACGGGATTGGTGCCTTGCTGGTGAATTCGGTCCAACGGAAGGACTTCGCCGTCGTCCAGGCGATCGCCCTCATCATGGTGGTGGCCTTCGGCATCGTAAACCTCGTGGTCGACCTCCTCTACGCAGTCATCGACCCCCGCGTCAGCTTGAAGAAAGGACAGTGAACTGATGGCAAGCGAAACCGCAGTCCTGGCGAGCGCAACCGGCACGCCAGCCCAAGGACGCCGCGCCTCGGGCCGGCGCCGGCTGGGCTGGATCGGCATGGTTTGCGCCGGGATCGTCGCCGTCGTGGTGTTGGCGGCCCTGGTTGGCCAGTTCTTTGTGCCCTACGACCCCACGGTCGGCTCCGTCACCCAGAGGCACCTTGGCTCCAGCGCCGAGCACCTTCTTGGCACGGACCAGGCCGGGCGCGACATTTTCTCCCGCTTGATCGCAGGCGCCCGGACGAGCCTCGTCGGCCCGCTGATCGTGGTCGTCGCCACGGCGGTTGCCGGATCGATGCTGGCCTTCACGGCGGTGTGGTTCGGCGGGAAAGCGGACGCCTTCCTCGGCCGGGTCCTGGATGTGCTCTTCGCCTTTCCCAGCCTGTTGCTGGCGATCCTTGGGGTTGCCATCTTCGGGCCAGGACTGGCGACCGCGTCCATTGCCCTCGCTGTCGCGTACATCCCCTACAGCGCCCGCGTCATCCGCAGTGTGGCCCTTCGCGAGCGGAGCCTGCCGTACGTGAAGGCCGCCGAACTGCAGGGAATCGACGGCTTCACCATCACCCTCCGCCACATCTTGCCGAACGTGTGGACGCAGATCCTCACGGGATCCACGATCAACTTCGGCTACGCCATCGTGGACTTGGCAGCGCTGTCCTTCCTGGGCCTCGGCATCCAACCACCAGCGGCCGACTGGGGCCTGATGATCTCCAACGGCCAAGAATCGCTTCAGCAAGGTTTCCCCGAGCAGAGCCTCTACGCCGGCGTGTGCATTGTGGCCACGGTTGCGGCCATGGCTTACATCGGCGAACGGCTGGGCGGCCGCGCAGCAGCAGGAAGAAGCAAGCAATGATTGACATCAGCAACCTGGAGCTCGGGATCATCAACCCCGAGTCCGGGGCCAAAACGCCCGTACTTAAGGGAATATCGCTCACCATCGAGCGCGGTGAGGCCATCGGCCTGGTTGGCGAATCCGGCAGCGGAAAGTCGATGACCCTGCGATGCATCCTTGGGATCGAGCCGCGTAATTCCGTGGTCACCGGAGACATTGTCTTCGACGGCGAGAACCTCAGGACCCTGCCCGAAGAGCGGATGCGCAGGCTTCGCGCCAGTAAGATCGCCCTGATTTCCCAGAATCCACATGCCGCGCTCAACCCGGTACTGCCGATCGAGACCTACCTGCTCGAAAGCATGGCGGATTCCCGGGGCCGCAACGCCAAAGCTGCGCGAATCCGCGCCGGCGAGATGCTTGAGCAAGTAGGAATCCGCAGCGTCGACCGCGTGCTGAAGGCGTTTCCGCACCAATTGTCAGGAGGCATGCTCCAACGCGTCTCTATCGCCGCCGCCATCTCCGGCAGGCCGGGGCTGCTGCTGGCGGACGAACCGACGACGGCGCTGGACGTCACCACACAGGCTGAGGTTGCGGCAATCCTCGACGAGAAACGGCGGGACCTGGGGATGTCCATGATCTTCGTGACGCACGATCTCGACCTGGCGGCCGCGGTCACGGACCGCCTGGCGGTCATGCGGTACGGGGAAATCGTGGAAATCGGCACTCCGGAGCAGATCCGCGACAGCCCCCGGCACCCATACACCCAGATGCTGATGAGCATCCGGCCGACGCTCAATGGCGCCGCACCGCGCGCGGACGACGGCGGCAGCACCGGCGTCGGGACCCCGGCTGCGAAACTCTCTGCCGAGACACAGATTGGGAGCACACTGTGATGGCGAACATCATCGAAATATCAGGCCTTAACAAGACCTTCCGGACCAGCCGCAAGCATGCGCCGATCCGCGCCCTGGACAACGTGTCCGTACTGGTGCGGGAAGGCAGCTGCATGGCGGTGGTGGGCGAATCCGGTTCGGGCAAGACCACCCTGGCGCGGGTTCTTGTCGGACTCGAGACGAAGGATTCGGGCGAGGTTGCCATTGCCGGCACTCCTGTCGCTGCGTCGATCAAGAGGAAGGAACAGCGCGCCCGTGCCCGCGCCGTGCAAATGGTTTTCCAGGATCCCAACGGCTCCCTGAACCGGCGCTTGCCGGTGGGCAGCGCGGTTGACGAGGTCCTCCGTGCGCATTTCCCGCTTTCTGCCTCCCAGCGCAAGGAACGGGTTTCGGAGCTCTTCGAGAGCGTGGGCTTGACTGACTCCCACGCTCAATCACTGCCTTCGGCCTTGTCCGGTGGCCAGAAACAGCGCGTGGCGATCGCACGGGCCTTCGCTGCGGAGCCCAAAATCGTCGTGCTTGACGAGGCGGTCTCCGCCCTCGATGTCTCGGTGCAGGCGCAGGTGCTGGAACTCCTGCATGAACTGCGGCGCGACAGGGGCCTGACGTACCTCTTCATCACCCACGACCTGTCAGTGGTCCGCAACATTGCAGACGACGTGATTGTCATGCGTCAAGGACAGGTCCTCGAACGAGGAACGGTCAACGACGTGCTGGACCGTCCGCAGTCCCCTTACACCCGGCTCCTTTTGGAGTGCGCGCCGAAGCCCGGCTGGAAGCCGCGGCGCGGAGTTATAGAACACCTCAATTCAGAGATCGCGAGTTAGTTATCCATGAACCAGAAAATCGATACCCGACGTGCCGTCATCGCCATCGATGCCCTGAGCCCCTTTGAGCGGGGAGTCCAGCGCAGCGAAGCGCTGGGAGAAAGCCTCCACGGTGGAATCGACCTCTATCTGAAGCTCTTCCACACGGTCGGCGTCAAGCAGGAAACGGTGCGCGCCGATGCGGAACGGATTATGGATGAGGTGGCGGACTGGTCGCCCGGACTGCTCGATGAAATGAGGGGTGTTGCCGCAGGTGCCGGCGTAGACCTTTGGCAGATCGGTGCCCTCAACGCCCGGACCGAGATCCTCTCGCAGGCGCTCGGTACCAGGCCAGGCGAATGCTCCACGATCGGCAGGGTGGCCGACCATGTTTTCGGTGTGCAGACCTGGGACTGGCACGAAGAGCTCGACCCGCACTGGCATCTTCAAAGCGTGGCCGGGACCCAGCGGAATTTCGTAGGACTGACCGAGCACGGCATGCTGAGCAAGATCGGAATGAACGACGCCGGAGTGTCAGTCTTCTTGAACATTCTGGGTCACGTCTGTGATCGGCCGAGCGGCGTGCCAATACACCTGCTCACGGCACAAATACTGGCCAACGCGTCCTCGGTTGAGGATGGCGTGGAGATTGTGCGCTCCGCGCGCGTCACTACCTCGAGCGCCCTGACCATCATGGATGAAACCAGGGCCGTCACTGTGGAAATCAGCCCGGCTACGGCGGTCGTTGTTTTGCCGGAGAACGGAACCCTCGCACACACCAATCATTTCCTGGATGAAGCCCTGGGCAAAGGCGAAAAGCCAGGCCTGTACGACCCCGACTCGCAGGACCGGCTGGCGTTGGTGCATTCGCGCCTCAGCAGGTACCCGGAATCGACCGGCGTCGACGACATCCTGCCCTTCCTCTACTCCGACCCCGAGCAGCCCGGGATCTGCTGCGTTCCCAAGCCGGATGCGACGTTCGGCAACCGCTGGGCCACCCTGGCCACGGTCACCATGGAAAACCGGAAGCGCGAAATGCGCGTCGCCAACGGCACACCGATCGACGCCCGCGCCCAGGAGTGGTGCGTCATGACGCCGCCGGCCGGCTGAGCGCCCTTCGGCGGGTTGCGGCACTCCGGTGCGGCAGCCCGCCATCGGGGGCAACGCGAGTAATTTTCCAACATTCCGACCGTAAGTTACCCTGCGTTAGCCTTTTGTCTGGTTGGATTGGGTTTATTGGGGCAGACACTGGAGGCGCCGTCTCCTACCGACCCGAAGGTAGTAATGGAGCTCATCGAGGCCGAGTACCCGCGGCCAGGACACGTACTTCTGCACCTTAGCGACTCCCATCTGTTGGGAGGGTCGGAACCCCTTTACGGCACAGTTGATAGTGAAGCCCACCTCAGGCAACTCTTTTCGGAAGTGCATGCGTCGAAGGTCCGCCCCGACGCCGTAATCTTCACCGGGGACCTCGCCGATCAGGGTGAGCCCGGTGCCTACGCCAAACTCCGGTCGATCGTCGAACCTGCCTGTCGTGAGATGGGAGCGCGGGTGATCTGGGCGATGGGAAACCACGACGATCGGGCGAATTTCCGTGCGGGCCTCTTCGACCAGAGCGACAATAACGCGCCGGTGGATCACAGCTACTTCGTCAACGGGCTGCGGATCATCACACTGGATACCTCCGTGCCCGGCTTCCATCACGGTGAGCTAAGCCAGAGCCAGCTCGACTGGTTGGGATCGGAGCTCGCGACGCCGGCTCCGGACGGCACGATCCTTGCCCTCCACCACCCTCCGGTCCCGAGCGTCCTCGATCTCTCGATCCTCGTGGAGCTGCGCGGCCAAGCCGCGCTGGCCGACGTCGTGCGTAATTCGGATGTCCGCTCCATCCTGGGCGGTCACCTGCATTACTCCACCACGGCCATGTTCGCCGGCGTCCCGGTATCGGTGGCTTCCGCGAGCTGCTACACCCAGGACCTCAACGTTCCGCAGGGTGGTACCCGCGGCCGCGACGGTGCCCAGGCATTCAACTTGGTCCACGTTTACGAGCAGACGATCGTGCATTCGGTGGTGCCGTTGGGCAAATCGCCGACTGTCGGTGAGTACGTCAGCCCGGAAGCCACGAGGCGCCGGCTCGCCGAAGCCGGAATCCGGATTCCCCAGCGTCCTACCCATGAAAGCGGTTCGAGAGCTGACGCGAAGCGCCCGGAGATGATCCGCCGCTAGGAGCCTACTTCTCCCACGGCGCCTTGACCGGGAAGTACTTCTCCATGAAGTCCGTCACGAGGCCTGCCCTTTCGTCGGCGGCCACCTCGGGGAAGCTGCCATCGTTGAGGCAGAAGAAGTCCACATTGCGTTTGGCGAGCAAGGTGGGCAGGTAGTGCAGCCCGGACCACAGGGTTGTGTCCACGTACCTGACCTTGGCTGCCGTCTGCGTCACTGCCCGGCCCGTGAGCAACGAGTAGTAGTGGTAGAACGAGTTGGTCACGGAGATGTTGTCCGCCGCGCGGAACCTGCTGGCCGCCGTCTTGGTGAATTCGGCCGGAAACTCGCGCTCCATCTCTGCGATCACGCTGCGCCGAAGGGGCGCGGCGGTGTGCTCCAAGTGGCGCGTGGTGATGCGCCCGAACCGCTCCCAGAGGAGCTTCCTGTTGACGCGGGCAGCGTTCTCGAAGCCGCTGCGTTCGGCGTCGTTCTCTCCCAGCCCGATCCGGGTGGAGGCTTCGATGAACTTGGTGATTCCGCCGGGAGTGAAGAACATGTCCGGTGCAACGGGCCTGCCGAAGAACATGTCGTCGTTGGAATACAGGAAGTGCTCGGAGAGGCCCTCAATGTGGTGCAGCTGGGATTCCACGGCTTGGGAATTGTGGGTTGGCAGGACTGTCGGGTCCTTGAAGAACTCCTCGCTGCGCATGATCCTGACGCTCGGGTGCTCGGCCAGCCACTCCGGCGCTGGAGAGTCCGTGGCGATGTAGATCCGGCGAATCCAAGGCGCATACATGTACACGGAGCGCAGGGCATATTTGAGCTCGTTGATCTGCCGAAAACGCGCTTCGTGGGCGTCGCCTTCGCCCACGACGGCGTCTTTCATCTGCTCGCGGCGGGCCGCGATGTATGCGGGATCGTTGCCGTCCACCCATGAAAAGACGATGTCGACGTCGAAGTCGATGTCGCTCGCGTGGTCCGCGAACATGTTCTCGATGGTCGGCCAGCTCAGCCCGTGGCGTTCCACCGTCCCCCGGACGGCATCCTGGCGCAGCATGGTTCGCCGGGTCAGGGAGTTCTCCACCGGCAACACGAGCTGATCGCCGTCGAACTCCCACAATTCCAGTTGCACGCCCAAGGAAGGACCGTAAGTCAGCCCGCCACCGGGTTCCACGCGTGGACGGAAGAGACGGAAGATCCTGGCCTTCCGGTTGCTCGAGAGCTCGCCGTCGGCTACGAGCAAGGTGGATTTCTTCCGCGCGTCAACGGTCATGGAGTAGAACGGCTCGTTCCGGAAAGCCGAGACCAAAGCCTGGCGAAGTTTCTTCCGGAGCTTCCAGTCGACGGCGATCACGGGCCGGTGGTCGTTGCCGCGGACCAGAATGAAGTCCAGCCCCGCCGCGTCCAGCGCGGCGCGGATCACGAGGAGGTCTTCGACCATCACCTGCTGCGGCGTGCGGTTCTGGTTCAGCAAGCTGTAGCGGCCGCGGTGGCGGACGACGTCGGCGCGGTGCTTGAGGCGCGCGTCGACCGCGGGCGATGTCGGTTCAGGAACGACCGCATCGTCGTCGGACGGGGGGCTACCGAAGTAGATTGCTTGCTGGTCCATGTCTGTGATGGCTTTTCTCCGAAAGGTTGTGGTTCGCGCGGGCTTGGTGGACCTAGCCCGCCAAGGCTTCACGCCAACTGCGCAGGAATGCGCCTCCGGCGTCGTCGTGAATGATGTCGTCGCCCAGGCCGAGGTCTGTGGCTGTAAGAACATCGTAGGGCTTGTTGGGCACGCCGTCGGCGGGCCGGACGTCGACGTGCTTGACGCTGTGGTCATTGTGGTGGAGCCAATCCGCCATGGCGTAGTCAGTGCGCGAATCGCCCACTGTCCGCCAGGCCTGCGGGGTGATTCCCTGGGCTGCGAGGAGTTCCACCGCGCGGCTCGCGCCGAGGTCCTTGCCGAGCCGGATGGACTCAATGTCCGTGGAGATGATGGTGGGATCCAGACGGTAGTCGGCGGCGTCGTCGGACTCTGGCGCGTGGTGATCCAGGAGCGCGGCGGAGAGCCCGTGCCTGCCCATGAGCTCCAAAGCATCCGCGTCGAAGAGCTTCTGTTCTGCCAGGTAGTCGTCACTTGAGACGTCCAGATGCTGTTCCACCGACACCATGGCGCGCTTTGTCTCGTCGAAGAACATGTGCGTCGCGTAGTCCTCCGCCACCATGCGGCGGACGTCGTCGCCGTAGGCCTTCGGAACAGCAAGGGCGTGGTCCACATGGATGGGTCCCGGGCCGCCCGAGGTGTAGCTGAACCATACCGCGCCCTTCTCGCAGATCGCATGGACCACCGTTCCCGCAGGCATTCCGGCGGCAATCATGGGTGCCATGACCTGCTCGCGGATGAAGGCGTCTGAACGGCCGGTGTTGAAAATGACGGGGATGCCCGCGGATGCCAAGCCCACGAGGTCGGCGATGATTTCCGGCTTCACGTCGCGCGTCACGGGACTCGCGACAGGTCCGTCGACGTCGAGGAGGAGTGCGAGGGCGGGGGCAGCCGGGTGCGTGCCTGGCATTGAAGCAGTCATGAACCCATTCTGTCAGTCCGGCCTGATGGCGGCAGCGGTGTGACGGCCGACGGCGGCAGGCGGCACTGTTTCAGCACGCACCGTCCGTCAACGGTTACCTTTTGGCCACAACCTTGGTCACCGACTTCTCAGAAGTTCCCTTGGACGCCTTACTTCTTTAGGCTTGCAAAGTGATATTCAAAGCTGTGGGCGAGGGACGCCCGTACCCCGACCATGGTTTTTCCACGCCCAAGGACTGGGCCTCGCTGCCGCCCCGTCCTGTCCGGCTCGATGAACTCGTCACCACCAAACGCACGCTTGACTTGGAAGCACTGTTGGCTGAGGATTCAACGTTCTTCGGCGACCTTTTCCCACATGTAGTGCAGTACCAAGGGCTGCTGTATCTGGAAGACGGGCTCCACCGTGCGGTCCGTACCGCGCTCCACCAGCGTACGGCCATCCACGCCCGGGTCCTGGTGATAGATGGTTAACGAAACAATCCCGGAGGAGCAGGTGGCAGTGCCTGAAAATGCGGATCCGAGGAAGCGCCGGAAACGTCCCGGTCGTCAGAAAGACGTGACGATTCTGCACGGGCATCGGGTTGTCACCGGTCCGGAACTCCGGGCAACTTTTGCCGAGACTCCTGGACCCGAGAGCCATCCTGGGTGGTTCAGTCGCCGCCTCTTGCATGGGATCGTTCTCGCTCTGCTCGTCGGATTGGTGGTTGCCGGACTCGTGGGCGCGTGGGCAGTCATCAGCGGCGTGATCCGTTTTCCCTCCGCCGTTGCAAGCCAGGCGCCGGCGGCCGTGTGTCCCGCGACTGTTTTCGACTACACGCCCAACAACAAGATCAGCGTGAATATCTACAACGCCGCCGGCCGGGTCGGTCTGGCCAAGAACGTGGCGGACCAGTTGAAGGCGCGGGGATACAACGTTGGCACGGTGGACAACTCCACCACCAGCTACACCGGCACGGCCGTGGTTGTTTCGGGATCCGGCGGCCAAGCGGCAGCGTTCAACATCCAGAGGAACATCGCGGGCACCGACTACTTCCAGGACCAACGCACGGATGCCTCCGTGGACCTCATCCTCGCGCCCGGTTTCTCGGCACTGGTGCCACCGGAGCTCGTGGACAACACCCCGGGAAAGCTCAGTTGCCCCCGCCTGGAGCAGCGGATCGCCGACAACGCGAAGCTGCCGGTGATGCCGACGCCTTAGCGTTGGCCTTCCACGGACTGGGCCAGCGGCTGCGCGAGCCCGCGGACAGCGTTAGCCCCGCGGCAAGGTCACGCCAAGCGCGCGGGCCGCCCGGCGTCGTCGAACCTTGCCCCTGCGCCCAACTGGATGAACCGCACGGTCTGGACCAGCCGATCCTCAAGCTCGTCCAGCTCTGCTCCGATCGCGGCATTGCCGCGTGCTGCGCTGGAGGACAGAGTTCCGTGGATGAGCCTGGCGAGCTGGCCGACGTCCGTGGGCGGGAGGTACCCGGCCGCGATTCCGTCGCGCAGGATGTCCTGGAGCAGCAGGTTGAGTTCGCCGACGTGATCTGCCAATTTCGCGAAGGAAGCCGGAGAAAGGACAGCCGCCATCGCGGGGCCCGGCGGGAGGTGCCGGCGGCTCAGGTCTTCCACCTGGGCGCGCACGTAGAGGGCCAGGCGGTCCACCGGGTTCTGCAGTGCAGCAAGGGATTCGCGCAGGTCGCCCAGGAATCGCTCGGTCTCGTCCAGGGCGTACGCGATGAGGAGTTGTTCCATGTCGGCGTAGTAGTTGTATACCGCCGTCCGGCCGACGCCGGCGTGCCGAGCGACGTCGGTCATGGTCAAGCCGGGCAGGCCGTGTGTGAAGAGCAACTCGCCGAAAGCTGTCAGGACCCGGCGTCGGGTTTCAGCGCGTTGCGCCGCATTGCTGGCGGCCGTAATCCTAGGCATACAGACACTTTACAGGGATCTGTCAGTAAAGTTGGGCAGGTGCGGCGCGAGCTGGCAGCAGATGACCTCTCAACTTGATGTTGGGGTCATCTGCTGCAAGCTCGCGCAAAGGTTTTAGATCGCGCAGCCGTCGGGGCCGCAGGCTTCGGCGTCGGGGCTGCCGACGGCGACCAGTGGATTCGCTTCCTGCCATGCCTGTGTGAGGGCCTGGGTGAAGACCTCGGAGGGCTGTGCGCCGGAGAGTCCGTACTTGCGGTCGATGACAAAGAATGGAACGCCGGTGACACCAAGCATCCGGGCTTCGGCGATATCGCCCTGGACGTCCTCTACGTACTTGTCGGTGCTGAACAGTTCCGCGACCTCGGCCTCCGGAAGGCCCAAATCGCTGCCGAGCCTGGTCAGGTAGTCCTGGCTTCCGATGTCCTCGCCGTGTTCAAAATGGCCGCTCAGGAGCTGCTCCTTGGCTTCGTCCTGCTTGCCGTGGGCGGCAGCCAAGTGGATGAGGCGGTGCGCCGTGAAGCTGTTGGCAACCACGACGTCGTCGAAGCGGTAGTTGAGGCCCTCTCCCTTTGCCTGCAACGCCACATGCTCGAACATCTGGCTCACCTGCGCGGGGTTCATGCCCTTGCGCTTGCTCAGGTAGTCGAGCTCCGTACCGTCGTAGTGTTCCGGGACGCTCGGGTCCAACTGGTAGCTGCGCCACTGGATCTCGACCGAATCGCGGTGGGGGAATTCTGCCAGGGCCGTTTCGAACCGGCGCTTTCCGATGTAGCACCACGGGCAAGCGACGTCCGACCAGATCTCAATCTTCATGGTGGCGACAACCGGAAGCGGGGGCCGGGCATTCCCGGAATGGGCTGTTGGACTGGTCACAGCGGGTCCATTTCCGCGTCGCTCATGCGCGTCCAGGCGTCCTAGACCGCCCGCTCCATCACGAAATCGTGTTCCACCGTATCGCCCAGGCGGAACGACTTGGTCCCGACCTTCCTGAATCCACTCTTCTCATAAAAGCGGATGGCTTTGGCGTTCTGGCTGTTGACACCCAGCCACACCCCAGCAGCACCCGAGCCGGCAACGCGGCCCAAAGTGGCCTTCATGAGCTCCGCGGCAGCACCCAGTCCGTGGTGTTCCGGATGCACATAGCACTTGCTCAGTTCCGTGGACGGGTTGAGCGTCAGGGCCGAAGCCACGTCGGTATCGCTGGTGGGCCGGGCCACCAGCATGCTGTAGCCGCGGAGTTCCCCGGCGGCGTCGATGGCCAGGATGGTGACGTCCGGATCGGCAAGGTATTCCGCGAACTTCTCCGCACTGAGGGTCCTGCGCAGGTGCGCGGCGATGTCTTCGGGCGAGGAGTCCGGCGGGCAAGCGAGCGGAAAGGTGACGGCTGCAAGCTCCGCCAGCCGTCCGGCGTCGTCCGCTGTTGCTTCACGGATTGTCTGGCTCATGCGGTCCTCTCTGGCAATCGGGCGCAGAAATGCCCCTCAAGACTGATCTTAAGGGGCATTTCAGGAAAGATTACGACGGCGGTGGCCCGCCCAAGCTTTGCGCTCGCGGAGCCATCGGGCTGCTTAGGCGTTGGCTTCCGCAAGCAGGCGAAGATCCTCCTCCGGCTGTGGATCCTTGCCCAAGGCGAGACCGATGATGGTGACCACCGCCGTGGCGAGCAAGTAGGCGGCAATCAGGAGCCAGTTCCCGGTGGTGGCGTAGAGGGCCGTGAAGATCAATGGTGCCACTGCTCCGCCCACGACGCCCGCCACCGTATAGGCAAGGGAACTTCCGGCATAGCGGAGCCGGGCCGGGAATTGCTCGGTGATGAAGGCCGCCTGCGGGCCGTACATGAAGGCGTGCAGCCCGAGGCCGATCACGACGCCGACGGTCAGCACCAGGACGGAGCGGGACTGGATCATGAGGAAGAACAGGGGGATGTACACGGCTGTTGCGGCGGCGGTGATGCCATAGACCAGCCGGCGGTTGAACCGGTCCGTGACCGCTCCTGCGGCCGGGATCAGGAACAACTGGAATGCCGAGCCCACCAGGACTGCGCCCAGGACGTTGCCGGTGGTCATGCCCAGTTCCTTGGTGGCGTAGACCGCCACAAAGACGGTGAACAAGGCGTACAAGACGTCGGGACAGATCCGGCACAACGCGGCGGCGAGCAGGGGACGGAACTGGGTGGTGAGGACTTCCTTGATGGGAGCCTTGGGCCGTTCGCCGGTTGCTTCGATGGCCTTGAAAACCGGGGTTTCCTCGAGCTTGAGCCGGATGACCAGGCCGAAGGCAACCAGGATGGCCGAACTGAGGAAGGCCACGCGCCAACCCCAAGCGATGAAGGCATCGTTGCTCATGACGGCGGCGAGGACGGCCAGTGCGCCGTTGGCCAGCAGGTTGCCCGCGGGCGGCCCGATCTGGGCTGCGGACGACCAGAATCCGCGCTTGCTGGGATTGGCGTACTCGCTGGACAGCAACACGGCGCCGCCCCACTCGCCTCCGACGCCGATGCCCTGGGCCAAGCGAAGGAGGACCAGGATGATCGTGGCTCCAATGCCGATCGTGTGGTAGTCCGGCAACGCGCCGATGAGGACCGTGGCCGCGCCAATGAGGATGAGGGTGATGACCAGGACGTTCTTGCGTCCGATCTTGTCTCCGAGCCGGCCAAAGACAACGCCGCCAATGGGCCGGGCGAGGTAACCCACCGCGAAGGCCGAGAAGGAGAGCAGGAGGCCCGTGGTTTCGTCGTTCGTGGGAAAGAAGATCTTGGGGAAGACCAGCGCGGAGGCGACGGAGTAGATGGCGAAATCGTAGTACTCCAGGGAGGTGCCTGTGACGCTGGCAATGAAGGCCTTGATGGCGCCTGCCGAGGGTTTGCTGCGCCGTGTTGAACGTGGCGAAGTGGTCGCGGACATGGTTCCTCCATGGAACGTTGGGCGGGCTTTGTGATCCCGATCTCAATCGGGGCCTACACCCAATGATGCATCACATGGACGAATTGTTCAACAATTTTTTGGCGGGAGTTCCTTGTGTGGGTTCGTGTCAGTTGCTGGGGTAGGCAACATAAGCGAACCGCTCCGAGTCGGGTGACCAACTGTTGACATTGAGGGTTCCCTGGCCGCCGAAGAGGGACCACGTGTGGAGCGGAGTGGCCCAGTCGCTCGTGGGAACAAGGACGACGTCGACCCGCAAGTCCGCCGGGTGGCCCACCGTGCCGCCGGGGAAGCGGATGTAGCTGGCCAGGCGCCCGTCGGGCGAGAGGTGCGGGAACCAGTCAACGGTGGCGCTTTCAAGCAGGCGTTCTGGCGTGCCACGGTGACTTGCCCGCACCCTGGCAAGTTGGGCGTGGCCGGGCCGATCCGTGAAGGCCTCGGTATTGAAGTACAGCCATTCGCCGTCGGGCGAGTATTCGGGGCCATCGCAGTGGCCGTCGACGTCGATTGCGGTCGCGGGTCCGCCCCCTGTTGGAATCGTGATGAGCCGGCCCGGTTGGGTGAAGTCGCCGGCTTCTATTCCGACGTAGGCGAGGGTCTGTCCGTCGGGGCTGATGCCGTGCAGGAAATGGAACCACCCGTCGTCGTTCGTGATCTTGGTGGCCTCACCGCCGTCGAGGGCTGCGCTGTAGATGCGGCCGTCATTCGCCGAGAGGTAGATGGTGGTGCCGTCGGGCGCGAGGATGTGGTCGTTATTGAGGTCCGGGATGCCGGTAATGGCGACCTTTTCGAGTCCACCGGAAAGATCCAGCCGCCATAGGGCGCCGTCACCATTGAGGATGAGGGCCTGGCCATCGAGCGTCCAGTTGGGTGCCTCCAGGAGCAGATTGTCCGTGGTGAAGGCCAGCTCGGAAGTGCCGGTGGCAGAGGCGATCCATACTTCGCAGCGCTGGCCGGGCCGAAGTGTCCGTATCACCATGCGGATGTCCTTTCGTCTTTGGTGCGAGTTGGCAGCAGATGCCCGCAAAATCGGATTTTGGGGTCATCCGCTGCCAACTCGCGCTAACCAGAGGGGTGGTTAGTCCTGGTTGAAGGCGGCGTCGAAGGAGGTCTGCGAGGGCGGGAAGTCGAACTTCTTGAGGGCGGCGAGGGCTTCGGGGGCGCCGTGGAGGCGGTCCATGCCGGCGTCCTCCCATTCCACGGAGATCGGGCCGTTGTAGCCGATCGCGGTGAGGGCCCGGAAGCTCGATTCCCAGGGCACGTCGCCGCGTCCGGCGGAGACGAAGTCCCAGCCGCGGCGGGGGTCGCCCCAGGGCAGGTGGGAGCCCATGACGGTGTTCCGGCCGGTGGGGCGGAGCTTGGTGTCCTTGCAGTCCACGTGGTAGATCCGGTCTTTGAAGTCCCAGATGAAGGAGACGGGGTCGATGCCTTGCCACATGAAGTGGGAGGGGTCCCAGTTCAGGCCGAACGCTTCGCGGTGCCCGATGGCTTCCAGGGTGCGGACGGTGGTCCAGTAGTCGTAGGCGATCTCGGAAGGGTGGACTTCGTGGGCGAAGCGGACACCGCATTCGTCGAAGACGTCCAGGATGGGGTTCCAGCGGTCCGCGAAGTCCTGGTAGCCGGCCTCGATGACTTTCTCCGGGACAGGCGGGAACATCGCGACGTACTGCCAGATCGAGGAGCCCGTGAACCCGACGACGGTGTCCACCCCGAGCGCGCGGGCGAGGCGGGCGGTGTGTTTCATCTCCTCGGCGGCGCGTTGGCGCACTCCTTCGGGGTCCCCGTCGCCCCAGACCTTGGCCCCGACGATGGCTTGGTGGCGGAAGTCGATGGGGTCATCGCACACGGCCTGGCCCTTGAGGTGGTTGGAGATGGCCCAGACCTTGAGGTTGTACTTGTCCAGGATGGCGAGCTTGGATTCGACGTAGCCGGGTTCGTCCCAGCGCCAGGCGTCCAGGTGGTCGCCGGACACGGCGATTTCCAGGCCGTCATAGCCCCAGCCGGAGGCGAGTTTGGCGACTTCCTCGAAGGGCAGGTCGGCCCACTGGCCGGTGAACAGGGTGTACGGGCGGGGCATGGGTTCTCCTTGGGAAAAGTTTCGGGGCGTGCTTCAGGCCAGGGCTGTCAGTGGCCGGCGACCTGGATGATGGCGGACTTGGCGTCGGCGGATTCTTCGATGGCGGCCAGGACCTGCTGGACGGCGAGTCCTTCCTCGAACGACGGCGACGGCGGGGTCCCGGCGTCGATGGCGGCCAGGAAGTCACGGATTTCGTGGGTGAAGGTGTGCTCCCAGCCGATGACGTGGCCCTGGGGCCACCAGGCGTCCATGTAGGGGTGTTCGGGCTCGTTGACCAGGATCCGTCGGAAGCCCTGCTCCCTGACGGGCACCGTGGCGTCCATGAAACCCAGTTCGTTGATGGATTCCAGGTCGAACAGGAGCGAGCCCTTGTCGCCGTAGATTTCCATCGTGAGCGAGTTCTTCTTGCCCGTGGCCATGCGGGAGACTTCCACCGAGGCGACCGCACCGGAGGCGAGTGTCAGCGTGGCCCAGGCGGCGTCGTCGACCGTTACTTGTTCCGGACCGTCCGCGCCGGGGCGGCTGTCCACGAAGGTGTGCAGCCGGCCGGAGACCTCGGTGACGGTGTCCCCGAGGAGGAAGAGGACCTGGTCGATCGCGTGGGAGGCGATGTCGCCGAGGGCCCCGGATCCGGCGGTTTCCTTGTTGAGCCGCCAGGTCATGGGGGAGTCCGGATCCACGAGCCAGTCCTGGAGGTAGGCGGCGCGGACGTGCCGGACGGTTCCGAGCCGGCCCTCGGCGATCAGTTCCTTCGCGAGGGCGAGTGCCGGCACCCTGCGGTAGTTGAAGCCGATCATGGACTGGATGCCGCGCGCCCGGGCGGCACGCGCGGCTTCCGTCATGGCTTCGGCCTCGGCCAAAGTGTTCGCGAGGGGCTTCTCCACGAGCACGTGCTTGCCCGCCTCCAGCGCCGCGATGGCGATCTCGGCGTGCATCCATCCCGGAGCGCAGATATCCACGATATGGACGTCATCGCGTTCCAGGACGGAGCGCCAGTCCGTGGCGGACTCGCTCCACCCGTACTTCGCCGCGGCCTCGGCGACCTGTTCCGGGTCCCGGCCCACGAGCACTTTCTGCTCGAAGGCCGGAACGTCGAAGAAGCTGCCCACGTTCCGCCACGCGTTGGAATGGGCTTTGCCCATGAACGCGTAGCCGATCGCGGCAACACCCAGGGTTTTCTTGCCCGGTTCGCCGTCGTGAGGTGTGGTGGGGGCAGAGGCGGAGCTAGTCATGAGTGATTCCTAGAGGGTGGCGGCCATCGGGTCCCAGTCCTCGGGGAGGGCCTGGGAGGTCACGGCGGAGCTGTCGACGCCTACAAAGGTGCCGGTTTCGGCGGACTCGGAAATGGAAACCAGGGTATCGACCACATGATAGGCAAGGGCTCCCTGGGCGCGGTGCGGAACACCGGCGCGCAGGGACCGGGCCATGTCCAGCACGCCCATACCGCGGCCGTTGGCCGGTCCCGTGGCGGGAATGATTTCCGCTTCCTCGGCTCCCGCGCGCCAAAGCTTGAGGTCGCCGTCGAAGTAGTTCGGATCAGGCAATTCCAGGGTGCCCTCGGTGCCGGTGATCTCCACGAAGCCCATCCGCAGGCGGGGGGATTCAAAGCTGAAGACGCTGTGCGAGGAGGCGCCGCCCTCGAACTGGAGCATCGCACTGACGTGGGTGGGGACCTCGACGGGGAATTCCTCGCCGGCCTTGGGCCCGGAACCGACCACGCGGACGTCCTTGGCTTTGGAGCCGACGGCGGCGACCTTGCGGACCGAGCCGAAGGTCTGGACCAGGGCGGTGATGTAGTAAGGGCCCATGTCGAAGAGCGGGCCCGCGCCGTGCGCGAAGAGGAATGACGGGTTCGGGTGCCATGACTCCGGGCCGGGGGTCTGGAACATGGTCAGGGCTGTCAGCGGGGTGCCGATGTCACCGCGTTCGATGATCCGGCGGGCTGTCTGCAGCCCCGCGCCCAGGAAGGTGTCCGGTGCGCAGCCCAGGCGGACGCCCGCGGCGTCGGCCGTCTTCAACAGCGCCAATCCCGATTCGCGGTCCAGGGAGAACGGCTTCTCGGTCCAGACGTGCTTGCCCGCGTTCACAGCGGCTGTTGCCACCTCGACGTGCGCCGCCGGGATGGTCAGGTTCACGATGATCTCGACGTCGGGATGGTTCAGTGCCGCGTCAACGCCACCCCACTCCGGGATGCCGTATTCCTTGGCCCGCGCTTCCGCGGCTTCCTCGAACAAGTCTGCGATGACGTGGACCTTCAAGTCAGGGAAGACCGTTAGGTTGTCCAGGTAGGCCTTGCTGATGTTGCCTGCGCCGATGACGGCGACGCCTACGGGCCCCCGGAGGGAAGACGGCGTGGACGGGGTGGTCTGGTGCGTTGCGGTGCTCATGCGTTCACTTCCTGTGCTGCGTTGTCCTGAAGGAATGCGAGGCTTTCGGCGATGCCTTCGAAGATGTCTCCGGCGTAGTCGTCGAACTCCACGACGCCCGCTTCCAGGGACTTGGCGGCAGCAATGACGTCGAGCACCGGGATGGTGCCCTGGCCCGCAGGCTGTTGGGCTTTCGTGTCTGTGGTGCCGGGGCCGTCCTTGATGTGGATGAACTTAACGCGGTCACCGAGGCGGGCGAGAAGTTCCACGGGGTTCTGGCCACCGACCGAGGCCCAGTAGGTGTCGACTTCCAGGACCAGTTCCGGGTCAAGGAGGCCTTCGAAGTACTCCAGTGCGGTCTGGCCCTCGACGATGGACTCCAGTTCCCAAGCGTGGTTGTGGTAACCGACGCGGATGCCGTATTCGGCGCCCTTCTTGGCCGCGGCGTTCAGCTTTGCGGCGGTCGCCTGGATGTCTTCGGCGTTCTGCCAGTGTTCGGCGGGCAGGTAGGGATCGATCACGGTCGCAATGCCCAGTTCCTTGGCGGCTGCGAAGATCTCGTCCTGGTCCTGGCTCAGCAGCGGCGCGTGACCGGACGGGGCGCTCAGCCCGTTCTCCTTCAATGCAGCGCCGAGCTCCTTCGCCGTGGCCACGAAATTGTAGGGTTCAACCTGCGTGTAACCGATCTCGGCAACGCGTCTGATGGTGCCCGGCAGGTCTTCCTGCATGGCATTGCGCAGGGTGTACAGCTGGATGGAGTAAGACATGGTTTTCCTTTGCGTTGTCGGTTGCGTGAAAGTTTGACTAACGGCCGCTAGCGGCCGGCGAGGGATCCGCCGATGCCGCCGACGCTGAAGTACTTGTTCAGGGTGGCGAAGACGATGATCGGCGGGAGCATCATGATGACCGCGAGGGCCATGACGCCGGACCAGTCGGTCTGGTTTTGCTGGAAGAACGACTGGACGCCCATGGGGAGGGTGAAGATTTCGTTGGAGCGCAGGAACACGATCGCTACGAGGTAATCGTTCCAGGCCAGGAGGAAGGCGAAGATGGCCGTGGACAGGATGCCGGGCAGGGAATTGCGCAGCACCACCTTCGTGAAGGATCCGAAGACTGAGCAGCCGTCGATCCACGAGGCCTCCTCGAGGCTGACCGGGATGGAATCGAAGTATGCCGCCATCATCCACGTGGCCACGGTCATTGTCGAGCCGACGTAGATAATGATCAGTCCCATGAGGTTGTCCACGAGTCCCAGGCCTGCGAACAGGATGAACAGCGGCACCACCGAGGTGATGATCGGCAGGGACTGCATGACGAACAGCAGCAGCGAGTAGCCGGAGACGGCCCTGGAACGGCCACGGGAGAGGACATAGCCGGCGGGTGCTGCGACGGCGACGGCGACGATCACGGTGCTGACGGTGGTGATGAGGCTGTTCTTGAGCCAGGTGGCCGCCAGGGTCTCGGAGAAAACGTTGCTGAGGTTCTCGAAAGTGAGGCCGGTGGCGGTGCTGTTGGGGCCCGGGGTCAGGGCCAGGACCACGGTGACCATGATCGGGACCAGGACGATGGCGGTGATGGCAAGGATCAGGACGAACCGCCACCAGCGTCCTCGCATGCCTGCTTCGGAGAGGACGCGGCGGGATTTTTCGGGTCCCGCGACACCGAGCGCGGGTCCGGATTCTGGGTGGGCGTGGAGTACTGCGCTCATTATTCGACGCTCGACTTTCGGATCTGGCGGTACAGGAAGACCGACACGACGACGAGGGTGAGGGTCATGAGGAAGGCGATGGCAACGCCGGGACCGGTCTGGAAGTCCTGGAAGACCGTGCGGTAGGCCAGGACCACGAGGGAGGTAGTGGCGTCAACGGGGCCGCCGCCGGTAAGGAGGTAGATGGTGGGGAAGTCGTTGACGCAGAAGATCGTCATCAGGATCCAGCTGATGTAGGTGGAGCGGGCGATCAGCGGCAGGGTGATCTGGGTGAACTGCTGCCACTTGCTGGCACCGTCCATGCTGGCGGCTTCATACACGGTGGTGTCTACCGAGGCCAAAGCTGCCGAAATCATCATCATCATGAAGGGGAAGCTGACCCAGACCTTGAACACCATGACCATGACCGCGGCCAGGTGGGGGTCCGCCAGGAACAGGGGCGTGCCCAGTCCGAGGTTCCGGAAGATGGAGGGGATGAGGCTGTCCGGAGTGGCGACGAGCCAGTTCCAGGCCGTGGAGGAGACCACGATCGGAACCACCCAAGGCAGGAGGAGGAGGACCTTGAAGGTGCCCCCCGCCGGGATTTTGGTGCGTAGCAGCAGGGCCAGGCCCAGGCCAACCAGCCAGGAGCCGAAGACGCCGACGATGGTGAACCACAAGGTGAACTGGGCGGCCTTCCAGAAGGCCGGGGAGGTCAGGACATGGCCGAAGTTGTCGACGCCGACGAAGTTGCCCGTGTCGATCAGGGAGCCGTCGTGGGTGGCCTGGACGCCTGCGTAGACCAGCGGGTAGCCGTGGATCAGGACGAGTAGGATGACCGAGGGCAGCAGGAGCCAGAAGAACGTCCGCTTGGTCTGCCCCGAAAGCTTGCTCTTGCGGTTCAGGGACCCGCCGCCGGACCCGCCGGGAGCGAGCCCCCGACGGGCCCTGGCGAGGCCGGACTGCGTTGTGGTGGTTGACATGGCGACGGCTTTACTTCTTGATGACGGATTCGAGGCCGGTCTTGAAGGCCGTGAGTGCCGTCTTGGCGTCGGTCTTTCCGGTCAGGATGGTCTGGGTGAACTGGTTGAGTGCCTGGCCGCCGTCGAGGACAGCGAGGTTGGCGTTGAGCGAGGTGCCCTGCGCGGCGAAGGTCTTGGCGATGGGCTGCCATTCCTTGACGATCTTGACGTTGTTGGCGTCGCTCGTGAATTCGGGCATCTCCGTGATGGATTTGAAGACCGGCAGGGCGTTCATGAGTTTCTGGCGCCACAGCTCCTTGAGCTGTCCCATGTAGTAGGTCAGGAAGGCCTCGGAGGATTCCTGGGACGGGGTGTTCTTGTACATCATGATGTTGTTCGGGAAAACGAGTCCGTGCTTGTCGCCGTGCGGGCCTGCGATCGGGCTGGCCACCATGATGTCGCCGGAGGTGTCGCCGACACGAGCAGGCACGCCCAGGACGTACGGGCCGAAGGCGGCTTTCTTGTCCTTCCACTGCGCGTTGAGGTTGTCCGTGGTGTAGCTGACTGCAGCGGGGTCGATGATCCCGTTGGAGACCAGTTCCAGGAGGTATTCCGTGGCTTCGACGTTGCGGTCGTTCATGACGTCCAGCTGGCCGTCCTTGGTGAAGACGCCACCGCCGTTGTTGACCATCATCATGATCATCGAGTGGTTGCCGATGTTGTTGCCGGCGCCGGATCCGGTGGCGAAGCCGAAGGCGCCGATCTTCTTCAGTGCCTTGCCTGCGTCAAGCAGCGAGGCCCAGTCGGTGGGCAGTGCGACGCCGGCCTGGTCGAAGAGGGACTTGCGGTACCAGAAGACGCGCATGTCCAGCTGCCAGGGAACAGCGACGTAGCCCTTGTCCGACTTGAACGGGTCCAGCACGCCGGGCAGGAAGTCGTCGAACTGGCCGTTCTTCTTCAGCGAGTCGATGACCTTGTCCGCATAGGCGATCTGGCCCTGCTGGTCGAACTGGAACGCCTGGAAACCGCCACCGGTGGACACCGCGGGACCGGTCTTGGACGCAATGGCCGAGGAGAAGGTCTGGTAGAAGTTGTTCCATTGAATGATCTGGTAACCGGCCTTGCCGTTGCTGCCAGTCGGGGCGTAGGACTCGGTGATCTTCTTCGCGGCATCGTTATAGGCCGGCGTGGCCCACGGCATGTCCCAGAACTTGATGGCGCCGCCAGCGGAGCTCGAGCTGGAGCCGCCTCCGCAGGCTGCGAGCAGGGGGACAGCCGCTGCTGCCGCCGTGAGGCCGAGGAAACCCCTGCGGGAGAAATTGCGGCTGGCTTCGGACTGAACATTCATGATGATTCCTTTCGGGACCGCTGCGTGGTCTTCGCATTCGGTGCGGTCCGGCTCGTCGTCGAGAAGGCTGATGATTGCTTTTGGTGCTGTTTTGCTCGATGCTGCTGATTGCGTAGTTGAGGAGAAGTGCGGGTTCAGGTCAGGTGCGCTATGGATTCCGTCAGCCGCGCAAAGCCAGCCAGATCGGAGGGGACAGTACCGGCGTCGAGGTGTTCCTTGAGGCGGCGCCAGGTGGTGCGGTGGGCGGATTCGTAAAGCGTGGGCAGGAGGATTTCTCCTTGGGGCCCGGTGGCCCGGACTGCCGCCGGCCAGGCGGCAAGCGGTTCCGGGACCGCGATGCTGACACCGCCGTCGTCGGTGTAGAGGCGGAAGTCGACGCCGGGGGGCCGGGAGTTGCTCAGCACGCCTTGGAGCGAAACCGGAGCGCCGTTGGCGAGCCGCCCGGAAACCGTGTAGCCGTGCGTGCCGCAGTGCAGGACGCGAAGCGCGTCCAGCCGACCGGTGACGCGCACGACGGCAGCGAGATGCTCGGTGAGCAGCCGTTCAGGATTCGAGCCTGTCGCGGCCGTTGCGACCGAGTCCAGCATGGCGGCGCGGCCTGCTACCGAGCGGACGGCGTCTTCAGCTCCGGCCAGGCCGGGATTGGACGCCCAGCGCTGGTCCAGGACGACCGCGACGCCGGACAGTTCAGCGGCGTCGAGCAGGGCGGCGGTGCTTTCCGGGACAGGATTGACAACGACGATGCCGGACGCCCCGCCGTCGATCGCGTTGATGGCCTCCGTGGTCCAACCAGGAGCGCCTTCGATGGCGGAAACCCGCGCGGCCTCCCCGGCTGCTACCGGGCCGAAGCTTGCCGGAAGCGAAGCGACCGCGAGTGCCACGGCGCCGCTCTCTTCTGCCTGCGGGGTGGCCGTAACCGTGTACTGGGGGCTCATGAGCGGACTCCTGCATGTTCAACAGCTGCGACATCCACGGTGGCGTCTGCGATCGCTATCGCGAAGGTGAGGTCATTGATGAGGCTTTCGGCGGACGGCGGTTGCTTGGTTCCGAGGGCCAGTTGGGCGAGTTCGCGCCATTCGCCCTCATAGCCGTTGTGCTCGAACGGTCCGTACGTTGTGCTTGTGGCGCCGCGGGTGATGGTTGCGACGGCGGAACCCGCCTGCACGTAGGAAGGGGTGAAGTCCACGCGAAGGGCTGCGTCGTCCGAGATCGCCTCGAAGGCCCATTCTGGCTTCCACGTCTTGTTCATCGCTGCCCGGAGCTCGATGATCCGGTCACCGCAACGAAGGGAGATCACGTAGCCGAAGGGGCGTACATGGCGTGCCTGCAGGACCTCTAGGTCTACGAAATCCGGGGTGAAGCGGCGGACGAGGGGAAGGTCGTGGATGGCGAGTCCCATAATGCCGCCGCGGAGGGCGTTCTTGATGACCTCGATGTCGCTGTAGTCAGGGGTGCCCCCTGCTGGACGGGTGAAGATTTCGGTGGCGAAGTCTTCGAAGCGGGCGTTGGGCGGAAGGACGATGGAAGAACGGATGGTGTGGACGTTCTCGGGGAGATCGCCCCAATTGGCTTCGGCTGCGAGCCAGCCTGGATCGAAAGTGTGCATGGCGCCCACGATGATCGGCACGCCGGTTTCCTCGCTGACCGCCGAAATCCGGGCCGCCTCCTCGCCGCTCATGGCGAACGGCTTTTCGCAGAGCACGGCTTTCTTTCCCGCGCGGCATGCGGCGATGACTTGGTCCGCGTGGAACTGGTGGGGGCTGCAGATGGCCACGATGTCGACGTCGGGATCGCCCAGGAGCGGGTCCATGCTGGTGCTGAAGTTCGCGCCGACGCGGGCTGCGACCGATTCGGCGACAGCGGCGTCGACGTCCATGATGTGGCGGACTTCCAGGATATTCCGGAGCCGGGCGAGGGAAGGAAGGTGGATTGCCTGGGTGACCGGACCGGCGCCAAGGATGCCGACGCCGAGGGGTTTGGTTGTTGCCTGTGACTGGCTGGACAAGATCAGTTACCTCTTCGTAAACGGAGTCTCGGGAGTTTCGGCGCGGCTTCGTGGGCTGCGTGATCCTTCTCACAACTAACTGAGAACAACCTATGTCGACTTTTGTCGATGAGCAAGCAAAAGTTGAAAATAGATCGGCAATCTTTTACTGCGTGACACGCATAAGCAATCGTGCTATCACTGATGCATGACCTCAGCACCCGGAAAAGAGCCCGGCAAGGACGGCCCTGTACAGGACGCCGGAAGCCTTTCGCGTGCGGGAGACCTGTTTCAGCTTCTTCGCGACGGCCAGGCACGGACCCGGGCCGAACTCGCCCTCACTACCGGACTGGCCCGTTCCACCGTCGCCTCGCGCATCGATGCCCTCATGAACTCCGGGCTCGTGGGCCCCGCAGGTGAGGCGAGTTCCAGCGGCGGCAGGCCGCCGTCGCGCTTTGCCTTCAACCCGGCGGCCCGGGTTGTCTTGGCAGTCGACGTCGGAGCGACGCACGTGATCGTCGCGGTCACCGATCTCGGCGGAACAGTCCTGGCCGAGCGGCGCCTCGCGCAGGAAGTCGCAGACGGTCCCGACGTGGTGCTCGGCAGGGTGGTGGCGGCGGGGCGCGAGCTTCTCACCGAAGCCGACCGCAACCTTGACGACCTTGCCGGTATCGGGATCGGACTGCCCGGCCCGGTGGAACACGACACCGGCAGGCCGATCAAACCGCCGATCATGCCTGGCTGGGACGGATTCGATGTAGTCCGTTACATGCAGCGCTCGCTGCCCGTTCCCGTCCTGGTGGACAACGACGTCAACATCATGGCCCTGGGCGAACGCACGGCGTATTGGCCGGACCACGACAATTTGCTCTTCATCAAAATCGCCACGGGCATCGGCGCGGGCATCATCAGCAGCGGTGAACTGCAGCGCGGCGCCAACGGCACTGCCGGGGACCTCGGCCATGTCCGGGTTCCCCGCGGCGACGACGTCCTCTGCCGTTGCGGGAACTACGGCTGCCTTGAAGCTCTGGCCTCCGGACCCGCCGTCGCGCGCCAGCTGCAAACCCAAGGCCTGGCGGCTACCAACGGCGGCGACGTGCTGCGGCTGGTAGCCGAGGGGAACCTCCAGGCCATCCAGGCACTCCGGCAGGCGGGACGCGACGTCGGCGACGTCCTGGCCACCGTGGTCAACCTGCTCAACCCCTCCATGATCGTCATCGGCGGCAGCGTGGGCGAGGCCGGCGAGCACCTCGTGGCAGGCATCCGCGAAGTCGTCTACCGGCGCTCCCTTCCATTGGCCACCTCGCATCTGCGCATCGGCATCTCGATGGCGGGCGACCAGGCCGCGATCCTCGGTGCGAGCCAGATGGTCACCCAGCATGTTTTGTCTCCGGCCGTGATCGAAGCCACGCTCCAAGCAACGGGCTGACAGGCCACTATGGCGTTCCGCTGGGGCATGCCGTGATAGCAATGAAGGTGATGCCTACTTTCCTCGCCCTTCACTGCGCCCCATGACCGGCCAATTCCTCGCCAAGGTCCCACGAGGCTGGCTGATCCTCGCGTGCATCGGCCTCATCGCCCTCAACATGCGGGGACCGTTCGTCGCAGTGGCGCCGGTGGTGGATTCCCTGAAACGGGATCTTGGATTCTCGCCCGTTGAACTCGGGCTGCTGACGGGGATTCCCGTGCTCTGCTTCTCGCTCGCAGCGCCTCTGGCCTCGATGGCCGGACGAAGGTTCGGCGCCGAGTTCGCCGTGATGCTGACGCTTGTGGGTGTGCTGGCCGGCGTCGTGATCCGCTCCAGCGGCGGTGGTGTTCCGGTCATGGTGGGCACCGTCATCATCGGCCTCGCCATCACTATCGGCAACATCGCGGTGCCACTCATCATCCGCCGGGACTTCGCGCCACGACGCCAGGCAACCGCGATGGGTGTGTACACGGCGGCGCTGAACATCGGGTCCTTCCTGACCTCCGTGGCCACAGCCCCGCTCGCAGAACTCGTGGGCTGGCGGCTTGCCCTCGCGGCGAGTGCCCTTCTGGCCCTGGCGGCCATCCTGTTCTGGATCCCCACCGTCGGCGCCCGGCAGGCTTTCGTTCCCGCTGCGGTTCCGGCTGCCTCGGGCTCGCGGGGCGGCAAGGCTTCCGGTGTTGGCTGGCTGACCGTTGGCCTGACGCTCGGCTTCGCCGGCCAGGCGTTTTCGTACTACGGCGTGACGGCGTGGCTCCCAAGCTTCCTGGCCGATGAGCTGGGCATGGGCACCGCGCAAGCCGGCGCGGGATCGTCGCTCTTCCAGATTTTCGCGATTGTGGGCGGGCTCGGCGTGCCGCTGCTCGCCCGCTTCGCCAGTACGACGGCGGTGGCGGCCACCTTGGGTGCCTTGTGGCTCACTGTGCCCCTGGGTCTGTTGCTGGCCCCGGGTTGGTGGTGGCTGTGGTCGTCCCTTGGTGGAATAGCGCAGGGTGGCGGCATCACGGTCATCTTCATCGCCATCATCAAGTTCGCCCGCGACCAAGCCTCGGCAGGCAGGATGTCCGCCGTCGTGCAAGGGGTGGGTTACTGCTTCGCGGCCCTGGCGCCAACCATCATCGGCTACGTGCACGGCATCTCCGGCAGCTGGACGGTGCCGCTTCTGGTGATCCTTGGCTCGGTCGCCGCGTTCTGTGTCTGCACCACCCTCTCGGTGCGCTGGGTGGCCCGTCAACGCTAGGCGAGATCGCAGCGGCAGGTGTGGGCCGGCGTCGTACACCCAACTAGCTCGCAGTTGTTGTCGTTATGAGGCTTCAAAACGACAACAACTGCGAGTCAGTTGGGCGGTTCCGGGTTCCGTCGCTGGGCTGCCTCCCCGGCCATCGGGGTCACTTGTTGCGAAGAGTGCAGGCAGCCCAGCGGCGGGGGCTTTTATCTACGTGTTCAAGCGGCTACGAGTTCTTCCTTGGTGGCTTCCTCGCGGGCTTCCGTGAGGTATCGGGCATAGGCCGGGATGGTCAGGAAGGTGGGGAACTCCTCGGCGAGGGTGACTTCTTCGAAGATGCTGCGGGCATCGTTGAAGCGGTCGTCGTCGAAGCGTTCCAGGCGCGCGAACTCTTCGTCCAGGAGGTCGTTGATCCACTCGCGGGTGATGACTTCACCGGTGTCGGTGATGGCGTGGGAGTAGATCCACTGCCACAGCTGTGAGCGGGAGATCTCGGCGGTGGCCGCGTCTTCCATGAGGTTGTGGATGGCCACGGCGCCGTTGCCGCGCAGCCAGGACTCGATGTAGCGGATGCCCACCTCGATGTTGTTCCGGATGCCGGTCTCGGTGATGGTGCCCACAGTGGAGGCGACGTCGATCAGCGCGCGGTCGTCGGGGGTGACGTCCTCGCGTGAGCGGTCCAGTTGGTTCGGACGGTCGCCGAGTACGCCGTCGAACACTTCGCGGCACACCGGAACCAGGTCCGGGTGCGCAACCCACGAACCGTCGAAACCGTCGCCGGCTTCGCGGGTCTTGTCCGCGCGGACCTTCTCGAACGCTGCCGTATTGGCTGCCTCGTCCTTGCGGTTGGGAACGGCCGCGGCCATGCCGCCGATCGCCATGGCGCCGCGGCGGTGGCAGGCCCGGACGAGTTGCTCGGTGTAGGAGCGCATGAACGGCTGGGTCATGGAGACCTGGGAGCGGTCCGGGAGTACGAAGCGGGGGCCGCGGGTGCGGAAGTTCTTGATGACGGAGAAGATGTAGTCCCAGCGGCCGGCGTTCAGGCCCGAGGCGTGATCACGCAGCTCGTAGAGGATCTCCTCCATTTCGAACGCGGCGGTGATGGTCTCGATCAGCACCGTGGCACGGATGGTGCCCTGCGGGATGCCGAGCAGATCCTGGGCCAGGATGAAGATGTCGTTCCAGAGGCGGGCTTCGAGGTGGTTCTCGATCTTGGGCAGGTAGAAGTACGGGCCCTTGCCCTGTGCCAGCAGGCGGCGGGCGTTGTGGAAGAAGAACAAACCGAAATCGACCACGCCACCGGCAACGGGCTTCCCGTCGATGAGCATGTGCTTCTCCGGCAGGTGCCAGCCGCGGGGCCGTACCACGATCGTGGGCAGGTCCTCGGCGGCACGGAGCTTGTACTCCTTGCCCTCCGGGGAGGTGAAGTCGATCCGGCGTTCCAGGGCGTCCGTGAGGTTCAGCTGGCCCTGGATGACGTTGCGCCAGGTGGGGGTAGAGGAGTCTTCCATGTCGGCCAGCCACACCTTGGCGCCGGAGTTGAGCGCGTTGATGGTCATCTTCCGGTCAACCGGCCCCGTGATCTCGACGCGGCGGTCTTCCAGGCCCGGGGCCGGGGGAGCGACCCGCCAGTTCGGATCATTCCGGATGTCCGCGGTCTCCGGGAGGAACCGCGGGTCCTGGCCGCTGGAAATCTGCCCGCGGCGGGTGTGCCGCGCCTGCATGAGCTCCTGGCGGCGCTCCGCCGTCGCGCGGTGCAGGGTTGCCACAAAGTCGAGGGCATCCGGGGTAAGAACCTCGTTCTGCCGGTGGATGGGCTGGGCGGTCAGCGTGATGCCGTTGATCGTGTAATTGTCGGTGAAACTGTTCATTTCAATCTCTCCTCGGAGAAGCAAATGTTCGACGGCGGGCCTGTTTAGCTGGGGGTTCGATACGGTGCCGGGTCCGTGGCTGGGTTGCGGGGCCGACCAAGGCAATCCTCCGCGTGCTATTCCCCATCCCCGCCCGAAAAGGCCTCGCAAAGCTCGGCCGGGGCGGGGACAGGGCCCCTTTTACGCACGCTTCCGGATCACCTTGCCCGGCTGCCGGAAAGGCGCCTTACGCTCGAGGCCGGAGGGCCGGTATTGCGGCAGCCTGCGTAAAAGGGGCCCTGCGTCCCGGTCCGTCCTCGCTCAGCGAGGTCGAAACCGGGACGTGGGGAATAGCAGGCAGAGCATTGCCGGTCCGTAGGCCGGTGGCGAGCTGCGCCCCTGGTGACCAAGGAAAGGACAGTGGCGAGCCGGGCTAGCTCGGGACGGATGCCGCCCCCGTCGAACGGGAAGTTTTAGTGGAACTGGCCTTCTTCGGTGGATCCCACCAGGGCCAGGGTGGATGCGTTCGGGTTGAGCGCAGTTGCGATGTCGTCGAAGTAGCCGGTGCCGACTTCGCGCTGGTGCTTGGTTGCGGTGTAGCCGCGGGACTCGGAGGCGAATTCCTTTTCCTGGAGTTCGACGTAGGCGCTCATGCCTTCGCGGGCGTAGCCGTGGGCGAGGTCGAACATCGAGTAGTTCAGGGCGTGGAAGCCGGCCAGGGTGATGAACTGGAAGGTGAAGCCCATGGCGCCGAGTTCACGCTGGAACTTGGCGATCGTGGCGTCGTCCAGGTGCTTGCGCCAGTTGAAGGACGGCGAGCAGTTGTAGGAGAGCATCTGGTCCGGGAACTCGGCCTTGACGGACTCCGCGAACTTGCGGGCGAGCTCGAGGTCCGGGGTGCCCGTTTCCATCCAGATGAGGTCGGAATACGGGGCGTAGGCCTTGGCGCGGGCGATGCAGGGTTCGATGCCGTTGCGGACCTTGTAGAAGCCCTCAGCGGTACGTTCGCCTGTGATGAATTCCTGGTCGCGCTCGTCGACGTCGGAGGTAATCAGGGTGGCTGCCTCGGCGTCGGTGCGGGCGATAACGACCGTCGGGGTGCCTGCGACGTCGGCCGCGAGGCGGGCGGCGTTCAGGGTCCGGACGTGCTGCTGGGTGGGGATGAGCACCTTGCCGCCGAGGTGGCCGCACTTCTTTTCCGAGGCGAGCTGGTCTTCCCAGTGCACGCCCGCGGCGCCGGCCTGGATCATGGATTTCATGAGTTCGTAGGCGTTCAGGGGGCCGCCGAAGCCGGCTTCGGCGTCGGCGACGATCGGGACCAGCCAGTCCTCGACGGTCTGGATGCCTTCGGAGAATTCGATCTGGTCGGCGCGGAGCAGGGCGTTGTTGATGCGGCGGACCACGGTGGGGACCGAGTTGGCCGGGTAGAGCGACTGGTCCGGGTAGGTGTGGCCGGAGTTGTTGGCGTCGGCGGCGACCTGCCAGCCGGAAAGGTAGATGGCCCGAAGCCCGGCCTTGACCTGCTGCACGGCCTGGTTGCCGGTCAGCGCACCGAGGGCGTTGGTGTAGCCGCCGGTCTTGGCCTCTTCCGTGAGCTGCTTCCACAGCTTCTCGGAGCCGCGCTTGGCCAGGGTGTGTTCTTCGGAGACGCGGCCGCGGAGGCGGACGACGTCGGTGGCGGAGTAATCGCGGGTGACGCCTTCCCAACGCGGGTTGGCAGCCCATTCGAGCTCCAGTGCGGCGGCCTGCTCGGTTGCTGTCTGCTGAGCGGCGGGCTGTCCTGGTTCAAATGCTGCGGTCATTGTCTGTCTCCTTTGACGCTACTTTGGCGTGTTGCTGTCTATGTAGCCCCGGCCGATCTTCGCTGCGCCTTTGCAGTCCAGGCCGGCCGGGGTTTCCGTAGTTCTTACTTTTCAGTACTTCCAAGAGGCTTTCTAGAGGAAAACCATGGAAAGAAACGCACTTCTTCGCGTATTCTCAAAAAATGTCACCTGTGAGCTGGAACCGCGAAGTACCGCCGCCGTCGTCGTCTGCCTCTGACGCCGAACTGGACGTCATCAGCCTGGGCCGCCGCGTGCGGTATCTGCGCAAGCAGGCCGGGCTGACCCTCGACGACGTGAGTGCCGCCGTCGGGACCGCCCCCAGCCAGTTGAGCCTCATCGAGAACGGCAAGCGGGAACCCAAGCTGGGTTTGTTGAAGCAACTCGCGGCCGCCTTGAATGTGGGCATCGACCAGCTGCTCGGAGCGGAACCGCCCAGCCGCCGCGCCGCCCTGGAAATTGAGCTGGAACGATACCAGCGCGGGCCCCTCTACGAGTCGTTGAACCTGCCGAAAATCCGCGTCAGCGCGCGGCTACCGCTCGATGTTCTAGAGTCGCAAGTGGGCCTCCTGCAGGAGCTTGAGCGCAGGCTCAACGAGCAGGTCGCGACGCCGGAAGAAGCCCGGCGCGCGAACGGTGAACTGCGTGCCATGATGCGCGAGCGCGGCAACTATTTTCCGGAGTACGAGGCCGAAGCGCAGAAGGTCCTCAAAGGCGTTGGCTACACCGCCGGTCCCTTGAGCCAACACGTCATCGCAGACATCGCGGACCACCTCGGATTCACGCTTCACCACGTGGGCGACCTGCCCCATTCCACCCGCTCGGTGACCGATCTAAAGAATCACCGAATTTATCTCACGCAGAGCCAACGCCAGGACCACGATCCCCGTTCGGTCCTTCTTCAGGCCCTCGGCCATTACGTCCTGGGCCACGAGACGCCCAAGAACTACGGCGACTTCCTGGCGCAGCGGGTCGCAACGAACTACTTCGCCGCGGCGCTCCTCCTGCCCGAACACGCCACCCTGGAGTTCCTCCAGAAGGCGAAAGCCGCCAAGGAGATCGCCGTCGAGGACATCCGGGACGCCTTCGCCGTCTCCTATGAAACAGCCGCGCACCGCTTCACCAACCTGGCCACGAAGCACCTGGGCATCACCACCCACTTCCAGAAGACCCACCAGAGCGGCATCATCTACAAGGCCTACGAGAACGACGGCGTCGCCTTCCCGCAGGACCATACCGGCGCCATCGAGGGCCAGCCGGCGTGCAAGGCGTGGACTTCGCGTGCCGTGTTCGACGTTCCGGACAAGTTCAGCGCCTACAGCCAATACACCGATACCGTCTCCGGCACCTATTGGTGCACGGCCCGTACCGAACGCTCGGCGGCGGGGGAATTTTCGCTCAGCATCGGCGTGCCGTACCAGCATGTGAAGTGGTTCCGCGGGAGGGAAACGACGGCGCGGGCTACCTCGACGTGTCCGGACCCGAACTGCTGCAAGCGGCCCCCGGCGTCGTTGGCTTCATCCTGGGCAGGCAATGCCTGGCCGTCCGCCCGCGCTCACTCGCACCTCCTGGCCGCCATGCCGCCGGGTGCGTTCCCCGGCGTCGACGAGACCGAGGTGTACGCGTTCCTGGAGGCGCACTCGGGGTAGTTATTGGGCTGTTGCATTGGGGGCGCGTCACGCTGCGCACCTTTTTGGATTCCTGCGGGCTGGACGGCCCCGGAATTCCGCGGCTTGGCCCGTGGTACGGACTCAAAAACCTGCCCTGCGTGACGCCTACTCCTTGAGGACCGGGTAGCTCAAGTGGGTGACGCCCACACCCTCGACGACGGTCGGGTTGCCTAAAGTGATCGGCGCGTTCTCAAAGCGATCGAACAGCCGGATACCGGATCCGAGCAGGAGCGGAACCAGGTCGACGCGGATCTCGTCGAGCAAGCCAGCGTCGAGGCACTGTCGGATGGTGTCCGGCCCGTGCATGCCGACGATCTTGTCGCCAGCCGCCGCCTTTGCCTGCCCGACAGCGCTTTCCAGCCCGTCGGTGACGAAGTGCACCGAGGAGTCGGAACGGGGCCACCCCTCGGGCATCTGATGAGTCACGACGTACGCGGGCACGCCGAACGGGTGCTGGCCGCCCCAGGCGTCGGCCCGGTCGGAGGTGCGTCTCCCGGTGAGCATCGCACCCACCTCACCCATCAAGGTCCGCAGGTGTTGGGCACTCGCTTCGGAAACATGGAATGTGAAGCCCGGGTTGAAGGTAGGGACGTCGACGTCGCCTGCGAAGTACCAGTCGAAGACCTCGTCGACGCCGTCGTCGAGATCCGCCACATAGCCGTCGAGGGACATCGACATGAACGCCACTACCTTGGTCATTGCGTTGCTCCTTCAGTTTCGGACGGGTTTGGGCAGGCCGGGACGGGTCAGACGGACATGGCCCAGGACAAAGCCGCATCGCGGCGAGGCTCGGACGGGTCTACCAGCCGTATTCTGTCCACGAGCCGGACACGGTCGATGAGGGATGACTCGATGAGTGCCAGAACGAACGCATGGTCCTTGGGGCGTGCCGCAATGAGCTTCGCCGCGCAGAGATCGTAGGGATCCAAGCAAAGCCCGGTGCTGTACCGGGTCTGCTCATTGCGCACACCGACAAGGCGGTACTCCCAGTCCTCCGGGAGCACAGCAGTCTCCCTTTCGGCAGCCTGGACATAGAACCCGAACTCCTTGTGGAAGGGTGACCACTCACCAAGGGCGGAGTCGATGCTGTCCGCAAGCGTGCCGGCGTCGTCGTCGGAAAACGGGGCGATATCGACGGCATCCGACATGGTGATCGATGCAGGCAACTGGTCCTCCGTGAAGGATCCCAGAATTGACTGGCTGCCGATTACGATCACCCGGTCGCCGTGGATGATGTCCGTAGCGGCTCGGATGGCGTGCTCGAGCTCATCGCGGCGCATGGCTGTACCGTACCCCCGCACCGGCCGATTGTCAGTAGCCGCCCCGCTGCCGCCCCGCTGCCGCTCGCGCCCAGCCAGCAGCGTTGCTACTTTTTCGATGAGCTCGTACGGGATTGGCTTCCCCAAGGGGAACTTCAACGTGCCCTTGGCCGCCCGGAAAGGGGCGATTTCCCGCTCGAAGTCCTCGTCGCCGTCGGGCACTGGATAGACGGAAATGTGGTGCTTCCACGCCGCGAAATACACCACATAGTGGCCGTCGAGCGTGATGGTGGAGATTCCGTAACTGATCCTGTCCCCGGCTCCGGGCACAGCTGCCAGTGCCCGCCGCCGGATCTCCTGAAGGATGGTTCGCACCTCGTCCGGCCGCGACGCAATGTATTCGTCCACCGTGTCAAAATGTTCCACCATGCACTTCCCCCGCTCCGTCCCGAGCCCTGCTGTTCAGCCGGTCTTGGACCAAGCTTGCCTCAGTCCGCGCCACCCTGCCAGAGGCGGTCGAACGGGTTCGTGGCGACTCCGACGCTCGCTCACTTATGTCGGGTTTTGGCTGGTCGCTCGCTCGCTTATGTCGGGTTTTGGCTGGTCGCTCGCTCGCTTATGGTGACGAGCGTCGTGCGCGGTGGCGAGTTTGCCGGACAATTCTCGATTCCTCGATGCGAGAATAGGGGAGGCTCCGCGGTTTTGCTGGCGGGTCCACCACCAGTGCTAATACAGCGGGGCGCCGTGCTAACTCCGGCCGCCTGCGCAAACCACTATGAACGGACAAGCGATGACGTCAGCACCAGAATCCCAGACCCTCAGTAAACCCGCGCCCCGCTTCGCATCGATAGGCTCCCCGTACTTCGGCATCATGCTGGCGTGCATGGCCGTCGTGCTGATCCTGTCCAACATCGGCGCTGCGAAAGGCGTCGTCTTCGGTCCGATCATCACCGACGGCGGATTCTTCCTCTTCCCGCTTGCGTACATTCTCGGCGATGTGATGAGCGAGATTTATGGATTCAAAGTTGCCCGCAAAGCGATCATCACCTCGTTCGCACTGTCAGCATTCGCATCGCTCTGCTACTGGATCATCATCGCGCTGCCCGGTTTCAATGACGATTACGGCAACGCCAAGCAGGCTGCCATCGAAGGCGCACTGGGGCCGGTTCCCCAGATCGTCCTTGCTTCACTTCTCGCGTTCCTGGCCGGCCAGACCATCAACTCGCTGATCCTGGTCAGGATGAAAGCCCGTTCGGGAGAGAGAACCCTCTGGGCTCGGCTCATGGGATCGTCCGGGGTGGGCGAATTCGTGGACACGCTCATCTTCTGCAGCATCGCCGCCTCGGTCATTGGCATCACGGACTTCGGAAGCTTCGTCAACTATGTGCTGGTTGGCTTTGTGTACAAGGTCGGTGTCCAGTACATTCTCGTGCCCGTAACGTCCTTGGTCATTGGCTGGATCAAGAAGCGCGAGCCCAGCTACTGGGCCTGAGCGGGCGTTGGCCCGGGAGGAGATATATGTGAGCGGGCGTCGGCCCGGGACGCGATATATGTGAGCGGGCGTCGGCCCGTGAGGCGATATAGGTGAGCCGGCGTTGTCGCGGGGGGCGATATATGTGAGCGGGCGTCGTCGGCTCAGGGGAACCGCAGGGAAGTCCGGTAGTTTCAGAGGATGAAGCTGGGAAACGCCGTGCTCACGGCCGAGAATCTTGTTGCAGGCTATGGCGAGCATGCAGTGTGCGGGCCGCTCGACGTCGAGGTTTTCTCCGGGCAAGTCCTCGGGATGGTGGGCGAAAACGGTGCGGGCAAATCCACCCTGCTCCGCACGATGATTGGCGCGCAGGCCGCTATTGAGGGCGATGCCCACGTTCTTGGCTTGATGCCGGACGACCGCTCGGCCCTCTTTCGCAGCAAGGTTTCGGTGCTGCTGGATGAAGATGCCTACTTCGATTCCCTCACCGTCCGCGAGCACCTTTCCTTGGTGGCCAGGGGGCATGGCCTCGCCGACCCCGATGCTGCCGTGGAGGGAGAGATCGACTTCTTCGAGCTCCAAACGGTGGCCGAAGCGTTTCCCGATCAGCTTTCCTCGGGGCAGCGCCGCAAGCTCCTCCTGGCCTCGGCATTCATCCGCCCCTTCGAACTGCTAGTCCTGGACGAGCCGGAGCAGCGGCTCGATACCCGCATGCGTGGCCTGCTCGCCCAGCGGATCGCCCGGACTGCCAAAAAGAGTGCCGCCGTCGTCATGGTCACCCACGATGCGGACGTCGCCCAGGCGGCGTGTACCCGGGCGGTAATAGTCGACGACGGCGGTGCGCGCGTGGTGAGTACCGACGAGGCCGTGGCGAGGATCCGCCGGTGAGCATGTCCACTGCTGCCGTAGCGCAGCCGGAGTTCGTCGACTTCGACCCCGAGCGTGCCACGCGCAAGGTCATCCGCCCGCGTGGCCAGTCCTTGCTTTCCAGGCTCAACGAGCTCTACATCCAGTTCCTGACCTTCGGCGTCGGCCTGATCTACGCGACGGGCCTCCTCAACGGGCTCACTGCCGCCGCGGAACATGGTTTCGGCGGCCACCTGATTTCGGCCAGCTACGGTGTGGTTCCTGTTGAATACGGTCTCGTGGCCGGATTCGGGCTCTTGGGCCTCGCCGCGTACTGGGTGGCGGGCAGGCTCGGTCCACTGGCCATCACGGCGAATCAGCGGCACTGGTGGTACTCGCTGGCTATCAACCGCGAGCCGCTCCTAGCCCGAGGCTTGCGACGCGCAGTCCTGGCTGCCGCCGTCGTCGGGGCACTCACCACCATCCCCGTAGCGGTCATCAGCGGCTCGAACGCGGTGGTGTTTGCCGGACGGGTCCTGGCAGGGGCACTGACCGGCGCGGCTATTCTCGCGCTGGCCGCGTTCGCCCAGACGCGCTTGGCAGGGCCGGCCGGGAGCCAGAGGTCGGCCAGGCCGCAAGGCCGGGCAACCTCGTGGCTGTTGGCTGCCGCTTCGGCCGCACTCGGAGCAATGCTTTTCGGGACGCTGCAAGGAAACTGGAACTTCGCCGTCGCCCCTGCAGTCGCTTTGATTGCCGCGGCGCTCGGCATGCGAAACAAGCTCTCCAGCGTCCGCACCACATCGCTGCTCAAGGCAGGGTCCGCGAGGGGACATGTCCAGGCTGCGCTCACACTAATGGACACCGGGGAGCTCAGTGCCTCCCTGTCCAGCGGCGGCAAACGGAGCCGGATCAAGCTTCCGGGCACGCCGCGCACCGCAGCGGGCGCGCTCTTCCACGCCGAGGCAACCGTGCTCGCCCGGCAGCCCGGCCGGCTGTGGCGCTGGGGCCTGGGTCTCGCCGTCGTTCCCTTGACCGGGCTGGTCCGGACGTTCGATTCACCCGTCATCCTGCTTCCCGTGCTGCTTGCCGCGGCGATCTTCTCTTCCACCGCGGCGGCCGGGCCGCTTTGGCAGCTGCGCATGGCTCCCAGTCTCGACGCCCTCCTTCCGATCTCCAGGACGGCCTCGCGCTGGGTCCACGTCGCGCTGCCAGTCATGCTGATGGGGTTGTGGACGACGGCGGCTGCCGGATTCTTCGTGCTGGCCGGGGGCTTCCGGGTGGAGCTCCTCGTCCTGGGCGCGGCGGCGAGCGGTGGTTTGGGCGCGGGGATGCTGCGGCGTGCTTTCCGGCAGCAGGAAGACCTGACCAAGCTGGTGTACCTGATGCAGCTGGGACGCAGCGGACCCGCCATGCTGGGAACCCGGATCCGGGGCTACGTTCTGTGCCTCTTCGCCCTGGTCCCTTTGGCTTTGGGCATGCTGTTCAACGCCCCAGAGCTGCTGGTGACGCCCGCCGTCGTGCTCAATGTGGTGCTCCTGGTGATCGGCGTGACGACGGCCGACCGCCCCTGAGGAGGCTCGCCGGCGCGAGCTCGCCGGAACGGTGCCGGATCGCCGGAGAGTTCCGGCGACCTGGGTGCGTTCCGGCGATCTCGACGGCGGGAGGCTAACGACGGCGAGAGGCTAGCGACGGAGGGCGGTCAGTATCCGGTTCTTGAATTCCTGCTCGCGAAAGAGGTGCTTCCACTCCACGCGGACGAAACGCCAGCCGTCCTCGCTAAGGGCCTTCTCCCGGCGCCGCTCCTGGAAAATCACTTCGGCTGTCGGCTTGAAATCGAAGTACTTGACCTCGCCGTCGAATTCCAGAGCGACCTTTGCCTCCCGCCAGGCAAAGTCGAGCCGATGCCGGCCTGCCCGGCTTTGCACCTCAACCTGCGGTTCGGGCATCGGCAACTTCAGCCGGGAGATGAGTTCGCGGCACAAGGTTTCGCCGGCCGACTCGGATCGTGGATCAGCGTTGACCAGGGCCATTCGAAGGTTCCTGACGCCGCGTCGGCCATCCAATGCCTCGGCCATGGCCTGCAAAACCGCGCGATCAGCGCCAAGCCTGAGCGCATGGTCCATGATCACCAGCGCCTGCTTGTAGCTGAGCAGCAAGGCGCAATCCACCACTGTCCGTTCCAAGGACGTGACCCGCAAGTTCCTGATTGTCACAACGTCCGTCTCGTCGAAAGGCCTCGTGTGTCCGTGGACGTCCTTGCCAAGGCGCTCGCTCGACGGCCGGACCCGCAGCAGTATGTGGACGACGTCGTCGACATTCCAGAGGAAGAGGCGGTGCAGCCGCGCCGCCGAAGTGTGGCTATACACGAAGTCTCCCGCCGACGTCGTGAGCGTTCCGTGCGCATGGGCGTAAATCAGTTGCGTGCTTCGGAGCCAAGCGGATTGCTTCTCCCAGAGCGCGGCCCGGATATAGCAGCCGTACCGTAGCCGGACAAGCTTGCCGCTACGCACCAGGAGCTGGATTGCACGGGAATTTAGACCATGTGAGTGGAGTTGATCGGTGCGCCAAAGGTTTCCCTTTTCCGGGAGCGAAGATGGCTGGGAAGGCGTCATTGATCCAGCCTCGCGGGCCGCCGGGACGCACGGAAGCCACCTGGTCGCCTATGTGGAAAACGCGGGGTCGCCGGAACGGTACCGGGTCGCCCGAACGCTCCGGCGAACCGGCACCGTTCCGGCGAGCTCGACGGCGGGAGGGAAGCTACGAGTAGTACCGCCCCAAGGTCTCGGCCTTGAACTGGAAGAAGTCCCCGGATTCGATGGCCAACCGCGCGTCGTCCACCATCTTCACCACGAAACGCTCGTTGTGGATGGAGATGAGCGTGGCCGAGACCATCTCGTGCGCCTTGTACAGGTGATGGATATACGCGCGCGAATAGTTGGCACAGGTGTAGCAATCGCAACCATCCTGCAAGGGTCCGAAATCCGATTTGTAGCGTGCCCCGGAAAGGTTGTACCGACCGGACGGAGTGTAAAAGGCCGAGTTGCGGGCCACCCGGGTGGGGGAGACGCAATCGAACGTGTCGGCGCCGTTCTCGATGGCCGTGAAGATATCGTCCGGCTCGGAGATGCCCAGGAGGTGCCGTGGCTTGTTCTCGGGAAGTTCCTCGTTGCACCAACGCACAATGGTGCCGAGGTTCTCCTTCTCCAAGGCGCCGCCGATGCCGAAACCATCAAAGGGCATCCCGCCCAGGTCACGGCAGGCCTTGCGGCGGAGGTCCTCGTACTGTGCCCCCTGGATGACCCCGAAAAGGGCTTGGTACGGCTTCCCTACCCGGGAGGCCGTCAACCGCTCATGCTCCACCACGCAGCGCTCGGCCCAGCGACGCGTCCGCTCCAAGGATTCCTCTTGATAGCCGCGGGAGTTCTGCAGGGTGGTCAGCTCGTCGAAGGCGAACATGATGTCGGCGCCGATCTGGTGCTGCACCCGCATGGAGATCTCCGGCGAGAAACGGTGCCGGTCCCCGTTCAGGTGCGATTTGAACCAGACGCCGTCCTCGTCCACATGCGCCAGCCGCTCCTTGCCCGGGGCTACCGCGTCGTCAGGCCCGGACGCATCCACGGAGGTCATGTCGATGACCTTCTTGAACCCCGAGCCGAGGCTCATCACCTGGAATCCACCAGAGTCCGTGAACGTTGGCCCGTCCCAGTTCATGAACGCGCCGAGCCCGCCCGCCGCGTCCAGGATCTCCGGCCCCGGCTGGAGGTACAGGTGGTAGGCGTTGGCCAGCAACGCCTGCGCGCCGAGCTCCTTCATGGATTCGGGCAGCACGGCTTTGACCGTGGCTTTGGTCCCGACGGCGATGAACGCGGGCGTCTGGATCTGGCCGTGCGGTGTGGTGATGGTTCCGGTGCGGCCTAGGAACTCCCCGCGCTTGCCGCCGCCGTGGCGGCTGTCGCCGTCGGCGTTCAAAGTTCCCGACGACGGCGGCCGCGTTTCGCTGAGCCGCGCGCCTACCTCGAAGGAGAACGCGGACTGCGGGGCAGTCCCGGGCGCGGAAGGATCGGACTCGGAGCTGGACCCGGAACGAGGCAGGGAGGAATCGGCTGGCACCGTTACAGTCTGCCAGCCCGGGAGCGTGAATCGTCAGTGCGAATGCACCTCTGTGGGGTAGTTCTCAGCCTTCCAGCCGTCCCAGTGCGAGCGGATCGAGTCCAGGCTGGCCGCGCCCAGGTCGTAGGTCGACGCGATCACGATAGTGCCGCCGTCGGGCCTCTTCTCCGGAATCACCGGCTGGTCAGCCACAATCAGCAGCCCATCCCCGTGTTCCGCATAACCGTGCACGGTGAGGCCCACCTGGTGGTTGCTCCGGAACCAGACCTTTCCGGAAATGGCCTCGCCCGTCGGGAGCGTGAGCGAGTATTCCTCCCCGGGAGCCGGGACGTCGGCCAGGCCAAGTTTCTGGATTCCGGAGCCGCTACCGCCGGGCAGGGAGACGAAATGCGTGCGCCGGTGCCCGTGTGGATGGCGTTCCAGGGCGAAGCGGAGCTGGTGCAGGAAGGTCAGCCAACCTTGGGTGATGTCCTCGTCCCACGCGGCCCATTCGGAATCGTGGTCCAAGGCGGCCCGCGTCACGCGGACTTCGGTGCCTCCGCTGACCGGTGTGAGTTCGAAGACGTCTCCGCCGTTCACCGTGAGGCTTGTGTGGTCAGGCCCCTCGACCACTGCGGTGCTGAAGTAGATTTGGTTGATTTCGTCGCCAAGCTCATCGGCCTCCCAGCCGTGCCATTGAGCCACGAGCGACGGTTCGCGCAGCGAAGTCCAAACTTGCTGCGCGTCGGCATTAACAACAACGCTCAGATTGTTCGTCATGGCCCGAATCTACCGCCGTTGGCGCGAACGCGACAGGTCTTGCGGAATCCTCCGATAGCGCCTAAGCCCGCACGGCCTCGAGTTCGTTCGCGATCCGGTGATCGAGTTCCCCGACGCCAAGGGTGTTCGAGCCGCCGTGCGAGCGCAGGAACAGCAGGGTTTCGAGCCGGAGCAGCCGCCATTCACGCTCGGCGTCGCGGTTGCCGTTGTCGATGGAGCGGAAGATTTCCTTGTCGTACAGGTTCGGTTCGTTGAGCCCGCGCTGCCGGACCTTGGCGGCGATCCGGGCCTTGAACGGGTCCGTCTCCACGGTGTCCGGCGCTTGCAGGAGTTGATCGTAGACTTCCCCGCGGTCCGTTTGGCCGAGCTCACGGCAAATGAAGCTGGAAAGGGCGAGGGAACGTTCAACGGACATCCACCGGTCGCGGTTTCCGTCGTAGGGGAGCACGTTGAGAATATCGGCCACCGCGAGGGCATGGTCCGGATCCCGCAGCTCGATGAAAAGATCGTGCGCAAGGTCGCTCAGATCCCGCAGGCAGCTTCCCGACTTCGTATTGATGCCCTTCACGAGGCGTTCACTCAACACCGCGACGCCGTTCCTGCCGGGGTGCGCTTCGGCAGCGGCGGCCACGACGTCCTCGGGCGAGTCTGTCGGTTCCGGGATCAGCGCGAGCTGCTCGGGACTCGGCGCCGTCGGTCCGCTGACAGTCGGTGCCACCGTGGGCAAAGGGGGTACGACGACGGCGGGAACGGCTTCCGCGGGCGAGTCACCGGCGTCGGAGGTACCGGCGTCGGGCGCGTCAGCGGCGTCGGGCTCACTGCCGGCGCCGGTAAGCTGCTCCGCAAGCGTGGCAGGGTCTTCGGCGAGCGTGTCGACGTCGTCGGGCACGACACGTGCTTCACCCACAGGGACGCTGGACCCGATCGCGATCCGTACTTTTCCGCCGTCGAGCGTGGTCACCAGGACGAGCGCGGGCACGCCGAAATCGTCGTGTTCGAGCTCGATGTGCGCGATTTCCTCCGAGGGACCATCCCCAGGGAGGAACAAGTGGTCCCCGATTTGCAGGGCCCCAGCTTGCTTTTCACGGTACTGCTGGTCGGCCGGGCTGTGAGTCATCGGAAGTCCTTTGGTTCTCTTGGGGTCCGCCCAACAGTCTATAAAACCCACCCAGCAAATCGGGGAGGTGGCTACTGCCAGCCGCTACTGTCCGACGCCGGCAAAAGCCAAGGCCTGGCGTACCAGATTGCCGCGGCCGCCGCTGAACTCCTGCTGGACGTCGTCGCTGAGGATTTCCTGCGGAGTCATCCACGTGAGCTCGAGGGCGTCCTGGCGCGGTTCGCACTCGCCGGTCACCGGGATGACATAGACGAGGGACACTGCGTGCTGGCGGTCGTCCGTGAAGCCGGTCTGCGACGGCGCCGGGAAGTATTCGGCCACCGTGAACGGCACGGGACTGACGGGCAGCTGCGGGAAGGCCAGCGGCCCGAGATCCTTTTCCATGTGCCGCAAGAGCGCGGCGCGGATGGTTTCGCGGTACAGCACGCGGCCGGACACGAAGGATCGGACCATGGTGCCGTCGGCGTCGCCCTGAAGGAGGGTACCAACCTCGTTGACGAATCCGAGTGGATCCAGACGCACGGGAACCGCCTCCACGTAAACCATGGGGAGGCGGCCGCGGGCTTCGAAGAGGTCTTCATCGGAAAGCCAGCCGGAGTAGGGGTCAGGGGTACGAACACTCATGGTTAAGTTCTACCCCATCCGATCCCGTTCCATGCCGTGCGAATCCGAGAGCCAGGATTGCGTCGAGCGCAAAACCAGGAACCCTCGCTCACTTATGTGGCCAAATCGGGCGACGCTCGCTCATGTATATGGCCAAAATCGGGATCCCTTCTGCAGATGATCTGAGCGAGGGTGGGGGGAAAGACCGATATAGGTGAGCGGGCGTTCGGCTATGCAGGGCCGGCCACAGCAAGCGTCCCGCCGCGCGGGGCCTGGATCGTGAGAAGCGAGCTGGTCCGGGCGGGAGCGAGTCCGGCGGCTGCGAGCCGGGCCTCCAGAGCTGCGAGGTCGCCGTCGTACTCGAAAGAGAGGCCTCCCGCAGCCGGCTCCGAAGATTCCCGCACCAGCAGGATGCCGCCGTTTTTCGTGCTGAAATCCGCGAACGTCGCGGAAGCATGCCGCGGCCGCGCGCCGATGTTGCGCAACCCCTGCGCGGCCCCGGGCACATCGGGCGTGAGCCAGGTCCCGACGACGGCGAGCGCCGGATCCGCTTCCGGGCTGGTGGTGCGGCTGCTCGCTTTGTCGGCGAGGAACGTGAAGCCGTCCCGGGCGGTAATGCGCACGGCCTGGCCGTGATCGGCGTCGAACAGTTCGGCGCGGGTTCCGTCCGCAACGGTGCGCCGGGCGAACTCGGCCAAATCCCCGACCTCGACGCCGAACACGGTAGTGCCGTCGTCGGGCGAGCCCGCGGAAGCACGGTGCAAGGCCACCCGGCCCGAGCCGGCGTCGAACTCCACCCAATCGCCGTCGTCTTTCACGCACACGAGGCCTAGCGCTACAAGAAGGTGCTTCCAAGCGGCGACGTCGGACGTGAACTGGATGGGGCGGACGCGCAGCATGGATCCTCCGGGACGCGAATCAGGGCAAAGGTGCTTTCGCCTCAGCCTAGCTGGCACCAGAATGGGGCCATGGCTGTTGAACTTGAAGAACTGATCGTCAAAGACGCTGCCGAATGGCGTTCCTGGCTCGAAAAGAACGGGGCCGATAGCCCTGGCGTGTGGCTCGTGCTGCACAAGAAGGGCGGCAACGTGACGGAACTCGATTACGCCGCTGCCTTGGATGAGGCCCTTTGTTTCGGTTGGATCGACGGCCAAGGCAGAAGGCGCGACGACGAAAGCGTCTTCCAGCGTATGACCCGTCGCGGCCCCAAAAGCCCATGGTCCAAACGGAACGTGGGGCATATTGCCCGTTTGGAGGCTGAAGGCAAGATGACCCCGGCCGGATGGGCCGCCGTCGACAGTGCCAAGGCGGACGGGCGTTGGGAATCTGCCTACGTGGGCCAAGCGGACGCGGAAGTTCCGGAGGACCTCGCAGCCGCCATCGCCGCAGTTCCCGAGGCCCAAGCGATGTTCGATGTGCTGACGTCGGTCAACCGCTATTCCCTGATCTACCGCACCAACTCAGTGAAGAAGGCGGAAACGCGGGCCAGGAAGATTGCTGGTTTTGTCGAGATGCTGGCGCGGCAGGAGACTCCGTATCCGCAGAAGAAAAAGCCGGCGCCTGTGGGGGAGTAGCCTTACTCGGGCTTCTCGGCGGACAGCGCGACGATCCAGCCTGGAGTGTCTTCGCCGAGTCGCCGGTCCAGCACGACCCTGGCCTTTGCTGCCGCGATCTGGACCTTGCGGTCTTCAGCGCTCACCGAGGCGGGACGCTGCGAGGGGGCGAGCGCGCGGGTTTCGGATGCTGTGGCGGCTGCAAGGAGCTCATCCTCAGTCCCGACTTTGAGGAGCGCCAGTTCCTCCCGCGACGCGAGTTCGCTGTGGCCCAGGATCTCGATGGCCTTCTGGCCCATTTCGGCCTCGGAGCGGCTGCGGGACAGGGACGCATCCAGCGCCCACTGTGCACGGCGCCACCACTCGGACCTGTTATCCGCCCGCGCCTTCTGCCGCAGGGACAGGAGGCCAACGATCGCGGCAACGATCGCCGCGACAAGGACAGCGAGCGGGCCGAGCGCGCCAAGGATCTGCCACCATTCCGCCGGCGCAGCGACCACGGTGACAGGCAACGGACTCGGGGACGGGTTCACAGCTCCAGACTAGGCCCCGGCACTGACAATTTCCGGACGCGCGCGGCGGCTTCGAGCACCATCCACGCCTGCAGTTGCGTGGAGAGTTCGACGGCGGTGCCCGGCGGGTACGTTTCGGCGGCCGGACGCTGTGGTTCCGTCGAGAAGATGAGCCAGTCGTCGTCGTAGGTTCCGGACGTCCCGTGGGCAGCGTCGGTGCGCACAGTCCGCCCCGCCCAGACCGCCTCCGCTGTCTCGAGCACTAATTGGCCGGCGGTAGCGCGGGTGGGCGCGGGCAAGCGAACGTCCGCGGCGGCGAGGGCCAGGTAACGGACGAGGATTCCAGTGAAGAGTCCGCCGTCGCCGGTGCCTTCGCCGCGAAGAACGAGTTTTTCAGGTCCACAGAGGGTCAGATGTTCGGCCACCGAGCCCACCAAGGCGGCAGCGCGGGCCAGGTTCACATCCCCACCCAACTCCAACAAGGCGCCGAGGACAGGACCCTGGTTGTAGGTGTAGACCTCTTCCGCGAGGACGAGCTTGCCCTCCTTGATCCAAGCGCCGTCGAGGTACAGGCCGCGGGTGGGTTCGAAGAGCGTGGCATCGAGCCAATCCAGGAGCCGTTGGGCCTGCTCCGGCTTGCCGGTCCGGGCGAAGTGCAGGGCCACCGGCGCTGTGGCCGGGGCGTTCTTGAAATCGCGTGTGGTGCTCCAGAAGGTGCCGCCACCCATGTGTTCAGTGGAAGCCGATTCGAACTGCGGAGAGAGGTTTTCCTGCAACCGGGCGTTGCGTCGGCGGCTGGGCTGGTGCGCCTTTTCGGCTAGGGCGTCCAAGCGCAGGACGGCGAGGGCGAGCCATGCCATGTCGTCGTAGTAGCTGTTCACGTAGCGAAGGAAATTGCGCAAGCGGATGGTGGTGACCAGGCGTGAAGCGAGCCGGCCCGCGCTCGGGCGATCACCGCCGTCGAACCTTGATCCCGAGGCCAGTTCGCGCAACCCGGCGTCCACGAGGCAATCGACGTAGTGCGCCTGCCACCAGTAGTTCCACGGCTGACCCGGAAAACGCGTGGACGGCCGGACCGACGCCGCAAGGTGTGTTCCGGGAAGGAAAAGGAGGCGCCGACCGAAATGCCGGGTCACCGAACGCGCGGCGTGGTCGGCTCGCGCGGCCCAATCCGGTGTTCCGGGGGTGCCCTGCGGGGTGTCGGGGGCGGACATGGTGACAGCCTAACGCTGCGCGCTTGGCCGCAGGCCCCTCCCCAGTGCACAATCAAAGTGATTCAGTTAACATTCATTAACGGATTTTGGTTCTGCATCAAGGAGGATGGATGGACATCAAGGGCGCAGTTGCGTTGATAACCGGCGGGGCTTCGGGACTGGGGGCCGCGACAGCAAGGCGATTGCTCGACGCCGGAGCATCGGTAGTGCTGCTTGACCTCCACTCCTCTCCCGGCGAGTCCCTGGCTGCCGAACTCAATGCCTCGGGAGCCGACGGCCGGGCCGTATTCGTCCCTGCCGACGTCACCAACGAGGAGCAAGTGCAGGCCGCCGTCGACGCCGCCGTCGCGCTGGGTCCGCTCCGGATCCTGGTCAACTGCGCCGGCGTAGCAACCCCGGGCAAGGTGCTCGGCAAGGACGGCGTGCTGCCGCTCGAGAACTTCAACAGGGTCATCCAGATCAACCTCGTGGGTACATTCAACGTGATCCGCCTGGCTGCCGCCGCGATGGCCCGGAACGAACCTGCGTCCACCAAACTCGGTGGTGAGGAACGCGGCGTCATCATCAACACGGCCTCCGTGGCGGCTTTCGACGGCCAGATCGGGCAGCCTGCGTATGCCGCGTCCAAGGGAGCCGTGGCCGCGATGACGTTGCCCCTGGCCCGTGAATTTGCCCGCTCGCTGGTGCGGGTCATGGCCATCGCGCCGGGCATCTTCGAAACCCCGATGCTCGCCGGCTTGCCCCAGGACGCGCAGCTCTCCCTGGGCCAGCAGGTACCCCACCCCGCACGTCTTGGCCGCCCCGCCGAGTACGCCAACCTCGTGGCGCACATCGTGGAAAACGCCATGCTCAACGGCGAAACCATCCGCCTCGACGGCGCCATCCGGATGGCACCGAAGTGAGCCAGGCGCACAAGCTGGCAGCCGCCGTCGAACACTCGACTGGTTCCCTGCCTTCCCTGCCTGGGGCGGATTTTTTCGATTTCGAATCGCTGCTCAGCGTGCAGGAGCAGCGCAAGCTCAATGAGCTCCGGGAATTCCTTGCCGCGGAAATCGCGCCCTATGCCAAGGACTGGTGGGACAAGGCTGAGTTCCCGGTGCACATCCTGCCCAAGCTCGCCGCGCTTCGCCTGAGCACCCCCACGCACCGCGGCTACAGCAACCTGTTCGCCGGGTTGGTGATCGCGGAAATGACCCGGGTCGACACCTCTATTGCCACGTTCTTCATGGTCCACCACGACCTCTTCATCGAGGCGCTCTACGAGTTCGGTTCCAAGGACCAGCAGGACCGCTACCTGGACGACGCCTCCAACCTCCGGACCACCGGGGCGTTTGCGCTCACGGAACCGGACCACGGTTCCGACGTGGCCGGCGGCCTGCAGACGGTGGCTCGCCGGGTCACCGGGGGAGCCGACGACGGCGGCGACTACTGGGTGCTGAACGGCGCCAAGCGCTGGATCGGCAACGGGACGTTCTGCGACCACATGCTGGTCTGGGCCCGGGACGAAGCTGACGGAGCCGTCCGAGGCTTCATCGTGGACGCCACCCTGCCCGGCGTGACGCGCACCAAGATCGAGAACAAGATCGCCTTGCGAACCGTGCAAAACGCCGACATTGTCCTCAACGATGTCCGGATTGCCGAGGCGGATCGCTTTTCCGGGATCAACAGTTTCGCCGACACCAACCACCTTCTGCGAGGGTCCAGGCTCATGGTGGCCTGGCAGGCCGTAGGGCAGCAGTTGGCGGCATTCGACGTCGCCCGGAAGTACGCCCTCGAACGCCAGCAGTTCGGCCGCCCGCTGGCGAAGTTCCAACTCATCCAGCAGCAACTAGTGGACATGCTCGGAAATGCCGTGGCCAGCATGGGCATGATGGTGCGGATAGCCCAGCTGCAGGAGGACATCTACACGGACAGCAAGGGAGTGCGGCACGGCGGAGCCCAAATGGCTCAGGTGGCACTGGCCAAGGCCTACTGCAGCGCCCGGATGCGCGAGACCGTGGCGATGGGCCGGTCCATCCTGGGCGGGAACGGCATCGTGACCGACTACCGCATGGCCAAGATCTTTGCCGATGCTGAGGCTATCTACACCTACGAAGGATCGTTCGAGATCAACTCGCTCATCGTGGGCCGGGCCGTGACAGGGGTTTCCGCAATCGTTTGACGCGTTTTGGCCTTAACTCCCGGACAATTGGTCCTCCAGATTGAAGATTTCCGTGAGTTGGACGAAGCCTTGGTCCGGCGCCCGTGCGTCGTCTTCGAACAGGAGCGCCATTTCCGCCTGCCAACGGGCATTCACGTCGGTCAAGGCCATTCGGGCGCGTGCAGCGTCGAAATCGTCGCATTCCACGTATCCCACCAGCAGCCCGTCGTCGGCCAGGAACAACGAATAATTGTTCCAGCCGGCCGCCTTGAGTTCACGGAGCATCTCCGGCCACACGGCCGCGTGCCGGCGCCGATACTCGGGAATCTGGCTGGGCGTGACCGAGGATCGGAAGCAAACGCGCATGTGGATTCTCCTCTTCTGTGAATCGTTTCATTAATGGGCCGCGATTCGCCGCAAATCGCTTCGGTTAGCGGGCACCGCTCCGGAGCTGACGGTACTCCTCGGGGGCAACCGGCGTCGCATTCGCCGTGCCCAGCTGATTGAGCGGGATACGGTACGTTTCACGGGCCGACCAGGCGGCTACGGCGCCGATGACACAGATTCCGAAGCAGATGGACCCGATGATGAGCGGGACATTCGCCGATCCCGGCGGGGCGATTGCCGTGAAGATGCTCGGAAGGAACGCGGTGATGACGAGGCCGATGTTCTGCGAGATGGCGAATCCCGTAACGCGGGTGCGGGCGGGGAAGAGCTCCTGGAAGAAGCTGGCGAAGGTTGCATTCCAGACCTGGTACAGCGTGCCCCACATGATGATCGAGAGGACGATCGTGAGCAGTACGTTGTTCTGGCCCACCGCGTACAGGTAGGCGTAGGCCAGCACGCCGGAGCTCAACGAGCCGAAGATCATCAACGGCCGGCGGCCGAACCGATCCGACAGATCTCCGAACAAGGGGATAAGGGCGAGTGCGACGACGTTGGCCAAGACCGGGATCCAGAGGTAGACAGTAGTACTCATCCCGACGCCGTAACCCGGCTGGGTGGCGTACGCCGCACCGAAGACCGCGACGGTGACGCCGACGACGTTGACCAAGGTCATGCAGATTGCCCGGACCACGTCCAGGCCGCTTTCCCGCAGAACGCGGACGATCGGCATTTTCGGGATCTCCTGGTGCGCCTTTTCCTCAGTAAAGATGGGTGTCTCTTCGACCCGGCGGCGGATCATGTACCCGGCGAACACCACGAGGGCGCTGAGGAGGAACGGAATGCGCCAGCCCCAGGATTTAAACGCTTCATTGGAGAGTATGGCGGAGAGCGGGAGGAAGACAGCCGCGGCAATGATCTGCCCGGCCTGGGTGCCTTGGAGCGCAAAGCTTGCGTAGAAGCCGCGGCGACCGAAGGGCGCGTGCTCCACGATCATGGCGCTGGCGCCGCTCAGCTCGCCAGCCACCGCGAAGCCCTGGATGAGCCGGACGGCAACCAGAAGGACGGGCGCCAGGAGGCCGACCTGGCCATAAGTCGGCAACAAAGCTACGGCGAAGGTCGATACGCCCATCATCACCATGGCAAGGACCAGGACGTTCTTCCGGCCGTGCTTGTCGCCCCATTGTCCGAGGACGAAGGCACCAATCGGGCGAGCCACATAGCCCACGGCGTATGTGCCGAGCGAAGCGATCAGTGCAACGGTCGGGTTTCCAGCGGGGAAGAAGACGCCTGGGAAGACGAGCGCCGCGGCCTGCGCGTAGATGAACCAGTCGTAGTACTCAAGGGCGCTGCCGATCCAGCCGCTGGCTGCCGCTTTCCTCGTGGTGCTGGACGGTCGCGGTCCGGTTGAACTTCGCTGCCTGCTCGCGTCGATCTTCATAATGTCCTCCTTTGGACAAGTCGTTTTGGGCCACTGGAAGGGCCTTCCCGTCTTTGGGTCTGGTTTCCAGTAGGAGGGCGGCGCCTCGCAAGAATCGGTCTGAATTTCCGCTTGGTATGCGCTTTCCCAACTGGTAAGCGCTTTCCATGAGACACCCGCGCGGCCCGGCTGTCAAGGGGAAATTGTTGTGCCGGTCACACTGGCGGACTCTCGGCCCGGCGTGATCGGGTCATCGATGGAGCCGCCCCGAACCCGGGAGCTAGGGCGAACCCGTGCTCCTGCGGAGGGTGACGCTCCCGACGACGGCGGCCGCACCGCCGTCGTCGTTGGAAAGGGTTGCCATAGTTGCAAGCCGTCCGATTTCTTCCAGCGGCAGGCTCACGGTGGAAAGTGCTGGCCGGAAGTCCCGGAGCCATTCGATGTCGTCGAACCCTGCGAGACTTGCGTCGTGGGGAACCCTGAGCCCCTGGTCCCTCAACGCGGCGGCCACGCCGATAGCCATGACATCGTTCGTGCCGAAAATGCACAAGCGTTGATCGGGCGCCGATCGGTCGGACGCCTTGATCCGCCAGGCCAGTTCAATGCCGGCGTCGAACCCGCCGTTCCGGTTGAACGCGACGTGCACAATATCCGCGGCGGGCTGGCGGGCGTCGGACAAGCCTCGTTGGAATCCCATGACGCGCTCATCCGAAGTGGTCAGCCCCTCCGGCCCGGCCACAATGACGAACGGGCCTTTGTGGGTACGCGCCAATTCCCGCGCCAGATCCCGCGCAAGTTGCTCGTTAGGGACGGTGATGGTGCGGTAGCTGTCCGTTTCGGCGACGCCCAGAATCGCCTGCCCGACGACGCCCACGCGCCCGCCGTTGCGGCAGTAGCGGTCCAATTCGGCGGCCAGGTCGGTGTTCGCGCGGGCGTCCTCGGAACGTGTTGAGCGCGATCCTGCGATGACGATCGACTCGGCCCGCCGTGCGGCGAAGGCGGCGACAGCTTCCTTCTCCTCGGCGGGTGTGCCGTTGGTTGTGGCGAGGAGCACCATCCGGCGTTCTTGCCGCGCCGCGGCCTGGACGCCTTGCGCTATGGCGGAAAAATACGGGTCGGCGATGTCATGCACGATCAGGCCAATGAGTCCCGTGCTCGATTTCGCCAGGGCCTGGGCCTGGGCATTCGCGATGTAGCCGAGGGTGTCGGCCGCCTGCCGGACGCGCTCGGCGATCTCCGGTGCCGGCGTCCTGGCAGAGCCATTGAGCACCCGGGAGGCCGTGGCGGGGGAGACGCCGGCCAGTTTGGCCACTTCGGACAGCGTGCTTGCAGTCACGGACAACTCCTCTTCAAAAGCCTCAGTCTCGGCACTTTCAGCAACATCCGATTATTGCAGTCCTAACCAGCCCCGGGAAAGCGATTGCCAGACCCGGAGCCTCGTGTCATCATGAATGAAGTGGGAATGCGCTTTCCCACCTTATAACTTTCCACCTAAGAAGGACTCATGGGCACCGAATCTGTTACAGCAACAAAGTCCATAAGAATCGCCATGAACGGCATCACCGGCCGGATGGGCTACCGCCAGCACCTGCTGCGTTCCATCCTCCCCATCCGGGACGCCGGGGGCTTCACCTTGGCCGACGGCACCCGCGTCCAGGTTGAACCGATCCTGGTGGGCCGCAACGAGGCGAAAATCCGCGAACTCGCCGAACTCCACAAAGTCTCCGAGTGGTCCACCGACCTCGACGCAGTCATCAACGACCCCACGGTGGACGTCGTTTTCGACGCGTCGATGACCAGCCTCCGCGCGGCGACCCTGAAAAAGGCAATGCGCGCCGGGAAACACATTTTCACCGAGAAGCCGACGGCCGAGACGCTGGAAGAAGCCATCGAACTGGCCCGGATCGGCAAGGAATCCGGCGTTACGGCCGGCGTGGTGCACGACAAGCTCTACCTGCCGGGCCTGGTCAAGCTGCGCCGCCTCGTGGATGAGGGTTTCTTCGGCCGCATCCTCTCCATCCGCGGCGAGTTCGGCTACTGGGTGTTCGAAGGCGACGTCCAGGCAGCGCAGCGCCCGTCCTGGAACTACCGCAAGGAAGACGGCGGCGGAATGACAACGGACATGTTCTGCCACTGGAACTACGTCCTGGAAGGCATCATCGGCAAGGTCAAGAGCGTCAACGCGAAGACCGCCACCCACATCCCGACCCGCTGGGACGAACAGGGCAAGGAATACAGGGCCACGGCCGACGACGCGTCCTACGGCATCTTCGAGCTCGAAACCCCGGACGGAGACGACGTCGTCGGCCAGATCAACTCCTCCTGGGCCGTCCGCGTCTACCGCGACGAACTCGTGGAGTTCCAGATCGACGGCACGCACGGTTCCGCCGTCGCCGGCTTGAACAAGTGCGTTGCGCAGCAGCGCGCCCACACGCCCAAGCCCGTGTGGAACCCGGATCTGCCCGTCACCGAGTCCTTCCGCGGCCAGTGGCAGGAAGTCCCCGCCAACGCTGATCTGGACAACGGCTTCAAGCTGCAGTGGGAAGAATTCCTGCGCGACGTGGTCGCCGGGAGCGGGCACCGCTTCGGCCTCCTTTCCGCAGCCCGCGGCGTGCAGCTCGCCGAGCTCGGCCTGCAGTCCAACGACGAGCGCCGCACCATCGATATCCCGGAGATTGTGCTCTGATGACTTCCCTTCTCCTCCCAAACCCCGATGGCGGGACCCGCCTCTACAACTTGCAGCCGGCCACGTCGTGGGCCAGGCCGACCGCGCCGTTGACCTCCCGGCGCGCCTACGCCGCGGCGCACGTGATCCCCGAAGCGACCGCGGACAACACCCCGGGCGCCCCGGCGCACTTGGACTGGGACGCCACGATGGCGTACCGGCACGAGCTGTGGTCCTACGGCCTGGGCGTTGCCGATGCCATGGACACGGCCCAGCGCGGCATGGGCCTGGACTGGGCCGCCACGCAGCAGCTCATCAAGCGAACCGGCGTCGAAGCGGCCTCCGTGGTGGCGTCAGGCAACGCCGCCACCGCCGGCAAGACCGTTCAGGACCTCGTGTCCTGCGGCGCCGGAACCGACCAGCTGGACCTCGGCTCTGTTCCCGAGGGTCCCGCCGGCATCAAAGCCGTGCTGGACGCGTACCGCGAGCAGATCGCCGTCGTGAGCGAAGCCGGACCGAAGGTCATCATCATGGCTTCCCGGGCACTGGCTAAAGCGGCAACCAGCCCGGAGGACTACCTGCACGTCTACTCCACGCTCCTCAGCGAAGTGGACCAGCCCGTCATCCTGCACTGGCTCGGGACCATGTTCGACCCCGCGCTGGCCGGCTATTGGGGCTCGGACGACGTCGCCGAGGCAACGGAAACCTTCCTTGGCCTCATCCGCGATCATTCGGACAAAGTGGACGGAGTGAAGGTCTCGCTGCTCGACGCTTCGCATGAAGTTGCGCTGCGCGCAGCCCTGCCGGACGGCGTCCGCCTCTACACCGGAGACGATTTCAACTACCCCGAACTGATCGACGGCGACGGCGCCCGCCACTCGGACGCACTGCTGGGCATCTTCGCCGCGATCTACCCGGCCGCCTCGGTGGCGCTGCAGAAATACGACGCCGGCGACGCCGCGGACGCGCGCGCCATCCTGGACTCCACCCGCGAACTGGGCAAACACATCTTCAGCGCCCCGACGTTCTACTACAAGACCGGGATCGCCTTCATGTCGTGGCTCAATGGCAAGCAGCCCGGATTCCAGATGGTCGGCGGCCTGCACTCCGGCCGTTCGGTGGTCCACCTGGCCCGCACCTTCGAACTCGCCGACCAGGCCGGGCTCCTGCGCGATCCCGCGCTGGCCGCCTTCCGGATGTCCGACTACCTCCGCATCAACGGAGTGGGCGCATGAGCGACTTTTCACGGTTGTCGGACTTTTCGCGATTGTCACTCAACAGCGCCACCACCAAGAAATGGACCCTGGCTCAGGCAGTGGACGGTTGCGTCCGGGCCGGAGTTCCGGCGATCGGACCGTGGCGGGACATCGTTGCCGACACCGGCCTGGAGAAGGCCGCCAAGCTGATCAAGGACGCCGGACTTCGCGTCTCGTCCCTCTGCCGGGGCGGCTTCCTCACTGCGGCCGACGCCGATGGGCAGGCGGCTGCGCTGGCAGACAACCGGGCGGCCATCCTAGAAGCCGTGGCCCTGGACACGAAGGAGTTGTTCCTGGTGGTCGGGGGCCTAGCGCCCGGGGAGAAGGACGTCGTGGCGGCCCGCCAGCGCGTGGCCGATCGCCTTGAGGACCTGGTGCCCTTCGCCGTCGAGCACGGCGTCCGCCTGGTCCTTGAGCCGTTGCACCCGATGTACGCAGCGGACCGGGCACTCATCTCGACCTTGGGCCAGGCACTCGACCTCGCCGCACCGTACGACCCGCGGGCTGTCGGCGTCGCCGTCGACACCTTCCACGTCTGGTGGGATCCGGAACTGAAGCAGCAGATCCAGCGGGCCGGCCGGGAAAACCGGATCGCCTCCTACCAGGCGTGCGATTTCAACCTCCCCATCGCCGCCGACGCCCTGCTCTCCCGCGGCATGATGGGCGACGGCGTGATCGACTTCGCGACGATCGGCACCTGGGTGCGCGACGCCGGTTATACAGGCGACATCGAAGTGGAAATCTTCAACCAGGACATCTGGGACGCCGACGGCGATTCGGTCCTGGAAACCATGAAGCAGCGCTACGCGGAACTCGTGCTGCCGTACGCCTAGACACCGAACACAAGAAAGGCGGGGACCCGGTTTGAACTGAACTGAGCCCCCGCCTTTCTGCGCGCCTATCCTCCGGCGGAATCCCGGCTGGCCGCAAGCTCGGCGACCTCGGCCGGAGACAGCTTGGCGTCGACGATCCACACGGTGAGGGTGCGGACCAAGGAGTCGCCTGCGGCAAGCTCAACCGGCCGCTCCCAGGCGAGGGCCGAGCCCACCGCGGGGTAGTCCGCCATCCGGACGAACCAGGGGTCCTGCGCCTCGTCCGGAGCTGCGAACACCAGAGTGGCGGGGCCTTCAGGAAAGTCCGCCGTCCAGGCCAGCCACGGCGACGCCGAGCCGTGGACTGCGGGTTCACCGCGACCTTCCAGCGTGAAGACTTCTGCCGCGGTGCACGCAGGCAGGCGCCAGAAGAAGCCGCCGTAGCCGCTTCCGGGGGCGCCGTTGGAACCGGGGCCGCCCAGCGAGGAGTCGACGACGGCGGTCAGTTCCGTTCGTAGCTCGAGTTGCCACGTGCGGCGGTCAACCAGCCGGGAGCCGGTGGTGCGGCGTTCGCGGAGCAGCTCAGTACTGTCCGGTGCCTGCCAGCTCAGTTCCTGCTCCAACAGGCCTGCCCCGGACAGTGCGGACCGTTCGATGATGCGGCCGTGGTCTTGCCGTTCTTCGTAACGGCCGGCAGAGTGCGTGTACGTCTTGCCGCCCCAGAAATTGCTGCGGTTCACGTCCTGCAACGCGAATCCCGCGCCGAGGTGCCAGGGATGGTCCGCCGGGAGATGGTCGGTGACCTTGACCCCGGCGAGCGTTCGGACCGGGTGCAGATAGGGCCTCGGGGAGAGCCGCGCGGCAAGGCCTTCGCCGCTCTGCAGGGTTGCCAAGACGACCGTGGCCTGGTCGGTTTCAATCGCAGAGGCGCCCGGCAGATCGCTGGCGTCCGGCTCACCGCCGCCGCCCGGCAGGCCGCCGTCGGGCAGGCTCAAAACCGGCCTTCCGGCGTCGACGGCTGGCCGCGCCCACGGCAAGCCGAGTTCGCTGAAGGTGGCGTGCGCCGCCGTCGAGCGTTCCAGGGCGTCTTCGATTCCATTGATCACGGCACGGGCGGCGTCGCCTTCGCCCTCCCACGTGACGTACTCTTCCGGGATCAGTGCGGGAGATTCCGCGGTGCGGATCGCCTCCAGGACCTGCATGAAGGCGCCGCTGTCCGTGAGGGGACTGAGCAGCGGCGCCACGGGGCCCGGCGTCGAGCGACGATGCTCCAGCAAGTCCTCGGTGAGGTCCACACGGCTGTACACGGTTTCGCGCGTCCCGGCGGCAGAGCTGACGGTGAGGCGGTCTTCGGTGTAGTGGAACACCGCCGTGCCATCGCTGCCCTGCAAGGTGATGTACGGTTCCGCGGATTCGGCGGCGCACAGGGTGAGCGCACATGTGATGGGTAGGCCCGCGGCGGTGCGGATCCGGATCACGGAGGTGTCGTCGGATTCGATGTCATTGGCGCGGTACAGGTCTGTTTCCACAGCGGCAAGATCGTCCACCGTCCGCGCCCCCGCGATCCTCAGGGCGGTGGCGATGGCGTGTGCCAGCGGGTTGGTGGCAACGCCGTCCACGACGTCGATGCCGTCCAGGCTGCGTTTGCCCGCCCAGCGGGAGCGCTTGTAATAGGCGCGGTCGCGCACCCAACGCCCGGAGGCCGAGATGCCCAGAAGCGTGCCGATCTCTCCAGCCGCGAGCAGCTCCTCAATGGCCAGCAAGGCCCGGGATCCGAGGCTCTGGAAGCCGACCTGGACGCTCCTGCCGGCCGCAGTGGAGGCTTCCTGCAAACGATTGAAGTCGGCGAGGGAAGCGACCGGAGGCTTCTCGAGGTAAAGGTCTGCGTGGGGGAGCGTTGCGAGGGCGAGCTGCGCGTGCGTCTGGATGGGTGTGGCCACAATAACCAGGTCCAGTGCGGGGGTTCCAGCCAGGAGTTCGTCCAGGTTGCTGAATACAGCAGTTCCCGGCGGGAGTGCGCCTGGGGCAGGCGGATTCGGATCCGCTACGGCAACGAGACGTACGACGCCGTTGGCCTGAAGCCTTTCGAGGTTCTGCAAGTGGTGCGCGCCGAAACCGTGGACCCCCACAAGGGCCACCCGGCTTGCTTCATGGCTGGGCTGTTTGCGTTCTGCCGGGACGGGCGTGGACAGGGTGCCCATGGCTCTCCTCATCTATCCCCGTGGCGGGGTTGCTGACGTCGGTGTCGTTCCAGGAGCGCTTGGTAAGCGCTTTCCAAGAAGAGTGTACCGTGCCTTATGGGAGATGTAACGCCCTTTGGTTTCAGGCGATCCGGCCGGCCGGCAGTTTCTCCCCGGCCTCGACCGCCACGTCGATCGAATTTCCCGCCACGGGCATGGGGCACGTCCCGTACGGGGTGAAGGCGCTGGGGTAGTTGATGGCGCGGTTGAAGTCGAGCACAACTGAGCCATCGTGCCGGGGGCGCGAGACGGACAGCTTGCGCCATTCGTCCGTGGTGTTGCCGTTCGTTTCGTCGTGGAAAGTGACAGTCAGTGCTCCGAGCTTCTCTTCCTCGGCGTGCAGACGGATCTCGTGGGGAAGGCCCGGCGCCCGGAAAACCACCTCGCCTACGGATCGGTGCACCCCGTCCACCAAGGGGTTGGCTGTCCCGATCGGAACATCCACCGGTTCGGGGTATTCCTCGAAGCGGCCTTCAAGCACCCAGTCCGGATTGTATTCATAGGTGGGAACGGCGTCGAACTCCGTCAACACTGGCGAGGAGTTGTCCCGGGTGCGGATGGCGTACTTGTCCGCGCGCGTGGCCAGCTCGACCACCACCTCTGTGCCATCCGCGCCGCCGAACTGCACCCACATGAGCGATTCCTCGTCCTGGAGGGTGGCCGAAATCGTGCCGTCCACAGGAGCTCCCGTTTCCACGAGCGTGAGCCCATCGGCCGCGCTCGCGGTGAGTGTCGCCGTCGTGCCGTCCGTTGACCAGAGCCCCGGGACGAGCTCGACGGCGGCGGGTGCCGATTCGAGCCACTGGAAGGAAGTGAGGGTCAGCCAGCCGTGGTCCGCTGCGAGGGCGGCGTTGCGGCCGTTGCGGAAACGCTGCCAACGTTCCAGCTGGGCGTTGCTTGCGGGGGCTGTTGCGCTCATGGTTCCTCCAGCGGCTTGGGGGGTCTGTCGTTGCCTTAACCATGCACCTCCCGCCGCCATTCCCGTAACCCAACTGACTCGCAGTTGTTGTCGTTATGGGGGCTGAAAACGACATCTACTGCGAGCTAGTTGGGCGGCCAGGCAACCGGGGGAGGCGGCCAGGGCGGACGCCGCGACAACATTTGAGACGGATTGCCGGCCGCGTATGGGCTGCGGGTAGGATTCCTTTGGAAATATCAGTAATCCGGCTCACAGTATCCAGCGCAGTGTACGGGCCACACCCAACGCCAGAAGGTATTTTTCATGGTTGACACTGCACATCTCAGCACCGACCTTGCCGCGGAATTGCGGGCCGATGTCCGCCGCGTCTCCACGCTTCTCGGAGAGTCGTTGGTCCGCCAGCACGGGCCCGAGTTGCTTCAGCTCGTCGAGCAGGTGCGCCTGCTCACCAAGGAATCCAAGGAAGCCGCCCGCGGAGGCGCCGACGCCACAGGTCCGTGGAGCGCGCACGACGTCGTCGCCCAGGTCCGGGAGTTGCTCGCCTCATTGCCCCTTGAGGAAGCCACTGAGCTGGTCCGCGCCTTCGCGTTCTATTTCCACCTCGCCAACGCCGCCGAGCAAGTGCACCGCGTCCGCGGACTGCGCACCCGCCAGGAAAAGGACGGCTGGCTCGCCAAAGCCGTGGCCGAGATCGCCGACGAGGCCGGAACAAAGGCCCTGCAGGACGTCGTCAATGAACTGGACGTCCGTCCTATTTTCACCGCGCACCCCACCGAAGCCTCCCGCCGTTCGGTGCTCGACAAGATCCGCAAGCTGTCGGACGTCCTGGCCGAATCCACTGTTGAGAGTACGGCCGCCCGTCGTCGACAAGACCGCCAGCTCGCCGAGATCATCGATCAGATGTGGCAGACCGACGAACTGCGCCAAGTCCGCCCCACTCCCGTGGACGAGGCCCGCAACGCCATCTATTACCTGAGCAGCATCCTGACCGATGCCATGCCGGAAATGCTCACGGACCTTTCCGAGCTGCTGGGGGAGCACGGCGTGGTGCTGCCGGCGCACAACGCCCCCATCCGCTTCGGCTCCTGGATTGGCGGAGACCGCGACGGCAACCCGAACGTCACCGCCTCCGTCACCCGCGAAATCCTGCAGCTCCAGAACCAGCATGCCGTGCGGATCAGCATCTCGATGATCGACGAACTGATCTCCGTCCTCTCCAACTCGACGGCCCTCGTGGACGCGGAAGAGGACCTCGTGGACTCGATCGCCGTCGACCTCAAGAACCTGCCCGGCCTCGACAAGCGCATCCTGGAGCTGAACGCGCAGGAGCCCTACCGCCTCAAACTGACCTGCATCAAGGCCAAGCTGATCAACACCGGCCGCCGCGTGTCCGCATCCAGCCATCACGAACCCGGCCGTGACTACGCCTCCACCTCGGAACTTCTCGCAGAGCTCGAGCTGCTGGAAGCCTCGCTGCGGAAGCACTCGGCCGTCCTCGTGGCCGATGGCGCGCTGGCCCGGGTCCGCCGCGCGATCGCTTCGTTCGGGCTGCACTTGGCGACCCTCGACATCCGTGAACATGCCGACTACCACCACGACGCCGTCGGGCAGCTCATGGACCGGATCGGCGTCGGGACTCCCTACGGCAAGTTGAGCCGCGCCGAGCGCTTCGAGCGGCTGAGCGCGGAGCTGGCTTCGCGCCGCCCGCTGTCCGGCCACCCGATCAAGCTCGACGGCGACGGCGACCGCACGTACGACGTCTTCCGCAGCATCCGGCACGCCCTCCAGACGTATGGGCCCGACGTCGTCGAAACGTACATCATCTCCATGACGCGCGGCGCGGACGATGTCCTGGCCGCCGCGGTGCTGGCCCGCGAAGCCGGACTGATCGACCTGTTCGGCGCTGCTCCGTATGCCAAGATCGGCTTCGCCCCGCTTCTGGAAACCGTCGAGGAACTGCGTGCTTCGGCCGAAATCGTGGACCTGCTGCTCTCCGACCCGTCGTACCGTTCCCTGGTAAGGCTGCGCGGGGATGTCCAGGAGATCATGCTGGGATACTCGGACTCCAACAAGGAATCCGGCGTCATGACGAGCCAGTGGGAGATCCACAAGACCCAGCGCAAGCTGCGCGACGTCGCCGCAAAGCACGGTGTGAACGTCCGCTTGTTCCATGGCCGCGGCGGCTCCGTGGGCCGTGGCGGCGGACCGACCTACGACGCCATCATGGCCCAGCCGAACGGCGTGCTGGAAGGCGCTATCAAGTTCACCGAGCAAGGCGAAGTCATCTCGGACAAGTACTCCCTGCCGGAGCTCGCCCGCGAAAACCTGGAGCTCTCCCTGGCCGCCGTGATGCAGGGTTCCGCGCTGCACCGCACCCCGCGCACGTCCGACGACGAGCGCGAACGCTATGGCCACGTCATGGAAATCATTTCCGACGCCGCGTTTGCTGAGTACCGCTCGCTGATCGACGATCCGGACTTGCCCGCGTACTTCCTGGCCTCTACGCCGGTGGAGCAGCTCGGATCCCTGAACATCGGATCGCGGCCCTCCAAGCGCCCCGATTCCGGAGCCGGACTGGGCGGGCTGCGGGCCATCCCGTGGGTGTTCGGTTGGACGCAATCACGGCAGATCGTTCCGGGTTGGTTCGGCGTTGGCTCAGGCCTGAAGGCCGCCCGCGAGGCGGGCAACACCGCCGAGCTCGCGGAGATGATGAAGCGCTGGCACTTCTTCCAGTCCGTGATTTCCAACGTCGAGATGACCCTCGCCAAGACGGACATGGACATCGCCGGGCACTACGTGTCTTCGCTCGTTCCGGAAGAGCTGCACCACCTGTTCAAGGCCATCCGCACTGAGTACGACCTCACGGTTGCCGAAGTTGAACTCCTGAGCGGGGAAACCGAGCTCCTCGAAGCCCAGCCGACGCTCAAGCGTTCCCTCGAAATCCGCGACCAATACCTCGACCCCATCAGCTACCTGCAGGTTGAGTTGCTGCGCCGCGTCCGCGAAGCCTCCATTTCCGGTGCCGAGATCGACGAACGCCTCCAACGGGCCATGCTCATCACCGTCAACGGCGTGGCCGCCGGCCTCCGCAACACGGGATAGCCGGTTCCTTTCCCTTCCGACGCCCGCTCACCTATATGGGTCTTTCCCCCGACGCCCGCTCACATCATGTGAGCCGGCGTGCGGCTGGGAGGGCTTGTTTGTGAGCGGGCGTCTCCTGGGTCAGACGCTCGCTCACTTATGTGGGTGTTTTTGGAAACGCTCGCTCACTTGTGTCGGCGTCGGCCGGAACGCTCGTGCACATCTGAACGCTCATAGGTGAGCGGGCGTTTCCGGTTTTGGCCCGATAGGTGAGCGAGCGTGCGGACCGAAGGGCTTGTTTGTGAGCGGGCGTTTAGGGTTGAGGGATGCCGTCGTTTCAGACCAAGTTGAAGATCACCGGGCTCAAGCCAGGCAATCCGCCTGAGTCCGTCATGGCCGCTGCGCTTGAGGCCCTGGAAACGCGTCATCATGTCGAATCCAATCAGCTGGACATTGTTGGTGGCGTCGCCCAGATCAGCCTCCGCTTCCTGGTGGAGCCGCGCGACTACCCGGGTGAGAACAGCGAGGCGCGAGCGTCGGCAGCCATGATGCGCGACGCCGTCGAACGCGTAGCGCTCACTGGGAACCTTTATGTTCTGCGCCGCAAGCGGGGGAAATGGTCGCCGGTTTGAGCCCGACGTCGGGACGCGCCTACAGGTGCGGCGGCTCGCCCGGCTCGTCCACCGGCGAGCGGTCGCCCCGGCGACGCGTGACAATGACGCCCACCACGACGCCGATCAGCAGCCCCACGCCGACGCCGATCAGTGAGCTCGCCCAGAACGGAAGCTTCGTCGTCGAGCCCGTAAAGTAACCCAGCCCCGTCTGCCACGTGGCCCACAACAGCCCGCCCAGGCCAGCGCAGAGGCTGAAGCCACGGGAGGAAACCTCGGCGATCCCGGAAGCAGCGGACGCAGCAAGCCGCCCGCCAGGGATGAACCGGGCGCCGATGATCGCGCCATAGGTGGAGGAGCGCCCGGCCCTGGCGATGGCCCTGTGAATGCCCTGATGGACTTTGCGGCCCCAGGCCCAGCGGTCCAGGACATGTCCCAGGCGGCGCTTGAATAGTTGGAAAACGATCATGTCGCCCAGCCAAGAGGCGACGGCGGCCATCAAACCCACCAGCCACAGGTTGACCCGGCCCTCGGCGGCCAGCGCGCCACCGGTAATCACCAGCATCTCGGACGGGATGGGCGGGAAGATCGCGTCGCCGACCACCATGGGGATGATCCAGACATAGATCGCGGCTCCCCAGCCTTCGGCGGTGGTGATGTCCATGGGCACAAAGTACCCCACTTTGGTGCATCTGCCGGAGTGTCGTGCAAGACTGGCGCCATGCGGCTCGAAATCCTGCAAGGTGACATCACCACGCGCGACGTCGATGCGATCGTCAACGCTGCCAACTCGTCGTTGATGGGTGGCGGGGGAGTGGACGGCGCGATCCATCGCGCGGCGGGCAGGGAGCTCCTGGCCGCGTGCATGGAGGTGCGCGAGCGGTACCCGCACGGACTGCCGGTGGGCCAAGCAGTGGCCACCCCCGGGTTCAAATTGCCTGCCCGATGGGTGATCCACACCGTTGGCCCCAACAGGCACGCGGGCCAGAACGATCCGGAACTGCTGGCGTCGTGTTTCCGTGAAAGCCTGAAAGTGGCAGTGTGCCTTGGGGCCAGTTCCGTTGCGTTCCCCGCAATCAGCGCGGGTGTCTACGGCTGGGACGCGCGCGATGTCGCAACGGTAGCGCTCGACGCCGTCAGCCGGTTCGACGCCGAAGGCTCCAGTGGGCTGGAACTCGTCGAATTCGTGCTGTTCAGCGCCGAGACGACGGAGGTGTTCCGGAGCGTGTTCGGGCCTTCGGAAGAATGAGGGAAGCCGCGGGCTTTCGCGGGTGGCGTCAGGCGGACTGCGCCTCAAGCACGGACTTCAACTGCCCCAGTTGTCCGACTTCCGACTCCATGGTCTTCGTGATCATCGACCCCATGAGTTTCATGAAGCCCTTGGGCTGGAGATCCAAGGCAAAGCGTACGGTCGTGCTCCCGTTGTTCTCGTCCAGCGTGAAGGATCCTGTTGGGCGGGCGGGGCCGGCGATGACCTGGAAATCGAGTCGTTTGCCCGGCTGGGCTGCGATGATCTCGTAGTCGCCGGCGATCGTCCGGCCGCCTGGGCCAGCCATCGTCTGGGAGTACACGGCACCTTTGTTCCCTGCTTCTCCGCTTGCGAGGGAGACGGTCTTCACGGCCGGACGCCACAGCTTATTGTTCAGTCCGTCCGCCAGGAAGGCGTAGACGTCGTTTGCGGGGCGGTTGATCGAGACTTCGTTTTCAGCGTGGGCCATCTGGTTCCTTTTCGCGAGACCGAACACCGCCCGCGGTCAGCGAGCCGGCAAAACTGAGCATATACGCCCGGTCCCGTTCGCGACGGGGAACCGGAGCGTTTGTTTCGCCGCCCCGGTGTTGGAAACCCACTCCTTACCGGACGCTCGCTCACTTGTGACGCCCTTTTGCCCAGCGCTCCTGCGGATACGGCCTCAAGACGGACGTGTTCCTCAATCTTGGTGAGCGAGGGATTGGGGGAAACCCGGTATTGGTGAGCGGGCGTCCCGGGAAAGCCCCCATAGGTGAGCGAGCGTCAGGCGGGGTGGGCTTCGCTCAACTCGAGTCGGCTCCGGTATTCCACGGGCTGCTTGCTGATGGGGTCAACGAATCGGATGCCGCGCGCCAGCAACTGCAGGGGCTTGGAGTAGTCGTCCGGGGCCTTGTCCAGGAGGTCGGGGTAGAACGCGTCGTTCACGATTCCCAGCCCGAGCGAGGCCATATGCACGCGAAGCTGGTGGGTCTTGCCGGTGTGGGGCTCAAGCCGATACAGCGCCCGGCGAGCCACACCGCCGTCGTGAGTGCCGCCGTCGAACGTTCTCAGCAGCTCAATGCGGGTTTCCGCGTTGGGTTCGCCGTCGATGACCTCGGCGAGAAGGTAGCTGCGGGATTTGGTCATGCGGTTGCGTACGACGGCGGGGAAGCCGACCGCGGGAAAGCCTGCGGCGGGTGCCGCGGCGGAGACGCACTCGTACTCCTTTTGCACCTGCCGTTTTTCGAAGAGCACCTGGTACTTGCCGCGGGTCTCCGGGTTGGTGGAGAGCAGCAACACTCCGGCGGTCATGCGGTCGAGCCGGTGCATCGGGATGAGGTCCGGCAGGTCGAGCTGGTTCCGGAGCCGGACGAGCGCGGATTCCTGGATGTAGGTCCCGCCCGGGGTGGTCGGCAGGAAGTGGGGCTTGTCGACCACCAGGAGGTGATCGTCCTGGTGCAGGATGTTGATCTCCACCGGCATGCGGGTCTCCGGCGGGAGGGTGCGGTAGTACCAAATGAAGGTGTGTTCTTCGAGGGGGGTGCCGCGGTCAAGGGGCGCGCCGCCTTCGCCGACGATTTCGCCGGCGTCGAACCTGTCCTCGATGCCTTGGGGGTCGATATGGCCCCAGCGGTGCATCATGTAGTCCATTGCGGTGTCCCAAGGCCCCTCGTCCGGGAGGCGCAGACGGGTGGCGTTGACGCCGTCGCGCACTGGAAGGGGGGATTGCATCACCGGTCTATTCTACCGGGGCCGCAACAAGGGCGGCCCAGGGGCCCAAACACCTAGTACGTTGTGCCGCCCGGCAAGATGACAGGCTTGATGGGCTGCTGGTTGAAGTCGAAGTCGTTCACCAAGTTGCCGAGCTGGGAGTTGTCCTCACGGACGCCGGGCCGGGGATCCGGCCGCCCGTCCGTGGCCGGGTCGAGGCGTTGGCCGTGGAGGAAGTCGTCTTCGATGAACTTGGCGTAGGCGTCGTGGCTGAGGATTTGGTGGTCGATGTTGCCCTGTTTGGCGTAGGGGCTGATGACGATTCCCGGGACCCGGAGGCCGTAGCCGTTTTGGTCCACGGTGGGCGGGGTGACGTGGTCGTAAAAACCGCCCCAGTCATCCCACGAGAGGAAAATGGCGGTGCTGTTCCAGGCAGGGCCTGACATGACGGCATTTATCAGCCCCGTGACGTAGGCCTGCCCGGTGCTGATCAGCGCCGGAGGGTGTTCGCTGACCGCTCCGGTGGGGTCGATCCAGCTCACAGCGGGCAATGTGCCCTTCTTGGCGGCGGCGTAGAAGTTGGTGAGGGACTGGATGTTGCCTAGCTGGCCGTCCTGCTTGACGGTGTCGAAGTAGGGCAGTGGATTCCAGATGCCCGGCGTCTTCGCGTTCTGGGCTACGGGAGCGCAGGACATGGCTGCGTCGTCTTGGCAATCGGGCTCTGTGCCGTTGAAGACGTAGTAGGCCCAGGGCACGTTCTGTTTGTGCAGCAGGTAGGTCAGATCGGTCCAGGCGTAGTCAGGGGGAGCAAGTAATTTGGCGGCGGCGAGCAGCTTTTGTTTGAGCGCTTCGGGGAGGGTTGCTTTGTCGATCGCGGTCTGGCAACTCGCATAGGAATCCGAGCCGGCGCAGTTTTCCATGATGAGGGCGTGCAGTTGAGCGGCAATGTCCGGGGTGATCCCCGCTGCGGCGAGTGCGTCCTGGCAGGCCTTGTTTTGCAGGCCGGCCCGGCATTTGCCGATGAGGGTGGACTGGACCGAGGTGGTGAAGTCCGGCGGGCTGCCTGGATTCTGGAGGGCGTTCACGCAGGATTGCGGGTCGCCCGCGCGGCTGCATTTGGCCGACCATTCCGAGACCATGTACAGGTGCTCGGGCAGGCTCCATGAGGCGTTGGGTTCGAACATGTGGTCCTGCAACGTGAAGTCTTTGGCATACGCCCAATAGTTGGGCAGGTCACGGGCATCGTGGTAGCCCATCACGTCGCTTTGGTTGCCGCCCGCGCAGGCTGGGGCGTTCGGTGGGCAGTTGGTCGAGGCTTTCTCGGCTTGCGCGATGAAGCCGTCCATTTTCCCGCCGTTGATGTCCGCCGCGGCATTGCTCTGGCTGTGCGGGCCACCGGAGTTCCGGTCGGCGGGGTCGTAGTACGGTTTCACGCACGAGCCGTGGGCCGGATCGGGAACGCACACCGCGGGGGAGCCGTTCTGCATCGGTATTCCGTCAGCTCCGGGGAACGTCCCGAAGTAGCTGTCGAACGAACGGTTTTCCTGCATGATGACGATGACGTGCTGGATCTTAGAGATCCCCGGATCCACGGGCCCAGCACCGCTTGCCCCCGCACCGGCCACCACTAGCGTCCGGGACCAGGAGGCGCCGAGAAAGACGGCGGTGCCCACAAGCGCGATAACCGCGGCAATGGACAACGCGGCAAGGCCAGGGCGCCGTGAGGCCCAAGCCCGAATCCGCCCCCTGCGACGCCTGGGTGGCCGATTGGCTTCGGACCCAGCGGGCGGACTATTGAAACTCATCTTGCACCTCACGGACAGTGATACCCGCAGGGTACTCCTTCGCTAACCGCAGCGGTACAGGCCGGCGGGGCGCCCCCTAGCCGTGTCCCCAATTCACCCGACGATAAAAAAGTTCTTGACAATAAAAGTTGTCGGCAGGCACAATGGAGACATGTTGGACATCGAAGTGATCGAGGACCCCGCCGCGGCGGAAGCGTCGCTGGACCCGATCCGCACCCGCATTCTTCAGGAGCTTGTCGAGCCCGGTTCCGCTACCCAGCTGGCGGTGAAAGTGGGCCTGCCCCGGCAGAAAGTCAACTACCATCTCAAGGCCCTTGAGCGCCACGGGCTCGTCGAGCTCGTGGAGGAACGGAAGAAGGGCAACGTCACCGAACGCGTTTTGCGCGCGACGGCGGCGTCGTACCTGATCTCGCCGGTGGCGCTTGCATCCGTGGCGCCGGATCCCCGACGCTTCTCGGACCGCTTTTCCGCCTTCTGGCTCCTTGCCCTCGCGGCCCGGACGGTCCAGGAGATGGGCAAGTTGATAGCGGGCGCGGCCGCAGCCAAGAAGACGCTTGCAAGTTTCGCGATCGACGGCGAAATCACCTTCCGATCGGCGTCGGACCGTGCCGCTTTTGCCGAGGAACTCGGCGTAGCGGTGACCCGGCTCGTGGACAAGTACCACGACGGCGGAGGTTCCGCGGCGGCGAGCGGCGCACGCAAGCACCGGCTCGTCGTCGTACTTCATCCCGCACTCAAGACAAACACGCAGCACTCTCCAGAAAAGGAACAGGACAATGACTGACAACCGTGAATTCGAAATCGTGGCCGACACCGAACTGCCCGGCACTCCTGAGCGGGTCTGGCAGGCTGTCACCAAGGACACCTCGGCCTGGATGTTCCCCACCGACCAGTGGCCGGCCGTGAAGACCGTGGACGAATACCCCAGCCACCTGGTGACCCGGATGGACGGGCCGGACGGCTGGTTCAACCAGCTCGAGCACGTACTCGAACCGCTCGACGGCGGCCGTGCCAAGCTGCACTATGTCCACAGCGGTATCTTCGCGGACAACTGGGAGGGGCAGTACGACGGCGCCAGCAAGCACACTGAGTTCTACCTGCACACCCTGGGCCAGTACCTTCAGTACTTCGACGGCAAGCCTGTAGTCTTCACCGACATTCAGGGCCCGGCGGCCTCGCAGACGCCCGACGGTTTCGTGCAATTGAAGAAGGCCCTCGGCGTGGATGGCGTCGCACATGGTTCGACTGTTGAGGTGGACGTCGACGGCGTGGGGCGGCTGAGCGGGGAGCTCGACTTCTCCAACCAGCACTTCCTGGGCCTGCGGACGGCCGACACCCTCTACCGCTTCTTCGGCCGTAACTCCTTCGGAGCCCCCGTGGGCATGACGGTGCACGATTTCAGCGGCAGCGGCGATTCCGAACTGACTGCCAAGGCCTGGGGCGGGTTCCTGGAGAAGGTGTACGCCTAACCCCCCGGCCCACCCAACTGACTCGCACTTGTTGTCGTTTTGAGCCCTCTAAACGACAACAAGTGCGAGTCAGTTGGGCAGGGGTCAGTTGGGTTGGGGGAGGTGAAGCCGGCTCAGGCTGCCCAGCCGCGCGCCACGGCATCCAACGATGCGGCGTAGATCCCCTCCCAGTCCGTTCCGGGGTCGTCCATGTTCGCCAATTCCAGGCTCACCAGTCCGTGGACCTGTCCCCAAATGGACATGGCGATCGTGCTGGCCTCGGTATCTCGGACCGTCCCCGTTTTCTGCGCGGCGGCCACCGCTTCCATGAGGGGAAGCATGGCTTCCGAGGCGACTGCCGGCGTCGGGCTGCAGTCCACATAGCTGGCAAGTGCGCCGCCAAACATGAGCCTATACAAGGCCGGATGTTCCACTGCCCAGGAGCGGTAGGCGAGGCCCAGGCCTCGAAGTCCGCCGCTTTCGGCGAGCCGCTGCGAATCGCCGAAGGAACGGAATCCGTCGTCGACGGCGGCCGTCAGCAACTGGGCCTTTCCGCCGAAAAGTGAGTAGATCGCGGTGGTTGAGGTCTGGGCGGCTGAGGCAACGTCCCGGAGCGTAACCCGCGCGGGGCCATCCCGGTCGACGAGTTCTGCCGTCACCTGAAGAAGCCGCTGCCGGACGAGCTGGTCGTGAACGATGGGTCTTGCCATGTCTCCAAGTGTTTCATAACATTGTTTCATAACAATGTTATGAAACTCGATAAACGGAACTTGAGCTACCGTTCCCAGACCGAAGGATTCACATGGCACAGGAAATCTTCCCTGGACGCTTCACGGCTGACATCGGGCGCGAGTCGGTGACGGTATTCCTTATCGGAATGCGGGCCAATCGGTGGTGGAAGATCGGCAACGTGGCGCGCGTGGCCTCGGCGATGCCCACCATGCTCCGTCATCTCGCCGAGCATCCCGAGTCCGGGATGCTCGGCTGCGAACAGTGGTTCGGGCGCACCACCATGTTGCTCAGCTATTGGGAGAGTCCAGAGCATCTAAGGCGCTTCGCGGCGGACAGGGATTCGCCGCATTTGGGGCCCTGGCGACGTTTCATGAAGGAAGTCTCGGGAAGCGGAGACATTGGCGTGTGGCACGAAACCTATCAGGTGCCGGCGTCGGGAATTGAAGTGGTCTACAACGGCATGCCGCAGTTTGGCCTGGCCAGAGCCACCTCGCATGTCCCGATCGGGCCCGGCACCAACACCGCCAAGCAGCGCATGGGTGCCGGGCGACCCAACTGACTCGCATTTGTTGTCGTTCTGAGGCCTCAAAACGACAACAAATGCGAGCTAGTTGGGTGGGGGAGCGGCGGTTTAGGCGCGCTACGCGATGGCGGCGGCTTCCTGGGGTGCCTTCAAGGTCCTGCGGAGCTGCGGCGACGCGTCGATCCGGGCTTGGGCGTCGCGCAGTGCCAGCACCGCCGTCTCAAGCTGGGCCGGCGCGAGGGTGTACGGGACGCGCATGAAGTGCTCGAAAGCGCCCCCGACGCCGAAACGCGGCCCAGCCGCCAGCCGCACGCCGAAGTCCGGGGCGACGACGGTGAGCGCCGTACTCGACGGCGTGGGCAACCTGCACCATGCTGTGAGTCCGCCGCGTGGACGTTCCACATGCCAATCGGGCAGGTGCTCGGCCAGGAGACCAAGGAGCGCTTCCCGGTTCCGCCGCAGCTCCGCGAGCCTGGCGTCCAGAGGTTCGGTGAAGGCCCGGAGCAGTCGAGCCGCAGCCAATTGCTCGACGATGGGCCCGCCCAGATCCATCGTGGTCCGGGTCTGCACGAAGCGGCTGATCAGGTCCTCTTCAGCGCGGATCCATCCGGTCCTGAGCCCTGCCCAATGCGACTTGCTGAGCGAACCGATGGTCACCACCGCCGGACTGAACGCCGCGAGCGGCGAGGTGCTGACGTCGTCGAGGTTCAGCTCGCGCAACGTTTCATCCACCACCAGGACAGTGCCCGTCCCTGCCGCGTCGCGGACCAGGCGGCGGCGCTGAAGGTTGGACATGATCCGCCCAGTGGGGTTGTGGAAATCGGGCACGAGGTAAGCCATGGCCGGACGTTGGTGGCGCATTGCCGCGACCATGGCATCGATATCCCAGCCGCCCGACGCCGGTTCCGCGCTACCGCCCGACGTCGGCTCCGCGGCAGGCGGCATGGGCACGGGAACCGTGCGGGAGCCGGAAGCGCGGATTGCGTCGAGCGCGTTGGGGTAGCTGGGGTGCTCCACGAGGACTTTCTGTTGCCGCCCGGCGAGGGTCTTCAAGATGATGTTCAGCGCGTGCTGCGCCCCCGAAGTCACCAGTATCTGCGCGGCCGTCGTGGGAATGCCGGCTGCGGTATAGCGGTCCGCGATGGCTTCCCGGAGGGGCGGGAGGCCGACCGCGTCGTAGCCAAAGCCGGGCAGCAGTGCCGGGAGGTCAATCAACGCATCAGCGAAAGCCCGGTGCACCACCTCGCCCGTGGCCGGCAGTGAAGCATAGGCGAGGTCAAGAACTCCGTCCGGGATGGCCAGTCCCGGTCCGCTGACGGGAACCGTCCGGTGCGGAATGCCCGTCCTGCCCCTGCTGCCCTGGCCGCCGCTGAGGAATCCTTGCTCGCGCAGGCTGGCGTACGCTGCGGTGACGGTGGTCCGGCTGACCCCCAGGGTGACGGCAAGCGCGCGCTCGCTGGGCAGTGCGACGTCGAGCGGGATACGCCCGTCCATCACCAAAAGGCGTACGACGTCGGCAAGCTCGCGATAGGCGGGAGCGGCGCCAGTGTTCCATGGACCGAGGAGACGCGCCATGGCTGTGGGGTTCAGGGATCCGGGCATAAGACCAGTATCGCAAACTGGCTATGGAATGCAATGCCAGTTTTAGGGAGCATGGTTTCATGATGACCCGCAGAATCACCCAGCTCCTGATCGGCCTCGCAATGTATGGGATCTCCCTGGCCATGTTCATCCGGGCCGGCCTTGGCCTGGATCCCTGGGATGTGTTCCACCAGGGCGTCGCGGGGAAGATCGGGTGGAGCATCGGCACGGTCGTGGTGGTTGTCAGCTTCCTGGTCCTGCTCCTCTGGATCCCACTGCGGCAGATGCCCGGCTTCGGAACCCTCGCCAACGCGGTGCTGGTGGGTGTCTTCGCGGACATCGGCCTGGCGCTGATCCCCGCGTTCTCGCACCTGGGTGGCCAGATCGCCATGCTCGCCGGCGCCGTAGTCCTCAACGGCATCGCCTCCGCGTGCTACATCGGAGCACGACTTGGCCCGGGTGCCCGCGACGGACTCATGACGGGACTTGCCCGCCGCACGGGCTGGTCCGTGCGCTTGTCCCGCACGTTGATCGAGGTTGTCGTGCTCGGTGTGGGTTGGCTGCTGGGTGGATCTGTCGGCGTGGGAACCGTGGTCTACGCGCTTGCGATTGGGCCTGTGGTTCAGCTGTTGCTGCCCCTGTTCACGGTTCCGGTCAAGGCTCCCAAGGCCGCCCCCGAAGTGGTGCCTGCCGCCCCGTGACGCGGATTTGTCCCGGCGTCGCGCAAATTCCTTGGTGACACCTGAATCCGGGCGTCGCCAGGCCGTCTTCGCGTCTCATATCCATTCCACGTCGCCGGACAAATCCAGCATCAAAGGGCGGGCTGGCACTTCGGGCAGAAGTAGATGGTCCGCTCTTCCAACCCCGACGCCGGTCCCAGCGCCCCACGGCGAATGGGCGTAGCGCAGCGAAGGCACGGCTGGTGCTCGCGGCCGTATACCCAAAAGCCGGAGCGGGGAGTCCCACGGACTCCAGGGAACGCGGTGCCGCGCGTGACCCTTCGCCCCGGTCCTAAGTTGGCTTCGAGCAGGACCTTGGCTTCCCCGAGCATCCGTGTCAGGTCCTTCACAGCCGACACAGGCGAGGCCGGATGCACCCCAGCCAGGAAACACGCCTCGCACCGGTAGATATTGCCAATCCCGGCGAGGTTCCGCTGGTCCAATAGTGCGACGCCGATCGGGGTGTCAGCCGCGGCCCGTAGGCGACGAACGGCCTCTTCCGCGTCCCAGTCGGGCCCGAGCAGATCCGGGCCAAGGTGCCCTACTACGCGGGACTCGTCCGGGGTAGGGATCACTTCCAAAATTCCCAAGGAGAAACCGACGACGTCGGCCGTCGCCGTGCGGAGGACGCACCTGGCCGTGTGGCCGGGTTTCCTCCAGCGGCCGCCGGGGGCATAGATCTGCCAGCTTCCCTCCATTTTCAAGTGCGAATGGATGGTCAGGGCGCGCCGGGTCCGTCCGGCATGCGCCGAACCGGCATGCGCCGAACCGGCCGCCGCCGAACCGGCCTCGTCCGGCGAAGCCGCCGCGGCGCTACCGCCCTCCGCCGGCTCCAGCAAGCGCATCAGCAAGTGCTTTCCGCGTGGCACCACCTCGGACACGGTCCATCCGGCAAGGTTCAGCGTGGCAAACCTGGGCACCCGGAAGTCCGAGGAGACCAGCGTCTGCCCGGCAAGGGCACGGTGCAGCTCTGCGGCAGCCCGCCAGATCGAGTCGCCTTCAGGCACGGATCCGCAATCCCTTCGGCGTGGAATACGCCCCGGCAGCCGCCAGGGCAGACGCCACGGGGGTGTCCAGGAGGTCATGGCCGTTGACCTTTTCCATGATCAATTTGTCGACGGCTCCCCGGCGCACTACGCCTACGAGCGCCGCAGCGGCAGCCGCGAGAACGGCTTCGTCATGGCTGAAAGTGAGCAAGGTCTTCCCACCGCGTTCGACGTACAAAACCAATGCCCCGTCGACCATCACCACCAGGGCCCCCGCCTTCCGCCCCGGACGGTGACCCGATCCGGCGTCGACTGCCAACGCGGGCCACGGGAGGGCCGCGCCGTACGGGTTGGCGGGATCCGTTGAGGCCAGGGCCAAGGCGACAGGCTCGGCCTTGGCGAGTTGGGCATCCTCCGTGAATGAGCGCAAACGGTCCACAGTCGCTGGCACGGCAAACTGGGCGGCTCCGAGGTGCTCGATGAAGTAGCCGCGGCGGCACCGCCCGGCTTCTTCGAGGCGCGCGAGGACCTTGTACATCAGCCCGAATCCGCCCACGATGTTCTCCACCATGACGGAGCCGCGGGTCACGACGCCGTACCTGTCGAGGAGGAGTTCGGCGGTGCCGCGTGCGTGGATCGTGGGGTCGAGCTCAGGAGCCGGCAATGCCGACCAGCGTCCAACGGCGAGCGGGGGAGTCGGAGCTGTTCCGCTGACCGAGCCGTAGCGTCCGCCCGTGAGCCCGGGCGATCCCATCAAGCCCGTGCCGTGCGAGCGGCCGAGCCTGCTCATGCGCAGGGACCTGGCCCGCGGTGGCCGGGCTGGCTGTTTGTGTGCCGTGCGACCGCCCGCAATCATGGCACGGATCGGGGCGAAGGTGTCGCCCGTGATGCGCCCGGCCCAGACGAGGTCCCACAGGGCGGCCACCACGGCGTCATCGCTGAGGACAGCATCCATGCCGCCCGCAACCTCGGTGAGTTGCCGGAAGAAATAGGCGCCCCCGCCGGTCTGCAGGTATTCCAGAAGGCGGAGTTGGGCATCGCCGGGCACGAAATCAGGGTCCGGGTTGAGGGTCAGTTCCGCGGCTTCGGCCACATGGAGGCTGATCCATCCGTCGTTCCCGGGCAACGACCCGGCTCCGGACCACAAGACTTCGCCCGCGGCCATGAGCTCGTCCAACATGGCTGGCTGGTAGTCGGAGATCCGGCTGGCCAGCACCAAAGGCTCCCAGGCTGACGCCGGAACAGGCACGCCGGAGAGCTGATCGACGGCGGTCATGATGCCGTCGAGCCCCCGCAGTGCCGGGGCACCCCTGCCTCCAGAAGAACCAGGGCGGCCGGCAGGAGGCACGGACACGTTTTGCCAGGCGGGCAGGAACCGGCCGTAGGCAGCAGCGTCCACCGGCTCCACTTCGGCGCGCAGCGCGGCCAGCGAACGACGCCGGAGCTTGCGTAGCACCTCGGAATCGCACCATTCGCTACCAAACGGCACTCCGTGGAGCGGGACAGCCGGGGGTTCCGGCGCCTCCAACAACTCCGCCGCCGCATCGGGGACCGTGTCCGGCGCACTCGGGTGCGGCCGGAACTCGCCTTCAACCACGCGGCCGTCTGCCGCCAGGCGCTTCAGCGCGGTGCCCACGACGGCGACACCCAGTCCCAGCCTCGCCGCAGCTTCCTCGGCCGTGAATGGTCCGTGGGTTCGTGCATAACGGGAGACCAGATCCCCGAGCGGATCGTGGACGGGTTCGATGAAGGCGAGCGGCACTCCCATGGGCAGCGGAACGCCGATGGCATCCCGGAGCCGGGCCGCATCCTCGATGGCCGCGAATCGTTTCACGCCGCTGAGGGTCACTGTGAGGGCGCGATTGGCCTTGCGCAACGCGGCCAGATGCGACTCAGCCAGATGCGATCCGGCCGCCAGCTGCATCGCCGCAGGATCGGGGGAGGCTTCGGCCCCTTCGGGCTGCAAGCGGGCAGCCACTTCTTCGACGCTCAAGGGGCCGAGCAGGCGCAGCAAGTCCGCGACGCCTTCCATGCCACGGACCCGACGGTCCGGTGCCAGCCGCTGGAGCTCGAGCTCGGTGGCCTCAATGACCTTCGCGTCCAGGAGTTCGCGCAGTTCCACCCTGCCCAAAAGCTCGTTGAGGAGCGTGGAGTCGAGGGCCAAAGCGGCGGCCCTGCGTTCGGCGAGCGGGGAATCGCCCTCGTACAGGTACTGGGCCACGTATCCAAAGAGCAACGACTTGGCGAAGGGTGAGGGCTGCTGCGTGGTGGTCTGCACCAGGCGCAGTTCCCGGCGCTCGATCGAGGCGGCAATGTCTTTCAGGGCCGGAAGGTCGTAGACGTCCTGCAGGCATTCGCGCACAGTTTCGAGCACGATGGGGAAGGAAGGGTATTTCTTGGCGACATCCAGCAACTGCGCCGAGCGTTGCCGCTGCTGCCAAAGGGGCTGCCTTTTCCCAGGATTCTGCCGCGGCAACAACAGCGCACGGGCGGCACACTCGCGGAAGCGGGAGGCGAACAAGGCACTGCCGCCAACCTCCGCGGTCACGATCTGCTCGAGCTCCTCCGGATCGAACAGGAACAGCTCAGCCCCGGGGGGTTCGTCCTCCATCATCGGCACCCGCAGCACGATGCCGTCGTCGGCGGCCATGGCGGAACCGTCCAGCCCGTAGCGCTGCTGGAGCCGCTGCCCGACGGCGAGGGCCCACGGTGCGTGGACCGGCATGCCGAAGGGGCTGTGCAGGACGACCCGCCAGTCGCCGAGTTCGTCGTGAAACCGTTCGACGACGAGTGTCCGGTCATTGGGGACGACTTCCGTGGCCTGCTTCTGTTCGCCCAGATACTGGAGCAGGTTGCCGGCGGCGAAGTCGTCCAGCCCGCTGGCCTTGCAGCGTTCCAGCGCCGGACCTTGGTCCGAAGCGGAAAGTTCACGCACGAATGCTCCGAGTGCGCGGCCGAGATCAACCGGCCGGCCCAGGGAATCGCCTTTCCAGAAGGGGAGTTTTCCAGGCTGGCCGAAGGCCGGCGAGACAAGGACGCGGTCGTGCGTGATGTCCTCGATTTTCCAGCTGGTGGCACCCAGGGCGAAGATGTCCCCGACGCGTGATTCGTAGACCATCTCTTCGTCGAGCTCACCGACGCGTCGGCCGCCTTTGGCAGCGCGCGACGCCGGACTGGGCTCCTGTGCGGACGCCGCACCGTTCTGGCCGGAGCCAGGAGCAGAGCCAGAACCGGAGCCTTCGGTCTCGGTGCCGATGATGTAAACGCCGAAGAGCCCGCGGTCGGGGATGGTTCCGCCCGAGGTCACGGCAAGGCGCTGTGCTCCCGGACGGCCTTCGATGGTGCCGGCGTTCCGGTCCCAGATGATGCGTGGCCGGAGTTCGGCGAATTCGTCCGAAGGATACCGTCCGGCCAGGAGGTCCAAGGTGGCTTCGAAAGCGGAGCGGGGCAGCGTGGCGAACGGGGCGGAGCGGCGCACGGTAGTGAACCACTCCTCGACATCGATGCTTCCCAGTGCGGTGGCCGCGACCGTTTGTTGGGCGAGGATGTCCAGGGGGTTGGCGGGTACATGGAGGCGTTCGATCTTTCCGCTTAGCATCCGCTCGACGGTGATGGCGGTGTGGACGAGGTCTGCCCGGTGCTTGGGGAAGAGCACGCCTTCGGAAATCTCACCCACCTGGTGGCCGGCGCGGCCAACCCGTTGCAGTCCGCTGGCCACCGACGGCGGCGACTCGACCTGCACCACAAGGTCCACGGCACCCATGTCAATGCCGAGTTCCAGGGATGACGTGGCTACAACGCAGCGCAGCCGGCCGGATTTGAGGTCGTCTTCGATGAGTGCACGCTGGTCCTTGGACACGGAACCATGGTGCGCGCGGGCCAGGACCGGATCGGCGCCGCTGGTGCTCCCCGCCTGGGCCATCATGTGCGCCGGTGTCGCCGTCGAGGACGGCAGCCCCGAGGAACCCGGCCCCGAGTCCGCCACCGAATCCGCCGCGGCAGAAAACACCTCCACGGCCATGAGCTGGCGCTCCGCGTAGATCTCGTTCAGCCGGGCCGTGAGTCGCTCCGCGAGGCGCCGGGAGTTGGCAAACACAATGGTGGACTGCTTCGACAACACAAGATCAACGATCTTCTCCTCGACATGCGGCCAAATGGATGCTTGCGGCTGGAGCCCGGAGGCCGGCCCGGAATCGAAGGCGCCCGCCGCTCCTGCCAGGTCCGACATGTCCTCCACAGGAACGCTGACGCTGAGGTTCCAGTTCTTGTGCGACGGCGGCGCGACGATTTCCACGGGTGCCGAGCCCGCGAGAAACTGCGCGACCAGCTCGCGCGGCTCCACGGTGGCCGAGAGACCGATCCGTTGGGCGGGCTTCGGCAGCAACGCGTCAAGCCGTTCCAATGACACCGCGAGGTGCGCGCCACGCTTGGTACCTGCAACTGCGTGGACCTCGTCGACGATGACGGTGTCCACTTCGCTGAGCGTCTCCCGGGCTTTGGACGTCAGCATGAGGAACAAGGACTCGGGCGTGGTGATGAGGATGTCCGGCGGGTGGCTGAGCAGCGCGCGGCGGTCCGCCGTCGTCGTATCTCCTGAGCGCACGCTGACGCTCACAAGCGGGGCCGGCAACCCGAGCCGTTTTGCGGTCTGGGTGATGCCGATCAGCGGCGAGCGGAGGTTCCGTTCGACGTCGACGCCGAGTGCTTTGAGGGGCGAGATGTACAGGACGCGGGTCTTGCGCTTGGGGGCTTTGGCACGGGCGCGGCCGCTAGTTTCCTCAAGACCCGGAAGGGCGTCCGGCGAAGCAGCCGGCGACACGGACAAGAGCCGGTCCAGCGCCCACAGGAATGCCGCGAGCGTCTTGCCGGAACCGGTGGGTGCCACCACCAGGGCGTGCGATCCGGAAGAAATGGCTTTCCACGCACCGTCCTGGGCAGGTGTGGGCGCGGAGAAAGCGCCGAGGAACCACTCGCGCGTGGCACGGCTGAAGCGGTCCATGGCTGTATTGCCAGGACCACCCGGTAGCTCCTGCTCCTGCATTCCTCCATCATGCCTCACGGCACTGACACAATCAGGAACAGCGCAGGATACGGCTCAGGCGCTAAACCCGCCTACCCCGCCTGGAACGCCTGGACGCTCAGGAGGTTGATATTGGTGTTGCTGCAGGCCGTGCGCTGCTGCGGGATGAACAGCGAGGCGGTGTCCTCGGGTGGGTAGACCCGGAAGCCGGCGGCAGGGGCCTGGGTGCATTCGGGGTAGTTGCCGGCCTGGGTGTAGCGGAGCTGGGCGAAACCGGCCTTCCCCGGAGCGAGAACCACTTGTGTCACAGGCTGGGAGTCGTCGCGCGCGGCGGCCGCGCCGATCGGATCGCCCGTGGGTCCAGACGTGAGCGAGACGCCCGGGAAGCCATTGAGGACGCAGGGTTCCGTGCCGGAGTTGGTCAGGATGAGTTTCATGTAGACGCTGCCTGCGGCTCCGCCGCCTGTGGAGTCGACAGAAGCTGTCAGCGAGCCCGCCTTGCAGAGAGCGACGCCGGATGCCGTCGTCCCGGTGCTTGTTGGGGTGGAGCTACCGCTGGAGGTCGGAGTCCCCGAGGCCGAGGCCGACGGTGACGACGAAGCCGAAGCCGTGTCACTGGGTACGGCTGAGCCCGAGGGCTGGGCCTGGCTTTGGAAACAGCCGGAGAGCAGGAATACCGAGGCTGCTGCCATGGTGAGCAGGAGACCGTTCTTGACTCGCATATTCGTCATGCGCACAGCTTTTCGTCGTCATTTGCCGGAGTCAACTGCGGCGCGGCACCGGCGCCGGATTGGCGCCCGGATCGTAATGTTCCGGACGCCGACCCGGCGGACCCGTTACTTGGACACTGAAGCCTTCGCGGAACGGTTGCGGAAGAAGGCCGCACCGCCTAGCCCGAGCCCTGCCAAACCGGCGATCAGCCCGGCCCAGCTGCGCGCCTGTGAGCCGTCGTCGGTCACGGAAGCTGCCTGCTCCGTGGAGATTGACGCCGCCATGTGACCATCAGCCGCGGCCGCGCCCGCGGCTGTGACTGCCACCGACGGAGCCGGAGCCTTCAGCGAGTGCGGGTCCTGGCCGTCTTTCGGGATTTCAGCCCAGTTTGTCTGTCCTTGCTCGCAGTTCTGGAGCGTGGGGAAGTAGAGGGTCTTGCCAGCGGTGTCGGGCAGCTTCACGGACAGGACCAGTGCGTCGCGCAAGTGCGGGTCCAGCGGGGCCTTGGCCGTGTAGACGATCTGGCTGGTGCGTTTGGTGATCGATGTGCCGTCGGCCAGTTTCTTGGGTTCGGGCAGCGTCTGCGTCACCTTCTCGACCGTCCAGTTGGGGTTCACCGTAGGCGTGGCGTCCGTCAGTTCCTCGGGCAGGTTGATGGTCAGCTTGGTGGTGCCCGAGGTGTCGCAGCCATGCGGGACGCCGAACGTCAGCAGGGCGTACGAGTTGGCCGTGGTCTTGTCCGGGTTGATGGAGACGTGCGCAGATGCGCCTGCGAGCCCGGCCATCATCAGTGCGGCGGTGCCGCCGGCGATTGCGGTAGCGGAGAGGGCACGGCGGAGTGAGGACTTGTTCATTGTTGTTGCCTTTCAACGGGCGCGCGAAAGCGCGCCAAAGTACGGGAAGGTGCCCGTCACCAGTTGAAGGCGGCGCCGGGCGGAGTCAGAAGGGTACGACGACGGCGGGCGGGCCGCGTCTGCTGTCTTGCCTGAGGTTCCGCCACGGGCGGGGGATGAATACGGCAGATGCGCTGAACGCAACAGCTGAGCTGCCGGCGTCGGGCCTGAAGATCAGGCGGATGAGCTGCAGGAGGGGACGGAGCCAGGCCTCGAGCTGCCATAGCGCCTGCTCGCCCTTGGCAAGGAGCAATGCCGAAGCGGCAGTGGCGAGGGCGTGCCCGGTCAGCATCAACCAGCTGAGGGGAGTGTCGACCTCGTGAAAATGCATTGTTTCAGCGCCCAGCGGCGGGGAGAAGTGCTCGGCCGCCAAGTGGTGTGCCGACGACCCCGGAGCCGGAACGGTGAGCGGACCGAAGGCCGTGAAGGCTTCGTGCAGGACCAGCTGGCCGGCTCCCAGAAGTGCGGCAATGACCGGGAACCCGAGTCTGAACCGGGTGGCAAGAGTGGTGACGAGCCCGGCCAATGCGAGGACGGCCAGCAGGACGGGCGCGACGGGAAGCGCTCCGCCGGAGAGGACGTGGGCCCCTGCCGCGAGGGCAACAATGGCGACTGCAAGAGCGCCAGAACGCATGGCATGGAAGGGCGTCCGGGCATGCGATGCGCGCACGGGTTCCTCCCTCGATAGCGTTCAAGTGGGTGATAGACCGTCCAGTTACGGCTGGTCAACCCCGACATTCTATCGGTGGTTCGTCGCTGCGCTGCCGTCGGATGGGCCGTGTGACAAGCCCTGTTCGAAATCGTCTTCCATGGCAAGAACCATGGCGAGCGCCGGGATCACACACTGGATGACCGCCGGTGGAACGGTGTAGTGGGTGTCCGCCTCGACGAGGCCAAGATCGGCGAGTCTGGTCAGTTCGCGCCGTGCCCGCATCGCCTCGAACGCGAGCAGGACCTCGTCCGTCGAATCGATCTCTGCCGCGCTCTTGATTTCCTCCACGCTGACGGGCTCTGCAGTGGTTCCCTTCAATAGGACCCTGGCTAGGGTTGCATTGTCCCGTGGACCTTCCTCCCACATGCTGCCCGAATCCATCACGGTACTTGCAAGGAATACCGTGAGGAACTCGCGCCGGATCTGAAGCCTCGAATCGAGGTCCTGGGAGTTCCACGATTCGGCGCCTGCGCCGGGGGAGGCACGCGTCGACCCGATCGACAGGGCATCGATGTCCACCAGCGCAGCCCAGATTTCACGCAGCACGGGAACTTCGTGCATGGAGCCGACTTCAAGTGACTCCGCATCAACTTCGCCCTCCGAGAGAGGCCCTTTCCCGGTCTTTTTCCCTCTGGCTTTCACTCCTACCGCTCCGGCCGCACCTTCAATGTCTTTCAGCCGGAGCACGCCAGTGCTGGTGACGTCCTTTCCGGATCCAATCCACTCCAGCAGACGTCCGGTCAACTGGAGGACGGGGAGTTCCTGGAACGCCCGGTCCTGCTCTTCGTCGGAAAGTTCGGGAATGTCGTCAGGAAGACCCAATTCCCCGGAAGCTTCTTCGGTGAGGAGCATGTGAAGGACGAAGTAGTCCTCCTCGGTCCCCGACCAGCGGCCAGTTTCAAAGAGGAATTCAGCGTAAAGGTGCAAGTAATCGAAGATCTCGACAAGCGCCTCATCGCTGTCAGACTCGTCAAGCATGCCGGCAAGGGCAAGGGCTGCGTCGTCCAAGCTGTCGGGGTCGAACCAGGTTGCGGAGCTTTCTTCGCTGATCGCGTGGCTTGCCGAGATGAAAAGTTTGACTATGTGCAAGCATCGAAGGGCGTCTTCGGCGTCACTGAATCTTTCGTACCAGTGAACGAAATCCGGGGTGAAGGAGTCGGCCACTCCTTCGTTCCGAGCGCACAGCTACTGCATCGACGTTACCCGACGCAGTACGCGGGAATCACGCAGTGATCGCCGGACCGTCTTCGGAGGGCTTGCCTGCCGGGCCTTTGCCGGCTTCGCCTTTGCTCGCTGGCCCCTCGCTCTTTGGCGCTTCGTCTGCCGAACCCGGCGCGGCATCCGAAAAGCTGCGTGCCGCCCGCGAACCCGCGATGGTGCTCGCCCCGATGCTGATGAGGGCACCGAGGATCATGGCTGCGGCTTCTCCCGGTTCCAGCAAGTGCAATTGGGAGCCGATAGTGGCGGCGGCAACCGGTACTCCCAATTGGGACGAGGCCAGCACCGCGAGCGGAAGGGGCTGCCCGAGAGCCCGGAGGCTTCCATGGACCAGCAGCGTTCCAAATCCAAGGCAGATCCCGAGGAGGATCATTCTCGGGCTGCCCGCGAGGGTCCGCAGGTCAAGAGATGCGCCCAGCCAGACGAAGAACACCGGCCCCAGGAAACCGTCGCTCACGGCGAAAAGCTGATGGGCCAGGCGACGGGGTTCGCCAACCGCGGAGACCACCAGGCCGAAGGAGAACCCGGCCAGCATGATCGAGACGTGGCCCAGGACCGCGAGCCCGGAAAGCGCGAAGAGCAAGGCCAGTTGGATCCGCAGTTCCAACGCGAACTTCCGGTCCTCGGACATGTCATGCAACCGTCCGCGGTTGCCGCTGTTCTCCAGCCAGCGAAGCACAAAGAACAAGACCAGCGCGCAAGCCGCGACGACGGCAGCCCCCACCGCCGCCCGGCCAGCGTTAGGCGGGTCGACGGCTAACGGAAGCGCCACGATGCAAGCGATGTCAGCGATCGCCACTTGCGCCGTCGTCGTCAGGACCTTCGGCCCTGTCAGCCGAAGCGAGTCGACGATCGGCAAGACCAGCGCTGCGGAGGAGGACGCGAGCAGCACGATGTAAAGGGGAGCATGTCCGGTGCCGAAGGCGAAAGCGATGACGACTCCGACGACGGCGGCCAGCACCGCGGCGATCCCGGCGCGCAGGGCGCCGCTACCCAGGGCGGGACGGATGGCTTTGTCCCGGACGGGGACATGCGTCCCGGCAACGAACATGATGAGGGCAAACCCGACGTCGGCTACGAAGGTGAAGGTGGGATCCGAGGAGTCCACCAGTCCCAGACCCGTGCGTCCGATGACTATGCCCGCCAGCAACTGTCCAAGCACAACGGGAAGGTGCCACTTCCGGGGCAGGGCCAGAAGCGGACCGAGCAGCGCGACTGCGGCGATCAGCGCAAGCTGAAAGAACGACACGTTGCTCCTTCTCCGGGCATGACGGTTGGCCTGTGGTGGTTACCGGGGCGCATCAGCCAGTTTCAGGGGAATGTCCGTATTCTCGTCGGTGTAGTAGCTTGCGCACACCCGGTGATAGCCGTCGGCTACCTGCGCGGGCATGCCTGTGGCCAGGTCTCCCCGGACCATCAGGATGGGCGAGAGCTTCTTGCCCTCCTTGATCTTCTTCAGGTCCGAGGCCACGTGGGCGTTATCTTCCGGAAGCAACGCAAGGCGGGCGGCCCGGAGGATGTCCTTGGCCTTGCGGTGTTGGATGGGCGCGTCTTTGAGGGCGGCGACAACAGAGGCCACAACGTGGTCGGATTCCAGGAGGGAAAGGTAGTCTGCGGCGCTCGGATAGTCCTGGTCCTCGGGCTCCGGCAACCAGCGGACTTCGCCTTTGTTATCGTCAGGCATGCGTTGTACTCCTTGGCCAGCGGTATCGGCTTGCAAACGTAGGCGGCGCCGGACGGGGGACCTTGGAAAGATCCGTGCCGGGACGTCGTCGTCGTAATTCAAGGGCGAGGCTTTCTTGACCGCGTGCCATCGCCCAATGGTGATTCGCGGCAAAAGCGGGCTTGAGCAGCCAGCTTAGCCGCCGGAGCAGCGGTTTCGACGCGCTGACCCGCCAGTCATAGGTGACCACCGTCTCCGGGCCGTCCTGTTCGAAAGTCCACCGCCCGGTACCACGCAGGTCACCGCTGGCTGCGATCGCGAAACCTCGCTCCGTGATGGGCTCGGTGACCGTGAACCTCCAGCGAAGCGTGTAAGGCAGCCAACCTTTGGTGTGCAGCGAGAAGGCTTTTCCCGTACCGTCGGCATTTCCCGGATCCAGCGGAACAACCCTCAGATACACCGAAGGCCACCAGCGGGGCAGCGTTGCCGCGTCGCCCAAAATATCCATGACCTCATGCGGGGTCCCCGCGACGCGCCAGACAGTGAGGAACTCGTAGTCGGCTTTGCTCTTGGAAGTGCCGCCCATTGCTGCCTCCAGGGCGCGGATGGATAGTGGACTCACAGTACTCATGCCATTGCACACGGTCAACGGCCCGGCTTCGGGGTGCCTGCGGGCCGGTTACTCCCGGACGGTCACCGTCAGCCGTTGGATGTCGTTGTTACCCATTCCTTGATAGTTCCACTCCGGCGTTTCCGGCTGGGTCTGCCCGGTGGAATCCGTCGCACGGCAGGCCAGTTCGTGGGATCCCGGTGTTGCGATCCACGTGAATGTCCACCCGCGCCACGCATGCCTGCCGGTCGGGGCCTGAAGGTGGGCCTGCTCCCAGACCCCGTCCACACAGACTTCCATGCTGTCCACGGTTCCCTTCCCGGACCAGGCCCGGCCGCTCAGCTGGACCGGTCCCGCGTTCACGGTGCGGTGCCGCGTAAAGAAATCGGGAACGCCGGGAGGAACCATGAGGGAACGGACTTTGATCCGCTGGACGGGCTCGCCTGGATCGTCGGCGTCTTGGGTATAGCGGTAGGAGTCGAGCTGTTGGTAACCGTCGAAGCTGTGGTCAATCGCCTCAATGGACTGCAGCCATTTGACGCTCGTCATCCCGTACCAGCCCGGGACGAGCAAGCGGACTGGGTAGCCATGTTGCGGTGGCAGGGCTTGGCCGTTGACCTCATAGGCGAGCAGGACGTCGTCGGACATCGCTTCCGGGAGCGTCAGGCTGCGCGCGTACTGATGCTCCACACCGCCCTGGATCCCGCGGTCCGCGCCCGTGAAGACGAGCTCGACGGCGTCGGGTGAGACGCCGGCGTCGAGCAGCAACGGAGCGAGTGGGGTACCGGTCCACTCGGCGGTGCCCACTCCGCCCTGGTCCCATGGCTGGCTCACGGGCCGCGGTTCCAGCCGCGAGCGGCCGTTGCCGGCGCACTCCATCGTGACGGCGTGGGTGCGGCGCTCGCGGTGCTGGAGGTCAGGCAGGGTGTACTCGTGCGGATGGTCCACGAGGCCGCCGATATTCAGCCGCCACGAGACGGGATCGATCTGGGGAACGTCGAAATGGACCAGGAGATAGTGCATGCCCAGCGGTGTGACGGGCCATCGGAGCATCTCCAACGGCATGGCGTGGTTGCGCGAAGCGAGTTGCAGTTCTTCACGGGTGATGGGACCGGTTGTTGGAGTCGCCGGTGCGGTTGTTTCTGTCGGAGCAGCGGGGGCGGTGGGGGCCGGGGTGGCAACAGCGGCGCCTTCCGCTGTGCGGCGGGTGTTGACGCTCATGCTCCCAGTATGGGCGCCCGGGGCGGTGGTGTCACTGGAATTTGCCCTGGGCAACGGGCGCTGGTCCCGGTAGCCGGGCTTTCGGCGACGTGGGCGCGCTCCGGTCCGGCGTCGGGCTGTTGGGAAAGTATTCTTGGTCTTTGGCGCTTGCGCTCCTGGACAAAGCCAGATGGAAGAAGGAGAGCCTCCGTGAAGATTCGAGCCCCACGACTCGACGTGAGTGGCGTTCTCCTTGTTTGGGCGCTGATCTTCGGGCTTTGGCAACCTTTTATTTGGTGGCGGGGGATTGTCGCTGCCGTATGTTTGATCGTCGCCCTGTGGGGTTTTGTTGCTTGGTACCGGCGTCGTTCTACGCAGGGGCGTTAGCGTGCATAATTGCAGTTCGGCTGGCGTTATCTGTTCTTGAAGAAGATGACCCGCATTTCTCCCGCCAGTAGCGGAGCGCAGAGTTGTCGAGTTCGCCGCAACGCGCCGTGCGCGCTCAGGAATCGAGCTCGGCTCTCGATATCGCGAGAGATTCGGCGAGCTGTGCCCGTGTTTCCCGATCTGCTGCCACATAGCGTTCACGCGAGTCGGGGTCCGTGATCTCCGGTTCGAGGGGTTATGCCACACAAAGCAGGCCCTCAAGTTGGAGCATATTAGCCATTAGCTAATATTGATCGGTCTATTAGCCATTGCGCACTAGAGTCAGATAGAGCACTGCGATCGCCGACAGCGTCCAGCTCGCAAGACTACCGACGAGAAACTCCTCCGCTTTGGAGCCTGAGCCGCGGTCTTCCGAAATTTCTGGGAAGCGAACGATTCCCTTCGCTGCTGCAAGTGCGGCGATAATTTGTGGGGCGCCCGCGAAAGCGAGGACCACAATGAGAAGGCGCTCAATCGGCCCGATGAGGCGGCCCCCCTTTAGTGAAGAGCCAGGTTTAGGTTTTTCGCCGGGACGTATGCTGGCTACTCGGCTGCTTCGGATATACAGCTCCCACTTGCTGAGCGGTTCAGCTCCGACCGGGTCCACCTTGCCTCTGCCGGCACTTCCTTGGGCTGCGTCTTCTTGGTGGGCACGACCGAGAGCTGCAAGTGTGACTAAATTGGCACTCTGAACCAGGAAGATGGCTACCGCCCCGGCACTGATAACGGTTTCAAGGGAAATGGACGATGCGGATTTCAGAGCGATCAACGAATAGGCATCAAGAAGGAAACCTGCTGATACTCCAGCGGTGCGGTCGTAAGCGGTGATTCCAAAAACAAGGACGAACAGCACGATGACCGGCCAAAGCCGGGGAGTGGGGAAACTTGGACTGCCGTCAGGGGACCGTGCTGGTGGTTTTGAAGGAGACATGGCCAGCGTCCAGCCAAAGGCAAGCGCCGCGCATGCGAGAACGGCTGCTGCGCACATACCGAACCCACTAATCACTAGCACCGATATGGCCACCAGGAACAACAACCGGGCTACGAGAGAACGACCCAGGCGAACAGCGCCCACGAGATCCACCAGACCAACCATAAGGAGAAGGGTGGGCCCGATCATTGCAATTGACCTTTCCGTAGTTCCTGATGCGCCGCCAAGAGCGCCGCTCCCCCCGAACGTCGAAGACTTTGCGACACCGCGGATTGCGTTACCCCCTCCTGACGGGCAAGTTCTGTTTGTGAGTATCCGAGCAGAGTGCCCGCAGTTAGTCGGCGATCGCGTGGGCGCATCGAACTGATCGATGCGTCCCGGAGCAGCAGGAAGCCGTTGACGAGCGCCACTGTCCCCGATTCGCCTTCATTATTCGTCACGAACCAGGAGCGTAGGTAAGGCGCGGTCCCATGCTCGCGGCGATGTGTTTCCTCGATTGCCTCTCGCGCGTTCCACCAAGCTGACCCGTCCTGAATGGTGCCGGGAGCCCACTCATCGACGTCGACCGTTTCGCCGCGCCCCAGGCCGAATCTGCAGTCCACGCCTTCGGGAAGCGCGAGGCGTACCAACGAGGTCGTTAGCAGTGCGTCGCCAAGGGTGAAGAATATGGCTTGGAACTCGTCTCCCACAGTAGGCCAGAGCGAACGGCGCGTGGGGCGCCCATGGGATGCCCACTCGAAAGCTTCCCGGATGGAACGCTGCGCGCCAACACGGTCCTTGAGCTCTCGAGACTTCACAATGTCCACTATGAGTGCAACCACTGACTCCGACATGCCATAAGCATATAGCTTATTTCGAACGAAATATAAGTTCGAGGGCGTTCCTGAATCGAGGACCGGTGCGCTCCTTTTGATCCTTCAAGGACGCCTCGATGCGTCCTCGCTCGCCGGATCGATGGCGAACACCACTCGACCACATAGCCCAGTGGTAGTTTGCGGTTATGGCAAATGCCCTCGCGTGGTTCTCACAGTCCGGTGTGGTGCAAGGAATTATTCTCGGTGCCGTGCTGGCGTTCTTGACGGCGATCCTCGTGATGAACGCCGTGGGCAGGGCGGTCACGACGACTGTCAACGGTTGGAGTGCCATCCGCAAATGCGGCCAGCCCGGCAACGGAGTCCTCGTGCGGGCCGCCTGCGCCAAGGCCCTGCCCGTCGTCAATGTGTTTGAAGAAGCCGCGTACTGGACGACCACGGTGGATGGTTCAGGGCAAACGCTGAGCGGCGGGCACGGATACGTCCTGCATTTTCCAGCCGGGCAGCTCCCTCCCAATGACGCCTTCTGGTCGCTCACTCCGACCGATACCGTCGGGTACATGGTGGACAATCCCACTAACCGCCACAGCGTCGGTGACCGTTCCCATCTCGCGCAGAACGCCGATGGTTCTGTCGAGATCTATCTCCAACATGAGGCTCCGGACGGGCACGAGCAGAATTGGCTGCCAATTCCTTCCGGGAAGTTCAAGCTGATGTTCCGCGTGTATCTGCCTGGCGCGGCGATTCTCGACGGCACGTACCAATTGCCTCGCATTGTCAGGGCGCAGTGAGATGAACCGCCTCATCTTGAAATACGGACGTCCGCTTACGGCTGTCATTCTGGCGGTTTTCGCCTGGGTCATCTACCGGCGGATCGCCAACGGGGACGGGATCATTCCACTCGTCATAGCGGCACTCATCGTCTGGGGGCTCGGCGCGCCCGCGTTCATCTACCTCTGGCCGCGACTCACGGTCAATGGATACAAGAGGGCGATCCTCAAGCATGGATTCGGCGACGGCCCCATCCCCGTCAACACGCTTTACGCCGTGCCCGGCACCTCTTCGCCGTCGACGTCGCGCGGGAGCCTCATCGCAACCGGGGCCGACGATTTGCTCTACGTCGGCGGTTGGCTTGATGTGAGCGAGGGGCCGCAAGTCCTGCACGTACCGGACATGGCCGGGCGTTACTTCAGCGTGCAGTTCACCGACCCGTCGAAGAGCACAAATTTTGCCTACGTCGGCAAACGGACAACGGGAACCAACGCCGGTGACTATGTCCTCAGCGGGCCCGTCTGGAAGGGAACCGTACCAAACGGCATGACGCGGATTTCTTCGCCAAGCCATTCCGCGCTCGTCATTGGCCGTGTCTTCGTAGAAAGCGACAGTGATCTTCCGACCGCTTACGCGCTTGCGAAGCAAATACAACTCGCGCCGCTGAAACGGTAGCGGTCGCCGTCTGGGTGGAAGTCCGGTGCGGCACGTACGCGGGTACATGCAGCACATTCAGGAACCGGAGCACTCCTCTTCGGTGGGTGCCTCGCGGTCGGTGTGGAGGTTCGCGATCAACCGACGCAGGAGGCGCTCCAGTTCCTGGATCTCGGCATCCGTGAGGTTAGCCGTCGTGACCTTTTCGAGGTCTTCCCAGACCGTTGAGACCCGTCGATGAAGGGCGCGTCCTGCCGAAGTCAGTGTGACCAGGGTGACGCGGCGATCGGTTACGGACCGTGTCCGCTCCACGAAACCTGCTTTCTCCATGCGGGCGAGCATCTTCGCCGTGGTCGGCGGCTCCACGCCCAACCATCGGGTGAGGCTGGCCTGTGATTGCGCAGGCTGATCAAAGAGACGCATGACCAGCAACTCCTGGCCGGCGCTAAGGCCCGTGCCCCGGAGCAGCTCCTGCGACATCGCCCGATGCGCACGCGCGAGGGTCGGAATCAGTGGGCCAATAACGCCGTCGACCTCGGCAGTGAAGTCGGCGGGCCTCCCCTTGGTGGGCACCGTCGGAATATTCATTAGCCGGCTTCCGTTCTTATTGATTGTCCGACTAGTCCAGAGGAGAACATCATGTCGACAAGTTTTCCACTATCCACAGGCGCCCCTTTGATCGCCGTGATCGGCGGTACGGGTAACCAGGGCGGCTCCGTCATCGACGCGCTGCTGACGAAAGGTGCACGGGTGCGTACCCTCGTTCGTGATCCGGACAAACCGGCCGCGCAGGCGCTGGCGGATCGGGGAGTCGAGTTGATCGTAGGCGACTTCACCGACTCCGCGTCGCTCGGCGCCCTGTTTGACGGGGTGGATGCCGCGTTCGCGATGACCACCCCGCTCCCGAGCGGCACCGAGCAGGAGGCGGCGACCGGGATCGTGATAGCCGACGCCGCGGCCCGGGCGGGTGTCCCGCACCTCGTGTTCAGCTCCGTCGGTGGCGCCGAGCGCGAATCGGGCGTTCCGCATTTCGAAAGCAAACGCCGCGTCGAAGAGCACATCGAATCCCTAGGCATCCATCACACCTTCCTCCGCCCTGTCCTCTTCATGGATAACCTGTCCGGATTCACGACCAGCGTCGAGAACGGCCAGGTGGTCGTCCGGATGGCCCTTCCCGACGGCATTCCGCTGCAGATGGTCGCCGTTCGCGACATCGGCCGGGCCGCCGCGGCCATTTTGCTCGGCGGAACCGCCGTCGAGGGCAGCAGTGTGGAGGTCGCCGGCGACATGCTCACCGGCTCGCAGATCGCCACCGCCATCGGCGCGTACGCGGGCCTTCCCGCGCGGTACGAGGCCCTGCCTCTCGAGGCCATCGCCGCATTCGGCGACACCGCCGAAATGTTCCGCTGGTTTGCCGAAACGCCCGCGTTCCAGGCCGATTTCGAGGCGACCCGCGCGCTCGTACCCGATGCCCTTGACCTCCGCGCCTGGCTTGCCTCGTCAGACTGGCATCCGGGCGCGTGACCAGATGCCGGGTTATCGGCGGAAGGTGAGGTGGACGATGCCGCTTTCGGCGGTCTCTGACGTGACCGTGTAGTCGCTTTCCAGACCCCGGAGATCGTCCCAAAGCCGTATTCCACTACCGAGCAGGATCGGTGTGATCGCGACGTGCAGCTGATCGACAAGTCCGGCCCTGAGGTAGTCGCGCACAACGGTAGGGCCGCCTCCGATACGCACATCCTTTTCACCCGCCGCACTGAGTGCTCTTTCAAGTACTTCTTCCGGGCTGGCACTTACGAAGTTGAAAGTCGTACCGCCGGCCATCGAGATGGCAGGGCGGGGCGTGTGAGTGAGGACGTACACGGGGACGCGGAACGGAGGCTCGTCGCCCCACCAGCCCTTCCAGTCCGGATCGTCCGGGAAGTTGTGGAACCCGAACATGCCGGCACCCATAATCTCCGCTCCGATGCCTTCGAAGTAGGCCGCTGCGTATTTGTCGTCGACGCCGGTCGTTCCTTCTCCGCTCGTGTCATGCAAGACCCGCTCACGGAACGTGCGTGTGGACGTATATGCCTCGACCAGGCGGCCCCAATCCGAGCCAAAGGGATTCTCCGGAGTTGCGTCGGTGGTCGTGGCGAAACCATCCAGCGAGATATTCAGGTCAACTCGAACAGCCATGTGAAGGTCCCCTCAGATCAGTGGTTGCGTTATGCAATCACCATACTGGTACCGAGATCATCATCAAGGAGGAATTAAGGGATCCGCGGTTTGAGAACGTGGTCAACGCAGCGGCTGGGCGCCCGGCCGGTTGCAGCCTTGATCGCGCGGTTCAGCCGGCTCCAGGCCGGCATATCGGCAAACGCGTGGCCTCGACACACGCTCGGCGGATCCGCCTTTGCCTTCAATGGCGTCCATGCAAGAATCGCAGCTAAGCCGCTTATTGTCGGCCGAAAAAGGCCGACTCAGGGGGCATTACTTTATGGGCACATGGGATTCATCCGTCTTTGGCAACGACGACGCGGCGGATTTTTCGTTCGAATTCGATGACGCCGACACGGTAGCCGAGGTTGCGCCGATCATCGAAAACGCACTGGACGCCGTGCTCAACTCGACGCTCGACCTGGAGGCCCCGGATGGTGCGACCGGGCTGGCAGCTGCTGCACTCGTTGTCGCGTGGAATGAACCGGGGCTGCTAGGGAACGACGCCGCCTATGCCCCGGCGCCTTGGCCACGAACGACCGAGCCCCTGCCTCGAAATCTGCACACGAAAGCCGCGGCCGTGCTTGACCGTGTGAAAAACGCCGAAGGAAATGAACTGGCTCAACTGTGGGCGGAATCGGGAGAAATCGCCGAGTTCAACGCGGAAATTGCCCGCTGGCGCTCACGCCTGGCATGAGGCATCCGATCTATGAATAGGCATTTTGGCGCGCTCATTCTGATCACTGTTTTTGCTGTAGCCGGCTGTACATATACAGATTCAGGGGGAGAGCCGCCCCAGCCGAGAACATCAGGTTCAGCCGCGACCACTGCCACACCGAACAGCGTGCCTAGGACGGTCCAGGGCAACTTCCAGTCGCAAGCTGCCAACACTAGGGGCACAGCCACCATACGCGTGACGGATTCCGGAGCAACTCTGGAACTGAAAGACTTTGCAACCGAAAACAGCAAAGACCTCCGGGTGTTCCTCAGCCCTGGGACTCTGAGTCCCGGCGCGAATGGCAAACTCGGCCTGACATCGACCGTTATGTATGAGCTGGGTGCTCTGAAAAGTAGCCAAGGAGACCAACAATACGAAATAGGCAGCCAACAGTGGGCCAACACGCCCGCCATCGGCAGTGTTGTGATCTACGACTACTCGGCCCGGCTAGCCTACGGAGCGGCCAACCTAAGATGAAGCCTTCGACATTCGCGGTATCCAGCAGCGCACAGCGTCGCGGTAGTGCCGGAATTCTTCGCCGAACCGTTCCTCCAGGTCAGATTCCTCGAGCGGCCTGACAACGTAATTCCACACCAGCGAGCCAACGACGGCGTAGGTCACCACGAGCCATGACTGCAGGATGACACCGACTGCCGCCCCCTGGAGGATGCCCGCGGCCGCCATAGGATTTCGGATCCAGCGATACGGACCTGCGATGACCAGACGGTTCGGCATTGCCGATGGCAGCGGCGTGCCGTGTCCCAGCGTCGACATCGCTACAGCCGCCGAGATGCCAAGGGCGCTGGCGAGTACCAGAACCGCGATACCGACAGGAGCGGCAAACGACGGAAACGGGAGTGCCACCGCCCAGCGCGCTTCGAGAAACGCAACGGCGAACGGAATCGCCGCCAGGAAGAAGCCCCAGAAGAGGACAATTTGCCCGAACGTTGAGGCCACGTGGCTTGCGGCGGTCGGGCGGGGGACTGCGGGACGGAATGCGAACGGACCGCGGATGATCCACGCGGTCGGCACACGCCCGAGCAAGACAAGGCAGAGCGCGATCAGCGAACCCGCAGTCGCAGCGCCCATGCCGAGTACGCCCCAGCCCGCTTCGGTTGTGACGGTGGCGTACGCCGTCAGTGCGACGGCGACAACACCCGTCCAGCCTGTACTCACCACCGCAGCGGCCTTAACACCAAACGCCGCCACGGCCGACGCCGCGACGAACAAAGGAATGTCGAGGACAGCAACCGCAACCGGGTCGAGGTTACCCAGAGTTGAATCGCGCACCACCGGCGATAGGAAAACCGCAGCCCACCACAAGAAACCGGCAACCGCCTGCGCGGCGAAATATACTCGGCCCCACGAAACGGCTTCGCCCCGCCGAATCAAGGGCGACACCGGCTCAACGCAAACATCAGCAGCCCCCATCGAAGACAATTTTGGCTCAGCCTACCCAATTCGAACCCTGCATCCGTCTTCACAGCCGACCGCCGCAGGACCACTGAACCCCCAAACCCCCGCAAGATCCCTTCACGGCTACAATGAGACATATGCCGGACATCGAGCGTTGGCCCACCGGAAGGTTGCTGTCTACAGCGGCCCGGCTGGTGGAACACGCTTGGGACGAGAATCTCAGGGCGATCGGCCTGACCCACGCCGGCGTCATCGCGCTGGAGGTTCTTGCAGCCACCGGCCCTATCACCCAGACCACGCTGGCGCAGATCGTGCGCGTGCAGGCCCAGACCATGGGGCAGACCCTCAGCAGGCTCGAGGCCCACGGCCACGTAAGCCGGCGTCGAAGTTCGGAAGACCGCCGGGTGCACGTCGTTTCGCTGACCGACGCCGGCAGGGAAGCGCTTGAGCGGGCGGTCGAATCGGAACAACAGGTCCTTGCCCAAGTGTCCATCGATACGTCGATGTTCAGGCAGGAATTGAAAACAGTCGTGCGCGAGCTGGCAAACGGACAAGCACCGGGGGCAGACAGTGCCAGCGCCGCATTAGCCTCCGCGGCGCTGGAAGACTAGTCCGAGGAAACGTCGACGGCGGTCCGCTCATCGGGCGTAGGACCCCCACCGCGCGCGGAGCGCTCGCCGCGCGCAGCCAACTCATCCAGTACCGCGTCGTACCAGGACTTGACCCCGAACTCAGGCTTCCCGACGTCGAGCAGCCTGAAGAGGGCGTCGGCCAAAAAATTGAGCTCCGCAACGGACAACTTCGCAAGCCCCTGGATTGGGTCCAGTTCACCCTCCAGGCATGAGGTGAGTAGCGCGTTCACAGCGCGGCTCCAGGCGTGGGGGCAGACGCGCAAGAAGCGTTGGAAGAGAGGGGTGTCCGGCGGGTCATGGGGTCGCTCCATGGAAAGAGATCCGAGGGCCGCTGCATAACCCACCCTGATAATATCGACACGCCGAGGCGCGCGGCAAGCGCGCCGCGCTGCCCAAATCCGGCATCCACACAGCCTAAATGGCGCGCTCAGTCCCTCCTGCGTCGCCGGGCAAGCCAAACCACCACGGCCAGGACAGCGCCGGCGCAAAGCACCGGGCCGAAGCGGCGCACCAGCACCGGCCAAACGGCCGAGCCCAGATCCAATTCCGACGATGGCGCGAACGGCGCGGACAGAGGTGCAGGTGCGGCCGCGGCCGCAGGTACAGGCGCCCCCGGCGGCTCGACCACCTGCGCTGCAGAACGCGCAGCGGGCCTGACAGCCGCAGGCTCCCCAGACTCCGCCGCCCCGGGCTCCCCGGGCTCCACCGCCACTCCGACGTCGGGCTCTGTATCCTCTTCAGCCCCGCCTCCCGCCTTCCCGATCACGCACTGGACGAACTGCTCCAGCAACTTGTCCGAGATGTCCTGGATGACGCCCCGCCCGAATTGGGCCGGTTTGCCGGTGACGTTCATGTCCGTGGTCACGTCCACGGAGGTGCCGTCGCCGTCGGGCGTCAGCACTGCAGTCACCGTGGCGCCCGCGGTACCGTTACCTCGCTTGTCCTTCCCGGTGGCCGAAATGACCACCGTGTGCGTCTCCTGGTTGCGCTCGAGGAATTCACCTGTGCCGGTGTAGATCATGGCGATCGGCCCGAGTTTGACCTTGACGGTTCCGGTGAACTGCTCGTCGCTCACGGACGTGAGGGTCGCTCCCGGGAAACAGGGCGCGATGTCTTCCAGTTGGTTGAAGGAATGCCAGGTGTCCTCCAGCGAACTGGGAACCACGAAGTGATGTTTGAGTTCCACGTCTGCCTCCCGTCCGGCATCCAGTCCTGATGTGACACAGGTTACTCCTCGCAGAAGGCGAGCGCCCTAGCTCGGCTCGAGTTCGTACCCCGCATCCTCGTGGTCCGGTTCAACTGTGGGTTCGTGGTGGATCCGGGCCTCCATGGTGCTCAATCGTCCGCCGCCGCCACCCCAGTGCAAGGCAATGATTTCGGCGGCGATGGAGATGGCTGTTTCCTCGGGGGTGCGGGATCCCAGGTCCAGGCCGATCGGGCTGGAGAGCCTGGCCAATTCGGCCTCGCTCAGGCCCGTTTCGCGCAGCCGTTCCAGCCGGTCGTGGTGCGTGCGCCGGGATCCCATCGCCCCCACATAGGCCACGTTGTGGCGCAGCGCCAACTCCAGCAGCGGCACGTCGAATTTCGGATCATGCGTCAGCACGCAGATGACGGTGCGCTCATCGACTTGGCCGGCATTGATCTGCGCCTGCAGATAACGGTGCGGCCATTCCACCACCACCTCGTCCGCCTGCGGGAACCGGGCAGCCGTTGCGAAAACCGCGCGGGCGTCGCAGACCGTGACCCGGTAGCCCAGGAAGGTGCCCTGTTTGGCGACGGCGGCGGCAAAGTCAATCGCGCCGAACACCAGCATCCGCGGCTGCGGGGCGAAACTGAGGGCAAAAACGCGCATGCCCTCGCCGCGCCGCTGACCGTCCGGTCCGTACATGAGGGTGGCGTTGCGGCCCGCGGCCAGCAGGCCCTGGACGTCGTCGGATACCGCATGGTCGGCGCGCTCGCTGCCGAGGGAGCCCGCGAACCCATCAGGGCGAACCACCAGGTGGCCGCCCAGCCAGGCCGGATCGGGGTGTTCGATCACGGTGACCACGGCAACCGGGCGGCCGGCACCGACGTCGTCCGCTACCTGCGCCAGTTCCGGGAAGGTCTCGGTGGAGACCGGCTCCACAAAGATGTCCAGGATCCCGCCGCAGGTCAGGCCAACCTCGAACGCGGCGTCGTCACTGATACCGTAGCGCTGGAGCACCGGCTTGCCGGACTCCACCACCTTGGTGGCCAGTTCATAGAGCGCTCCTTCGACGCACCCGCCGGACACCGAACCGACTGCGCTGCCGTCGGCGTCGACCATCATGGCGGCTCCTGCCGGCCGCGGTGCGGAGCGGAAGGTGCGCACCACCGTTCCGAGTCCTACTGTGTGGCCGGCCGCCATGGCGGCGACCAGATCGTCCAAGACCTCACGCATTGGCAACCACCACCACCAACAACTCCTCGAAACTCTGCAATGAGCGCCCCTATAAAGAAGTCAACGTGCCGCAGGAACGCCCTGATTCCCTGTTGCAGGGAGCGCATTGGCGGGGCTGCGGCCCCGCTGGACTATCCTCCGATGTACGACATCTCGATCTTGTGTGCCGCGGCTTCTTTAGGGGCGCGGGCACCGTCTTGGGGTGTGTGGGCGCCGCGCAGTTCCGAATAGCGGTCCGTCCGGCCGCCCCACAGGGCGGACAACGCCGTCGAAAGCTCGACGTCGGACGCGCCGCCCCTCAGGAGTGCCCTCAGGTCCGTGCCGGTTGTGGCAAAAAGACACGTGAACAGCTTCCCGTCGGCGGAGAGCCGGGCACGGGTGCAGCCGCGGCAAAAGGCTTGGGTCACGCTGGAAATGACTCCGATTTCGCCGCTGCCGTCCGCGTAGCGCCAGCGATCCGAGGTTTCGCCAGGGTAGTTGGGCGCCGCGGGTTCCAGTGGGAACACCGCGCCGATGCGGGCCAGGATCTCGGCTGAGGGCACCACTTCATCCATTTTCCAGCCGTTGGACGTACCGACGTCCATGTACTCGATGAACCGCAGAATGAAGCCGGACCCCTTGAAGTGGGTGGCCATGGGAAGAATGTCCTGCTCGTTCGTGCCGCGTTTGACCACCATGTTGATCTTCACCGGCCCTAGTCCGGCGGCCTGGGCAACCTCCGCGGCGTGAAGGACCTTCTCCACGGGATAGCCGACGTCGTTCATGGCCTGGAAGGTCTCCTCCCGGAGGGAGTCCAGCGAGACCGTGACCCGGTTCAGCCCGGCATCCTTGAGTGCTTGCGCCTTCTGCGCGAGGACCGAGCCGTTCGTCGTCATGGCCAGGTCCGGAGCCAGCCCGTCAGGAGTGCGCAGCCGGGCCAGCATCCGGACCAATTCCTCGATGTCCTTCCGCAGCAAGGGTTCCCCGCCGGTCAGCCGGATCTTCCGCACCCCGTGCCCGACTGCGATCGACGCCAGCCTGGTGATTTCCTCAAACGTCAGCAGCTGGTCCCGGGGCATGAAAACGAAGTCCCGCCCGAAAATCTCCTTGGGCATGCAGTAGACGCAACGGAAATTGCACCTGTCCGTGACGGAAATCCGCAGGTCCCTCAGGGGCCGATGGAAGGTGTCGGTAATGGAATTGGCGTCCATGCAGCGCCCTCTCAACGCGGTAGTTAGTGCCAACCGCTTGTGCCTCTCCCAGCGTATGCCCGGTCCCTGGCGCCCACAATGGAGGAGGCCGAACGACGGCGGTACCGGACTCAGCCGATAGGCTCCGCCATCTGCTCCACAACATACTGGGCGTCCACCGACGTGCCGGTCGTTGGATCGGTCATTTCCACCCTCCAGCTGCGGGCAAACTGGTCAACCCCATGTTTCATAGCGACCGTGCCTGATATGAGGACGGTGCCCGGCTGGTTCAGGCCGCGTTCGGCCAGGACCGCCAGCCAGTAGTCCGGGCTGAGGAGCGCCTCCAGCGAACTGTCCTGGATCAGCGTGTCCGGCGTTTCGCCGTCGCCAACCCAGCCCTTGAGCGTAATGGTGTCCAAATGGTCGCGCACATCATCCAGGCGCCAGGCTTTGCGTCCCAACACATCCGGGCTGGCGTTCTTGCTCCACGCCACGCCGTGGACCTCGAGTTCGCGGTCCGTGTGGTCGCAGGCCACGGTCAGGAGCACGTCCTCATCAGTGATCACGAGCGCCCATTCCGCTTCACCCGAGGTCCGGCCGTGCTGGACGCGGACTTCCGAGACCTGCTGGGCCAAGTATGGCGACACAGGGTACAGCGCGGGCGTGGTTGCGGGTCCGGGAACGCCAAGTTCGGCCAGTTCGGCGATGTGGGCCTGCACTTCTTCCTGCTCGCGTCCTGCGTAGCCGGCGTTCAGGAGGTGTTTGACCTGGACGTTCCTCGTGGTGCCATCGGGAAGTTCAAAGCTCAGAGTCGTCATTTTCTGTCCATCCTTTGCGTGTCCTACTGGAGAAATTTTTCAGATCGGAAACCGGAAACAGTCGCCAATGTACAACCAGTATGCGTAATGTATACATTTAACGCCAGTGTGGCAGGCGTCACCGTAAACTTCTCGTGGAGGAAACCCATGGCCAACGTTCCAGTTCCGGCTTCCGGCGAAGCGCCGCGTCCCGGAAAGCCGATGCATCCCAAGGGCTTGTACAAGGCCTTTGCCGCAAGCCTTACCGGCACCGCGCTCGAGTGGTACGACTTTGCTGTCTACTCCGCCGCGGCCGCCGTCGTATTCCCCATCGTCTTTTTCCCGTCATCGGATCCCTTGACCGGGACCATCCTGGCGTTCTCCACCTATGCCGTGGGCTATGTGTCCCGTCCTGTGGGCGGCATCATTTTCGGACGGCTCGGTGACCGCATCGGCCGCAAGAAGGTGCTGGTGACAACGCTGATGATCATCGGCGTCGCCACCGTACTGATCGGGGTGCTGCCTGGTTACGGCAGCATCGGCATCTCGGCCCCGATCATCTTGGTGTTGCTGCGCTTCGCCCAAGGCGTGGGCGTCGGTGGCGAATGGGGTGGCGCAGTGCTGCTCTCCAGTGAATACGGCGATCCCCATCGGCGCGGCTTCTGGGCTTCCGCGGCCCAAGTCGGACCGCCGGCCGGCAACCTCCTGGCCAACGGCACGCTGGCCGTCCTGACGGTTACCCTCAGCGAAGCGCAGTTCATCAGCTTCGGCTGGCGCCTCGCATTCCTGGTTTCGGCGGTGCTGGTGGGGTTCGGACTGTGGATTCGGCTGAAGCTTGAAGATACCCCGATTTTCAAGGCCATCGAGGCGCATGGTGAGCAGCCCAACGCTCCGGTCCGTGAGGTCTTCAGCAAGGAACTCCGGCCACTTGTCGCTGCCACCCTGTGCCGGGTAGGCCCGGACGTGCTGTACGCGCTGTTCACTGTCTTCACCCTGAGCTACGGGATCCAGACCCTCGGCTATGACCGCGGCCAAGTGCTCACTGCCGTGTTGATCGGCTCCGCGTTCCAGCTGTTCATGATCCCGCTTGCCGGTGCCGTATCCGACCGCTTCAACCGGCGCCTCGTCTACGTGATCGCGGCAGCGGTAGGAGCTGTGTGGACTTTCATCTTCTTCGCCATCCTGGGCGGGCACAGCGAGCCGCTGCTGATTGCTGGAATTGTCCTGGGCCTCATGGCGCACTCCTTCATGTATGGACCGCAGGCCGCCTTCATTGTGGAGCAGTTCTCCCCGAGGCTGCGGTCCACCGGAAGTTCGCTGGCCTACACCTTCGCCGGTGTGATCGGTGGCGCCATTGCGCCCTTGATGTTCACGCTGCTGTTATCCCAGTTCGGCACGTGGATTCCGGTTGCCATCTATGTGGCCGTGGCCGCCGTCGTCACCATCGTGGGGTTGGCGCTCGGCCGGGACTCCAACACCGTGGAGGATGAGGACTACCGCCTGCTGCTCGAAGGATCCGCGGCAGCAAGCGGACAGTCGGCCGTCGCGGAAATGCGCTGACTACCTCAGGTCCGGAGCAGGATGTCCCGCGTCACGGCCAGATGATGGTCGATGGCTTTCTGTGCCTTCTCCGCGTCGCCGGACACCAGGGTGTCCAATATGTCCTGGTGTTCGGCGCACACCTGCTCGCGCCGGCCTCCGGTACGGAACAGCGCGGAGACTCCCACCAAAATTTGCCGGACGTGGAGCTTGCTGTACGTCCGGGAAATGAGCTCGTTGCCCGCCGCGTCGATGAGCTGCTGGTGGAACAGCGTGTCCAGGCGGATAAACTCACGGGCCGCCTCCGGGCTCAGGTCCTCAGGAAGCCTTGCCTGCTGGTCGAGCGTTTCCTGCATCGTCCCGGCGGGAACCCGGCCCTGCTCGATGACCAGCCGGGCGGCGTGGCTTTCGAGGATTCCGCGCAGTTCCATCAATTCGGACATCTCCCGTCCGGTTACCGGAGGAACGTATGCGCCGCGCTGGGGAATCAGTTCCACCAAGCCGTCCGAGACCAGCAGCAAGAGTGCCTCACGCACCGGCGTACGCGATACGCCGATTTCCGCGGCCAATTCCTGCTCATTCAGGAACTTCCCCTGGACTTCGGGGTCGATCAGGATATTTTCACGCAGGTACGCGTATGCCTTTTCGCGGCCGGACGCCGCAGTCCCCGAACTTTTTCGCATACATCATGTATACAACAATCTGGAGTAAATTCATGCGTTTAGCCGTGGCACAAATCATCACGGGAGCCAATGTGGCCGCCAACCTGGAACTGATCCGAGAATACGCCACCCGCGCCAAAGCCGCTGGAGCCGAACTCGTGGTCTTTCCTGAAGCAGCGATGCGCGCCTTCGGCAACAGCCTGGCCGACATCGCCGAACCCCTGGACGGACCGTGGGCCACAGCGGTCCGCAGCCTTGCACGGGAGCTGGGCATCGCCGTCGTTGCGGGAATGTTCACTCCCGGAGAAGGCGGACGCGTCCGGAACACCCTTTTGGTCACCGGCCCAGGGGTTGACACTTCCTACGACAAGATCCACCTCTTTGATGCCTTCGGCTTCGCCGAGTCTGATTCGGTCGACGCCGGCACCTCGCCTGTAACCTTCGAACTCAACGGCACTGTGTTTGGCCTTGCCACCTGTTACGACGTTCGTTTCCCCGCCCTCTTCACCGCCAACGCCCGGGCAGGAGCACAAGTCAACATCGTCTGCGCGTCGTGGGGCGCCGGCGAGGGCAAAGCCGAGCAGTGGGAGCTGCTGGTGCGGGCCCGAGCAGTGGACAGCACCACCTTCGTCGTGGCGTGCGGCCAAGGCAATCCCGCGAGCGTCGGCCTGCCCTCCACAGGCACGGCGCCCACAGGCATCGGGCACAGTGCTGTGATCTCGCCACTGGGTGTCGTAGTCGCCGCCCTCGGGGAAACGCCGGAACTCGCCATCGTCGACATCGATCCGTCTGTTGTGGAAGAAGTCCGGGGCAAGCTTCCCGTTCTGGCGAATGCCAGGGAACTTTAGGGGCCGCCGTCGGCGTCTTCTTTGAGGGCCGGCCAGTAGGCCGAGCCGTCGGGCATGCGGCTCACGATGCCCGAGTCCACGAGATACCGCCGGAGCATTGACACGTCTCCAGTGAACCGGGCGAGGCGTTCGTTGAGCTCCCGTTCCGGCACGCGCTCGCCGGTGTCCAGGACGCGCGTCGCTACCCAGGCGAGAACCTCGACTCGGTCTGCCTCCCGCGCAGGATAGCGATCGATGCGGCCGTCCGCAGTCAAGAAGCGCTCGACGCCGGACGCGCTGGGTGCCGACGAGAGGCTCGCCAGCGCCTCCCGGAAGGCATGCTCGCGGATACGGTAGCGAACACCGCCTTCGGTCTCGACCGCCTCGACCAGCCCCGCCTGGTCCAGGAGCGCGAGCGCCCGTTCGAGTTTCGCTGGCGAGAGCGAGCTGCCCGGGGCTCCGCCGACGCTGATCTCCGCGAAAACTCTCCGGGCTTGGGCGTTTGCCAGCGCCGCGAGGAGGCGCCGCGCATCCGGCGTCGTCGATGAGTCGCTCCCCATGAGCCCAGCTTAGGCACAAATCGGCGCGCCGTCCTGACCTTCTTTGGTTTCGGAAAGCGCTTGCGACACGGCGAGTCGCGTCATTCCAGCGCTTTAACACGGCAAACAAGGTCAGGACGGACATGCCCAAGGTGTTTCGACTCAAGCGGCCGGGATGTCTTCGAAGATGACTTGGTCCAGCAGGACATGGCCCCAGCTTCCCGTGCCGTTATCGACGACCTGGAGCTGGGCGCTCTGTCCGATGAGGTCGGAGACGTTCCACGACGTCCATGCGAGGTGCTCGCTGTTCTGGCCCGTTGCGGTGCGAACCACCTGCCCATTGACGACGAGATTCACCGTGGTCTGATGGTCCGGTTCGCCTCCAACCGCGTTCGGCATGCTGCTGAACACGATCTGGTCCACCATGAGGTGGCCCCAGGATCCGGTTGCGTGGTCGATGACCTGGATTTGGGCTTTCTGTCCCACGAGCGTGTGGACGTCCCAGTTCACGTTCGACATCGTCGATGAGTTCTGGCCCGTTGCCGTGCGGACTACCTGCCCGTTGACGAGGAGGTTCACCGCAGCGGCACCTGACTGGCCCCAGGGGTGGTTTCCTCCGGCAATGAGGAAATCGATATAGTCCCGCGTGATCGTGAATGTCGGCGACGTGATCGCGCCCGTGGCGGCATCACCCCCTCCGACGTACGTGTCGAGGACCTTGGAGCCGAGCTGGTTGGGGAGGGACTCCGCCGTCGGGCCTTGGCCAACGTAACTGCCCGACGCCGTCCAGCCGGCACCCCACGTCGCGCCCTCGAAGTCGGCGAAGACGTCCGAAGGCCTTGGGTTGTTCCCGCCTCCTGCGAGGAAGTTGACGTACGAGTGGCCGATGGTGAACGACGGCGAGGTCAGCGTTCCGGTCGACGCGTCGCCGCCGCTGAAACTGTTGGCGAGCTTGTTCCCGAGGTAGCCGGTGACGGGCTGCTGGTTGGGGAGTGCCCCTGTGGCGGGCCCGGAACCGAAGGCCGCGCCCGCCGTCGTCCATGGGCCGTAGGTGCCGCCCTCGAAGTCCGTGTAGGGCGCCGCGGGATTCGCCTGTTCGGTGATATTGGCGAATTCCGTGATCGAGAGGTTGGCGAAGTTGGCGCTGCCGCCGATCGTGTAGAGGGAGATCCCCGTGTCCGACGACGTGAAGAAGTCCTGGTTCGAAAGCGCGATCCGGCCGTCGTCGGCGAAGACCTCCACGCTGCCGTGGTCCACGAGGATCCGCAGGTGTACGGACGTCGCACCGGAGGCGAGCGGCGCCTGGGACTGCTGGTAGGTACCGAAGGAGTACGGCACTTGGTCCTGCGCGGAGCGGTCGACGTAGAGGTTGCCCCCGTAGACGCCGATGTTCGTGTGACGGCTTCCATCCTTGTTCTCGCCGATCGAGATGCCGACGTTGTTGAGGGTGGTCCAGCTGACGTCCGCGTCGAGCTCATAGGCCGAGCCGTGGTAGTCGAGGGCGGTCCGCCCATTGACGGTGGCGTTGGCGGGCTTCACTGTCTTGGTGGCGTAGTTGGCCAGATTCGGCGTCGGCTGGGATAGAAGGCTGTAGACGCCGCTGCCCTCGGACTTGAGGCTGAGCTGGCGCACCACGGACATCTGGCCGTTGTAGTTGTCGGTGGAGTCAGTCGGGACGGTGTGCGGCGCGTAATGCCAGTTGTTCATCCAGCCGATCGCGTAACGGGAAGTGTCGGGACTCGCGGCGTCCGGCCACGTCACGGAGGCGTACCAGTCATTGCCCCCGTCGAGCCACTGCGGGTCAGCCTGGTCCGGCACGAACGCCGAGCCGTTCCAGGTGCCGGTCCAGTATGCGTACGTATCCGGCTTGCCGCTGTAGTCGCCCTGCATGCTTCCGGCCATGATCCAATGCCACGAACCGTCGTTGGCCTTCATCTGGAAGATGTCCGGGCACTCAACGCCGCCGATGTTCGGGGTGGTGTAGCTGAAGTCTGTCTGGTGGGTCCAAGTCTTGAGGTCCGGTGAGGTGTAGAACGTGATCTTCTGCTGACGGCCGATCGCTGCCACCCACGTCGAGTGCGCCGCGTCCCAAACGATCTTGGGGTCGCGGAACCAATCCGAAGCGTCCGGGTTGGCGATGACCGGTGCGCCGTACTGCGTAAAAGTTGTCCCGCCGTCGGTCGAATACCAGAGGTATTGCGATTGCTGGAACGCGTCGCCGTCGGTGGGCTGCGTGGCGAGCGCGACGACGGCGCCGGCGCCGAAGCCCGCGGTATTGTTCGTATCGATCACCGAGGAGCCGGTCCATACGGGGAAATTGCTTTGGAGCGGAAGGGCGTCGCCTTGGTCGTTGAACACCACCGTGTCCGACGACGTCGCATGTCGCCACCCGCCGGGGCCGTTGTCCTGGTTGCTGTGAAGGTAATACAGGTTGTATTTGCCGTTGAGATAAATGGGCCGCTGGGGGTCGCTCAGCCATCCCGACGGGGGAGTCATGTGGTAAACGGCGCGCATGGGCGGCGCGGTCGGGCTGCCGACGGCTCCCGCGCCCGGAAGGTCCCCGGCAACTATGGTGGTCGTGAAAAACATCGTGAGCGCGGCGAAGAGGGCGAGCATGCCCGCCCTCTTCGACAGCCTCGTTGCTGAGTGGGCCATAAAATCTCCGGGTCTCGGTGAGGACTACTCGACCGCCGATAGCTCTGCGTCGAGCCTCTGCACACGGCGTTGTTGAGCAGGCGGGGGAGTTCGTGGTGGAGTGGGTCTTTTGATTAAACGCTTAATCACGGCAAGGATAGCTGGTTATGAATTCTTGATCAAGCGTTTAAGCGGATTGCTTTAGTTGGCTGCGCGGATGGCGAGGCGGCCCATGAGAGCGCGCCGGATCCGCTGGCTTGGCTGTTCGACCGCCACACAGCTCAGGAAACCAAGGGGCCACGCCGACACGAGGGCGAGTGCGGCAAACCCGAGCACGGGAACGTGCGACGCCGTGTGGGCGGCGGCGAGGAGCTGCTGGATTGGCCACCCGTAGATGTAGATCCCGTAGGAGATGTCGTAGCGGGACCCGATGGCGGACGTGCTCCCGATTGAACCGATCGACAGGACAAGGTAGGCAAACGGCAATGGGGCGAGGGCCGTCCCGTACCCGGTGGCGAGGGCGCCCCAGACTGACAGTGCGGCGAGAAGGCTTGGCGCCGCACCGACGCGGACCCTGTGCCTCTGGGTGGCAAGGAGGGATCCTGCCATGAAGATCGCGAGCAGCGGGAGGACGAATTCGGTGCGGTTTGGTCCGAATCCGCCTGCGAGGAGCTTTCCGAAGACTGCGCCCGTCGACGCGGCAAAGAGCAGGAATATTGCCGTGGCCGTGCCTCGCCTGCTCTCCGGAATCCTGCGAAGCAGGAACACGATCGCGGCGACGATGACGTAGCAGAGACCTTCCCAGGTGAGAGTCCATAAGGGGCCGTTCCAGTCGAAGCGGTCATGGTTGCCCCAGAGGGACGTCCCGATGGCGGGTGTGTCCTCCACGCCGATGCTGAGCGCCAGGGCTGCCCCGAGGAACGCCAGGGCTCCGCGCAGGTCGTACGTCCCGTGTGTCAGGAGCGCGCCAACCGGCGCGGCCACGAAGGCAACAATAAGCGCAGCGACCGCTAGAGCCGGGTAGATGCGGGTGAGGCGGGCTGCGGCGTACTCGAGCATCGTGTTCGAGCGTTCGGCGCTGACGGTGATGAGATAGCCGGAGATGGCGAAGAAGCCCATGACGCCTGCAGTGCCAAGCTTGATCCCGTAAAGCGAGGGTTCCGGGCCGTAGCCGCCCAGCCACCAGGAATGGGAGATGATCACGGCCGCGGCGAAGACCAGGCGCAGGGCGTTCAGCGAGTTTCGTCCGGAGCCCAGTGCGTTACCCAGGGTGCGGGCGCCCAGCATGGCCGCTCCCGGACCGGTTGCGGTTGTCGTTGGGGTCTTCATGGCCTTGTCATTTCTATCGATGCCCAAGGACTGTCCGGGCGACCTTCTCAAGTGTGACGTAGGCAACATTCATTTTTAATCTACACGAGTAGATATGGCGGGGTCAACCCACTGCCGCTTTCCTCCCGGTTCTTAATGACTAATGCGAAACAATGAGTAATTGGGAAAACTGTCAAGGTTTTCGCTTCACATCTCACGATTTCAACCCCGCGCCCGTCTTCACAGCAGACAGACGGCAGAGACGGAAGGAAAGAGCAATGAACATCACGACAGACTCGCCTTGGCCGTATTCAATGAGATGAACATGAAGCAACCGTTCGAGACAGTGGTCGTGCAGCACGGCGTTACCGTGCTGCGGGTCTGTCGTGCGCTTTTGGAGGTGCATGACGCGGATGACGCATGGTCGGAGACATTTCTTGCCGCGATGCGTGCCTACCCGGACCTTCCGGAGACTGCGAACGTCGAAGCCTGGCTGGTCACGATCGCGCGCCGGAAAGCCATCGACGTCCACCGTGCTGCGAAGCGAATCCCCTTGCCTGTGGCGGAGCTGCCTGAGGCTCCGACCGCGTTGGGAATTCCCGGTGCGGATAACACCGATGTGTGGATGTACGTTGGCAAGCTCCCCGAGAAACAGCGGCAGGCGATCACCTTCCGCTATCTCGTCGGGATGTCGTACGCGGAGATCTCGACAATTCTCGGCGGTACAGTCGAGGCCGCACGAAGAGCCTCGGCCGATGGCCTCAAGAACCTCAGAAGGAACTATCCGGGCGCGCGGAGCCAGTCAGAGCTCGCGAAAGGGGCAAGATCATGAGTGACATCCAGGGTGATGACACCCTCACGGGCTTGGCAGCGCCCATCGACGCCGAGAAGTTGGCGGTGTTGCATCGCCGACTGGAGGTCGCGGCACAAGCGGAGGGCCTCCTCGACGTTGCCTACACGACCGTGGACAGCCCTGTCGGGAAGCTGTTGCTCGCAGCCACGCCGGCAGGACTTGTCCGGGTCGCGTACGCAGTCGAGGACCACGACCGTGTCCTCGAATCGCTGTCGGAGAAAATCAGCCCGCGCATTCTGCGTTCCCCGAAACAGCTGGCGGTCGTGGCACGTGAACTGGACGAGTACTTCGAGCACCGCAGGAAGCGCTTCGATGTACAGCTGGACCTGTCGTTGTCAGGTGGCTTCCGCCAGCTCGTCCAGAGGCACCTGCCGGACATCGGTTATGGCCAGACCCGCAGCTACAAGGAGATGGCCCAGATCGTCGGCAACCCGAAGGCAGTCCGTGCCGTCGGCACCGCTTGCGCGACCAACCCCCTCCCGGTCGTCGTTCCGTGTCACCGCGTGCTGCGCACCGATGGGTCCCTCGGTGGCTACATCGGCGGCCTGGAGGCCAAGACGATGCTGCTCGAACTGGAGGCTGCAGCATGACTGGCGGAGAAATCCGGGCGGGCAACCCGTGGCGTGATCGAGTCGAGTCGGCCGACTGGTCGGCCGTAGCTGATGAGATAAACGAGTACGGCGGGGCACTTCTCCCGCAGTTGCTAACGCCCGGGGAGGCTGCGGAGATTCGTGGCCTGTACGAGAGCTACGAGCTGTTCCGCAGCACGATCAACATGGGTCGTCACCGTTTCGGCGAGGGCGAGTACCGGTACTTCCGGGCTCCCTACCCCGAACCCATTGAGCGGCTGAAGCAGGCGCTCTACCCCCGGCTGCTGCCTATCGCCCGCGACTGGTGGATGAAGCTTGGTCGACCAACTCCGTGGCCGGACACGCTCGACGAGTGGCTGCAGATGTGCCACGACGCCGGTCAGACGAAGTCCACGGCGATCCTGCTGAAGTACGGCGAGAAGGACTGGAACGCGCTTCATCGCGACCTTTACGGTGATCTGGTGTTCCCGATCCAAGTGGTCATCAACCTGAACGAACCGGGCGTGGACCACACCGGCGGCGAGTTCCTGCTGCTCGAACAACGCCCCCGCGCACAATCGCGGGGCACGGCGACCCTGCTGCCCCACGGACACGGCTACGTGTTCACCACCCGCGACCGCCCTGTGAAATCGGCTCGCGGCTGGTCCGCCGCACCAGTCCGGCACGGCGTCTCCGCCATCCGCTCCGGCGAGCGTCACACACTCGCGCTGGTATTCCACGACGCAGCATGAGCATAGTGAAAAACTACACGCTCACCGGGGCCGATGGCCGCCCTTATACATCTCCGATCAAGGGGATGTGGGGCGGTCACCGCGGTGGGAAAATCTACGGACGCCTCGATTGCCCCGCCGCTCTACGCGCAATCGCACGTGGCGGGTACGCCAAGAATCGCCTGTTCTTCGCCGACGAAGCCACCGCGCTCGCCGCGGGCTATCGGCCATGCGGAGCCTGCTGCACAGAGCGCCACCAGGCATGGAAGAAAACAACGGAGACGGGCCCTCGACCTAGCCGGGCTCTATAACCTGCCCGGAATCGCCGAGGTCACCCGCGAAGCTGAACCCCGGCACCTCGACACCGACGGCCGTAACGCCACCAGCGCAAGGACGTGGCTGTTTTCATCTCACGGATCGCCCACCGTGAACGTCTTCTAGATATCGGCGGTCACCCTTGCTCGCCGATTCCTCATACGAGACAAGGAGAACACCATGTCGGTTGAAGAGAACAAGGCTATCGTCGGACGCTGGTTTACCGAGTTCTGGGGCAGTGACTTCAATCCCGCCGTCATCGACGAGCTCGCCGCCCCCGACATCCGCTTCCATTACTCGCTGCACAAACCCATGACTGGCCGTGACGAAGTTCGTGGCTTCGCGACCCGCTTCCGTACCGCATTCCCAGACCTCAACTTCTGGGGCACCGCCGACCTCATCGCCGAAGGCGACTACGTGGTTGGCCAATGGGAGGGAGGAGGCATCCACACAGGCCCCATCGCCTTCGATGACCTGCCCATCGGCTCCGTACCTGCGGCATCCGGCAAGAGCATGAGGTTCACCGGCACGACCGTCCTCAAGGTCGTTGACGGCCTTATCGTCGAAGAGGTCGGGCTTGATGATGGCGTGAAGGTCCTCCAGCAGCTCGGGATCATACCCCTCTTCAAGTAAGTCTCGTCCGCGTCTAACACGGCAAGGGCCGGGCATCGCGCCCGGCCCTTCGCCTGCTTCCGGCCTGGACCCGCGCTGAAGACTTTGTTGCTGCTGCGTTATAGCTGGGGTCTCTCAGCGCAAAGCAAAAGGCCCCCGATCCCTTGTAAACAAAGGGAAGCAGGGGCCTTTCAATTGGCGGTGACGGTGGGATTTGAACCCACGTTGGCTTTTACACCAAACAACATTTCGAGTGTTGCACCTTCGGCCGCTCGGACACGTCACCAACTGAAATAGGGTACCGGAGTGGAGGCCTGTTCCCCAAAACGGCCGGGCGGCACCCACTTAGTAAGTAACCTTCCCTTCCGTAATCGCAGCCGCAGGACTAGATTCGCAAACACGATGACACAAAACGCACCGCAGAAAACGCACACACAAACGGCCCTGGCCTACTGGACGGTGGGCCCCTGCCAGGGTGAACTCCGGAGCGAGGAACTTCCGGCTCCCGCCGAGGGCTGTGCTCTGGTCCGGGCCCTGTACTCGGGAATCAGCAGGGGAACCGAGCTCGTGGTCCACGAAGCACACGTCCCTCCACGGATTGCGAAGAAGATGCGGGCACCCCATCAAACCGGGGATTTTCCCGCGCCGGTCAAGTTCGGCTATCTATCGGTGGGCATCGTTGAAGAAGGCCCCGAGGACTGGATCGGCCAGAACGTCTTCTGCCTGCACCCGCATCAGGACCGCTACGTCGTGCCGCTGACTTCTCTCACGCGAATACCCGACGGCGTGCCGGCCCGACGGGCAGTGCTCACAGGGATCGCGGAGATCGCCCTCAACGCCCTGTGGGAGGCCGGCCCGCGCCTCGGTGACAGGATCGCCGTCGTCGGTGCCGGACTGGTGGGCGGCATGACCGCAGCGCTGCTGCGCGGCTTCCCTCTGGAACGCCTGCAACTGGTGGAGACCGATCCGGGGAAGCGAGGGTTCGTGGAATCCCTGGGCGTGGAGTTCGTGCTTCCGGACGATGCAAAGCAGGACTGCGACATCGTGTTCCATTGCTCGGCCACCGATGAAGGACTGGCACATAGCCTCCAGCTCGCGGGGGACGAGGGCGAGATTATCGAAATGTCCTGGTACGGGGACCGGAAGGTCTCCCTGCCACTGGGGGAGGACTTCCATGCCCGGCGCCTCTCCATCCGAGCCAGCCAAGTCGGAGTGGTTGCCCGTTCGCGTAGGCACCGGAGGACGTCCAGCGAGCGGCTGGAGCTGGCAGTGTCCCTATTGCGGGACCCCGTGTTCGACGCGTTCCTCACGGGAGAGTCGCAGTTCGAGGAGCTGCCGGAGGTCTTCCAAGGTTTCGAAAACGGCGAGCTGGACGATCTTTGCCGGGTCATCAACTACCCCAAAAACAAGAAGGGCTAACCATGTTCAGCCTCACCGTCCGCCGGCACTTCATGATCGCCCACAGCCTTCCGCGGGAATCGTTCGGCCCGGCCCAGGGACTCCATGGAGCCACCTTCGTGGCCGAGGTGACGTTCCGCCGCGCGGAACTGAACGACGACGCGATCGTGCTGGACATCGGCGCCGCCGGAACCGTCCTTGACGAGGTGCTGGCCGGCCTCAATTACAAGAACCTCGACGAGCACCCGGACTTCACCGGACAGCTCACGACGACGGAAGTGCTGGCCCGCTTCATCGCTGAGGCAGTCGCGGCGAAAGTCCGCCCGAGCGACGACGGCGGTGCGCTCGCCGGCGTCGACGTGGTCCTCCGGGAACATCCGGACGCCTGGGCTGGCTTCTCGCTGGATTTCAAGCGGTAGCTCGCGCGGGACGGCCCCGGACGGCGGACAAACGGTGCAGAATGGGGCCATGACGTCCGCCGTGCTTTCCACCCAAACACTCACCCCGGAACTCCTCCGCGCCTGGGCGTGGCATCGCCAGGGCCTGGACGGTTCCCTCTCCGGCAAGACGTCCGAGGAAGTCCTGGACCGCGCCGGCTGGGCCCGTTCCGTGGGCGGCGCCAACCCCTACCTGACGCTCTTTGCCCGGGCCGGGATCAGGCGCGAACAGGTGGACCGGGACGTCGCCGAGCTGAAAATCCACGAGCTTCCCACAGCCCGCGGTTGCACCTACGTCCTGGGCCGGAAAGACTTCGCGTGGGGCCTCCAAGTCGGCAGGGAGGCCGCGGCGGCGCCATTCAAGGTCCTGGCCCGGCTCGGCGTCGAACGCGGTGAGATCACCCTGCTTGAAGAGCAAGTGCTGCACACCCTCATGGAATCCAGCGACCCCATGGACCCCAAGCAGCTCCGGGACGAGCTCGGCGAATCCGTCCGCAGCCTCGGCGAAGAAGGCAAGAAGAAGGGGGCGTCCACCACCCTCCCCACGGCCCTGGGCCTCCTGCAAGCCGACGGTCGCATCCGCCGCGTCCCCGTCAATGGCCGTCTCGACCAGCAGCGCTACGCCTACACCTCGTGGTTGCTGCCGCCCAGTTCGCTCGACGACGACGCCGCCCGCGCGCGCCTGATCGATCGGTACCTGCGCTGGACCGGAGGAGCGACGTTCAAGCAGAGCCAATGGCTTACGGGCTTCACCGTCGCGCAAAGCAAGGCGGCGCTGGCCGCCGTCGGCGCCGTCGAAGTGGTCACGGCGGCGGGCGAGCCGCTCTGGATGCTGCCCGACGACGTCGAGCACCTTTCCGCGTTCAGGGCACCGCAGGAGGAACAGATCCAGCTTCTGGCCGGGACGGATTCTTTGGTGCTGTTGCGCAGGAACTCGGCGGACATGCTGGCTGAAGGCGATAGGGGTCGGAAGGTCCTGGACGGCACTCTGGGGCTGCAGGCCGACCTGTCCGACCATCCGATCCTGGACCGGGGTCGGATCATCGGGCTGTGGCAGTACGATCCGGGCAAGGAACGGATCGCCGCCTGGACGTTCGACAAGCCCAGCGCGGCCGTCACCCGGCGGATCAGCGAGGTGGAGAGCTGGATCCGCGAGGACCTCGGGGACTTCCGCTCGTTCAGCTTGGACTCACCGGCATCGCGGCAGAAACGCATCGATGCCCTCAACAAGGCGAACGCCGCGAACGCCTAGCGCTGGGCCCAGTCCGGGGCTGGTTCAGTCCACCCAGAATCCGGAGAACTCGCCGGTGGCTTGCGTGAACGTGGCATCCACGTGTTTTACGCGGCCCGGGGCATCCCGGGATTGCAGCCATTCGAGCAGGGAGTCGACGGCTTCGCGATCACCCTCAGCGATCACCTGCACCGAGCCATCCAACTGGTTGGTCGCCTCCCCGGTCAGTCCGAGCATTCGGGCCTGGTGCATTGTCGAGTAGCGGAAGCCGACGCCCTGGACGCGGCCGGTCACCATGGCCGTGACCCGCACCGGGGAACTCATGCGGCGCCCGATCCGTACGGCCGCGTGATTGCCTCCAGGAAATGCCCGTCCGGATCCGCGAAGTAGACGCCGCGTCCGCCGTCGTTGTGGTTGATCTGCTGGGGGCGGGAACGTGCAGGATCCGCCCAATAGGGGATGCCCTCGGCCTGGATCCGGGCGAAGATCCCATCGAAGTCGTCCTCACTGACCAGGAAGGCATAGTGCTGGGGCGAGATGGGCCGGTCCGCCGTGGCGAAATCGAGGGCTACTCCATGGTCAAAGGCCACGGTCACGAAGGACCACATGGGCTGTGGCTCCGGCAGGCCAAATACCTTGGCGAGGAACTCCGCGGAACGGCGCTTGTCGGTTGCGTAGACGATGGTGTGGTTGAAAGAGACGGTCATGAGGTCCTCCCCAGGCGTGCTGTCTGAAACCATCTGACGTCCAACACCTCACAATTTCAAGAGTCCCGGCTAGGTCCGCGGTTTCACCGGGGTTGCGCCGGGAAGCGGCCGGGCGGCGATTGCCGCGAGGTCCCGTGCGGGGCCCTGGGGCGGGATCCTTCCGCTCAGCCAGACGGCGGTCAGTGTGCGGCGGAGCAGCACGCCGCGTACCGGCACAACGACCAGGCGCTGAAGGGTGACGTCGTCCCGCACCGCCAGCGCACTGAGTACGGCAGGCGCCGTTCCGGCAGCTACCGCGGAACGCACGGCCGCCGTCGTCGGCAGTTCCACTAGGGGAGGGACCGACGGCGGTGCACCGGCCGCCGTAAGCACGTGTTCCAAAGCGTCCCTCGTCCCGCTGCCGTGTTCCCTGGTGACCAGTGCGGTGCGGGCCAGTTCGGCGGCGGTGACAGCTGACTTTCGCCGGGCCCACGGATGGAGCGGCGAAACCACCAAAACCAAATCGTCCTCCTGGACGCTGGCCGTGCTCAGGCCTGGCGGGAGATGCGGACTCTCTATGAACGCGATATCGGCGTCACCGGAACGGACGTTGGCCGCCGCGCTCTCGCTGTTGGACACCGTCAGTTCCACGACGGTGGGCGTGGTACCGGCGGCCTCCTGTTGCCGCCGCAAGGCAACCAGCCAATGGGGCAGAAGGTGCTCGGCGATGGTCTGGCTGGCTGCGACGTGCAACTGGCGGAGACTGTCCGAACGGATCGATGCGATTCCGGCGTCGAGCCGTTCCGCGGCGGCGAGGACCTCGGCCGCCCATCCGGCCACCAAAACGCCGGATTCCGTGAGCGTGGAGCCGCGGGGCGTGCGGTTCAGGAGTGCCGCGCCAATCCGGGCTTCGAGGGCTCGCATCCGGGACGAGACAGCCTGTTGGGAAAGCCCGAGATGCTTGCCGGCTGCCGAGAGGCTCCCCAACTCGTGCACTGTGGCGAGCATTTCGAGGGCGGAAAGCTCGGGAACACCGGGGCTGAGCACAGCTTCCCTCCTGGGGCGATGACCAATCAGATACAAGTGCGGCTTGTACCCTGCCAAGTCTATGCCCACTACTGCGGGGGAACGGGAACCGGAAACATGGACGGCATGGGAAAACCTTCTGACCTCTTCGCCAACCTGACGCCGAACTGGTTTGCCAGCATCATGGGCACTGGAATCGTCGCGACTGCGGCAGCGACCCTTCCGCTACAGTTTCCCGCTTTGCGCTCAGTTGCGACCGCTATTTGGGGCGTGGTCTTCCTCCTCTTGATCCTCCTGACGGCCGCGACTGTAGTCCACTGGGTCCGGCACCGCGAAACCGCACGCAGCCATCACAACAACCCGGTCATGGCACACTTCTATGGCGCACCGCCCATGGCTATGCTCACCGTTGGTGCGGCGACCTTGTTGCTGGGCAACGACATCATCGGCGAGCGGCTGGCTCTGGGCATCGATGCCGGACTGTGGACGCTCGGCACCATACTTGGGCTGGCAAGCGCGGTTGCCGTGCCGTACCTGCAGTTCACCCGGCACAAGGTCACTGCGGCGGATGCCTTCGGCGGCTGGCTGATGCCGGTGGTTCCTCCCATGGTCTCGGCCTCTACGGGGGCTCTGCTGCTTCCATATGTTCCTTCCGGGCAACTGCGGTTGACGATGCTCATGGCCTGCTACGCGATGTTCGGCCTCAGCCTCCTGGCCTCCCTGATCATCATTCCCTTGATTTGGTACCGTCTGGCCGTTCACAAGAACCTGGCGCCATCCGCCGTTCCTACCCTGTGGATCGTCCTGGGACCGCTGGGACAGTCCATCACGGCGGCCAACCTGCTGGGCTCCAATGCGCATCTGGCTGCTTCCGGGGCGCTGGCATCCGGGATGGAAGTATTCGGGGTCCTCTATGGGGTGCCTGTTTTGGGTTTTGCGCTGATGTGGGCGGCTATAGCGGCGGTCATCACGATGCGGACCGTGCGCAGGGGCTTGCCGTTCTCCCTGACCTGGTGGTCTTTTACCTTCCCGCTGGGGACGTGCGTCACGGGCTTGAACGGGCTCGCTGCGCACACGCACTTGGCGGTCTTTGAGGCGATGGCCGTCGGGGGTTACACGTTGTTGCTTGGCGCGTGGGCCGTGGTCGCAACCCGGACGTTCCACGGAAGCGTCATCAAAGGGGTCCTCTTCCAGGCGCCCAGGGGTCAGGCACCAGCCGTTTCCGCGGGTGCGGCGCCCGTGGCGGCGAGTCCATCGACTGTGTCCCGGGCGGCGGCCTAAGCGGCTGCTATTTCCGGTGGGCAGCTATTTCCGGTGAGCAGCGAAGAAATCGCGCAACAGGGCCGAACATTCCTCTTCGCGCACGCCTGCGTAAACCTCCACCCAGTGGTTGAGCCGGCGTTCCCGCAGGATGTCGAACACCGATCCGGCGGCACCGGCCTTCTCATCCCAGGCGCCGAAGACCACCCGCGGAATCCGGGCCAGCACGATGGCTCCGGCACACATCGCACACGGCTCCAGCGTCACCACGAGGGTGCAGTCCTCGAGCCGCCAGCCGTCTCCGCCTTCGCCGAGTTCAAGGGCGTGGCGTTGCAGGGCGGCGGCTGCCTCGCGGATGGCGACGATCTCGGCGTGCGCCGTTGGGTCGCCATGCGCCTCCCGTTCGTTCCGCCCGGCACCCAGCACGCCGCCGTCGGGCCCTAAGACGACAGCGCCGATCGGCACATCCTCCGTATCGAGCGCCCGCCGGGCCTCGTCCAGGGCCAGGCCCATCCAGGCCGCGTGCTCCGCGTGATAAGGCTCGTTGGTGCTCATGCCTCAATGATAGTTTTGGAGTCATGCGCACACTCGTCGTGGACCACCCGCTGGTCGCTCACAAGCTCACCGTTCTGCGGGATAAGAACACTCCTTCACCGGTCTTCCGGCAACTCACCGAAGAACTCGTCACCCTCCTGGCCTACGAGGCCACCCGAGAGGTCAGGACCGAAGCGGTAGAGATCGAAACCCCCGTCACCAAGGCGATCGGTACCGCCTTCACGAAGCCGACGCCGCTGGTGGTTCCCATCCTGCGCGCGGGCCTCGGCATGCTCGAGGGCATGACCAAGCTGGTCCCCACCGCCGAAGTGGGCTTCCTGGGCATGGCCCGCGACGAAGAGACCCTGGACATCATCACCTACGCCGAGCGCCTCCCCGAGGACCTCACCGGCCGCCAGATCTTCGTCCTGGACCCCATGCTCGCCACTGGCGGCACCCTGCGCGAGGCCATCAAGTTCCTCTTCAAGCGCGGCGCGTCGGACGTCACGTGCATCTGCCTGCTCGCCGCGCCGGAGGGCCTGGCCAAGCTCGAGGAAGAACTTTCCGACGCCAACGTGAAGATCGTTCTCGCCTCGATCGACGAGAGGCTCAACGAGAAGGCCTACATCGTTCCGGGCCTGGGCGACGCCGGAGACCGCCTGTACGGCGTGGCCGGCTAGCGGTTCCGTCCGCGAATTCGTGGGTGCGGGCCGTGGGCTGTGTTCCGGAACGCAGCACCCGGCCCGCACCCACGGTTTCGGCCGCTAGCAACTAACCCGCCCGGCGCTGCGCCTTGCTTGCCTTGAGCACCATGGGCAGCTTGGACCGCAGGGTGCACTCAAGCAACTCCTCGGCGGTCTCGTCCTGCTCGTAGACTTCCGGCAGGCGGATCCCGATCAGCGTGTTCATGAGCATGCCCTGCGCAAGGAAGTCGCGGGAGGTTTCGGGGGACAGGCCGGCTTCGTCCCGCACCAGGCGATAAATATCCAGGAATCCTTCCCGGGCCCGTGCCCCGATGGCTGGTTCGTGGCCTGAAACGAAAGCCTGCATCAGCATCATGAGGATCCCGCGGTCCTCCACCAGGTCCGCGTAGGCGATCGCCATGAGCTGCTTGAGCTGTTCCGGGCGGCCGCTCCCGGCGGCAGGATCGAGGTGACGCAATTCTTCGGTGAGCTCTCCGGCGTCGTAGGCCGCGATGACGTCGCGGAACGCGCGCAGCAACTTGCCCTGGGCGCGGTCCAAGGCCTCCAGGAACAGGGTCTCCTTGGTGCCGAACATCCGCACGACGTACGGCTGGCTGATGCCCGCGGCCTTTGCCACCTGGTCCGTGGTCGAGCCGGCGTAGCCCCTCTCGGCGAAGACGCCGGTGGCAGCTTCCAGGATCAGTTCGCGCCGTTGAGCCGCGGGTATGCGTTCGGCAGTTGCCTGGCCGGTTGAGCCTGTTTCCGGGGCGCCTGTGCCCACCGTTTTCTTCACCACACTTGACATGTTATCAGCCGATAACTAACTTTGGCGTTAAGTAATCATTCGATTACAACAACCTTAAAAAGCGGCACTTCTGCGACCCCGTGGAGTCATCATGAAACGCACCATTCCCGTCTGGCTGGCCATTGTGGCGGCCTCCCTTCCCGTCTTCATGGCCACCCTGGACAACCTTGTGGTCACCAACGCACTGCCGGTCATGCACAAGGCCCTCGGCGCGAGCGTCGAAGAACTGCAGTGGATCGTCAACGCCTACTCCCTGAGCTTCGCGGCGTTCATGTTGCTGGCCGTCGGCCTGGGGGACCGCTTCGGCCGCCGCCACGTCTTCATCGCCGGCCTTGCCATCTTTACCCTCGCTTCCGCAGCGGCAGCCGTCAGCACCGATCCGTGGCAGCTCATCGCTGCCCGCGCAGTCCAAGGCGTGGGGTCAGCGGCGCTCATGCCGCTATCGCTCACCCTGCTGGTAGGTTCGGTCAGCGACAAGCTCCGCCCGCTCGCCATCGGCATCTGGGGCGGAGTCTCGGGCCTGGGTGTCGCCCTGGGACCGCTCATCGGAGGCGCAGTCGTGGAAGGCTGGAGCTGGGAAGCGATCTTCTGGCTCAACGTGCCCATCGGAATCCTGTCGATCCCGCTCGCCCTCTTCGCGCTGCCGAACAGCTTCGGCGCCCGCGTCCGCGCCGACGTCGTGGGCCTTCTTCTCTCCGGACTGGGGCTCCTGGCACTCGTCTTCGGCATTGTCCGAGGGAACGACGCCGGCTGGTCAAGTGCCGAAGTCCTCGGCGGCTTGATCGGTGGTGGCGTCCTGCTGCTCGCCTTCGTTCTGTGGGAATCCCGCGTCGCCGCACCGCTGCTTCCGCTCCGGCTCTTCCGCGACCGCAGCTTCACCGTGGCCAACCTGATCGGCCTGACCTTCAGCTTCGGGATCTTCGGATCCGTCTTCATCCTCATCCAGTTCCTGCAGGTGGTGCAGGGCCACGGTCCCCTCGCGGCCGGTGTCATGACCATGCCCTGGACCCTGGCGCCCATGTTCGTCGCACCGCTGGCAGGTCTGCTGGCACCGCGGCTTGGCACCAGGACCCTGATGATTGCGGGTCTCGCGCTGCTCACAGCCGGCATGTTCTGGCTGGCCGGGGTCCTTTCCGCGACCGTCCCGTACGAAACGTTGGTGCCAGGCTTTGTAGCGGCGGGAATCGGAATGGGCCTGGTTTTCGCCCCGATGTCGACGGCGGTGCTCGCCAACATGCGCGCCGAGGACCACGCGAAGGCGAGCGGGACCAACTCCACGCTCCGGGAGATCGGTGTAGCACTCGGCGTCGCCGTTCTGACTGCTGTCTTCACGGGAGCCGGCGGCAAACTCACCCCCACGGGCTATGTGGACGCGGCCATTCCCGCCATCTACGTTGGTGCGTCGGTGCTGGTCCTTGCCACCTTGGTGGCGTGGCTCCTTCCATCCCGCGCCCGCGCACGCCAGGCTGAAACCGAAACAGGGGCGGGAGCGGTCACCGCCGTCGAGCCCTCGCTACAAAACGCCTAAGTCAACGCGGGGTCACTTACGGCCCAATTCGAGCAGCAACATGGGCCGTAAGTGACCCCGCGTTGTGCTCCGCCCCTACCGGTTTCCCGGCTCCGCCGATAGCCTTTGGCGCATGGACTGGAAACTTGAACTTGTGTTTGTCCCTGTGTCCGATGTGGACCGCGCCAAGGATTTCTACGTCAACAAAGTGGGCTTCAACGCCGACTACGACGAGCGGCCCATGGACGGCATCCGCTTCGTCCAACTGACTCCGCCTGGCTCGGCCTGCTCCATCTGCATCGGCGAGGGCCTGAACGACGCCCCGCCGGGCACCGCCCCCAGCCTGCAAATGGTGGTGGGAGACATCCAGGAGGCCCACAGCCAGCTCAAGGCCAACGGCGTCGAAGTCAGCGACATCGACGTCCAGGATTGGGGCCACTTTGTCTACTTCGCCGATCCGGACGGCAACAAGTGGGCCGTTCAGTACATCCCCAACAGGCCCAACGGCTAGGACTCACACTGTAAAAGTTGGGCCGCGGACCAGCTTCAACGGCAGGATGGATGCATGAACCTGCCTGCTGAAGCCGTGAAAACCCTGACCGTCCGGGCTGTCTTGTTCGATATGGACGGAACCTTGGTGGACTCCACCGCCATCGTGGAGCAAGTGTGGAGCGAATTCGCCGGCCGGTATGGACTGGACATCGACGAGATCCTTCGGACGTCACACGGGGTCCAGGCCAAGGACACGGTGCGCCGTTTCGCCCCGGCCGGAGCTGACATAGACGCGCTCGCCGAGGAACTCGGCGAGATGGAGCGGACCCGGACGGACGGGATCGTGGCGTTGCCCGGAGCCGGGGAACTGCTGCGGTCCTTGCCGGCCGACGCCGTCGCCATGGTCACCTCGGCCGATCGGATCCTCGCCGGGGTGCGCATGCAGGCAGCCGGACTCGAGATGCCCGCGACCACCGTCACCTCCGAGGCCGTGACCCGCGGCAAGCCCGACCCTGAAGGCTACCTCAGGGGCGCGGCGCTGCTGGGTGCCGAGCCGGCCGACGTCGTCGTCTTCGAAGATGCCCCCGCGGGCATCGCTGCCGCCCGTGCGGCAGGCATGCGGACCGTGGTGGTGGGCGACGCCGGTGGCGAGGCGGCGGATGGGCTGTGGCAGATCGCGGATTACTCAGCTATGACTGCCACGGTCAGTCTGGACGCTTCGGGCCGCCGGGTGATCGAGCTCCGGTTCTAGCGTTAGCGGGCTGGATGTAGGCCGGACTGCTCCTGTTGTTCCCCTGAGGACGAGGGTTCCCTCGAAGATGATCCTCGCTCCGGGCAGGCTGGTTGAGCCTGGGTTTTCGGAGAGGGCAGCGACGGCGCGCCGGGCTGCTGCACCGACATTGACCGCGATCGTCGAAAGTGCGGGAAACGTTGTGGTCGCAAGCGTGTCATCGCATCCGATGACGCTCAAGTCTTTCGGGACGTCCACGCCCGCGGCAGCGAATCCGCCCATGAGGCCGTGCGCGATGACGTCGTCGAAAGCGATGACTGCGGTGACGCCGGACACTGCCACCGAATCGCTGAGAGCCTTCGCGGCTTCGTAGGTGCCCGGATCCGCACTGAAATGCGTGACCTCGAGGGCATGGACCTTCGAGAAGTTGTCCACGGCCGAATGACGCTGCTTGTTTGCCCAAGACTGTGGTGGACCGCCGACGTACGCTATGCGACGGTGGCCGAGCTCGGACAGGTGCGTCAGCGCGGAGCGGATGGCCCCAGCGGTGTCCAGCAATACCCGGTACGTCTCCGGAACGTCGCGGTTGATGAAGGCCACGCGCTGGGAATCGGCGATTTGCCGGATGCGGGCCGAAGCGAGCCTGGATGACACGACGATCAGCCCTTCGACCTGGGGCGCCATCCGTGAGATGAGACGGTCTTCGCGATTGGCGTCTTCATCCGTGTCGGCCAAAAATACGGACAGTCCGAGGTCGCTCGCATAGTTTTGAGCCGCACGGACCAGCGGAGGGAAAAACGGGTTGGCGATGTCCGGCACGATGAGTCCGATCGCCCCGGCACGCCCTGTCGAGAGGGCGCGCGCGTGATGGTTAGGCACGTAGCCGGCCGCTTCGGCAGCTTTTTGTACGAGTGCCACAGTCTCCGGTTTGAGGAGGTTTGGCCGGGTAAAGGCCCTGGACACCGTTGAGGGGGCGATGCCGAGTTCGGCCGCCAGTTGCGTGATGGTTGGACGGCCTGTCATTGGAGCCCACCCACGAGTTCCAATGCCGCCTGGATCAGCGCTTCGGCACTCCCAGGCGCGAAGGGAGCCGGCATGCCGTAGTAGCGGTGCGCATCCTCCACCTCGTATCCTCCGAAGTCATATTCATCGGCGGTCGGGAAGTATCCTGGGCACCCGTTGGTGTAACCGGTGACAAATACGGGCCCCTTGACCTGGGAGGCGATGGCTTCCGATGTGGCCAGGAACGGTTCTCCGGGCAATCCTACGAGGGTCAGCCCCTGCCAGGTGAAAACGCTCACCGGTGCTTGCCAGGACATGTCCTCTTCGGGACGGCGGTCCATGGCCCATTGCTTCCACGCGTTGAGAAGGGATCGCCGGCCCGGATCGGCCGAAACCGCTTCGGCCTCCCACTGACGGCTCAACTCCGCGGGGGAAACGGCATCGCGCGAATCCATTGCGACGCTGACGGTCCTCCGGGCGGCGGAGGTCTTCCCGTGAGCGGAAATGGGCAGAAGGCGGGTCCCCAAAACGGATGCGGCCACATGTTCTCCGATCGTGCGTGCCTGCTCCATCGTCCTGCTGGCTGAGCCGGAAAGCGAGTATGAGGCGTCGGCGGGATGGCCCGAGTTGATGTCCCCGGCGGCGCCGGGCAGGAAAAGGGCTACTGAGCCGGGGGAACGTTCCTCCAAAACCCTCCTGGTGAACGTCGGGTAATCGCCGCTGATGAGCCGGTTTTCCGGACCCAGGACCACCGGGTGGCAGGGATAGAGAACGATCCAGGCAAGCACTTGTCCGCTTGCGTCGCTGAATGTGGCAACTTGGACCGGCGGATCCACGGCGCGTTCGGGATGGCGTCGGTTCCTGGCAACGTCCACCCCGCGCGATTGGCCGTATTGCAAGGTCGCGGGTCGCTGGGAGGCGATGGCGGCCTTCGCAGCCTCGCGGCAAGTCAAGACGATCTCCTCCAGGAGCCGCGGGTCATGGCCCCCGAGCCGGCCCGGCATGACGCACGGACCTGCGTGTGTATGCGTGGCGGTGATCGCGACACGTTCCGGCATAAGCGGTAAACCGTCTGCGATGCGAGTGCAGGTGTCTTCATGGAGGCCGCACACATCCACGGTGATCCAGCACGTGTCATCGACAGCCAACGCCCGCACGCTCAGGGGGTCGTGGACGCCGGTGCTCGGTTCCGTCCGGGCTGCGAATCCGGCCATGGGCGTCCCTGCAGGCGGCGAGATCTCGACGACGGCGGCGCCCACCTGCAGGGCGGCCTGGCCTGGATGGCTTGCACTCATTCCGGTTCGCCCCATGCTTTTCGACCGCCCTGGATAACCGCGGTAATGGTCCCTGCTTCAGGTCCGCCCGCGGTGATCAGGACAAAATCTGCAGGGGAACCGACTTGAAGGTGGCCGAGCCCCGGCCGGGTACCCGGGATCACCCGGGCAGGAGTGGACGTCACCATTTTGAGGGCATCCGGTAGATCCAGGCCGACATTTCGGATCACGTTCCGGAAACCGTCCGGGAGGGTAGCGGCGGCCCCTGCGAGCAGATCCGTGCCCACATGGGAGAGCCTCCCGCCAGGGGCAAGATCCACCAGGCCGCCCACGGAAGTACGGTGGCGGCCAGGCTCGCTGCCAGCCAGTGCGGTGCTATCCGAGACCAGATAAGCACGTTCGGGGGTCTTGGCCCTGATCATGACTTTCAGCGTATCGCTGGGCAAGTGGTGGCCGTCCGCTATGAGTCCTGCCGTGAGCCGGTCGTCAGCGAGTTGAGTCCACAGGGCATTGGGGTGCCTCGGCAGGGTGGTGGCTATGCCGTTGCCCAGATGGGTGGCCAGGCTTGCTCCCGCGGTGATGGCGGCCGTGATTTGTTCAGGACTCGCGTGCGTGTGTCCGATGGCCACGTGGACGCCGAGTTCGCGGATTTGGGCGATCTGGGCCGGCGCGTCGGGCGTATGCGGGGAGACGGTGACGATGCCGACCATTCCGCTTGCGCGAAGCCAGCGCCGGACCTCCTGGACGTCCAAGCGGCGCACAGAATCGGCGTCGTGCACGCCCCGGGGGCCGTCCTGGTCCGAGATGAAGGGGCCCTCGACGTGGACACAGGGGATGGCTGCCCTGGTGCTTGGATCAATTTCGCTGGCACGCTTGATCTGTTCGAGCGCGCCGGTGATTGCCTCTTCCGATGCTGTCACGATGGTCGGCACCCACGTCGTGACGCCCAGCTTCGCCAGCTCGGCGCTGATGTCGATGATGGTTTGCGGCGTGACGTCAGCGGCGTTGACGTCTAGTCCGCCGTAACCGTTGACCTGGCCATCGATAAATCCCGGCGCGATGACAGGCAGCCCCTGGTCAGGATCGATCTCCCGCACCGACAGGATGGTCGTGTCGTAGGCGATTTCTACGTTGATCCCCCGCTGGGGGTCTTTGCCCACAATCGTCTTGGGGTGTGTCACAGCTTGTGTACCCGTCCTTTGAAACGTGAAATGAATTGCTGGTTGGCTTCGTCCCCGCCGGGAGCATTCCCTGATCTCCACAATGGCGGCTCAATCCCGATTTCGTTCAGTTTGCTGATGGTGGACATCATGAGCCAGTTCAGCGTGAAAGCGTTGGCGAACGTGGACACAGCGGCCGTCTTCTCCACCGCTCCGGAGACCTTCATGACGGCGTCTCCGATCGGAACCTTCGTGTCGATATGGTGGTCCACCACGTCGTGCAGATTCAGCTTTTGCGGATGCCGTGCGGGATGGTCACTGGCTGTTTCCTCTGCGTGCTCCCGCGAGGACACGCCGATGGTCTTGACCGATCGTTCACGCGCCGTCAGGGCCGCGTCGATGAGGGCACTGTTGATGCCGTACGCGTTGACCAGGATCAGGACGTCCCCTGGTCCGAGTCCCGCGTCCTCGATGACGATCCGGCCGTAACCCGGAGTCCGTTCCATGGCCATTGACCGTAGAGCGCCGCTGGAGAGCAGGGTGCCTTCGTCCAAAATGGCCGAAACGTGCATCAGCCCACCTGCCCGGAAGAACACTTCCTGGCTTGCCAGGTTCGAATGGCCGCCTGGGCCGTAGATGTGTACCAATTCGTCCTTGGCCACCTGCGCGGCGAGAATGCCCGCGGCGATGCTGATGTTTTCGGCTTCTTCCAGGCGGATTCGCCCGAGAAGCTCGGTGATTTTTCCGAGGTAGTCCAGCGGGAGCTGCTCACTTGGGTTCATCGCGGATCGGATTCGGCGTCGAGGTAGATGGTGACGTTGGGGTGCGTGCGCAGCGCAGTACCGGGATGGTCTCCGCTGACCGGCTGGCTCAGCGTGTTGTGGACAGCCGTCCTTTTGGCACGGCCGGGCACGGAAGCGATGATTTCGGAGGCATGCAACAACCGCGGGATGGAGACGGTGATGGCGCGCTGCGGAACGTCGTCGAAACTTGCGAAGTGCCCTTCGTCCACCTGTTGCTGGCGGCTTACTTGGTCCAGGTTGATGACGCGGGCGGGCAGCGGGTCAGCGAGGTCGGCGGGCGGATCGTTGAAGGCAAGATGACCGTTGACTCCCAATCCGAGAAGGACGAGGTCAAAGGGATCCTGGCCCATGAGCGTGCCATAGCGCTGCGCTTCCTCTTCGGCAGGGTTCCCCGGGTTGATGCGGTGAAAGGTGGTCGGCGGAAGGTGGCTGAAGAACTTGCTTTGCAGCCAGTTTCCGAATCCTTGGGGTGCTTCCGCCTCGAGCGCGAGGTAGTCGTCCATATGGAAACACGTTATGCGGCTCCAATCGATGCCGGGTTCCTGGACGAGCGCCTGAAGCGTTGCCTCCTGGCTGGGAGCTGCTGCAAGCATCAGCCGGACCTCCCGCCGGTTCCGGAGCGCCCTGCGTAGCGTTTCCGCTGCGTGCGTGCCTGCGTGTTTCCCCAGTGCGGTCCGGTCCGGGTAGGTGGAAACGGCGGGGCTGTAGGTGGTCTGTGCTGTCACGTGTGTGTCCTTCGGCTTTCTAGTTCTGTGGTCAGGAGGAGCGATCGGGCTATATGGAAGGGGTCTTTGACCGGCAATGCCACCACTTTGTCGAGGGGTTTCCCCCCGCGGTCGCGTATTTGCAGCCACTCCTGGCCCGAGGGATCCGGAAAGGTGTCGAGGGTGTAGGACCAGATTCGCTCATGCCAGTCCAGGAGGTCGGGACGCCCGAACCGTTCGGCGAGCAGCCTGGTTGCGTAGAGTGCCTCAACCTGGACCCACCACAGCTTGGTGTCCCATGTTTGGGTCACGAGGGTTTCGTAGGGGTCGTTGCCGAAGAGCCTGCCCCATGGTTCTGCTCCGGTGCTGTCGACGTATCGGAAAACACCGCCGTGCTGCTCGTCCCAGCCCACCTCCAGGGCCTGGACCGCAAGGTCCGGGAGCCAGTCCGGAATCCGAGGTGCGAGGTCTGGCATGATCTCGATCGCCTCCATGACCATCCAGAGCATTTCCAGCAGGTGGCCGGGGGTTCGGTGACGGGCCAGGAGCGTGTCCAGGTCGTCGCTGCTGTCCGGTCGGTACTCCCACCAGGAGTCGGCTTTCCACATGCCTTCAGAGGTTCCGTCGCCGAGTAGTTGGGAAAGCGCGGCGCCAGCTGTTTCGGCGCTTTCAGCAGAGCCGCTGGCCAAATGAAGCTGGGCGCCCACGTTCAGCAGCAGCATCAGCCCGGCCGCGTCCTTGAATCCGGCCCGGACGGGGTACGGCTCGGATGGAGCGCTCCGTGCCTCGATCCTTTCTTCGGCGTGGGCGAGAAGCGCATGGGCTGATTGCAGCCACTCTTCACGTTCCCGGCTAGCGGCTTGGGGAAGCCGGGCCGCGCCGGCCAGGCCAAGGGCCGCAAAGAGGTCAGCCAGGACGCTGACCGCGATCTCCCCTTGCGGCCCGGACGGCAGCGCCTGCCCCTCAGCCGATGTGCGGTATGCGGTCACACTGCCGTCCAGGATGGCGTGGGCTTGGATGAACCTGGCCGTTTCAATCGACAGAGTGGCCCAAAACCGGGGATCCTCCCCAATGATTCCGGCCTCGCTGTCCAGCGCAATCCTTGAGCAGAGCCACGCCCAGCGGCCCTGCGACCACGTATATTTTTCGTTCGAAAGCAATCGCCCTGAGTTGGAAAAGCACGTGAAAACACCGCCGTTCTTCCTGTCGACTCCGTTCTCGAGCCACCAAGGGAGGACGCCCTTGAGTAGCTGATCCCGTATTTCGGATCCGGTGGCGCTCATGCGACAGCGCTTTCAACTGGAAGCGCTGCAGCTGGCTCAAGGTCGCGGTCAAGGGACTCGACAAGGGCGTCGGAAGCTTCGTTGCGCCAAGGGCGCAGCCAGCCGAAGACGCAATAGACGATCGCGGAGGCAAGCACCGGGGCGGCCACGTTGATTGTCTGGGCACTGGCCGTGCCCAGGCTCGCGATGGGAGCTGCGAAGGCATACTTTGCGAGTGCGAAAACGATCAAACCGGTGGCCCAGGAGAACAACGCTGCCGACGGGCCGCAGCGCCGGAATGGGCGCAGCATCCCCAGCAGCATGGGAACGGCGATCGGCCCCACCAAGGCCCCGAACCAAAGGATTATCAGGCCCAGGACGCCGCCGAATGAATCCGCGCTCAGGGCAATGACCATCGACAATCCGATGAACAGGAACGTGGAAATCCGGCCACCCAATAGTTCAGCACGCGAAGTCAGGGGCTGCCGGGAACCGCGCAATGCAGGGATGATGTCGCGGATGACGACGGCGGAAATCGCGTTGGCGTCCGAAGAGGTCATGGCCATGGTGTGTGAGAACATTCCGGCGACGACCAAGCCAACCAGGCCGGCCGGCAGCAGTTGCTGGGTCAGGAGTGCATAAGCCTGATCAGGGTGCGTCAGATTGGGCAAGATGAGCGGCGCGGCCCACATGGGGAAGAAGAGCACCAGCGGCCACACGAGATAGAGCGCGCCCGAAAGCAGGACCGATTTGCGGGCCGCTGAGCCGGACGGGGCGGCAATGAAGCGCTGAGCCAGATTCCAGGTTCCTCCGTTGTAGGAAATAGTGCTGATCAGGCAGTAGGCGAGGAAGAATCCGATGGTGTAGTCGCCGGCGAACGGCTGCGAGTGGGAGGCCGGCAGCCGCGACCAGATTCCCGCGATCGAGGAAACGCCCCCAAGCTTGGCCACGGCGAAGATGAGCATTGCAATGCCTGCCACGGACTGGATGATGAATTGGCCCATGTCGGTCAAGGCGTCCGCCCACAAGCCGCCAATGGTCGAATAAATGAGCGTGACCCCGCCGACGATCAGGATGCCGACTGCAATCGGAACCCCGGCGAACACGTTCAGGAGGATCGCACTAGCCGCCCACTTGGCCGCGACATCGAAGACTTTCAATGCGGCACCGGACCAAGCCAGTACTTGCTGGGCGGGCAGGTTGTAGCGCGTGGCCAGGTATTCGAGCGGGGAGATGATTCCCAAACGCTGCCTCAGGCGCGGCCAGCGCGGGGCGAAAAAGACAGCGCCTACGAGGCAAGCGATGGTGATCGTGAGCGCCCACCACACATACAGTGCGAAACCGGTGGTGTAGGCGATGGCGGCGTAGGCCACGAAGACAGCAGCCGAATAGCCGGACATGTGGTGGGAAATTCCCGCCAGCCACCACGGCATCTTCCCACCGGCGGTGAAGAAGTCGGCAGCGTTTTTCACTCGACTCTTGGCCCACCAGCCAATCCCTATCATGACCACGAAGTAGGCCCCTAAAACGAGCCAGTCGGCGAAATACATACATCCTCCTTGATGCTACGAAAGCTTGGAAATGGGATCTGCAGTGGCGTCCACTTTTCTCTGCAAACGTTTGCAAAACAAGAGTCTTTTTTAAAAGCCTTCTTCTGGGGACCCGAAAGACGGCAGACAGGCTGTGGCAGTGACAGAGGATTACTCCGCGGTCACTGCCACAGCCCGTCTGGGTGGCTCAGCCAGCCCACTCAGCCAGCCAGCGCGTACACCGTAGTCCCGCCAATGGTCTGTGCCGGGAAGTTCGCAGCCACCCACTGGGCGATCTGGGCAGGGGCTTCCGATCCACTGTTCGCCTGCATAGTCCCGCCGGCGATGAAGTAGTGGATCCTGCCCTGCGCCACGAGCCCCTGGAACTGTTCAAGCGTGGGGGACGGGTCGGTGCCGTTGAATCCACCTACCGCCATGACGGGCAGCTCGGTTGCCAGCTGGTAGCCGGCAGCGTTGTTGGAACCCACGACGGCGGCCGCCCACGTGTAGTTCGAGGCGCCGGTTTTCAGTGCGGCAACCATTTCCGACGACGGCGTGGTGGCACCGAGCAGGCCGCCCATGCCGCCGCCTTGCCGGTTCCCGCCAAAGCCGCCGCCCTGGGCGCCCGGCTGCTGGAGGGCTTGCGGGGGAGTGTTCTGGGCTCCGTTCCGGCCGGTTTGCCCGAAGCCGCCCCGGCCGCCGAAGCCGAAGCCGCCGAACGTAGTCGTCGGACCCGCGCTGGGGATTGCGCCGCTGTGCGGCACGGCTGCAGTCGAGATGGAGTACGCCAGGGGCCCGGCGAGGGAGGCTGCGAGGGCGAGTACCGCCGTCGTGCGCTGAAGGATGCGGGAAGTGAAGCGTCCCGAGAGCATCAGCCCGGCCGCGGCTGCCAAGGCGCCAAACAGCACCGCCCAGCGCAGCCACGGACCATACGCGGTGGTGCTGCCCAGGAGGTCGAAGGCGAGGAATCCCGCTGCGGCCACTGCTACGGCGAGCATGACCGCGGCGACGAGCTGCGCGCGGTGCTGCCACAAAAGCGCGCCGCCCAAGCCCGCAAGCCCGGCGATTCCCGGGGCCAGGGCTACTGCGTAGTAGGGATGGATGATGCCCGCCATGAAGCTGAACACCAGCCCGGTGACAAGGACCCACGAGCCCCACACGATCACCGAGGCCCGGACGGAATCCGTGCGCGGGGCGCGGCGGCCCAGCCACAGCAACCCGGCCCCGAGAACCAGCACCGACGGCAACAACCACGCGATCTGGCCGCCGAACTCGCCGTTGAACATCCGGAACAGGCCGGGAACTCCCCAGCCGTTGCCGCCCCCGACGCTGCCGGTCTCCTGGCCGCTGAGCCTGCCCAGGCCGTTGTAACCTAGCGTCAGCTCCAAGATGGAGTTGTTCTGGGAGCCGCCGATGTACGGTCGCATGTTCGCCGGAACGAGTTCGACGACGGCGAGCCACCAGCCCGCCGAGACCACCATGGCCGCCCCCGCCGCAAGCAGTCGAAGCAGGCGGCGCCCCACTCCACCCGGCGCGGCAAGCACGTACGCCACCGCGAATCCAGGAACCACGAGCAGGACCTGGAGTTGCTTGGTGAGGAAGCCGAAGCCCAGGAGCGCCCCGGCCAGCAGGAGCCAGCGCAGCTTGTTGTCCTGGATGGACCGCAACGTGGCGTAGCCGGCGGCCGTCATGAGCAGCACCAGCAGGGCGTCCGGGTTGTTGAACCGGAACATGAGGGTGGCTACCGGGGTGATGGCCATGGCGACGGCGGCCAGCAACCCTGCCCGGTGCGCGAGCCGGGGGTCTCCGGTGGCGGGGGCTGCGGCCCGCCGGACCGCAAGATACAGCAGCCATGCCGTGGCAACGCCCATGAGTGCCTCGGGAACCAGGATGCTCCAGGAGTTCAGCCCGAAGATCCGTACCGAGAGGCCCATGATCCAGAGCGACGCCGGCGGCTTGTCCACCGTGATGGAGTTGGCGGCGTCGGAGGATCCGAAGAACCACGCGGCCCAATTCTGCGAGCCGGCCTGGGCCGCGGCTGAATAGAACGGGTTGGCCCAGCCGGAAGCGCCGAGGTTCCAGAGATACAGGACCGCAGTTGCAAGGAGGACAATGCCGAGCTCCACGCGGTGACGCAGGTCGTGCGGGCCATGGTTGGGGCGGGGCTGTCGGGATTGGCGCGGCTTTCGGGTCAGGCCAGGCCGGGCGCGGCCGCCCCCTCCCCGGGGAGCGGCCGTTTCCGAAGGATCCACCAACCGCGACGGCGGAGACGACTGCCCTGCCTTTGAATCCGTGTCTGTGGAATAGGAAGTGGTCATCGGAATCTACTTTGTTAGCTTGTAGACGGTGGAGCTGCCTACCGTCTGGGCTTGGAAGTTGGCCTGTACCCAGGAGGCTACCTCGGAATTGCCGCCCTGGCCTCCGAATCCACCGCCGCCACCCATGCCTCCTCCTGCGATGTAGTATCCGATCTGTCCCTTGGCCACCATGTCCTGGAACTGTGCCAGGGTGGGGTATGGATCGCCGCCGTTCCAGCCACCGAGCGCGATCACGTTGGTGTTCGTCGCGAGCTCGAGGCTCGCGGCTTGGGTGGCACCGGAGACGATCGCCGACCACTTCGTCGTGGTGGATGTCAGCAGGGCGGTCAGTCCGGCGTCGGCCGTTCCCTCGGAACCGGGCCCTCCCGCCTGACCCGCGCCACCAGCTGCGCCGAACCCACCGGCGCGGTTTCCGAAGCCGCCCATGGCGGAACCGCTGGGTCCCGACGTCGGGATGGAACCGGAGTGCGCGGTTGCCGCCGTCGCGAGCGTCCACGCCGCGGTTCCGAGGCCGCCGGCCAGAAGGGAAACGACGACGACGGCCGCAGCTGCCGCATTCCGGAACCGGCCGGCCGGCCTGAGCGAGTCGAGGCGAAGCAGGATTGCCGCGGCCGCCACCACACCCAGGACGACGATCACGATGCGCAACCACGGAAGCCACGAGGCGTCGCGGCCCAGGAGAACCGCGGACCAGGCCGAACTACCGAGGATGACCCCTGCCAGGACGATCCTGGCCGGCCAATACCCGCGGCCACGCCACAGCTCAACGCTGCCAATGCCCACCAACGCTGCGATTGCCGGTGCGAGCGCTACCGCGTAATAGGGGTGGACGATGCCGCTCATGAAGCTGAAGACACCCGCTGTGACCAGAAGCCAGCCACCCCAGAGGATGAGCGCGGCACGCGTGCGGGAGGCTCGCGCTTCCCGGCGGGTGAACCACAGGCCGGCTGCCAGCAGAATCAGCGCCGCAGGAAGAAGCCAGGAGACTTCGGCGCCGAAGCTCGTGCCAAACATGCGGGCGATCCCGGCGGCTCCACCGAAACCGGTGTTGCCACCGCCGCCACCGAACGCACCCAAACCGCCAGCGGGCGCTCCAGCGCCGCCTCCGCCGGGCGTCCCTTCACCCGAACCGGTGATGCGGGACAAGCCGTTGTAGCCGAAGGTCAGCTCAAGGAAGCTGTTGGTTTGCGAACCTGCCATGTAGGGCCGCGCCGAAGCCGGGGTCAGCTGGAAGAGAGCCACATAACTGCTTGCCACTACAGCGATACCTGCCAACGCTCCGAACAGGTGCAACAGCCTACGCCGCAAGGAGGTGGGTGCGGCCCAGAGGTACGCGAGTCCCAGGCCCGGAACAATCAGGAAACCCTGCAGCATTTTGCTCAGGAACGCGAGGCCCACCACGGCGCCGGCTGCGGCGAGCCACTTCCAGCCTGCCCGTTCGATGGAACGGGTAGTGAAGTATGCCGCGAGTACCAGGCACAGGGTCAGCATGGCGTCGGGGTTGTTGAAGCGGAACATGAGCGCGGCCACCGGGGTCAGTGCCAAGGCGCCACCGGCCAACAATCCAGCTCCTGGTCCGGACACCCGCTTGACCGTCAGATAGAGGAAACCGACCGCGGCCACGCCCATCAGAGCCTCGGGAACAAGCATGCTCAGGGGCGAGAAGCCGAAGATCCGGCCCACCAAGGCAGGGATCCACAAGGAAGCCGGCGGCTTGTCCACGGTGATGGCGTTGCCGGCGTCGAGCGAACCGAAAAGAAACGCCGTCCAGTCCTTGGTGCCGGCCTGGATGGCCGCGGCGTAGAAGGAGTTTCCGTAGCCGGTGGCCGCGAGGTTCCAGAGATACAGGAAGGCGGTGGCTACGAGGAGCCCGGCGGCGGATGGCCGCACCCAACGGGGCTGCCGGCCAAAGGCGTATCGCGTCCAATGGGGCGTGGCATCGGAGGTTGATGGGCCTGTCGAGCGACGGCCCTGGGGCGACTGGGTAGTTCCGACGGCGGCGGGCGAGTCGGGTCCGGCCGGTCCTGTGCTTGCGGGAGTAATCGTGGAGGTCATGATGCTGCCGTTTCTGTGCGCGATGTGGCTTGTGTGGTGGGTGCAGTCGCCTGCGCGGCAGGCTGTCGGAAGACCCAAAGCCGGAACAGGAGGAAGCGGACCGCGGTGGCGGCGAGGTTCGCCGCAACTACCGTGACGAGCTCGCCCCAGCGGTCCGGCGTCGTCGTACTGTGCACCAAGGCGAGTGCCCCGGAGGTAAGCGCGAGGCCGATCCCGAAGACGATCAAACCCTCGAAGTGGTGCCGTACGGGATTGCCGCCCTGGATGCCGAAGGTGAAGCGCCGGTTGGCACCGGTGTTGGCGATGGCCGTGACGAGCAGCGCCAGGAAGTTGGCCAGCTGCGGGTCCATGAAGCCGCGGCAAAAAAGGAAGATGAGCACATAGGCGAGGGTGGACGCAGCGCCGATTGCGGCGAACCGGACGAGTTGCCCGAAAAGGCTGCTGCGCGGGTTCTGCTCGGCGGTGCGGGACGACGCCGGGAGCGGCCCGCGCGCAAGTGCTGCGCGCAGTTCCGGAATGGGGATGCGGCCCGAGACGAGATCCCGGGTGAGCCGGACCATGCCGCGGACGTCGGCCAAGGCGGTGCGCACCACGTCGACGCTTGAATCGGGATCGTCGATCCAGTCAACGGGAACCTCGTGGACCCGGAGGCCGCAGCGTTCGGCGAGGACCAGGAGCTCAGTGTCGAAGAACCACGAGTTGTCCAAGGTGTGCGGCAGGATCTGCTGTGCGACATCCGCCCGGATCGCTTTGAAGCCGCACTGGGCATCGCTGAAGCGGGCGCCCATGAACGAGTGCAGCATCAGGTTGTAGCTGCGCGAAATGAACTCGCGCTTGGGGCCGCGGACAACCCGTGAGTTGCGCGTCAGCCGTGTGCCAATGGCGAGGTCCGAATGACCGGAGATCAGCGGCGCCAAAAGGGGCGCCAGCGCCGCGAGATCGGTGGAAAGATCCACGTCCATGTAAGCCAGAACCGGCGACGGTGACGCGAGCCACACCTTGCGCAGGGCGTTGCCGCGTCCCTTCTCCTCAAGATGGACAACCGCGAGCTCAGGCAGTTCCCTGGCCACGCGCTCCGCGATCTTCAAGGTGCTGTCAGTGCTCGCGTTGTCCGCCACGGTGATGCGGAAGCCATGCGGGAAGGATTCGCGCAAATGGCCGTGAAGCCTGCGCAGGCACTCTTCGAGGTCGCGTTCCTCGTTGAAGACGGGGATGGTGACATCGAGGACCGGGATGGCAGTGTGGGTGTCCACGGGGGCACGCCGCACCGTGCTGCGTTGGATGGGGATGCCCGGCGGCACCACCGCGGTGTCCTTCAGGGTTCCGGAGGTGGATTCGATGAGCGTCATGTATCCAGAGTGCCGTTGCAGAATATGAAGGCTTTAGGCGGAACCTGTGACGTGGCTGTGGATGCATGACCGGCGTGGCGAACCACCTGCCTCGTCAAAAAACGCAGAGGTCCGCCCCCTGAAGGGACGGACCTCAACGTATCTTGTGCGTGGCTGTTGGCTTAGTACCAGTTGTGGGCCAAGTGGAAGGACCAAGCCGCCGACGGCGATCCGTAGCGTTCCTTGATGTAGTTCAGGCCCCAGCGGATCTGCGTCTGGTAGTTGGTCTGCCAGTCGGCGCCTTCGGAGGCCATCTTTTCGGCCGGCAGCGACTGCCCGATCCCATAAGCCCCACTGGAAGCGTTGGTGGCAGTGGTGCGCCAATCCGATTCCTTGTTCCACAAGGTGATCAGGGCTGACATCTCGCCCTGTCCCCAACCGTAGGAGGGAAGGATGCTTGCGGCATAGGCCTGGGCGCCGGAGGGATCATCAACGGCGACGGGTGCGGCCGGGGCCGCCGGAGCAGGAGGTGCAACGGGGGCGGGGGGTGCCACGGGTGCGGCCGGTGCGGCGGCCTGGGGCGCGACGGCGGCCGGAGCGGGGGCGAGTGCCTGGCTCGGTGTCGCCGCGGCGCTCGGCTTGGGGCTTGCGCTCGCGCTCGCCGACGGCGGGGCTGAGTGATCCGTCGTGCGGGATTCGGACGTGCGGCTCATGTCCTGGGCATTAATGGCTTGTCCGGCGGCCTGGGTGGCGGCACCTGCGCCAAGGAACACGGCAACGACGCTGGCAACAACCGCCATGCGCTGGCCGGTGCCGAGGTTCGAGGCGGCTCGCCTCAGCGTGGAACGTGACTTGATATTCCGGGCAGGTTCGCCGCGGTGGCGCGCAACAGGGCGCGACTGATTCCTGGAATCAGACATGGTGTTTGCCTCTCGACGCCTGCGGAGTTAGCTGTCGGATTCGGATGAGGTCATCCGGCCGTAGCCACAGGGAATCGTGGCGGTACGGCTTCACCCCTAGGGCTGGCTCAACATGAGCGCTTGCCCGGAGACCTGGGTCCCCCGTCTCTGCCTGGACTGTTGGGCACCGGGGAGGGGCAGAGCTCGGCGCCTACCCGGCGGTGGCCGGAATTATCCAGCGCACCCATTCGACGGTACAGGAGGATCTTACTTAAGTCACGTTTAGGTAACGGAGGTCACGACGCCGGTGCGTCGACTTGCGCTCCCGCGCACCTGCGTCGTGACTCCAGGGCCGCCTTTCAGGCCGTGGCGGTCCGGAGCGCCGGAAGCCGCACCGCGAACTCCGTTCGGCCGGGCCGCGACGCCACTTCGACCGTGCCGCCGTGCGCCTGGACAATGGATTCCACGATCGACAGGCCGAGCCCGGACGTGCCCTCGGAACCGGAGCGGGCGGCGTCGGCACGGGCAAAGCGGGAGAAGATCCTGCCCTGGAATTCAGGCGCGATGCCTGGCCCGTTGTCGGTCACGGTGACCACGGCGCTGCCGTCGGCGGAACGCATGACGCCCGTGACCACGGTGGTTCCCGCCTCCGTGTGCTTGCGGGCGTTGGAGAGCAGATTCGCCAAAACCTGATGGAGTTGAGTGGCGTCGCCGCGGACCGTCAGGGGCTCGTCCGGGAGCTTGAGCTGCCAGATGTGCTCTGGGGCCATGACTTTCTCGTCGCTGACGGTCTCGATCACCAACTGTGTGAGGTCCACCTCGGTGAACTCGGGGGCCTTCCCTTCGTCCAGCCGGGCCAGCAGAAGGAGGTCCTCCACCAGGGTGGTCATTCGTTCTGACTGGCTCTGCACCCGGCCCAGCGACTTGCGCCCGTCCTCGGTGAACGTCTCGGTCATGCGCAAGAGCTCGGTATAGCCGCGGATCGCGGTCAGCGGCGTGCGCAGTTCGTGGGAAGCGTCGGCCACGAACTGGCGCACCTTTGTTTCGCTTTGCTGGCGCGCCTCGAGGGCGCTGGACACGTTGTCCAACATCAAGTTCAAAGCATGGCCGACGCTTCCCACTTCCGTGCTCGGGTGGGCCGCCGACGCCGGTACGCGCACAGCGAGTGCCACCTCACCGGCGTCGAGCGGAAGTTTCGACACCTTCGTGGCGACGTCGGAGAGTTGCTCCAGGGGGCGCATGGTGCGGCGGATGAGCACGGTTCCGGCCAGTCCGATCAGGATCAGCCCGCCCAAGGACACGAGCACCATGGTCCAGACGAGCGAGGCCTCGGTGTCCTCTTTCGAGGCGAGTGGCAGCCCTGTGATGACAACATCGCCGTAAGGGGTTTCGGTGGCCACGAGCCGGTAGCCGCCATTGGACAGGGTGCGATCAACCGGGCGGCCATCGGAGGGGAGCGCCGACAGGATTCGAGCATCGCTGGGCGACAACGGCGCACGGGTCGCATCGGAGGACAAGAATCCTGCGTCGCTGCTCACCTGACCGGCAAGAATGCGGGCATTCAGTGTGCCGATGCTCTGGCCCCGGGGATCCAAGGGATCCGGACGACCGCCGGGGTTGCCTTGCGGCGGGCGGCCGTGGGAGGCCTGCGCCAGTTGTTGGTCCAGCTGCTTCGTGAGGAACACATCCATGGAGGCATAGCTGACCACACCGACGGCACCGCAGATGGCCACGAGGAGAGCCATGGAGAGAAGGATCAAGCGCGTGCGCAAGTGCCAGGTTGAAGGATTGAACCAGCTGTGGTCGGTCTGGCGGGGGATACCCGAGAGTGCGGACATTCGGACCCCGGCTATTCGGCAGGCTTGATGACGTAGCCTGCTCCGCGCACCGTGTGGATCATGGGCGGGTGGTTGGCCTCGATCTTCTTGCGCAGGTATGAGATGTAGAGCTCCACGATGTTGGCTTGCCCGCCAAAATCGTAGTCCCACACGCGGTCCAGGATCTGGGCCTTGCTGACCACGCGCTTGGGATTCTCCATGAGGTAGCGGAGGAGCTCGAACTGGGTCGCCGTGAGCGGAATGTCTTCGCCGCCGCGGGTAACTTCCCGGGTGTCCACGTTCAGGGTCAAGTCGCCCACAACCAGTTCGGCCGTGTCCATCGCAGCCACTCCCGAGCGCTGGACCAGCCGGTGCAGGCGCAGCAGGACTTCCTCCATGCTGAAGGGCTTGGTGACATAGTCATCGCCACCGGCGGCCAAGCCGACGATGCGGTCCTGCACGTCATCCTTGGCGGTGAGGAAGAGCGCAGGCACTTCAGGCGCAAAGGCGCGGATCCGGCCGAGCAGCTCAACGCCGTCGAACCCTGGAAGCATCACATCCAGCACCAGGACATCCGGACGGAAGTCCTTGGCGAGCTTTACCGCGGCGGGACCGTCGCCTGCCACCGCCACCGACCAACCCGCCATGCGCAGGCCCATGCTCATGAGCTCGGCGAGGCTGGGTTCGTCGTCCACCACGAGGGCACGGATGGGAGAACCGTCCGGGTGGCTGAGCTGCGGAAGGTTGTTGGTCATGGAGTGCGAGGATGCCATGGGACAACTCTCCAATCTGCCGGTTTGCCAGTGCTTTGCCGTTGCTGTGAGCACCCTGTGAGTCCCAGCCTAGCCACCTGTCCGGAGGTTGTGCCGGTTCGGGCGGAATCCGACACACGCAGACACCGCCGCAGGTCACAGGCAAGGCTGCAGTTCGACACAGCCAACGCACAGCAAAGCGGCTGACGCTGTTGGGGACAAGAACAATCACCACCAAACAGTCTCGATTTCGTTGGAGAGAACACCATGGATCAGCAAAACAACCCCTCCGTACCTGGTTCCGAGCCGGAGAATGGGCACCCGCGGCCGGTGATCCGCCCCCTTGACGATTCTGCGCAGCCTGGTGCTGGGCAGCCTGCCGCTGGGTGGGGTGCTCCGCAGCCGCCGATGAACCAGCAGCCTGGCCAGCCTGCGGCTGGGTGGGGTGCTCCGCAGCCGCCAGTGAACCAGCAGCCTGCCGCTGGGTGGGGTGCTCCGCAGCAATACGACTCCGGACAGCCCCGAGCTTCGTTCTTCAAGAATTGGAGCCTGAAGAAGGGGCTCATTGTTGGAGGCGTCGCGGTCGTGGTCGCTGCGGCGGCAGGAGCCGGTGCATATGCCGCCGGAAACGGGACTGCGGCGGCTGATACCACCAACGCGCAGGGACCGGGTGCCGGGCAGAACGGCCAAGGCGGATTCGGCGGCCCAGGCGGGACGAACGCAGGCCCCGGAGGCCTCGGGGTGGGCATGGGCGGCCTCAACGCTGCGGTCCATTCGGAATATGTGGTCCTCCAGAACGGCAGCTACGTCACCATGGCGGGCCAGCTGGGAACGGTCACCGACATCTCGGCGAGCTCCATGACTGTCAAGAGCGAAGACGGATTCACCCGCAGCTATGCGCTGGGAACGGACGTCGTGGTAGCGGAAGGCGTCCGGCAGCGCGGAAGTGGAACCACCGGCACCACCCTGACCCTCGCCGATGTGAAATCCGGATCCAGTGTGAGGGTCACTGCGCTCAAGGAATCCGACAAGTACACGGCCCAGTCCATCCAGATCGTCACTGCCACCACATCAAGTACGCAAGGGACCGGCACTACCAATTAGGGATGGGTGCTGCTCGCCCCGTCCTGACCTTCTTTGCCCAAGTTTGGCCTCAGAGTGACGCAACTCGCCGTGTCGCTAGCGCTTTCCGAATTCAAAGAGGGTCACGGCGGCGCGTCCGCCGGGGCGATTGCAGTGGTCCTAGCAGACGATTTGCCAAAGAATTTTCATGGGACGCAAACCCCGGATTGGACAAGGGTTGTTTCATATCTCGAGATTCAAAGGCAAGCGCGTGACGTGACTTAAGATTCATAGAATGATCCTTTCATCAAATTTTATTCGAATATTTCGCCCGCAACAGCCAGTGTGACGAACGAGAACGGGTCACATTTGGACATGTCTGAATTGTGATGTGCGGCACAATAGTCCGATTCGTCTCAAAATGTGGACGGTTCGGTCCTTTGTTACTTGCAAGTTCCCTTTGTTACGTTGCACACTTCAAATGTGAACAAGAACTCAACAGCATCTGCAGCCGCAGCGATCGAGCCCAGCGCACCCGCTGGTTTTTCGATGAGCTGTTGTCGAATGCATGCCTAACTTCAGACCCCAGGAAGTTTCAGGCATTCGCCCCCTGCCCAGCGTCGGGCGCCCCTCCCCATCTCATTGCGGGGACCAGACCAGCATTCGAAGCCGCGATGACGGCTATTCACTTTGAGGTAAGCAATCCATGTCAGTTGCATCCGGATACGTCCACATCTCCGTCCGTAACGCCAATAAGGCCGCGTCCAACGCCGGCCTGCGTCCCGGCTTCGGCAACCGCCCGGCCTACGCCCAGCCCGCACCGCAGGGTGGCAGCCAGGCACCCGGTTACGTCCCCCAGGGCTACAACCCCAACTCCTATGGCCAGCTCCGCGCTGTTCCCGCCAACGAGGCCTCGCCGATGACTGCACCCACGCCTGTCCTGGCTCCGGCGGACCGCTCCATCCGTCCCGTTGCCAACGACAATGTGGCCCGCGGGTTCGTGCTCTACATGGGCATCGACGAAGACACCGCTGCGGCTGCTGGAACGTCCATCGCCAAGCTTGCCCAGGAAATCCGGGCCTACGCGCAGTCCCTCGTTTCCGGTGCCGAGAGCTATGCCGCCGTCGCGGTTGCCCCGGCCAGTGCGCCCGGTTCCGCGCTCGACGTCGTCCGCTCGACTTTCGGTGACCCGACCGTTGGCAACCGCCAGCGCGCTGAGGCGCTCCGCCCGCAGCCTGCACAGGAAGCCCGCCCGTCCGGCGTCTTGATCGACCTCGCACGCCGTGAAGTACACCTCGACGGCGAATCCTTGAACCTCACGTTCAAGGAATTCGAGCTTCTCAACTACCTCGTCGAGAACGGCACCCGAACCGTGGGCCGCGACGAACTCCTCGAGGGCCTGTGGCGCAACGCCGAAGAGGTTCCCAACGAGCGCACTATCGACGTCCACATCCGGCGCCTCCGCTCCAAGCTCGGCCGCCTCGCCAACACCGTCCGCACGGTACGTGGCCAGGGCTACCGCTTCTACGAGCACCCCGAGGTCATCGTCTGGGCCGCTCCGGAATACTCGATCTAGCCTCACCCAACTGACTCGCATTTGTTGTCGTTATGAGCCCTCATAACGACAACAAATGCGAGTCAGTTGGGATAGTAGGGTGGGGGGATGAGCGAGCATCACATTAAGCGGCTGGTGATCATGCGGCATGCGAAGTCGGACTGGCCCCTCGGGGTGCCGGACCATGAGCGGCCTCTTGCCGAGCGCGGCCACCGGGAAGCTCCCCTCGCCGGGAAATGGCTCCTCAAACACCACGTGATTCCGGACTTCATCCTGTGTTCGTCCGCGCTGCGGACCCGGCAGACCTGCACTTGGGTGTGCAGCGAACTGGGGGAAAAGGCCCCGACGCCGAAACTCGAGGACGGCCTGTACGCCGCCTCCGCGCTGCGCATGTTGACCGTCATCAACCACGTGCCGGAAACCGTCACGACGCTCATGATCTTCTCGCACATGCCCGGAGTGCAGGACCTCGCGATGCACTTGGCTTCCCGCGACTCGGACCACGACGCCTACATGGACGCCGCAACGCGTTACCCCACCAGTGCCATGACCGTGATGGAACTGGAGAAGCCTTGGGCTGAACTCGACGGCCAGGATGCACGGCTGACGCACTTCGCTGTTCCGCGCCCAAAGAAGTAGTCCGGGCTAGCCCGCTTCGAGGCCCGCGGCCACATCCTGTAGCAGGCGCACCACATGGCGGATGCTTGGGCTTGCCATCATCGTCTTCCGGTACACGATTCCCACTTGGCGTTGCTGCATCGGATTGACCACGGGAACCGCCACCACTCCAGCGGGGAGCTCGGGCCGGCCGAGCCGGGGCACGAGCGCCACCGCAACACCCTGCTGGACCATGGCGATGTGTGTGGAAAAGTCGGGGTCGTAGATGCGAATGTCCGGCACCCGCCCCAGGCCTGCGAGGATCGCCAGCAACGCCTCATTGCAGATGGCACCGGCCGGCGTGCTGATCCAGCGTTCGTCCACGAGGTCGGAAGGCTCGACGGCGGTCCGGCCGGCCAGCGGGTGCGTTGAGTTCAGCAGGACGTCGGCGGTGTCCAGGCAGAGGTCCTCGTGGACCATGTTCTCCGGAATCACCAAGGGCACCGAGTGCCAGTTATGCACGACGCCGAGATCGGCTTCACCGGTTGCGACCCTTTGGACGGCCTCGCGAGGGTCCTCGGCCACCACCCGGATTTCAAGCCCGGAGCCGCCAAGCCCGGAGCTCCCGGAGGCCGAAGCGGCGGCAGCAGCCTGATCTGCACCCAGTTTCCGCAGCATTGGCCCGACCAGCCCACGGCAGGCCGTCGAGAACCCCACGAGCCGCAGCACCCCGCTTGGCTTCGTGGGGTCGGCTAGCAAGGTGGCCTGGAGCTCCTCCAATTCGCCCAGGATCCGGCGCCCGTACTCGGCCAACGCCATGCCGCGGTCGGTCAGCAGTACGCCGCGGCCGTGGCGCTCCAGGACCGTCACGCCGCTTTGCTTCTCGAGCTTCTTGATCTGCTGGGAGACCGCCGAAGGGCTGAAGCCCATGGCCTCCGAGGCCGCCACCACCGAGCCTTGCTGTTCAACTGCTACGAGGGCCCGTAGCGCCGCAATTTCAATCATGAAGCAAACGTACATGATTGGATGCGGAATTCAACGCTGGTGCTTCATCCGCTTGACTGTCAGAGTTGAATCGTGAATATCCGACACTCAGCACTCGCCGTCCTTGTCGCCGTCCTTTGGGGCCTGAATTTCGTCGCGATCGACTTTGGATTGCACCCCGGCAACGGGAGCGGTGGCGCGGCGGACGTGCCGCCGCTGCTGTTCGTGGCCATCCGCTTCGTGCTCGTGGTGTTCCCCTGCATCTTCTTCGTCCCCAAACCGGACGTCAGCTGGAAGGCGATCATCGGCGTCGGGCTCTTCATGAGCGCCGGGCAGTTCGGCCTCCTCTACCTGGGCATGGCGCTCGGGATGCCTGCCGGGCTCGCCTCGCTTGTGCTGCAGGCGCAAGTGCTCCTGACGGTGCTGTTGGCGGCCCGGTTCCTGGGGGAGCGGCCGAGCAAGCGCCAATTGACAGGGGTGGTGCTGGGCGTCGCCGGACTGGCCCTCGTAGCGGTGGGTCGAAGCTTGGTGGCCCCGGTGGTGCCGCTCATGATCGTCCTCGCAGCGGCGTTGTCCTGGGCCGCGGGAAACATCATCGCACGCAAGGCGAAGGCGGCCTCGGGACTCGGGTTGGTGGTCTGGTCCGGGGCGGTTGTCCCGTTGCCGCTTGCGGGCTTGTCGCTGATCGTGGACGGTCCGGCCGCCGTCGTCGGGACCCTCACCAACCTTCAGCCGGCGACCATCCTGAGCGCCCTGTACACCGCCATTTTTGCGTCGCTGGTGGGTTATGGCATCTGGAACCGACTGCTTAGCCTCTACCCGAGCTCGGCCGTGGTGCCCTTCACGTTGCTGGTCCCGGTGGTGGGAATGACCGCGGCGTGGCTGCTTATCTCAGAGGTCCCGACGACGGCGGAACTGGCAGGCGGCTTCCTCCTGCTGGGCGGCGTGGCGACTGCCGTGCTGCAGCGTCGCGCGAAGCCCGGGGATCTGGCGGTGCCCGAAGTACGTCAGCGCTTGGGTGCGGGCCTGCGCTGAGCCGGCGAGCCCGACGTCGGGCGCTTGGCAGGGGTTGCCGGCTTCCTTTGGACCGGGCGCTTCACAGCCCCCGACGCCGGACGGGCTGCCGGCCGCTGGGCGGGCCTGGCGGGTGCCGGGGACGGCCGCGAAGCAGGCCGGGGCGCCGGCCGGCGGGCAACCGGACGGGCCGCCGCCTTCGCGCGGCGGGATGGCCATACCGCCCCCACGAACAAGATCAGCAGGGAGCTGCAGCCGGCAAGTGCGGCGAGGTAGAAGTAGATGTCCGAATCTTTGGTGCTCACTGCGCTGCCCAAGGCGTTCTCGTCCTGGTTGAAGGCGAGGCCCCACATGCGCAGGAACGCGATTCCGAACGCGATGAACAGGATCGTCGAGATGGCTCCGAGAACCAGCATGAAGTACCTGCGACGGGTGAAAACCTCGGCGACGCACGCTAGGTAGCCGATCGCCAAGACCCCGAGGAAGGTGTACATCACGGTTTCGTCAAGGGTGATGGCGAGGAGCACCAGCAAACCAGCGGACACCACGGCAGAGATGATCGCTAGCTTTCCACTGTTCCCCATGTGACGCATGGGATTAATCATCCCTGACGGGCAGCAGCGCCACGCCCCAAGACGCGGCAGTTGCCATACCGTTACCGCAGTACGTAGCCGCGCATGATGGTCATGATTGCGGCTATGCTTTGCTCGCGGGTGCGCTCGGGGTTGTACGTCTGCCGGTCAAGGCCCACCACGAAGATCGCTCCGAACATCGCCGCCTCGAGGCTGCCCCGGGCAATGCCCGTATCCACTGTGTACGCGGTGGCGACCTTTTCGATGGCTGAGCCAATCACGGCCAGCAACTCGCTGCGGAGTTCGACGAAGAGGCTGCCCCATTCGCTGGGCGTCCGCCAGTTCTCGCTGATCCAGAGCCGAGCGAAGGACGGGTAGTCGTCCATGAAGTCCATGGCCTGGCCGAGCATGGCTTCCATGGCCTCGAGCGGATCGGCGTGCAAGCCTTCGATGGTCTGGAGCCGCCCGAGCATGATGTCGACGCCGTGGCGCAGCAACTGGGCGATCAGATCGGACTTGCTGCCGAAGTTGTAGTAGACCGTCCCTTTGGACACTCCGGCTGCGGCCGCGATCTCGTCCACCGTGACGCCCGCTGCGCCGCGCTCGCCGATCAGCTCCATCGAAGCGTCGAAAAGGCGCTGCTTGGTCGCGTTGGTGCGGGCCGGGCGGAGCTTCTTCTCCGGGAACCCGGGGGCGTCCGGCTCTTGCATGCTCATACCGCGATCTCCGGCTTCAGGGTCTTGAGGGTCCAGAACTTGTGCTTACGGACGGCCAGCGTGGAAAGCGCGGCTCCCAGCACAGTGTAGCCAAGCAGTCCAAGGACAATCGGCCAGATCATGGACAAATCGCCGCCATAGATCAAGTGCCGCATGCCGGTCACCACGTAGCCCATTGGCATGATCTCGTGCACCACGTGCAGCGGCATGGGGGTGGTCTGCCAGGGGAACGTTCCGCCGGAAGACACCAACTGCAGGACCAGCAGGATCAGCACCACGAACTTTCCAGGAGTCCCCAGCAAAGCCACTATGCCCTGGATCAGGGCCGTGAATGCCATGACCGCGGCCAGCATGAACAACCACATCCACACCGGGTGCGCCGCGTTGAGGCCCAGCCCCAGGTCCACCACGAGGGTGAGGATGCTTGCTTGCAGCACGGACACCACGAAGAACGGCAGCCAGCCGCCGACGGCGATTTTCCACGACGGAGCGTTCGAGGCCAAGGCCCGCTGCGTGATGGGACGCATCGCCTGGACCAGCATGAACACGCCGATCCAAAGGGACAGTGTCAGGAAGAACGGGGCCAGGCCCGCACCGTAGGACCCTGCCTTGGCCTGCGAGACGTTGTTGACCGCCACAGGATCCGCGATCACCTTGGACACCTCGCTCTTTTGGGCGTCGTTCGGGTTCGGGACCTTGCCGGCGCCCTTCGCCAACTCGCTCGCCAAGGTGCGGGATCCGTCCGCGGCGGTCGCGGCACCGCTGGCAAGCTGCGCCGCGCCGTCGTCGAGCTTTGCGGCACCGTCGGCGAGGGCCGCCGTGCCGTTGACGGCAGACTGCTCACCCGCGGCCAGCGTCGCGGCGCCGGAGCTGAGCTGGTCCGCGCCTGCCGAGGCCTGGCCGATGGCGCCCGTCAGCGCCGGAGTGGCGCCCGCAAGTTTGGCGGCACCCGCACTGACCGCGGCCGATCCGTCGGAAAGCTGCTGGATCTGTGCGGCATCCGCCGAGATCTTGGCCTTGGCGTCGGTGACCGGGCCCGAGGCGGCAGCGGTGTCGAAGTCTGCCAGGATCTTGTTCGCCTGGTCCTGCGTGATGACCCCAGCGGACACGAGCCGCGCGTTGGAGGCGACAACACGGTCCCGCGCCCCGGCGTCGAACGCTGAGAGTTGCCCGACGACGTCCTGGACTTTCGCGTTCAGCTGCGCGTTTCCGGCGGCTACTTGGGCGGCGCCGTCGGCGAGCTTTTGCGAGTCGGCCGGAAGGGACGCGGTCTTGTTCTTCAGTTCGGTGAGCCCTGCGCTGAGCTGCCCGGCACCGCCGTTCAGCTGATTGGCGCCGTCGCGCAGCTTGTTTTGGCCCGCCAGGAGCTCGGACGCGCCGCTGCTGAGCTTGCTGGTGCCGTCGTGGAGTGTGGCCGCGCCATCGCTGAGCTTGCTGACGCCGTCGGCCAGCTGGGAGGCACCGTCGGACGCCTTGACGATGGAAGCGTGGATGGTGCCGAAGCCCGTGAGGAGCTGGTTGGCGGTTTCCTCGCCCACTTCCTTGGCCACGGTGGAGTGCACCGCGGTGGTGAGTTTGTCGACGATGGTGCTGAGGAGGTAGTTGTTCGCGTCGTTGGTGGTGACGTTGAGCATCGCCTGGTTGGCGGCGTTGAAGCTGCCCGGCGAGACCAGGTTGGCGGAAAAGTCCTTCGGAATCTTCAGGGCGAAGGCGTATTTGCCGGATTCCACGCCGGCGTCGGCTTCGGCCGTGGTGGTCACCCGCTGCCAGTTGAAGACGTGGCTCTGTACGAGGCTGTCGGCAACTTTCTGGCCCGCCTGCAGCTCGGGACCGTTGGCCGGCTGGGCTCCCGCGTCTTCGACGACCAGGGCGGCGTCGATCTGGTTGAGATTGCCGTAAGGGTCCCAGTTCGCGTAGAGGTACACGGCTCCATAGAGCAGGGGCACCATGGTCAGGGCGAGGATGGTCAGCTTAGGCAGGAGCCCGCCGGTCATGCGCTTGAGTTCGGAGCGGGCCAGCCGCAGAACAGTCACTTTGCGGTCCTTTGCAGGGTTTCGAGTACTTCTTCGGGATCTTCTTGTGCGTCGTCGAGGTGCTCAGCGGGTTCGGCCGGTGCAGTGTGCGTGACAGAGTTGCCGATCACCGCGGCCGGCCCGTCCCAGTTGTCCGGCAGGGCAGAAACGACGGCGACGACGGCGAGCGGCCGCCCGGCGTCGTACGCCAACTGCTCAAGGCGGGGGAGCCAGTCCGCGGCGTTTGCGCTGTGCCGGTCCGGGGAGTCGAGTACCAGGAGGTCAAGGGCAGGGTCCGCAAGGGCCAGGGCAGTCAGCAGCTCAAGGCGTCGGTCCGCCGGGAGCTGCTCAATCCACAGCCCGGCGATGTCCTCGAAGCGGTTGACCTTGAGCCACGGCTTGCTGAGGAGGGCGCCACGGTAGCGGCGGGGGATAAGGGAGAGGTCTTCGGTGACGAGGTCGCGGACGCTCAAATGCTGCTCCGGCTCGTTGACGCCGGGAGCGTCAACCAGGGCGCTCGCCGCCCGGATCTTCTTGGTCTTCGCCGAGTTGTCCCAGCTCAGGAGGCCTTTGCTGGGTTTCATCCGGCCGCTCAGCGCAAGTGCCAATGCCGTGCGCTGGTCCTGACCGTCGCCGCTGACCAAGAGGAGTTCCCCGCGCCTGGCTTCGAGGGAAGTGGGGGGCAGGAGATCGTCCCGGCGGCCGTCGATCTGGAGTTGCTGTGCAGACAGCACAATTGGACCTTTCGCAGAACCTGTTATCTGCTCCAATCGTAACTGAACTGACCAGTCAGTTCAAATAGACTTCCATTACAGTCCGTACTTCTCCAACAGGCGCAGCCACACCTCGCTGATGGTCGGGAACGACGGCACCGCGTGCCACAGCCGGTCCAACGGCACTTCGCCCACAATCGCGATGGTTGCGCCGTGTAAAAGCTCGGCCACTCCAGGCCCGGCGAACGTCGCGCCCACCACCACCTTCCGGTCCTCGTCCACCACCAGTTGCGCCCAGCCTTCGTAATTTTCCGAATGCAGCTGGGAGCCGGACACATTGATGGGGAGTTCCACCGAGCTTGCGTTGATGCCCTTCTTCAATGCCTGCTTGAGGCTCGGGCCCACGGATGCCACTTCCGGATCCGTGAAGACCACGCTGGGGATCGCGTATTCGTCGGCCGTCTTTGCGAAGGCACTCCAAGGCTTCGGGGTGCCGTGGAGGGTTCCCCTGGCGCGGGCCACGATGGCGTCGCCGGTTGCCCGGGCCTCGTACTTGCCCTGATGGGTGAGGAAGACCGATCCGGCGGCATCGCCGGCCGCGTAAAGCCACAGCCCGCTGGTACCGTCGCTCGCGGCGCCCTCAACCAAGCCGCTCGAGTCCGTGGTGAGGCGCAAAGGCTTGCCCTCCTCGGCATCGAGCCCCACGTTCTCGAGCCCCAAGTTGTCCAGGTTCGGCCGCCGGCCCGTTGCCACAAGCAACTCGTCACTGTTCAAGACCGTCCCGTCGCCGAGGGTGACGCTGAAGGCATGGTCCGCGTTGTGTTCGACGAGCGTGGTGTCCGTCCCAAGGTGGAGATCGACGCCGTCGGCCCGGAGCCCTGCGGCGACCAGATTGGCGGCTTCCTCCGGGAACGCGCTCAACAGCCGGCCTCGGGCAACGATCGAAACCGACGAGCCCAAGCGCGCGAAAGCCTGGGCAAGCTCGACGCTGGCGACACCGCCGCCCAGCACGATGAACCGTTTGGGGATTTGCCGCACCGAGGTGGCGCCGCGGGTTGTCCAGTAGGGGACGTTGCGCAAGCCGTCGATTTTCGGGACGAGTGGTGTGGATCCGGTGGCCACCACTACGGCGTGATGGGCCTTGAGCGAGTAGCTGGTGCCGTCCTTGCCGTCCACTTGGACTTCGCGGGGGCCGGTGATGCGCGCCCGGCCACGAATGAGTTCGATGCCCGTGTCCGCGAGCCACTGCACCGCGCCGTCGTCCTGCCACTTGTTGGTGAAGTAGTCGCGGTACTTCAGGACCGGCGCGGGATCCAGGACCTTCGTGACGGAGTCCGATGCTCCGGGCACGGATTGCGCTGTGTGCAGCGCGGTTCCAGGCCGAAGGAGCGCTTTGGACGGTATGCAGGCCCAGTAGGAGCATTCCCCTCCGACGAGTTCAGCTTCCACGATGGCCGCGGTAAGCCCGCCCCGGACCACGCGGTCTGCAACGTTCTCACCCACAGCCCCGGCGCCGATCACGATGACATCGAATTCCCGGACATTCTCCTCAGCCATGGGAGAAGCCTACGCCCGGACGCAGGCCGGGATGAGGGACCCGGCAACGGATTCTGCTTGATCAGGCGTCCAATGCGCCCTTGAACCAGCCTGTGATGCTCGCCGGATGGGTGATGGCGGTGCCGACGACGACGGCGAACGCACCGGCGTCGATGGCCAGGCGGGCTTGTGCGGGGGTGTGGATGCGGCCCTCGGCGATGAGCGGCTTGCCCAGTCCTGCGCCGGCGATCTCCGCGAGAAGCTTGAGATCGGGGCCGTCTGTCTTGGAACGCTCCCCGGTGTACCCGGCCAGGGTGGTGCCGATCAGGTCAGCACCGGCTTCGACGGCGGCCACCGCATCAGCGTAGGAACCGCAGTCAGCCATGACCAAGGCATGCGATTCGGCGTGGATTCCATCAACTGTTTGCTTGAGGGTCAAGCCATCGGGACGCGGGCGTCGCGTGCCGTCGATGGCAACGACATGCGCTCCGGCGTTCGCGACGGCGAGGGCGTGGCGGAGCGTGGGGGTGATGAACACGCCGTCGTGCCCGTCCTTCCAGAGCCCGATCACTGGAACCTCCACAGCTGTGCGGGTGAACTGGACATCCGCGAGGCCCTGGACCCGGACTGCAGCGGCACCACCGATAACCGCCGACGCCGCCACCTGGCCGGTCGTCCGCGGATCGCGCATAGGCTCGCCCGGGTACGCCTGGCAGGAGACGATCAACTGCGAGCGGAGGGCTTCGAGGCCATCGGGGGTCAGGATCATGGGGTGTCTCCTTGCGAGGGTGTTCGGGTATTTGGGTGGTTCGGGTGTTCGAGTGTCAGTAGAGGACGAGTTTGGCCGCGCCCACGATGGCCGCGGTATTGCCTAGCGCCGCGCGATGCACGGGAATGCCGGCAAGCGGGCCCATGAGCTCCTTGCGCAGGGCGCGTTCCATCGGTTTCCACCAGAAATCTCCCGCATCCGCCAAGCCCCCGGAAACCACCACCGTCTCCGGGTCGAGGATGTTGACGAGCCCGCCGATCGCCTGCCCGGCAGCGCCCGCGCCCGCTCCGATCGCTTTGATGGCGGCAGCACTGTCAGCTGAGGCGGCACCATCGCCGTCGCACGCCAAGGCAAATACGGCACGGGTGTCCGGTACCTCGGGGGAGCCCCCGAAACGGACGAATGATTCATGGATGGCCGGCCCCGAAGCAATCGCCTCGACGTGGCCCGAACCACCGCACACGCACGGGAGCGCTTTGCCGTCGTGATAGGCGTACGGCGAAGCAAAATGCCCCACATGCCCACCCACATAGTGGTGCCCCAAAACAGGAGAGCCGTCCAGCACAAAACTGCCGCCCACGCCCGTCCCGAAAGCCACCATCAACGAACTCGAAGACCCTGCGGCCGCCCCACGCCACGCCTCACCCAAAGCATGCGCATGCACATCGTTGACCGCCCTGACCGACCCCCGCGGCAAGCCAAGGAGTTGCGCCAAACCAGCGGTCAACCTCGTCCCGGCCCACCCCAGAATCGCATCAGTCGCCGAAACCACCTCACCATTCACGGCATCGATGACCCCGGCAGAACCCACGCCCACACGCCCGACGTCGATTCCCTCACCCGCCGCCCGCCGCATGAGCCGCCCCACGAGCGTCGCCGTCTCCCGCAAAATCACGTTGCCCCCACCCCGATTCAGCGTAGGAATCTGCTCCGAGAACAACACCTCCCCATCGGCCCCCACAACCCCGGCAGCAGTCTTCGTCCCCCCAAGATCAACCCCGACCACGTACATCATGTTTCGTCCTCCGGATCGTTCGATTGCTTGGTTCATCGTTGGTGGGTCACGCGTTTGCTGCGGTTGCGTCTGTGGTCACGTTAGCTGTGGTTGGTGCTGCGTCAGGCTGCGGCCTGTCTGTGGTCAGGTTAGGTGTGGTTGCGTCGGCGCCAAACCGCGGCCTTGCCGGCGCTTAGACACCTCCCGACGTCGCCTTCCGGTCGCTGGGCGACCTTCAGACGACTCTGGTCGGCGATGCGCGCCTACGCAAGACCCCGGCCCAGCGCCTCAGGCGGTCGACTCACCTGACGCAGCGTGCTGTCGCCTCGCCGATCGGGACCTGCCGCTCACTGCCGCCTCCGGCGGCAAAGTGCGGATCCCGGCCCCGCTACAAAGGTTCCCCGATCGCCCGAGTGGCGGAGGGACGGTTTTGTGTAGTCCCGCATCGCCGACCAAAGCATTGCGGAAGTCGCTCAGCGACTGTAGCAGTGCGTCGGGAGGTGTCTAAGGGACGGCAAAACTGGTCCGCCGCCACGACCCGACCACGGCAACAAGCAATGGTCGCGTGACGGCAACCAGCAAAAGGTGACCTTCGGGAGCCCGGGGGGCGAGCCGGCGCCGCCCCTAGACTAGGCCGTTGCGCTCGAGGATCGTGCGGATTGCGGAGGTTTCTTCGGCGTTCAGGGAGAGCATCGGGGCGCTCATGGTGTTGGATTCGATGATGCCCATGATGTGGAGGGCCGTCTTGAAGGCGCCCAGTCCTGCTGCGCCGCCGGAGACTCGGCCGTTGGGGGTGTAGACGATGTCGAAGAGGTCGGCCAGGCGGTCTTGTTCGGCGGCGGCCGCGGTCCAGTCTCCGGCTTGGGTGGCGTCGAACAGGCGGCGGTAACCGGCGGGGTCGACGTTGCCGAGGCCGGGGACTACGCCTTGTGCGCCGGCGAGGAGGGCGCCGTCGACTACTATTTCGTGGCCCGTGAAGATGTCGAAGTTGGGGATGTCCTTGGCGGCGAGGACGAGTTGGCGGAAGGAGACGTCGTCGCCGGAGGAGTCCTTGACGCCGGCGATGACGCCGTCGCGGCCGAGGCGGACCAGGAGGTCGGTGGGCAGCTTGAAGTGGGTGCGGACGGGAACGTCGTAGGCGAAGATCGGCTTGTCTACGGCAGCGTGGATGCTGCGGAAGTGGGTTTCAGTCTCCTGGGCGTTGCCGATGGCGTAGTACATGGAGGTGACCACGATTGCGTCGGCGCCGAGGTCAACAACCTTTCGTGCTTCTTCGATGACGCGGTTGGTGGTTTGCTCGTTGGCGCCCACGATCAAGGGCACCGCGCCGGCGTTCGCATCGGCGATCGTGGAGACGACGAGTTCGCGCTCTTCGTTGGTCATGTAGGGGACCTCGCCCGAGGAGCCCAACACGAAGAGGCCGGACACGCCGCCGTCGAGCAAGTGCTTGGTGACGTTCTTCAGGGACGCGGTGTCAATGCGGCCGTCCGCGTGGCGGGGGGTGATGACCGGGGGAATGACGCCCTGGAACTGAGTAGACACAGAAATCTCCGTTGCTTGGATCTGGATGGGAAAAACTTAGATGTGGAGCAGGCTGGGCGCGGCGCCGAGCAGCTTCTTGGTGTAGTCGTTGCTGGGGTTGTCGAAGACCTGGGCGGCCGGCCCTTCCTCGACGATCTGTCCGAAGTACATGACGCAGATGCGGTCGGAGACGTAACGGACGGTCTGGATGTCGTGCGAAATGAACACCATGCCGAGGTTTAGCTGGGTTTTCAGGTCGGACAGCAGGTTCAGGACTTGGGCGCGGACGGAAACGTCGAGGGCCGACGTCGGCTCGTCCGCCACGATGATGTCCGGGTCCAGGGCGAGGGCCCGCGCGATCGCCACGCGCTGGCGCTGGCCGCCGGAAACCTGCGACGGGGTGACCTCGGCAGCCGATTGCGGCAAGCCAACGAGGGCCAGCAGTTCCTTGACCTTGGCAGAACGGGACGCGGCGTTGCCGATGCCGTGCACCTGCAGGGGATCGGTGAGGATGTCCTGGATGGTCATGCGCGGATTGAGTGCCGTGGCCGGGTCCTGGAAGACCACGGATACGGCGCGTCCGAATTCCTTGCGCATCCGGGCGTTGCGTTTGATGGCCGGTTTGCCGTGGAAGAGCACCTGGCCCGACGTCGGGGCCTGGAGTCCCACGAGCACCGAAGCGAGCGTGGACTTGCCGCAGCCGGACTCGCCGACGATGCCGACGGTTTCGCCTCGGCTGATGCTGAAGTCCACGCGGTTGACGGCTTTGACGATGTTGGGCCGGAAGAGGCCGCCGGTGCGGGCCCGGTGATGGACCTTGACGTCTTTGAGCTCGATGATCGGCTTACCGGTTGAAACACTCACTTTGCGTCCTCCTTCAGGTGGCTGGCCCAGTAGTGGTCGCGGTCTGCTCCGCCGCCGGCGGGTTCAACGACGGCGAGGACCAATTGCTGGTTCGGGTCGGCGTCGGGCCTCAACGAACGTGCCGCAAAGCGGTCGCCGGGAGCGAAATCGCGCGGCGACGGGACGGTGCCGGGGATCTGGTGGAGGCGGACGGCGTCGGCCTCGATCGACAGGACCGCGCCCAACAGACCGCGCGTGTATTCGTGCCGTGGGTTCTGCAGGAGTTCCGAAGCCTGTGCGGATTCCACCACCTGGCCGGCGTACATGACCGTGATCCGGTGCGCCAGCGAGGCAACCAGGGCTAGGTCGTGGCTGACAAAGACCATGGCGAAGCCGAGCTGTTCGCGCAGTTCGTTGAGCAGCTCCACTACCTGCTTCTGGACGGTGACGTCCAAGGCGGTGGTGGGTTCGTCTGCCACCACGATCTTCGGCGAGCGGGAGAGCGCCATGGCGATCAGCACGCGTTGGCGCTGCCCGCCGGAGAGCTCGTGCGGGTAGCTGGCGAGGGTGCGGACGGGATCGAGCTTCACCATTTCCAGCAACTCGGCGGGGGACTTGCGGCCGCCGCGCCTTGTCAGCTGGGTCATTTGCTCCTTGATCTTCATGGACGGGTTGAGCGAACTCAACGCATCCTGGTAGACCATGGCGATCTGTTCGCCGCGCAGGCCCTGGTAGGCCCTTGCGTCGCTGTGCTTCGAGCCGGAATCCAGGAGTTCCTTGCCATCGAAGACGATGGAACCGGTGATCTCGGCGGTCTTGGGCAAGAGGCCCATGATCGCAAGGGACGTGATGGACTTGCCGCAACCGGATTCGCCCACCAATCCCATGGTTTCCCCTTCGCGGACAGTGAAGGAGACATTGTCCACGATCGCGGTTTCGCCGAAACGGCCCGGGAAGCGGATGGACAGGTTCTTGACCTCCAGAACGTTGCGGGCGTCGACGGGGACCTGGGGGAGCCGGTCCGTGCGCGTGGCTTCAATCGACGCGAGGAGCTCGAGTTCCTTGTCGAGGAGCGCGTGCGGATTCTCGGCTGCGAGTTTCGGATCGTTCAGGACCGAGGCCGCGTAGTCCTCTTCGGAGAGCGGATCGCCGTTGGCGGCACGCACACCGTCGAGCTCGTGCTGTTCCACGACGGATGGCTGAGCCACCGACGTCGCGATCTCGGTATCGATGGCGGCACCGGCCACCGCCGCGCCCGCAAAAGCAGCGGCAGCACCGTCGTCGTCCTTTACCACGGGAGCCTTGCGCAGCTTCGGGTTCACCATGGCATCGGTGAGGCCCTCGGCGAGGATGTTCAGCGCTAGCACGGTGAGCAAGATAGTGACGCCGGCGAAGGTGGTTGCCCACCAGCCGCCGGAGAGGACCAGGTTGCGGCCGTAGGAGATCACGTTGCCCCACGACGGCGCGGGATCCTGGACACCGGCGCCGAGGAAGGAAAGCGAGGCTTCGAGGATGATGGCATCGGCCACCATGACCGTTGCGAAAACCAGCACCGGGGCCGCCGTGTTGCGGACAATGTGCTTGAGCAGGATGTAGGGGCGGGTTGCACCCATCACCCGTTCGGCGCGGACGTAGTCCTCACCGTATTGGGCGAGCACGTTGGCGCGGACCACTCGGGCGAGCTGCGGGGTATAGATGATGGCGATCGCGACGATGATGGTGGGCACCGAGTTGCCGAACGCGGCCAGGAGCACGGCGGCGAGGGCGATGCCCGGGAACGCCATGAGGATGTCCATGAGGCGCATGATGATCTCGTTGACGGCTTTGCTGGACGTCGCGGCGAGCGAGCCGAGCACCGCGCCGACGACGATCGCAAGGGCCACTGCGCCGAGGCCGATCATGAGCGACGACTGTGAGCCGTAAAGGAGCCGGGAGAAGACGTCGCGGCCGAGGCGGTCGGTGCCGAAGAAATGGTCGCCGTCCGGAGCTTGCGCCGGAATGAACGTTTCCAGGGGATCGTGTGGCGCGATGACCGGCGCGAAGATCGCCGCCAGGACGATGACCACGAGGAACAAGAGGGCAAAACGCGATCCCCAAGGGAGGGACTTGAAGCGGACGCCCGGGGCGCTGAGCCGTTCAGCAAGTTTGCTGCGCATGGCTATACCGTCCTGATTCGGGGGTTGATGAGCAGGTACAGGAGGTCCACCACGATGTTCACCAGAACGAAGGTGACCGAGATAGTGAGGACCACGCCCTGGACCAGGTTGACGTCCAGGTTGGTGATGCCATTGAGGATCAGCTGGCCCATGCCGGGAAGGGCGAAGATCATTTCAATCACGACGGCGCCGCCCAGGAGGTAGCCGATCCTGAGTCCCAGCACGGTCACCGGAGTCACGAGCGCGTTGCGCAGGACGTTCCGGGACACCACCTCGCGGTAGGGGACGCCATTACCGATAGCTGTCCGGACGTAGTCACGGTCCAGTTCCTCCACCATGGAGGTGCGGACAACGCGGATAAGGGAAGCTGAGACCGGAATGCCGAGCGCGAGGGCCGGGAGCGCCATCGAGTTGAGCCAGCCGCCGAAGCCGGACTCCGGCGTCGCGATTCCACCCGAGGGAAACAGCGGGTTGTCACCGAGCGCGAACCACTGGATGAGCAGGATGCCAAGCCAGAAGGACGGGGTGGCGATCGCCGCGATGGAGAAGATCCGGACCAGCTGGTCCTGCCATTTGTCGCGGTAAAGAGCCCCGATGATGCCGAAAACCAAGGACAGCACGACGGCGATGATCACGCCCAGGAACGTGAGCTGGAGGGTCAGCGGGAAGGCTGAGGCGATCATGCTTGCCACCGACTTGGACGGGGGAGTGGTCACGCCGAGATCGAGTTGCAGGAGCCTGCCCAGGAAGTGGAAATACTGGACGAACAGGGGATCGTTCAGGCCGTTGTCCTGGCGGTACTGCTGTTTGGCGGCCTCGCTGGCGCCTTCGCCGAGAGCCGAGCTGGCCTGGTCGCCAGGGGCTGCTTGAAGGACGAGGAAGACCAGCAGCGTGATGCCCAGGATCATCAAGGGCAATGCCGCGAGCCTGCGTCCAAGCAGACGCAATATCATGACCAATTTGTTCTCCGGTTGCGTTTGGTGCGGGGGCCCAACTGACTCGCAGTAAGTGTCGTTTTGAGCCGTCTAAACGACAACAAATGCGAGTCAGTTGGGTTGGGTGTGGCTAGGAGGTGCGGCCGACGCCGATGAAGGACAGTCCCGTGGTGGGCAGCGGCTTGAAGCCTGAGAGCTTCTTTTCGTCCCAAGCGCTGGGGAGCTGGCGGTGGAAGAGCGGGTACAGCGGGACTTCATCCGAGACGAGATCCACGATTTGGCCGGTGATCTTTTTCGCATCGGCGGCCGCGGCCTGCGAGCCCTTGTCCATCAGGCCCTGGAGGGTGGCGCTTTCCGGAGTGGTCCAGTAGGCGCGCTTGGCCATCCAGGTGGCGCCCGAGTAGAACCAGCTCAACAGCAGGTCTGCGTCGTTGCCGAAGACGGAGGGGTCGCCCGGGGCCGCCACGACCGAGAAGTCGGCCTTGCCAACCCTGTCCGAGTACAACGCACCCGACTGCAGGTTCTTGGCGGTGACCTTGACGCCGGGGATCTTGTTCCAGGATTCCAGCATCAGCGGGGCAACGTCCTTGACCCAAGCGGTATCCGTGGTGAGCAGCTCGAACTCGAGGTTGCTCACGCCGGCCTGCTTGAGGAGGTCCGCGGCCTTCTGTGGATCGTAGGAGTAGACGTTCTTGGCCTTGACGTAGTCCGGGTGGCCCTCCTGGAAGTACGACGACGCAGCCTTGGCATTGCCGAACAATGCCTTCTTGATGATGGCGTCCTTGTCCAGGCCGTAGTGGAGTGCCTGGCGGACCAGCTTGTTGTCGAACGGGGCCTTGGCGCAATTGAACATGAGGAACAGCATGCCGAAGGACTGCACGGATTCAACCCGGGTCTTGGACTTGAGTCCGTCCATGTCCAGGTACGGGACGTCTTCGATCGCCTGGACGCGGCCCGACTGGACTGCCGTGACGCGGGCGGCCGCGTCCGAGAGCAGCAGCCAGGTCATGCCCTTGGCGAGTGCCGGCTTGGGGCCATTGTAGTCGGCGAACGCTTCGAAGACGATCTTGTCGTCCTTGACGGCCGAGATCAGCTTGTAGGGGCCGGAGCCGACGGGCTTCGCATCGAATCCCTTCTGATCGGCCGAGGCCAACGCCTTCGGAACCACCTTCACCACGGAGATTCGCGGTCCGAAGCCCGGGAAGGGGTATTTCAGCGAGAACTCGACCGTCTTGGCATCGAGCGCCTTGACGTCCTTGATGAACGGAATGAACTGGGAGAACAAGGACTTGTTGGCCGGGTCCATCACACGGGTGAAGGAGTAGACAACATCGTCGGTGGTGACAGGGGCGCCGTTGTGGAACTTGGCACCGTCGCGGATTGTCACTTGGTACGTGGTGTCGTTGACCTTCTTGGGGTCGCTCGCTGCCAGCGCGTTATACGGCTCGCGGGTGGCCGGGTGGAGTTCCACGAGGCCCTCGAAGACGTGCAGATTGGCGGCCTGCGGCGTGGCGCCGGAGGACGTCATCGGGTCGAACCCCGTTGACAGTGCGTAGGAGATGCCCGCTTCGATGGTGAGGTCCTTGTTGACGGTCGCAGTGTTGTTTGCTGCGCCCGTGGTGGTGGAGGCAGGACCGCCACATGCGGACAGGCTGGCCGTGAACGCTGCCGCGGCTCCAATTGCCCCGGTCAGCTTGAGGAAGTTGCGTCGGCTGGCGTCGCTGACCAGCGGCAGGTTGTTAATCGTGTTGCTCATAAGATGCCTCACCATTCAAGTTTTCTGGTTATCGGATGTAGGACATCCGATGCTCGTAAAGAAACTGTAAGGGTGGTCACATGAAGTCGTCAAGCGAGATCTGGATCACTAGCGACCCGAGGAGCGGCCGCGACGCTCCCGGCGGGGTGCTCCCGACGGGTGCTGCGCCGGGGTTCACCTTGCGAGGTTTAGCCTGGGGCTCGGTCAAAAATAAAGGCGAACATCTATCAAGGAGATGGGACATCCGATATTGTATGTTGCGAAGCACTATATCCACGGTGGGCGCTAGGCTCACCTCAACGTTAACACTGCACTGATTCCTTGTCCCGGTCCTGAAAGGGTCCGGCCGAGGATGAGTACTTTTTGCAAGGAGAGCCATGACCACTTCCGGTGTCGTTCCGCAGGCGCGGTTCAGCGCACAGGCCCGGCTCAGGGCCCTCCAGTCGGACATTATGGAGTTGATCCTCGAGCGCGAGCTCGAAGCGGGCGATCCCTTGCCCACGGAAAATGAACTCTCCGTGGCTCTGGGGGTAGGGCGCAACACCCTGCGCGAATCCCTGAAAGTGCTGCAGGCCCTGGGTGTCATCGAGATCCGCCATGGCTTTGGCATGTTCGTCGCCCCCAGCAACTTCGAGGCGCTCGCGGACGGCCTGACGTTCCGGGGCCGCTTGTCGCTGCGCCACCAAGGGCTCGAGGCACTGCAACTCGTGGACGTGCGCCAGGCCCTCGAGTCGGGGCTGATCGGCTCCTCCATGGACGTGATGACTGCCGAGCAGCTCGCCTTGATCGAAGAGGCCGTCAAGCAGATGGAGGAGCTCGCGCACGCTGGGGAGAACTTCGTAGCCGCCGACGCCGAGTTCCACCGCCGGCTGTTCGAGCCGCTGAACAACGAGCTCCTCATCAACCTCATGGGCGTTTTCTGGAAGGTCTACCGGAAGATCCATGTGGAGATCGGTTCCGACAACGAAGATCTTGTAGCTACCGCGGCCATGCACCGAAGCATCTACACCGCCGTCGCCACCGGGGACAAGACCGCGGCTGCCGAACTGCTCAACCGTCACTTCGACGGAATCCGCCGCCGCATCGGCGAGGCCGTCGCAGTCTGAGGCCGGGCACCCAAGCGCAAGGGCCGCCGTCGTACTTCATGAAAGTACGACGGCGGCCCTTGCCTTTGCGCTGCCGACCGCGTACCACCCGTTGCCGCCCAGTCCCTGCTCGACGCTGGGCGTCGGATTCTGCTGGATCATTCCCCTTGCCGAAGGTTCCCGGCCGCGCGATTCCGGGGGTGCCGACCCCTGGGAGCGCCACTGATCCAGCAGAACCGAACGTGCTCGCACTGGCGTCCACCTGGGCGAGCCGCAGTCGGGCCATGGCGACCGCACCATCGTCCCCATCTTTGGTTTGGGAAAGCGTTTGCGACACGGCGAGTCTCGTCATTTGGTGCCCTTGGCGCGGCAAACATGGGGAGGACTCTGCGGCCAGCCATCGAGGCGCCGCCACGGCCAGGGCAAACCCGGGCCCGAAATTTAACGAAAAAAGACCCGCACCGGATCCGGTGCGGGTCTTCATTTGTGCGCCCAGAGGGATTCGAACCCCCGGCCTTCTGTTCCGTAGACAGACGCTCTATCCAGCTGAGCTATGGGCGCATCTTGGTGATTCTCGGGAGTTTCAAACTCGTGCCCCCCTCGAACCTCAATAAACTTTACGCGAGATCCCTGTTGGTGCCAAATCGATGCGGTGTAATCTGCCTAACTAGACCGGTCTATGTGACCTTAGTCACTAAATTTGGCGGATCGGTGACGCGGATCCTTGATTTTTAGGGGTTTTGCTCCGAAATGGTCAAGAGATCCCATGTCCGAACCCAGATTGGTCTACTCCGCGACCCCTAGCATTTAGGACACACCACTGAACCCGAGGAAGGGAACCACGATGGGCGATCTGGCGCGACTGCCGCTGCTTGAGAAGGCACCTACTACGCATGCACGCCTGTTGGCCTGGGTGGAGGAAGTAGCCGAGCTGACACAGCCGGACCGCATCCACTGGGTTGACGGTAGCGAAGCTGAAAACAAGAAGCTGACCGACGAACTTGTCGCGGCCGGCACCCTGAAGAGGCTGAACCAAGAACTCTTCCCCAACTCTTTCGCCGCATTCTCCGATCCCGCGGACGTAGCCCGTGTGGAAGAGCAGACCTTCATCTGCTCCGAGAAGGAACACGACGCCGGCTTCACCAACAACTGGATGGCCCCGGCCGAGATGAAGCAGAAGCTGCGGGGGCTGTTCGCCGGCTCCATGCGCGGCCGCACCATGTACGTCATTCCGTTCGTCATGGGCCACTTGGATGCCGAAGATCCGAAGTTCGGCGTCGAGATCACCGACTCCGCCTACGTTGTTGCCTCGATGCGCATCATGGCCCGCATTGGTACGGACGTCCTTGAGCGCATAACGCAGACCGACGCTTTCTTCGTCCCCGCGTTGCACTCCCTGGGCGCTCCATTGGAAGCCGGTCAGGCCGACGTCGCGTGGCCCTGCAACCCCGACAAATGGATCGTGCACTTCCCGGAAGAGCGCTCGATTTGGTCCTACGGCTCGGGTTACGGCGGCAACGCCCTCCTCGGCAAGAAGTGCTACGCCCTGCGCATCGCGTCCGTCATGGCACGCGACGAAGGCTGGCTGGCCGAGCACATGCTCATCCTGAAGCTGACATCGCCTGAGCAGAAGACCTACTACATCTCTGCGGCGTTCCCCTCCGCTTGCGGCAAGACCAACCTCGCGCTGCTCGACCCCACCATCAAGGGCTGGAAGGTCGAGACCCTCGGCGACGACATCACCTGGATGCGCTTCGGCAAGGAAGGCGAGCTCCGCGCCGTCAATCCCGAGGCCGGCCTGTTCGGCGTCGCTCCCGGCACCGGTTGGGGCACCAACCCCAACGCCATGCGCGCCATCGCCAAGGGCAACAGCATCTTCACCAACGTTGCCCTGACCGACGACGGCGGTGTCTGGTGGGAAGGCATGACGGAGGAAACTCCGGCACACCTGACCGATTGGCAGGGCAACTCCTGGACTCCTGAGTCCGACAAGCCTGCTGCACACCCGAACTCCCGCTTCTGCACCCCGATCGACCAGATCGACATGCTGGCCGAGGAGTACTTCAGCCCTGACGGCGTGGAACTCTCCGCGATCCTCTTCGGCGGGCGCCGCAAGACCACCATCCCGCTGGTCACCGAGGCCCGCGACTGGTCCAACGGAATCTTCATGGGTTCCACGTTGTCCTCCGAGACCACGGCTGCTGCGGCCGGTGCCGTCGGCGTCGTGCGTCGCGATCCCATGGCCATGCTGCCGTTCATCGGCTACGACGCAGGTGACTACCTGAACCACTGGGTCAACCTGTCCGCCAAGGCCAGCCCGGAGCGGCTGCCCAAGATCTTCCTGGTCAACTGGTTCCGCCGCACTGCCGAGGGTGGCTTCGCCTGGCCTGGCTTCGGCGACAACGCCCGGGTCCTCAAGTGGGCCATCGAGCGGATCGAAGGCAAGGCCGACGCCGTCGAGACTCCCATCGGCTTCGTGCCCACCGGCGAGTCCATCGATCTCGAAGGCCTGGACATGACCCCCGCCGAGGTGGAAGCCGCAGTTCGCGTCGACGCCTCCGAGTGGAAGACCGAACTGGCATCGATCGAGGAATGGTACGCAAAGTTCGGCGGTTCCCTGCCGGCTGCGCTGATCTCGGAGCTCGACGGTCTGAAGGCCCGCCTGGCCTAGACCGCCCGACTGCTTACGCCGACGGTCCCGCACTTCGGTGCGGGACCGTCGGCGTTTCTGCATCTTGGAACTGCCGTCGCCGAGCATTGTGCCGCGATTGGCGCGTGAGTAGCTTTTAGAGAACCAGCAGTTCTCTAATTCCGGGGGTCCGGACCATGGCCGATTCCCAGCGGCACGCAAAAGCGTCAACCGCGCCCTTGGCTGATTTCGGCGTCGGGGATGTCGCCGTTGCCGGTGGAAAAGGTGCCGCGCTGGGGGAAATGGCGCGTCAAGGATTTCCAGTGCCGCCTGGATTTATTATCACCACGGGCGCGTACTTGTCTTTTCTGGCTGAAGCGAACGTCGGGGCAGCACTGGGAGGCTTTCTGTCCGTCGTGCCCGAAGAAGCTCCCGACGGCGGTGCGCCCGACGGCGGCGACGGCACCCGCGGTGCCGCACTCCGCGCCCTCTTCGCCGGGGCGGAAATGCCGGGCCGGCTGCGGCAGGAGATCCTCGATGCCTATGCGAAGCTGGGCGGCGGGGCTGTCGCGGTCCGGTCCAGTGCCACGGCGGAAGATCTTCCGGGAGCCGCGTTCGCCGGTCAGCAGGACACCTATCTCAACGTGCTGGGCGGGGAGGATGTAGTCCAGGCAGTCGCCAACTGCTGGGCGTCGTTGTGGACGGACCGGGCCATTTCCTATCGCCGACGGCAGGGGATCGATCCGCACGAGGTGGCGATCGCCGTCGTCGTGCAAAAAATGGTTCCGGCCGCCATGGCGGGCGTCCTATTCACTGCGAACCCGGTCACGGGCGAACGCGGCGAGATGGTGGTGGACGCTAACCCCGGCCTGGGGGAGGCTGTGGTCTCCGGGCGGGTGACTCCGGAGCACTATGTCCTGGACTCCTCAGGAAAAGTGCTGAGTTTCACGCCCGGTGGCCGCGAGGTGGTGATCAGCGCTGCCGTGGGCGGCGGCACGCAAGAAAGCTCCGGTAAGCAAAGCACGAAACCAGGGCTCGCGGCGGAGGAATTGGCGGAATTGGCCATGCTGGGAAACAAAGCCCAGCAGCATTTCGGCCGCCCTCAGGACATCGAATGGGTGGCCGCCGGCGGAAGGCTGTACGTAGTGCAGTCACGGCCGATGACCGCTCTCCCGCCCCAACCGCCCGTCCTCAACGCGGTCCAACGTCGGGTGGGACCGTTTTTCATCGAGATGTTCCAGGAGCGGCCCTATCCCTTGGACGTATCCGGCTGGATGAGTCGGGGAATTCTCGCCATGTTGCACGGCATGGCCGGGAGCGTAGGCGTGGTCTTCCCTGCAGTGGAGGAGTTACTGCCGGAGGAAGACGGGGTGGTGGTTCAGCTCATCCCGCCAGTGCCGCGCCCGACGATCCGAACGCTTGCCGCGCCGGCTTCCTTGTTGCGCCGGGCGAGACGGTTCAAAGCCGCCGACTGGACCCGGGATCCACGCTTCTCCTCGTTCATCGACAACATTGAACGGCTGAACCGCAAGGACCTCGGTCTCCTGCGGTGGCGTGCAGTCGTGGCATTTGCCCGGGAATGTTTCGCGGCGATGCAGGGCATCACGGACTTAAGGGTCTCCTACCTGCCCGGCATTCCGGTGCCGGTGCTGAAAATGCGTTTCATGCTCTTGTTCCTGGGCAAGACAAAGCTTGCGCCTGCGCTGATCGCGGGGGCGGAAACCCGGACGAGCCAAGCGAACCGGGCCCTTGAACGGCTGGCTTCCATCGCGGCGGACGATCCCGGGCTTTCCCGCGCGTTACGTGATTCAGGACCCCGTGAGCTCCTGGAGTCGGTGGAAAATGAGGCCGAACATCGCGCTTTCCGCGAGGCGTTCGAGGCGTTCCAGCGTGAGTACGGCCACCGCGAAACCACGAGTGTTGTCCTCAGCAGTTCGCCCACGTGGTCCGATGCCCCCGAGGTGGTTCTTGGCCTTGTGAAGGCCTTGTCCGGAGAGCGGCCCCCAACAGTTGACCATGGCGGGATTGCGCTTGCGGAATTGAAGCGCCATCCGGCTCTCCGCTTCGAACCGCTGCGGCGGAGGGTGCTCGCCGCCGTCGAGTCCGCCCAAGCCGGAATGGCGTTCCGCGAGGACAGCCACTTCTACGCCACCAAAGCCATCCCGCCGATCCGACGGGCCTACCGGGAGCTTGGCCGCCGACTGGTGATGGCCGGCGTGATCGATGAGCCCGACGAGATCTATCACCTGCGGTTCGAGGAATTGGAGTCCATTACAGACAACGACGACGGCGCGCTGCCGGCTTCACTCCGTGACCGTTTCCGGCCGCTGGTACTCGCTCGCGCGGCAAAGCGGCGCGGGCTCGACGGCATCCCGCTGCTCGATCCGGCTTTGCTCTTTGCTCGAGGTCGCCAGGGCCGCCAAGTGGAAGGAGTCCTCGTCTCCGGCACGGCAGCGAGCCGCGGCCGAGCGACCGGGCCGGTCCGTGTGATCCGTGGACCGGCCGAGTTCGGACGGCTGCGCAGCGGAGAGGTCCTCGTCTGCCCGTACACCAATCCCGCTTGGACGCCGTTGTTCCAACGGGCCGTCGCGGTTGTGGTGGACGCCGGCGGGCTCGGTTCGCATGCGGCGATCGTCGCGAGGGAATACGGAATTCCGGCCGTTATGGGCACCGGCTCGGGTACCAGCACCTTGGCCGACGGGCAGCAAGTACTCGTGGACGGAACCCTGGGGGTTGTCCTGCCGGCCGCTGCGGCGGAAAGACCTTGAGATGCCAGGGCCGCGTGACCCAACTAGCTAGCATTAGTTGTCGTTTTGGGGTCTCTAAACGACAACTACTGCGAGTCAGTTGGCGAGCCAGATATCCGGTCCGAAGACCTCGTAATGAATTCTCGTGGCGGGGATTCCGGCGTTGATGGCCTCGTTGCGGATGTGCTTCATGAACGGCAGCGGTCCGCACAGAGATCCCTGCTACAAGCCGTGCTTACAGCCCGTGGCGTAGCCCGATCGCCTGGAATGCCGGCGCCATTTGCCGCAGGCGCGGGAGGGAGGAGACGACGACGTCGTCCAGCTCCCGGTAGAAGGCTTCCCTCGCGCGCGCCAAGGCATGACGCAAGCCGCATTCCGTGATCAGGGGGCAGTCACCATGGGCGGATTGGCACTCGGCGGGGTCGAGCCTGGTATTCAGTTTCCGCAGGACCTGGCCAACGGTGGCTCGCTGCCCGGCGGCGCTGAGTCGGGATCCGCCCTTGCGGCCGCGCTCGACGTCGATGAGGCCCAGCTCCCGGAGCCGAACAATGGCCTTGCTGACGTGGTGGTAAGGAGTCCCCACGGCGTCCGCGATGTTCTGGGTCGTCAGGAGTTCACCTGCGGGCGCGGACGATAGAACCAGGAGCGCACGCAGGCTCACATCCGCGAAGGCATTGATCTTCATGCCCTCAAGCTTACGGAGTAAGGTCTAGTCCACCCATACGAGGGGTTCATTGGTGTCGGCTTCGGCGTTGTCAAAGGTGAAGCCCTCGGCGGTCTGGACATAAGGGATAACGGCTGCGAGGAGGCCGCCGCCGCGATGCTCAGCCGCTGCGTGAATCCCGTCCGAGCCGTGTTCCGGAAGGATTACGTCGTTGGCAATCGCCACCGCGCGGTATTCGTCACGGCCTTGGCGCAGCAATTCGAGGATGTCTGCCAGCATCGACTCTGTGTCGACATTTCCCTCGTCGTCCGGCTCTCCAGGCGTTACGAAGACGATCCGAAGTTCGTTGTCCTCGGCGAGCGTGACTGCGAAGGGCAGGAAGCCACCGTTTTGTTCCAGGTGTTCCTGCGCCGTTGCCAAGGCGGCCCCCAGCGTTTCACGCACTTCGCGGAGTTCGTGATCCTCTGTGTTTTCGAGGCCGTTGATCTGGGGATCCATGTTGTTGCCCGCCTTCGGGGTTGTCGGCTAGGACCGGACCAGTGCGAGGACGCGGTCCCGTACCTTTTCCATGGTGGCAACATCCTTCGCCTCGGCGTTCAGCCGCAGGAACGGCTCCGTGTTGGACGGACGAAGATTGAACCACCAGCTGCCGTCCTTCGCGGTGAAGGTGCTGCCATCCATGTAGTCCACGTCGACGTCTTCGCCGTCAAAATCGGCGCGGACCCGCTCGATGGCTCCTGCCTTGTCCTCGATTTCGGAATTGATTTCACCGGAAGAGACATAAGGCTCGTACTGCCGGCCAAGGTCGGACAGCGGGCCGTCCTGCTCGCCCAATGCCGCCAAGACGTGCATGGCCGCGAGCATGCCGGTGTCCGCGTTCCAAAAATCGCGGAAGTAGAAATGCGCCGAGTGTTCGCCGCCGAAGACGGCTCCTTCTTCGGCCATGACTGCCTTGATGAACGAGTGCCCCACACGAGTGCGCACGGCCCTGCCACCATCCGCGGTCACGAGCTCCGGGACTGCCCGCGAGGTCAGCAGGTTGTGGATGATCACGGGGGTCTTTTCACCCGCGGCCTGTGCTCGGGCGATTTCCCGGCGCGCGACCATTCCGGTGATGGCGGACGGGGACACGGGTTCGCCCTTCTCGTCAATCACGAAGCAACGGTCCGCGTCGCCGTCGAACGCCAGGCCGATATCCGCGCCGTGTTCGATCACTGCGGCTTGCAGATCGCGCAGGTTTTCGGGCTCAAGCGGATTCGCGGGGTGATTCGGGAAAGAGCCGTCCAGCTCAAAGTACAGCGGGACGATCTCGAACGGCAGGGCAGGAAGCAACTGGTCACCAAGTACTGCGGGAGTGGTCAGCCCGGCCATGCCGTTTCCGGCGTCAACGACGATCTTCAGCGGACGGGAGCCCTTGAGGTCAACCAGGCTGCGCAAGTACTCGGAATAGTCCTTCAGGACATCGCGGGTGCTGATCTTGCCTTGGGTCTCCGCGGCCGGGATGCTACCGCTGTTGAGGTAGTTCTCCGCGAGTGCCTGGATTTCCTTGAGGCCTGTTTCGGACGAGATCGGCTGTGCGCCGGCCTTGGACATCTTGATGCCGTTGTATTCGGCCGGGTTGTGGCTCGCAGTGAACGTGGCACCGGCAGCATTGAGCGCCCCGCAGGCGTAGTAGAGCTCATCGGTGGAGATGAGGTCCAGGAGCTGGACATTGGCTCCGCGGCGGGCGGCGCCGTCGGCGAATGCCTTGATGAATTCGGGGGATGACGGGCGCATGTCGCCGCCAACCAGCACCGTCTGGCCAGCGAGGCCGAGGGTGTCGACGAAGGCCGCGCCGACGGATTCCACGATGTGGGATGTGATGGATTCGCCGACGATTCCCCGGACGTCATAGGCCTTGAAGGAAGCCGAGAGGTCAAATGTCTTGTTCTGCTCGCTAGTCACGCGCTCAATCTTACTGTGGAGCGAGGTGGTCACTGCGACGGGACGTCATCTATGTGGAAAACGCGTGTCCACATAGATGACGTCCCGGGTTCTGGCTGTCTGCGGGTGCTGGAATACTGAAGCCATGCCCAACAACCCGGATGCTGCCCTACTCGCAGCAGAACAGTCCTCCACCCGGCTGCAGGCCCTTGAAGTACTGAAGGAGCTTGTGGGAAATGCGGACGCCCGATTCCACGACGGCCAGTATGAGGCGATTGAGGCCCTCGTCGACGCCGGACGGCGCGCGTTGGTGGTGCAGCGGACGGGCTGGGGCAAGTCGGCTGTTTACTTCGTCTCTTCGTTGTTGTTGAGGCGCCGGGGCGCTGGCCCGACCCTCATCGTTTCGCCGCTGCTCGCATTGATGCGCGACCAGGTGGCGGCAGCCGCACGGGCGGGGGTGCGGGCCGTAGCGATCAACTCCGCAAACCAGCTTGAGTGGGACAACGTCCGCGAGCAACTGGCCGCGGACGAGGTGGACGTCCTTCTGGTTTCTCCGGAGCGGCTCACCAATCCTTCATTCCGGGAAAACCAACTTCCCGAGCTCATCCGCCGTACCGGTCTCCTGGTGATTGACGAGGCACACTGTATTTCGGACTGGGGGCACGATTTCCGTCCCGACTATCGGCGCATCTCCGATCTCATCGAGCAACTGCCCGGCAGTGTTCCCGTGTTGGCCACCACGGCCACGGCCAACTCCCGGGTGGTCCATGACATCGAAGAACAGCTCGGCGCCGGAGTGCTGACCATCCGCGGGGAGCTTGGCCGGGAGTCCTTGCGGCTGGGTGTCTTGAAACTCGCCGACTCGCGGGATCGCCTTGGCTGGTTGCTGACCCATCTTGCAAACATGCCAGGCAGCGGAATCATCTACACCCTGACCGTTTCTGCAGCTGAAGACACCGCCCGGCTGCTCTCCGAGGCAGGCCACAACGTCTTGTCCTACACCGGGAGGACGGATCCCGCGGATCGCGAACGTGCCGAGCAACTCCTCAAGGACAACCAAGTGAAGGCGCTGGTTGCCACTTCGGCGCTTGGCATGGGCTTCGATAAGCCGGATCTCGGGTTCGTCATCCACCTTGGTGCCCCGTCATCGCCCGTGGCTTACTACCAGCAAGTTGGCCGTGCCGGCCGTGGCGCCGCAAATGCCGATGTGCTCCTCCTGCCCGGTTCCGAGGACCGCGAGATCTGGCAGTACTTTGCGACCGCTTCAATGCCCTCGGAGGAAAAGGCCGCAGCAGTCCTCAATGTCTTGGGCGAATCAGGCTCTGCCTTGTCCACGGTGGCCCTCGAAGCGCGGGTGGACCTGCGACGGACGCCTTTGGAACTCCTGCTGAAGGTCCTCGCCGTGGATGGAGCGGTGGAGCGCGTGGGCGGTGGGTGGAGGTCGACAGGACGTCCGTGGATTTACGACGCCGATCGCTACGCCCGCATCGCCGAGGCCCGGGTGGACGAGCAGGATTCCATGGTGATTTACCAGGACACCGCCGGATGCCGCATGGAATACATCACTGCGGTCCTGGACGACGAATCCGCACGTGCATGCGGCCGTTGCGACAATTGCGCCGGCAAGTGGTTCCCGGCCGACGTGGCAGCAGCGGCCGCCGACGCCGCCGGGCAGACCCTTCGGCGCGCGGGTCTTGCACTGGAACCACGGCTTCAATGGCCCAGTGGCATGGATCGGCTCGGCGTGACAGTGAAAGGCAAGATCAAACCGGAGGAGTTGCTGGCCGAAGGCCGCGTGCTGGCCCGCCTGACCGACCTCGGCTGGGGTGGTGCCCTCCGTGAGCTCTTTGCGGCCGGTGCCGCTGACCGCGAGGTTGAACCTGCCATGTTGCAGGCCTGCGTGCAGCTCTTGCGCGAATGGTCTGCCGGAGACGTCCGATCCCCGGGGTGGAGCGGCGAAGGGCGCCCGGCGGCCGTTGTGAGCATCCCCTCTAGGAACAAGCCGGCGCTGGTCGAATCCTTGGCCCGCGGCATAGCCGGAATCGGCCAGATGCCGTATCTCGGTTCCCTTCAACTCCAGCACGGCGGACCCACGGGCGGGCGCGGTGGCAACAGCGCCTATCGGCTCGCCGGCGTCTGGGAGCGCCTCGTGGTGGGCCCTGAACTTGGACAGAACCTTGCGTCGCTGGGCGGTCAAGGCATCCTCCTGGTCGACGACCTGGCGGACAGCCGCTGGACAATGACCGTTGCAGGCCGTGCACTCAGGCAGGCCGGGGCAGGATCGGTGTTGCCACTCGTCCTCGGTCAAGCAGCGTGACCGGCGCAGTCCCGGACGTCCAGTCCGAATCCAAGTGGCAGCCACGGCTCGCTTTGCTCGTTGCCGCCACCTTCTTCATGGAGTTCCTTGACGGGACAGTCCTTACAACCGCCATGCCGAGCATCGCGGCCGACTTCAAAGTGGCCTCGGCCGACGTCAACATCACGATGACTGCCTACCTGGTGACTGTCGCCATGGGAATTCCGCTCAGCAGCTGGCTCGCGGAACGCTTCGGTGCACGCCGGATCTTCTGCCTGGCGATCGCCGTGTTCACCGTTGCGTCACTGTTGTGCGCGGCCAGCCAGGACCTCACCCTGCTGACCTTGAGCCGGGTGGCGCAGGGGGCCGGCGGGGCCATGATGGTGCCGGTGGGAACTCTCGTAGTGCTGCGGGGCACACCCAAGTCTGAGCTCCTTCGAGCTACCGCATTCCTTGTGTGGCCCGGGTTGCTTGCCCCCGTTTTGGCGCCGCTTGTGGGCGGAGCCTTCACTACCTATCTTTCCTGGCACTGGATCTTCCTGATCAACGTACCGCTGGGGCTTGCTGCGTTCATCGCAGCCCTTAGGCTGGTTCCGCGAACGGGAGGCGATGCTGCCCGGCGGCTCGACTGGGTGGGGCTCATGCTCACCACCTTCGGCGTCGGATCGCTTGTGGTGGGCCTTGAAGGAGTTGGTGGTCACGGCGCGGGCGCGGTCCCGGCCGCCGTGCTGCTGGCCGGAGCACTGGCCTTGGCCGGAGCGGCCTGGTGGATGCTCAAAGCCAAGGCTCCGCTCTTCGATCTCCGGGTTTTCGCCACGCGAACGTTCCGGGCCACCTCCACCGGAGGGTTCGTCTATCGCCTGACCATCAGCTCGGTGCCTTTTCTGCTGCCGCTGTTGTTCCAGGACGGCTTTGGCTGGGATCCACTCAAATCCGGGGCCATGGTGGCCGCGGTGTTCATCGGCAACATCGGGATCAAGCCCGCCACGACGCCGATCATTCGGCGGTTCGGTTTCAAACCCGTGTTGGTCCTCGCCTCTTTCGCCTCGGCCGTCACCTTTGCCTCTTGTGCAGCGCTCAACGCAGGGACCCCGGAGCCGTTGATTTTTGTCTTGCTCCTGGCCAGCGGGGCCTTCCGCTCGATCGGATTCTCGGCGTACGCCTCCGTGCAGTATGCGGATATCGTCCCCGGGGAGCTTCCCTCGGCCAACGCTGTGTCAGCTACGCTGGTGCAACTGGCCGCGGGTGGCGGCATTGCCGTGGGTGCGCTCTTCCTGCGTCTCTTCGACCATGTGTCGCTCTTCGGCGACGGCCCTTCCTCGGCGTACCGTGGTGCCTTCCTCGCCATGGCTGCTGTGATGCTCTTGAGCACAGTGGACAGCCTCACGCTGCACCGGAACGCCGGAGCTGAAGTCAGTCGTAGTGTTGTGGGCAAACCGGAGAAACGACGGGGCTAGGGTGCTTGGAGACGCCAGTCGCCGGAACCCCCACCACGGAGATTCCGGCGACTTTTGGCTGCCCGGCGTCCTGCCGGGATTGCTTTAGCTACGAGGCCGGGTGCGTGAACGGGATCCGGTCGAACGACATGACGCTCGTTGCATCCTCCGGGTTGACCGTGACCTTGAGCCAGTCCTTGGCATTGTTGGATCCATCCACGGTGATTCGCGTCAGGTTCTTCGCTGCTGTGGCCTGGCCGTAAAAAGACAGCCACGTGGAGCCGGCCGCGAGGGGGTGGTCCTGGTTGTACACGTGGCTGTCACCGTTGATCAGATAGACCGGGCCGCCGAACGCGTTCGACTCCTCGATCAAGGTCTGCACCAGGGGCTTGAAAGCACCAAAATCCGCCTGGGAAGGGGCCGCGACTGTCGGGTCGAACATGTCCGCCTGCGTCATCACGACGACGGCCCGGTCACCGTTGTTCCGTGCCTTGCGGAAGGTGTCCCTCAATTCCTGGATGTCAGCTTCGGTCCTCTGCTGCACCTCGTTAAGCTGGGCGGCGGTGGGCTGGGTCTGGCCAAGTCCGGTCCACGGCAGCATCGAGTTATTGCTGCCGGGAATGTTGACGGCAGTGAAGGCGACCTCATGCTTGCGGAAGCTGACGTTCTCCGGGAAGCCTTCCTTTGCCTGTGACTTCACCTGCATCGGCGAACCAAGCGTGACGCCGGGCTTCGGGAAGAAGACTTCCCGGACCTTGGCCAGTCTTTCCAGGGGGTTGTAGGCGCCGTTGTTCGTTCGGTGGCAGTCAGTCCATTCGTTGTCGCCCGGGGTGTAGACGAGCGGGGCGGTAAAGCTGTCAAAGTTCTTCTTGATCGCTTCGAAGTACTGGTCCGTGCACTGGGAGGATCCATTTTTGATATCGCCCACGTGTGCTACAAAACTCAGTTCCTTGTGCGCGTTCAGGTCCTGAATGTAGGACGGGAAGGCCTGGATCTCGGCGTTACCGTAGGGCACGTCGCCGATCACGCCGAAGCTGAAGCTCTCGGTATTGCCTTGGTGTCCGTTGCCGTTAGAGCCGCTTTGTCCTGAGTTGCCGCCGTCGTCCGCCGCCACCGCAGGCGACATGAGCAACGTGGTTGACAGCACGACGGCTCCAACCGTTGCGATCGCGAATCTCGTCATTGAACGCATGAATCTCTCCTCGTCGTTGGTCTCCGTTACCCGGACGAGGTTATTGGCGCGAGCTGAATTCAAAGAGTCGGAGACATGAATCTTCCCCGCCAGGTTTCGCCGCAAAAGGCCCCGGAACGCAAAAGACCCGGGGACGCAAAAGGCCCCGGTCAGGGACCGGGGCCAAAACGCGGAGACGGGGGGATTTGAACCCCCGGTGGAGTTGTGCCCCACACTTCATTAGCAGTGAAGCCCATTCGGCCGCTCTGGCACGTCTCCAGTTGCTATTGCTAGCCAACCAAGGATACGCAGAACTGGGCACCCAGCGCAAAACGGGGGCGCGGGGCGCCGCACCGCCGCCTGTCGGAGCTGGCGCGGGCCGCCGTCGTGCGCTCCGTCGTGAAGGGCGCTAGTGCCCCGAGCCCTCCTTGCCCGCAAGCGCCCGCCACAGGAAGTGCTGGCTGCGGGCTTGGAGCGAGGCCGCCTGGCGGTTGTCCGAGGCTCCCGCGTGACCGCCTTCAACTGCCTCGCGGAACCACACGTTGGGGATGCCCATTGCCTGCATCCGGGCTGCCATTTTCCGCGCCTGGACCGGGCCTACACGGTCATCGGAGGTGGCCGTCCAGATGAACGTCTCTGGGTACTCCACGCCGTCGCGCAACAGGTGGTACGGCGAGAAGGTGCGGATGTACTCCCACTGTTCAGGGACATCGGGGTCGCCGTACTCGGCAATCCAGGAGTAACCGGCCGAAAGCTTGGTGTAGCGGCGCATGTCCAGCAACGGGACGCCGCAGGAGACGGCTCCGAACAGCTCCGGGTACTGGGTCAGCATGTTGCCCACCAGTAGTCCGCCGTTGGAGCCGCCCACGCAGCCGAGCCGCCGCGGACTCGTGACGCCCCGCGAAATGAGGTGCCGCGCCACGGCGGCGAAGTCCTCGAACGCGCGGTGTCGATTCGCCTGCAAGGCTGCGCGGTGCCAAGCGGGACCGTACTCGCCGCCCCCGCGGATGTTGGCCACGACGTAGACGCCGCCACGTGAATGTGCCGCGGAGCCGTCTTCGGACGGGATGCTTTCGGTCCGGCGTTCCAGCCAGGCGCGCCCGATGGCTCCGCTGTAGGCCGGCGTCCTAGAGACTTCGAACCCGCCGTAGCCCGAGAGCTGCGTGGGGTTCTCGCCGTCGAGGTCAAGATCTTTGGACGCCACTTGGAAATAGGGCACGCGGGTGCCGTCTGCCGAGGTGGCGAAGTGCTGCTGGACCTCGTAGTCCTCCTCGTTGAAGAACGACGGCGAGGACTTCACCACCGCGTGGGTGCTGGCCACTCCGCCGTCATGGCCTGCGTCGAGCGTGTAGCTCGCGATCCCGGGGGACAAAGTGCCGCGCATGAGCGTGGTGGGGGTAGTGAAGCCCGTTGCCACGAGCCAGTAGTCGTTGCCGGCGTCGTCGCCTTCTGCTTCGTCCTCGTCGTCGACGGCGTAGGCGTTCACATCGTGCAGCGGCGGGCACGCATCCAACAACGTCGAGGCCCACCCGCCCGCGGAGTCCTTGCGGGCAGGGTCGAGCGCCCTGATTTCGGAAGAGACGTCATGCAGCAGGTTCAGGAGGAGGTAGTTCCGGGTCCAACTCCACGACTGGAGGGACGTGTGCTCATCCGGGGTGAAAAGCACCGTGAAGTCGCGGGCCCCGGACAGATAACCCTCAAAGTCGGCGGCCAGCAGAGACCCGGCGGGATAGGTGGTTCCGTCCACGTTCCAGTCCTGCCGCGGACGGAACATGAGCCATTCGCGGTGGGAACTGAGGTTGACGTCGGTGGGGACATCGATGGCGAGCCACGCGTCACCATGCAGCACGGAAGTGGTCCGGTTGAAGAAGTCGATCCAGTCGACCGCGAACGTGCGTTCGAAACCGGGGGTGGAGTCGTGGGCGACGAGGGCCATCATGTGGTCTTCGGGGATCTCGAAAATCCGTTCGGCTTCAATCAGGGATTGGCCTCGACGGAGCTTCACCCCGGTGCGCGAGTAGGACGAGCTGGTCTTCGGCAGGCCGTCGGCAGTGGTGGCAACCAGCAGGGTATCGGCGTCGAGCCAGCTCACGTTGCCCTTCGCGGTCGGGAGGTCGAAACCGCCCGTGGCAGGGTCCACGAAGGTGCGGGTCTCGACGTCGAACTCGCGGTGGCGGTTGGCGTCACCGCCGTCGGGGGAGAGGGCGATGATGGCGAGGCGGTGCGGTTCGCCTTCGGCCGGGCGCAGGAAGTTGGCGCCGTGGAAAACCCATTCTTCGCCTTCAGCGGCGGCCAGTTCGTCGATGTCGAGCAGCACGTCCCATTCCGGGGCATCGCTGAGGTAGCTTTCCCATGTGGTCCGGCGCCAGAGGCCCTTGGGGTTCTGCTGGTCTTTCCAGAAGTTGTAATAGTGCTCGCCACGCTTGTTGACCATGGCGATCCTGTCCGTGGAGTCCAGAACCTCCAGGATTCCGGCTTCCAGGGCGGCGTAGTCGGCGTCGTCGAGCAAGTCTTCGGTGCGGGCATTTTGCTCCCGCACCCAGGCCAGCTGTTCCTCGCCGTGAATGTCTTCAAGCCAGATATTCTCGTCGACAGGCTCGGGGGCGGTTGCGGTTTCCTGGGCAGTTTCGTTGTCGGGCGCGGGCGCTTGATCAGCTGCTGTGGTGGTCATCCCTCATCCTAGGGTGACTGTCTGAGAAGGAAGCAAGTCACAAGAAGTTAGGCTTGGGCGTGGGTAAATCGCAGAACATTCGGGTTGGGCTGATCGGGGCAGGCCCTCGCGGCACCAGTGTGCTGGAGCGTTTGCTCGCCAATTGGGCTGCGACGGAAACCCAAACGCGATCCCTGCACATCGACGTCGTTGACCCCTATCCCGCCGGCCCCGGGCACGTCTGGCAGCCCGATCAGTCCCGGCTGTACCTCATGAACACCCAGTCCTTCTACCCCACACTGATCCCCGAGGACGAGCGACTCGCGCCGCCGTTGGCCGGGGGCTCCTTTGAGCAGTGGCGAGCGAAGCAGCGGTCAGTTGGCGGTCCGGGCCTGAGCGACGAGGAACGGGCTGAACTTGCCGTGCTCGCCTCCCACGACTTTCCCAGCCGTGCCCTGTACGGACGGTATCTGCGTTCGACGCTGGAGGACCTGCTGGACCGTGTCCCGGCCGGCGTCGAGATCGCCTTTCACCGGAACAACGCCGTGGCGGCGCGTCCCCTGCCGGGCGGGCCGGCGGACGGTTCGCCGGGTAAGCCCGCGGGCGGCGGGTTCGACGTCGAACTCGACGACGGTGCTCGGCTCACCGTGGATTCCCTCGTCCTCGCGCTGGGCCACCTTGAATCCCGGCTCAACCCGGAGCAGCGTTCGTTCAGGGAAGTGGCGGCGGAGCTTGGGCTGTTGTACGTGCCGCCGGCCGCACCTGCCGACGTGGACTGGGCACTCGTCCCGGACGGGGAGACGGTCCTGGTCCGGGGCATGGGCCTCAATTTCTTCGACGTCATGGGCCAGCTGACCGAAGGCCGCGGGGGACAGTTCGTGCCGGCCGAAGACGGTCTCCAGGGGAAGCTTAAGTACTTGCCTTCGGGCCGGGAACCGAAGGTCATCGCGGCATCCAGGCGTGGCACTCCGTACCGGGCCAAGGCCGGCTTGGACGGTTATTATCCCAAGTCCGTGCGCTTGCGGTATCTGACCGAGAACGCGGTGGAACGCTTCGCCGCGGCCGGAATCCAACCTGGCTTCGATCACGACCTTTGGCCCCTCCTGCATCGGGACGCCCTGTGGGCTTACTATTCAACATTGATCGTGGCGGAACCTGTAGCCGTGTCTGATGCGACTGAATTCCTTGCGGCCTTGGAAGACTTGTTGCGGCCACACGCGCATGCCACCGGGCGATGGGAAAACCAAGTCGCGGAGTTGGTCTCCACCCACGTAGCGGCGTCGCGCCGCCTTGACCTGCTAGGCCTCGCGGCGCCTTTGGCCGGGCATTCCTTTGCCTCCAGGAAGGAACTCGACGCCGCCGTCGTGGACTATCTGGACGACGACGCCCGCCGCTCCGCGCTCGGGGAAGCAGATCCCGTGAAGATGGCCATCGGTGCGTTGCACACGGGAAGGGCCATCCTGAAGAGTGCCGTGGCCGACGGCGGCATCACGGACGAATCGTGGGTTGGCGAACTGAGGGGCTGGTTCGAGTCCTTCGTTGAGGGACTCGCGAGCGGTCCGCCCGCCCTGCGCGCCGAACAATTGGCCGCTTTGGCGCGTGCCGGCGTCGTGAGTTTCGTCGGCCCGGATCCGCGATTCAGCGTTGATCATTCCAAAGGCGTCTTCCGCGCGGTGTCTGCCTGGGTGCACGCCGACGCCGCGGAAGCCAGGACCCTGATTGAGGCGATGTCCCCGGCGAACCGGGTGGGCGTGAGTGTTTCTCCGTTCCTGCGGCAGTTGCTCGCCGACGGGTTGGTGCGACCCAAGGTGATGATGACTGCCGAGGGAACGCCGGTGCAGACCTCCGGGTTGGATGTCGAGCCGCACCCCTACCGACTGGTAGGCGCCAACGGTTCCGTGACTCCGGGGATGTACGCCCTTGGCCTGCAGCTTTCCTCCACCCAATGGGGAACCGCCATCGCCGCGGAAGCCCGGCCTTCCGATGGCACCAGCTACCGAAGCGGCCAACGGACCCTCCGCGACGCGGACGAAATCGCCAGGGACATGCTCGGCCTTCCCCTCCAAAAATGAGCATGTTCCCCTAAGCAAAATGAGCATGCTCCCCGCCCGTTCCAACGAGTGGACATAAACCTTATATGTCCACTCGCCGGGGCCGGGGTAGAGCATGCTCATCCGGGGTTGGCGCTGCGGCTAGCCCCTAAAGGCACTTCTGGTACTCAAGCCACGCGAAGGTGTACTTGATCCAGCCGAGCACGTCGTACCACTTGCTCGGCATGACGGGTGCAGTGCACTTGGGAGGCAGAGGAGCGGCAACCTTGATTGCAGCTTTGACAACAGTCCCGGACTCGACGGCAGTCAGCATCAGGGTTCCTGTTCCGGCTGCGGCTCCCGCGGGTACCTTGACGTTCACTGAGGCGGCACCGGAAGCGACGCTGACCGTTCCCAGTTGTGTCGCGACACCCTTGGCGTCCGTAAAGACTGCCTTGAGAGAGGTGTTCTGCGGGCTGCCGAGCGAAGTCAGGTTCAGCTTGGAGACGGACAGGGCCATGACGTCACCGCTCCTCACCTCTGCTGCCGTGCTGTTCACGACAGCAGCGGAACGTCGGGCGAAGTCCGGTGACACCGGATTGTGGGCCTGCAAGTACTTGATCCACGCGTCACGATCCACGAGTCCTGAGTCCTTGGTGTTGCTGCCTTCCTTGAAGACCCGGAAGTTGTCGCCCCCAGCGGCCAGGAAGCTGAAGGTTCCGATGCGATACGACTTCGCGGGGTCGATGAGCGCTCCATTCACCCAGATAGAGGTGATCCGGTCGCCCGCTGCACGCCCGGCGTCGAACGTGTAGTTCACGTTCTTGGACACGCCCAGCTGCAAGTACGGACGGCTCGGTACGGAACCATCGGCGTTGGTCTGCCATTGCTGCTCAAGAAGCGACTTGAACTGGGTGCCCGTCAGCGAGGTGGTCCAGAGATTGTTCACGAACGGCAGTACCGCGTTGGCTTCCGCATACGTGATGGTGCCGTCGGGCGCGTAGTAGAGCTCGTTGCGCAGGCCGCCGGGGTTCACGACGCCGATCTCGGCCCCGCCAAGTTCGGGTGCCTTGAGCGTGTCCACCAGTGAATCCGCCACCAGGTTGCCCAGTGTGGATTCGCTCGCGCGGTCATCGCGCTTGGGAGTCCCGCCCGCGGGGTCAGGCGTGAACGCCGTGGTGATATCCGCGGTGAGCGCACCGACCCGCTGATTGCCGACGACGGCGGCATCGGCCAGCGCTTTGTCGACGATGGCCTTGACCTGTGCAACACGGGGGTAGGTTCCGGACATGTCCGTTGTGGAGCGCTTGACGTTGCCCGCGGTGTAGGCGGTCACGGCCATGCTCTTGGTATCTACCGTCAGGGTGATGCGGCCGATGTTTTCGCCGTAGTTCCCGGTCTGCACGATCGGGCGGGTCTTGCCCGTCGGCTGGCCGTTGGCGTCAAGGATTGGTGCGTCCCAGGCGTATTCCTTGTGGGTGTGGCCGGTGAAGATGGCCGCAACATCAGCTGTGGTTTCCTTCACGAGCTTGGCGAACGGGCCGCCCGCGGCGACTTCCTGTTCGATCGTGGCACCTTCCGGGGTACCGGCTCCGGCGCCGTCGTGGATTTCCGCGACGATCACATCGGCCAGCTTGCCGGCCTTGATCTTGGCGGCAACACGGTTGACGGCGTCCACGGGGTCACCGAATTCGAGGTCCGCGATCCCGGCCGGGCTGACCAGGGACGGGGTTTCCTGCGTCACCGTGCCGATGACGGCCACCTTGACGCCGTTCATGTCCAGAACGGTGTACTCCGGCAACACCGGTGTGGTGGTGCCTTTCTGGTAGGCGTTGGCACCCAGGATCGGGAACTTCGCATTGTTGCCGCCTGCGATGACGCGGTCCCGCAAGTCCGCCCATCCGCCGTCGAACTCGTGGGTTGCCCACCGCGGACGCCTTGAGCTCAAGCGCGTTCAGCACGTCGATCGTCGGCTGGTCTTTGGCCACTGCGGAGGCGAAGAGCGACGCACCGATGTTGTCTCCCGCGGAGATGAAGGCGGTTGAACCGGCCGCGCTAGCGGCCCGGAGCTGTTCGATGGTGCTGGCGAACAGGACCGTGTTGCTGTCGATGCGTCCGTGGAAATCATTGATGCCCAGGAACTGCAGGTCCACGCTTGCCGGAGTGGTCGGCAGGTTCAGGCCGACCACCACGGGGTCGTGGTCACTGGCCCGGAATTGGTCCGCGGCGTAGTAGTTGACCACGTTGTTGTTGTACCGGCTGTACTCGAAGGCGACCGACTCCACCGAGTTGATGTTCCAGATGTCGGTTCCCGTGACCACTTCTTGGGCGGCGGGGGAGGCCAGGATGTGGTCGAGGGATCCGACCATTCCGCCGAACAAGTACGAGTGCTTCCCGGTGCTTGTTTCCAAGTCCGCGTAGCCGGCCCCCGTCAGGACGTTGATCGGGTCTTCTTTGGAATAGGCGTTGAAATCGCCGATGAGGAACACCTTGTCGGTGCCCTTGGAGGACTTCAACTGATCGGCGAACGTCAAGAGCGACTGTGCCTGCTTGGTCCGGGCAACGTTGGAAGCGCCTTGGCCCTTGTCGGTGTCGTCCGGTGTTACTGCTGAGCCCTTGGACTTGAAATGGTTCACAATCGCGATGAACTTCTTGTCATCGCTGGCACCCACGGGCTTGAATACCTGGGCGAGGGGCTTGCGTGCGCTGGCGAAAGCGACAGTGTCGTTGTGGATGATCGACTCACCCAGTGGTTCGGCGCTGGCCTTCTTGAAAATGAAGGCCGTACGGATCATGTCCTCGTCGCTCAGCGGGGGAGCGTTTGCAGGCGTGCGGACGTAGTCCCAGATTCCCGGGGTTTCAATGTTGAGGGAATCCACCAGCTTGGCGAGGGCATCGTCTCGGTTCATGCCGAATTGTGCCGAGTTCTCGATCTCCTCCAAGGAGACGACGTCGGCGCCGGACTTGGTGATTGCGCCGACGATCTTTGCTTGCTGGCGCTGGAGGTTCTCGGCGTTCGCCGCACCGCGGGCGTTGCAGCCGTCCTTGACCGTGATCGGGTTTCCGTCCCGGTCGGTGTAGTAGGTGCAGCCACTGAGCTGGTCACCGGTGGTGGGGAAGTAGTTCAACACGTTGAAGGAGGCGATCTTCAGGTTGCCGCCCACGTTGGCCGGGGCCTGGGGCCGGTTACCGGTGAAGCTGATGGGCTGCACGGAGTCCGCGGTGGCCGGGGTCAGTTGAGAGAGCGGCTGGAATTTCCAGGCGTTGTTCCCGTAGCCGAGGATCACGTTGGTGCGGAAGCTCGCAGCCGATCCGACCCGGACCGGATCACTCGTGGTCAGATAGGGGAGCGGCTGAGCCTTCGTCGAGGCGTCCTTGAGGAAGTTGGTGGACGCGCCGTCGTCGAGCTTGATGCCTCGCAGTGCGTTGTCGGCAACCACGGCGTTGTATTCCGCTGAGCCGAAGCTTGCTACGGCAGTGGGCTGGACCAAAGGGGAGGTCCCTGCCGCCAGGCCGATTTCGCCGTACTGGTTCAGTGAATAGTTGTCCGTCACCGTGAACGTACCCTGGGGTGCCAGCAGCATGCCTTCGTAGCGCTCGCGGGTGGCTTCGTCGGCCGGAAGCGCGAAGTTGCTGGGCTTGACTTCAGGCGCGGCTTCGCTGAGCTTCTTCACTCCAGCTGCGTCCGCGGTGAGCTGCGTCTGGTTGGAGAACTCGCTCACCGTGCCGGTGAGTTCAAGGTAGTCGCCGATCTGGGTTCCGCCCGCCGTTGACGGCGAGTAGACGAAAATCGCGTCCGACGCCGTCCTGGCCGCCGGATCAGTGTCGCCACCGGTTCCCGGGGTCTGCACGTAGTAGCCATTGAATCCGCCGGTCGCGTAGACGGCGGTGACTTTGCCGCGGGTGGTGACCGTGGCACCCGTGAACGGGCTGGCCGCTCCGGTGCCTTGGATTTCCGCAATGGTCTTGTTCTCGGGGACGGTGGGCGGAGTGGTTGTGGCGCCTGCCGCCGTCGGGGTGATGACGGCGCTGAGGCTTAGGTCGGCGGCGTTGTTGTTGGTGTCCGCTCCGTTGCTCCGGTTCAGGCTCCTGACATCCGTGTTGCTTGTCGGTGCCAGGGCCGCCGCAGTCTCAAAAGTGTTGCTGCTGCCGTAGCCGAGGAGATCGGCTACGGCAGAGTTGCCCACTACGGAACCCGCGGGGAGGGGGTTCACTGCGGTGCCTTGCTTCGCAAGGAGGATGGTGCCGGCACTTCCGCTGGGGTTGAGCGTGCCGGAGCCGTCGACGTCGGCGGCCGGCAATTCTGCCGCCGTCGAGGTTGCGCTGTTGCTGGCGCCCTTGATGAGGAAGTATCCCCTGGCCGGGATGTTGCCGCTGAGGGGAGTGATGAAGGTGGGCGGATTGACGTTGCCCGCCGCGCGGTATTGGAGTGACCAACCGCTCAGGCTAACGGCGGTGTCGGAGTTGTTGTACAGCTCCACGAACTTGTTCCGGAACGCAGCTCCGGCGCTGCCTCCGCTGAGATAGGCCTCATTGATCACCACCGACGGGCCTGTTGCGGGCGATGTATCGGCTGCCATGGCCGGAACGGTGGCGAGCGGGGCTGCAAACAATCCCGCCGACACCACCAAACCGACTAGAAATTTCCCATTTTTGAAATGCATCAGCTCTGACTTTCAATTGGCCTTGTGGGGCGCGCCGTGGAAGACGCCCGCCGTGTGCGTCGGCGTGCGGTGAACCGGGCTCTAGTCCGGTGGGGATATCACGCTCGGCATCACATCAGTAGTGAATGAATACGGGGTTGCCATATGGTGACGGCACAAACAAGAGAGAGCATGCCCTCCCTTTGAGGCGGGGAGTGGACATCATCCCAATATGTCCACTCCCCGCGTCGTGGGGGGAGCATGCTCTCTGGTGCGTGGCGGGCTGCGCCTGGCGGCTGGGCTTATGCAGCCTGGTTTTCGATGAGTTTGAAGATCGCACCCGTCGGGTCTGTCAGGGTGGCCATCCGGCCGTAGGGAGTGTCCTCAGCCGCCTGGACGACGGTGGCGCCCAGCGCGACCGCCTGCTCGATGGTGTCATCGACCTTGTCCACCGCGAAGTAGACGCCCCAGTAGGACGGGACCTCCGCCGGGAGGAAACCGGAGGCATCCATGATGCCTGCCTTGGAGTCGTCGCCGGCACCGAGCGTGGTGTAACGGAACTCCGGGGTATCGCCCACGACGGTGGTTTCCCAACCAAAGACGTTCTGGTAAAAGGAAACAGCCGAGTCGTACTCCTTGGCGAAGAGCTCGTGCCAGGCGGGCGCGCCGGTTTCGGCAGCCAGCTGATAGCCCTTCATCTCGCCGAACTGCCAGGCGCCGATGGCTGCTCCCGAGGAATCCGCGTACATGGCCATGGTTCCCTGGTCAGGTACTTCCATGGGTTCCATGTAGACCTGGCCGCCGTTGGCGACTGCCGCTTCGGTGGTCGCCTTGATGTCATCGGTGCGCAGGTAAGTGGACCAGACATCGGGCATCTGGCCCATGTCTTCCTGCTTCTGCATGATCCCGGCCACCATCTTGCCGTCCTTGGAGGCCGTGATGTAGCCGCCGTACTTTTCCTGGTCCCCGGTCTCGTAGGTCCAGCCGAAGAGCGTGTTGTAGAAGGACTTTGCCTTCTCCGGGTCCGAGGTCATCAGGTCGATCCAGCAAGGTGAGCCGGGGGTGATGTCAGGCGTAGGCATGTTTGCTCCTGTGTCGTTACCGCGGTTGTTCCACGGTTTCATGAGTGGGTGGTGGAGACAGACAAAACCCTATGCGGGGCCCCTGACAGTTTCAATGCCTTCGGTCAATGCCGTCAGCGGAACCTAGCCCATGATGAGCATCAGGATGAAGTAGATCGCTCCGCCGACCACCGAGTAGATAGCGAAGGGCGTCAGGGTCCGGGTCTCGAAGAAACGAAGCAGGAACTTGGTGGCGAACCATGCGGCGACACCCGCGCACAAGGCCCCCACCAGGAACACGCCACGCTCGTCGGCCATGGCCGGGGTGAAGAGTTCAGGCAGCTTGAGCACGGCGGCCGCGCCGATGATCGGCGTGGCGAGCAGGAAGCTGAACCTCGCAGCGTTTTCGTTGTTCAGTCCGGACAGCAAGCCACCGGCCATTGACGAGCCGGAGCGGGAGATACCCGGGATGAGGGCGGCGGCCTGGGCGGTTCCGATTGCCAAGGCGCGCTTCCACGGCAGGGTGGCGATTTCGGCGTCGGAAGCTGTTGCAGTCACCGGTTGCCCCGCCGCGCGGCGGTTTTCCCTGGTACGCAGACGTTCGGCCGCAAAAAGGATGAGCCCGTTGAGCACCAGGAAGGCGGCAGCGATGAGCGGCGAACCGAAGAGGTTCCGAATGGGCTTTTCCAGGACCAAACCGATGATTCCGGCCGGCACGGTTCCAACCACGAGGAGCCAGCCGAGCTTTGCGTACGTGTCTGACGGAGCAATCTTCCGATCCCGGATGGAACGGCCCAGACCCTTGGCGATTTCAATCCAGTCCCGGAGGAAGAAGAAGAACAGCACAATTGCCGTAGCCAGGTGGGTGGCTATGAGGAAGTTCAGGAATTCGGGCGCCTTCTGGTCCAGGCCCCAACCGAACAGTTTGGGCAGGATGACGCTGTGGCCGAGGCTGGAAATCGGAAAGAGTTCAGTGATTCCCTGCAGCAGGCCCATAACGATGGCCTGGATCATATTAATCATGGGTTCGATCCTAGCCAGTACCGGTTACTGGGAGATGAACGTTTGCTGGGAGGCAGCCGTGTGCCAGCAGGTGAACGCGGTCAATGGGGTAGGTGGCTAATATCGACGAATGACCCAAGAGCGATGGCGGCAGGTTTCCGAATGGCCCATGGTGGCGGCAGCAGTGCTGTTCCTGGTGGCCTATTCGTTCCAGGTGATCGCCAATCTCAGCGAGGCCCAATCCACAGTCGTTGACTCCATCATCTGGGTCACCTGGCTGGTGTTTGCGCTGGACTACGCGATGTGCCTGGTCCTGGCGCGGCGTCGCGCCCGGTGGTTCGTGCGGAACCTGCACGAATTGCTGATTTTGGCCCTCCCTGTCCTCAGGCCCTTGAGGTTGTTGCGGCTCGTGACACTCCTGAAGCTGCTTCACCGCACTGCCGGGAACGCCATGCGGGGCCGCATCCTCACTTTTGTCCTTGGGTCCGCGGCCCTCCTGACGTATTGCGGTGCCCTCGCCGTGCTTGATGCTGAGGAGAACGCCGCGGGCGCCAACATCACCAACTTTGGCGACGCCATCTGGTGGGCGATGGTCACCATCACTACCGTCGGCTACGGGGACCACTACCCGGTGACGGTTGTGGGCCGCTGTGTTGCCGGCGGCTTGATGGTCTGCGGAATCGCTGTCCTGGGCGTCGTGACCGCCTCGGTTGCCTCGTGGCTTGTCGAACAGGTCTCCTCCGGCGCTGCGGCGGCCGCGACAGTCGCCGAAGAGCCCATGAAACAGGAGATCCGCAGGTTGGCAGAGCACGTCGAACGCCTTAGCGCGCTTCTGGAAAACGCCGACGGCGAGGCGCGGGGCGGCGCGGTCGGAGCCCGCGGCGATCACTCGCCGTCGTCATAGCCCGCTTGGTTCAACGCAAAAGAGGCCGGTCACGGAATCGAAAGATTCGCATGAACCGGCCTCTCAGCTGCGCTGTGTCGCGCCACGCGGAAGGTAAGGGATTTGAACCCTTGGTGCGGGGTTACCGCACACTGGTTTTCAAGACCAGCTCCTTAGGCCGCTCGGACAACCTTCCCTGCCTAGTAGTGTTTCATAGGGAGTTGGTTGCGCCAAAAACCTGCCGCCGCGATTAACGCGGTTAAGGTGTCTGAAAGGCCAGCTGCACTGAGCGAGGGATCGGGAGCACTCTATGAAAGCCGTCTACATCTCCGAACCGGGCGGGCCCGAGGTTCTGGAAATCCGGGACGTTCCTGCTCCGGTTCCAGGCCCCGGCGAGGTTCTCATCGACGTCGTCGCCGCCGGTCTGAACAGGGCCGATGTCCAGCAGCGCCGCGGTTTCTACCCGCCACCGCCGGGAGCGTCCGACATTCCCGGCCTAGAGGTTTCCGGCAGGATTGCCGCGTTCGGGCCCGAGGTGAGCAAGCCGTTTTCGGTGGGCGACAAGGTAGTGGCCCTGCTTTCGGGTGGCGGCTATGCGCAGCAGGTTGCGGTCCCGGCGGAGCAGGTTTTGCGACTGCCCGACGGCGTGGACCTGGTCACCGCCGCGTCCCTGCCTGAGGTAGCCGCAACGGTGTACTCGAACCTCATCATGACGGCGCAGCTGCAGGCCGGTGAGACGGTACTGATCCATGGCGCCACTGGCGGCATCGGCACCATGGCCATCCAGCTCGCCAAAGCGTACGGCGCTACGGTCGCGACGACGGCCGGAACGGCCGAAAAGGTCGGAACCGCGAGTGCCTTCCTTGGGGCCGACATTGCCATCAATTACGCGGAGGAAGATTTCGTCGAAAGCCTCAAGGCTCAAAACGGCGGCAAAGGCGCCGACGTGATTCTCGACGTCGTCGGTGCCAAATACCTGCGGCAGAACGTGGAAGCACTGGCGGACTACGGCCGGCTGGTGGTGATCGGGCTGCAGGGTGGAGTGAAGGGCGAACTCGACCTCGGCCAGTTGGTCAGCAAACGGGCGGCCATCATCGGCACGGCGCTCCGTCCGCGGCCGGTCGCGGAAAAGGGTGTCATCATGAATGCCGTCCGTGAATCGGTCTGGCCGATGCTGGCCGACGGCCGGATCAAGCCGTTCGTGGCCAAGTCGTTCCCCCTGGAGCAGGTCCGCGAAGCCCACGAGTACTTCGATTCCGGCGAGCACATGGGCAAGGTCCTGCTGCTGCTCTAGCGGCGCCCGCCAAACCGGCAGCACGAAGGAGAGCGATGTCCATCCGGTACAGCATCCTGGCATTGCTTCAGGAGCAACCACGCTACGGCTACCAATTGCGGGCGGCGTTTGAGGAACGCACGGGAGCCGTCTGGCCGTTGAACATCGGACAGGTGTACACCACCCTGAACCGGCTGGAGCGCGACGCCTTGGTCCGTAAAGAGGGCGACGACGGCCGCGGCCACGTGCTTTTCAGCATCACCGACGCGGGGACTGCGGAGATCCGTCGATGGTTCGCGACCGCAGTGGATCGTGGAGCGCCGCCGAGGAACGAATTGGCCATCAAGCTGGCGTTGGCCGTCTCGACGGCGGACACGGACGTCCCCGCACTCATCCAGGCCCAACGTGAGATTTCCTTGCGGGAACTGCAGGAGTACACCCAAGACCGCAGGGACCTGGCCGCCAACCAAAGAGTGACGGATACGGCCAGGCTGCTCGTCCTGGACTCCCTGATCTTCCATGCCGAGGCGGAGGCCCGCTGGCTGGATCTTTGCGACGCCAGGCTGGTCCAGCAAGCCAATGGCGCCAGCAACGGGATGACCGGCACCGTCCGCGGTGCCGGGACAAACACCGCATAGACTGCTCCGCACGGGAGGTGCTGACATCGAAACTTTGACGAATGCCGACGTCCGGATCCGGCTGCTTGGTCCCGACGACGCCGACGCGCTGATCCGCTTGGCGGAGACGGATAACTTGTTCGACGAGGATCCTTCAGTCGCGCCGTCAGGCGCGTTGACGTACGACGGCGCCCGCTCCTTTCTGGACGACCCCGCCGTGCTGTTTTGGCTGGCTGAGCTCGGTGGCGGGATGGTGGGATTCCTCCACTGCTGCATTCAGCGCCGTCGTAGTGCCGGACCGTGGGCCGAACTGCTCCTCATGGAAATGGGGACCCATGCCCAGTGGCGCCGCCGCGGTATCGGCCGGTCCCTTCTGGCCGTCATGGAGGAGTGGATGCGGGAACATGGGATGGAGGAAGTCTGGGTACCGGCCAACCTCTATGCGACGGGGTTCTACGAAAAATGTGGTTTCGCTAAGGACGAAGGCGAAATACTCGTCAAGGCGCTGGGCTGAGTTGCGGCCCATGAGAGTATGAACGCATGAGCGATCAGGACGACACTCAACCCAGTGGCGAGAGTTTTGACGACATCCCGGTGGAGGGCACAACCTTGGACGCTGGCACGGCGCAGAGCACATCGGAAGCGGGTCCGAAGGCCGACGGGAAGCCTGGCGCTAAGAAGGGCAGTACCCTGCAGGATCTCGTCGACGAACCAGCCAAGGTCATGCGGATCGGCACCATGATCCGCCAGCTCCTCGAAGAAGTGAAGAGTGCCCCCTTGGACGAGGCAGCACGCGGACGCCTTGCCGCGATCCACGAACGCTCCATCAAAGAGCTGGAAGAGGGCCTCGCACCGGAACTTGTAGAAGAGCTGGAGCGCATCAGCCTGCCCTTCCCTGAACACGCCACGCCCTCTGACGCTGAGCTCAGGATCGCCCAGGCGCAGCTGGTCGGTTGGCTCGAGGGGTTGTTCCACGGAATCCAGACCGCCATTGCTGCCCAGCAGGCAGCCCGGGAGCACGCTGTTGCCCAGTTGCAGCTTCGCCAACTGCCGCCTGGAACCATGATCGCCCCGGGCGTCGTTATTGGCGAGAACGGGGAGCCTCAGCGTGCACACCTTCCCGGCAAAGAAGCGGAGCCCGGCCAGCCGGCTCGCGTGGAAGATCCGGACCACGGTCCGGGCCAGTACCTCTGAGCACTGGGTTGGGATTCTTTGGGGCCGTCCGCCAGGGGCGGAAGGACGACGCTGAACTTGGCAAAGGACTATGGCGGCGCGCCCACGACCGTTTTCACCGAGGCCTGGATCGGTATCACCAAGTGCTTGAAGGCGTAGAAGACGAACAGCTTTACGGCGAACTCGTGGCCATTGCGAACGAACTGGCGGACCTGTCGTCCAGGGTACGCTCCATCTGTGTGGAGGCCCAGCTGCAGGCGCCCAGCGACGGACTGGATATTCCAGGGTCGCTCGCAGGCGTGCATCGCGCGCTGTCCAAAGCAGGGAACTCTCTTGCCACGACGGCGGAGGCCGCCGCGATGCTGCGTCTCGCCGTCGGGCCCGTTCCTGTGGGCGCGGCTTCGGTACGACGACGCGCCGAAGCCGTTTACGAGCATGTCGAGGAAGCCGAACGGCTGCTGAGGACCAAAGCAGGTTCGTAGGCTGTTGGCGATATAGGTTGTTGGGGATATAGGTGCAGACGCGTCTATTCCCACATAACAACTATTAAGCGCCTAGCTTAGAGGGGCCGGAATCCGTAGCCACCCAGTGTGCGCGGCTGGCAGGATGGAAGCCATGACTTCGTCACCGAACCTTACTTTTAACGACGGCAACTCCATCCCCCAGCTCGGCTACGGGGTGTGGCAGGTTGAGGACGATGTAGCCGAAAAGGTAGTGCGTCAGGCCTTCGACGCCGGCTACCGCCACATCGATACCGCCAAGATCTACGGCAACGAGGCAGGCGTGGGACGCGCCATCGCATCCTCCGGCCTCAAGCCCGAGGAAATCTTCATCACCACCAAGCTGTGGAACGCAGACCAGGGCTACGAGTCCACGCTGGCGGCTTTCGAAGAATCCATGAACCGCCTCGGCCTGGAAACCCTTGACCTGTACCTGATCCACTGGATGCAGCCGAAGCAGGACAAGTTCGTGGACACCTGGAGGGCGCTCATTGAGCTCCAGAAGCGCGGACGCATCAAGTCGATCGGAGTCTCAAACTTCAGCAAGGAAGGCCTGCAGCGCCTGATCGACGAAACCGGCGTTGTTCCGGCGATCCACCAGATCGAACTGCACCCGTTCTTCAACCAGTCGGAACTCCGGGAGTTCGCTACGGCGCGCGGCATTTTGACGCAGGCCTGGTCGCCCCTCGGCCAAGGCGGCGAGCTCCTTGAGAACGCCACTATCGCCCAGATCGCCGCCAAGCACGGCGCCACCCCGGCGCAGGTGGTCATCGCCTGGCACTTGGCGATCGGCAACGTCGTGATCCCCAAGTCCGTGACCGAGTCCCGGATCCAGGAAAACTTCGCCGCACTTGGCGTCACTTTGGATGAGGCTGACATTGAGGCCATCAACGGACTGGACCGAGGCGCCGAAGGCCGCATCGGACCGGATCCGGCAGTCTCAGACTTCGCGTAGTTCTCAACTCGCGTAGTTCTCAACTCGCGGAGTTTCAACCGGAAGACCCTGCACCTATTAGGTGCGGGGTTTTCTTGTCTTAAATGGGGGAGCGCTGAGGGTTCACCTTGCTGGCCGGAGGGGTGCGCCGGTGGAGGCGCGGATCGTCAGATGGGTAGGGAGTTCGACTTTCATGCGCATCTGGGACCGGCCGGGTCGCAGCCTGCTGACGAGCATGTCCGTCGCCACCCGTCCGGCTTGTTCGATCGGGGCGGTGAGGGTTGTCAAGGGCGGCTGGCAGAAATCGGCTCCGAAGATGTCATCGCATCCGACGACGCTCATTTCATCGGGGACGTCGATGCCGCGTTCCCTCAGCCGGACGAGGACGCCGATGGCAACCAGGTCGTTGAATGCAATGCAAGCAGTGGCCCCGCTATTGAGCAGGGTGTCAGCGGCGGCGGCCCCGGAACGCGTACTCGGGTGGTAGGGGCCAAGGCGCCGGATGGTGATTCCCAACAACTCGGCTCTCTCCTGCAACGCGACCCACCGCCGCCCGTCCGACCAGGAATTCGGCGGGCCCGCGAGATAGGCGATATCCCTGTGACCGAGTGAAAACAAATGCTCCATCGCCTGCTGGACCCCCGAAGGGGTATCGATAATCACGCTGGGGACACCGGGTGTGCTGCGGTTGATTGTCACCAAGGGGGATTTGGCGGCGGCGCTGATCAGCTGCTCGTCGCTGAGACGGGTCGCGGGAAGAATGAAGCCGACAGCGGAGCCGCGGAACTCGTCCAGGTAGGTTGCTTCAAGTTCGACATCCTCTTCAGTGTCGACGAGCAACTGGGTGTAGCCGGCAGTCTTGAGTTGGTGCTGCGTGCTGCGGATGAAGTCAAAAAAGTACGGGTTCGTGATGTCCGGAACCAGGACCGCGACTGCTCCGGATCGTCCTGGAGCAGTACTGCGGGGATATGCGGAGGGCGCGTATCCCAGTTCGCGGGCGGCCGCTTCAATGCGTTCCCGGGTGGCTTGGTTGACGCGGTGCGGTTGGGTTAAGGCCCGTGAGACAGTGGAGGCGGCCACTCCGCTGAGAGCGGCAACGTCCCTGATAGTCGGCCCCCGCCCAAGCGGGCTGTTTCCAATGCTGGCCTCGCTAATGCTCATAGTGCTGCCCCCTTGCGGCCCCGCAATGCGTTCTGAGACTCCATCTTCTCTCATTTGCGAAGCGCCCTCCCATCTGTGACAAGCCGGTCCCTGAAGCAACTATGGCAATTTTTGGCAACCGTTGCACTTGTTGCAGCAACTGTCATAGTGTTCCAGCTAACATCCGGTCTGTCTGGCCGGTTCCCCCGAAGATCTCGGGGCGACTCAACGAGGAGCATTAAGAAGACATGAAGAACTCAAGGACGCGACTTATTGGCGCGGTCGTTCTCGTTTCGCTGGGAGCACTAGGGGTAACCGGATGCGGTGGCGACAATAGCTCTGCAAGCGCGAGCGGGGGCGCCCCTAACGGCCAGGGCAAGACCCTGGATGTCTTGGTCGGTGCCAACACAAACAAAGCCGAGCAGTACAAGGCCTGGCAAGCCCACATTGCCGATGCATTCAAGAAGCAGACCGGCGCTGACCTGAAATTCGAGACGTTTGCCAACGCCAACGATGAGCTCTCGAAGATCCAAACCTCTGTTGTCGCGGGCCAGGGCCCGGACGTGTACGCGGTGGGTACGACCTTTACCCCGACCGCGTACTCAACGGACGCCTTCGTGAAGTTCGACTCAAATATGTGGAACAAGGTAGGCGGCCGCGATCGCTTCGTTCCGGCGACGCTCGGAATTTCCGGTCCCGACGCCCAGAACGAAGTGGGCGTCCCCTTCACCTCCCGGCCCTACGTTCTTGCCTACAACACCGAATTGTTCAAGAATGCGGGGCTGGACAAGCCGGCGAACACTTGGGACGGACTGCTGGATCAGGCCAAGAAGCTGACCACGGGATCCACGTACGGGTTCGCGACCGGATATGCGGACAACTACACACCGTGGAAGTTTGCCTGGGCCATGGCCAACCAGTCCGGCAACCCCCTGGTGGATGGAAAGACAGCCCGCATTGATGACCCGACTGTGCTCAAGGCATATGAAACGTACTTCGGCTGGCTGACTAAAGACAAGGTAGTCAACCCGGCCGCAGTGGGTTGGAACGACACCCAGGCTGCAGCTGACTTCGCCGCGGGTAAGTCCGCGATGATGTTGATGACTACCGCATCATCAAAGGTCACGTTCGATGCCTCACCGGTGAAGGGCAAGTACGCCTACGCCGTGATGCCGACTGTGCCCCCCGGCCAGAGTTCCGCCCCCTCCGGTGGCCAGCCGGTCAGCTCAATCATTTCCGGTGACAACCTGGTGATCGCAAAGTACTCGGAGAACCAGGACCTCGCGGCTGCGTACATCAAACTGCTCACCAGCGACGACGAGCAGATCAACTACAACAAGCTGTTCGGGGATCTTCCCACGAACGCCGCAGCTGCCAAGAAGGTCCAGGACGCGGATCCCTCGCTGTCCCCGATCATTGATTCGGCATCCAAGGCGAAGACCACGCCGTTCACGGGCGCATGGGGCGACATCCAGCTGGCGATGACCAACGTCGTCGTTCAATCCCGCCCGGATCTTGGCAATGGCAGCTTCAATGAGACCAATCTCAAGGCTGCGCTGGCCAAGGCCCAGAAGGATGCCCAAGCCTCCCTCGACAGGGCGTCGGCAAACAAGTGAGCATCACTGTGAAAAAAGACGCCGCCCTGCGGCGCGCCCCGGAGCTTGGCGGGCAACCTCCTGCCAAGCGCCGGCGGACTGTGAGCGAACGAAACCGGCCGCTGTGGATGCTCACTCCGGGTGCGCTCCTGATCGGCCTGATCATCATCGTTCCCCTGATTCTAGGCATCTACATCGCGATGCTTCAGCTGGATCAGTACACCATCCGTAAATGGATCAGTGCCCCTTTCGTGGGACTGAACAACTTCGTCGAAGCGTTCACATCCACTGACTTGGTCCACGCCTTCGGCAACAGCGTCGGCTTCTCGGTGATCGCCACCGTCATTACCGTGCCGATCGGTATTTACGCCGCACTGGCGACCCAGAACGCTTATCGTGGCAGGTCATTGGTGCGCTCGATGTTCCTGATTCCCTATGTCCTCCCATCGTTCGTGGTCGGAAGCTTCTGGCGCACCATGCTCCAGCACGACGGCATCGTCAACAAGGTGCTGACCGGGTTCGGGCTGCCTGCCGGTCAATGGCTCACCGGTCCGGCCAGCTTCTGGGTACTGATCCTCGTCGAAGTCTGGGCGGCCTGGCCGTTCATCTACCTCATGGCATTGTCGGGCCTTCAATCCGTTGACCAGGAAGTCCACGAGGCTGCCGCGATCGACGGCGCCCTATGGTGGACGAAACTGCGCTACGTGATCTTCCCTTATTTGCGCGGGCCGGTCGCCTTGGCCTGCCTCATCGCGACCCTCCACCACATGAACAACTTCTCGCTTGCCTTCTTGCTCTTCGGCGTCCCTGCTCCATTTGACGTGCAAGTACTGCCGACCCTCGTCTACAGCATGAGTTTCACCAGCTTGCGGTTCGGCATGGGAGCGGCAATGGCACTGATTTCGCTTCTGCTGATCGCCATACCGCTCTACTTCTACCTGAAGGCCGTTCGACTCGATACCGGTACCGACGCGGGAGGCAGGAAATGAGCAACAACCAGGCTCCCGACGTCGTCATGGAAGTTCCGCTGGAGACCTCCCCGGCGCTTCGCGCTGGAAGTGTGCCACGCAAGACCGGACGGCAGACCGCCGCAGTGTATCGTCTGCTCCCGACACCTCTGTTGGTCGGCGGCACCATCGTGCTGTGCGCCATGGTCGCGATTCCCTTGCTCTATATCGTGTTCTCGTCCATGAATTCGGATGTGGAAGTGGCCCGTGGGGCATACTTCCCCACCGAATTCACCCTGGACAACTACACGAAGATCTGGAGCACCCTGCCGTTGGGCAACGGGCTGATCAACAGCGTCATGATCGCCGGCGCGGTCGCCGTCGTTTCCTCGTTGCTGGGCATCATCACCGCCTACGTGCTGGTCCGGTTCGAGTTCGTGGGCCGCCTCAGCATTCTGCGCGGGCTCATCGGCCTGCAAAGCGTTCCGGGCGGACTGCTCCTGCTCCCGGTGTTTGTTCTCTTCGCCTCAGCGGGCAACTATCTGGGAATCACGGTCATCGGCACCTACTGGGGCCTTTTCCTCGCGTACCTGACATTTGCGCTGCCGTTTTCCACCTGGGTCATGGTCACCTATCTGAGGGGCTTGCCCAAGGAACTCGAGGAAGCAGCCCGCATCGACGGATCTTCTTCCCTCGGGGTCCTTTTCCGGATCATCTTCCCGCTCAGCTGGCCCGGGTTGGTGGTTTCCGGCGTGTTTTCCTTCCTGCTCGGCTGGAACGACGTCATGTTCGCCTCGGTCTTGACCCGTCCAAACACCCAGACCGTTGCGGTTGTCCTGCAGATCTTTGGTTCCTCCGCGGAGGGCGGGGCGCTTCCCCTTTACGGCCAAATGATGGCCGCATCCTTGGTCTGCGCCGCCCCGGTGGTCATCCTCTATCTCATCTTCCAACGATTCCTCGTCGGCGGCATGACCGCCGGCGGTGTCAAGTAGGCCAGCCACACCGGCTGCCACCCATGCATCACCTCAAGGAGAAAACGACGTGACCGTCAAGCAAACCCAGTGGACCCTGTCTGGATTCGGCGACGAAATAAGCCCTGACCCGCTCATCCAGATCGCAGTCCTGCAGGCCTTGGGCGCCAACCACATCGAAGTCCGCAGCGCTTGGGACACCAACATCGTCGAGATGTCCGAAGAGGACCTCGTCCGGCTGGAGCAGATACTGCGCGAGCAAAACATGGGCGTGTCCGCCATTGCCTCTCCCATCGGCAAGGTGGACGTCACCACGCCTGTCGCCGTCGAGGTGGACCGCCTCCACGCGGCCATTCGTGCCGCGAAGATCCTGGGTACCCGTTACATCCGGATCTTCTCGTTTTATCGAGAGGAAGGCCTCAACGCCGAAGACATCCGCGACGCCGTCATGGTGCGGATGCGTGCCTTGGCCGCAGAGGCCCAGGCACACGACGTCGTGCTCTTGCACGAAAATGAAAAGGACATCTACGGCGACACGCCTGAACGCGTCCTGGACATCATTACGACCGTTAATTCCCCGGCGCTGCGGGTTGCCTGGGACGCCGCGAACTTCGTTCAGGTAGGTGTCAAGCCCTTCAGCGAGGCATACGACATGCTTCGCCCGTACCTGGAATATCTCCAAGTCAAGGATGCCCGTGCCGATGACAGCCTGGTGATGCCGGCGGGCGATGGCGACGGCCAACTCCGCGAAACCATCAACGCACTGAAGGCGGACGGTTTCGAAGGCTTCGCTTCCTTGGAACCACACCTGGCAAACACCCATCACCTCGGAGGATTCTCCGGACCTGCAGCGTTCGGAGTTGCGGGCCGCGCCTTCAACCGCCTCCTCGCAGAAGCCGGAGTTGGCACAAAATGACCACCTCGAACACTGCAACCACGCCCAAACGCCGGCTGCGCACCGCCGTCGTCGGCTGCGGAGTCATCGGCCGCCAGCACGCCCGGGTTATCACCGACAACAAGGACCTGGAGCTCATCGCCCTCGTTGACCCGGTGGGGCCAGCCGCGGCTGCGTTGGCGGACTCGGTCGAGAACGAGCTGCACAACCCTCGTCCGGCGACGTACTCGTCGCTCGCGGCAGCACTAAAGGCCTCGGACATCGACCTTGTCGCAGTCTGCACGCCAAGCGGCCTACACGCCGATCTGGCCGTAGAGGCCCTGAATGCGGGCAAGCACGTCCTCATCGAAAAGCCGATCGATGTTGACTTGCCCAGCGCTAGGCGCATCGCGGATGCTGCGGCTGCCGCGACAGGGCAGGTCATTTCGGTGATCAGCCAGCACAGATTCGATCCGGCCAGCGTCGCCGTGGCTCGGGCGGTCCGGTCCGGACGCTTCGGCAGGATCACCTCGGGAGTGGCTTCGCTGGCCTGGTGGCGGGCGCAGAATTACTACGACTCCGGCCAGTGGCGGGGCACCTGGGAGCTCGACGGCGGCGGAGCCGTGATGAATCAAGGCGTCCACAGCGTTGATCTGCTTCTTTGGTTCCTGGGAACCCCTGTTCAGATCCACGCCCATACTGCGTTGCTTGCGCACGAACGCATCGAAGTGGAAGACACAGCAGTTGCCACCGTCCGTTTCGCCTCGGGCGCCCTTGCAGTGATCCATTGCACCACTGCGGCCTATCCCGGACTTACTGCCCGGATCCAGGTCCACGGCGACAAGGGCTCGGCCGTGGTCGACAATGATCGGCTGCAGTATTTCCATGCCGCTGATAACGCTCCCGTCGAGGGAGAATCCTCCTACGGCATGGCCGGGGCCGGGAACCAGTCCGAACTTGAGGTCGGGGCGCATGATGCCTCAGCCAACACGGACGGATCAGACGACCTGCAGACCGCGCACCAAAAGCAGTACGCCGACGTCGTGGAATCCATCCGATCAGGAAAAGATCCGCGGGTCGGAGTTCAGGAAGCAACCGCGGCCCTGGCCACGGTGCGGGCCCTTTACGTGTCGGCAACCTTGGGGACGGCCGTGTACTTCGAAGACGTCCTGGCCGGGAAGTATGACGACCTCGTTGTCCACACCGGGGGCGCTTAGGTCCGCTTGGCTGCCGTGCTGGTGCCGCTCTCTGCGGCGCCAGCGCGCAGTTCGCGCAACCACCCCAGGGCTTCTGGTTCGTCGGAGAAATACCGGGTAGGGCACTGCGGTGCGGGGAGTCCACGCCTGCCGTGGGCAATGACACGGTCCACCGGCGTGCTGCCCAGGATCGCAAAGGCCGTGATGGTGGCGGCCTCACTGAAGAATCGGACGGCGTCGCGGCTGACGGACTCGACGCCGATGACCTGCAGCAGCACCGCGGCGCCCGTTCCGGCCGTCAGAGCCAGGTATCTCTCCCGGACAAGCGCTCCGTCCTCTGCGGTGATCCGGCGCCCCGGGCGCAAAGTGATCCGGAGTACCCCTTCACCCGTGTCCTCAACACTGACATTCTCATGTTCTGAACGGAACCACGCCCCACAGGCGTCCGCGTCCGAAGCGGTGCCCACCTCTGCGTGAGGGTGTAATTCGCCCTCCGACTGAACCAGCGTTGTCATCAAATCCCCCAGATGTGATTCCGCTGCAACCCCATTGACGCAGCTCCCGGATCAGCAAGAGTCGGGTGCAGATCACAATACCGGTGAGGGTGTCCGGCGTCCATGAATAGTGGGTGTGCGGAGGGTTTTCGCTCGAGTGTCCTCCCGAATCAAGTAGCGGGCACAGCGAAGGGCGCACCCCGATGGGATGCGCCCTTCGCTAGACGGTCAGGTCAGTCCTTCTTGAAAGCGTCCTTGACCTTCTCGCCGGCCTGCTTCAAATCGCCTTTGGCCTGGTCGGCCTGGCCTTCCGCCTTCAGGTTTTCGTCACCTGTGGCGTTACCGGCAGCTTCCTTGCCCTTGCCGCCAGCCTTCTCGGCAGCGTTCTCAATCTTGTCGCCTAGTCCCATGGTGTTTCCTCCTCTGGTTCGGCAGCCGATCGATCCGGCCGTTACTACATACTAAGCATGCTTTGGGTTTGGATTTCAAATCCGGCCGAGTTGCCGTGCATGACACTGCAGTGTGTTCATCCGGCGGCCGCCCGTCAACAAAGGGACGAACCGTGGAAACCAAACGCACAACCTCACGGGCCGTGGCAGAATCGTCTGATGCCACTGATCCAGGTTTTGAACGCTTCGCCGGCATCTACCGATAAGAAGCGAGAGCTGCTGGCAGCGCTGACTGCGACCTACGCCGACGTCATGGGGATCCGGCTCGACACCATCCGCGTCGTCCTCCACGAAGTCCCGCGAGAGAACTGGTCCGTGGCCGGAGTGACCCTCGCTGATTCAGGTCAGAACGAAGCGGTTTAAGCTCCGCCAGGGGCCGCTTCCTCGACCAGGGTCAACGCGGCTGTGAACGCGATCGTCGGCTACGGTGACGTCCATGGTCAAGGAGGATAGGGAAATGCAGACGACGATCCGGGTTGTCAGGCACAGCCATCTTCTTCGCGGAACCATTGAGGGCCTTCGATCCCTGTTCGACGCCGAATATTACGAGACGTTCGGGGTATGGGATCCTGACTGTCCCTATGGGTATTCGCCCGCCGATGTCCATGTCCTCGCTTTCGATGGTCTAGGCCTCATTGGTCACGTCGGATTCCAGCGGAGGTTGATCGACGTCGGCCCTGTCGGGGTCCTGGTGGGTGGCACTGGCGGGGTAATCGTGGCTCGTCGAGTGCGAAGAGCAGGACTCGGCACCGTGCTGATGGGCCGCGCACGGGAAGCCATGGAGACGGCTGGCGTGGATTTTGGCTACCTCGGCTGCCGTGAAGACGTGGCGCCGTTCTATGAGTCCTGCGGCTGGCGCCGGATCCGTGCTCAAGAACGGTGCCTATCAAGACGGGACAGGACCACAGTCGTCGAATCCGTGGATACCCCGATCATGATCTGTTCCGCGGTCAAGAGCGCCGAATCGTGGCCTGCTGGACTGATCGACCTTCGGGGAACCCCTTGGTAGAGCGCCCCGCGATGGAGGTCCCGGTGGGGCCTTTTGCCGGCTGGTCCCGCGGCGCCCGGCATCATTTGGGGCAAGCCGCGGCATGTCCTATCCCGCGATGAGCTCCTTGACCGGCCCCTCGTGCAGTGCTCGATAAACAATGTCCCGGATCTGGTTGGCTTGGGGATCCGTCATGGTCCGGGTAAGGGGGCGCAGTACCAGACGTATCAGGGCGTTGGCCTGTCCGTCGCGGATGCGGAGCCGCTCCCGTGCTGGCGCGGGAAGTTCTCCATATGAGGTCAGCGCCAGGAGGTCGACGCTTTCCAGGTCTTCGGCTTGCTCACCTAGGGCTGTCCGCACCTGGTCTCCAAGCACTTCGGCGTCCACGTCTGCGGGAACGACGATCGAAATGTCCCTCCGAATGGAGGGCATCTGGGAGACCGGCTTCAATCGGGAGAGGTCCAGCATCTGCTGTTCGATTCTTTTGTCCGTGGACCTGAGCAACGTGATGTCGGGGATGCCTTTGCGGAGCATCAGGGCCCGGTCCATCCCCATCCCCAGAGCCAACCCCGACCACATTGCAGGATCGAGGCCGGCCTCGGAGAACAGATGCGGGGCCATGAGCCCGCATTCCGCGAGTTCAAGCCATTCCCCGTCCATGAGTACATCGACCTGTAAGCCCTCCCTGGTGTAGGGGTGAACCGCCGGGACCGTGCGCCATTGCGCCTCCGGAAGGACCGCTTGCACGAGGGAAGCGGTCATTTCCTTCAGGTCGCCGGAGCCGAGGTGCTCCCGGGAGCTGACGCGCCACAAGTCCACCTGGTGTGGAGTGCCGACGTGGGTGCGGTCGATGGAATCGCGCCGGTAGACAAGGCCGGGGATGGCCCAGAGCTCGTCGATGGATTCATCTGGATCCAGTGCCCGCAGCAGAGATGGGATGGAAGCCGAGGTATGGCTGCGGAGCATCACTGTAGGACTGACATAGCGGGAGTATTTTTGATCCCGTGTGACATCCGATTCGTTGAACCCCAGGCGGTCGTAGTTGTCGGCCACGCTCACCAGCGGGCTATGTCGAACGATCCGTTCAGGCACACCCCATTTAATGCCGAGCGCGTCGATGACTCCTTGCAGGAGTGTCTGCATTGCGTGGGGCCCGCCGTCGGGATTTGAGAGATCCCGGATGGTCAAAGCATCGTTGAGTTCGGAGGGACTGAGATAAGCGGGCATTGCTTGTCCTTATGTTCGGATTTGAGTGGCGGGTTCCACCCCCGACTCAAATCCAGCGCCAGGACCTAGGCGCGCGCCTGAGAGCCCTCGCGACCGGAACCCGGTCGGGGGCAAGTAAATCGGCGCATGGAGAGCATGGGGTGACTATACCCCAGCTGCCGACCCTGATCGTCGGAATCAGCGCATCGCGCAGCTACAAACCGAGGTCTTTGACCGCAGTGACCCAGTTGCGGGCGATCGCCTCCTGGGCAGCTGACAGGGTGACCTTGTGAGCGCAGATGGCCCTGTGCAGAGTGTTCTCCACCGCGTCTTTCGGGTTAGTGGTCCCCGTGGCGCTCGACTTGTTCGGCTCGGGCCACAGATTCGATACGGAGTTGGTGCCGCCGAGCTCCAAGCTGATCAGGTGATCGTATTCCGTGGTCTTCATTGGGACCTGGCCGTATTCGCGCAGGCTCTCGGCCTTCACCTTGTCTGTGTTCGAAGCGGGCGGGCGCACCGTGGCCGTGTAGCCGCTCGTGCAAATGGTTGAATCGATGTTCTCCTGGGTAACCGCTGGATCTGCGGCCCCCGGAGTGCAGGCCGGGTCCGGCAGGTACTCGCCGGTGGCGGCGTCGACCACTTTGGCGGCGCACTGTCCGTCGGCAAGCTGCTCGTCGGCAGCGACCATGCCGGGGGAGTGGATGGACTTCACGGCTGCAGCCGCCGCACCCGAGGCGGCGCCCACTGGAACGGGCGCCACTCCCTGAGGAACTGCCGGCGACGCGGCCTTGGTCATCGCTTCGGCGGCGGAATGGGTTCCCTGCTGGCATCCAGTGAGGGCCAATGCAGTAACGAGGAATGCGGCGGGCAGGGCGAGGTATTTACGGAAATTCATGACCCTCAGGTGTTCGGGAGCTCGGAAGTTTGTCCCCCGGAAAAGGGAACGACGGGCGGAAGCCAGTAGCTCCCGCCCATCTTTTCTATCCCGTTGACTGGACTTCGGAGCGCCCGGCGCGCCGGGCAGCCGGTCGCAGCGAGCCCATTCAAGAATGTCTGCTCGGCCAGATCTGTGAAGTGGCGCCGCCCTGGGAAAGGGGCGCAACCGGTGGCAGGGGGACGGAGTGGGGGAAGATTAGCCCCCCAGCGACGAGTGCAATGCTGAACAGCGTCCATACGGCGGGATGTGGTCAATAGGGCCACATAGGCCGCTGTCCATCAAGGATGAAAGAGGTACCGGGCGATGAGGTAGAACGCAAAATCGGCGACACCGATGATCATGCCAGCGATGGCGAGCCCGCGCCCACGCAACCCGCGCTCTCTGACCCGCCGGAAGCCAAGGCCTGAGATTGCTGTCCCGAGTGGACCCACCATGGCAAAGACGAAAAGCCCGATGCAGCTGATGATGAACCCCGCTATTGCCGCCTTGCTGAACGGAGCGCGTGGCTGGACTGGCGCGTATGGATTAGATATCTGCGGGGCGTCGGACGGCCAACGCTTTTCGGGAGGTGGAGGAACACTGCTCATGAGGTCTGTTCTTTCTCCTGGAATGTAGTCACGTGACCCTACGATGTTGCATGCAAGCATCCGTGCAGGCCGGGAATCCTCCGGTGTGTCGGAGCCTTGAAATCGAACTGCCTACTCTGGTGCCGGACGGGGTAGGCAAGCTCTTCCGCGGCTCCAAGGACGCCCTCCGGCCATTCGGACAGAAATATCCACGGCATGTTCTCCTCGGCGAGAAAGGTCACCGGCGCCCAGGAATAGAAGGGGATGCGGGCGCCCCGGATAGATCTCGCGGACGGCGGATTGCTCGAGCGGCCAAGGGCCGAAGTGGCGCGCCCACCATCGGGATCGGGGGTGGAACTCAAGCCGCGAGACGCTCATGGTGAGTAGGACCCACGGCCCGTGGACCCTGAACCGGCCGGGGATCGAAAGTCCACCTCTGAAACGTATGTCATTCGGTCACCCGGGGTTTCAGTCATCGTCGCGCTCGGGTTCCAACGTAAGGCCCGCGGCGATGCGTCGCCGGTCCTCCTTGTGCGATTTGCGGACGAGCCTGAGTCGAAGCATTCCCTTCACCATCAGCCCTCCCGTCACAAGCATCAGGACTGCCATCAATGCGATAGCCCAATACGAGCTCGGATCGCTGGCTTTGGGTTGGAATACAACGAGCACGACGACTACGAGGAGCAATGTGAAGTTGGCGACCGCCATCCGACCGAACATCGAGTACACGGCTTGCCACGTGTTCCTGCCGTTCGTTGGCCCGTGGGCTCTTCTGGTCACGTCAGCGCCCTTCCAATCCTGCGGGACCGCTCCGATCAAGGATCTTCATATCAGGCCCACTTGCCTAGGAGAGCTTGTATCCAGACAGGACCTCGGACCCGCACGCGCGTCACGGCACCCTCCCTCTCGCGAGTGAAGAGGAGACCCGGGCCCGGACCTCTGTCGCGGCAGGATGGCAGCCCTTACTCTTTGGTCAAGGGCAAGCAACGGAGGGGCGGCATTGGGGAGAACTCTCAAGGAATTGGGGTCGCTCACGCTGCCGCTGCGGGTGGCATGGGTGACGTGCGCCGTCCTCATTCTGCTCACCGTCCTGGGCTCACTTGCACTGCCGCACGATGTGGGGAAAGCGGTCTTTCCGTACGCCTTCGGGTTGATTGGCCTTGCCGCGTTCCTTGAAGGCATGATTCTGGTCACCGACCATCGCGGTTCCTTATCTAGGGTTGCCAAGCTCTCAACGATTGGCATCGGGTCGCTGCTACGCGGTTTTCTTCGGGTGTATGGCGTACTCTCAATGGTCTTCGGCGCCATCTTCGTGGCGGTGTCAGTTTTTGTCCTGGTTTTCGTGCGCCCGTCATGACATCTCGCAGCAAGGAACGCCGTTGATGTATTTAGGCCCCGTTGTTAGAGGGATCCGTGTCTGTGACCGACTCGCGAGCAGTTGCGCCCTTCGGGAGTGCCTAGTGGCAGCTTTGGCGAGGTGATTCGATGGCTCCCGGAGTGCTGTTCGGACTCGTGCTGGTCGGCGCGGGCCTGTTTGGCTGGGCGATCGCACGGCCGCTGGCGCGTCGCGCCGCCAAGATCCGGACGTGGGTTTCGGCCACTGCCGATGTCGCGTGGTGGACACAGCGAGGCACAACGCAGGTCCGCGTCCTGACCGCCTGTTGGATTGTCATCGGATTCTTAGTCGCGATTCTCTCCCTGACGGCCGGCCTGTAGGGTCCACTCCCGGTTTAGGCCGTGTCAGGCGCGCTCAAGAGGGCGTCTCGTTCTTCGATCGGATAGCCGGCTAGTACTGCGCGAAGCCATCCGGATGACGTGCGGATCAGCGGCCAGGGCCTCCATCGCAGATGTAGCCGGACTTCCCCTGGCCGTCGCCAAATCATTTGTGCCAGACCGTCGCGACGACCTCAGGAGCGATCGGAGTACCGGCGGTTATCTGCGAGGCAGAGTCCTACTTCTCCGGAGCTCCCCGGGCTTTGACGTCGAGCAAGTCGTGAGCATTCAGTCGCTCGGTGCTCGCTGGATCACGAGCGCCTCGGGTGCTGCAGCCGCAGCCCATACGCTGGAGTGTCGCGGAGGAACTCGCGGAACGTCGGAACAGCAAAGTCAACATACCCGCGACTTGTCGTCTCAATGACCCCGGCCGCCAGAAGCCGAAGCCGGTACTGGCCTCCGTAGACACTGTTGACGCCCAGCCGCTTAGCAATCGTCGTGGTGCTCGAGGGGCCGTCGTCTTCAGCCATGGCAAGAAGATATGACTGGTCGACGTCGGAAAGCGCCGAGTAGGCAGACTGCAGGACTGTCGCCCCCATCCGCCGTCGGGCTTTCTGTATCCCCGCAGCGAGGGCCGAGTCGGTGACTTCTCCGCCCGCGTTCTTGGCCTGGCTCCACACGTGATAGCCGACCAGCTGTATCAGAAAGGGGTAGCCGCCGGTCGCGTCGGCCAACTGCCGGAGGTGTCCGTCGCTAATGCTCACCCCGCTTTCGGAGAATGTGTTCCGAAAAGCTTCGGTTACCTCGTCTATGGACGTCCGGTGCAGGTCGTACTTTTCGGCCCGGCGAAGGAATGTCGAAACTCCTTCGTTCAGCAGGTCTTCGACGGCCTTGGGCAGGCCGGCGAGGACAAGGCCAATCGGGAGGTTTTCGCGGATCAGATGTTGGACCACCGCCGCGATCTCCGACAGCTGTGTTCTGTCCACTGCGTGAATTTCATCGATGCTGAGCAGCAGCCCGGTTTCTTGCGCGCTCAACTTCTCCAGGAGCTCGGTGATCTGGCGGCGCCAGTGGACCTCGCGGGTGGCAGGGAGTTGCGTGTCCACGCGTAGGATGCCAACCGTCACCCCGGTGACGCGGCGGCCTGCGGGGCCGTCCCCTAGTTCCTCCGCGGCGGCGCGCACTGCACTGCCTATACGGTCCACCAATCCGGCCGTGGCGGTCTCCGAGATAACAATCCAGCCATGCTCAATTGCTTCGTCCTCGATTTCCCCCAGCATGACGGTCTTGCCGATGCCGCGAGGCCCCGTGAAAATGGAGAGAAGCCCCGGCGCCCCCGGCCCGTTTTCGATACTCTCGGCGAAGTCTTGGCGCATATCATCCCGGCCGATAAGAAGCGGTGGCCGGGCACCGGCTGTCGGCTTGAACGGATTTTTCACAGCACATCCTTTACACGCCTATAAATTTTTTAAAGTATTTATATTTCTTATAGTAGCTCGGTCGATCCCGATCAGTCCCAGGCAGGAGACGCCGCGCCGCCTGCTTGGGACTGCGGTGATACCAGCGATGCAAGTCCCGGCCATCGAGTCTCACGGACTCTAGCTTGGTGGGGAACGACCCCGAACTCCGTTTTTGACATCGAGATCGTCTCGATCACGCATCGCCGCGACGCCTGCAGCAAGCGGACTTGCGTTCCGGACAGGATGGAACGTCACCGAACCTTGTCGGCCGATATAAGGGCAGTGAAGGGAGATTGGGGCTTAGGAGGGTTCTCGCCCGCTTGACGCCCGTTTCTCGTGTCCATCTGGACCGGTGGGCATAGGATCGGTAAGAATTGCCGCGCTGCGGCACGACACGGGGGGACAGGTATGGATGAGATCCGAAGCGGCGGACTGATCAAAGGGCCCCCGGCGTTCGCGCTTCTGAGGCTGCGCTACAGGTGCACCACGGCGGCTCTGGCTGTCCTTGGCATCGTGCTTATCCTCAACGTGTCCGGGGTTCCGCAGTCGTGGTTCACCAATTCGGTGGTGGCCGCCGTGGGTGTCGCCATGATTCCTGTGATCGTGCTGATCATCTGGGTTCCGGTCAAAGCGCAAGCGGAGCAGGAGGCCGGTTACACCACCCTGCGGAACGAACTGAAGGATCTGGAGCAGCGCGATCCGTACCTGGGGCGGGTCATCCGGAATCCCGGCGAGGAGCACCTTCAGCGTGCGGATTTCCTCGCAATCATTCAGGCCGCCAAACAAGAAGCCGAAAGTCTTTCAGGAACAGCCCATGCCTCAAGCGCCAGACCTTCGACGGGCGGTACTGAATGATGACGAAGGGCACCCGACAGGGGTGGTGGCGTACCGGAAAAGTGTCGCGCAGGCTGGTCTGCATGGGTATCGGGTTGGGTGCAGTCGGAGCATTGGCGCACCTCGGAAGTTCCGCATGGGGCCACCAGATCAATGCTTCTGCTCTTGTCTGGGGTCTGTACTTCCTGGTCATCGAGGTGATTGTTTTGGGAATCCTTGGGCTGGTTGTTGCCGGCGTTGTGATCAGCGCCAGGTTCCTCGTGACTGAGGAAGCGAGCCGCAAGATCCGTGCAGTCGTTACTGGTGTCTCGGCCCTGATGAGTTCGGGAATTCTCACCTACGCGTTCTGTAGCCTCTTTCCTCCCTTGATGAACCCTGGGGCCATCGCGACGGTCACGGGAGTCCTGGCGGGCAGCGCGTTCGCCATCGTTTCCTACCGGCACACCTCCCAGGCCTGAACTCACGATATGGTGAGCGGCATGGATGCCGTCCCGGGGGAGCCTGCCGACAATGAGCAATACAGAGAAGTCATTGGATTCAACACCTCAAACCACCAAAAACCCCGCATCCCCACTAAACAAGCGGGAATACGGGGTTCTCGTCCGAGCTTCCTATCAGAATCGAACTGATGACCTTTTCATTACGAGTGAAACGCTCTACCGACTGAGCTAAGGAAGCACCGCGTTATCGGCCGGGTACCGGCTGAATCACGCAAGATACAACTGTAATAGAGTCACCTCGTCCGGGTCAAAACAGCCCCGGGCGGAGCTCCTGTGGCGCCGTTGTTGCGGAATTCATCCGCTCGTCGCGCCGGGTTCAGGCCGCCGTCGCGGGCCGGGGGCAAGCTGGGCGGACTAACGTGGCCGCACGATTTCGGTCATCAACCAGCGAAGGGGCGCCATGAGCATGGACAGCAGCAAGAGGATCAACGCGGACGACGCCGGGGCACATCGTGCGCAGCGGCTCCGGCTTGCTGTCTTGGATATGGTGGGCACCACGATTACCGACGATGGTCTTACGGAGCGTGCGATGTCCGTCGCCCTGCAGGAGACCGGCGTCGAGCCTGGTTCGCCCCGTTTCGAAAGCATGCTCGGCTACGCCCGGGACACCATGGGCTTTTCCAAGTTGACCGTTTTCAGCCACCTTTTTGAAGAAGCACAACGGGCCGAGAGCGCCAATAAGGCTTTCGAACGCGCATACGACGATCTGATTGCCGACGGCGGCGTCCGGGCTATTCCAGGCGCCGAGGAAACCATCGACTGGTTGCGGGACTCCGGTGTGAAAGTCTGCCTTGCTACAGGCTTCGGCCGGCACACCCAGAACATGGTGCTTGAGTCGCTGGGCTGGATGGGGAAGGCGGATCTCAGCTTGTGCCCCGCCGACGCCGGCCGCGGGCGCCCTTACCCGGACATGATTCTCACTGCAGTGTTGGCCCTTGACCTGGATGATGTCCGCGAGGTCGTCGTGGTGGGCGACACGAGCTCGGATATGTTGTCCGGCCTTCGCTCCGGCGCCTCCGCCGTGGTGGGCGTGCTCACTGGCTTCCATTCCGAGGCGGCTTTGCGCGCGGCCGGCGCCACCGCCGTCGTGCCCTCGGTCAAGGATCTTCCCGCGCTGCTGGAGCCCCGCGCGGCACGGCTCTAGCGCCTGCCCCTCAACGATCCACCACTTTTGGCCCCGCCTCAGCTACGCGGGAGCCGTCAATCCGCCACTTACGCCGCAGGGTGCCGCCCAAAAGTGGTCAGGTGTTGCGAGCCAAAAGCATGAAGTTGTCCACATAGACAAACCCAGGGCTCCGCAGCAACCCTCCACGCAGGCATCTTGGAGCCATGGATCTCATAGCTGCCCTTCGTGCACGGGGAGGCGTGGCCATGCGCGGGGATCTCCTCAGCGCAGGAGTCGGCGCCTGGCAGCTCAGAACTGCGGCACGTCGGGGCGGAGTGGTGGTTCCGTATCGCGGCGTCGTGGCTTTGGCGGGTGCACCTCCGGAATTCGCTGAAGCCTTTCGGCACGGAGGTGTCCTCACATGCGTCTCGGCTGCCCCACACTATGGACTTTGGCAACTGCATCCCGCCAGCGAGCTCCATTTGGTCTGCGGCAACGGGCTACCCCGCGATGGCGTCGTGCTGCACCGGAGCGCATCGTTGCCGGCTTTGCCGGGCCGGCCGGTGGCAGCTCTTGCCGATGTGCTGGTGCATGCCTTGCGATGCCGGCCTCCAGCTGAAGCGCTGGTCATGGTGCAGTGTGCCGTTTCGCGTGCCGACATAACCACCGAGTTCCTACGCGGAAAGCTGCCCGGCAACCGCAACGGCCGGGCGAGGGACGTCCTGGATCTCGTGCGCCAGAGAGCCGATTCCCTGCTTGAACCACTGGCGGCCATGCACTTCCAGCAGGCTGGAATAGCTTTTGTGCAGCATGTGGAACTGCTCGGCGTGGGGGAGGTTGATTTCGTCGTCGAGCGCATTTTGATCGTTGAGCTGGACGGCAAGACGCACTTCGAACCCCGGGCCATCAAGAGGGATCGACGCCGGGATAACACCTCTGTTGCCGGCGGCTTCACTGTGTTGAGGTACTTCTACGAGGACGTTGTTCACCACCCCGAGGCTATGGTCGCGGAAGTGCAGGCCGCCATCCGGGCCCACCATTCAGGGCCGCGCCTCAACAAATGACCATCTTTGCGGGCGCCTGGCATCAAACATCCCCGTCTCGCCGCCCACAATCGGCTCAACCCAGCTCTAAAAACGGTCAGAAGTGGCGGTCCCGCCAAAAACCGGACTACCTAAGTCAGCACGTAGTCCCGTCCGAAGGTGCCTTTCCATCCACGAAGTAGTTGTCCACGGCGTCGGACACGCACTGGTTGGAGCGGCCGTAGGCGGTATGGCCTTCACCCTTCCACGTCACGAGGGAAGCGTTGCCGAGTTGTTTCCGCAGAGAACCAGCCCAGGCGACAGGCGTCGCGGGGTCCCCGGTGGTGCCTACGACCACAATCGGCGCACTGCCGGTGTACTTCACGGGAGCAGGCGTGTGCACCGGCTTATAGGGCCAGTCCTTGCAGTTGATGCCGGTGTAGGAGAAGTAATAGCCGAAGGTGGGGGAGAGCTGCTTCAATCGGGCTTCTTCGGAACGCATCCCGGCCGTATCCGTGACCATGGGGTAGTCAAGGCAGTTGATGGCGTTGAACGCGAACGAGGTGTTCGACGTGTAGGTGCCGTTCGGGTCCCGGTCCGCGCCGAAGTCGGCAATCCGGAGCATGAGGGACACGTCGCCCTTGAACGCCGCCACCAGAGCCTGGGTCAGCACAGGCCACGATTCGTTGTCGTAGAGCGGGGTGAAAATACCGCTGACGAACGTAGCCCCGGTGACAAGCCGTCCGTCTTTGGCGCGTTTGGGATTCTGCTCGACGTCGGCGATGAGGTTCTGGATCTGCTGCACGCCACTGTCGACGCTGCCGGTCATGGGGCATCCGGATTTTGCCTGGCAATCCGCCACATACGTGCGGAGTTCTTTTTCGAACGCCTCTGCCTGTCCCGCGGTGAGGTCCTCGTTATTGAGGGACGGGTCCACTGCGCCATCCAAAACGAGCTTGCCTACGTTGTTCGGGAACAAGGACGCATAAGTGGCGCCGAGGGAGGTTCCGTAGGAAAAGCCCAGATAGTTGAGTTTTGCGTCGTTCAGCACTGCGCGGAGGATGTCCATGTCCTTGGCGGAGCTGGCGGTATCGATGTGCGGCAGGGCGGGCCCGGACTTTCCCACGCACTGGGCATTCATGGCCTTGGTGTCGGCCAGCGCCGCGGCGACGCCCTGGTCAGTGTCGTAGTTGTAGACCTTCTCGCGGGAAGCATCCCGCTCGGCATCGCTGAGGCACGTCACCGGTGCCGACCGCTTGACGCCGCGGGGATCGAAACCCACCAGGTCGAAGCTGGACCGCAGCTTGCTGGTGAAGTGTGTTTTCGCCGCGTCCCTGACGAAGTCATAGCCTGAAGCTCCGGGGCCACCAGGATTCACCAGTAGTGAACCCTTCTTTGTGCCCTGGCTCTGGAGCCGGATTGCAGCGATGGAGATGCTGTCACCATCGGGTTTTGCGTAGTCCACCGGCACTTTGATGTTGGCGCACTGGAATCCCTGCTCACAGGATGTCCAGTTCACTTTTTGGGAGTAGAAGCTTTCCAGTCCTGCCGGCGCCGCGGCTGCGATGGACGGGTCCGGGGTGCTGACGTTACCGGACCCGTTGCCGGCGCCATCGTTGGGCACCGGTACCGAGAACACGCAGCCGCTCAGCAGCAGGCTCGCGGTGACCGTGGCAGCGACTGCCGCTGCCGCCCGCCGCAGTGAGGGGAACCGTGTCCTGGAACTGGACCCGGCGGGCCGGCGTCGTGCGGGGGTCATGCGTTTCTCCTCAGGCTGGGGAAGCGTGCTGTATTTCTAAACTATCCGGCTATTGCTGAATCAGGCTGCTCGCCATGGACTCGACGGCCAACAGCGGTGCCACGTTGGTCGTGGTGATCCGCACCCGCGCCTTGTTGATGGCATCCATGCGCGCCAAGGTGATCTCTGGCGTGGAGCCGGCCGCGTAGGCCTCCAGTTCACTCCTGAGTTCAACGTTGACCAACTCGACGGCGTTCCCCAGCTGAATGACCAGGACGTCCCGGTAGAAGGACAGCAAATCGGTCAGCGTGCGGTCCAGGGAATCGGTGATGGATCGCTTGGCACGGCGCTTCTGGTCGTCCTCGAGCTGTCTGACCTGGCCGCGCATCGACGGCGGCATGGTGCCCGACTCCGGAGCGCCCAGGCTCGCGAGCAGGGCGACCTTCTCGGCGGCATCGCGTTCGTCGTTGGAGCTGTTGGCCTCATCGGTTGCGATCTTGACCAGCTTTTCGGCCATCATCACGGCAGCAGTGACGCCCCGCAGGCCCAGCGGGAAACGGACAGTCTCCATCCGGCGTTCCCTGGCTTCCGGATCGCGGGCCAGCCGACGCGCAATTCCGATGTGGCTTTGGGCCGCGCGGGCGGCCCTGTCCGCAATGGCGGGGTCGATGCCGTCGCGCTTCACCAGCAGGGCGGCGACGTCAGCGGCCGGCGGAATCCGGAGGCTCACCGGGCGGCAACGCGAGCGGATGGTGACCAGCACATCCGCGGGCGACGGCGCGCACAGCATCCAGATGGTGCGGGGCGTCGGTTCTTCAATGGCCTTGAGGAGCACGTTGGTGGTGCGTTCGGCCATGCGATCCGCGTCCTCCACCACGATGATGCGCCAACGTCCGGTCGCCGGCCGGTCGCCGGCCTTGGACACCAATTGGCGGGCTTCGTCGATGGTGATGGTGACCTTCTCCGTGCGGACAAAGGTCACGTCGGAATGGGTCTCGCCCAGGATGGTCCGGCACGATGCGCATTCGCCGCAGCCGCGAAGTGCGACGTCGTCCTGTTCGCAGTTCAATGCCGCGGCGAATGCCTTGGCCGCGTTGGAACGACCTGAACCCGGAGGACCGGTGAACAACCATGCGTGCGTGAGGCCTTCGCCTTGGGCGGCGGCGCGCAATTGTGCGACGACGGGGGCCTGGCCCTGGAGCTCATCCCAGACGCTCATGTGCGGCCCCCGAGCAAGTCCTGCACACGCCGGAGGATCTGCGCGGCGAGGTTTTCGACGGCGTCCTTGGCGGGCAACACGAGGTACGTCTCCGGGCGGGCCTCGGCCAACTCCAGGAACGCCGCACGGATGCGGGCATGAAAATCGTCCGGTTCCGACTCGAGCCGGTCCTCGGCAGCGTCTCCGGCAGTTCTGCGGTCCCGCCCATCGCCCGGGTGGACGTCCAGGAGCACTGTCAGGTCCGGCTCGAGGCCTTCGGTGGCCCATTCGTTGAGCCGCCTGACGTCCACGGTCCCGAGGTCCCTGCCGGCACCCTGGTAAGCGACGGAGGAATCGATATAGCGGTCCGTGATCACCACAGAACCCTGCGCCAAGGCCGGGCGGATGACCTGGCTTGCGTGGGCGGCCCGGGATGCGGCGAACATCAGGGCTTCGGTCCGGGGGTCGATAGTGCCGTGGCCGTGGTCCAGCACCAAGGAACGCAGCTTCTCGCCGATCGGCGTGCCCCCGGGCTCGCGGGTGCGCAGCACCGAAAAGCCGAGGGACTCAAGCGACTCAGCCAGGCGGGCGGCCTGCGTGGACTTGCCGGCTCCATCCCCGCCCTCGAAGGCGATGAAGAGTCCTGGACGCTGGTCGGGTGTGGGGCCCTGGTCCTGCTTGAGGCGCTGCGTAGTCACGGATCTAAGCGTACAGAGGAACTCCGACACTGCCCGACGACGGCGCTCGCCCACCTGCGCGGGACCGAACCTGCCGCGCGGCGAGACGTAGCCGTAACACCTTTCCAGCCCCCGCTCCCCGCGCCGTAGGCTGGGGCAATGAGTCTTTCCCGAGAACATACCGCAGATCTGTCCCCTGACACTGTGGTGGTGGCGGCAGGCCGTCCCGAACGAAGCCATGACCAGCCCGTCAACCCGCCCATCGTTCTGTCCTCCACGTATTTCGGCACAGGGGCATTGAGCGACGGCGACCGCGGCTACGGACGCTATGCGAACCCCACGTGGGATCCGTTCGAGGAAGCACTGGCCCAGCTGGAAGGAGCCGAGCTGCCCGGTTTGCTCTATGCCTCGGGCTTGGCCGCAGTGAGTTCCGCGTTGTCGCTCGTGCCTGCCGGCGGTGTCCTGGTCATGCCCACGCACAGCTACGCAGGATCGCTCGTCATGGCCACCGAACTCGCGGCCAAGGGCATCCTTGAACTGCGGACCGTTGATATCGCGGACACCGACGCTGTCAAGGCGCAGCTCGCCCCCGCCGATGGAATACCCGCCAGCATGCTGTGGATTGAAAGCCCCACCAACCCCATGCTCGGCATCGCCGACGTACGGGCACTGGCCGCCGCCGCCCATGAAGCCGGCGCCATCGTGGTCACCGACAACACCTTCTCCACGCCGCTCGTTCAGCAGCCCCTCAGCCTGGGCTCCGACGTCGTGCTCCATTCGGTGACCAAATACCTGGCTGGACACTCCGACGTCGTACTCGGCGCCTTGGTGACCTCGAATGCGGAACTGCGCGCCGAACTCCTTCACCACCGGATCATCCACGGCGGCATCGCGGGCCCCTTCGAGGCGTGGCTCGCGCTCCGTGGCCTGCGCACGCTGGCACTCCGGATCGAGCGTTCGCAAGCATCTGCCGCCACGTTGGCCGAGCGGCTGAGTACCCACCCGCGCGTCGAGTCCATCCGCTTCCCGGGTCTGCCGGATGATCCCGGCCATGAACGGGCCAAGTCCCAGATGAAGGGCTTCGGCTCCATCCTGTGCATCCAGCTGGCCGGAGACGGAACCCGCAGCGGTGCCGACGCAGCAGATGAACTGGTTCGCGCATTGCGGTTGTGGATCCCCGCGACGTCGCTGGGCGGGGTCGAATCCCTCATCGAACGCCGACGCCGGCACACCGCCGAACCGCTCAGCGTGCCGGACAACCTGATCAGGATGAGCGTCGGGATCGAGAACGTCGAAGACCTCTGGGCGGATTTGGAGCAAGCGCTCAAGTCGCTTGACCGCTAGGCTTGTGGGCGTGGACGGAAAAATTTTGATTTCAAACATCCAGAATGGGATTTGGTTCATTCTGGGACTGGTTGCCTTCGCTTTGGAGCTGTGGGCGCTGGTCGATTGCCTGCGCCACAAACCCTCGTCGTTTGAAGCGGCATCCAAGCGCACCAAGACCTTCTGGCTGGCCCTGACCGGCGTCGCTGCAGTGATTGGCGGCCTTTCCCTCCTCGGTGGCGGCAGTGGCTTCGGCATCTTTGGCATCGCAGCCGTCACGGCAGCGTGTGTCTATTTGGCGGACGTCCGTCCCGCAGTGAAGGAAATCGGGAACAGCGGCCGGAACCAGGGGCCGTACGGTCCCTGGTGACGGTGAGCTAAGCCGGGGCCACCGCCGACCAGTCGACGGTAAGTTCCCCCAAGCGCCAGCGCGACGTTCCGTCCTGAAGGGGCCAACCGGCGTCGCGCATTGACTGGCACATAGCGGTCCACCGTTGCTTGCTGCCAAAAGACGCGAGCGGTGCGGCTTCCAACCAGGCCTGGTCCAGCGCATTCAGGAAACCATGAATGCGTTCGCCCGGGATATTTCGGTGGATGAGTGCCTTCGGCAGGCGTTCGGCCACGTCGGAGGGAAGTTCGAAACCGCCGAAGCGCATAGACAGGCTCAGGCTCAAGGGCCCGTCCGGATCCAACGCAACCCACGTCACCCTGCGGCCGATTTCGTCACACGTGCCGTCGATGAACAATCCCTGCGGAGCCAGCCGCGACTGCACCAGCGCCCAGATCCCGGCCACATCCGACTCCTCATATTGCCGCAGCACGTTGAAGGCCCGCACCAGCACGGGATTGCCTGGAACAGGAACCTCGAAACCGCCCACGTGGAAGCTGAGCCCGGGCTTTTCCAGGGATTTCGCGACCCGGACGCGCTCGGGTTCGATCTCGATCCCGCACACTCGGACGTCGGGGCGGACTGCCTGCAGCCTTTCGAAGAGTTCGACGGCGGTGGCCGGGGAAGCGCCGTAGCCCAGGTCCACTACCAAGGGGTCGACGGCCGAGCGCAGCCGCCAAGCCTGTGGGCCCGCCAGCCAGCGGTCCAGACGACGCATGCGGTTGGGATTGGTGGTGCCCCTGGTGACGTTGCCGACGGGTTTGCCGCGCCTTCCCTGCACCCGCTCCGCCTTTTGCACCACCATCCCACTTTATCCTCCAACGCGGGGTCACTTACGGCCCATCCGGCGCCCAAACACCGGCGCTAAGTGACCCCGCGTTGGAGCGTAACGCCCGGCAACAGCAGGGAATGATCGCTTAGGATGAAAACCATGACTTACAAGCTGATTCTGCTGCGCCACGGCCACAGCGACTGGAACGCCAAGAACCTGTTCACCGGCTGGGTGGACGTCGACCTGAACGACCAAGGCCGCGAGGAAGCAGCGCGCGGCGGAGAGCTCCTGGTCGAGAACAACGTTCTCCCGGATATCCTGTACACGTCCTTGCTCAAGCGGGCCATCAACACCGCGAACATTTCCCTCGACAAGGCCGACCGCGGCTGGATCCCGGTCAAGCGCGACTGGCGCCTCAACGAGCGTCACTACGGCGCGCTGCAGGGCAAGGACAAAGCCCAGACCCTGGCCGAATTCGGCGAAGCGCAGTTCATGGAATGGCGCCGCAGCTACGACACCCCGCCGCCCGCCCTTTCCGATGACAGCGAGTTCTCCCAGGTCAACGACGTGCGCTACGCGGGCCTCGGCGACGCCCTGCCGCGCACCGAGTGCCTCAAGGACGTCCTCGTGCGTCTCCTGCCGTACTGGGAATCCGACATCAAGGAAGACCTCAAGGCTGGCAAGACAGTCCTGGTCACGGCCCACGGCAACTCCCTGCGCGCCCTCGTGAAGCACCTCGACGGCATCAGCGACGAAGACATCACCGGTCTGAACATCCCCACAGGCATCCCGTTGGTCTACGACCTGGACGAGAACTTCCAGCCGATCAACCCCGGCGGAACCTACCTCGATCCCGAGGCCGCGGCAGAGTCCATCAAGGCTGTAGCCGCCCAGGGCAAGAAATAGGTCTTTGAGGGAACGACGGCGGCCGGCCCACCTCGCAAGGTGGGCCGGCCGCCGTCGTTGTTTGTAAAGACTGGCTAGAAGCCTTCCGGCTGCCATTCACCGGTGACCAGATAGGTCACCTTGCGGGCAACCGAGACGCCGTGGTCGGCGAAGCGCTCGAAGTAGCGGCTGGCGAGGGCCACATCCACGGTGGTGGCGGCGGTCTCGGCCCACGCGGGATCGGCGATCGCCCTGAAGACGCTCAGGTGCAGATCGTCAACCCGGATGTTGAGCTTGAGGATGTCCCGGGCAACTTCCAGGTCGCGGGACTCCAGAAGCAGGGTGACCTTCTGGACGATTTCGAGGTCGAGGCGGGCCATGTCCTTGAACGTTGCCGTCAGCTGCTCGGGGATGACCGTGGCCGGGTAGCGCAAACGGGCCAGCTGGGCCACGTGCCGGGCGAGGTCACCCATGCGTTCCAGGGACGCGCTCATCCGCAGGGAACCGACAATCATCCGGAGATCGCTTGCCACGGGACCCTGGAGCGCGAGGATATCGATGGCCCGTTCGTCGAGGCCGTTCTGCAGGAAATCGATCCGGGCATCGGCGGCAATGACATCCTGGGCAAGATCTACGTCGGCACCTTCGAATGCGGTGGTCGCGTTCTGGATCGCCTCAGTGACCAGTTTTGAGATCTCGATGAGGTCCTCACCGACCTGGATGAGCTCCTCCTGAAAAACCTTGCGCACGGTGGCGTCCTCTCCTTGGAAATCTCCTCCGCACCCTTCTGGCGGCGCGAAAATTATCACAGCTAACTACGGTCCAACTAGCAAGGGTGGCAGTGGTCAATGAACGATTGCGCACCTTTAGGTGAACGTTAGCTGAATCGGGGCGGTTTGGTGACCGTTCCATATTTTGCAGTGTTTTGAGCGCATAAGCTAGATCCGTGGATCCAGTGCTCATCGGTGTCATCGCAGGTCTAGTCGGCCTGTCGTGCGGCGTCTTTGGCGTGCTCGCGTTCAGGCTCAGCGAACGGCAGCGGAAGATCGTTGACCTAGACGTGACCGAGCCGCTGCTTCCGGAGGGAGCCGCGGAGGTGCTGTCCGTCGTCGGGCGCGCTTTCGTCGTGGTGGACGCGATCGACGGCGTGGTCCGGGCCAGTCCCGCGGCCTACGCATATGGCCTCGTGAGGGGCCACACCGTGGTGCACAAGCAGTTGCTGGACATGACCGCAAAGGTGCGGCGCGACGGCGTGATCCTGGAGAAGACTTTCGAGCTGCCCCGCGGTCCGTTGGGCAAGGGAACCATTGTGGTGCAGGTGCGGGCAGCCATGCTCGGATGGGAATATATCGTCCTGCTGGCCGATGACCGCACCGAAATTACCCGCACCGAAGAAATCCGGAACGACTTCGTGGCGAACGTCTCTCACGAACTCAAGACGCCGGTGGGCGCCATCTCCCTGCTGGCCGAAGCGCTCGAGGCAAGCCCCGACGACGAAGAAGCGGTGCGCCGCTTCGCGAAGCGCATGCACAAGGAATCGACACGGCTCGCCGCGCTGGTGCAGGACATCATCGAGCTGTCCCGGCTTCAGGGGGCCAATGTGGCACAGCAAGGGCACGCCGTGGATATCAATACGGTGATCGCCGAGGCCGTGGACCGGTCGCAGCTCCCGGCCGAGCTCAAGAACATCAAGATCGTGGTCGGCGGACGCTCGGAAACAATGGTTTTCGGCGACCAGGACCTGTTGGTGACCGCCCTGCGGAACCTGATCGACAACGCCATTCGTTATTCGCCGGAGAACACCCGTGTGGGAGTGGGGGTCCGCGCCAAAGAGGGCGTGGTTGCCATTTCCGTCACAGACCAAGGTGAGGGTCTCAGCCCTGAGGACCAGGAACGCATCTTCGAACGCTTCTACCGCGTGGATGCGGCGAGGTCCCGGCAGACCGGGGGAACGGGTTTGGGCCTGAGTATCGTCAAACACGTGGTGTCCAACCATGGCGGCGAGGTCACCGTCTGGTCCCAGCCCGGCCAAGGTTCTACTTTCACCATCCGCCTTCCGGAAATGGAAGGCCAGGAGGACGACGACGCCGGGGCGAAGCCCCGAAGCGTGATTCAATCGACGGGCGCTGTGCGCGCCCTAGAGCAAGGAGCTGGCGCTTGAGCAGGATTCTGATCGTGGAGGACGAAGAGTCGTTCAGCGACCCTCTGTCCTACCTATTGGGCAAGGAAGGCTTCGATGTCCAGGTTGTGGACAACGGCAGCGACGCCTTGGTGGAGTTCGACCGCAACGGGGCCGACCTCGTGCTCCTGGACCTGCAGCTTCCGGGGACTCCCGGCACTGAGGTTTGCCGGCAACTGCGCCAACGTTCCAGCGTCCCCGTCATCATGTTGACGGCCAAGGACTCGGAAATCGACAAGGTAGTAGGACTGGAGCTTGGCGCGGACGATTACGTCACCAAGCCGTACTCCTCCAGGGAACTCGTCGCGCGCGTCCGTGCCGTGCTGCGCCGGCAGGGCGAGCCGGAGGAGCTCATCACATCCACCGTGCAGGCCGGCCCGGTAAGGATGGACATCGAGCGGCATGTGGTGAGCGTCAACGGCGAACAGGTATCGCTTCCACTGAAGGAGTTCGAACTCCTCGAGATGCTCCTTCGCAATTCGGGCCGTGTGCTCACCCGCGGGCAGTTGATCGACCGCGTCTGGGGTTCCGACTACGTGGGCGATACCAAGACCCTGGATGTCCACGTGAAGCGCTTGCGCAGCAAGATCGAGCCGGACCCGTCGGTTCCCCGCTACCTCGTGACGGTTCGGGGCCTGGGCTACAAGTTCGAGCCGTAAGAAGCTACAGCAAAAGGAAGGGCTCCCATCGGGAGCCCTTCCTTTTTGCCTTCGAGGAGCCGGCTTGTTTGCCGACAGGGGCGGCGCAGGCCGCCGGCCGCCTAGTGGCCGGTGGCGCTTGCGCTCGGCGTCGGGGTCGTGCTGCTTCCCGGCGTCGCGCTGCTTCCCGGCGTCGCGGAACCGCTGACCGAGGGGCTCGGAGAAGCGGAAACTGTGGGGAGGTACTTCGAGTATTCCTTCAAGGAAGCGTCCAGGACCGGGAACTGCACGGCACGGGAATCGGAGCCGGTCTTGATAGTCACGGAAACCATGGAACCCGGGGCTCCGCCGCTCGTGCTCAGAACCGCGGCGTCCGTGGTCTCGTTGAGGTAGGTCTGCGACTTGGCCTTGACCGGAATAGTCGTCTGTGACCCGCCGGCGCCACTGATGGTCAGGGTTGCATCGCTCGAGGAAGTGTTGAACACGGCACCAATGACGCGTCCCGGCTTGTTGGCATCCGTGGAGACGATGAGCATGTTGCGCAGCTGAAGCGAACCGAGGTCTTCCCTGACGCCGTCAGACGGAGAGTACTGCTCGTTGGTCTGCTGGGGGTTGATATAGCCACAGCCGGTCACGGACAAGAGACCGATGCTGATGGCGGCCGCCGCCATCGCCAGTTTGCCGCGCTGGACACGGTTCATCGCAGTAATGCGCACGACACGTACTCCTCTAAGAGTCATTGGAACACTTTTCAGCCATAGCCTATCGGCAAACTAGCAGGAACAAGGATTCCGATCACCATTGTGGCGGCCCTCCAGAAGGAGTAGGGTCATCCGGAACGCTGCGTCCAATGCACTTTTATGCCCTCCCGTCAAGAGGGTGCCGGAGGGCCGAAAAGGCCATTTTCCGCGTATTTACAGGGCTCAGGACCCCTTTCCGTGCCAATCGTATGCCTTAAGCGTGATAAACTGGTCTGCGGGAAAGGGGAAAGTCCACATGGTTTTTGAGGTCGGCGAGACAGTAGTTTACCCTCACCACGGTGCAGCAAAAATTGAAGAAATCAAGATGCGCACTATCAAGGGCGAAGAGAAAATGTATCTCAAGCTCAAGGTGGCTCAGGGTGATCTGACCATTGAAGTTCCAGCAGAAAACGTAGACCTTGTTGGGGTCCGCGACGTAGTGGGCAAGGAAGGCTTGGAGCACGTATTCGACGTTCTCCGTGCCGAGTTCACTGAAGAGCCCACCAACTGGTCCCGTCGCTACAAGGCAAACCTGGAGAAGCTTGCTTCCGGCGACGTCATCAAGGTTGCAGAGGTTGTCCGCGATCTTTGGCGCCGTGATCACGATCGCGGCCTTTCCGCAGGTGAAAAGCGAATGCTGGCCAAAGCCCGTCAGATTCTGATTTCAGAACTGGCACTGGCTGAGAAGACCGACGAAGAGAAGGCCGCAAGCGTTCTCGACGAAGTTCTGGCTTCCTAACAGAGATTCAAAGATTTGAACCCCGGTGGCAACCTGCTGCCGGGGTTTCCTTTTGCCCGAAAGCCTTGCTGCCCGCTCCAAAGCCCAACTGACTGGCAGTAAGTGTCGTTCTGGGCGCCCAAAACGACACCTACTGCGAGCTAGTTGGGCGGGTGGGCACCACGTAGGCTTGGGCGCATGACTACACCATCCCAGCGCGAGGCCACCGCCGTCGTCGTCGTTGCGGCAGGCTCCGGGGAGCGGCTTGGCTACGGCATGCCCAAGGCGAAAGTTCCACTGGGCGGCGAAACGATCCTCACCCACGCCCTTCGCGGCGTCGCGACGGCGGACGTTGCCCGCCAGATCTGCGTGGCCGTCCCCGCGGGGGACCTGGAGCTGCGCGAGCTGTGCGAGGAATTCCGGCAGGAACTGGGCGCTGACGGCCCGCTGATTACCGTCGTCGACGGCGGATCCACCCGTGCCGATTCGGTCCGCGCCGCCCTTGGGGCGGTCCTCGAAGGAACGCGCGCTGTGCTGGTTCACGACGCCGCGCGTGCGCTGACTCCCGAACGCGTCTTCCACCGGGTTGCCGTGGCGCTCTCGTCCGGCGCCAAAGCGGTCATCCCCGCCATTCCGGTGGTGGATACCGTCAAGATGGTTGCGGAAACTGACGGTGACGACGCCGGAATCGCGCCGGAGATCGTCACCGGCACCGCCCCGCGCGAACAACTGCGCGCCGTGCAGACCCCGCAGGGATTCGACTTTGAGACTTTGTTGCGCGCCCACGCGGCGGCCGCGACGTTCGACGACGAGCAGTCGGCGGCAGTCACGGATGACGCCATGCTGGTCGAGCTCCTGGGCGTGCCGGTCCACGCGGTCCGGGGCGCCAGCCAGTCGCTGAAGATCACCACGCCGTTGGATCTCATCATTGCCGAAGGCCTGCTGGAGGGGCCGCTCGGAGTCCGCTGGGTTGAAGGCTGATGGCGGACTCGGAGAACGCAGCGATGATTCTGCCACGCACAGGCATCGGGGTGGACGTGCACGCCTACGCACCTGACAACGATCCGCAGCCGCTATGGCTCGGCGGGCTGTTTTGGGAGGGGGAGCGCGGACTTTCGGGGCATTCCGACGGCGATTGCGTTGCCCACGCGGCTGCTGATGCGCTCTTCTCCGCTTGCGGCATTGGTGATCTCGGCACGCATTTTGGCACCAACCGTCCCGAATTCGCAGGTGCGTCCGGGGTGAAGTTGCTGGGGGAGGCGGCCAGGATTGTCCGGGCTGCCGGCTTTGAGATCGGGAACGTGGCAGTCCAGTTCGTTGCAAACAGGCCGAAGTTCGGGCCGCGGCGTGAGGAGTCGCAGCGTGTCCTCAGCGCCGCCGCAGGAGCTTCCGTCAGCGTCACGGCAACCACGAGCGACGGCCTGGGTTTCACGGGGCGGGGAGAGGGCATCTCCGCTGTCGCCACGGCCCTCGTCTACGCCGTGCCGGCAGCGCCCCAAAGCGATGGCGCCTCAATAGCGCCTCAACAGGGATAGATGGTGTGCAACGAAGCCGGATGGTGCGCATCCGCTAATCTGGAGCGGTGACCCTGCGCTTTTACGACACTGCATCCGCCGAAGTCCGCGACTTCGTTCCCCTTGAAGCCGGCAAGGCCAGCGTCTACTACTGCGGTGCCACGGTGCAGGGGATGCCGCACGTGGGACATGTGCGTTCCGCGATCGCCTTCGACCAGTTGACCCGTTGGCTTGAATACCGCGGCCTGCGTGTCACCGTTGTCCGCAACGTCACTGACATCGACGACAAGATCCTCGCCAAGTCGGCGCAGTCCTTCGGGCCGGACTGGGCCGAGGAACCCACAGCCAGGGCCGAGGAAGAATGGTGGGCCCTGGCCTACCGCTACGAGCAGGAGTTCGAGCAGGCCTACGATGTCCTGGGCGTTTCCCGCCCCACCTACGAGCCTCGCGCCACCGGCCACATCCCGGAGATGCACGCCCTCATTCAAAGGCTCATCGACCGCGGCCACGCCTATCCCGCGCTGGACGACTCCGGCGACGTCTACTTCGACGTCCGCTCCTGGAGCAAGTACGGCTCGCTGACCCGCCAGAACATCGACGACATGCAGGGAGCCGCCGACGTCGAGCCCCAATTCAGCAACAGGAAGCGCGACCCGCGCGACTTTGCGCTGTGGAAAGGCTACAAGGACGGGGAGCCGACGACGGCGAGCTGGGTTTCGCCGTGGGGAACAGGCCGGCCGGGTTGGCACCTTGAATGCTCCGCCATGGCCACGAAGTACCTGGGCCAGCAATTCGACATCCACGGCGGCGGATTGGACCTCCGCTTCCCGCACCACGAGAACGAGATGGCACAATCGCAGGCCGCGGGTGACGGATTCGCCAACTTCTGGCTGCACAACGGCATGGTCACGTATGAGGGCGAAAAGATGTCCAAATCCGTTGGCAACACAGTGAGCCCCGGAGAGATGCTTGAGCTGGCGAGTCCCCGCGTTGTCCGGTACTACCTTGGCCAGGCGCAGTACCGCTCCGTCCTGGACTACCGGCCCACGTCGCTCCAGGAGGCTGCGGCCGCAGTGGAGCGGATCTATGGCTTTGTTGCAAAGGCTTCCAAGAAGTTCGGTGGTGATTTCGCCGCGCACCCTGAGTCGAGCCCCGTGCCTGACGCCTTTGCTTCTGCCATGGATGACGACCTCAACGTCCCGCAGGCCCTTGGCGCGCTGCACGAGACTGTCCGTGCGGGAAACACGGCGCTGGCGTCCGGGGACGACGCCGCGGCCGCGCAGGCGCTCCAGGCCGTGATGGCCATGACCACCGTGCTTGGACTGAACGACGTCCGCGGCGAAGTCCAGGAGAACTCCGAGACGGCCCAGGCCCTGGAGGTCCTCGTGGAAGCCCAGCTGCAGGCGCGCGCCGAGGCACGGGTCAACAAGGATTGGGCGGCGTCCGACGCGATCCGCGACACTCTCGCAGCAGCCGGTATCGCCGTCGAGGATGGCGCCGATGGAGCCAGCTGGAGCCTCAAGCGGGACTGAGAAACCGCCGTCGTCCCGATTTAAGTTGATTCAGTAGACTTGATTGCAGACGTACTCAACACAATCAAGGGTGGAATTCATGGCCAACAACGGTCGCCGGGCTGTCAAGAGCAAGAAGGGCCCCACCACCGGAACCGGTGGCCACGGTCGAAAGGCCCTCGAAGGCCGGGGTCCAACCCCCAAGGCTGAGGACCGCGAGTACCACAAGGCGTACAAGAGCAAGCAGCTTGCCGAGCGCTCCGCGGCGAAGCGCGCGGCCGGGGGCGCCAGCCGCTCCAATCCGGGCGCCCGCTCAGGCCCTAAGGGCCGCGCTACTGAGGAAGTCGTCACAGGACGCAACTCCGTGGTGGAGGCGCTTCGCGCCGGAATCCCCGCGAAGGCACTGCACGTTGCCATTCGGATCGAGATGGACGACCGCGTCAAGGAGTCCCTCAAGCTCGCCGCCGAACGTGGCATCCCGCTGCTGGAAACCGGTAAGCCCGAGCTGGACCGCATGACCGAAGACGCTGTGCACCAGGGCCTCGTACTGCAGATCCCGCCGTACGAATACCAGGACGCTTACGACCTCGCCGAAGAGACGGTCACCAAGTGGAAGAAGGGGTACATCCCCAACGCGCCCCTCTTCGTCGCGCTCGACGGCATCACCGACCCGCGCAACCTGGGCGCCATCATCCGCTCCGTTTCCGCCTTCAGCGGCCACGGCGTGATTGTCCCGGAGCGCCGCTCCGTCGGCGTCACTGCTTCGGCTTGGAAGACCAGCGCCGGCGCGGCGGTCCGCGTTCCCGTGGCCCGCGCCGCCAACCTGAACAACGCGCTCAAGCAGTTCAAGCAGATGGGCATCTTCGTGCTGGGCCTGGACGGCGACGGCGATGTTTCGCTGCCGGATCTGGCCCTGGCCACTGATCCCGTGTGCATTGTGGTGGGTTCCGAGGGCAAGGGCCTCAGCCGCCTGGTCCGCGAAAACTGCGACCAGATCATCTCCATCCCGATCGACTCCGCGATGGAATCGCTCAACGCCTCGATGGCCGTGGGCATCTCGCTGTATGAGATCTCAAGGCAGCGCGCAGCCAAATAGCCAGTTGGATGGCGGCACAGCCGCCGCCCAAAAGCCAACGCTCGCTCACTTATGGCGCCAAATACGGCAACGCTCGCTCACTTCTTTTGGTGAGCGAGCGTTGCTGTTCCCTTGGAAGTCGGGGTTAGAAGTCGCGGCGGTTCGCCAGGACCGGAAGCCTGACCCGCGCTTCCTCGACGACGGCGGCGTCCAGCTCCGCGAACAAGAGGCCGGGTTCGGCGTCGAGCTCTTCGAGCACGTTCCCCCAGGGGGACACGACGACGGAGTGCCCCACTCCGGTGGGCGCCGCACCCTTGGGTTCACGGCCCTGGCTCGCGGGATCGCCTTGGCCGCACGCCAGCACGAAGGTCGTGGTGTCGATCGCCCGGGCACGCGCGAGCAGCTTCCACTGCTCCGCCTTCCCAGGCCCGGCACCCCAGGAAGCGGAGACGATATTCACCTCGGCGCCTCGGTCGGCGTTGGCGGTGAAGAGGGCCGGGAAACGGATGTCGTAGCAGGTGGCCAGGCCAAAGGTGAGGCCTCCGGCGTCGAACGTCACCGGATCCGTGCCGGCGTCGACGGTATCGGATTCCGCAAAGCCGAAGGCGTCGAAGAGGTGGATCTTGTCGTAGCTGGTGTCCACCCCGGGCCCGGTGGCGATCAGGGTGTTCCGGACTTTGCCGTTGCTGCTGCCGTCGGAGGCCAGTCCGGGGGTGAACATTCCGGCCACGATCACGATCCCAAGATCCTGGGCGATCTTCCGCACCTGGCTGGCCCATGGCCCGTCCAGGGGCTCCGCGATGTCGAGCAGGGAATTCCCGAACGCCCGCATAGTCGCTTCCGGGAATACCACGAGTTCGGCGCCGCCCTCTTTTGCCCGGCGGGCGTAACCTTCCAACAGGAGCAGGTTGTCTGCCAGCTCGCGGCCGCTGATGAGTTGAGCAAGGGCGATTCGCACAATTACCTCCACATTGGTGTATAGCCAAAGTATGCAACGACCGCGCCGAGGATACGAACTCATGCGCGCGGGCGCGCGCATTCGGCGCAATCGACACAATCCGCTCAAACGACCGGTTTCACGAAAAGCGCAACGAGCCGGGTGATTCGACGTTTCAGCAGGTGAGCGGCTTGTTTGCGTTCGCAGGGGCCGCCAGCTTGGTTCCGACTGGCGGGCTTGGCCACTGTCATATGGGCCGCGGGGAAGGGAGAATTGGCGTCGGAGACTAAACTCTCAACTAATGGTTATGCCGATTTTTGACACAGCATCTACAGTGGACGCCTCGCGGCCGTCGCCGCTCGGGCTGAGTGTTCCGCTGCCTGGGAAGTCCGACCGTGGCACCCCCTCGCCGGACCGGGTCAACGTCGCCGTGTGGTCCCCAGGACTCACGCGAGTCGAAATCGCCTACAAAGCCCCCGGCGACTCCTGGAAGGTCCACACGCTGCCCAACCTTGAGGACGGCGTGCACCACGGGATTGTGGACGGGCTGCCGCCCGGCACCCGGTACGGCTTCCGCGCAGCGGCCCACGAGGACGCGATTCCACTGTCGGTTCCTGCTCCGGACTTTGACGCCGACGACGCCGAGCAGCTGTTGCTGGATCCCTACGGCCAGGCGGTGCACCAGCGCGGAGAGCTGCTGACCTCCGTACGGATGGAATCGGCTTTCGATTGGGGCGACGATCGGCTGCTTCGCACGCCGTGGCGGGACACGATTGTCTACGAGGCCCACGTCCGCGGCCAAAGCATGCTGCACCCGGACATCCCCGAGCACCTCCGCGGCACCTACGCGGGCATGGCACACCCGGCCATGATCGAGCACTTCCACTCATTAGGGGTGACGGCCGTTCAATTGCTGCCCATCCACTTCCACATGGACGAGCAGCACCTGCAGTACTTGGGCCTGACCAATTACTGGGGATACAACACTGCGGCGTTCTTTGCGCCACACGCGGACTACGCCACGCAAGCCGCCCAGCAGGCGGGGCCGCACGCCGTTCAGGACGAGCTCAAGGGCATGGTGAAGCTCTTGCATGCCGCGGGGATCGAAGTGATCCTCGACGTCGTCTACAACCATACGGCGGAAGGCGGGCCCGACGGCGATACCTCCAGTTTCAGGGGCCTGGGCGAGCGGCAGTACTACCGCCACGATGCCCACGGCCGTTACCTTGACACGACAGGCTGCGGCAACACCCTCAACTTCGCCGAACCCAGGGTGGTGGACCTGGCCATTGACTCGCTGCGATATTGGGCGGACGAATTCCACATAGACGGCTTCCGTTTCGACCTTGCGGTGACGCTGTGCCGCAATGCGGGCAATGAATTCGACCCTGAGCACCCATTCTTGAAACGGATCGCCCAGGACCCGGTGCTTTCCAAGACCAAGCTCATTTCCGAACCCTGGGATGTGGGCTATGGCGGCTGGCAGACCGGGCGGTTCCCCGAGGGATGGGTGGACTGGAATGATCATTTCCGCGACGGCGTGCGCCGTTTTTGGCTCTCAGAGCGGGGCGCTGCCGACGGCGGGATGTCCGGAAGCACCATGGGAGATCTCGCCGACGCCTTGACGGGCTCGGCCCGGGTCTTTGAACCTTCAGGACGCTCCAGGCTCGCCTCGCTCAACTTCGTCACGGCCCACGACGGCTTCACCCTGACCGATCTGGTGTCCTACGACCGTAAGCACAACGAGGCCAACGGCGAGCAAAACCGCGACGGGCAGACCAACAGCCTCAGCTATAACCACGGATTCGAAGGCCGCACGGAAAACGAGACAATCCTCGCTGCCCGTGCCCTTTCCAAGCGGAACCTCATGACCACTTTGATGATCTCCATTGGAGTACCCATGATCACCGCTGGCGACGAGCTCGGACGCACACAGCAGGGAAACAACAATGCCTATTGCCAGGACAACCCCCTGACGTGGATCGACTGGACCCAGACACCCGAATCGCATGACATGCTGCGGAGCACCAAACGGGTGATACGGCTCCGGAAAGAGTTCCTGCAAGCCCAGGACGCCGGCTTCCCGGACAGCGGGACGGGCCTGGATTGGTTTGATGAGAAGGGCCAGCCCATGACGGCGGCCCGTTGGCATGATCCCTCCCGGCGTGTTGTGCAACTCTTGGTGAGCTCGGAAGGCGGCGCCTACCGCGGCTTGCTTGTGATCAACGGGAACAAGGATGACCAAAAGGTCGTCCTGCCCAAACTGCTCGCCGAATCCGGGACCGGCAGCCGGATGTTCGAACTAAGGCTGACAACGTCCGAGCTCAATGACCGCAGGCAAGGAGCGCTCGTTGCGGCAGGCGAACGGGAAGTCGTCCAAGGCAACACCATCAACATCTACCGCACCTAGGAACCATGAAAATCTATTCGGCAGACACGTGGACACTTGAAGAACTACAGGAACAAGTGTCCGACGCCGGCCGCCGCACCGTGATGGTGCCCCCGGCAGCAAACAGGGAGGGCGTCCTGGAAGTGTTCGGCCAGGTGCTCGATTTCCCCGAGTACGAAGGGGTGGACCTGGATGCGCTCAACGATTCACTCCACGATTTCGCAGACAGTGTGTCCGAAGACGAGCAACCACCCATCACCCTGATTTGGCAGGTCCCGGCGGCCTACCGGACGGACCGGTCCTTCGGGTTGGTTTGCGAAATCCTCCAGGACGCCGAGTTCTACTCCGGGCGGGACCTCGCTGTCATAGCGGTCTTCCAGCAGTAGCTCGACTGGCCGGGGGGTGATGCCCACCCGGCCAGCTTGTCGCTACGCGTTGACGATCAGTCCCAGCTCGGCCTTCGAGGCCAGGGAGGGGTGCTTCGGGAAGACCCGGACGGTGTACCCGAAGGATCCGGAGCGGTTGATCAGGATGGACCCGGTGAACAGGTGCCGCCCGTTGCCTAGGTCCTCGAATGAGCTCAATTCGGCCACCGTGATGTCCTCCAACTCATCGCTTTCTTCAGCCCGTCCGTAGGCCACTTCGACGCTGACGTCGTCCGGTGTCAGGGTGTGGAGGGCGATGTAGGCGTTGACCTGGAGGGTGTCGCCGATCTGGGGTTCTTCGGAGACGCCGATGGAATCGACGTGTTCCACGATCAGCTGCGGCCAGGCGTTGCGGACCTTGGTGGTCCAGGCCGCGAGTTCCTTCGCTTCCTTGAAGGAGCCGGCCACGGCACGCCGTCCTGACTCCGCTGCCGGGCGGTAGAGGGTGTTGACGTAGTCCTGGAGCATCCGGTCCGCCGAGACCGCCGGGCCGAGGTGGGCCAGGGTGTGCTTGATCATGGACACCCAGTGCGTCGGGACTGCTTCCGGGCCCGATTGCGAGGGCCCGGCCGCGCCGGCGTCCGCGGAGACCGTGGAGCCGTAGAAGCGCGGGGCCACCTGGGTCTCCAGGAGCTCGTAGAGCGCGGCGGCTTCGATGTCATCGCGTTCGGTCGGGGACGCGTCGTTGTTCGCGGTCGGGATCGCCCAGCCGTTCTCGCCGTCGTACATCTCATCCCACCAGCCGTCCAGGACCGAAAGGTTCAGCGAGCCGTTGATGGCCGCCTTCATCCCGGAGGTCCCGCAGGCCTCCAGCGGCCGCAACGGGTTGTTCAGCCAGACGTCGCAGCCCGGGAACAGGGTCCGTGCCATGGCGATGTCGTAGTTGGGCAGGAACACGATCCGGTGCCTGACGGCGGGGTCGTCGGTGAACTTCACCAGGTCCTGGATCATCTTCTTGCCGGCGTCGTCCGCGGGGTGGGACTTGCCGGCGATGACCAGCTGGATGGGGTGCTTCGGGTGCAGCAGCAGCGCCTTGAGGCGTGCCGGGTCCCGGAGCATGAGGGTCAGGCGCTTGTAGGTGGGCACGCGCCGGGCGAAACCGATCGTGAGCACGTCCGGGTCCAGCACGGTGTCCGTCCAGCCCAGCTCCGCGTCGGCCGCCCCGCGCTTCTTCCACGCCGCCCGGAGCCGACGCCGGACATCCTCCACGAGGGACACGCGAAGTTGACGCCGCAGCGTCCACACGTCCTCGTCGCTGACGTTGTAGGCAAGATCCCACCGGCCCATGGCCTCGGCCTCGCTTCCAAACTGCTGGCGGGCCAAGGCAGAGATGCGCGGGTCCACCCAGGTGGGTACGTGGACGCCGTTGGTGACGGAGGTGATCGGGATTTCGGAGTGGTCGAAGCCTGGCCAGAGCCCGGAGAACATCTCGCGGGAGACCACCCCGTGGAGTTTGGCCACGCCGTTGGCCCGCTGCGCCAGGCGCAGGCCCATGACGGCCATGTTGAAGACCGCGGGGTTGCCGCCCTCGTAGTTTTCCCGGCCCAGGTCCAGGACCTTTTCCACCGGGACGTCCGGGGCAAGGCCGGCGTCGAAGAAGTGCCTGATCTGCACGGCCTCGAAGCGGTCGATGCCGGCCGGCACCGGGGTGTGGGTGGTGAACACCGTGGACGCGCGTCCCGCGGCGAGAGCCTCGGACCAGCTCAGCGGGGCCTCGGCGGACATGAGTTCCTGGATGCGTTCGATGCCCAGGAACCCGGCGTGGCCTTCGTTGGTGTGGAACACTTCCGGGGCCGGGGTGCCGGTGAGGCGCTGGTAGACCCGCAGCGCCTTCACCCCGCCCATGCCCAGCAGGAGTTCCTGCTGCAGCCGGTGGTCCCCGCCGCCGCCGTAGAGACGGTCCGTGATCCCGCGCGCAGCGTCGTCGTTGGCCGGAACGTTCGAATCGAGCAGCAGCAGCGGCACCCGCCCGACGTCGGCCCGCCAGATGTGCGCGTTGAGCTTGCGTCCGTTGGGCAGCGGCAGCGAGATTGTCACCGGCTTGCCGGTGCCGTCCTCGGACGGTTCGCGCAACAGCGTCAGTGGCAGGCCGTCCGGGTCCAGGACAGGGTAGGTCTCCTGCTGCCAGGCGTCGCGGGACAGGGACTGCTTGAAGTAGCCCGCCTGGTAGAGCAGCCCGACGCCGATCAACGGCACGCCCAGGTCCGAAGCGGCCTTCAGGTGGTCCCCGGCCAGGATCCCCAGGCCGCCCGAATACTGCGGGAGCACCTCGGTGATGCCGAACTCGGGCGAGAAATAGGCGATGCACGCCGGAGCATCCGGACCCAGCCCCTGGTACCAGCGCGGCTCACTGAGGTACCGGTCCAGGTCCGCAGCCGCATGCTGGACGCGCTCTACAAGTTCATTGTTGGAAGCGAGCTGGTCCAGCTGATCGCGGCTAATTGACCCGAGGAGGCTTATTGGATCGTGACGGCTCTCCTCCCACAATTCCTGGTCAAGGCTCGCAAAGATTTCACGGGTAGGCCGGTGCCACGACCAGCGCAGATTCATCGCGAGACGCGCCAGTGGCTGGATCGGCTCGGGGAGCAGGGTACGGACGGTAAACCTTCGAATTGCCTTCACGAGCGTCACACTAATCCACTCGGTGGACGGCAGGAACAGCTTTCGGTTTCTTTTAGGTAAATGACACATTGCGCGGAAGAGTCTGGGGCACCTCTTCGCAAAATGTGATTTTTCTCGCTAACGTCGAGGTTGTGACCACTACTGCAGCACCGCGATCCAGCTCAGCATCCAAGTCCAAGCAGAAGACGGGTATCACCGAAGGTCTTAGATTCGGCAGATTCCCCATCACGGCCGTGCAGCCCGTGATCGAGGAAGGCCGGTTCCCGGCCAAGGCCTTGCCTGGTGAAGATTTGGTGGTTGGCGCCACGGTCTTCCGTGAAGGCCACGACCAGCTGGGGGTGAGCGCCGTCCTCCTGGACCCCAAAGGCAAAGAACGCCAACGTGTCCGGCTCGCCCCGGCCCCGGGCGAGCGTGGCAAGGGAACTGACCGTTGGGAGGGCCTGCTGACCCCGACGGCGCCCGGAGCCTGGACTTTCGCAATCGAAGCCTGGCACGACCGCTACGGCACCTGGCATCACAACGCGGAAGTGAAGGTCGAGGCGGGCATCGATGTGGAGCTGATGCTCGCTGAGGGTGTCGCCCTGCTCGCTGAAGCGGCAGGCGAAAGCGCCCGAAGCGCGGCGGACAAGCGCATCCTTCGCGCTGCCTCGGAAGGCCTCGCCGATACTTCGAAGAGTGACGAGGAGCGCCTTGCCGACGGCTTCAGCGCAGAGGTCGTGGCCGTCGTCGAGCGCCAGCCAATCCGTGAACTGGTGACCGTCTCGGAACAATACCCGCTCCTCGTGGAGCGTGACCTCGCCGGCCGCGGGGCCTGGTACGAATTCTTCCCCCGTTCCGAAGGTGCCGTGCTTGATCCCACCACGGGAACGTGGACTTCAGGCAACTTCACCACAGCGGCCAAGAGGCTCGACGCCGTCGCGGACATGGGCTTCGACGTCATCTACCTGCCCCCCATCCACCCGATTGGTTTCCAGCACCGCAAGGGACGGAACAACACGTTGACTCCGGGTCCGCAGGATCCGGGCTCGCCGTGGGCCATCGGTTCCGAAGCCGGCGGCCACGACGCCATCCACCCGGAATTGGGATCGTTCGAGGATTTCGACGCTTTTGTGGCCCGCGCCAACGAGCTGGGCCTCGAGGTCGCTCTGGACTTGGCGCTGCAGGCCGCCCCGGACCATCCCTGGGTGAAGACAAATCCGGAATGGTTTACAACTCGGGTTGACGGCAGCATCGCCTATGCCGAAAATCCGCCCAAGAAGTACCAGGACATCTATCCGCTGAACTTCGACAACGATCCCGCCGGACTATCCAAGGAAATCCTGCGCATCGTCTTCCTCTGGGTGAGCCACGGCGTGAAGATTTTCCGCGTGGACAACCCCCATACCAAACCGGTGTGGTTCTGGGAATGGCTGATCGGCAAGGTCAACAAAAAGTACCCCGACGTCGTTTTCCTCGCCGAGGCGTTCACTCGCCCCGCGATGATGCACGCACTCGGACGGGCAGGATTCCAACAGTCGTACACGTACTTCACGTGGCGGAACACCAAAACCGAACTGGAATCGTATTTCCAGGAAGTCAGCCACGAATCCCCGGCCTACTTCCGGCCCAACTTCTTCGTCAATACCCCGGATATCCTCACCGAATACCTCCAATACGGAGGTCCGGCCGCGTTCCGCATCCGCGCCGCACTGGCAGCCACGGCCAGTCCGCTCTGGGGTGTGTACGCCGGATTCGAGCTGTACGAGCATGTGGCGCGTCCCGGTGCCGAAGAGTACATCGACAACGAGAAATATGAGTTCAAGGATCGCAACTGGGATGCCGCAGCCGCTTCCGGGCACAGTCTCGCCCCGTACATCACGCGGCTCAACGCCATCAGGAAGGCCCACCCCGCCCTGGGCGACCTGCAGAACCTGACTTTGCACCACAGCACGGACGACGCCACCATCGTGTTCTCCAAGCACAAGACCTTGCCTGACGGCAGCAAGGACACCTTGATCATCGTGGTCAACGTCGATCCCCACGGCATCAGGGAAAGCACCGTGACCCTGGATCTCTCCGCTCTTTCGCTGGATCCCTCCGACTTCACCGCCAACGGACGATTCTGGGTGGATGATTTGGTCAGTGGCGAAAGCTGGGAGTGGGGCGAGTACAACTACGTCCGACTGGACGCCCATCAAGAACCGGCACACATTCTCAATATCCGGAGGTAGCCTTAGTGAGCTTTAATCCGCAGGGTCAAAATCAGTACTTCACGCCGAAGAACACTTTCGAGCTGAACGCCCCGGGTCTTCAGCATGACCCTCATTGGTATCGAAAGGCTGTTTTCTACGAGGTTCTGGTGAGGGCCTTCGCGGACGCAAATGGCGATGGTTCCGGTGACTTCCACGGACTGATCGACAAGCTGGATTATCTGCAGTGGCTCGGGGTGGATTGTTTGTGGCTGCCACCGTTCTTCGATTCGCCTTTGCGCGACGGTGGTTACGACATTTCCGATTACACGTCCGTTTTGGACGAGTTCGGCACCATCAGCGACTTCAAGCGGCTCGTGGCCGAAGCCCATGCGAGGGGCGTCAGGGTCATCATCGACCTCCCGCTCAACCACACTTCGGACCAACACCCCTGGTTCCAGGAGTCACGCAAGAACCCGGATGGCCCGTTCGGCGACTTCTACGTGTGGAGTGACACCGACGAGAAGTACCAGGACGCGCGCATCATCTTCGTGGATACGGAAGAGTCGAACTGGACGTTCGATCCGATCCGCCGGCAGTTCTTCTGGCACCGCTTCTTCAGCCACCAGCCCGACCTGAACTTCGAAAACCCCAAGGTCGTCGAGGCTCTGCACGACGTCGTCAGGTTCTGGCTGGACCAAGGCATTGACGGATTCCGGGCAGATGCCATCCCGTACCTCTTCGAAGAAGAGGGCACCAATTGCGAAAACCTGCCGGCCACCCACGGTTTCCTGCGGGACCTTCGGAAGATGGTGGACGAGAACTACCCGGGCCGTGTGATCATCGCCGAAGCCAACCAACCGCCGCACGACGTCGTCGAGTACTTTGGCACGGAGGAAGAACCGGAATGCCACATGGCCTTCCACTTTCCCATCATGCCGCGCCTGTACTACGCGCTCCGCGACCAGAAGGCCGCCCCCATCATCGAGACGCTGCGGGACACCCCGGGAATCCCGGCCGGCGCCCAATGGGGCACCTTCCTGCGCAACCACGACGAACTCACCCTGGAGATGGTCACTTCCGACGAACGTGCCGCCATGCTGGGCTGGTACGCCCCGGACCCGCGAATGCGCGCCAACATCGGGATCCGGCGCAGGCTTGCGTCGCTGCTGGACAATTCCCGCTCCGAGATCGAACTGATCAACGCGTTGCTGCTTTCCCTTCCGGGCAGCCCCTTCTTGTACTACGGGGATGAAATCGGGATGGGAGACAACATCTGGCTTGACGATCGCGACGCCGTCCGTACTCCGATGCAATGGAACCCGGACCGCAACGCAGGGTTCTCCAACGCCGACCCCGGAAAGCTGTACCTGCCCGTCATCCAGTCGTTGGTCTACAACTACAGCATGGCGAACGTCGAGGCCGAAGCCGCCCATTCCGGATCGCTCCTGCGCTGGACACGGCAGATCCTGAGTGTCCGGAGGAACCACGCGGCCTTCGGGCTAGGCGGCTACCGGAACGTTCCGGCAGACCATGAAGTGGTCCTTGCCTATTTGCGCGAACTCCGGGAGGACAACCCGGAAGGCGAGGACGCCGAATCGATCCTGTGCGTTTTCAACCTGTCTCAGCATCCGGTTGCTGCCACTTTGGATATCCCTGAATATGCCGGCAGAGGCTTGAGGGATGTGTTCGGAGGCCAACCGTTCCCGGGAATCGGCGCCGACGGCTCCCTGACCCTCACGCTCGGAAGCCACGACTTCTTCTGGCTTCGGATACGTTCGGCGGGTTCCACCGCCTCCTCGCCGTACACCCAGGCCATCCCAGTGCTCTCCATCGAAGGCTGACATGAGTCTCATGGCGCCCACCACGGTCCTGGCCTCCCTGCTCAAGGAATGGCTGCCCCGGCAGCGCTGGTTTCCGGTCAAGGCAGGGTTATTCGAACTGGATTTCGTCGGTTCGTTCGCCCTTTCTGCGCCCGCCTTTGGGACAGGCTCGGAGGTCCAGCTTTTGTCCGTCGCTTACGCAACCGCCGACGGCGGGAGGCAGACCGACATCATCCAAGTACCGCTTAGCTTTCGTTCCGCGCCTTCGGCCGCTTTGGCACCTGCCTTGGTGGGCCAGATCGGTGGAACAAGCGAAGAGGATCCGGCTATCTGGGTATACGACGCCCCCCACGATCCTGACTTCGTGACGGTATGGCTCGATCTCATCCGGGGCCAGGCGTCCGCCGAGCCCGGCGAGGGGGAGTGCACCGCGAGCGGACATACCGTGCCGGGCAGCCTGCGGCTGCCCTCGGCCTCAGGATCCGTACGAGTCTCTTCCGGCGAGCAGTCCAACACTTCAGTGATCGTCGACGACGGCGTGTCGGCGGCGATCGTGAAGATCTTCCGGGTTGTGTCGGTCGGCAAGAACCCCGAGGTGGAGGTGGGCGCGGCCTTAACCTCGGCAGGTACGAAGGAAGTGCCGTCCACCCTTGGATGGATTACGGGAACGTGGGAGGTACGGACACCCCTGGGTCGCCACGGCACAGCCTCGGCGGATTTCGCCGTCGCGCACGAATTCCTTGCCGGCGGCCAGGACGCTTGGCGCCTCGCCGTCGAGGCCGCGGCATCGGGCAGCGACTTTACAGCCGAAGCCCGGCAACTGGGCCAGGCGACCGCCACCGTGCACCTCCGGCTCGCGGAAACCCTCGGAACCGCCCGGGAACGCGTTCCGGGCCAGGACATCGCGCCCGAATTAGCCCGGCGCGTCCGCCAGTCGTGGGCTGAGGCGGGCACCGCCGTCGGGCCCCATGAGCAGCAGCTCGAGGCACTCCTGACGCAACTGTCGGGCAAGGAAGCCGGGACGCTGCAGCGCATCCATGGAGACCTGCACCTCGGCCAGATCCTCTTGGTGCCCGGCGCTGCGGGAGAGCCGGCCCGTTGGGCGATCCTGGACTTTGAAGGCGAACCCCTGAGGCCGATCGAACACCGTAATATTCCCGACGTTCCCCTGCGGGACGTCGTCGGGATGCTGCGGTCCTTCGACTACGCGGCCGGCGCGGCCATCCGCGAGAACCCGGGCGCCCGGGTTCCCGCCACGTGGGTTGAGGACTGCGCCGAGGCGTTCCTGGCAGGCTACAGCGACATCACCCCCGGAACCATTGACCGCCGCTCGCCGCTGTTTGTGGCATTGTGGCTGGACAAGGCCTTGTACGAGGTGATCTACGAGCTGCGGAACAGGCCGGACTGGTTGCCCATTCCGGTCAATGCTTCGCGGCAGCTCCTCGGAAACACGAGCCCCGGCACGGATGCCGCGGCGACATCGGAAGGTAAGGAAATGACAGGCTCAGCACGTACCGAACGGCCCCGAGTCCCGCTGTATGTGGACGCCGCTACCCTGGGCCGGGTGGCCGCTGGCGCGCACCACGCCCCGCACTCGGTGCTGGGCGCTCACCTTGACGACCACGGTCACGTCACGATCCGCACGGTCAAGCACCTCGCGGCGGAGGTAACTGTAGTCACCGAAGCCGGTTCCATCCCGATGACCCATGAGACCGACGGGATCTGGGTGGCAGTCCTCGAACCGCTGCAGCACGGCCACGTGCCGGACTACCGCCTGGAGGTTGTGTACGGCGATTCCGCGCCGGTAACGATCAACGATCCGTACCACTACCTTCCAACTGTCGGCGAAGTGGACCTGCACCTCATCGGCGAAGGCCGGCATGAACGGCTCTGGGACACGCTGGGCTCCCACGTCCAGCACTACCGCTCCCCGCTCGGCGACGTGGACGGCGTCTCCTTCGCCGTCTGGGCGCCCAACGCGCAGGCAGTCCGCGTCAAGGGCGACTTCAACTCCTGGGACGGGCGTGAGCACGCCTTGCGCTCACTCGGGTCTTCAGGAGTCTGGGAAGTCTTCATACCGGGCGTTGTAGCAGGGGCGTGCTACAAATTCGAGCTGCTGACGAAGGCCGGCCATTGGGTGGAGAAAGCCGATCCGCTCGCCTTCGGCACCGAAGTTCCGCCCTTGACCGCGTCACGCGTGGTGGAGTCCGGCTACCGTTTCAAGGACGACGCCTGGATGACGGCGCGCGCCAACAGGGACCCGCACAACTCACCCATGAGCGTCTACGAAGTCCACCTTGGTTCCTGGCGCCTTGGCCTCGGGTACAAAGAGCTGGCTAAGGACCTCGTGGACTACGTGAAATGGCTTGGCTTCACCCACGTCGAGTTCATGCCGGTCGCCGAGCACCCCTTTGGCGGTTCATGGGGCTACCAAGTCACGTCGTACTTTGCTCCGACCTCACGATTCGGGCATCCGGACGAATTCCGGTTCCTCGTTGATTCACTGCACCAAGCGGGCATCGGCGTCATCCTGGACTGGGTCCCCGCGCACTTCCCGAAGGACGCTTGGGCCCTCGCCCGCTTCGACGGCGAACCGCTGTACGAGCACTCCGATCCCCGGCTTGGTGAGCACCCGGACTGGGGCACGCTCATCTTCGACTTCGGCCGCACCGAGGTCCGGAACTTCCTGGTCGCGAACGCCCTGTACTGGCTTGAGGAATTCCACATCGACGGGCTCCGGGTGGACGCCGTGGCCTCCATGCTCTACCGGGACTATTCTCGCGAGGAGGGGGAGTGGTTCCCCAATGTCCACGGTGGACGCGAGAACCTGGAAGCCATCTCCTTCCTCCAAGAGGTCAACGCCACGATCTACAAGACCCACCCCGGGGCAGTGACCATCGCAGAAGAATCTACGGCGTTCCCGGGCGTTACAGCGCCGACCAACCATGGCGGCCTCGGGTTTGGCCTCAAATGGAACATGGGCTGGATGCACGATTCCCTCAAGTACATCTCCGAAAACCCGGTGAACCGCCGCTGGCACCACGGTACGGTGACGTTCTCCATGGTCTACGCCTTCACGGAGAACTTCCTGCTGCCCATCAGCCACGACGAGGTAGTGCACGGCAAGGGATCCATGCTGCGCAAGATGCCCGGCGACCGCTGGCAGCAGCTTGCCAACCTGCGGGTGTTCATGGCTTACCAGTGGGCGCACCCGGGCAAGCAGCTCATCTTCATGGGCACCGAATTCGGCCAAGAGGCCGAATGGTCCGAACAGCACGGGCTCGACTGGTTCCTTGCCGACATTCCGGCGCATCGCGGACTCCAGTTGCTCACCCGCGAGTTGAACACGCTGTACAGCTCGACGCCGGCACTTCATGTCCGGGACAACGAGCCAGGCGGTTTCCAGTGGATCAACGGCGCGGATGCTGACCGCAACGTACTGACCTTCATCCGGTGGGACCACGACGGCAACCCCCTGGTGTGCGCCGTGAATTTCTCGGGAGGCCCGCACCATGACTATGTGCTCGGCGTCCCGTCCGCCGGCGCATGGCAGGAAGTGCTCAACACTGACGCCGAGGTGTACGGAGGCTCGGGCGTGATCAACAGCGGCGAACTGCTTGCCACCGCACCCGGGGCGGAAGGATTGCCTGCGGCGCTGACCGTCACGCTGCCGCCGCTCGGAGCTTCCTGGTTCATGCCTGTGGGGTAGTTGTTCTGCTTCTCTGATGGTGAAGGGTCCGGAAGCCTTGAGTTTCCGGGCCCTTTGCGCGGACCTAGCGGACGACCGCTGAAGCGCAGCAAGCCGCCTGACGGGGTTTTTGCCTCCCCGGCGAACTGGTGGTATAGTTAGTACCCGCGCTGCTCCCCAGTGGAGATCGGTGAAGTTGACTGAGTTCCTCGTGAAGATCAAGTCAAGAACGCCGATTTGACTAGGAGGAAAGCAGCCGGTAAGTTTGAAAAGTTGCTCCGGAGCGAGTCTGGGCCCTTTGGGGTGTGGGTGGTGCCGGGTGTGTCTGTTGTTTGAGAACTCAATAGTGTGCCAAGTTTGTTGATACCGATTTTTTATTAAATTGGTTGTTTTGGCTGGTCCTGTGTCACCTCCGTGGTGCGGGGCTGGTTTTTTACAGCTGGTTTCAAATTTTGTGCAGCCGTTCTGCCGTTATTTCCGGTGGTTGTGGTTGTGTCTGTTTTTGTTTTACTTCAACGGAGAGTTTGATCCTGGCTCAGGATGAACGCTGGCGGCGTGCTTAACACATGCAAGTCGAACGATGATCTCCAGCTTGCTGGGGGGATTAGTGGCGAACGGGTGAGTAACACGTGAGTAACCTGCCCTTGACTCTGGGATAAGCCTGGGAAACTGGGTCTAATACCGGATACGACCGCTCACCGCATGGTGTGGTGGTGGAAAGCTTTTGCGGTTTTGGATGGACTCGCGGCCTATCAGCTTGTTGGTGGGGTAATGGCCTACCAAGGCGACGACGGGTAGCCGGCCTGAGAGGGTGACCGGCCACACTGGGACTGAGACACGGCCCAGACTCCTACGGGAGGCAGCAGTGGGGAATATTGCACAATGGGCGGAAGCCTGATGCAGCGACGCCGCGTGAGGGATGACGGCCTTCGGGTTGTAAACCTCTTTCAGTAGGGAAGAAGCGAAAGTGACGGTACCTGCAGAAGAAGCGCCGGCTAACTACGTGCCAGCAGCCGCGGTAATACGTAGGGCGCAAGCGTTATCCGGAATTATTGGGCGTAAAGAGCTCGTAGGCGGTTTGTCGCGTCTGCTGTGAAAGACCGGGGCTCAACTCCGGTTCTGCAGTGGGTACGGGCAGACTAGAGTGATGTAGGGGAGACTGGAATTCCTGGTGTAGCGGTGAAATGCGCAGATATCAGGAGGAACACCGATGGCGAAGGCAGGTCTCTGGGCATTAACTGACGCTGAGGAGCGAAAGCATGGGGAGCGAACAGGATTAGATACCCTGGTAGTCCATGCCGTAAACGTTGGGCACTAGGTGTGGGGGACATTCCACGTTTTCCGCGCCGTAGCTAACGCATTAAGTGCCCCGCCTGGGGAGTACGGCCGCAAGGCTAAAACTCAAAGGAATTGACGGGGGCCCGCACAAGCGGCGGAGCATGCGGATTAATTCGATGCAACGCGAAGAACCTTACCAAGGCTTGACATGAACCGGTAACGCCTGGAAACAGGTGCCCCGCTTGCGGTCGGTTTACAGGTGGTGCATGGTTGTCGTCAGCTCGTGTCGTGAGATGTTGGGTTAAGTCCCGCAACGAGCGCAACCCTCGTTCTATGTTGCCAGCGCGTGATGGCGGGGACTCATAGGAGACTGCCGGGGTCAACTCGGAGGAAGGTGGGGACGACGTCAAATCATCATGCCCCTTATGTCTTGGGCTTCACGCATGCTACAATGGCCGGTACAAAGGGTTGCGATACTGTGAGGTGGAGCTAATCCCAAAAAGCCGGTCTCAGTTCGGATTGGGGTCTGCAACTCGACCCCATGAAGTCGGAGTCGCTAGTAATCGCAGATCAGCAACGCTGCGGTGAATACGTTCCCGGGCCTTGTACACACCGCCCGTCAAGTCACGAAAGTTGGTAACACCCGAAGCCGGTGGCCTAACCCTTGTGGGGGGAGCCGTCGAAGGTGGGACCGGCGATTGGGACTAAGTCGTAACAAGGTAGCCGTACCGGAAGGTGCGGCTGGATCACCTCCTTTCTAAGGAGCACCATTATCGCTTCCTGTCCTGCCGCATGGCGGGGTGGGGGGTGTGTGGAAGCAAAGCCCATTGCGCAGGCGTCTGTTCTGCGGTGGGTGCTCATGGGTGGAATATCAGCAGATAGCGGCCGGTTGGTTCTTTCCTGCCCCTAGTACGGATGCTTTCGAGTGTTTTGGAACGGTGCGGGTGGGGGTTGTCCGGTTTTCGTGTTTGGCACACTGTTGGGTCCTGAGGCAACAGGGCCGTGGCGTGGGAGTGTGTGGCCTGTTTGGGTTGCGTGGTTCCGTGGTGCGGGTTTGTGTGTTTCTGGTTTCCTGGCTGCATTGTTTCCGTGCGTTTGGTGGTTGTCCCTTTTTGGGTGGCCGGTGCGGGGGGTGTGGTACGGGGTTGTTGTTTGAGAACTACATAGTGGACGCGAGCATCTAGGCACGCGCATGGTCATTGTCTCCTTTTTTGGGGGGTGGTGGGGTGTGTGTGTCTTACAGCAATTTCTTTTTATGAACCCGGCCCTTCCTTGTGGGGGGTCTGGTTCTCTCGAGAAGTTTTTTGATCTTGTGTGGTCAAGTTTTTAAGGGCACACGGTGGATGCCTTGGCATTAGGAGCCGAAGAAGGACGTAGGAATCTGCGATAAGCCTGGGGGAGTTGATAACCGAACGGTGATCCCAGGATGTCCGAATGGGGAAACCCCGCCAGACGCGTTTTGCGTGATCTGGTGACCCGCATCTGAACACATAGGGTGCGTGGGGGGAACGCGGGGAAGTGAAACATCTCAGTACCCGCAGGAAGAGAAAACAAGAGTGATTCCGTTAGTAGTGGCGAGCGAACGCGGATGAGGCTAAACCGTTCCATGTGTGATAGCCGGCGGGCGTTGCATGGGCGGGGTTGTGGGACTTTCCGTACTGGTTCTGCCGGACCGGTGGGGTGAGAGCATGGACATAGGTGAACGGTCTTGAAAGGCCGGCCGGAGAGGGTGTTAGCCCCGTAACCGTAATGTTGTGTGCCGCCTGGAGAGGATCCCAAGTAGCACGGGGCCCGAGAAATCCCGTGTGAATCTGTCAGGACCACCTGATAAGCCTAAATACTTCCTAATGACCGATAGCGGACCAGTACCGTGAGGGAAAGGTGAAAAGTACCCCGGGAGGGGAGTGAAACAGTACCTGAAACCGTGTGCTTACAATCCGTCGGAGCCAGTCTGATTCTGGTGACGGCGTGCCTTTTGAAGAATGAGCCTGCGAGTTAGTGTTACGTCGCGAGGTTAACCCGTGTGGGGTAGCCGTAGCGAAAGCGAGTCTGAACAGGGCGAGTGTAGTGGCGTGATCTAGACCCGAAGCGGAGTGATCTACCCATGGCCAGGTTGAAGCGACGGTAAGACGTCGTGGAGGACCGAACCCACTTCAGTTGAAAATGGAGGGGATGAGCTGTGGGTAGGGGTGAAAGGCCAATCAAACTCCGTGATAGCTGGTTCTCCCCGAAATGCATTTAGGTGCAGCGTTGCGTGTTTCTTGCCGGAGGTAGAGCTACTGGATGGCCGATGGGCCCTACAAGGTTACTGACGTCAGCCAAACTCCGAATGCCGGTAAGTGAGAGCGCAGCAGTGAGACTGTGGGGGATAAGCTTCATAGTCGAGAGGGAAACAGCCCAGACCACCAACTAAGGCCCCTAAGCGTGTGCTAAGTGGGAAAGGATGTGGAGTTGCGAAGACAACCAGGAGGTTGGCTTAGAAGCAGCCATCCTTGAAAGAGTGCGTAATAGCTCACTGGTCAAGTGATTCCGCGCCGACAATGTAGCGGGGCTCAAGTACACCGCCGAAGTTGTGGATTTCAGATAGTAGACAAGCCTTCGTGGTTCAGTCGTCTGGAGTGGTAGGGGAGCGTCGTGTGGGCGGTGAAGTCGCGGTGTAAACCAGCGGTGGAGCCTACACGAGTGAGAATGCAGGCATGAGTAGCGAAAGACGGGTGAGAAACCCGTCCGCCGAATGATCAAGGGTTCCAGGGTCAAGCTAATCTGCCCTGGGTAAGTCGGGACCTAAGGCGAGGCCGACAGGCGTAGTCGATGGACAACGGGTTGATATTCCCGTACCGGCGAAGGACCGCCCATGCCAAGCGGGGGATACTAACCGCCCGGAGCCTGCCCAATCACCCTTGTGGTGTGCGGGTTTTGGCCGAGCGCGGGACCTGATCCCGGGAGGTAAGCGTATTAACAGGTGTGACGCAGGAAGGTAGCCGGGCCGGGCGATGGTTGCCCCGGTCTAAGGATGTAGGGTCAGCGATAGGCAAATCCGTCGCTGTGTCTTTGATGACGTTCCTGAGATCTGATGGGACCCCCGTCATGGGGGGATCCGGTGATCCTATGCTGCCTAGAAAAGCATCGGCGCGAGGTTCCAGCCGCCCGTACCCCAAACCGACACAGGTGATCAGGTAGAGAATACCAAGGCGATCGAGAGAATTATGGTTAAGGAACTCGGCAAAATGCCCCCGTAACTTCGGGAGAAGGGGGGCCCCAACCTTGAACACCACTTGCTGGTGGGAGGGGATCGGGGCCGCAGAGACCAGGGGGAAGCGACTGTTTACTAAAAACACAGGTCCGTGCGAAGTCGCAAGACGATGTATACGGACTGACTCCTGCCCGGTGCTGGAAGGTTAAGAGGACCGGTTAGCCGCAAGGCGAAGCTGAGAATTTAAGCCCCAGTAAACGGCGGTGGTAACTATAACCATCCTAAGGTAGCGAAATTCCTTGTCGGGTAAGTTCCGACCTGCACGAATGGAGTAACGACTTCCCCGCTGTCTCAACCATAAACTCGGCGAAATTGCAGTACGAGTAAAGATGCTCGTTACGCGCAGCAGGACGGAAAGACCCCGAGACCTTTACTATAGTTTGGTATTGGTGTTCGGAGTGGCTTGTGTAGGATAGGTGGGAGACGTTGAAGCCCGGACGCCAGTTCGGGTGGAGTCATCGTTGAAATACCACTCTGGTCACTTTGGACATCTAACTTCGGCCCGTGATCCGGGTCAGGGACAGTGCCTGATGGGTAGTTTAACTGGGGCGGTTGCCTCCTAAAAAGTAACGGAGGCGCCCAAAGGTTCCCTCAGCCTGGTTGGCAATCAGGTGTCGAGTGTAAGTGCACAAGGGAGCTTGACTGTGAGAGAGACATCTCAAGCAGGGACGAAAGTCGGGACTAGTGATCCGGCGGTACATTGTGGAATGGCCGTCGCTCAACGGATAAAAGGTACCTCGGGGATAACAGGCTGATCTTGCCCAAGAGTCCATATCGACGGCATGGTTTGGCACCTCGATGTCGGCTCGTCGCATCCTGGGGCTGGAGTAGGTCCCAAGGGTTGGGCTGTTCGCCCATTAAAGCGGTACGCGAGCTGGGTTTAGAACGTCGTGAGACAGTTCGGTCCCTATCCGCTGCGCGCGCAGGAAATTTGAGAAGGGCTGTCCTTAGTACGAGAGGACCGGGACGGACGAACCTCTGGTGTGTCAGTTGTACTGCCAAGTGCACCGCTGATTAGCTACGTTCGGATGGGATAACCGCTGAAAGCATCTAAGCGGGAAGCTCGCTTCAAGATGAGATTTCCATACACCTCGTGTGTGAGAGGCCCCCAGCCAGACCACTGGGTTGATAGGCCGGATGTGGAAGACAGGACTAAAGACTGTTGAAGCTGACCGGTACTAATAGGCCGACAACTTACACCACACAAACACGATCACTGCTTGCGTCCACTATGTGGTTCCCGAACAACAACCCGTTCCGGAACAAACCACAACTGAATAACAACACCACAGTTGTAACCACCAGTCTTCCCACCCCGCACCCGTGCGGGGACGGGTAACAAGGTTACGGCGGTCATAGCGTGGGGGAAACGCCCGGTCCCATTCCGAACCCGGAAGCTAAGACCCACAGCGCCGATGGTACTGCACCCGGGAGGGTGTGGGAGAGTAGGACACCGCCGGACAACCATTAACGGCCGGGCCCCGACACACACGTGCCGGGGCCCGACCCATTTAAACACCCACAACACACCCCCACCCCCAAAACCCCAAACACACCCACACCCCTGAGACCCCCGCTCACATATCAACGGTTGCGGGCCGACGCCCGCTCACATATCAACGGTTGCGGGCCGACCCCCGCTCACGTATCAACGGTTGCGGGCCGACCGCCGCTCACCCACGAGCCGGACCGGACCCCAGGCCTGGGAGTGTCGGGATAACCAGCACCGCGACCGCATCGTCAAGGCGCTCAAGCCGGTCTACACGGCCCCGTCCGAGCAAGCGGCGAAGGACCGGTTCGCCGAGTTCACGGCCGAATGGGGCCAGCGGTATCCGGCCATCGTGCGGCTTTGGGAGTCCTCCTGGGCGGAATTCGTGCCCTTCCTGGAGTACGGGGTGGAGATCAGGCGGGTGATCTGCACAACGAACGCGATCGAGTCGATCAACGCCCGCTACCGGCGCGCATGAGGGCCCGCGGGCATTTTCCGAACGAGGCCGCTGCCCTGAAATGCCTGTATCTCGTCACTAGGTCGCTTGATCCGACCGGCGGTCGTGCACGCTGGATGATGAGGTGGAAGCCTGCGCTGAACGCGTTCGCTATCACCTTCGCAGGCCGGTTCGAAAGAACCAGTCACTGATGAAAACCAGCCGGACCCGCACACCGATTATCAGACAGTCCCGGCGTCCGGCCAGGAGCCGGTTTATGTGAGCGGGCGTCCGGCCAGGAGCCGGTTTATGTGAGCGGGCGTCCGGCCAGGAGCCGGTTTATGTGAGCGGGCGTCCGGACAGGGCCCGGTTTATGTGAGCGGGCGTCCGGTCGGGACCTGGTATATGTGAGCGGGCGTCCGGCCAGGGCCCGGCATAAGTGAGCCGGGGTTTGCGGGGAGCGCATCGGGCCCGGAGTCGAGGGTGTCGCTGGGCGGTAAAGTTGGTGCACATGGAGAGCCTCTTTAGTCACCTCGCGCCGGACTCGGAACCCCAGCCGGAGCAAGGCGGCGAGCTGGACCCGGTAGTGTGCACCGTCGTCGTGCCTTCGCCGGTGGCGCATGCTTTTATGGGCTTCACGGATCACCCGCATCTTTGGTGGCCGATGGAGGACCACAGCGTCTATGGGGCGGGCTCGCACGTTGAGTTCGAAGAGAATTTGATACTGGAGACTGCTGATGACGGACGTACCTCGATATGGGGGACGATCGACGATTGGCAGCCGCCGTTGTCCTTCCATGCGAGCTGGTATCCCGGCAGCACCGCGATGTGGTCCACCGAACTTCGAGTGGCCTTCCGGGCGGTTGACGGAGGTACGGAGGTTCGCCTGGTCCACGACGGCTGGGAAGGGGCCGAACACCCAGCGCAGACCCGGGCGGACTACGCGGCTGACTGGCCTGGAGTTCTTGATCGCTATGTCCGGTTCATGGGCGGCGGAAGTGAATAGAATCCGGCGGCTCCAAGCGGCTGACTGGCGGTTGCTTCGCGACGTCCGGCTGGAGATGCTGTCGGACACCCCGATGGCCTATGTCGAGAGCCTCGCGGCCGCTCGGCGCCAGACTGACACCCAATGGCAAGAACGCGCAGCCACGATGTCGAGCGACTCGAGCGTTACCCTCGTCGCGGATGACGGTGCGGAAGGCAGCCGCATCAATGGACTCATGCGCGTGGTCATCAAGCAGCCACAGGACCCTGCCGGGGCTCTGCAAGCCATGTTGATCAGCGTCTACGTGGCACCCGAACACCGGGGCTTGGGCCTGGCTGACCAGTTGCTTGATGAAGCTTGCGCAGTAGCGGGCGCAGAGCTTGGAGCCGGCGTGATCGAACTGGGCGTCCACGAGGATAACGCGCGCGCGAAGGCGTTCTATGAGCGGCATGGATTTGAATACACCGGTGCCAGCAGGCCGTATCCGCAGGACAAGGCCAGGTTGGAGATCGTCATGGCCCGCCGGATTCTGCCCTCTGGGCCGATCCGGCAGAGCCAAGGCCCCGCAGGGTTCATCGATGAGCTAGCGGCCGCCCTTGCTCCGGGGCAAGTCGCCGTCGACGAGGACACCCGAACGAGCTATGCGGCAGACCTCGGACCAGTCCTGGACTTGCAGCTTCCCTTGGCTGTGGTGTTCGCCGAATCCGTTGAAGACGTGCAGCATGTGGTGCGCAGTTGCGCCAAGCATGGGGTTCCGATTGTTGCCCGCGGAGCCGGCACCGGGGTTTCCGGCGGCGCCCATGCCAGCCACGGGTGCATCGTACTCGGCCTGGAACGCATGAACCGCATCCTGCAGCTCAATGCGGATGATGAGACTGCCGTCGTCGAACCTGGCGTGGTGAACGCTGACCTGAACGCGGCCGCGGCGGAATACGGCCTGATGTATGCGCCGGATCCCGCGAGCTTCAAAATGTCGACGATAGGCGGCAATGTGGCCACGAATGCCGGTGGCTTGCGCTGCGCCAAATATGGCGTGACCCGAGACTCGGTGCTGGCGCTGGACGTCGTCCTGGCCGATGGCTCGCTGATCCACACGGGGCACCAGACGTTCAAAGGCGTGGCCGGGTACGATCTCACGGCACTGTTTGTGGGCTCGGAGGGCACCTTGGGGATCGTGGTGGGCGTAACGGTGCGCCTGCGCTACCTGCCCCGCGAGGTACGGACGGTGGCAGCCTTCTATCCGGACTTCCGCAGTGCCGCGGCCGGCGTCCTGGCTGTCGGAAGGGCACGCGTTCAGCCCGCCATCATGGAAATGCTCGACGCCGGAACGCTGGCACAGCTCGACGAACTGTACGGCTCGGACCTCGGAGAACGTGGACAGGCGCTGCTGCTCATCCAGACAGACGGTTTCGGCGCCGCTGCCGAGGCAGCACTGGTGCGGGAAGTGCTCGCTGCTAGGGGCGCCGCGGTGACGGCGGAATCGAACGCGGAAGCCGAGCGACTCATTGAGATGCGGCGGTCGAGTCGAGGCGACGAAGTGGACAACGAATACCGGGTGGGCGAGGACGTCGCCGTTCCGAGGTCACGTCTTGTCGACTACGTGGCCGCGCTCGAGTCCATGGCCGTCACCCACGATGTCCGGCTCAAAGTGGTGGCCCATGCCGGCGACGGCAACCTGCACCCCACCTTCTGGGTGGACCGTGTGGACATGGAAGTGGACGCCGATGCCATGTCCCGCCTCAACAAGGCCCTGGACGACTCCATCGATGCCGCCCTGGAGATGGGCGGAACCATCACGGGCGAGCACGGAGTGGGGCAGTACAAGCTGCGCTGGCTCGGCCTTGAGCAGCCCGGGCCCATCCGCGAGTTGCAGCACCGCATCAAGGAGCTTTTCGACCCAGCCGGAATTTTCAACCCCGGTAAGGCTATCTAGGCCGCTGGTATTCCAAATGTGATCGACAAGATCTCGCGTCATACTTTGCTGCCATTTTTACGCCAGTTTACTTTGATTCCCCATGCCCCTAATCTTATTTGGTATACCAAATTAGATTCCAGGGAGACAATCAATGGGACAAGCACACCCGCCGCGCCGCGGTACTTCCGCGAGCGCCGCTCGAAACACCGCCTTGGTACTCGTTGCACTGGCGCTTGTCTCCATCAACCTTCGTCCGGCCATTACGACGATCGCCGGCACCATGGGGCAGCTGCAGGCAGGATTCGGGCTCGACGCGCACTTGCTGCCGTTGCTTGGCGCCTTGCCTGTACTTGCTTTCGGGGTCTCGGCTCCGTGCGGTCCTTGGCTGGCCCGTCGCCTGGGCACCGGCAGGGCCGTGGCGGCGGCGCTCCTGGTACTGGCCGCCGCGCTCCTTGTCCGAGTGCTCGTGCCCGGACTGTTGCTGCCCGGAACGTTCCTCGCAGGGGCCTCCATCATGACCGCCAGCGTGCTTGTGCCGCAGATCGTCAAAGCCAACCGCGGTACCGGGTGGTGGACGGGGCTGTGCACCATGGGCTTCGGGCTGGGCGCGGCGCTTGGCGCAGGACTCGTCCAGCCGTTGCAGCAGGCGCTCGGTGGAAGCCTCGCCTGGGCGCTGGCCGTCTGGGCCGTTCCCGCCTTGCTAGGGGCCGCGTTGATCCACCGCACCGGTCAAACAGCCGCGCGTCCCGACGGAACCGGCGGACCGGCGTCGGGCGCTGGTTTACAGGAGACGACGACGGCGGGCGGCGCCACGGGGGAAGCCGGCACCATCCCGCTGCGGAAGCAGCGGACGGCCTGGGCCGTGACCGCCTTTTTCGGGCTGCAAGCCATGCTGTATTTCGCCGTGACCTCGTGGCTCGCGGTGTTCCTGGTGTCGAAGGGACAGACCGCGGCCGACGCAGCCGGGCTCCTGGCCTGGTTCAGCGTCGCAGGGCTGCCCGCGAGCCTGCTGGCCCCCGTTCTCGCGGGGCGTCGCGCGGTTCTGAAGGTTATGGGGCCCGGCTTGGGACTGCTCGTCGCCGCGGCTTTGATAGGAGTCTTGACGGCGCCCGTAGCTTTGCAATTCCTCATGGTGGGCCTGTTGGGGATCGTCCAGAGCGCCGGGTTCGGGCTGGGAATGGCGTTGGTAATCATCCGCTCGGCAGGGCCAGAGAGCGCCGGCAGCCTGTCCGCCATGAGCCAGGGCTTGGGCTTCGCACTGGCCTCGCTGGGGCCGTTGGGTGCGGGATTCCTGCATGAGTGGTCCGGCGGCTGGGACGTTCCCTTCTGGGTCCTGGCTGCGGAAGCGGTGCTGCTCGCGGTGGCCGGTTTCCTCGCGGTGCGTGGGCGCGCCGTGTCAGTGGCAGCCGCCGAGACTGAACACCTGGGCGAGCCCGCCGCCGTCGGGCGCTAGCCAATGGGGGCAGGGCGCAAACCAAACCACGCACGGCCCTCCCCCCTGCCCAACTAGCTCGCAGTTGTTGTCGTTATGAGCCCACATAACGACAACAACTGCGAGTCAGTTGGGCGGAATTAGACGAGCTCGAGCTGCTCCGCCACGACCTTGCCGCGGTGGATCACCGTGCGGTCGGTGCCGCGGTCCATGACGGCGGAGGCGACGGTTTCGCCGTCGAGCAGCAGGAGTTCGGCGGGATCGCCAACGTCGACGCCGGGACGGTGTGCCGTGCCCTTCAGGCGGGTGGCGGACGGGTCAAGGATGCTGGCGCCGCCTACCGTGGCGATCGCGAGGCAGTGCTCGATGAGCTCGTCCTTGCGGAAGCCGTGGGTGAATGCCAGCTGCCAGGTGCGGTCGAGCATGTCCGTGTTGCCGTAAGGGGACCAGTAGTCGCGCTGGCCGTCCTCGCCCAAGCCCATCCGGACGCCGGCTTCCGCGAGCAGCGGAATGGGCAGCTGGCCCGCCACGCCGGCGGAGCCCGGCGCCACGGAGGCCATGGAGATGTCCAGTTCGGCGAACTCATCGATGAGGCGGCGCGTAGTGGCCTCGGAGACGCTGCCCAGCTGGTAGGCGTGGGACATGGTGACCTTGCCCTGCATGCCCAGGGCGCGGGTGCGCTCGATCACCAGGTCAGTGCTGAAGACACCGAGCTCGCCGGGCTCGTGGAGGTGGATATCAATGGGGACCTGGTACTTTTCGGCCAGTCCGAAGACGATGTCCAGATGCCGGGCAGGGTCGCGGTCCAGGCTGCACGGATCGATGCCTCCCATGACATTGGCGCCGGCCTTGAGTGCCTGGTCCATGAGGGGTACGGTGCCGTCCTCCAGGAGAAGCCCGGCCTGCGGGAACGCGATGATGTCGACGTCGGCCTGGCCTTTGAACTGCTCCTTGGCGGCCATCACGGCATCGAAACGCTCGAGGCGGCAATCGACGTCGATCTGGGCATAGGAGCGGACGCGGGTGGTGCCGCGGGCGATCATCCGGCCGAGGGTGTTGTTGACGCGTTCCTGCAACGGAACCTCGGCGTTGCGCCAGTTCTGCCGATCGTTCATCATCATGGTCCACACGCCCGGGCCGCCGGTGTGTTCGCGGAACGGAAGACCGATGCGGGTGGAGTCCAGGTGCACATGGACGTCCGAGAACGACGGCACGAGGAGGCGGCCGCGGCCCTCGACGACGGTCGTGTCGCCGGTCGCCGCGGCGCGTGCAGGGTCATGGGGCTCGACGCCGGTGATCTTGCCGTCCGTGATGAGGACGTCGCTCAATGCTTGTCCCCAGGGGCGGACGGCGCGAATCAGGGTGTTCAATGTATGGCTCCTTTGATGTTGGATCTATTGCACACCAGCGAGGGCTGCAGATTCCAGACCTGCGTGATGGCAGGCCGGGGCAGCCGCGCTGGCTGGTCGGGGGATTTCGCTGATGCAGCGTTGCTGCTGTTCCGCGCCCAAGGTGCCGAACAACGGACACCGGGTGCGGAAGACGCAACCGCTGGGTGGGTTTGCCGGCGAGGGCAGATCTCCCCGGAGCCGGATCTTTTGCTGCTGGCGGGCCGCCCGGGGATCCGGCAAGGGCACAGCGGACAGGAGAGCTTGCGTGTAGGGATGCCGGGGATCACGGAACAATTCCTCCCTGGGCCCTTGTTCCACGATCTTGCCGAGGTACATCACCGCCACCTCATGCGAGATATGGCGGACCACGGAAAGATCGTGCGCGATGAAGATGTATGCCACTCCGGTGTCCCGCTGGATCTCCTGCAGCAAGTTGACCACTTGCGCTTGTACCGAGACATCGAGGGCGGATACGGGCTCGTCGCAGACAATCACGGAGGGGTTCAGCGAGATGGCGCGGGCGATTCCCACGCGCTGGCGCTGGCCGCCGGAGAACTCGTGCGGGAAGCGGTTGTAGTGCTCGGGCTTGAGGCCCACTTGTTCGAGGAGTTCCTTGACACGGTTCTTGAGGCCGCCGGCCGGGTTGATCTTTTGCGCCAGCATCGGCGCCGCGATGGCCGTGCCCACGGTTTGCCGGGGATTGAGCGAGGCGAAAGGGTCCTGGAAGATCATCTGGACTTTGCGGCGGAAGTTGTACAAATCGCGGCCGCCCAGCTGGCTGATGTCCACGCCGTCGATCAGGATCCTCCCGCCGGTTGGATCCATGAGCCGGGCGATCATGCGTCCGGTGGTCGATTTTCCGCAGCCGGACTCACCCACGAGCCCCAACGTCTGGCCGCGGGCGAGACTGAACGAGACGCCGTCGACCGCTTTGACGGTCTTGGATCCTGTGGGGGAGAAGAGTCCACCTTTGATGGGGAAGTGCTTCTGGAGGTTCTCGACCTGGAGAATTGCCTGCGTGTCCATGACGGGTCCTAACGCGTATTCCGAATGGTGACGATCTGGGGGCCGCTCAAGTGGCAACGCTTGCCGTGGCCGTCCTCGACCACGAGCTCCGGCCGCTGGCTTGCGCACACGCCGTCGCCGGCGAGGGCTGCGTATTCGCATCGTGCGCTGAAAATGCAACCTTTCGGGAGGTCAAGGAGCGACGGCGGCTGGCCCGGAATGGGGTTGAGCCGGCCCGAGGAACTGCTCAGCGTCGGCATCGATTTGAGCAAGCCGAGGGTGTAGGGATGCTGCGTGTCGTAGAAGATCTCGTCCACGGGGCCCGATTCGACGCACTGGCCGCCGTACATGACCAGCACGGAATCGCAGACCTCGGCAACGACGCCAAGATCGTGGGTAATGAGAATGAGTGCAGAGTTCGTTTCTTCCTGGAGCTCGGACATGAGGTCAAGAATCTGCGCTTGCACGGTGACGTCCAGGGCCGTGGTGGGTTCGTCCGCGATGAGCAGTTCCGGCTCGCAGATCAAGGCCATGGCGATCATGGCTCGTTGGCGCATGCCCCCGGAGAAATGGTGCGGGTATTCGGCGTAGCGCTGCTCGGGGCTGGGAATGCCTACCCTGCCGAGCATGTCGACGGCGGCCGTGCGGGCCTGCTTCTTGCTCGCCTTGTTGTGGACGAGGTAGGCCTCGGCGATCTGATGGCCCACGGTGTAGAAGGGATGCAGGGCCGAGAGCGGATCCTGGAAGATCATCCCGATGTTCCGGCCGCGAAGCTGCCGCATGCCGGACTCGGGCAAGGTGACAAGGTCCTTGCCTTGGAACAACGCCTGGCCGGTGATGCGGGCGGAGGTTCCCTTGAGGAGTCCCATGAGCGCTTGGCTGGTGACCGACTTGCCGGACCCGGATTCCCCGACGATGCCGAGGGTCTGACCGCGTTCCAAGGAGAAATCCATCCCGTTCACGGCCGAGACAAGGCCGTCGTCGGTGGGGAATTTCACCGAAAGGTTCCGGACGTCCAGGAACGCTGCGGTTTCCGTGGCGGGCCGCACGGTTCGCGTGGCCGACTGACCGGCCGGACTGGGCTGAAGCTGGGTCATTGGAGCCTCACTCGGGGGTCGATGGCAGCGTAGGCGAGGTCGACGACGACATTCGCGACGATGACGAAGAAAGCGGCCAGCATGGTGATGGCCATGGTGACGGGGAGGTCGCCGGAAATGGCGGCCCGTACGGCCGTGAAACCGAGTCCAGGGACGGAGAAGATCTGCTCGGTGAGGACCGCTCCGCCGAGGAGGAGCCCGATGTCCATGCCGAGCATGGTCACGACGGGAGTGATACCGGCCCGGACACCGTGCTTGAACGTCACTGTTCGGGGCGCCAGGCCCTTCGCACGGGCCGTGCGGATGAAGTCCTCGCTGAAGGTCTCGATCATGTTGGTCCGGGTGACCCGGATGTACGCCGCGCTGAAAAGCACCGCGAGGGCAACCCACGGCAGGAAGTAGTTGAGCACCCACGCCCACGGACCGTGCGGACCGAAGGGGCTGTTGATCTCGTTCGTCGTGAAGGGCAGGAGGTGCAATTGGTTGACGAATACCAGCAGCAGGAACAAACCGGTGACGGGGATAGGCAGCGAGACGCCGACGGACGCTGCGCCGACGATGAATTTGTCCGTGGCTGATCCCTTGCGAAGTGCTGCCAGCAAACCGAGCCCGACGCCGGACACGGTCCAGAGCACGAGCGCTCCAACCGCCATGGAGAGCGTGTAGGGCAAAGAACGGGCGATGATGTCCGAGACGTTTTCATTTGTTTGGAACGATTTGCCGAGGCATGGCCACTGGCAGATCGATTCCGCTCCGGGAGCACCGATTATGCGCGGCGAGACCAGACCGCGCATGTAGTCGATGTACTGGATCAGGAACGGATGGTCCATGCCTAGGGCCACGCGGGCTTCCGCGATACGTTCGGGAGTGCACTCCTGGCCGCAAGCGGCCGACGCAGGATCGGCAGGACCCAGCTGGAATAGCGTGAAGGTGATGAAGCTGACGGCTATGAGAAGCAGGACCAGGGAGCCTGTCCGGCGAAAGATGAATCTAAGCATTGTGCTGGTTGCGGGCCGTCCGGTAGTCGCCGGACGGCCCGCCTCCCTTCTGGGCTAGCCTGATTGGTGCGGATGGGCCTGGTTAGTGCTCGACGCCGACGATCGAGAGGTCGATGCCGCCGAAGAAGTAGCCCACTTGGGCGTTGCGGATGTTGGAGCCCACCACGCTGTTGGTGTGGCTGCGGACGAGCGGGATGATCGGGTAGGTCTTCAAGGCCTTGCCGAACTCCTCAGACCACTTCTTGCCGAGTTCTTCCGAGGTCCCCGCCGTGTTCCGGAGCTCGAACATGGCCTTCGAAATCTGGGGATCGAAGTAGCGCGACGTGTTGGAGAAGCCGTAGCTGGTGCCGTCGTTGTTCGGTCCGAGGATCGGATCGGCGGATGTACGCACTGACGCGGGGTCGGCGCCGCCGCACCAGCCTGAGCGAGCAATGTCCGGCAGCTGGTCACTGGCCAGGACGGAGTAGTAGTTCGGAGCCGGGATCGGCACGAGCTGGACGTCGATGCCCAGGGCCTTGAGGTTCTGCTGGATCACGGTGCCGGTGTTCTTGTAGGCGTCGCGGTTGTTGGCGTACCCGTAGGTGAGGGTCTTGGGGTAGTTCTTGCCCTCGAGGAGCTTCTTGGCTTCCTCCAGCTTGGGCTTGCCGGTGGGGTCGATCTCGAGGTCCTGGGCCACGTAACCGCGCATCTTGGCGTTGAGCGGAGTCTGCGTGAGTTCACCGAAGCGACGTCCGCCGTACTGGACCAGGATGGACTGACGGTCCAGCGCCAGGGCGATTGCCCTGCGGACATCTGGATCGGTGATCTTCTCGGTGTTGAGGCTGAGGACGTCGTTGCAACCGAGCAGTCCCGAAGCGACGCGGTCTTTGACCTGGGCGTCAGCCAGCTTGGCCGAATCCGAGGTCTGCAATGCACCGTTGGAGTCCAAGGTGAGGGCGTTGGGGTCGGAATTGGCCAGGAGCTGCTGGCTGATAGTGGCCTGCGAGGTGGAGAGCGAGAAGCTGAAGGAGTCCGGAAGTGCCGTGCGGTTGGGGTCGGTGGACGGATCCCAGTTCGGGTTGCGGACGAGTTTGAGCGATTTTCCGCGGCTGTACGAATCGACCATGTACGGGCCCGAAGACACTGGGTGGTTGGTGTAGTCCAGTTTGGTGTCCTTGTCCTTAGGGACAGGGGAGGTGTTGGAACGGGAGGCCAAAGCCGGAAACTCGGCGAACGGCTTCTTCAAGTGGAAAACGATAGTGCGTTCGTCGGGCGTTTCAACAGCCTTGAGGTCGGCGGAAGGATCCTTGTACGGCCCTTTGTAGCCGCCGGCGTCGAGCGCTGCGTTGAGCTCTTGCGGGGCCTGGGTGTAAACGTCTTGGGCGAAGGTGCGTTCGATCCCGTACTTGACGTCGGCGGAGGTGATGGGGCGGCCGTCTTCGAACTTGACGCCCTTCTGGAGGATGAACGTCCAGGTGAGTCCGTCTTTGGACACCTGGCCCGTGTCCGTGGCGAGGTCCGGAACGATGGTGGGCGGCTGGCCGGCCGTCTCCTTCGCCATGGTGAGGTTCCGGTAGTACAGCTGGCCGACGTTGGCCGTCTGGACGTAGTTGCTGTTGCCTGGGTCCAGGGTTTGGAAGTCCGAGGACATCAGGACGTTGATGTTGCCGCCCTTGGTGGTGAAACCGGGCTTGACCACTTCGGGAGCCTGCTCGGTGCTGGAAGCGCCTGATGCAGCAGTTCCTGGCTGGTTCTGTCCCGCTGCGCAGCCTGTGGCAGCGGTGGTGATCAGCACGGCAAGGGCCAGCGCTCTGGTGGGGGTATTCATTGTGCTCCTCATAGGGGTGGGTGGAACGGAAATGAAGGGGGATTAGTGGCGGGATGCCTTCGGGTCCAGGGCATCCCGCACGGCGTCGCCGAGCAGGTTGAACGCCAGGACGGTCACGATGAGCATGGCGCCGGGTACTGCCAGGAACCAGGGATCGCTGAGGTACCAGTTGCCGGATTGGGCGGCGTTGAGCATCTGCCCCCACGAAGGCGTGGGGTCCTTGACGCCGACGCCGAGGAAGGACAGCGCGGCTTCCGCCGAAATATTCGTGGGGATGAGCATGGTGGCGTAGACCAGCACGACGCCCATGACGTTGGGAATGATCTGCCGGAACAATACGTTCAGGTGCGAGGCACCGAAGGACCGCGCAGCCTCGACGAACTCGCGCTCGCGGAGGCTCAGTACCTGGCCGCGGACAATGCGGGCGAGGTATGCCCAGCCGAAGAACCCTAGAATGACCACTAGCGAAGCCATGGGAAGGAAGCTGCCTTGGCCCAGCGGGGTGTCGCGCAACCGTGACTGCAGGATGGGTGTCAGCGAAAGGACCAGCAAGAGGTGCGGGAAGGCAAGGAAGAGATCCATGATCCGGCTGATGATGGCGTCCGTCTTGCCGCCGAAGTAGCCCGCGGCTGCACCGATCACGGTTCCCAGGACCACGGAGACCGCGGTGGACAGCAGGGCAATAGTGAGGGACACCTGGCCGCCGTAGGCGAGCCGTGCAAACAGGTCACGGCCCAGTCCAGGTTCCACGCCCAGCCAGTGGCTGGCGGAGGGGTACATGTATCCGGGGAGCGGCAACCCGGGAGTCTGGAGGTCGTCCAGGACATCGGGGCTGGTGTTGGACGTGAACGGATCGTTGCCAGACATGGCACTGAGCAGCGGGCCGAGGATGGCGAACAACATGATGGCCACCACCACGCACAGGCTCAACAAGGCAATCTTGCTCCGGCGGATCCGCAACCAGGCAGTGGCCAGAAGTGACCGCGCCTCGGTAGTGGGTCTCTTCGGGGCCGTACTGGGGGATGGACTCGCAGCCGTAGCTTCGACGGTGGACTGTAGCTGGGTCAACGGGGGTGCTCGATTCATGATCCAAGGAGTGGGCTCCGGACTTTTTGTATACCAAAAATAGACAAGAGCAGGTTCGATGGGATGTAAATCACAAATATCGCGCTATCTGGAATACCAAACAGCTCTCTTTCCGTCCGTGTATGCTCGGGTGGAATGCAAGACGATGGGGAAGGGAAGGGTGGCCGAAGCCGATGCCCGAAACGTTGACAACCCGCGACGACGAAGCCCTGGCCGAACAGGTCTACCAACTGGTTCTTGAGGGAATAGTGGCGGGGAAATACGAACAGGGCGTGCGGCTGCGTGAACGGGAGCTCTCCGAGCTCTACAACGTTTCACGAATCCCCGTGCGGGAAGCTATCCAACGCCTCGAGCAGGATGGCTTCGTGGAAACCTTCCCGCGGCGTGGCGCGGTGGTGCGCCAATTGACGCTCACTGACGTCAATGAACTCTTCGACGTACGGCTCTGCCTGGAAACGTTCGCGGCCCGCATGGCGGCCGTCCGCGTCGCGGCGGGCGAACCGGGCGGCCATCTGCAGGAACTCCTCGATGACACGAGGCAAGCGATCGACGACGGCCGGACCGACGACGTCGTACGCCTCAGTGCGGCGTTCCACGCCGAAATCGTCCGGCTGTCCGGCAATCGGCTGCTGATCGAATCGGTCAAACCTTTGTTCGGCCGCATGCGCTGGATCTTCGGCCTCGCGCACAACCGCAGCAACGAGCTCCAGAACGACGAGCACATGGAACTGTGCAACGCCATCCTCGGCGGCAAGGCCGATCTCGCCTACACGCTGGCGTACTCCCACATCGAGCTCGGGCGTGAACCCGTGCTGAGGGGACTGGCACAGACGTTGGAGCCTTAAACCCCCGGGCTAGTCGTCGGAATCCGGGTATTCGTCCTCGTCGTACCGGGATTCCTCGGTTTCAGCTTCAAGGATCTTGAGCATCGCCGTGTCCGGATTGAGCATGATGGCAGCCTCGTCACGCCGGTGGCGCAGGATGGTGTCCAGGTAGGACTGCACGGCTTCAGCCAGGGGGATGTGGCTGTCCTGCTTCTGGCTCATGTACCAGCGGTGTTCGAGGACTTCGTGGACCACTTCCGCCGGCTCGAGCTTGCCTGCGAGGTCGCGCGGGATGGACCGGACGATGGGCTCGAAGATCTGGCTGACCCAGGTATGGGCACTGATTTCTTCGTCCATGTCCGGGTTGTTGTCCGCCCGGAATGAATCCATGTCGTTGAGCAGCCGGCGGGCCTGGTTCTCCTGGGCGTCCAGGCCCGTGAGGCGGAGCAACCGCCGTTGGTGGTGGCCGGCGTCGACGACCTTGGGCTGAAGCTGGATGGTGGAGCCGTCCGCGGTGGTCTTGATCGCGTATTCCTCGACGTCGAAGCCGAGTTCGTTGAGGCGGCGGATACGTGCGCCCACGCGCCAGCGTTCACCGAGCTCGAACGATTCCTTCTCGGTGAGTTCGGCCCAAAGCCGGCGGTACGAGTCCATGATGAGCTCCGACGTCGCCACCGGGTCCACCTTCTCCTCGATCAGGCCGCCTTCGAGCAGGTCCATGAGTTCCCCGGCGATGTTGACGCGGGCGATCTCCAGATCGTACTCACGCTGGCCCACAGATAGATCGGGGTAAAGCTCGCCCGTCTCGGCGTCCACGAGGTAGGCAGCGAACGCGCCGGCGTCGCGGCGGAACAAGGTGTTGGACAAGGAAACGTCGCCCCAATAGAAACCGATCAGGTGCAGGCGCACCAGCAGCAGCGCCTGGGCGTCGATAAGCCTTGTGAGGGTGTCCCGGCGCAGCATCTGGGAGAAGAGCGCCCGGTAAGGCATGGAGAACTTGAGGTGCCGTGTGACCAGCACGGGGTTCAGGGGCCTGCCGTCAACGGTGGTGCGGCCGGTGATGACCGCGACCGGTTCGACACAAGGCACATCCATTCGTGCCAGCTTCCGGAGCATGTGGTATTCGTGCCGGGCAACGTGCTCGGACGTTTCCTTGATGGCGATGACGGAGCCGGCCAGGTGCGCGAAACGCACGATGTGCCGGGAAATACCGCGCGGCAGGGCGGCCAGGTTCGCCGCCGGCCAGTCTTCGAGTGCGATGTGCCATGGCAGGTCGAGGAGCTCAGGATCCGCTGCCGCGGCGGTGATATTGAGGGATCCGATCACGCCCGCCGGCGGAGCAGTGTCATTGGCGCTGGCGGCCTCGGTGCGCGGGAGTTTGCCGATCTGCGCGTAGTCGGTGGGTTCGTCATGCCACTTGGCACCGCTTTGCTCGGTCATGGGGTCAATTCTTCCGTATGGAGGCTGCTGTTAACGACGACGGCGGCCCGTCCACTCGGAAGGGCCGCCGTCGGTAATGCGGTGATGCCGGCGAGGCTGTTAGTCGCCCAGGCGCAGGCCCGACTTGGTGTCGAACAAGTGCACGTGGCCGGACTGCGGACGAACGAAGATGGACTCGCCCTTCATCGGGGGGCGGCGGCCGTCGACGCGGGCCACGATGTCGTGGCTCTTGCCGTCAAGCGTGGTGTGGCCGTAGACGTAGGCGTCGGCGCCGAGCTCTTCGACGACGTCGACCTCAACTTCGAGGCCTTCGCCGGCACCAACGGTCTCGAGGTCTTCCGGACGGGAACCGAGCGTGACGGTCTTGCCGTGTGCCTCTTCGAGGACATCGTGCGGTACCGGGTAAACGGTGCCACCGAACTGGACGCCGCCGTCGACGACGGGCAGTTCGAGCAGGTTCATGGCGGGGGAGCCGATGAAGCCGGCAACGAAGACGTTCTTCGGACGGTCGTACAGGTTGCGCGGGGTGTCTACCTGCTGCAGCAGGCCGTCCTTGAGAACGGCAACGCGGTCACCCATGGTCATGGCCTCGACCTGGTCGTGGGTCACGTAGACCGTGGTGACGCCGAGGCGGCGGGTCAGGGACGCGATCTGGGTGCGGGTCTGGACACGGAGCTTGGCGTCCAAGTTGGAAAGGGGCTCATCCATGAGGAAGACCTGCGGGTTACGGACGATTGCGCGGCCCATGGCTACGCGCTGACGCTGGCCACCGGACAGTGCCTTCGGCTTGCGGTCCAGGTAAAGCTCGAGGTCAAGAAGCTTGGCTGCTTCGCGGACACGCTCAGCGCGCTCTTCCTTGGAGACGCCGGCGATCTTGAGTGCGAAGCCCATATTGTCCGCAACCGTCATGTGCGGGTACAGGGCGTAGTTCTGGAAGACCATTGCGATGTCGCGGTCCTTCGGCGGGACGTCCGTGACGTCGCGGTCACCGATCAGAATGCGGCCGGAGTTCACATCCTCGAGCCCTGCGAGCATGCGCAGGGAGGTGGACTTACCGCAACCGGAGGGTCCAACGAGGACCAGGAATTCGCCATCGGCGATGTCGATGTTGAGCTTATCGACGGCGGGCTTATCTGTGCCCGGGTACAGACGCGTAGCGTTATCAAAAGTAACTGTTGCCACAGTTATCAATCCCTTCACCGGCAGGTACGTGCCGGACGATCCGTTGTGAATGGTTCATGTTTATTCAGTTGGACTCCCCGCCCTGGGCTGGGCCCGGGCAAGGGAGACTGAGTGACGCCGCACGGTAGTTGTGCGCCACATCACAACCAAGAGTATGGCAGTAGCCCGGGTTATTCGCCTAAATGTTACGAATGTCACATGTGAGATGAGTCTCCCGAGACTGCGCGGCGACGCTCGCGAAGGAGCGCCTCCAGGAGTTCGGCGACGTGAACAGGGGCCTCGACGCGGAACTCGGCCTGGGTGAAATCCAGGCCGACCTTCACCCCGACGTCGCCGGCGCCAAGCCTGGCGATCGCGTCCTCGTCCGTCACGTCGTCGCCGGCAAAAAGGATTCCGGTGGCGGAGGTCGCCTGGCGCAGGAACTCGACAGCCTCCCCTTTGGAGGAATGCACCACGGAGGTCTCGAGAACCCGCTTGCCGTTCTTGAGGAAGACCCCTGGCCGGCCTTCAAGGACCGCCCGCGCGGCCGCGACAGCGTCCTCCGCCACGTCATCGGCGGCACGCCGGGTGTGGAGTACGACGCCGGCGGGCTTGTCTTCGAGGACGGTCCCCGGGGCTTCCTGCGAGATTCCGGCCAGGACCTCGCGGACTTCGGCGAGGAGTTCCCTTTGGGCGTCGTCGAGACGAAGCTCCGCCGAACCGGGGCCCATCCAGGCCTCCGCGCCATGACTGCCTATCAGCAGCGTGGCCTCAGGCGGCGAGGCGACCGCCCGGAGGCTGGCCAGTGCCCGCCCGGAGATGAGCGCCGTCGTCGTCCTCGGAAGTTTGGCGAGTTCAGCGAAAGCGGCGGCTGAGCGCCGGAGTGGGCGCGCGGCGTCGGCGTGGTCCACGATCGGGGAGATGGTGCCGTCAAAGTCCATGGCCACCAGAAGGTGGTCGGTTCCCGCGATCCTGCGCACGGCGTCGAGCAGTTCGGGCGTCAGGCTCAGCGGGGGAGTAGCTGCTGTCTCAGGAGTCATCGCGCACCACTGTTTCTGCCAGGGCCGAGAGGAATTCGGCGGACCAATGATCGACGTCGTGGTCGAGGATTTGCTTGCGCATGGACTTCATCCGGCGGCGGGATTCGTTCGGGGGCAGGTGCACCGCCCTCATGATGGTGTTCTTGAGTCCGTCGATGTCGTGCGGATTCATGAGGAGTGCTTGCTTGAGTTGATCGGCCGCGCCAGTGAATTCACTCAGGACCAACGCACCCGTGTTGTTGGTCCGGGCGGTGACGTATTCCTTCGCAACGAGGTTCATGCCATCGCGCAACGCCGTCACCAGCATGACGTCGGCCGCGAGGTACAGGGCGACCATCTCCTCGATCGGGTAGCTGTGGTGGAGGTAGCGAACGGCGGTGTTCTGCATCGTGTCGTAGCTGCCGTTGATGTGGCCCACGGTGCCTTCAATTTCTTCACGCAGGAGTCTGTACTGCCGCACGCGCTCGCGGCTGGGGCTCGCCACCTGGATCAGTGTGGCGTCCTCCACGGTGAGCCGTCCTTCCTTGAGGAGTTCCTCAAAGGCCTTCAAACGGTGGGGTATGCCCTTGGTGTAGTCGAGGCGGTCCACGCCTAGGAGGATCGTTTTGGGGTTACCGAGGTCCTGGCGGATCTGCCGGGCACGTTCGATGATGTCCGGGCGCTCCGCGAGTTCGCTGATCTGATCCACGGCGATGGAGATCGGGAAGGCCTGCGCGCGGGCAATGTGGGTGATCCGGCCGTCCGGTCCCTTGACGTGGACCTGCTGCTGTTTGACGCTTGCGCCGATGAAGCGGCGTGCCGAGCGCATGAAGTTTGCCGCGTCACTCGGGCGCTGGAAACCCACCAGGTCGGCGCCGAGAAGACCTTCGATGATGGCCTGGCGCCACGGCAATTGGGCGAAGATCTCCGGTGGCGGGAATGGTATGTGGTTGAAGAAGCCGATGCGCAGGTCCGGGCGCGCCTGGCGGAGCATTCTCGGCACGAGCTGGAGTTGGTAATCCTGGACCCAGACGGTGGCTCCCTGCTCTGCGTGCTGGACAACGGCGTCGGCGAAGCGCTGGTTGACCCGGCGGTAGTTGTCCCACCACGTTCGGTGGAACTCCGGCGGGGCAATGACGTCGTGGTAGAGCGGCCAGAGGGTCGCGTTGGAGAAGCCTTCGTAATAGAGCTCAACATCGTCCGTGCTGAGGTCCACGGGAATCAGGTCCATGCCTCCGTGGCTGAAGGGCTCCAACGCCTCGTCCGGGGCGCCGTGCCAGCCCACCCACGCGCCGTCGGTCTTCGTCATCATCGGCGCGAGGGCAGTGACCAGGCCGCCTGGGGAGCGGCGCCAACCTTCCTCGCTGTTTTCGCTGTCATCGTTGGTGTAACGGTCCACGGGAAGGCGGTTGGAGACCACCATGAAATCGTGTTTCCGGGCCTTTGGAGCCTGATTGCCTTCGGGCGCGCCGTCGATTTTTTCGCTTGCCGTTTCTTGCATTGCTGCCCCCTGGGGTTCCTTGTGACTCATCTCCCACCCTACCGGCGGGAATCATCATGGACACTTGCTCGTTCCTCAGACTGGAGTCGAAGACCCCAGCAAAGCTGCCGGTCTTCTCCCGTAAACTGGCACCGTTGCCCTAGCTAAAAACCAAAGCCGTCGATAAATCACGAGGAACTGATGAGCCCCGCAAACGAACCACGCCTGTCCAAGGCAGAGCGCACCGCCCAGGCCCGCGAAAAGGCCCGAGAGATCCGCGAAGCTCAGCTGAAAAAGGACAAGCGCAACAAGTTGCTCATCGGATGGGGCATTGTGGTCGCCGTCGTGGCGATCCTCGCGGTCATTGCCCTCGTGGTCACCCAGAACATTGCGAACAATGCCCCGATCGCCGATCAGGGCCCGACGCCGGCCAACGCCAACGTGCACGGCGGCGTGACGCTGATGAAGGGCACCGATGTGGCGAAGGTGGCCGCCGGCACCGTTAGCCTCTCGTCGCTTCCGGCGGCCCCGGCCACCCCGCCCGCCACCGTGACCGCTCCCGGCGCCGAGGCTGAAGCCGGCAAACCGGTCAAAGTTGTGGCCTACATCGACTTCATCTGCCCCATCTGCAAGAACTTCGAGACCACGTACAGCCAGCAGCTGACCCAGTTGCGCAACGACGGCAAGATCACCCTGGAGTACCGTCCGTTCGGCTTCCTGGACGCCAGCTCCAGCACCAACTACTCCTCCCGCGCCGCCAACGCTGCAGCATGCGTGGCGAACACGTCACCAGACAAGTACTCGGCACTCGTGGACCTGTTGTACGCACAGCAGCCGGCCGAGGGCAGTGCGGGCATTTCGGACAACGACCTCAAGAAGTTGGCCACCCAAGCGGGATCGGCCAACATTGACTCCTGCATCGACAACAAGACGTACCGGCCGTTCGTCAAGGTAGTCACTCAGGAGGCCAAGAATATCGGGATCTCCGGCACGCCCACGGTCTTCATTGACGGCCAGCAATGGGACAACAAGGCGGACTTCATGACCGTCCTGAATGCAGCTGTCGCAGCAAAGAAGTAGTTATCGAGGCTTAGGCCTCCTGCCCGCTGGAATTTCCGTGGGCAGGAGGTCTTGGGCTACCCTTATCTAGCGCACGCGCGCACCAGCTCCGGCCTGCCGGGGCACTAGTCCCGGTCCGCCGGGGCGCGCCTCCTTAGCTCAGTTGGCCAGAGCACCGCTCTTGTAAAGCGGGGGTCGTCGGTTCGAATCCGACAGGGGGCTCTTAGTTCGGCTCTGAGCTGCGGGTTTAGTGCCGTACGTGGGCTGGCAAGGGGCCAATTCCTGCAGCGTTTCGGCGGCGTTCCTCGGTTCGAATCGCGTCGCGGATAGGACAGGACACTGGCCTGCGGATTCAGACGACGGCTGCACCCTCAAATGCGATGAGGGGCAAACCGGCCGGCACGCCACTCATTCTCTGTCCTTACCGTGATTCATCGAAACGTCTCCTATCGATCAATGCGCCAAGAACATTCACAACACCAAGGCCGTTGGCTTCAGGGACGCGAACTTTCACCTAGGATCAAGCGTGGAGCCTTTTCATTGCTGTCGGGGACGATGCGGCTACTCGATGGTGGAAATTTCCAGGATTCTGAGCGCGATGCGCAAAGCGAATTTGGTGTCAGGGTTTTCGAGCGGTGCATCCAGGAGTTCCTCGATTCTTTCGATCCTCTTGACCACCGTGTTTCGATGGACCCCAAGGGCGCGCGACGTTTCCGCGAGGTTGGATTCGCTTTGAAGGTAGGTGTTCAGCGTTTTCCTCAGGTAGTCGGCGTCTGGTTCGGACAGTCGTTTTAGAAACTTCGTGGCTTGGCGAACGAGTGCGGGATCATGGAGCGTAGTCCGGATCAATTGGGTGGCGACGGATTCCTGGGCGTCAACAATCTGCCGGCGTCCCTTGCTGGAACTTGCTTGTCGAGCGAAGTCTTCGGCCTCCGCGATGCTTCTTGCAAATCCCTCCGGTCCAAGACGTGGCCTGGCGACGCCAAAAACGATTCCAGTTTCTGGCGGTGGTCGTAGGGTATCCAGAGCGGCGACGAAATCCCTGTAGTCGCGCCGGGTTGGTTGGTCCTTCCTTGTTTCCCAGATAAGCCAATGATCGATGTATTCGGACGAGTCCACTGTGTAGTCATACCGGGTCAAAGCGGCTGGAAGCATTCGTCCGATGTCGTGGGCTAGGGATTTCCGTGGGGCACGAACGCTTATGAGGGTGTGCCATCCGTTTAAGTTCCAGCCGACGCTGAGAGCTTGAGAGATGACGTGATCCGGAATTGCTCCGCCAGCGACAGCGAGCTGTGAGACGATCGCTGATCTTGCGGATTGAAACTGCTCGCTCGCGAAGCGTTGCCGGCTGAGCCACCTGAGCAACGAAAGGGCCCCTAATTCCATGAGTTCTTGTGCAGCCTCCAGCTCGAAGGGCGGGGCGTCGGGCTGGAATTCCGCGAGTATCCAAAGCGCTGGATCGTCGTCCTCCACAAGCGGGGGCAAGGGAACCGATACAAGGTTCGGGGTTTGGCTGGGGTCAAACAAGGGTGACGCCTCGATGTTGCCGAATGCGAGCGGCCGTTCCACTGCGCCTGCGAGCGGCAGGCCGAGTGAATTGATCACTGCTATCCGCGCGTTGACATACTTTCTGAGTTCAGAAACGACGCCCTCGGGGCTTGGCTCCATCTGATGGACGGCGTGGGTGAAGGCCGTCATATTAATGGACCGTGCCCAGAGATCCGATCCCATGAACCTGCTGAGGGATGCGGCCACGGCCACGGTCGCTTGGGGCTGGTGGAGCGCAACCACGTTCATTCTGAGTTTTCGCGCAAGTTCCAGGGTAGAAAGGCCGAACTCCGAGAGCGGTTGGAAGTCCTGAGGCGTGGTTGGTATCAGGATCACTACGCCCACGCCCTTTCGCTTCAGCTGCGGAAGCAGGATTTCCAAGGCATAGGAGGGAATCCAGGAGGATATCCAGATGCCTTCGAGATTGCTGACCTGCACTTCGTCTGGTGGATCAAGATAGGCAGTGGTGGCGGCTCCGCTGGCGCTGATCTCGTTAGTGCAGATGAACGTGAAGCTCGAAACGGGGTGTTCCAAGATCACGGAGCTGTCCAGCAGCATCGGACACCGCAGTATTTCACGAAGGGTCAGCCGGGCTGTCACAGCGAGTCTTCGAGGGAAGGGATTGTGTACCCGTAGCCGGAAATGTCGACCAAGGCCTGCGCTGCAGATTCGCTCCATTCGCCCGGGGCCTCAAAGACAACGACGTCTACCCCGTAACCGGGCAGGATACGCTCACTGAGGAGGGGAATGCCGGTATGGCTGTCCAGGAGGCAGATAATTTGGGGGGCCTTAGCAAGCAGCCGGCCTTCGTCGAGGAGCAGCAGGAATTCGTTCTGTGCCTCGATTCGAAGGTATCTTCCTGCGGCCCGAACAATCATCGTTCCTTTGGCCTGTACCCCGGCACCGGAATCACGGGGGGCGGGTTCCCAGTGAACGTCCACAACACTCCCTCGGCCCACAAAAAGACATCCTGCAGTGTGAGTACAAAAATGAGATATCGCATCGCTGACGGACTGCATCAGTTCCTTGGAGTGCTGGAACTGGCGTCCAAGCTCCAGTGCTCGTCCAAGCGTCCGGCTTATGCCGCCTTCCCTCGCCTGTAGCGCATCCATGGGGTACCCCGCGAACGCCACCCAGCCGCCAAACAATCCCATGAGAACGCGCAGGGCACGCTCGGATTCCTCGGCAGTTGATCCTGAAATTTCGACGCACCTCCCCGAAGTGTCGACCAAAGCACAAGGAGTCATCGAGACACTCTGCGCGTTGAAAGTTGTCTGGTGCAGTCCTGAGAGTCCTCGCCCCATGCCATCCATGTCGACCAGCGGGATGCCCAGGGCCGCGGCCACAAGGATCGGTGCGTAGGCATTGATCCCAGCCATTTCGAAGGCACAGACAAGTGCTCGTCGGCCTGGAAATTTCTGGGTAACCGCATCAAAAGCTCTTACGTACGGCTCCGATCCGCTGGGTTTTTCGCTGAAGGCCAACGCCGACCCTGCCAGGCCAACGGCCACTACGACATCGCCAGGAAGGATTTTACTTGGCGGAAATACGGTCACGCTGCCGCGATGTTCCAACAGACTCCGAGTCAAAAGAGACATGGCGTGAGTGTCACCGGCCCCTCCCGAACCCAGCATTCTCGCGCCAAACTCCAATGCTTCCAGGTCCGTGGCCTTTAGAAGCCAAGACATGGGCTGCCTCCTTCGGATGCGTGCGTGGGGGACGAATGTGTTAAGTATGCACATGATGAGGGCATTTAGTAGTCAGAGCAACCATTGATAACGACCGCCGCGGGCCGTAGCTTCGTTTCATTCCCTCCTATCCCTGAACCTCTTCCGGGTAGGTACCTCATAGCCAAGGAGCACCGATGGCAACAACTACTGATAAGAAACACTCGGGGGAGGAGGACTACGCCCTTGAGCGCGTTCCTGACCACGCCCGCTACAGCTGGTGGTCGGTGGCCGTTCAAAGGTTCGGCCAAATGTCAGCGCTTTCTCAGTTCCTTCTCGGGGCAGCCCTGGGATTTGGAATGGACTTTCCCACCGCCCTGCTCGCCATCTTCCTTGGATCAGTGATCCTGGAGGCGGTTGCCATCATGACGGGAATCCTTGGCCAAAAAGAAGGCCTCTCAACTTCTGTTCTCGCTAGATGGACCGGCTTTGGACGTCATGGATCCAGCATCATCGCCCTGTTCATCTCACTTAGCCTGGTCGGATGGTTTGGTGTCCAAAGCGGCGTGGCTGCTGGAGGGCTTGCCAATCTGGCGCCCGCTATTCCCGCATGGGCGTGGGCCCTTGCGGTCGGCGGCGTCGTGACCGCGGTAGTCATTTACGGCTTCAAGAGCATGGCCTGGACCGCTTACATTACGATCCCCGCGTTCCTCCTGCTCGCCGGTTGGTCGATTGTCTCTGAGCTGCAAAGGCACAACCTCGGCGATCTGGTTAACCAGCCGGCCCCTGGACCGGTCCTTAGCCTGGCCGCGGGGACAACACTGGTCGCAGGCGGATTCATTGTCGGCATGGTGATTACCCCGGATATGACGCGCTTCAACCGCAGACCCTCCGATGTCATCAAGCAGACGCTGCTCGGCGTCACCCTCGGGGAATTCATGGTGGCCATCGCCGGCGTTCTCCTTGCCCATGCACTCAAGACCAACGACATTATCGCAATTGTCACGTCCAGCAGCGGGTTTGTCGGCACGATCATCATCGTTGCCGGCACGATCAAGATGAACGACTGGAACTTGTATTCGGCATCTCTGGGCATTGTGAACTTCGTCGAGACAGTATTCAAGAAGCGAGTGAGCCGCACGAGCGTCACGATCTTTATCGGGATCCTGGGCAGCGCACTCGCCGCTGCCGGAATACTGAACTACTTTGTGGATTTCCTGATCCTGCTCGGAGTCACGTTTCCCCCCATCGCAGGCATCATGGTCGCCGAATATTACATCGTAAAGAAATGGCGAAGGGTCCTATCCGCATCTGCCCCCGGGCTGCCGGCAACAGAGCCAACGTGGGTCATTGGGACCCTGGTGGTCTGGGCAGCTTCGGTGCTGATTGGAACGTTCCTGCCATGGGGGGTAGGGTCCCTGAATTCGCTTGGTGCTTCCCTGATTCTCTACGTCATCGCCGGCAAACTCGGATTGATCAAAGGCACATCCGAAAAGGCGCTCTCACGCCGATCGATTACTGAACCGCGCGCACTGCAGGAGGAATACAAGTGAAGATAGGCATCGATGTTGGCGGGACCAACACGGACGCGGTGCTCGTTGACGGAAGCGAGGTCCTCGCAGGTGTTAAAAGTCCGACAATGAGTGATGTTGGAGAGGGGATTACCGGGTCCCTCCGCCGACTACAGAGCGCGTACTCCTTTGATTCTGCCGACATAGACGCCGTCATGATCGGCACCACGCATTTCATCAATGCACTGGTCGAAGCCGAGCGGCTTGCACCGACGGCGGCAATCCGGCTCGGACTTCCTGCAACGGGCGGACTGCCCCCGTTCGTCGGCTGGCCGACACGGATTACTGAAGCGCTGCACGCCTTGCCCTACATGTGCCGCGGAGGTCATGAGTTCGATGGAAGGGAAATCTCTCCGATTGATCCTGACGAGATACGCAGGGCAGCCCAGGACGCCGTAGCCAAAGGGGCACGCAGCTTCGCAATCTCTTCCGTGTTTTCCCCAGTCAACTCGGAGTTTGAACAGAGGGCAGCGGAAATCATAAATGCCGAATTTCCGGAACTTCCGGTCAGCCTTTCCAACGAAATCGGCAGAGTGGGGCTCCTCGAGAGAGAAAATGCGACTATCATCAATGCCGCCCTTCGTGAGCTTTCAGCAGATGTGTGTTCCTCACTCGATCAATCCCTGATGGCGCTAAACATCCATGCCCCGCTGTTCCTGAGCCAGAACGACGGTACATTAATGGATGTCGATTTCGCCCGTAAATACCCAGTGGCCACCTTTGCCTCAGGACCGACCAACTCAATGCGCGGCGCCGCCTACCTCTCGGGCCTCAAAGACTGCATAGTGGTCGACGTTGGCGGAACAACGACTGACGTCGGAGTTCTCCAGTCCGGCTTTCCCCGCGAGGCGGCAACAGAAATTGAGGTGGCGGGAATCCGAACCAACTTCCGTATGCCTGATGTGTTGTCCGTCGGCCTCGGCGGCGGCAGCCGCATCAGGTTCGACAATGGTGTGACCGTCGGGCCGGACAGTGTTGGCTACAGAGTCACGGAGGAGGCACTCGTTTTCGGAGGCAAAACTCTGACGGCGACCGACATCATGGTCGCGGCGGGTGATGCGGAGATCGGTGACCCCGGCCGTGTCAGCCATCTGGATCCTTCAATGGTGAAGGCGGCCAAAGTCGAAATCCACCGAAGGATCGCGGAGACGGTCGACAGGATGCGCACGAGTTCCGACCTCGTCCCGGTGGTCGCAGTCGGCGGCGGCGCGTTCCTGGTACCGGAACAGATGGCCTGCGCCAGTGACGTTGCCCGTCCGGGGCAATCCGGAGTAGCAAATGCCATCGGCGCCGCCATAGCCCAAGTCGGGGGCGAAGTCGACCGTATCTTTGCTATCCCGGCAGGAAGGCGCGAAGAAGTGCTCGACCAAGCCAGGGAGGAAGCAATCAGCAAAGCCGTAGCTGCCGGAGCCAAAGCCAGCACTGTCCAAATCGTGGAGATCGACGAGCTGCCCCTGGCCTATCTGCCAGGAAACGCCTCCCGGGTACGCGTCAAAGCGGTCGGCGACCTGCCGGCGTCGAAATAGCCCCACCCAGAACCCTGACCGCAGGAAGTAGAAGGAAGAACAACATGAGTTTCTATCTGTCACTAGACGACGTCCCTGACTTGGCGCGGGGCGCGGCAATACTGGGTACAGGCGGCGGCGGAGATCCGCTCATCGGCCGTCTGCTCGTGGAGGAATGCCTCAAAAACGGAAAAAAGATCGAAATCCTCGATCCGTCCGAACTTGACGACGATGACTTTGTCATTTCCACGGCCATGATGGGCGCTCCGACTGTCGTGGTCGAGAAAGTCCCGGCGGGTACTGAGGCAGTCCGGTCGCTCCGTGCTTTGGAGAAACACCTCGGAAAAACAGCCGATGCGACAATCCCCATGGAGTGCGGTGGACTGAATTCCATGATTCCTCTGGTCGTCGCCGCCGAAGCGGGTATCCCGGTTGTGGACGGAGACGGAATGGGGCGAGCCTTCCCGGAGCTTCAAATGGAAACGTTCGGAGTCTATGGAGTGTCCGGATCACCACTCGCTGTTTCTGACGAAAACGGGCACACCTGCATCGTCGATACCGGCCAGGACAACCAGAGGATGGAGACTTTCGCCCGCGCGGTCACCATCAAGATGGGGGGCGCGGCCTACATCGCCGAGTATCCAATGAGCGGAGCAGACGTCAAGCGAACTGCGATCCGCAACACCGTCACCCTGGCCCTCAATATCGGCCGGACTTTACGTAAGGCCAAGGACAAACATCTTGATCCGCTGGCAGAACTCGGTGCCTTCCTGAAGGACACAATATACGGTCATGGAACCGTGCTCATGCGGGGAAAAATCGTTGACGTTGAGAGGTTCGTTAGGGACGGGTTCACCCAGGGGTTTGCCACTGTGGAGTCGTTTGATGGTGGCGACGAGATGCGGATCCAGTTCCGGAACGAGAACGTCATTGCACACAAGAATGGTGCGGTCGTTGCCATTGTTCCGGACCTTATTACGATAGTTGATGTTGATCTGGGCACACCCATCACTTCCGAGGCCCTGCGGTTCGGACAGCGGGTGGCCGTCTACGGAATCTCGACTCCTGCCATCATGCGGACCCCGGAAGCGCTGCAAGTCTTTGGCCCCCAGGCTTTCGGACTCCATGAGCCATGGGTTGCCCTAGAGGAATTAAGCGCCGCCCGATGACATCGTTTCAGACTCGTTCCGCGCTGGCCGACACCTTGGTTTTTGACGGCCATAACGACTTGCCTTGGGCTCTGCGGCAGAAATTCGACTCCCGCGTCGAGGAGATCGACTTGTCGCAGCACCAGCCCCGCTTGCACACAGACATTCCCCGGCTTCGGGAAGGCCGGGTCGGTGCGCAATTCTGGTCAGTCTTCGTCCCCTCCAACATGCTGCCGGCCGACGCCGTCGTGGCGACACTCGAACAGATCGACTGCGTGCACCGGATCATCTCCAAGAATCCCGAAACCTTCAGCCTGGTGGACTCTGCCGCTGGCGTGAGAACCGCCGTCGCAGAGGGAAAAATTGCCTCGCTAATGGGTATCGAAGGAGGGCATTCCATCGACGAGTCGCTTGGCGTGCTTCGGATGATGAGACGTATAGGCGTCCGCTACATGACTCTCACACACAACGACAACACGCCGTGGGCGCGCTCGGCGACGGGCGAGCAGGTCGACCATGGGCTCACCGATTTCGGCAGACGCGTGGTCGGCGAAATGAATCGTCTCGGGCTGATCGTGGATCTATCCCACGTAGCCGAGCAGACGATGCATGACGCGCTGAATACGAGCTCTGCTCCTGTAATTTTCTCCCATTCATCTTGCCGCGGCGTCACCGACCACGTCAGAAACGTGCCGGATGCCGTGCTTGAGAGACTGCCTGGAAACAACGGCGTGCTCATGCTTACCTTCGTTCCCGCCTTCATCTCCGAGGCCTGCGCGGACTTTGAGCGACATTCTGATGAACTCCGGCAAAGACTCGGCCTTCGGACAGGGTTCCATGCAGGCCAAGAGGAAGAGGACGCCGCGGCCGCCGCAGAATATGCCCGGTGGACGTCGCAGAACCAAGCTCCGCAGGCCACCATCGCCGACATCGTCAGACACATGGAACATGCACGCGAAGTAGTAGGACCCCAGCATCTCGGCATTGGAGGGGATTTCGATGGCATCGAACAACTGCCCCGGGGAATTTCCGGGGTATCAAGCTACCCGACCGTCATGGACGCGCTAGCCGAACGGGGCTGGTCCACTGCTGACCTGCGCAGCCTCGCTTTCGGCAATGTCCTCCGGGTGCTGGAAGATACGGAGGCGGCCGCGAATCAAGATCTGATCCCCCTGTCCCGGCAGCATGCAGAACCTACCCACCAACGCTGATGTCTGGGCGCATCACCTGCTTTCCGCCGGCGCTATTCGACATGATCTGTCCCGTGTGTCTGAGGGGGTCCCACGTGTGAGCCACCAAGTCCGATAGCCGAATTCGGAGATGTTTGAATGCTCGTGATTTTTGTGGCGATGTCCGTGGACACTCAGCACCATATGTACGTCGTTGTCCGCTAGCTCGAACTTTTTGTAGCCGTCGTCTTCCACGATTGCAGTCAACTCCTCGAGCTGTTTGGTGTGCTGCTGCTCGTCGTTGTTCGTAAATGCGAAGGGAAGTACCCGTTGCGTTGGTGCGTACGCGGCAACCGTTACAACGGCGAGGGGATTGGTCCCTCAGCGCCGGGATCTCGTGCTCAAGGACCCGTCATGGTCACGACTGCCTGGGTTTGGCTTCTACTGGTTGAGCTGGGCGATAAGGGTGTACGTGACCAGGATGGCCAGCAGTACGACGAAGATCCGCAACGCCCACAGTGCTTTGCGGGTGCCGGGGCTCATCGCGATTGGGGGGACCGGGCGGGATTTTGCTGCGGACAGCTGTCCCGGTTCAAGAACCGCGGACGGATCCTCGCTGTGATACTCAAAGCTCTTCATCGTGCTCCTTGTCGGTTGCGGAAGTTCCGCGGATTTGGGGTTCGTTGGGTTAGGCGGGGAAGACGCCGATGGTCTGGAGGAAGGAGATGATTCCGTAGCCCGCGGCGCAGAGGGCGATGAAAACGATCACCAGGGTTCCGAAAATATTCGTCACGCGCGTGTTGGCCCATTCGCCCATCAGCTCACGGTCGCTTGCCAGCATCATCAGGAGGACAAGCGTGACCGGGAGTAGAACGGTGGCCAGCACATTCGCGTTCAGTGCGATGGCCAGCAGCGGCGCACCGGGGATGAGGATCACTGCTGCTGAGATCAGGGCCGTGGTGACGCTGACCCCGTAGAATAGGGCCGCGCCGCGAGGGGAACTGTTGAAGCTTGCCGAGACCCCGATGCATTCGCCGGCGGCGTAGGCGGTGCTGGCTGAGATGGTCAGGATCGCCACCGCTCCGGCTTCGATGAGACCCAGAGCGAAGACGGCGCCGACCGGTGTTCCCGCCACGGCGCTGAGGGCGGCAGGGAATCCTGCCCCGGCGAGGCCCTGGATGGCTTCGCCGCCATGGGTGAACAGAACCGCTCCGGCAATGAGGGCTGCGCAGCCAAAGACCGCGGCTAGTCCTGCCCCGACTGCCGTGTCGAGGCGGCCGTGTTTGAGGTCATGGTGGGTTATTCCTTTATCTGCCGAGGCGCTCTGCTGGAAGAACACCATCCACGGTGTGACGGTCGCCCCGATGGTTGCGGTCAGCAGAAGCAGAAGCGTTGTGAGCCCTCCGGTGGGTAAGGGTGACCAGGTGGCGAAGGCGTGGCCGATGGCGCCCGGATCCGGGTGGACCATTATTGCGGCGACCAGGAACAGGCCGTTGAACACGGCCAAGGCCAGGACGATCCGTTCCCAACGCCGGTACTGCCCCCCGGTCAGGGTCAGGATCACCAGGAGGATGCCCAGAGAGGCAGCTAACGGTGCTCCCAGGCCGAAGAATGCTAGGCCGACACGGATGACGACGAACTCGGAGACCAGGGTGACGAGGTTTGTGAGCACGAGGTCCGCTGCTCCGAGCCACCCCCACAGACGGCCGTAGCGTTGCAGGACGAGTTCCCCGTAACCGCGGTGGGTCACGGCGCCGACTCGCATGGACATTTCCTGGCAGAGGTAGGACATCGCGAATAGGACAACGATGAAGGGCAGGAAGAACCCGGTGCCGTAGCTGGCCCCGTCGGCGGCGTAAGAGACCATGCTGGGCCCGTCGTTTTCCCCCAGCATGGCCAGCAGCCCCGGACCGGCCAGCAGCCACGCCAGATGGTGCCGTTTTCCGGAGCGCCGTGCCCGGCTGACCCGTGCCCGGTCAGTGGACCGGACCACATCCTCCCGCGTCAGGGATGAACCGTTCGTATCCAACACGATCACCAACCGGCCCGGCGGACCGAAACAGGCGGGCAACGGACACACGCCGACGCTTGCTGGAGGTGGACCGTTGGATGGGACACGGCAAAGAAGGAAAACCTCGTTTCAGAATCAGAGGCTGCGGAGGAGACAGCGACGCGAACAGAATAGGGCCTGATCTTTAAGAGCATTGGTTCCTTCCGGAAGGGTCTTGGACTGGCTGTCCCGCCCCGAGGCTGGTCCGGTCCTGGGCCGGGAAGGACACCCCTGCCGGGCGTGGCAAATTTCTTCTCCACCACGGCTCGGCTGGCTTTGTCTGTCGATGGCCGTCGGCATCCCTCCACGCCTGAGCGAATCATGTTGTCGCCAACCGAAATTGGAGGGTTCGGATGGCTTCTTCAAACGACGCCTTTCTGGAGCATGAAGCACCTCGGAACGGTGGAGGTTTGGAATTGCTGGCTATAGACAACAGCGCCGGAAGGCCTCTACGCTATCGATATTGTCAATATTCACTCTATCTAACATCTATTTTGAGTGAAACACAAGGAGGTCGTCTGTGAGTAAACTCATCGGATCACGGAATATTACTCAGGTGCTAGCGCGGGTTGCCGTCGACGCCGCAGTCGTAAAGTCCGCGGAACTGGGTGTGTGCGTCAGCATCGCCGTGGTCGACAGCGCCGGACACCTCGTGTGCTTCGAACGAATGGACAGTGCGCCCTTTCAGACGGCGAAAATCGCAGTTGACAAGGCGTACTCTGTCGCCGGTGACGGCATGGCCACGCACGAGTTCTGGGAAGTTGTCCGCCAGGAGGAGGCCCTGCTGCATGGCGTGGCCACGATCGACGGGGCAACCATTATCGGCGGAGGACTACCCGTCCTGCACGACAGCGAATTGGTCGGTGCCGTTGGAATCTCCGGAAAGAGCTCCATGAGCCAGGACCGTGAGATCGCCGAAGCTGCCGTCGAGGCTGTTGCAGCCTCTCTGACGCCCTGAAGCTTCGATTTCGCGCGGCTCGAGCACACCTTCCTCTCAGAACGCCTGCCTCAACGTCCCAATATAGATGTCCAGCCCTAAGGAGCACCTTATGTCAATTCAGCCGATTCCCGACCTTGTCCTCAATGACGGATCTATAATTCCCCAGATCGGCCTGGGCATCTTCGGCCCAAACGACGCCTCTGCCGCCGACACCGTGGCTACGGCACTCAAACTTGGTTACAGGTCATTTGATACGGCCGAACAGTACAAGAATGAAACCGGCGTGGGCGAAGGAATCCGACGCTCCGGTGTCCCTCGCGACGAAATATTCGTCACCACCAAGCTGGGCAATGAAAGCCACGGCTATGACGCGGCGCTCCGCGGATTCGAAGGCAGCCTTAAGCGACTCGGCCTCGACTACGTCGATCTCTTCCTGATCCATTGGCCGATGACGAAGATTGATAAATACGTCGAGAGCTGGCGGACACTTGAGCGTCTGCAGGAAGAAGGCCTGGCAAAATCCATCGGCGTTGCAAATTTTCAGACCCACCACCTTGAGCGATTGATGGCTGAATCAAGCGTGGTGCCCGCCGTCAACCAGATCGAGCTCCATCCCGGCCTGCGCCAAGCCGAGTTGAAGGCATTCAACACTTCGCATTCCATTGCGACGATGGCCTGGTCCCCCTTAGCCGGTAACCCGTTTGCTAACCACAAGCTGACTGACAGCCCCGTCCTCATGAGGATCGGCGCGAAGTACGGGAAGAGCGCGGCCCAAGTAATTATCAGGTGGCACCTTGACCAAGGCAACGTGGTCATCCCGAAGACCGTGAGTCCCGACCGGATGATCGAGAACACGCAGGTCTTCGATTTCCAGCTCGAGGAATCCGATCTCGCTGAGATCGCCGCACTTGAGACCGGGATCCGGAATCCCTACGACCCTGACCTTATGGATTGACTACGGCGCAAGCCCCTCGCATCACCTCGATGTAATTTTTAACATCAAATAACAGATTTTGGCTTGAGACCTTCCGTTTTGAATAATGTGAGGTTAGTGTTGTTCATCACATCATGTAACACTCAACGATGAGGATACAAAAATGATTCAGCATTCATTGACTGGCCAGCAGTCGAACCGCAAGTGGACCTCCGTTCGAGCAGCGGCCGTCCTGAGCGCAGGTATGCTTGCGCTCTCCGCGTGCGCCGGGGCCCCAGGAAACGCCGGAGGACCGAAGGAAGACTACTACCTTCCCGAGAACCTCGCCCTTTATGCGCCCGACAGTGCCACGGTACTCAAACCGGCTCCGGGGAACCCGGTCACAGGACCCGTCACAAAACAGACCCTGACCCTCCCCTATGCAGGAGCCTTGCCCGTCCCCGACGGACCCATAGGAGACCCGGCGAAAACCTACACCTTCTGCTTCTCTCAAGGGCTGGCCAACAATCCCTGGTCCACTGCACAAAAGGAAAGCCTCATGATCGAGGCCGCCAAGCATCCCAATGTCCAGATCAAGTACACAGAGACGAATGATCCGAGCGCACAAGTCGCGGACCTCCAGTCTTGCGTGAGCCAAAAGGTCAACGGCATCCTCGTATTTCCCCAGTCAGTGGGTCCACTGACTCCTGCCATCGATGCAGTCTGCAAAGCCGGCATTTTCGTCATCGGCATGGAACGGACGGTAGACACCGACTGCCCTGATTCCTGGATCTACCTCGACTACAAGCAAGGTGCCATCCAGATTGCCAATACCATCGGCGACTCGCTGAAGGGTAAAGGTACCGTCGTGGAGACGCAAGGAACGATGGGTTCCTCTCCGCAGATTCTGCGGCACGAAGGGTTCATAGCCACCCTGAAGTCCAAGTACCCGGACATCACCCTTAATGAAACTTCTCCCGGCGACTTCGATCGCACGAAGGCATATCAGGCCGCACTCAGCTTCCTCCAGTCACCTCAGGGGCAGAAAATCGACGCGTGGTACACCCAATACAGCGAAATGGCGCTGGGTGTTTACGCCGCGATGCAGCAGACGGGACGGACAAACATTCCTCTATATACGTGGGGGGACGACAAGGCCACTACTGCGGCCATCCAGCGCGGAGAAGTCCTAGCCGCTGTTCCCGCCACGCCCCTGCACGCCGATCTGGCCCTTCGAGTAGCCATCCAAGCAATTGATAAAAAAGATTTCCCGAAGCGCATCATGCTTCAGCAGCCGCTTCTCCTGACCAAAGAAAACGCCGACGCGTACGACAAAACCACCTGGGGTTCCGCGGGCTAAGCGGGGTAAAAGCCGATTCTCGGCTGCCATTAACGCCGACCAGGAAAGGTAATTCTCATGTCAAAATTCTGGCTTCCAGCACGACAAGAACCGGAGCAAGCCGCCCCCGAGGCCGTCAATGGCACCGGCGACCGGCCTGTTGTGGCTCTGCGTGGCATAACCAAGAAGTATCCAGGCGTGCAGGCACTCACCTCTGTGGACCTGGACATCTTTCCGGGGACCGTTCACGCGATTAGCGGCGAGAACGGTGCAGGAAAGTCGACGTTGTCGAAGGTCATCTGCGGACTCGTGCAGCCCGATGCAGGGGAGGTGTATATCGACGGAAAAAAGGTGCATCTCACCTCTCCTCAAGACGCCCGCCTTCTGGGAGTCAGTGCGGTCCCGCAGGAACTTTCCCTTGTTCCCAATATGTCAGTAGCGGAGAACATCTGCGTCGCCTCCTTCCCTGCGCGCTCCGGGGTGGTCTCACGCAAGGCTCTCAGGGCCAAGGCGCAGCCGGTGCTTGACTCGCTCGGCCTCACCATCGATCCGTTCTCAGAACTGAGCGAGCATTCCCCCGGCATCCAACAACTGGTCATGATCGGAAGGAGTTTTGTCGGCAAAGCCAGGATCATCATTCTGGACGAGCCAACCGCTGCTCTGACGGAACCCGAAGTCGCACACCTTTTCGAGGTTGTGGAAAAAGCCAAAGCTGCCGGCACAGCTTTCATACTGGTCAGCCACCGCCTTCAGGACCTCTCGCAGATTGCCGACACGGTCACCGTGCTTCGGGACGGGGTCAAAATCGTCACCGAGCCAATGAGCCGGATGAGCCATGACGATATCGTCAAGGCAATGGTGGGGCGGCCCATTGAACGGTTCACACATGAGATTCACGACGGCGGCGGCATCCAGTTCGAGGTCAAATCCGGCCGTCTCGAGATGACCCCGAGACTGTCGGTGAAGAACCTGTCGAGCCTCGGCAAATTCGAGGACATCAGCTTTGATTTGAACCCCGGAGAAATCGTGGGCATGGGCGGGCTGCTGGGAGCAGGCCGCAGCGAAGTTGCACGGGCGATCTTCGGCGTCGACAGCTACGATTCCGGCACCATCGAGGTGAACGGGGTGCCGCAACGGCTACGCAATCCCCGGCAAGCCATCCGCGCGGGCATCGTGATGGTTCCTGAGGAAAGGAAAAGCCAGGGACTGGTACTCGACATGACCATCGAAGAGAACTTCACGCTCTTGCAACCGGAGGTCATCTCTAAAGGCGGGTGGCTCAGTAGGACGGGGTCTGCGCAGCTGGCACGGGACCTGATCGGCAAGCTCAGCGTGAAGGCGGCCGGAGCCGGCGTCCCCGTAGGGACATTGAGTGGGGGAAACCAGCAAAAAGTGGTCATTGCCAGGTGCTTCCTCAACGACTTTCCGGTCTATATCTTCGACGAACCCACGCGGGGGGTCGACGTGAACGCGAAGTTCCAGATCTACCGACTCATCAATGGACTCGCAAAGGGTGGAGCCGGGGTACTCGTTATCTCCTCTGAGTTGTCTGAGTTGCTGGCGATTGCGGACCGGATCCTTGTCATGCGGGACGGCCGCCTTGTGGATGACATCCCGGCCATGGGGGCCACGGAAGAACGCATCCTCTCCTCCGCGATGGTCTAGATCAGGCCCCGGAACCATTTTGATTCTCTGAGAAGGAACAACGCACATGAGCACTGAAGTCGCAACGCCGACTCCCCAAAAGCAGAACTTACGTCGGGAATGGGCCCCGGCGGCCCTACGCAAAGCCGGAGCGCTCCCGGCGCTCGTTGTCGTCCTGATCCTAGGGTCGGCCCTTTCCCCATTCTTTATGACTGTCGACAACATCCGGAACGTCCTAGGTCTAGCCTCGATCATCGGCCTACTGGCAGTGGGACAGGGATTCGTGATAATCGCTGGCGGCGCCGGCATTGATCTTTCGATCGGAGCCACCGTGGCCCTGGCGGCCATCGTCGGGGCGAAGATGGCGCCATACGGCCCTGTCGGAGTAATCGTCGGCGCGTTGTTGACTGGACTTTTCGTCGGCACAATCAACGGGCTGGGAATCGCCTTCGGCCGGTTGCAGCCCTTCATCATCACCCTTGGAACAATGACCATCGCCACTGGCGCCGCTTTTTTCCTCTCGGGCTCCAACCCGATCCGGCTGCGGGGCGACAATGCGCTGAAGTGGCTCAGCACTGACCTATTCGGCATACCCGTTCCAGTGATCGTTTTCGTTCTGACCGTCGCGATTGCTCAGATTGTGCTGTCAAAGACTGTTTTTGGGCGTCAAATCTACGTCTTGGGCGGCAACGAGGAGGCGGCCCATTTTGCCGGCATCCCCGTTGTTAGGCACCGCATGACGGTTTACATGATTTCAGGCCTCTGTGCAGGCATGGGGGCCCTTGTCCTGATGTCACGCCTGCAGACAGCGGACCCGGCCTACGGCCGTGGCTATGAACTTGCAGCCATCGCGGCTGTCGTCGTCGGCGGCGCCCCGCTCACGGGCGGAGTCGGAACCATTCGCGGCGTTGCGGTCGGCGTCCTGATCATCCAGTTCATCACCAACATCCTTGATCTGCTCAACGTCAATCCCTATATCCAGGCCATGGTTCAGGGGCTCATCCTGATCGCGGTCGTCGCACTCAACAGGCGCGGCTCGGCAACCTCGGTCCAAGCGCTGAAACGGTCTGTGCCGCTGATATGCGGTCTGGCACTGGGCGCGATCCTCCTCTTCGGGTTGCCGCACTGACGCATTCAGTCCGGCACCCGTTCAATCCAAAAGGTCACCCCTTCAGAGGTGCAAAGAAAGGTTAGGTAGTCATGATTCCCAGGAAGAAACCTGAGCCGGTCGAAGTATTGATCATCGGCGCAGGCGCCTCCGGCGGCACGGCCGCCAAGGTGTTTACAGAGGCCGGGATCCGTGTGGTCGCACTTGACCGGGGCCCATTCTTGCGAAATGAACAATTCTCCGGTGACGAACTCAAATACCTGAACCGGAACTACGTATGGCCTGATCCTCAGCTGAAGCCACGTACGTACAGGCCCGATGAGGAAAGCCCCGAAGAAGAAGTCCAGTTCTCCCCGACTCCACAGGGTGTCGGGGGCGGAACGATCCATTGGGGTGGCATCGTTCCCCGGATGACGGAGGACGACTTCCGCCTCCGTTCGCTGCACGGTGATATTCCCGGCGCGAGCCTGGTCGACTGGCCCATCGAATACGGTGATCTTGAGCCTTACTACACGCGCGTTGAATGGGAGCTTGGCACTTCGGGACTTGCAGGCGCCAACCGATGGGAAGGACCACGTTCCAAGGGATACCCCACGAAGCCGGTCGAGCTGACGCACTATGGGCGTGTTTTTGCACAGGCCATGAAAAAGATGGGCCAAAGCACGTTCCCGATTCCGCAGGCAATGGTCACCGAGCCGTATCGAGGCCGCAACGCGCACGTGAATTCGGGCTTCTGGCAGCAGTATGGCGACCCCGTAGGGGCCAAATCTTCAACGGCGAATACGTTCATTCCGGACGCACTTGCCACGGGGCTGCTTGATCTCAGGCCGGACTGCTATGTCCGGGAGATCATTCTTCACCCGGACGGAACAGCCAAGGGCGCCATTTACACCGATGCCGACGGCAATGAGGTTGAGCAGCTTGCCGATATCGTGATCTGCTGCGCCGGGGCAATTGAAACCACACGCCTGCTCCAACTATCGAAATCAGCGAGCCATGCCAACGGGCTCGCCAACAGCAGTGGTCTGCTAGGAGCAAACGCCACTTTCCACGAGTACCTGTTCGCGATCGGGCTGTTCGACAAGGAGGTGGTGGATCCCCTGTATCCCTGGGCCGGCCACTACATGAACACCATGTCGTTCGACTACTACCAGACTGACTATGACCGCGGTCACATGCTGGGGACGCTCATCTTCGCCTCGATGCTTGGCCATCCCGTCAACTGGACCTTCCCCGGGCGACCCACGTGGGGGCAGGCCTCGAAGGACGCTGATCGCGATCTGTTTAACCACAGCATGAAGCTCGGTGTCATGGTCCAGGATCTACCCGTCGAATCCAACCGGGTAGACCTCGACCCAAACGTCGTCGACGCCTGGGAACTGCCAGTCGCCCGCATTACCCACACTCCCCATGCCAACGACTTCGCCCAGGCCAAGTGGCAGGTCGCGAAGAACATGGAAATTCTGGAGGTGGCAGGCGCCAGCAAGATCATCCCGGTCAACCTCGAAAAGATTACAGGCAACTGCTGCCACGAAATGGGTACCGCACGGATGGGCAACGACCCGTCAAAGTCCGTCGTCGACAAATGGTGCCAGACCCACGATGTGCCGAACCTTTACATCTTCGACGGCAGCTTCTTCCCAACCTCGACCGGCGTGAATCCGACGCTTACTATCATGGCCAACGCCTGGCGGTGCACTGAACGCATCATCCATGTCCGCGGCAAAGGCCGCACAGCAGACTGATGCCACTTTCCCTGATTAAACAGACAACAAGGAGGGTTTCTCCCATGGTCAGCCAATCCCAGGCCCACTGGCCCACGGTGCCGATTTCGGCTCGAGACGTAGACGGGCTCCTGTTCTTCACGGACGAGGAGTGGACCCTAGTCCGGGCCGCGACGGCCAGAATCATACCCGCGGATTACGATCCCGGAGCGGCGGAAGCCGATGTCGTACGATTTCTTGACCGTTTTCTGTCCGGTGACTTCGTGTATGCCAGCGCCACTGGTGACGGATTCCTGGAAATACGCGGGAAGGAGGCCGAAGCCTGGCAAGCGCGAATCAAGCACAGGCAAACGGTATACCGCCAAGGACTAGCGGCCCTGAAAGCGCTCAGTTTGAACAAATATGGCAAGGACTTCCACGAGCTATCGGATGACGAGCAGGACGAACTGCTCGTTGAAACCTCCGGACGGCCAAAGCCGCGGCACGTTCAGTTGCACGATAACGAAGATTTCAACTCAGGGGAGGGGGGCCCGCCCCCGACCAACCAGCCCGTCAGCGACACCGGCCTCGGATTCTTCGACATGCTGGTCGCCCACACGCGTCAGGGGTTCTATGCCGATCCCGTGTATGGAGGTAACAAGGACTTTGTCGGGTGGCGAGTCATCGGGTTCGACGGGCCGAAATCCTTGGCTGACACTGTAGCCGGCCGTTATACGACGACTGACTACATGATCATGGGAGCCACCTGGCCGTATGCGCAAAGTCCCAGGGTCCAGCGCTTCGGCCGCTAGGGCTGTCTAGAGCCCGCGAGTTTCGTTACCAAGCCCAAGCACAGGCACCCGTTGTGTTATTTGTTGTTATTTGAATCGTCGAAATTCGAAAACATGGGCTAACAACCTCTTGACGGCGCCCCATCTGCTTGTAATATACTGATAAATGTCACAATAAGTTAGACGTAGCTGTTTATCCAGCCAACGAAGATTGGAGTAAGAAAGTGGAAAAGACTCGCATCATTCTCGATACGGATATTGGAACCTACTATGATGACGCCTTTGCGGTGATGTTCGCGGCTCAGTCGCCGGAGCTGATCGTCGAGGGTGTCACTACCTGCTACGGAGACACGCACTTGCGGGCTCAGATCGCAGTTAAGGTCCTGGAGGCGGCCGGCCGTAGCGACATCCCGGTGTTCAAGGGCATCGGCATGCCGATGCGCGGCCATGCACTGATGTTTGGTTTCGAGGGCGAAGGCATCCTCGAAGAGGGCGAAGAGCCCCAATACGAAGATCAGCACGCAGTTGATTTCATCATCGAAACGATCATGAACAACCCTGGTGAAATCAAGGTCGTCACCCTGGGTACGGTGTCTAACGTCGCCCACGCGATCCTTCGCGAGCCGCGGGTCGTGGAGAACATCAAGGAACTCATCATCATGGCGGGCGTTGTTATCCCGATTGTGGATGAGAAGGGCGTGCGTCGCTCGCCTCGCGAGGAGTACAACTTCAACAACGATGCCATCGCTGCTGAAATCGTTCTGAACTCCGGGATGCCGATCACATACGTTCCGTGTGATGTGACGCTCTACACCCCGCTCTTGAAAGAAGACGAAGAGCGAATCCGGAAAGCCAACACTCCAATTACGGAAATGGCCACCCGTATTCTCGACCTGTGGCCCCCGCAGGAGAAGCTGATCTACACCGCCGTGGGAATTGCAACCGAACACACGGCCCTGTGGCTGCATGATCCGCTCGTGGTCATGCATGCCTTCGATCAGACCCTGCTGAAGCTGTTCCCGCTGCACATCGCCACGGAATACAACCTGACGCCGATCGAACGTGACATGTACGTTGCGAACGCGAACGGACAGCAGGATCTCTTGCGCACCAACCCCAAGAAGCTGCCGCCGAACATGGACGTGGCGCTTGAAGTGGATGGTCCCCGGGTCAGCCACTTCTTCGCCGATCGCCTCACAGCACCGCTCGGAAACGGCGTTACGAAGGAACTGGAAACCCAGGGCGCCTCTTTGTAGATTCCGCATACGGAACATGCGCCACTCCGCCCGAACCTGGGCGGAGTGGCGCATGGCTGTCGGGCAAACATTCCTGTTGTCAGGATGTTTCGCCCACTCAAGATCGTTTTCAGCAGAAATCCTATGCCCGCACGACCAGGTGCTGGCCGCATATTGGTGAAAGGAGCAGGACATGAAATCAGGTCAGGGATCAACATCCCTTGGGAAGCGGGATAGCAAGGCGGCCGTTGAAGGCCGCCCCGGTCCGCGGCTCCCCGGACGACGCATGATCCTTGTGCTGACTCTCTTGGTCTCGTGGATTGCGACCTTTTTCCAAGGCAGTGTGGGTGCAGCCGCTGAGAAGGCCTGCTACGAATCGATCCGTGCGGCCCTCCACGACTCCGGTTCAGTTGCGTTCAGCGATGTCACTAGATCGGGAGGTGACCCGGTTTGGACGGTCAATGCGACCGCCGACGTTGAAAATTCACAGGGAGCTGCGACGCACATCAAATATGTGTGCCGAACTCACCATGAGCCTGGCAGTACCGACTGGAACGTTGACTCTTTGTCACGGTAAGGCGACGCCGGCACGGTTCCGCCGACGCGCTCATCGGGCAGGTCGCAACAACATCCCTTCTCCAGCAGAAAGTGAAGAAACAACTTGAATACCACACGTAACAAGCAAGTCGTCGTCGGCGCTGACTTTGCGGGATTTCCGCTCAAGGAAGCCGTCAAGCGGCATCTCATCGAGCGCGGCTGGAGTGTTACCGACCTGACTCCAGTTCAAAAAGATGCGCCGATGTACCATCGCGTAGGGTTCCTTGTTGGCTCACGCATCTCTGAGCGTGAATTCGAGAAAGGATTGCTGTTCTGCGGTTCCGGCATGGGGATCCACATCGCCGCCAGCAAGTGTCCCCACGTGCACGCCGCTGTCTGCGAAAGCGTGGTGACGGCTCGACGCGCCGCGACGGCGAACAACGCGAACGTTCTTGCAATGGGAGGCTTTTACACCGCGCCACGCCTCGGAATGGCGATGGCCGACGCTTTTCTCGAAAGCAGCCTTGGTGACGGATACGAAGACTGGGACGGATTTTTGGATTACCACCGGATCGGTTTCGACGAGTGTGAGAGCTTCGATTACGACTCCTACAAAGCCAACGGATTTGAGGTCATTGATCCGATGCACGCCGACCTCGGTCCAGAGCCACGCGGCCTTGCCTTTTAGAGGACAACTCTCAGCACAGTGAGGGCCTTTCAGGCTTGTGGGCCTCGGTGCGGGGATGGCGCGCCATCACGGGCTTCACGAGGCTGATGCCGTCCCCGCCCCGTCTGCTTAACGCTCGGCGATGGCAACCAATGCTTCAGCCGTGATCGAAAGTCCCAAAACCTTCGCAATCTGCGCCGAGTTTATGGCATTGGACGTTTTGGCGAAATACGCACTGACTGGCCGGAAGGCAGTGGTTACCGGCGTCAACAGAGGCTAGGGCCTCGCATTCGTGCGGGCGCTCTTGGAAGCAGGCGCTCTGGCGGCGGTTCGATTGTGAACATCGGATCCATGTCCGGTCAAATTGTTAACCGACCACAAAACCAGCCGGCGTACAACGCGTCGAAGGCGGCTGTTCATCACATCACAAAATCGTTGGCGGCCGAGTGGGCGAAGTTTGATATCCGCGCTAATGCGGTTGCTCCGGGATATGTTAAGACAGAATTGGCACCTGTTGATCGGCCGGAATTTCAACGCTTTTGGATTCAGGAACAATGAACCGCTGTGCCGCTCCCGAGGAAATCGCACCAGGTGTCGTACTTCTGCAAGCGAAGCGGCGTCATTCATCACAGGAAGCATTCTCGTGGCTCCGCAGGTCATTGGCCGTCGGGTAGGAAGACTGGGCGCCGAGTCTCATGACTGAGAAGGAGCCCGCAGCAACGCCCAACCGGACCGCCTCCGACAGTGATCCGCCGCCGGCCAAGCACGCGGCGAGTGTGCCGACGAACGCATCCCCGGCCCCGGTGGAATCGACCACGGAGCCAATCGCTGGAGCCGAAACGTGGCCCTCATTCTTCTGGTCGAGCCAGTAGGCGCCTGCCGCGCCCATTGTGATGACTACTGAGTAGGCGATCTCGCCGAGCTGACGGGCTGCATCGCGGGCGCTTGCTTCATCGAATACGGGCCTGGATATCAGCGCGCTGGCCTCGGACTCATTCACCACAAGGGGATCGGCATGGCGAAGGAGACGTTCATCAATAGGCACGTATGGGGCGAGGTTAAGTACGCATCGCAATCCAGCCCGCTGTGAGGCATTCAAGGTTTCCTGGATAGCAGCTACCGGCACCTCTGCCTGGACCACAACGACTGCACCGCGGCGAACGTCGTTCAGGGATTCTCTGACGTGGGCCTCGGACAGGCCAAGATTCGCGCCGGCAACCACCGAGATGGAATTCTCCCCGTTGGGGAAGACCGAGACAAACGCGGCGCCACTTCGTGCGCCCGGCAGGATCTGGACCTGGTGAGTGTCTATTCCCTCAGCCTTTAGGCTGCTGAGCATTGATGCGCCCTCGGCGTCGTCTCCGAAGGCTGCGATGAACCTGACGGAACTCCCCAAGCGTGCCGCGGCCACGGCCTGATTGGCACCCTTGCCGCCTGATTGCGAGTGGAAGCGGTGTGCCAAGACTGTCTGCCCGGGTTCTGGCGGCGCATCAAGCTCAATGATGTAGTCCTGATTTGCGGACCCGACGATGACTACTTCAGCGGACATGCTTCTCCTTATGGCATCTTGGATGCCGGTTGTTGATTTTGACCGAAGCGAATCATCGGCCGGGCATGCGACAGCGACGTTCACGGCACGAACGTTCCGGAATTTTGTAGGTTCTTCATCGCAGAAAGGCCGCGGCGACGCCCGCGTCTACCGGGATGTGCAGGCCCGTGGTGTGCGAGAGTTCGTTGCTGGTGAGCACGGCGGCCGCGTTGGCCACGTGCTCGGGCAGGACTTCGCGCTTGAGCAGGGTGCGCTGGGCGTAGTACTTGCCCAGTTCCTGCTCGTCGACTCCGTAGACGGCGGCGCGCTTGGCGCCCCAGCCGCCGGCGAAGATCCCGGAGCCGCGGACCACGCCGTCGGGGTTGATGCCGTTGACGCGGATGCCGTGCTCGCCCAGCTCGGCGGCCAGCAGGCGGACCTGGTGGGCCTGGTCTGCCTTGGTGGCCGAGTAGGCGATGTTGTTCGGGCCGGCGAAGACCGAGTTCTTGGAGGAAATGTAGACGATGTCCCCGCCCATGCCCTGATCGATCATGACCTTCGCCGCGGCCTTGGAGACCAGGAAGGAGCCCTTGGCCATGACGTTGTGCTGCAGGTCCCAGTCCTTCTCCGTGGTTTCCAGCAGGGGCTTGGAGATCGACAGGCCGGCGTTGTTCACCGCCAGGTCCAGTCCGCCGAAAGCCAGGACGGCTTCCTGGATGGCGGCGGCGACCTGGGCTTCGTCGGTGACGTCCGCCTTGACTCCGAGGGCGACGTCCGCGCCGCCGAGTTCGGCCGCGACGGCGCGGGCGTTGTCCAGGTTGAGGTCGGCGATGACCACGCAGGCGCCTTCCGCGGCGAGGCGGGTGGCGATCGCCTTGCCGATGCCCGACGCCGCGCCGGTCACCAGCGCGATGCGCGTGGCGTGCGACTTGGGCTTGGGCATCCGCGCGAGCTTGGCTTCCTCGAGGGCCCAGTATTCGATCCGGAACTTCTCGGATTCCTCGATCGGGGCGTAGGAGGAGATGGCCTCGGCGCCGCGCATCACGTTGATCGCGTTCAGGTAGAACTCCCCGGCGACGCGGGCGGTCTGTTTGTCCTTGCCGTAGGAGAACATCCCGACGCCGGGGACCAGGACGATGGCCGGGTCCGCGCCGCGCAGGGCCGGGGAATCCGCGTCCGCGTGGCGGTCGTAGTAGGCCTGGTAGTCCTCGCGGTACGCGGCATGCAGTTCCTTGAGGCGGGCCACGGACTCCTCGATGCCGGCGTCGGCGGGCAGGTCCAGGACGAGGGGCTTGACCTTGGTGCGCAGGAAGTGGTCCGGGCAGGAGGTGCCCAGCGCACCCAGGCGGGGATGCTCGGCGCCTTCGAGGAATTCGAGGACACGCGGATCGTCGCTGAAGTGGCCCACCTGCGGCATGTCGGCCGAAGCGAGGCCGCGGATCACCGGGGCCAGTGCTGCCGCTTTCGCGCGACGCTCGACTTCAGGGAGTGCCGCGTAGCCGGGGAGTTTCGCCCCGAAGGGATCGTTCTTGCCGTTCTCGGCGATGAACTTCTCGGCCTGCTCGATGATCCAGAGGGAGTTGGCCTCGGCTTCCTCGCTCGTGTCGCCCCACGCGGTGATGCCGTGTCCGCCCAGGATGGTGCCGATGGCTTGCGGGTTGGCTTCCTTGATCGCCGCGATGTCCAGTCCCAGCTGGAACCCGGGCCGGCGCCAGGGAACCCACACGACCTTGTTACCGAAGATCTTGGACGTCAGCGCTTCGCCGTCCACCGCCGTCGCGATCGCGATGCCCGCGTCCGGGTGCAGGTGGTCCACGTGCGCGGCATCAACCAGGCCGTGCATGGCGGTATCGATTGACGGAGCGGCGCCTCCTTTGCCGTGCAGGCAGTAATCGAACGCGGCCACCATTTCGTCTTCGCGCACGACGCCGGGGTAAACCGCCTTGAGTGCCTGCAGCCGGTCCAGGCGCAGGACCGCCAGGTTGGCTGCCGTGAGCGTGCCCAGGTCGCCGCCGGAACCCTTCACCCACAACAACTCCACATCCTCGCCCGTCACAGGGTCCGTCTCCGTGCCTTTCGCGGAGGTGTTCCCGCCGGCGAAGTTCGTGTTCCGCTTGTCCGCGCCGAGGCGGTTGGAACGGGTGATCAGATCTTCAACAGCGTGGTTTTCCATGTGACTCATGCTTCCAATCGGGCTAGGTGCTGAGGTGCTCAGCGGCTGTTTGGTCAGCGTTACTCGGTTGGCAGGACAACTCGCTGTCCCGCTCATCGAACGGAGGGCGTTTGCCGCTGGAGGGGCAGATTTCCCCGCCAGCGGCACCCCCAACGTCGACGTGGTGCTCGACTTAGAAGTCGTATTTGCCGATGTTGCTCTTGTCGAAGACGATCGGGTCACCTACGTTAAGGACTCCGTCCTTCCCGACGGTGTATTTACCCAGCCGGCCGGCCGTGAAGGTTTCGCCTTCCTTGCCGCTGATCGTTCCCTTGGTGAGCGCGTCGATCGCGTAGGTGGCCAGGTAGCCCATGTCCTTCGGGCTGTACAGCGCAAAGGCTGAGACGGTGCCGTTGTTGATGTAGTCCCGAGTCGCGTTCGGCGTGCCGAGGCCGGTCAGAGCGACCTTGCCCTTGAATGACGAGTCGGAGATGTAGCGCGCCGCGGCCGCCAGGCCCACATTCGTGCAGGCGATGATGCCCTTGAGCTGAGGGTGTGACTGCAGCAAGGCGGCGGTCTTGTTGAACGACTCCTGGTCGTCGTCGTTGCCATAGACGGTATCCACAAGCTTCAGGTTCGGATGGTTCTTGGCCAGCTCGGCCTTCATTCCCGAAATCCAAGCGTTCTGGTTCTTAGCGTTTGCCGATGCACCGAGGATCGCGACCTCTCCGCTCTCGCCGATCTGCTTTACGAGCAGGTCCACCTGAATCTTCGCAATGCTCGCATCGGTCGCCGGGGCTATGAACAAGTCCCTGAACTTAGGCTCAACGTCGGAGTCGAAGGTCACTACTTTTGTGCCGGCCTTGCGTGCCGCAGTCAGGGCCGAGCCCGGAGCAGTCGGGTCGCTTGCCGAGAGTACGATTCCGGTAGTCCCCTGTTGGCTGAGTGTGTTGATGAAGCTGACCTGGGCATCTGCAGCCGAAACAGCGGGGCCGACCTCAGCAAACGTGCCCTTGAGCTCCTTCGACGCTTCCTCGCTGCCTTTGGCGGCATCCTGGAAGTAGGGATTGCCCAGCGCCTTGGGCAGGAAGCCAATGCTCAGGTCCTTGGCCGCGGCCTCCTGGGAGGAGCCGGGCGATCCAGAGGTCTCGCCTGCGCCGCAGGCGGAGGTGACAAGGGCCACGCTGGCGGCGACCGCTGCCAGTGCTGCCAGTCGGGAGGGACGTGACCCCCGGGATGTGAATAGCGACATTTCTTTGGTTCCTTTCAATGACGAACAAAAATGAGATGGCCTGAATCGGAGATTCGCCTACCCACGACTGGCTGGGGCTTTCGATGCCCTTTCTCTGGCGGCCCGGGGAATTTTCCCCTTGAGCCAGGCAAAGAAACTTGGTGACACAATCGACGCGACCAGCAGGGCGCCGACCACAATGTTGATGACGTCGGAGGTTACGTTGACAAAACGCAGGGCACTTTGAAGCGTGCCGATCAACAGGACTCCGGCGAGCACTCCGTGAAGGGCGCCCTTCCCACCGAAGATGGAGACGCCGCCTAGAAGGACCGCGGCGATGACGGTCAGTTCCAGTCCTTGCGCGTTGTCACCGCGCGCACTCCCGTAACGGAACGTGAAGTAGATGCCTGCAAGGGCCGAGACGAGTCCCGACAGGACAAAGAGGATGAACTTTGTCCGCTGGACTTTTACACCGGAGAAGGCGGCGACTTCCTGGTTGCGTCCGATGGCGAATATCCCGCGTCCGAAGGGCGTGAAATGAAGCAGGAGGACGAAGGCCAGGGCCAGAATGACGACCAGAACGATGACGTAGGGGATGCCGCTTTTGCCGAATATGGACGTCGTTAGTGTCGTCCAGTACTCGGGAAAGTTCACCACGGATTTCGTTCCAAGGATGCCGACGGCGATTCCACGAAATAGCGCTAGCGTCCCGATTGTCACGGCCAGGGAGGGTAGTCCGACGACGGTGACGAGAAGACCGTTGATGGCACCGCAGAGAATACCGAGCACCAGAGCTGCCAGCGCTGCGAGTTCAACGGGCCAACCGGCGTCGAACAAGGCTCCGAGCGTGACGTTACTCAGTCCGACTATGCTTGCCACCGAAAGATCGATTTCCGCTGAGATCAGAATCAGGGTCATCGGCAAGGCGATGAGGAGGATCGGGGTGGCATCCAGCAGCAAGTATCCCAAGGTGAGCGGACTGGAGAACTTGCGGATCGACGTCGATGCGCCGACAGCCACGATGATCAAGGCGATGACCACCGCGAATTCGCGGGTGAGGAGGAACCGTTTCCACGCCGGGGAACTGTAGTAGGGATAGGCTCGGCTCCGGGACGGGGCGGGGTGTAAGGATGTGGATGAGTCAGTCATTTGCGTTGTCCCTGATCTCGATGAGTTTGTGGAATCGGCGAAGGGCGAGAACCCGATCCAGCGCGATGGCGCCGAGGATGAGGGCACCGACGACCGCCTGCTGCCAAAAATCCTGCACTCCCAGGAGCGGCAGGGCCCGATTGATGGTCAGCAGGAGCACGGCACCGATCGCGGCTCCGAGCACGCTTCCGCTTCCGCCGAAAATAGCGATTCCGCCGACGACGGCGGCCGCGACAGAGATAAGTTCAAAGCCGGTTCCAGCCTGCGAATCGACAGTCCCATAACGGGCGGCGAACAGGACGCCGGCGAGTCCGGTCAGGGCCCCACATGCCACGAACGCGAGTATTACCCGCTTAGCGACGCGCAGGCCATATAGCGTTGCTGCTGAGGGATCGGAGCCGATGGCGTAAAGCTCGCGGCCCCCGCGTGTAGTCCTCATGTACCATCCGACGGCGACGAGCACGAGCGCGGCGATGATGGCCAGTGTGGGAATGTTCAGGAACGAGCTGACGCCGAAGCCGAGGAAGTCGCGTGGCATGTCCGACGCGTTGATCGGCTTGCGGCCGACCCACCACACGTCCACGCCCCGGTAAATGTAAAGCGTACCCAGCGTGACCACGAGGGCGGGAACTTTTGCGCAGGCGATCAGTGCTCCGTTAATCAGTCCGAGCAGAGCACCGAGGGCGATTCCGGCAATAATGGCGACCGGAATCGGCAACCCCGGGAAATCAACGAAGAGGCGTCCGGTCAGGTAGGCGGTGAGCCCGACGACGGATCCGACTGAAAGGTCGATGTTGCGGGTAATGATGACCATCGCCTGTCCGATGGCCAGGAGCACAAAGATTGCCGGAGTGAGGAGGAGGTCCCGGAAGCCGTCGGTGCTGACGAGAAACGCGGGGCTTCGGACCGTTGTCACCACGAGGACCATGAGGAGGGCGAGAACGATGCCCGTTTCGCGGGACTTCACGAGCGTTTCGATAGCCCGCGCTGCGGGGTTCTTGCGTGCGGGGGAGATGAGGGTTGTCACTGTGTCGGCTCCATCACGTTCGTGGCGGCCACGACCTGTTGTACGTCGTGCGTTGCTGCGAACATCACCGCTTCCGCCGTCGCCTCTGCGCGGGGGATCTGTGACGTGATTCTTCCTTCACGCATAACGAGAACACGATCGGCCATGCCGAGTACCTCCGGTAGTTCTGAGGAAATCATGAGGATTGCGAGCCCTTGGCCCGCAAGTTGCGAGAGCAGGCGGTGGACCTCCGCTTTGGTTCCCACGTCGATGCCGCGGGTCGGCTCGTCGACGATCAGTACCCGTGGCTGAGCCGCGAGCCACTTGGCCAGGACAATCTTTTGCTGATTGCCGCCCGAGAGCGTTCCTGCTGCCGTTGCCAGGGAATGGGACTTGACCTGCAGGCGCCGGGCCCACCCGTCGGCGGCCAGGTTCTCCGCCTTGGCGGAGAGGAGACCGAAACGAACGAGTCCTCGGCAGATGGACAGCGTCAGATTTCGTGCCACACCGAAATCCAGGATGAGGCCCTGCTGACGCCGGTCCTCAGGCACAAGCGCGACGCCGAGCTTCATTGCCGCGGCAGTGTTTTTTCGCGGAACCGTTTCGCCATAGACCGACACATGGCCCGAATCGTAGCTGTCGACACCGAAGATGGCTCGTGCGACCTCACTACGCCCGGCCCCAACGAGGCCGGCGAGGCCAACAATCTCTCCGGACCGGACGGTGAAGTTGATGTCGTGGAACGTTCCCGTGGAGTTCAGGTTCCGGACCTCCAGGGCGACCTCGCCGATTGTGGCTTCCTCCTTTGGAAAGAGTGAGTCCACATCCCGGCCGACCATCTTGCGCACGAGCGAAGGGACGTCCGTCGCATCGATCGGATCGGTGGAGATATACTCGCCATCACGCATGACGGTCACCGTGTCGCAGAGTGCATACACTTCCTCGAAGCGGTGCGAGATGAACAGCAAAGCACGCCCCTCGTCGCGGAGTGCCCTGGCGACGGCAAACAGCCGGTCCACCTCGGCGAGGCTAAGGGCCGCCGTCGGCTCGTCCATGACCAGGACCTTCGCATCCAGCGATATCGCCTTGGCAACTTCGATGATTTGTTGATCTGCGATGGACAGTCCCTGGGCGGCCCTGTCAGGATCAATATGCACATTTAGGCGGTTGAATATCTCCTGCGCGTGCTTTCTCATCGCGGCCCGGTCGATCCGTCCCCAGGACTTCATGGGCTGGCGGCCCATGAAGATGTTCTCGGTGACGGAAAGGTCCGGAAAGAGTGTCGGCTCCTGGTAGATGACCGCGATGCCGGCATTCTTGGATTCGGCAGTGGACGGAAAATCCACTTCGGTACCGTCGAGGGTAAAGGAACCGGTATCCCGGTGGTACAGACCTGCAATGATCTTGACGATTGTTGACTTGCCGGCTCCGTTCTCACCCATTAAGGCATGAATGGAGCCGGCCTTGAGCGTCAACTGGCCGTTTCGGAGCGCCTGCACCGCCCCGAACGACTTCGAGACTTTGGACAGCTCAAGCACAACGTCGCCGGTGGCGCCGATCTTGGCCGAGTGGCTGGACAATTGGATCAATCCCTTCACGTCGGGGTGGTGGTCATCAATGGGTTCAGAATGAACCGGGGCGGCACTGGGTTCACTGGTGTGGACCGCCGGGACTGAGAAGCTCCTTGCGGCGGAGGTGTTCGTCCGGACGCGAGTCAATGCGCTCGGCGTCTGGTTCGGACAGGTGTGTGGTGTTGCCGATGGAAAGGGCGCCACCGATGATACGGGCGCATTTCACAGCCATTTCTGTGATCTGCAGAGCCTCCGTGGCAGACTGCCCCAAGGCAAACATTCCATGATTGACAAGGTAAAGAGCCTTCGGAGGACCGCCGAACGCGGCGATATGGTGCTGAAGCTCGAGGCGTGCGATGCGGGCCAGTTGGAGCCCCGGGTCCGTGTAGGGAATGAGCAGCTGGTGCTTGCCCAGGACCACCACCTGATCGGGAAAGAGGGTTCCTGAGACGAGCTCCGTGGCTTGGTCGGAACACAGCAACGCATTGACGCTGACGGGATGGGTGTGAGCGACAACCGGCGTCCCACCGTATTCTTGGCAGACAGCGTGGAGCAATGCCTCAACGGATGGCCTCTTGTCTTCGGAATCGACGAGGCTTTCCATCAGCACGCGGGCAACGGTTTCATCGTCGGCCGTGTCATCGTCCAGGAGGGCCAGAAGCGGGGCCAGCCGGACCTCAACTAAGTCTTTTCGGGCGGCCGTCGCCATGTTGGACCCTGACGCCTTGACAAACATTGTCTCCGGCGTGGCTCGCCCGGAGACGTTTCCTTCGGCAAGGATCACTAGGTCCCGCCCGGGTTCCCCGAGGGTTCGGCAGAGCCTGACAATGTCGTCGGCTATTTTATGGCTCACGACTGTTCCTTTCGCGCGGCTTGGAGGTGGTGCAGCTTTTGCCCGGCTGTCTGCCAGGCAAGCAATGAGGACTTGTTGGAGGTCGGGTTGTACCGCAGCGGTTCGGTGCTGGCCCGAACGATCTTGCGGGCGTGGGCCACGTTTTCGACGGCACCCGTCGAGATGGCTTGGACCAGGAGATTGCCCATGGACGTGGCTTCGGCGGGACCGGCCAGAACGGGGCGCTGGCACGCATCGGCGGTCAGTTGGCACAACAGCGAGTTTCTGGCACCTCCGCCGATCATGTGGATCACCTCGACGGGTTCCCCGCTGATCTCGCGGGCCGTGGTGATCGCAGCCCGGTATGCCAGCGCCAGACTGTCCACGATGCATCTGGTCATTTCGGCATGACTTTCGGGAACCGTCTGACCGCTTTGTCGGCAATAGCCCGCAATTCGTGCGGGAAGGTCGCCAGGCTCCAGGAAGGCAGGGTCGCTGACGTCGATGACAAATTGACGGGCCGGCACACCCTGGGCTGCCTGGAGGAGATCCGGAATTGTGAAGCGGCTTCGATCGTTTCCGTTCCATTGCCGGACACATTCCTCGAGCAGCCATAGACCTGCCAGATTCCTCATGAAAAGTGTCGTGCCGTAGGCGCCTTGCTCATTCGTGAAATCTGCTGATCGTGCATCCTCGGTAAGTACCGGCCGGTCCAGTTCGAGTCCCACGAGCGACCACGTGCCGCACGAGATGAACGCATAGGGTTCTTCGGCGGGTAACGCCAGCACGGCCGACGCGGTGTCATGTTCGGCGACGCGGTACACCGTCAGCGGCTCGTCCGCTGAGATGGCGTCGCGGACGGCGGGAAGAATTTCCCCGGCGAGTGTCCCGGTATCGCACAACTGCGGCAAGGCAGAGAGTGGAATACCGGCCCGTGAGGCCAGTTGCGGAGACCAGTCACCGGTAGTTACGTCCACGAGTTCGGTGGTCGACGCTATTGATCGCTCCGCCCCGAAAGTGCCCGTGAGGCCGTGCACCCACAGATCCGGGATCAGTAGGGCTTTCTCCCCGCCCGTCAGTTCACCTCGCTCGGCGGCATCCGACAACTGGTAGAGGGTATTGATGGGGAGCGGATTGATGCCTGTGATGCCATATCCGACCCGGGCCGGAATCCGCCGGCGGAGCCGTTCAACGCTCTCGGACGGAGCCGAGCGGTAGTGGCGCGCAGACGGGAAGTCAAGTCCCCCAGGGCGGACGATGCCGTAGTCGACACCCCAGCTGTCGATGCCCACGCCACTGGCTGAATGGCCCCGTTCGCGCAGTGACGTGACGGCGGCGCGAAGACCGCCGAGCGTCTTTTGGAACAGACCGGTAGTGTCCCACTCCAAAACGCCCGCGATCAGGACCGGGTCGTTGCTAAATCTTGTTACTTCTTTCAGTTCGATCTGGGTATCTTCGATGATGCCGCAACAGACCCGCCCGCTCGTTGCTCCAAGGTCAACCGCTATATAAGCAGGCATGGATCCTCACTCTCGACACTGAAAGACGGTGATGCACCTCGTGGTACATGTTGTGAAATTTAGCAATGAATTTCACGATCCGCAAGGCATTCAAACATGAACTAACAAATGTCGGCTAGGATTACGGTCATAACAAGCGAGGGGAAGACATGACGCTAAGCGGCTCTGCAGCCACGGAAGAACGCCGAGAAATGCTCAGAGTGATTCTTCGCGAGGAAGGCACGGTCGATTTGGCCGCCGCCTCCGAAAAACTCGAAGTGCACCCCATGACCGTTCGCCGCGATCTCGATTTCCTGGAACAGGAAGGGATCGCCCGGCGAGTCCGGGGAGGTGCGGTCTACGTCGGCACCGAGGATTTTCATCAACGCCAAGGTCGGCATTTTGCTGCAAAACGACGTATTGCCGAGAAGCTTGTGCCTCTGATCAAGTCAAACCAGGCCATTGGTTTCGACGCATCAACGACGGTCTTTCAGCTCGCAAGCGCACTAAAGGACGTCGAACAACTCTCGGTGATCACTAACGGACTTGCCACCTTCACGGCCCTTCAACATCGGCCGGGGATACGCGCGTACCTCACCGGAGGGGAATCCGAGGAGCAAAACGCCAGCCTCGTCGGGCCGTTGGCTGTGGCTTCGTTGTCCAGTTTCCTGCTGAATACGTGTGTTCTCTCGACGAGTTGCATCGACCCGGTCATCGGCACCAGCGAGCCCACAATGGCTCAGGTTGAAGTCAAAAAGGCGATGGCGGACGCGTCCCAATTCGTCGTCATAGCCACGGACTCATCGAAGCTCGGCACGCGGTCCGTCGCCCGCGCCCTTCCAATGAGCAGGATCGATTTGCTCGTTACGGAACTCGATCCCAAAGACCCGAAACTGGACCCTTTCCGAGACGTAACTGACATCCTCTGAAGCAGGCACAAGGCTCCTCCCGCGCGGCATGTTCGGTCCGATATCGGTCGACAAGCCCACGAGGAGGCAGTTTCCCAAGTTCAGGGAGAGACTGCGGCAGGGAAGCTCACACCCTGATCTTCGCAAGGCAGTGGATCCGTGGTCGGAATGACATCATCACGGCAACTTATTGCCGGTTCAGATTCCTCCACCAGATCAAGCAGGTCGTCCCAGACCCCAGAGGGGATCCTCCACTGCGCAAGATCCGTGACAAAATCGGCTTGCGACGGGGTGCTGGCGCCAACGATCGTTGAGGCAACCCGTGGATCAAGCGTCGAGAACTGCAGGGCAGCTGCCGCCAAGGGGATGCCATACGCCGCACAGATCAACCGCATCTTGTCGCTCCGTTCCAGTCGTGCCGGCCCCCTCTCCCGGTTCGTGCCCTGGGTAGACCTTCCCGCGCCATCCAGAAGTAATCTGCCGGTGAATGGCGCGGCATTTACGAACGCCACCTCCCGGGAGACGGCATTCTGGATCAGCGGCTCGGCTGCCCGATCCAGCAGACTATACGGAACGTGGCTGATCACCGCGTCGAACGCATCAGTTTGCAGGTACTTCAGTTGGAGATCTATCGGACCGCCCGCAATACCAAGATGATTGATCAAGCCCTGATCCCGCAACCCAACGAGCGTTGCAAGAGGGCCGCTACGCGTCGTTGCTGATTCAAAGCTGGACTCTTCGGGATTACGCAGCAAGACGAGCGGGAGAAGGTCGAGGCCAAGGCGCTGAAGGCTCTCTTCCACGGCGCGCACAATACCGTCCCCCGAGAAGTCGAGCGCTAAGGCGGGTCCCACGCTACGCGTCAGGACAAATCCATCGGGCAAGCCGCCTGCTTCGGAAATGGCCCTCCCAATACACCGTTCTCGCTCGGCCCCTTGCCAGGATTCACCACTCGCATCGATGAAGTTGAAGGGTCCTTCCAACACCCTCCGGATGGTCTCCAAGGCGGCTTCGAAACCGGGCCCGCAATCCGGCTGTCCAGTGCACACATCCACCGGGCTAAGGTTGATGCCCACTGATGACGCCGACAGGCCCGCACGGCCAAGCATTCGTCTTCTCATCTTTACCCTCGTGCAACCCTTCAAACGGTTTTGTGAGCTTTCCTAGCCTCGGCATCTGGAGCCGAGAATTTCTTTTTTACAATCCACCCCCCGTTGGCAGTAGGCGCCTGTCGGCACCAGCCACCTGCCAGTGCCGACACAGGCGTCGTGGCCGCCCGGCCTTCTCGAGGCACCCGGATAGGCCTCGTCAACCTCTCGCGGCTTGTACCCGCTCGTGAGTCAGCGCGTCGCCGCCGGGAAGCCTGACGAAGGCTTCCTCTTCTATGCCGAGATCCGCGTACACCCTGTGCAGTGCGGCGACCACGGCGCCGACGGCACCCGAGAAGTCGCCCAACTCGGCAGCAGCGAGCCGGGGAGACGCGCGGAGATTCTGCTCTAGAGCCGCCTGGTAGCGGTCGAGTGTCGACGCGAGGGAGTTCGCGATGCCGCCGCCGAGGACGATCGTCTGCGGATCGCATGAAACCGTTGTGGCCGTGAGAACGATCAGAAGAGCTTGATCGAAATGGGCGCGCAATGCCTTCAGTGCAGGGCCCGCATCGCTAGCGAAGAGCTGGCTAGGGGCGGCGAGATCGATGCCCGCCTCGGCGGCACGCCGGATGATCCCGGCGCCGGTGACCATGTGCTCAAGGCGAGTCCCAAGGGGTCCGACGGGTAGCTGCCCGAATTCACCGATTAGTCCGTGGTCGCCCTGAAGGATTCGGCCATCGATCGCCAGCCCGGCGCCGAGACCGGAACCGATCGTGACCATTGCAGCGTTGGACGCGGAACGTGCCGCGCCGAAATGCTGTTCACCGAGGAGCGCATAGTTGGCGTCGTTGTCGAAGCCGACCGGCCTGCCCATCGCCTTCTCGACTTCGTCCAGGAACGTTGGCGCCTCGATCTGGGCCAAGTTGGGTGCGTTGGAAATCGTGCGCTTCTGCTGACTCACAGCCCCCGGCAGGCCAACGCAGAGGTGTTCGACCCGATCCCAGACGTCTCCGGCCGATGTGCGCGCGGTGGAGGCCAACCAATGAGCGAGCTCGCGCGCAGTCGTCGCAGTTGGCGTCGCGATCTCGAGGGCAAGGAGCGGACGAGCAAGCAGGTCGGCGACGACGAGACGCACGTTGGACGCTCCGAGGTCCACGCCGACGACGAAACTGCGATTGGGCACCACGTCTAGCTCGACGGCCCGACGTCCGCGGGATTCGGAGATGATCTCGGCAGTCTCGGTGACGATTCCTTCAGCGATCAGCTGGTCGACCGCACGGGTGACTGTCGCCGCGGAGATGCCTGATGCTTCGGCAATCCATTTGCGGCTGGCAGGTCGCGACATCATTAGGGCCGTCAAGACCGCCTTGCGGTTCAGCTCTCTAGTGTCTTGAACCATCAGGCCTCCTTTTGAAATCAGTGTGAATTCAAAGTTAACCTAAATCGCCGTGGCGATCCAGTCATCTCGGGGGTCGGTTTACTGGCCGGTTCATTCGCGATCACATTCACCGGGCGGGGTGCTCCAGTAGGGGTGGCTGCATGGTTGGCCTCGTCCCACGTGACCGGCTATGACCCATAGCCCTGAGTTTACGGGACTGAACAGTCGGGCGACGACGCCGCTTAGACCTTCGGTGCGATTCGCGAACGGGGCGAAGGTGCAGGGTGGAAGGTGCCCCACGCCTCGCCCACGCCTCGCCCACGATGCCTCCGAGACCTATTCGTTATAATCGAGGGGGTTGACTTTACTTGCGCACTGAAATCAAAATGGATTACGCACAGTCGAAGATGACAGGGCCACGGGCCAGCCGCTACCTGTCACCGGAACTGGCATCCCACCCGGTCACGGAAGGTAGACCCCCATGAGCACAGCACCCACGGTCCGACGGTTCGGCCTTCGTGCCGCAGTCGGCGCACTCGCGATCACGCTCGCCCTCGCTGGCTGCTCCGGCGGAGGCGGCGGCACGGCCGCTTCGTCCGGGCCCGCAGCCAAGCCCAGCCTGGAGTTCGCAGGTCCGAACGGAGAGAAGCCCGGTGCCCTCTCGGAGCTTTCGCTGACGAGTGACGAGCAGGCGAAGGTGAAGGGCGGCAAGTACACCGCCGCCTTCGTCTGGCACACGTCCTCGGACTTCGTGACCGCCGTCGAGAAGGGCGCGCGTGAGGAGTTCAAGAACCTCGGGATCGACGTCGTCGCGAGCACACAGGCCAACTTCAACGCCGCTACCCAGGCCAACAACGTTCAGACAGTCCTCGCGCTGCACCCGAACATCATCGTTACCATCGCGGTCGACCCGACCTCCGCCGCCGAGGCGTTCAAGCCCGCCGTCGCCGCGGGAACGAAGCTCGTCATCATGACCACGCCCCCCGCCGGATACCAGGCCGGCAAGGACTTTGTGTCCATCGTGACGGAGAACCTGGCCCAGGCAGGACGAGCCAACGCCGAGATCCTGGGCGACGCCCTCGGCAAGACAGGTGAGGTGGGCTATATCTCGTACAACGCCAACTTCTGGTTCACGAACCAGAGGGACAAGTCGTTCAAGGATTGGCTGGCGTACGAATACCCCGACATGAAGATCGTTGACTCCGAAGGCTTCGCCGATGAGACGGCCACCCAGACGATCGCGGCCGCTATGATCGCGAAGAACCCGAATATCAAGGGCATCTACGTGTCGTGGGCGACGGCCGCGCAGGGCGTCGTGGCCGCGATCAAGGCGGCCGGGCGGAACGACATCCAGGTGGTCACGAACGACCTGGACACCACCCTTGCGGCCTCGATGGCCTCCGGAACGAACGTGGCCGGAATGGTCGGAAACGGATCCCTCGGAATCGGCAAGGGTCTCGCCTTGGCCGGAGCATACGGCGTCCTCGGCAAGACCGCGCCGGCGTTGGTCGCCTCTGACCCGACTAAGGTCACCAAGGCAGACCTCGACAAGGGATGGCTGTCCGACTATGGCACCCAGCCGCCGTCGAGCATCACCGGTGGCTGACCTCGGACCGAACGGGGCGGACGACCTCCCGCCCCGCCCGCCCCGTACCCCAAGCACCAAGCACCACGAAGGAGACATCGATGTCAGGGCAAGTCACAACCGTTCTCGGTACGGTTTCGACCGATGACCTCGGCAGGGTCATGCCACACGAACACCTCCTCTCGCTGACCCCGGGACCCTGGCTCACCGGCGGGCTGCGGGACGACGCCGTCGATCGGGCGGTGGAGGCTCTCGGGTCGCTCCGAGAGTTCGGATTCGGGACTGTCGTCGACCTCAGCCCTTACGGTGTCGTCGGTCGTGACGACAATGGCGACAACGCTGCACTGCTCGCCGAGATCTCGCGCAAGACGGGCCTGCACATCGTCTCCGGAACCGCGTTCTACCTTGAGTCCTACTCTCCCGAATGGGCGCAGGACGCCGACGCCGGCGTCCTCGCCGAGCGCCTGATCCGTGATGTGGTCCACGGTATTGGCGATTCGGGCATCCGTGCAGGCATCTTCGGCGAACAGGCGACAAGCCTGGGGGAGATCACCGAGTACGAGGAGAAGTGCCTCCGCGCCGTCGCCCGCGCTCAACGAGAGACCGGGCTCGCGATCATGACCCACACCACCCACGGCACCATGGCGTTCGAGCAGCTCGAGATACTCAGGTCCGAAGGCGTTGACCTGGACCGAGTGGTCATCGGCCACATGGACACCCAGCTGAGCCCCGAATTCGTACGCCGCGTCCTGGATGCCGGGCCCCGCATCGCCATCGACACGATCGGCAAGGAGAGCTGGGATTTCTTCCTTGGTCCGGCCCCCGACCCCCGCCCGGACGGCGAGTTCGACAAGCACGCCTTCCACCGGTCTGACGCCGGACGCGCCGACCTTGTCGCGTGGCTGGTCTCACTCGGATACACCGACCGCATCCTGCTCGCCCAAGACCTCACTGGAGCCGAAGTCTGGATGAACCCGAAAACCCACGGGATCCACGGCTACTCCTACCTCGGCGCTGTCTTCGTTCCCGAGCTCCGCGCACGGGGAGTCTCGGACGCGGACTGCGAACGGCTCCTCAGTGCCAACCCCGCAAGAGTGCTGGAGGTGCTGTGAACATTCTCCAGGATTCCTCCGTTCCGGTTTCGCGGTTCGTCGTCGGTGTCGACCTTGGCGGAACCAAGGTGCGTGCCGGCATCGCGGGCCTCGACGGCCGGGTCCTGTTCCAGATGACCGAACCCACCGCTCCGGATGCCGGGCCCGATCTCGTTCCGCAGTTGTCCGCATTGGTGGCTGCCCTGGCCTCGGCTGTCGGGGCCGATGTATCGGCAGTCGTCGCCACAGCGGTAGGAGGAGCGGGCGTTCCCGACGACGACTCGGGCCGATTCGAGCGCGCACCGAATCTCGGCGAGCTCAATGGGTTCAGCCTGGCAGCCGACCTCGAGGAGGCGCTGGGGCATCCGGTGGTCTTGGAGAACGATGTCAACGTCGCGGCTCTCGGCGAACTGCACGAAGGCGTCGGCCTCGCGTACGACAGCTTCGCGTTCGTATCGGTCGGCACCGGCATCGGCGTCGGTCTCATCCTCGACCGTCGGCTGTGGGCCGGAGCGAGCGGCGGCGCCGGGGAGATTGGATACTTGCCGTTCGGTGCCGACCCGCTCAACCCCGACAGCCACCGTCGCGGTCCGCTTGAAGAGGTGGTCGCGGGCGACGCCATCGGCCGTCGGTACGGGGCGTCCTCCGACGCAGCCGCCCCCGAAGCCACTCCCGACGCCGTCGAGGTCTTCGATCGGGCCGGGCGCGGGGACCCGCGTGCGGCCGCCTCGCTCGACGAGGAGGCGAAGTGGATCGCCTTTGCCCTCGTCGCGGTCGACGCTGTCGTGAACCCGGGACTCTTCGTCCTCGGCGGGGGAATCGGCACCCGCATCGAACTCCTCGCGCCCATCCGCGCGTGGATGACGCGCCTCGGCCGAGGCGACCTTGAGGTCGTTATCAGCCGGCTCGGCCCCCGCGCCCCCATCGCCGGCGCCGTGCGCCTGGCCATCGACAAGGCCCTCCAGCCACAGGAAAGAGAAGCATCATGACCATCACGACCCACGTCAAGACAGGGACGGGCAGCTCCGTCTTCCGGCACATCGATTGGAGGCAGTATGTCGTCTACATCGGCTTCGTAGTCGTGTTCGCTTACTTCGCCATCACCCAGGCCGGCAACTTCCTCAACACCACGACCCTCGTCAACATCATCACCCAGGCCGCGCCCATCACAGTGATGGCGGTCGGCGCGGTGTTCGTCTTGAGCGTTGGCGAAATCGACCTCTCCATCGGTTCCACCGTCGCACTCGCGTCCCTCGGTTCGGCCGTGACGCTGCAGGCGACCCACCAATGGTGGTTGGCCGCGTTGGCCGGACTCGCCATCGGCGCTGGGGTCGGCGCGGTCAACGGGATCTTTATCACTCTGGTGCGTCTGCCATCCTTCCTGGTCACTCTGGCCACGATGGGCCTGGTGGCCGGGCTCGCCCAGCAGGCGACCAACCTGCAATCGGTTCCGGTCACGAACAGCGCCTTCGGTTGGCTGTTCGGCGGCGGAACGCTTCTCGGGATCCCCATTCTGATCTGGTGGACAGTCGCGATCGTCGCCATCGGGTGGCACGTGCTCCGTCAGCGCTCGTTCGGCGCGCACGTGCTCGCAGTGGGCAACAAATCGTCGGCAGCGGCGGTGAGCGGCATCCGAGTGAACCGCGTGAAAATGATCGTCTTCATCGTGAGCGGCATGGCGGCGGCCCTGGCCGGCCTCCTCTACGCTGGTCGTCTTGCCGGCGCGACGTACACGCTCGGCAGCTCCGACTTGATGAGTGTGCTCGCCGCGGTCATCGTCGGGGGCACCTCCCTCACCGGAGGCAAGGGCTCCATCATCGGAGCCCTTGTCGGCAGCCTGTTCATGAGCATGATCAACTACGGTCTGCTCCTGGGCGGCCTCAACGTGGCACAGCAGTTAATCGTGCGCGGCATCATCATCCTCGCCGCCGTCTCCCTCTCGCTCCGCGCCAAGAAGAACAGTTAGGCCCACCGATGTTCGTAGACCTCCTTCGCCGCCGCAACCCGGCGCTTCTGCAAGCGGCCGCCCGGTTCCACCAGAACGGTCAGATCCCGGCCAACTCCTATGTGATCGACCTCGATGCGGTGACCCGAAACGCGGCCGCCATCTCGGCCGAAGCCAGCCGACTCTCCCTGACGCCCTTCGCCATGACGAAACAGATCGGGCGCAACCCGGACGCCTCCCGGGCAATCGCCGCCGGCGGCATCGACAAAGCGGTCGGGGTGGACCTCGAGTGCGCGATCGCCGCTGCGACCGGAGGCCTCCGGATCGGCCATCTGGGCCACCTCGTCCAGATTCCCAAACATCGCGCCGCCGAGGCCGCCGCACTCGAACCGCTCTACTGGACGGTTTTCTCGGAAACGAAGGCAGCCGAGGCCGGCGCGGCCGCTATGGCGCGCGGCCGGGTCCAAGACGTCCTGTTGCGTATCCAGGCCCCTGGCGATCGGTTCTATCGCGGACACGAGGGCGGGTTCAACGCAACCGACGTCGTGGGCGCTGCCGACCGGATCGACGCCATTGGGGGCGTTCGGTTCGCTGGCATCACCACCTTCCCCGCAACGCTCTTCGACGCCACAACGGGTGCCGCTCGCTCCACTCCGAACCTCGCCACGCTCACCACGGCTTTGCGGGCACTGGAACGAGCGGGCCGCCGGGATGTGCAGGTGAACGCGCCAGGAACGACCTCCGTCTCCATCTTGGCCGCGCTCGCCGAAGCCGGCGCCACCCAGGTGGAACCGGGACACGGCCTGACGGGCACCACTCCGATCCACGCGGTGCAGGACCTCGTGGAGGAACCCGCCATCGCCTATGTCTCCGAGGTCTCCCACCTCTGGAACGGTGACGCCTACGTCTTCGGCGGTGGCCTCTACGTCGACCCGGTGCTCGGCGGTTCGACGACCACGGCCCTCCTTGTGGCGCCGGATACCAACGCGGTCACCGCGCCTGAGCTACGGGTGGACATGCCGGCAGCCGACGCGATCGACTATTACGCCACCGTTCCCCTCGGCGACCACCGCGCACAACCAGGCGACACCGTGCTATTCGGGTTCCGCCCCCAAGTGTTCGTCACCCGCGCCCTCACCGCCGGCATTGCGGGTCTCTCCACCGGAACGCCGACGGTCGCCGGTATCTGGTCTTCCGACGGCTCAGCACCCCTCACCATCTCTGACACCCTCGCTGCACCCAGGAGGACAGCATGATCATCGCAGACCCCACATCCACGCCGAAACCCAACGACGGAACGGTCAAACCGCTCCGGCTCGAGGGCATCAGCAAGCACTTCGGCGGCATCGTCGCCATCAAGCGGTTCGACCTTGAGATCGAGCCCGGCGAGATCGTCGCCCTTGTCGGCGACAACGGTGCCGGAAAATCGACGCTCGTCAAGATCATCTCCGGCCTCTACCAGCCCACCGACGGGGAGATCTGGTTGAACGGGGAACGCACCATCTTTCGCGACGCCTCCGATGCGCGCACGAAGGGCGTCGAAGTCGTCTACCAGGATCTCGCACTTGTCGACCTCCAGCCGGTGTACATGAACCTGTTCCTCGGCCGCGAACTGCGCAAGGCGCCGTTCGGCACGCTCGATCGGAAGGAGATGGCAACGCGCACACAGGCACTCGTCGATGAGCTGGATGTGCGCATCCCCTCTGCGAAGTCGACACTCAGCGACCTTTCGGGCGGCCAACGACAGGGTATAGCCATCGCGCGCGCCACCCATTGGGCCAGCAGCCTTGTACTGATGGATGAACCGACGGCGGCCTTGGGGGTGGCCGAGACTGCGAAGGTCGAGGAGACCATCCTCAAACTCAAGGAGCGCGGCGCCGCCGTACTCGTCGTCAGCCACAACATGGAGCAGGTCTTCCGCATCGCCGACCGGGTCACCGTCCTCCGACGTGGGACACAGGTAGAAACCCGGCGTGTTGCCGACACGTCCCACAATGAGCTGGTCTCGATGATCACGGGGCTCGCCTCGTGAGCGCGGCGATCATCGACGGGCCCGGGGCACTAATGCGGGCGGAGATCGCCGAGCAGCCCAGCCGCTGGATCGACCTTCTTGATGACCAGCGGCCCGCCATCGACGCCGCCGCCGACCTGATCCGTGAAACCCAACCGGAATTGATCGTCTTCGTGGCACGAGGGTCAAGCGATCATGCCGCGATGTACGGCCAATACCTCGTCCACAACCTTCTTCACATCCCGGCCATGCTGGCGACCCCGGCAACGGTGACCGCGTTCGACACCAGCCTCCGCTACCCCTCGGCTGTCGCCCTCGCCGTATCCCAATCCGGCCAGTCCCCGGACCTGCTCGCGACCGCCGAATCCATTGCCGAAACGGGCGTGCCCATCGTCGCGATCACCAACGACTCCCGGAGCGCCCTCGCCGCACTCGGCCGCGTTCATATTCCGCTCGCAGCCGGGCCGGAACTCTCAGTTGCCGCGACCAAGACATACACCGCGGAGCTCCTGGCCATCGCACTCGTGGTGTTCCGCGTCGCTGGCCTCGATTGGGACGACATTGGAACTCGCGTCCGTGCGACAGTGGAGGAAGCGATCGCAGTCCTTGAACAGCCTGTCGACGAGTTGGTCGATGCTTTCGAGGGTCGCGAACGCATCCTCATCGTCGGCCGAGGCTACGGGATGGCTACCGCGAAGGAGGGCGCCCTCAAGCTCATGGAGACGAATGCGATCGCCGCCTCGGGCTGGAGCGCCGCCGATGCGACCCACGGCCCGCTCGGGCAGATCGTGCCTGGTACGGGCATCATCGCGTTGACGCGCGGCGACGCAGGCCGCGACTCCGTCATCTCCTTCGCCGAAGCGGCCACCCGGCTCGGCGGGCTCGTCGCTGAGCTGGGCGGCCGGACAATCGCGGACGCCCAGGTCCGGGTGCCGAGCGACACCGTGGCGACCGAACTGTCGCCGCTCGTCGACATTCTCCCGCTGCAGAGACTGGCCCTGGAACTGGCACTACGCCGCGGACTGGACCCAGACAATCCAGTGGGTCTTGCCAAAGTCACCAAGACTCACTAATCCGTGCGCGATGCCCCGGGCCCGCCCGGACGCCCCGGTTGATCGTCGCCACTGCCCCTTGCGAGGGCGACTAAGTCGGAGGCGCTGAGCCACCGGTCAGCGGCCGCTGCCATCAGCGGCTCCCGAAGAGCGTCGGCCTTCACGCGGGCACGTCGGCAGGAACATCGACTGGAGCCCGAGCCGAGTTGTGTCCAAAGATGTGGGTCATTGCGTTTCCCCCGCCGCGGATGCTTCCCCTTTCTTACGGCAAACTATCGCATAATCGGGGAGCGGCCGAAACGGCGATCTGGTCTAATGTTGACCGATGATTGAACCGCGCCAACTTAGTGAAAGCGTCAGCATGCGAGCGCTGCGTATAAGTGATGCCGTTGCGCTCGCAGCCGCATATGTGCGCAACCGTGACTACCTTTCACCCTGGGAGCCAATGCGGCCCGAGGAGTACTACACCGTAGATTGGCAGTCCTCGGACATTGCCAACCGCCTTGTCGCGCAAGAGGCAGGGGAGGCGTATCCGCTCGGGCTGTTCGACGGCGATCGACTCGTCGGCCGCTTCAACATGCCAGGAATCGTCCGCGGTCCCTTCCAGAGCGCGGGCCTGGGTTACTGGGTGGACGGCGCCTACGCAGGCCGCGGACTGGCGTCGGGGGCAGTCCAGGCGATAGTCGAAATGGCGCGCGACGAACTCGGACTGCACCGCATCGAGGCGAGCACCCTTCTGCACAACGCTGCCTCGCAGCGCGTGCTGCTCAAGGCCGGGTTTCAGCAGATCGGCATGGCGCCGCGATACCTGCAGATTGCCGGAAAATGGCAGGACCACAATCTCTACCAAGTGGTCCTTCACGACTAGAACCGTACACGGGCTCGCCAAGTACGCTATCGCCATGCAGATTCGTGAATGCACCCTCGATGACTTGGGACCGCTGAATGTAGTCTGTGACGCCAGCGAGCGAAAACGCTGGACAAGCGACATGATCGCCCCGAGGAGCGACCGAGTCGTTTTAGCGGCCGTAGCAGATGGCGAGGTCATCGGCGTGGCCAAGACGCATTTCCACTCGGACCCGGAAGGCCGCTCGCCCGCAGGACACTATCTCGGGGGAGTGGTGGTCGCCCCGGGGTTTCGACGGCGAGGGGTCGGTTCTGCCCTCACCCTGGCGAGGTTGGAATGGATCTGGTCCCGAGCGTCGATCGCCCACTACTTCGCAAACGAACACAACAAGGCATCCATCAGAATGCACGATGCGCTCGGCTTCCGGCCGGTCGCCCGATTCTCGGAGATTCGCGGAGTGACCGCCGACGACGGCCGGTCTGAGCTCATTCTCTTCGCGGCGTCCCGAGAAGAGTGGGACCCGTCAGAGGTCACTGAGTCCAAGGCCTCGAACATCGAGGCAGGGTGAGCGCTTCCCTGCCGAGGCCCCGATTGATCGAAGGCAAGTGCAGGATGGGCCTTTGACCGACGGCAATTTCAGCCATACGAAGCGTTCCATTTTGTTGAAGGTTCCGAAGTCCAGAACGGCCCCGTCAAGCTTGGGGGCCAGGTCATGGCTGACGCTGACCGTGATCGTCTCTTCGCCCGGTGAGTCCGCTCCGGCGCTTGCTCCTTCGCGGCCGGGAAGGTACAAAACGCATTCAAGGGGCTTTTTCGGCTCCGTCCGCGAGAAGTAGAGCCCTTGCTTTCGGCAGCCGCCGTTTCCTTGGTAGCAATGCAGCAGTCCGCCGAAAACATCGATCATTTCGACGGCGGTCCCACTCACGAAAAAGCTGCCGTGACCGGGAATCCGGGCGAGCATGCCTTGTCCCGTTGTCGCGGACTTCATGTGCTGGTTCCGATCTATGGTGATGTGCGGTCCCGGCTTTGACTTCGAGTGAGCCGCGCACTTGCTTATATGCATCTATATGCAGATTATTTCACATTCCTACTTGCGGGCTAAATGGCAGTCCGGCTCGCCTTCGCGATACGGCGCCTCGCCTGATAGCCGGACGGCCTGCCCGCACGGGATGTGCGGGCAGGCCGTCTCGGGTGGGTGACGCCGTGGTGGTTCGCCGCGGTGTTGTAGCTCTGCGCGGGGGGTGTTGATGTCGCGGCGCGACGGCGGGCGACCGTCCGTTATCGGCCCAGCTGGGGGTCGGACGTGAGCGCCCGGCCGTCGTCGAGGCGCCCAGCGAGGACCCGCATGAGCTTCGTATCCGCCGCGGCGGTGAGCTTGAGGTCGTACCAGCCGCCTTGCGTCGGGATCACTACGGTCTTGGCCTGGCCCGGGTTGAGCGCGAGGGCCTGCGACCCGGCGCCGTATGCGTCCGTGAGCGTGAGGGCGGCCGGCGCCGGGCCAGCGTTCTCGATCCGGAACTGCGCGTGGCCGGACACACCGTCCCGGGTGACGGTCGCGCGGATGTCCGCGGCCGCCGTCGTGCCCGCGTAACGGCGGTACCAGCCCGCCGGGCCGTGCATTTGCACGTCATACTCGGCGCCAAGCGCCCACGACGCGTCGAGGGCCGTGCCCGCGCCGACCGTGTACGAGTACGGTCCCGCCGGCAGGAGATTCGAGCGGACCTGCACGTGTGCGCCGAGCGCCCCGGCGTTCGACCAGTGCGCGGAGAGCTTGCCGCCCGCCACCGAGACTGCGACGTCGAGCGCGTACCCGAGGGGGCGCGACGGGCGCGTGCCTTTTTCCTGGGCCGGCATCGAATTGGCTGCGGGAGGCGTCGGCACGTAGCTCGGGTGCCGATTGTGGTCCGCGGGCTTGAATGCCGAGGTGTCGGGCAGGGCCGGCGCCACGCCAGCGTGCGCCGAGAAGTCGAACGCGCTGGTGAGGTCCCCACACACTGCGCGGCGCCATGGCGAAATGTTGGGGGACTTCACGCCAAAGCGCGACTCGAGGAACCGCACGATCGAGGTGTGGTCGAACGTCTCCGAGCAGACCCACCCGCCCATGCTCCAGGGCGAGACGACGAGCATCGGCACGCGCACGCCGAGACCGTAGTGGCCCGGGACGTCGGCGATGCCGGAGAATGTCATCCGGCCGTCGTACCACTCGCCCTCGGTAGAGACCGTGGATGCGCCGGGGATCTGCGGGGTGTTGGGGTGCGGCGGGACGACGTGGTCGAAGAAGCCGTCGTTCTCGTCGTACATGAAGAACACGGCCGTCTTGCTCCAGACGTCCGGGTTGGAGGTAAGGATGTTGAGGATGTTCGCCGTGTACCAGGCGCCGAAGTTCGGCGGCCAGTTCGAGTGCTCGGTGTACGCCTCGGGGGCCACGACGTAGGAGACCTGCGGGAGCTTCCCGCTCGCGACGTCCTCGCGGAAGATCCGGAACAGGTCGTCGCCGGCCTTCGCGTTCGTGCCGGTCAGCGCCTTCTCATAAAGCGGGCTGCCGGGCTTCGAGTTCTGGTACTGCGTGAGGTATAGGAGCGAGTTGTCGCCGTAGTTGCCGATGTGCGCGTCGCCCGTCCAGCCCCAGTAGCCCGCGGCCGTCAGGCCGTCGCCGACATCCTGGTACACCTTCCAGCTCACGCCGGCCTTCTCAAGCTCCTCGGGGTACGAGCTCCACGAGTAGCCGACCTCGGCGTTCCACAGGTCGGGACCGCCAGCCTTGTAGTCGTTGCCGTCCCAGCCCGTGAACATGTAGTAGCGGTTGGGGTCCGTGGGGCCGAGCAGCGAGCAGTGGTACTGGTCGCAGATCGTGAACGCGTCCGCGAGGGCGAAATGGAACGGGACATCGCCGCGCTCATAGAACGCCATGGAGGCCTCGGACTTGGCGGGGAGCCACTTGTCGTACTTGCCGATGTTGAAGGCCTCGTGGGTGAGCTTCCACGAGTGGTCGAGGTCTTCCATGAACTGCATGCCGAGATTCGGCGCGGTCGGGTGGTAAGGGAGGATGTCGCGCGTTCCGTTGTTCTGCGCGAACGCGTCCTTCCCGCTCGGGAGGATGGCCGGATGCGGGTCACCGAACCCGCGTACGCCTTTGAGCGTGCCGAAGTAGTGGTCGAATGCCCGGTTCTCCTGCATGAAGACGATCACGTGCTCGACGTCTTTGATCGAGCCGGTGGCACGGTTGGCCGGAATGGTTGCGGCGCGCGCGATGCTCTCGCCGAGCATTTCCGCGATTGCGGCACTCGCCGCGGTGGCACCTGACAGTTGAAGAAAACGCCGACGGTTGAGACCTGACATGAGTTACTCCCAGTGCTTGGCTTTGCTGACAAAACCCCCGCCCGACTCTTCCAGCACCAGGCACAAGCTAAGTGCAGGAAAAGCAAACTTTGGGCAACATGCGGGAGGGGGCAAGTCGGAGCCGGCTCTTATCGGCCTGGAGTCTCGGTCCGGGAGTGATTGAGCTTTTCAGTCTTTCGGGCGGTGAGGTACAGGCGATGGGCTGTAATGACCAGGACCAGCCAGGCGGCGCCGAGCGTCCAGGCAGCCAGGACATCGGTGAGCCAGTGGTGGCCCAGGAACACCCGGCTGAGGCCGATGGTCAGGGCGAAGAGGGCCGCGGCGGTCACAGTCCAGGCACGGGCCCGGCGGGAGCGGCAACGCAGGATGACCAGGTAGGCGACGATTCCGGCGATCACGAACGAATTCAGCGAGTGTCCGCTGGGAAACGAGGGGGAATACTCGTAGGGCGGCACGGCGTCGCTGAGCGGGGGCCGGGCTCGGCCGATGAGCTGCTTGCCGGCGATGGTCATGAGGAGGGAACCGGCCGCAGCGGTCACAATGAGGATCGCCGGCGTCCAGGAGCGGCGCCGCAGGACCAGTACGGCGGTGGCAATCACGGCCAGGATCGGCATCCCGATTCCTCCGCCCAGATCGGTGTAGGCCGTGGCGGCGGCGTCCAGTGCGGGGCTGCGCAAGGTCATCGCTGCCTCCAGGACCGGGTGGTCCAGGGCCGACACGCCATCTGCTTCTGTCACGGCCTCGTACACTCCGCCGGTCGCGAAGGCCAGCAGTGATGCCACTGCGGCTCCGGCAGTGAGGATCAGGATCAGCGCACCGTACGGGCCGAGACGGGCACTGAGGCGTTGTGCGCGGGAGGCGAGCCACCTGCCAGCGGGGGACTTCCACCGGGCCAGGTCAGCGTCACCGACGAACCGGTCGTCGGCAAGCTCGCGTTTGCCTCCCGCTGAGTCGTCATCCGACGTGCCTTGGGGATGAACGCCCATTGTCTTCCGCCTCACCTCGTGAATTGATTTGATCAGTAAGGTTACCTTCTAGGCTGTCTGAAGACCGGACCCCAGAGGATTGGCCTCGCCCCCCCGGAAGGAGCACTGAGTGGAGACTGATGCTGGCACGTGGTTCCTGAGTCGCACTGAGCGGGGGAATCTGGCCACCCGGGTGCACGCGGGCGGTGCCGGGTCTTCGGCGTGGTCGGTGGGCAACCTCGTGCGACCGCTCGTTCATGGAGCGAGCTACTTTGCCCGACTGCATGAGGAGCTGACTGCTTTGCAAGCGGGAGACCGTGTGTGGTTCACCGACTGGCGGGGCGACGCCGACGAGCGGCTACTGGCCAACGGACCGACAATCGGGGACTTGCTCGCGGGGTTGGCCCGCGCGGGGGTGGAAGTGCGCGGCCTTGTCTGGAGATCCCACGGAGAGCGGGTATCGGCCCCGATGAGCGGCCGTCCCAACGAGCTTCTCAGTCGCAAGATCAACGACGCCGGCGGAGAAGTGTTGTTGGATCAGCGTGTCCGGCTGTTCGGTTCCCATCACCAGAAAATGTTCGTCATCCGCCGTCGTGACGATCCATCGCGGGACGTCGCGTTCATTGGCGGGCTCGACCTTTCCCACAGCCGACGGGACGACGCCGACCATGCCGGAGACCCGCAAGCGGTGGCCATGGATCCCCGGTACGGGAAACGTCCCCCGTGGCACGATGCCGCGCTCGAACTGCGCGGCCCCGTGGTCGCTGATGTGCTGGCGGTGTTCGCCGAACGGTGGAACGACCCCCATCCACTTGATCGACGCACCCCGTACCGGATGCTGCTGCAACGTCTGGCCCGCATGCCCCGGCACCCCGAACCCCTCCCGGCCGCTGCACCGCCACCACCCGCGGCCGGCCCCCATGCCGTGCAGCTGCTGCGCACTTACGGGGTGAAACGTCCCCCGTTCCCTTTCGCTCCAGAAGGGGAACGCAGCGTGGCCCGCGGCTACGCGAAGGCCTTCGCCCGCGCCCGCTCGCTGATCTATATCGAGGACCAGTACCTGTGGTCGACAGAAGTCGCAGCCGGTATCGCGGCGGCCCTCGAGCGGAATCCCGACCTCAACGTAATCGCGGTCGTGCCCCGTTACCCCGACTCTGACGGCCCTCTCGTCGGGCCGGCAAGTCGGCTCGGGCAGCTTCGCGCCCTCAGGATGCTGCGGCAGGTCGCACCTGACAGGGTTGGCGTGTTCGACCTGGAGAACAGCTCCGGAACTCCGATCTACGTCCACGCCAAAATCTGCATCATCGATGACACCTGGTTCACGTGCGGCTCGGACAATTTCAACCGCCGGTCCTGGACCACCGACAGCGAGCTCACCTGCGCCGTGCTCGACACAACTGCCGACAACGGGGACCTGCCCGGCATCGACACCGGGCACGACGCTTCCGGGCCGCTGGCCCGCGGGCTCCGGCTCCAACTCTGGGCCGAACACCTGGGCTTGGATCAGGACGATCCCCGAATTCACGACCCGGCGGCTGGGCTAAAGCTGTGGAAGACCAGCGCCGACGCCCTCGATAACTGGCATGAAACCGGGCGCCGCTCGCACCGCCCCACCGGAAACGTGCGACACCACACCCCGGAACCCGTGTCGTCCCTCCAACGGCTTTGGGCGGATCCGATCAGCCGCTTCGTCGTGGACCCGGACGGCCGTCCCCGGCGACTGCGCGGCACCACCCGGTTCTAGGCAAGCCTGGTCGAATCGCCCAGCACGTCATAGCCGCCGGATTCAGGCGGCCATCACAGCGTCCGCGGATGACCGGACGGAGATGTTGACGTCAGACTGTTGGGGATCGATCAGGGCCGGAAGGCGGCGGGATTGCGAGCAGCCGCGGAGCGCTTCCATGGCGGCGGGGTCGACGTTGGCCCCGCTGACGTCGATTTCAAGGGCCAGACCTTGCATGAGGGCGTTGGCCCGCCTCGCGACTACGTAGAGGGCGTGGAGACTCCGGGAGGTTAGCCGTCCATGGGCTGTGATGCGGACCTGGGCACCGTCGATGTCCATTTTTACGAGAAGCCGGATTTTTTCGGTCATGAGTCCTCTTCCGATCAGGAACCGCGACGCTGCGGCCCGGAACAAAGACTAAACGGGCGATGTGACGCAGGCAACAGTTACCTCCGTTAGCGGCTTAACTGATTGCGAACCATCTCTTACGGCTTGCCCATGGCCCTGAGGGGAATCCTGGCATAGGGTTTGACCCACTACCCGCTGGCTGCCCCCTTGGGTTCATATGAACGACGTGGGCGTTCGGGCATGAACTTTGAACGCGGGATCTGGCCAACGCCGATTCCCGACCGATGAAGACGTGAGGGAGAAACATGACAGTTGCCCGTCCTGGACATCGAATGGCCACTTATCGTCCCTGTGTTCCTGCAACGCCGCCCAGGGTGCCGGCCTGTGGGCAGTGCGGCCCTGGGTTTCCTTTGACCTTCCATGAGTATGTTCCTGCTGTCTATGCGGCCGATGGCAGCGGATTGCGGCCGCCGTCGGCAAGCTACAGCTGTGCAAGATGCGGTACCAAGGACAACCATCAGGTTCCCTCGGGCTGGGCGCCCCCTGAGTGGCAGTGGTACTCCTGAACCGCGTCCCTTAACGCATGGAACGACGGCGGGAGGCCCCGCCGTCGTCGGGGCTCACGGTGTTGCGTCTTCCGTGAACAGGTAAGACAGCTGCGACCACATGGGTCTGGACACCTATGGATAGAGCCGGGTCGATCACCGGCGCGAAGAGCGGGGAATCCGCCCCGAAGTGGGCGGAGAATGCGGCCCGGACCTTCTCCGTCACGGCCGCGTCGTTGCTGGTGAGGGAGAATTGGTCGTAGTACTCGAAATCAGGGTCTTGCGGTGATCCGGCGGCGCAGCACTCGCCCTTGACTATCCGCTCAATGGCCGCGAGGACGGACGCACGGACCGGGGCGTCGTAAGTGCGGATGTTGAGCAGGAGGGTGGCCCGGTCGGGGACGATGTTCGATGTCGCGCCGGCGTTGAGCGCCCCCACCGTGACAACCGCGAAGTCGCCCGGCTTGGTCTCCCGCGAGACGGTGGACTGAAGCCTGAGGACGATCGAGGAGGCCAGCACCACCGGGTCAACGGACATGTGCGGCATCGATCCGTGCGCGCCCTTCCCGTACACGGTGATCTTGAGCGAGTCTGCGGCTGAGAGGACCGGGCCCGCGGCGCAACCGCGAAACCCAGCGTAGACCTGGAAACCGAACCACGGGAGGGTAAATTGGGTCGATGATTCACGTTGAGCCCGACGATCCGGCGCGCGAGGATGTCCACCGACTCCTGAGCGAACACTTGGCGGACATGTTCGCCACATCGCCGGCCGAAAGTGTCCACGCACTGGATCATTCGGCGCTATCCGCACCCTCGATCACCTTTTGGACGGCCCGCGACGGCGGCGCCCTCCTCGGGTGCGGCGCGCTCAAACGCATCGAATCCTCGGACGGCGCAGCGAAGCGCGGCGAAATCAAGTCGATGCGCACCATGGCCAGTGCGCGCGGGCGCGGCGTCGCCACACTCGTGCTCAGCCACATCCTGGATGAAGCACGAAGCCAAAACTACGAGCGCATCTTCCTGGAAACAGGAACCGAGGACTACTTCGCTCCTGCACGGCGCCTGTATGTCCGCAATGGATTTACCGAGTGCCCGCCTTTCGCCGACTACACGCTGGATCCAAACAGCGTTTTCATGGAGCTCCGCCTCTGAGCGAACGGAACCCCAGCACACGTTTCCGAAGCCGCGAGCAGAGTCACTCCGCGTCGCGGCTTCGGAACGGTCGATACTAGTCCGCGAGGATGTGGTACAGCGCTCGCCGGGTTTCGTCGATCTTTTCCATTGCAGCCGTGCGTTGTTCGTCGGTTGCGGCGAAGCGGAATTGGTGGATAACCCCCATGAGCTTTGCGACGCTCTGGTGAAACGCGGGTCCTGATCCTTCTGGATCGATGTTCCATGCATTTTCCAGCTCCTCGGCGTGCTCCGCTACGTATGCCTTCCCGGCGTCGGTGAGTGTGAATTCGGTACGACGGCCTTCGCCGACGGGTGCAATGAGCTCCTCGTCAACGAGCTGTTGCAGCGTCGGATAGACGGAACCCGGGCTTGGGCGCCACGATCCGGACGTCTTCTCGGCGATTGTCTTGATGAGTCCGTATCCGTTGGATGGTGCTTCGGCCAGCAGGGAGAGGATCGCGAAGCGAACGTCACCCTTGTTGGCCCGGCGCTGGCCGCCGGGACCAAAGCCGGGACCAAAGCCTGGGCCAAACCCCGGCCCGAAACCGCGGCCTGGCCCAAACCCGCGGCCTGGCCCGAATCCGCCGTGACCGTGGGGTCCGCGACGGCTCCGGCCGCGTCCGAAGCGTTCCATATCCGGACCGCAATCTGTGTGCTTGGTGTCGTGAATGCCTTTCATAGCGGCATCGTCCTTTCAGTGTTGTGTGGGTTGCCCTGAGGCTCGCAGTTCGTCCTGCGATAGTTAACGATATATCGTTGACTGTCGTTAAACAAGAGCCGGTTCATGTCCGGGTGGTAAGAATGAAGACCGTGTTCGAAAGGCGGTATCCCCGTGCCTTCCCTCTTGCGTCCACTCCCGTCCTGTTTAGGGGACCTGGGAGTGGCGGCCCTCGTTGTGCCAGGTACCGTTTCGGCCACGGAGATCGATGCCATGTTCCGGAGCGACCGCGGACTCAGGGCGGTCGTGGTTGAACAGGGCGAGTCATTCGGGCTATTGACCCGGGACCATCTGGAGTTCAAGTTGACCGGCAGGCTCGGCTACGGGCGGGCACTGAATACGAGAAGGACGGCTTCGGAGCTCTTGCCCGCCGCGGGCTCGTCCATGGCTGCCGACTTGGATCTGCAGTCCGCTGCGCAAGCCGTCTTGGAAAGGCCTGAGTACGAGCGATATCAGGATCTTTTGGTTCTGGGCGCCACTGGCCCCCGGATCGTCACGGTATCGGACATCTTTGCGGCCGTTTCAGCGCAATTCCGCCACGCTTCGCTTCACGACCCGCTCACAGGGTTGCCCAACCGGAGGATGCTCGAAGAGCACTGCCCTGACATCAGCGCGAGCGCCGGGCTGCCCGGCGTCGGGATCCTGTTCATTGACCTTGACGATTTCAAATCCGTCAACGACACCTATGGCCACCGCGCCGGTGACGCTGTGCTTAGAGAGTTCGCCCGGCGCCTGATCCGCAGCGTCGGAAACCGCGGCACTCTCATGCGCTTGGGTGGTGACGAGTTCGCTGTCCTCCTCACCGACGTCGATGAGGACGCCGCTTGTGCGGTCGCGAACGGAATCCTGGACAGCCTGGAAGACGCTTTCGTGCTCGACGGGTGCGAACTGCATGTCAGTGCCACCATCGGCTTGGCCCTGGGAGTCGACATCATCGCGGAGGACCTGCTCGCCGGTCCCGACGTACTGCTCCGGCACGCCGACGGCGCGATGCTCCGGGCCAAGCGGGAGGGCAAGCGACGAATCGGCCGTATCGGCCCCTGCCAGGAACCGGCACCGTTCGCGCGCCAGGCGCACATCCGGCGTCGGCTCTCTTCTGCCGTTGACGACTCGGCCCTGACGCTCCACTACCAGCCAGTCCTGGATCTTGCGACCGGGGAGGACGCCGGCGTCGAAGCGCTCCTGCGCTGGAACGATAGGGAAATCGGCCCGGTGGCCCCGGACGAGTTCATCCCGCTCGCAGAACATACCGGGGAGATCCGCAGGATCGGGGCTTGGGTCCTGGATCAGGCCTGCGCCCAGTCCCGCTCCTGGATTGACGCCGGCACGCCCCGGAACATCGCCGTGAACGTCTCCCCGGTCCAGTTCGCGGGCGCCACGCTCCCATCCGACATCCGGGCTGCCTTGAACCGCCATGGAATTCCTGCCGGGATGCTGGAAATTGAGATCACGGAAGGAACAGCGATAGTAGACGTCCCCTCTGTGGCATCGCAATTGCGGGAACTGATCGATATGGGCGTTGGTGTCGCCTTGGACGATTACGGGAGTGCCTATTCGTCCTTGGCCATGCTTCGGGTCCTTCCGCTGACCACGCTGAAGATCGACAAAGCGTTCATCAGGGACATCGATAGTGAGCCGCATACTGCGACGATTGTCCGGGGGCTGATCCAAACCCTCAACGCCATGGGGGTCCGGGTTACCGCCGAAGGAGTGGAACGCCAGGAGCAATTGAATATTCTGCGGGACCTCGGCTGCGACACCGCCCAGGGGTATTTGATCGCTCCGCCGATGGATCCCTCGGAATTTAGGCTAGTCATGAATGAGATTGAGGACAGCAAATGAGTGAGCAGCTTACGACCATCGAGGTCGAAGAATTCCTGCCGTATTCGCCTGCCAAGGTTTGGCAAGCGCTGACGGATCCGGCACTGATCGCCCGCTGGTTGATGGAAAACGACTTCAAGGCGGTCGTGGGGCACCAGTTCCAGATGCGCGGGATTCCCGTTCCGGCGGTCGGATTCAGCGGCTTGGTGGCCAGCGAAGTCCTTGACGTGGAAACGGAGAAGCTCCTGCGTATTTCATGGCGGGACGCGAACTCGGGAAACAGCCTCAACAGCACCGTGACATGGTCAATCACCGCCGAGGACGCCGGCACCCGGCTGTTCCTTGTCCATGACGGCTTCGATCCCAACGAGCCGACGCACGTGGCATCGCACCGCATCATGAGCGGCGGATGGCGAAACCATGTCCTCCCGCGGCTCGGCCAGACCCTGGCCGAATCCGGGAGGGCCGACCCCGACAGCTAAGGAGAACAATGCAGTTCATCGCTGGCGACCCTTTCGTCCTGGAAGGACTGGCCGTACCCAGCGAGATCCGGGAATGGAATGCAGTCATGTTCAGTCCGCAGGATGATGCTTGACTTCCCCGGGGGCCGGCTGCTGCATGGCGCCGATGGCTGCTCCGCGGGCCCAGTGAGTGTCGTCAACGTCGATGACGGCAAGCGGTACATCGCGGGCATGGACTTCGCGATCGTGTCTGCGCCCGGCGTCAACGGCCCCCCGGGCCGCCCCCACCAAGCCGACGCCTTCCCCACTCAGGATGATCAGTTCAGGCATGACCAGTGCTGAAGCGATGGTGAGCAGGCGGCCAAGGGCGAATCCGGCCTCGTCGACGAGTGATTTGGCAACCCCACCTTGTGCCGAGAGCTCGAGCAGTTCCGCATAGGCGACGGGTCTGCCCATGGAGGCCAGAGCCCTTGACTCGAGGCTGGGCAGACTCAGCATGACGTTGGCGCAGCCGCGGTGGCCGAGATCGCAAGGCGGCCCGAACGGATCCAAGGGGATATGGCCGGCAGTGCCCAGGCCGGAGTTGGCGTCGGTGATCATTTGATGATTGATGACCAGTCCGTACCCCACGCCCGCACCAACAGTGAGAACCACGAGGTTCGCTATCCCGCGGCCTGAGCCCAGCCAAAGTTCCATCAAGGTCAAGGCGTTAAGGTCATTGATGATGCTGACGGGCAACGCCATCCGTTGCTCCAAGAGGTTGCCGAACGGAACGTTTTCCCATTTGAGGAAGGGTGCCCAGCTGATGTTCCCGCCGTCCAGGACTTGGCCGCCAAGGCATACACCTACCGCGGCAACCGGCCGGGGGGCCGACTGCTCAACCCTGCGGACCAGAGCCGCGACGAGATCGGCCACGGCTGCGGGATCCAGAGAGTCGATCGGGGCTTCCGCGGTGTCAATCACGTCAGCCCGCAGGTTGACCAGCGCAGCGGATGCATGCGTTCCAGTGAGTTTCACACCAACGAAATAGTGGCGGCCGGCTACGATCTCCAGCGGCTGCGTGGGCCGTCCGGTAGGGCCGACATGCCGTGATTCCGTTTCGACGATTTCCCCCGCAGTCAGCAGGGGTTTGGTGACACGGGTAAGGCTTCCGGCTGAAAGGCCGAGCTTTTCGGCCAGGGCGCTTCTGGATGAAGGGCCGTCCACGAGGAGTTGGTACAGGACGTCGCGGGCAGAGCCGGGCGCGCCCAGCCACGTTGGGTGGGCGGGGGTTGGCTGGGCGTCCATGTCGCCTCCTCATCGATGGGCTTGTGTCAGACTATCTCAGCAACGCTGATTTTTGTATCGAAAGTTAACTTCAAAAAATCACACCAAACCTAGTAACTCTCATCACATTTTATCAATCTATTGACAGTTGGGAGTTCTACGGCAAAACTTTCAGTACTTCACATGCGGCAACGTCGCCCAGCAAGGGACTCATCAATGACGATTCAAGAAGCGCACGCAGACCCTCCAGTGAGCACTGACCACGAATGGTTCAAAAGTGCGGTGGTTTACCAGATCTATCCTCGCAGCTTTGCCGACTCGAACGGTGACGGCGTGGGGGACATTCGCGGCATCATCTCCCGGCTCGATTACCTGAACAAGCTTGGGGTGGACGTTCTGTGGTTGTCCCCCGTCTACCACTCGCCCCAAGACGACAATGGCTACGACATCAGCGACTACCAGGACATCGATCCGATCTTCGGAGACCTCCAAACCTTCGACGAACTCATCGCCGGCTTGCACGCCCGCGGCATGAAACTCGTGATGGATTTGGTAGTCAACCACACCTCCGACGAGCACCCGTGGTTCGTGGAATCCCGCTCCAGCCTGGAGAACCCGAAACGCGATTGGTATTGGTGGAGGTCCCCGAGAGTTGGGATGGAGCCTGGTTCTGCCGGGGCGGAGCCGAATAACTGGGGCTCCGCCTTCTCCGGACCGGCATGGGCCTACGACCCGACCACTGGTCAGTACTACCTCCACCTTTTCTCCAAGAAGCAGCCTGACCTCAACTGGGAAAATCCGGAAATGCGGGCGGCCATCTACAGCATGATGAACTGGTGGCTCGACCGGGGCGTCGACGGTTTCCGGATGGATGTCATCAACTTCATCTCGAAGAACCAACAGCTGCCTGACGGACCAAGGTCGCAGGACAAACTCTATGGCGACGGCGGCGCCCACTTCATCAGTGGTCCGAGGATCCACGAATTCCTGCAGGAGATGCACGAAGAGGTATTCGCGGGCAGGAACAGGCCGCTGCTTACCGTTGGAGAGATGCCAGGAGTCACGGTGGAAGACGCTGCCCTGTTCACCGACCCTGCCAGACATGAAATCGATATGGTGTTCCAATTCGAGCACGTCGCCCTCGATCAGGAAGGCGGCAACAAATGGCGCCCCAAGAAGTTGCGGCTCAGCGAGTTGAAGAAGTCCCTGGGCCGCTGGCAGGAAGGGCTGGCCGATCGCGGATGGAACAGCCTGTATTGGGGAAACCATGATCAAGCGCGCGCTGTGTCCCGGTTCGGGAACGACGGCCTTTACCGGGAAGCCTCGGCCAAGATGCTTGCGGGCGTCCTCCACCTCCACCGCGGGACTCCGTATGTGTACCAAGGCGAAGAGCTAGGCATGACCAATATGTCGTTTGGCGCGATCAGCGACTACCGCGACATCGAAGTCCTCAACCATCACCGCGAAGCCACCACGCATCTGGGCCACACCGATGCCGAAGTCTTAGCGGCTTTGGCACCACTGAACCGGGACAACGCCCGCACCCCTGTCCAATGGGATGCGACCCGGAACGCTGGTTTCACCACTGGATCCCCGTGGATTGCTGTCAACCCGAACGCCAGTTCCATCAACGCGGCCGCCCAGGTTGATGATCCTGGATCCGTTTTCAACTTCTATCGCGAGGTCATTGCACTGCGTCATCGTGATCCCGTCGTTTCCCGAGGAGACTTCACCATGCTCCTCCCGGAGGACGAGCAGGTGTACGCGTTCAGCCGGGCACTTCCCGACGCGGGGATGCTGGTCCTAGGCAATTTCTCCTCCGACGAGTGCATTGCCGACGTCGGCGACGAATCCTGGGCTGCGGCAGAGCAAGTACTGGCCAATTATCCCGTGGAAAAGTCGCTGCGCCTCCGCCCTTGGGAACTCAAAGTCTTCCGACGCGGGCTGTGATCCGCAGCAAGACCCCACAACCTCTCCCCAAAATGCTTCATCAAACCCTGCGGGCAATAGCTGCCCGAAATCTGAAAGGTCCAGCCATGATGAAAAAGCTTGTCACTCTCTCCTCCATAGCCCTCTTGGCGGCCGCAGGCCTCACGGCCTGCGACACCGGAGGAGGCGGAGCCCAATCCGCAGCAGTGTCCACACTGTCATCGGGGGCCGCTGTATCCGGCGAGATCACGTTCTGGCATGCCTACAGCGCCGGCGGAGGTGAGATCAAGGCGCTGGAAAACACCGTCATCCCGAACTTCGAGAAGCTGCATCCCGGGGTCAAGGTCAAGGCGATGCAGATTCCAGACAAGGACATGCACCAGAAGCTCGTCACCGCAGCTGCTGGTCAGAGCCTGCCGGACGTTGTCCGCGCGGATATCGTCACGGTCCCCGAACTGGCCAAGATCGGTGTGCTGACTCCACTGAGTGAGGCGATGCCGGACTTCCAGTCCTGGGCCGACAAAATGTTCCCTGGTCCGCTGGCTACGAACAAGTACAACGGGAAGTCCTGGGGACTTCCGCTGGACACCAACACCAAGGTGGTCATCTACAACGACGAGGCGCTCAAGGCCAACGGCGTCGCTTCCGTCCCTAAGACGCTGGACGAGCTCAAGGCAGCGGCGGACAAGGTGGGAGGCAAGTACATCCTCGCCGAAGGCGGTTCCGGAGCGTGGCAGATGCTGCCTTACATCTGGTCCAACGGCGGCGACATGACTGATCCGGACGTGAAGAAGTCCTCGGGCTACCTCAACGGGCCCAAGGCCGTCGCAGCCTTGCAGATGATCGTCGACCTGTACAACAAGAAGGCCATTCCCGGAGTAATTCTCGGCGGCAGCGGCGGGACGCCCACGGGCGACGGCCTGCCCAAGGGAATGTATCCGACCATTGTGGACGGCCCATGGACCTTCCCGAACATGGCCACCTCCTACCCGAATTTCCACCCCCAGACGTCCCCGATGTTCAGCGGCGCCGGCGGCAGCATCAGCGTGGTGGGTGGCGAGGATATCGTCATGACGCAGCAATCCAAGAACAAGGAGCTAAGCGCCGAGTTCATCCGCTACATGCTTTCTCCGGATGCCCAGAAAGCGATGGGCCAGGTGGGCCAACTTTCCGCGGAGAAGGACATGGCCGAAACAATGGCTGCCATCCAGCCCTACTATGGCGCCTTCCTTGAGCAGCTCAAGACAGCCAAACCCCGGCCTGCCACCCCCCAGTGGGCAAAGGTCGATGACATCTTCACCAAGCAGGCCCAGCTTGCACTCCAAGGCAAGCTGTCCGCCCAGGAAGCGATGGATGCAGCGGTGGCACAGATCGATCCGCTCCTGGCGCAAGGCTGATATATGCCGTCACAAGATGTTCTCCCGGAACAGGCAGTCTCGACGCCCTCCGCGGCCCGGCCTCGCAAGCCGGGCCGCGGAGGGGCGAGCCGCAGGCCATCGCACTGGTGGGTGCCCTGGGCGTTCGCGGCGCCCGGGCTGATTCTGTTCCTGCTTACCACCGGTTATCCATTGGTGCGTTCCCTGCAGATCTCCTTCTACAACTGGTCGGTGCTGCCGACGCAGGCCAGCACTTTCATCGGGCTGGACAACTACATTCGGGCTCTTGGAGATCCCCAGTTTTGGACCAGCGTGGTCAACGCAGGCGTGTACTTGTTGATGTCCGTCCCGGCCACCGTAGCGCTCGGTCTGTTCTTCGCAATCTTGCTCCAAAAGAAGATGCCGGGGCGCACTCTCTTCCGGGTCCTGTTCTACATCCCGGTGGTCACCAGCTGGGTGGTCGTCTCCTTGTTGTTCAAGTTCCTCTTCACGACCGACAACGGCGCTGTCAATTGGTTCATCACTGACTTCTTCTCCTTTTCCGACCATGCGGTGCCGTGGCTCGAACAGCGCTGGACGGGGCTGATCGCGATTTCCCTCCTGGGGATTTGGAAGAACCTCGGATGGTGCCTGGTAGTGCTTCTCGCGTCGCTGGGCGGGGTAGGCGAGGAACTGTATGAAGCGGCAGCGCTTGACGGGGCCAATGCCTGGCATAAGTTCGTCCACGTCACGCTTCCGGGAATCAGGGGAACATTGCTGTTTGTATTGGTCCTGCAAGTGATCGGGGCGTTCAATGTCTTCCCCTCGGTCCTTCTCATGACCAATGGCGGACCTGCCGGAAGCACGGAAGTTCCCCTGACTTATATGTACAAACAGGCATTTTCGTTCCTGGACTTCGGCTATGGCTCGGCCATGTCCTTTATCCTCGCCATTTTCATCTTCATTGTGTCGTTCGCCCAGTTCAAATTCCTCGGCGAGAAGAAGGAGACCCTGCGATGACCACGACTTCCCTCCAGCCCAAAAGCTTGCGCGAGGCGGACATAGCCGGCGGGAACGAACGCTCCAAACGGCCGTTAAACGCCTGGCTGCTGGTCCGCGTTGCGATCATCTTGTGCGGGGCCGTGATGATGGTGGCGCCATTCTTGATCATGGTGTCCACTTCGCTGGAGCCGAACACTGCCACACTTCCGAATCCTCCCCACTTCCTGCCACAGAACCTCACCCCGGCAAATTACGAGGAGGCCTGGACGGAGAACAATTTCGCCGGGTTCTTTGGCAATTCCGCCTACGTCTCAGTGCTTACCACCGTGGCCTCAGTGGTCATTTCTTCAATGACGGCCTTCGCTTTCGCCCGGTTCGACTTCCCACTGAAGAACCTCATGTTCTCAATGCTGCTGGCTGGGTTGATGATTCCGGGCATCGTGGTGATCGTCCCGCAGTTCGTGCTCGCGAAGAGCCTGAACATGCTCGACTCCCTGGAAGGGCTGGTGTTTTTCTACACAGCCGGCCAGATTGCCTTCACCACGTTCCTCCTGCGTGCCTTTTTCGAAAGGGTTCCCCGGGAACTCGACGAGGCCATGACCGTAGATGGCGCAGGCATCCTCCGTAAATTCCTGGTCTTGTACATCCCCCTTGCCCGGCCCGCACTGGCGACCGCAGCAGTCTTTTCGTTCCTGGGGGCATGGGATGAGTACGTGTGGGCCTTGACCGTCATCAGCGACGCCACCAAGCGCACGCTTCCCCTTGGCATTGCTGCGTTCCAGGGCGAACACTCAACCGCGTGGGGCCTTGTATTCGCGGCGTCCACGCTCGCTGTCATCCCTGTTATCGCGGTCTACATCGCTGGACAAAAGCACCTCATCGCCGGAATCACCACCGGCGCCGTCAAATAGGCGTCTCATCGTCACAACACCCAAGGACAATCCCATGCCTCAACCCTTCGACATTCTCCCGACCAAGGCGAGCTACTCGCCCACGGAACCGGTCGCCGTCGAGCTCTGGATTCCCGACGGCGGCACCGCCGCCTTGACGGTCTGGCACCTCGGCAAGCGGGTCCAGGCACTCGAAGGATGCACGTCCGGGGTTCTTAGCCTGGGCCCTCTCGACCCGGGTGGCTATGGCATGGAACTGGAGTCCGGCGGCAAGACGGCCCGGACCGCCGTCGAGGTTTCGGCGGACCCAAGGGCGCGCCTGAGGTACGGTTTCGTGGCTAGCTACGCTCCGGGCAAGGACGTGCAGCCCGTTGCCGAACTCGTGCGCCGGCTGCACCTGAACGGTGTTCAGTTCTACGACTGGGCCTACCGGCACGCGGACTTGATGGGCGGCGGCGAGGAATACTCGGACGCCCTCGCCCAGCCTGTTTCCTTGGCCACGGTCAAGGAACTTGTGCGGACTGTTCAGGCAGCGGGATCCCGGGCACTCGGCTATGCCGCAGTGTACGCAGCCGGTCCCGGCGAGTGGGACAACTGGGAGCAGCACGCCTTGCTCATGCCAAATGGCGAGCCTTACGCGTTGGGGGACTTCCTTTTCCTCCTGGACCCGGCAGCCCAACCATGGCTCGCCCACTTCACCAGGGAACTCGCCGACGCCACGTCGTCGCTAGGATTCGACGGCTTCCACCTGGACCAATATGGATATCCGAAACGCGCAGCCACGCCCGATGGTGCCATGGTCGACGTCGCGGATTCCTTCGTTCAACTGATCGACGGCGTCCGGGATGCCTTGCCCGCCAGCCATTTGGTCTTCAACAATGTGAACGACTTTCCCACGTGGCGCACGGCGCCGGCCCCCCAGGACGCTGTTTACGTCGAAGTCTGGCCTCCGCACACGACCTTGGGTTCCTTGGCGGACGTGGTCAGCCGAGCGAAGGCCGTGCGTCGAAACCAGCCGGTGGTGATCGCCGCATACCAGCACGTGTATGACAGCGCCGACCAGCAAGCAGCCGACCGGGCAACCGCGCTGACGATGGCCACGCTGTTTTCCCATGGGGCAACCCAGCTTCTCGCCGGCGAGGGGGACAGGGTCCTGGTTGATCCCTACTATGTCCGCAACCACCGCGTTAACCAGGAGACATCGAGCCTCCTGGCCCGCTGGTATGACTTCCTGGTGGAGCACGACGAACTGATCATGGACCCCGGAATCTGCGACGTTACCGGATCATACGCGGGTGCGTACAACGACGATCTGGACCTTTCCTACGAAAGCGCGGCGGTATCGGATCGGTCTGAGCCAGGGGCCGTCTGGCGCCGGATTACCAGGGTGCCGGGCGGCTTCGCCATCCATCTGATCAACTTGCTGGGGCAGTCGGACACCGAATGGGATGCGCCGCGGGCGGAACCGCAATCACCGGGCGACGGTCGCCTGCGCGTCCGGCGGACGCGGGGTACAGTGCCACGCGTTCGGTACGCCGACCCGGACCGACAGTCGAGGCTGGTTGAGGCTCCAGTGGAACTCGAAGGGGACTATGCGACGGCGATTCTTCCTGCGCCGCACTTCTGGCAGCTCGTCTATGTGACGGAGGAGCCCGCTAAGGTTCCACCAACGCCGGCACCTTAGGCTCAATTCCCCAAGCTGCCCGGTGCAATGCGGTTGCGAGCCAACCCCGGAGCCGAGCCAGCCGCAGGCTCTTCGTCGGGCGTGCCGGAACAACCGGTGCTCCCGGCAAGGCACTGCGGCTGTCATTATTCACGATGCCGATAACTGCACAAGCCATCATCAACGAAAATTCCATAGTCATCTTCTTCTCATCTAAAACGTGGAGCCCTGGACTGTAAATCAGTTAGCGGCTGGAAGAAACCCGAATACTCAAGGCGGAACCGCCGTCGTTCAAGGTTCTGTTAAAGACGCTAAGGGCTCCGGAAGACGATGTCAGCAGCTGGGCCGCTCCCTGCTTTTCCTAGGATTGACGGTCCTACCCTCACTGCGGCCCGGACCGGACGGGACCGGGCTGCGCGGCCCGGGGGAGATCGCACAAATGGGCGGATACGGCTGGGTGCCGTACCCGCCCACAGTGGTTAGTTGGACTGGGAGTTAGTGACCGGGGCCGCCGGTTTCGGTTGCGGTGACCTTGAAGCTCGCGTCGAGTTTGACGGTGGCGTGCGTGCCGTCCGACTTGGTGATGTGGGCTTCGTAGGCGGCGCTGCCGTCGTCTTCGGTGGTCATGTTCTCCACCGTGGCGCCGGAGTTGGCCGCCAGCACAGCGGCCTTCACCTTGGTTGCGGTGTCACCCGTGAGGTCGGTTTCGTTTCCGTGGTTGCCGTGGCCGCCCTTCCCGCCGCCCGGGCCGCCGGTTTCGGTTGCGGTGACCTTGAAGCTCGCGTCGAGTTTGACGGTGGCGTGCGTGCCGTCCGACTTGGTGATGTGGGCTTCATAGGCGGCGCTGCCGTCGTCTTCGGTGGTCATGTTCTCCACCGTGGCGCCGGAGTTGGCCGCCAGCACAGCGGCCTTCACCTTGGTTGCGGTGTCGCCGGTCAGGGCCGTTTCATTTCCGTGCGTGCCGCCGTTCGTGGCAGGGGCGGATGGACTGGCGGTCGAAGTGTCAGTAGTTGCAGCATTAGCCGGCAGGGCCATGGCGGTGAGGGCTCCGCCGCCTGCGACGGCGCCGATCAGGGCCGCGCCCACTGCGATTTTCCGGACTTTGTTCACGATGTTGCTCCTTAGAGGTTCAACTCCGAGGGGTTCGAAGCTGTATCCCATCCTCGAACCCCAGGCTTTGGCCCCTGTATACCTATGCTGTGCCTGAACTGTGACATTTTGCCCGGCTCACAGGATCGCCCAGCCCGGCTGACGACGGCGGTCCGCCGCCGTCGGGCGCTGTCTGTCAGCAGGCCGGCCGGTTCCGAACGTCGCTTGAGACGTGTTGCTTGAGCAGCGAGCCGCCGGCTTCCGCCTTGAGTTCCCGGTTTTCAACCATGACCTGTCCGCGCAGGATCGTCATGCTGGGCCATGCAGCCACCTCGTAGCCGTCCCAGGGCGTGTAGTCGGCTTCGTGCAGGTCCTCGGCGTGGATGGCCCGCTTCACTGTTGTATCCAGGACCGCGAGGTCGGCGTCGCTGCCCACCGCGATCACGCCCTTCTGCGGGTACAGCCCGAGGATTTTCGCCGCGTTGGCGGAGGTGATGTCAACAAAGCGGGTGAGATCGAGCCCGCGCTTGGCCACCCCTTCGGTGTACGCGACAGCCATGCGCATCTCGACGCCGGCATGACCGCCTGTGGCGTCGAGAATGGTCTTGCCGCGGGTCTTCACCTCAAGGTCGGTGCACACGCCATCGGTTGCCAGGGTGCTGAGCGAGCCTTCGAGCAGCGATTCCCACATCGAGTCGCGGTCGGTTTCCGATTTCAAGGACGGGTAGGTGTGATAGATCGCGCCGTTCTTCTGTTTATAGTCTTCGGCGGTGAAGTACGCGTAGTGGGGGAGGATCTCGCCATAGACCGCTTGGCCGCGCCCTCTGGCCTCTCGGATGGCGTCCACGCCTTCGCGGGCGCTGACGTGCATGAGGTAAATGGGCGCACCGACGTGCTCGGCGAGCGTAATGACTCGCTGGAAGGACAACTTTTCCGAGAGGTTGTTGTGGGCGTGGTGCATGTTCTCCAGCCCGATCCTGCCTTCGCGCTGCAATTGCTTGTAGGCGTACATGACGATGTCGTCGTCTTCCGCATGCACCGCGAGCATCGCGCCGGCCTGGGCTGTTTGTTGCATGAGTCCCCACATATTGCCGAGGTCCGTCTTCTGCTTGGGGCGCGTCGGGGTGGTGTTGGTCATCCAGACTTTGTAGCTTCCATGGCCGGCTGCGACGGCGTCGGGAATCTGTTCGAGTACATCGAATGGAATCTCCGGTTCCTTGAACGTGCCGTGCAAGGCGTAATCGGTGTAGCTTGACCCGGCCCACTCGGCCGACTTGCGGGCAAAGGACTCCGAGAGCTCATCGCCAGGTTGCCAATGCGCGAAGTCCACCAGCGTGGTGGTTCCACCGTAGATGGCGCCCTCACTCACGCGATCAGGGCCAAAACACTTGATTCCGCTTTCGGCAGCCGTTGGAAGAACGGAGTTGGTGTGGACATGCGGGTCGACGCCGCCCGGGACAACCAATTGGCCGCGGAGATCGACCGTGCGCGTCGCCTCCTCCGTGGGACCGAGGCCGGTCTCGCGGAGGGACACAATCTTGCCCCCCGCTATGCCGATGTCCAGGGTTTTGGGGCCGGACGGGGTAACGACCATGCCGTTGGTGAGAACGAGATCAAGCATCAGGGGGTCGCGCCTTTCAGTGTTGGTGGGGGTTGAAGGAAAACGGTGCGGACGTGAAGTAGCGGGCGGCGAGGGAGACTTTTACCGAGGCGCGAGCGTTGACGAGCTGGGACACGGAAACATCCGCGGCCGCGCTCATCAGCATCGCCGTCTTCTCCCGGGTCCACTTCCGGTCCGCCTGCAGGAGTTCGAGCATGTCGTCGAGCGCCAACCGCGCGGCGTCGTCGAGGGTTTCGCCGTCGCCGATCGTGATGACGGAACCCCCGGACAAGACCACCGGCCGGTTGACCGTGACTCCGGCCAGAACGTGGCAGGAGAGAACAAGGCTGCCCTCGACCTCGACGGCGGTGAGGGAGCACTCGCCGTCGCCCTGTACCGCATGTAGGTCGCCGGCATAGAGCAAGGCGTTCGCGCTCTGCACGGGCAAGATGACGGCGGAACCGGCGGTCACGTCTTTGCAGTCCATGTTGCCGCCGTGCGTCCCGACCGTGCTTGAGTTGGGATTCCCGTCGGCCGGTGCCACGCCGATCTTGCCGATCATCGGCCGGATGGGGATCCGGATGTCGTCGTCGAACCGGACGCTCCCGTCCACAATGTCGACAACCCTGCCGGATCGCCCCAGGCCGCCGGTGAAACCGCCGCGCCCGGGAAGCGTGACCATGGCGCCCCGGTCCGCTATCCGGATCTCGTGGACGTCTATCCGAAGTGTGTCCCCTGGATTGACGCCGCGCACCGCGACCGGCCCGGTCACGGGGATCGACAACTTCTCGTATTCCCCGGTGCTTTCGAACAGGCCGCCGGTCAGCAGGCTCCGGGCGCCAAGGGAGAACTGCTCGCCTTGGCCTACTTCAATCACGGGGGTGGCGTCGCGGTCAAAGGATCCCGACGCCGATTCATGGCTTGCGTGGAGCATGTTCAGCATGCTGCCCCTTTCGTTGCGGCGGTGCGGGGAAGCTATGCGGTGGGGTAGACGGGCAGGGCCCACTGTTGATCGGCGGCTACGCGTCCGACGACAGCCTGCCGGTAGGCCTGCTGAAGCTGGCGGGTGAGTTCGCCGGCAGTTCCCTCGCCGATCGGCGTGCGGTCCACGGAAGAGACATGGTTGATTTCGGCGGCGCTGCCGCACACGAAGATTTCGTCCGCCGAGTAGAGTTCCGTGCGGTCGATTGCCCGGATGTCGACGTCGACGCCGAGGACATTTCGTGCCAGATGGAGGACGCTGTCCCGGGTTATCCCCTCCAGGATGCTGTCCGTTGCGGGGGGCGTGCACAGGCGCCCCTGGCGAACCATGAACACGTTGTAGCCAGCACCCTCGGCAACATGGCCGTCCTCGGTCAGCAGCAGGGCCGCGTCGTACCCGTTGCGCCGGGCCTCCAGCATGGCAAGGCGCCCGTTTTGGTAATTGGCAATCGATTTGACCCGGGGCGGCATGGAGCGATCGGACAATCGGGCCCAACTGCTGATCTGCACGTCCAGTCCGCTGGCCCCGAAGTAGTTGCCCATGGGGATGGCCGCCATGAAGACGGTGACCGGACCAGTGTCCTCCGGCTTGCCATCGCTTGAGTCGACGAATACCTGCGCGCGCATGTGGAGGTTCCCGCGCAGCCCGTTCGCACGCACCAGGCCGAGCAATTGTTCGCTCAAAACGCCGATGTCGCGCGGCCCGTCGATTTCCACCACCCGCATCGAGTCAATCAAGCGGCGCATGTGGTCGGCCACCCGGAAGGCGTAAAGCTGCTGGTCCTCATCGCTCCAATAGGCGCGGAACCCTTCGAAGACGCCGACGCCGTACTTCAGCGTGGTGCTCAGGACATGGAGCTTGGCATTCGCATACTCCACCAGTTCGCCGTCGCGGAGCAGGTAGCGAACACTGGGCTCGAATGCGGGGGCCTTGGTGTCGGTCACAGTTGCGGATTCACTCAGATTGGTCATTGTTGTCTCCAAATCGTGTTCGGAAAACAGATCAGGGCTCGGCTTCACACCAAGGTTGACATCCGTCTTCATCTTACTGTCGGCATTGTCACCATAATGAAGATGCTTGATGGTCCTGTCAACAGTGACCATTGACACTCGATGAAATACTTCAATAAAGTGATGAAACTTCGATATGTAAATTCTCGGCAGGATGTCGAGTGGCTGGAGCCCGGATGCGCCAGCCAAAAGAAGGCTTTCACCTACACCCGTCAACCGGATCGAGTGCCAATTGAGTGAAACTACGACAGTCGAGTCCCGGACTCCCGTAAGGTCCGTGGGCGGACGTGCGTCGAGCTGGGCCAAGCGAGGCAGGGCCTGGGCGTACAAGCGATCAGGGACGGTCCTCGCCGTCGTCGCCGCCGGCATCATTGTGGGACTCCCGCTTGCGGCGATCTTTCTCCATCTTCCCCAAAACCCCTTGCAGCCGGACGTGGAGTCCATGGCCCTGGCCCCCAACTCCGTTCATTGGTTCGGCACGGACGGCAACGGAATGGATGTGTTCTCCCGGACGATTGAATCGGCGAGGCTGGACCTTCCCATTTCGCTGGCGGCGACGGCTATTGCCCTTGTCATCGGCGTTCCCTTGGGCCTGTTCGCCACTACCGGCTTGGCCGGCGAAACGATCATGCGGGTAGTTGACGCTTTCGCCGCGCTCCCCATCATCGTGATTGCCGTGGTGTCCATCCAGCTCATGGGCGGCGGAGCCACCGATGTCATCCTCGCCATCGCCCTGGTTGCGGCTCCACGCTTTGTTCGCTTGTCCCGTGCAGCGGCGATTTCGCTCCGCTCGTCAAGGTACGTCGAGGCGGCGGTGGCCATCGGATGTTCGCCGATCCGTGTGGCCTTCAACCACATCTTCAGGAACGCCTACGGTGTGATCCTCGTGCAGGCCACGCTGACCACTGCCGGCGCCTTGAGCACGATTGCCGCCTTGAACTTCCTCGGCGTCGGGGTCAAACCTCCCCAGCCAAGCTGGGGCGCGATGATCGAAGACGGCGTCAGCATGCTCATCCGTGGCCAGTGGTGGGCCGTGGCCTTTCCCGCGCTGGCCCTCCTCCTGGTCATTGGCTCGCTCAACATCATTGCCGGTGCGATCGAGAACACGATGGAACGAGTGGAGCACACCCGATGAACAAGACCCTCCAAGTCCGGGAACTCGAAACCGAGTTCCACACCCCCCGGGGTGTGGTCCGGGCATTGCTCGGCGTTTCCTTCGAGGTGCAGGACAACGAGATCGTGGGGATCGTCGGCGAATCCGGATCGGGCAAATCGACGGTGGTCCGTTCCATCACGAAGTTGTTGATGCCGCCGGGCAAGGTGTCCGCCGGCAACGTTACCTTCGCTGGCCGAAGCCTCTTGGAACTGCCCGAACGGGAGATGCGCCAAATCAGGGGAAAGGACATCGGATTCATTGCCCAGAATCCATTCAGCGCCCTGAATCCGGTGACCCGCATCGAAAAGCAGTTTGCCAATATCGCCAAGGCGCACGGAGTGAAGGTGGATGCCTCCGAGCGCAGCCGTGCACTGCAGCTGTTGGAATCGACTGGAGTCCGCGATCCGGAACGCGTCATGCGCGGTTATGCGCACGAACTCAGCGGCGGCATGGCCCAGCGCGTCGTCATCGCCATGGCGCTTTACCTCAACCCGCAGCTGGTGATCGCCGACGAGCCGACGACGGCGCTCGACCTCACCGTCCAGCGCCAGGTCCTTGATACCCTTCGCCGACTGACGGTCGAGAGCGGCCGCTCGATGCTGATTGTGACCCATGACCTCGGGGTGGTGGCCGCATACTGCAACCGCGTGCTGGTCATGTACCGCGGAAATATCGTGGAACAAGGACTCGTTGACGACGTTTTCGTCCGTCCACAGCATCCCTACACGATCTCCCTGCTCAACTCGGTGGTGCGTCCCGAAGACGAGACGCCCTACGTGCCAGGGAGCGCTGAAGCACCGGATACCGCGGAGCCGGAAACGCCGGACCCCTCTAAGGTCCAATTGTCCGAAGCCCGGAGGTCTTGAAAATGCCGCTCCTTGAACTCGTGGATGTCACGAAGATCTTCCGAACCCCCCATGGAGAAGCACGCGCCGTAGATGGAATTACCCTGTCCGTGGAAGCCGGCGAGACACTCGGCATCATCGGCGAAAGTGGTTCCGGCAAGTCAACGCTCGGCCGCCTGGTCCTGAGGCTGACCGAGCCGGATTCCGGATCCGTCGTCATCGAAGGGCAGGACGTGTTAGCCCTCGGCCGTGGCGAACTCCGCCGCAAGCGGCGCCATTGGCAGATTGTCTTCCAGGAACCCTTCGCGTCATTGAACCCGCGCCTGACGATCCGGCAGATCGTCGAGGAGCCGCTCATCGTCGCCCGGATGGGGAGCCGGGCCGAGCGGCGGTTGCGGGTCCTGGCGACCTTGGAAGAAGTCGGCCTCTCCGCTGACTTCATGGACCGGCGCCCCGCGAACCTGAGCGGGGGGCAGCAACAGCGCGTAGGAATCGCACGCGCCCTGGTCACGAATCCCAGCCTGGTGGTCCTGGACGAACCAACGTCCTCGCTGGACCTGACCATCCGGGCCTCGATCCTGCGCACCCTCGCGCGACTCAGGGCTTCCCGGGGCCTCACCTATGTATTCATTTCGCATGACATCGAAACTGTGCGGCATTTCTGTTCCACCGTGGCTGTCATGCATCGCGGCAAAATCGTCGAGGTCGGCCCCACCCAGGACGTCTTGATGGCGCCGCAGCACCCTTATACCCAGTCGCTCATTTCCGCCGCATTGCCGGTGGTTCCCTATTCCGCCGTCGTTGGCACCACGAATTCCCAGGGGCAGATTTCATGATCCGCTACATCATTTCAAGGCTCCTCATCGCAGCCTTACTGCTGTGTGGCCTCATCACCCTCAGTTTTGGCCTGGTTTCGCTCCTTCCCGGCGACCCCGCGGTGGCCCTCCTGGGTGAATACGCAACCCCGGCAGACATCGCGCGAATCCACGCGGAACTTGGCCTGGACCTGCCTTTCTGGGAACGCTACCTCGGCTACATGTCCAGAACGCTGAGCGGTGACCTTGGCCATTCCCTCTTCACCGGCAGTTCGGTATCCAGCGAAATCCTGACCCGGCTCCCCAATACCTTGATCTACTTGGTGCCAGGGCTCGCCCTGGCCCTCATTATCGGCATGGCGAGCGGCACGTTCGCGGCCTATCGCTACCGACGCTTTGCCGACAAGGCCTTCACCTTCTGGATATCCATCCTGATGGCCATGCCGGAATTCGTGCTGGCCCTCTTGTTGCTGTTTGTCTTCTATCAACAACTGCGCATCGCGCCCGCACCGATCGGCATGCTCTCCAGCGCGCAAATCACTCCACCGCACGTCACGGGGTCAATCCCTCTTGACGCGATAATTGCCGGCCAGTGGGGAACGTTTTCGTCCATCCTCGGCCGCGCCGTCCTTCCTATCGTGACCATGGGCTTGTTCTTCGCTGCCCCGTTCGGAAAGACAGTGCGCTCAGGACTATTGCAGGTGCTCCAATCACCACAAATCGAGTTTGCGAGGGCCTGCGGCCTGCGTCCCGGCCAGGTCTTCCGGTATGCCCTCAGCGACATTCGCGGGTCACTCATGACCTACTTGGTACTTCTTTTTGCCGCGTCCCTCAGCGGAGCGGCCATTGTCGAAAGTGTCTTTTCCTGGCCTGGAGTGGGCGGTTGGTCGCTCGACGGCGTGCTCAAAGGCGACGTGCCCGTCATTCAAGGCTTTGTCCTCATCATGGGATCCACAAGCTTGCTCGGCTATGTCATTCTCGACGCCTTGATAACCCTTCTGGACCCCCGTACGCGCCGCAAAGCCGTGGCCGGACGCCGTCAGCGGCGCCTGGGCGCAATCCCGGCAGCCAACTCCTAAGAAGCCCTTAGCCGCCTCCCGAGAACTCTTGACAGATATCTCCCGACTTCAATAGATTGAAGATATGTTCACTAAAGTTCATGAAGATAAAGTTATCGCCCTCGGTGGAACCATTCCGCTCGACGGCCGCGTGAGCTGGGTACCGGCCGGAGCGACCGGCTTCCAACCGTCGAATTGCTATCTCCTCAGTGAGGGCTCCGGCAGGCTGCTGGTCGACACCGGACTCGCAGTCCACAGCCAGGAGATCCTCGATGACCTGGTTGAGCTGCTTGGCGACGACGGCCGGCTCTCCATGTTTTTCACGCGGAGCGAGATGGACTGCGTTTCGAACCTGGAACCTATTGCCGGGAAATTCGACATCGAGCGCCTCTTCACCGGTGGCGCCATCAACCCCTTCGATGCATTCGATGACCTCAGCCGTCTCGCGCTCCGAGGCCGTCGGCAGCAGATCGACCAGAAGGGAGAGGGCGGGGATTCCATGGCCCGCACTCCCGAGATCGAGGTGGCACCGGGCAGGCACTTGACCATCGAGTCACCGCTCCTGCGGCTCCTCCCGACCTTCTGGGGGTGGGACGCGAATACCGGAACCATCTTCACCTCCGATACCTTCACCCACGGCACCATGACAAGCCCGGACGGTTCCCGCATCATTGACTCCCTCGCCGAGGACACCACCACCGCCAAGCAGGTCGCGGAGCACCTCTACGCGAAATACGAGTGGATCCCACGGGCCACGTGCGAGCCGCTTCGGGAATGGCTCTCTGACAAGTTCGAGACTCTGGCCCCCGAAACCATCGCCCCTTCCCGCGGCTGCGTGATCCGCGGGGGCGAGCTCGTCCGCCGGCACCTTGATTTCATGCTCGCAGCGTTGGCGCCGGAAAAGGCATAGGAGAATCCCCATGGAAGAACTAGTAGAAACTATGAGCCGCGACCTTCCGCGTGAGGTAGCCGAGGGCGTCACCTGGATGAGTTCGTGCCTGCCGTTCCACCTCCAGGACCGCGTGATCCACGGGCACACGTCCACGTATCTGGCACAAGGGACCGAGTCGTCAATCCTCATTGACACGGGCAACCCCTCCAGCTGGAACATCATTTCGGAAACCCTTGACGGGTTGCTCGGGGACAAGCCCCTCAGCTACGTCTTCCCTACGCATCCCGAGCTTCCACACACGGGAAACCTTCCCCGCCTCGTCGAGAAGTACCCCGACATCAAGGTTGTCGGCGACATCCGGGACTACCACCTCTTTTACCCGCAAATCGTGCCCAACCTTCACTCCCGGGTTCCCGGGGACAAGGTGGATCTCGGCGGCGGATATGAATTCGTGATCGTCGAGGCGATGATCAGGGACCTGCCGAATACCCAGTGGGGCTTCGTACCGAAGTCGGGCGTGCTTTTCACGGCCGACGGCTTTTGCTACATGCACCGCCCGGAACTCGATGATGAGGATCCGGTGCACCTCCCCGGCGAATGCGGCCTGACAACAGATGAGCTCTCGGCACCCATTGCGGTCGAGAACGCTGCCTTCTTTACCGGCAGCGCGTTGTACTGGGCCAGATTCGCCAACGACGCCGACCAGGTTTATGACCGGGTCGGCAAGCTGATGGATGACCTTGGGGTCAAGATCGTAGCGCCCACCCATGGCAACGTGATCACCAATATTCCGGAGGTGGCGCCCATCATCCGGGCCGGCCACAAGCGCGCCTACCGTTACTAATCCACTGCCACATCAGCAGCGCACTACTCGTAACACATCCTTTCCCTCTGTACAGAAATTGGAACCAGGCTTATGAAGAATTCGCGTTTATTGCTCGGCTGGGTTGCAGCCGCGGCAGCTGTGTCGCTTACCGGATGCGGGGGAGCCACTCCCACCGCGGCCGTGGCCAAGCCGGAGTCGGTCGTCATCGCAGTCGGCGCCCTCCCCGACAGTCTCACCCCGGCCCCGTGGGGCGGTAGTGCATCGCATGTGGTGCTCAGCGGCCTCGGTTCCCAGTTGCTGGAGTACAAAACCGGCGCGAGCGATGACCAATCATGCTCGACGCCGTCTACCGCGGTCACCGGTCGGCTTGCCGAAAGCGCGGTAGCCGCACCAGACGGCAAGGGGGTCATCGTCAAGCTGCGGAAGCTGACAAGCCAGTTTGGAAACACCCTCTCGGCCGAGGACGTGAAATGGAGCCTGGCGATCGGCATGGTGCGGCAGCCTGTCATGAAGGGCACGCTCAAGAGCAGCGGATTCAACGTGGACAACCTCGTCACCGTGATCGATGACCGCACTGTTGAACTCAACACCTTGGGGATGACGTCATACACGCTCGAGTCACTGCAGAACAATCTCTTCTACATCCACGACAGCAAAGAAGCGAAGCTTCACGTCACGCCGGATGACCCCACGGCCAACAAGTGGCTCTCGAAGAACCTGGCCGACTACAGCGGTTGGAAGCTCGAGGAGTTCACTCCCGGCACGTCCCTTACGGTGACCGCGGACCCGAACTGGGGAGGCGATCGAGGCTCGGTAAAGCGGGTTGTGGTCAAGGCCGTTCCCGACACTGCCACCCGGACCCAGTTGGTGAAGACCGGCGAGGCCCAGATTGCCAACGGCTTCGAATATGACAAATACAGCTCCATGACCGGTGTCAGTGGGGTCAGCGTCCTCAAGTGCACCAGCCAGACCCGCGACACCATGATGTTCAACACGAAGACCGGTCCTTTGGCAGATGAGAAGGTCCGCCAGGCAGTTTCCATGGCGATTGACCGGGCCGCCCTTGCCAAGGGCGCCTACGCCGGCCTCGCGGACCCTGCGGGCTCTATCTTCCCCACGGTGAAGGATTCGTCCACCTACAAATACGACCCTGACGGAGCCAAGAAGCTGCTGGCGCAGACCCAGTACGCGAACGGGTTCCCCTTGACGCTCAGCTACAGCGTGAGCCGCCCTGGCCCCGTCGCGAAGAGTTCAGCCGTCCTCATCCAATCCATGCTGGCGAAGGTGGGTATCACGGTGCAGCTGTTGAACGTGGCGAGCCCGACCGACTTCTCTTCAGCGCTCATCGACGGCCGCTTCCAAGCCGTCCTGTACTCCGAGCCGATTGTCATCGCCGACCCAGCCTTCTACACCTACGCGTTCTACTCCACCGGAGCTCCGAGCAACAGCACCGGATGGTCCAATCCTGAATTCGATGCCACTCGGACCCAGCTGGCGGCCACCCCGAGCACGAACACGGACCAGCGGGCGGCCCTGCTCAAGAAGATGGCTGGATTGGTGGACCAGGGAGCCCCGATTCTCTCCTTGGTGCAGGTCCGCAACTTGATCGTCAAGCAGGACACCCTGACGGGTGCGGTACCGCTCACCAACGACCAGGTCTATTTCGCCGGTCTGGGCAAGTAGCAAACCCTGTGAAGCACATGGTTCTGGCCGGCGGGAAACCGTCGGCCAGAACTGACCCGACCCCAGATCCGCTTTGACCCCGGATCCGCTTGAAGGAAGAAAGCCATGATTGAAATCTGCGGCAAACCCGTCCGCGACACCCTCGAGGAACTGCTCGACCCCACCACCACCGCCTTGGTCGTCATCGACATGCAGGTAGGGGCTGTTTCGCACGGAGGCGCAATTGGGGATTCCGGGCATGACATGAGCATGATGCCGTCCGTTGTCGAAAAGTGTGGTCGCGCCATCGCCGCGGCCCGTGCCAACGGGGTGCCGGTTTTCCACATCCGCGTCGAGAACCTTCCCGACGGGGCAAGCTCGCCGGCGGCCTGGCTGCGTGCCCTGTACACCGCAGCGAACGGTCGCCCCATCGACCTCGGCAAGCTCAGTGCCAAAGGCGACCCCGCGACGGAGTTTTGCGAACCCTGCATGCCCGAAGACGGGGAAGTCGTGATCACCAAGCGACGCCCCAGCGCCTTCATCGCGACGGAACTCGCCTTGCTGCTCCGCAGCCAAGGGATTGAATCGGTGGCCCTCGTGGGCGTTTCCACCGGTGGCTGTGTGGAAGCAACCCTGCGCGACGCCGTGCACAACGACTTCTACGCCGTGCTGTTCGAGGATGCTGTGGGAGCGTACGACACGGTGGTGCACGACGCCGCGTTGACCGTCATGCGGGCCCGGCACGACGTCTGCACGCTCGACGAAGCCATCGCGGTCTGGGAGACAGCCAGCGCCTCCTGAACCATCCGGATCCAAGGGAAGGAGCGAAAATGGGCGGTTTGTTGAGCGGCCGGATCCACCGGCTCAGCGGCGACATCGAACTGGATGAGCGCGTGAGCTGGTGCCCGCCTGGCGTCCGGCGTACGCAAGCGGTGAACTGCTACTTGATCAAAGGGCCGTCCGGTTCAGTACTCGTGGACACCGGCATTCGCCTTCATCAGGACGACATCATCGAACGGCTTGACCGGGTGCTCTCACCCGGAGAGCCGCTATCCATTGTCCTCACCCGGACCGAAATGGAATGCTGCCTCAACATCCCGGCCATTGAGGAGCACTTCGCGGTTGGCTCGGTCTGGTACACAGGCGGAATCACGGTGCCTCGTTCGAAGGCCGAATCCAAGCGGATTGCCGTGGATCCGGGGACATCGAAGCGTGTGGAAGTGCTTGACGGCGTCGTCGTCGAACTCGTCTCACCGCTGCTCCGGCTCCTGCCGACGCTTTGGGTGTTCGATCCGGAATCCGGCGGGCTGCTGACCTCCGATGCGTTTACCCACGGCGGGAGCGCCGGGCCTGAGACCCGCGAGGGACTCCGGAAATTCCGCTGGTTCACAGGGGCGGATACCAGCCCGATCGCCCGGAACATCAGGGACATCTTCCGTGACCGCGATGTCCGCGCCATCGGTCCCGGCTATGGAGCTCCCTTTATTGGCATGGACAAGTGCCTTGAACAGGCAGGGGAGCTGGCGCGGGCAATTGAGGAAATGGGTATCCAGTGAGTGAGGGTCCAGTGAAGCACGATGCAGTCGAACTCCGATGGCTTGCCGAAGGAACCTACTGGTTGGGTGGCTGCCTGTCGGCCAACGCCCAGGGGCAGGAAGTCCACTATCACGTCTCCTCCTATCTGCTGGTGGGATCCAAAGCGACGCTCTTGGTAGACACAGGGGATCCGGCTCACCGCGCCCTCCTTCTCGCCCAGCTGGAATTGGTTCTCGGTGAACGCCCCTTGGATTATGTCTTCCCGACCCATCCAGAGATCCCGCACGCCGGGAACCTGCCCGCCCTGCTGGACAAGTACCCCGGGGCGATCGTGGTGGGGGACGTCCGTGATTACCACCTGCATTTCCCCGAATACCGCTCCAGGTTCAGGACCCAGGCGGCCGGAAGCCGGATCGACCTCGGCGATCGGGAGTTCCGATTCCTTCCGGCCTTGATCCGGGACCTGGAGAACACGCTGTGGGGCCACGACGACGGAGCCCGGATGATGTTTGTTTCGGACGGCTTCTCCTTCATCCACGATGTTCCCGCAGCGGGCGGGGCAGCAGAGGACGACGACGAACCCGTCCACCTTCCCGGCCAATGCCGCTTGTTGTCCGGCGAGATGCCGCAACCTCCCACCGTGGAGCAAGCGGCGTATGGCACCGGCCGGGCTCTTTACTGGACGAAGTTCGTGGACGTCAGCGATGCCTTCGACGGCATTGAAGCGCTACTGGACACGCTTCCCACGAAGCTGATCGGCCCGGCCCACGGCAACGTGATTGACGACGTCGACGGGATGCTCAGGACGTCACTGGCCGCGCACAGGAAGGTCTACGCGGAAGGCCACTGATTGTATAGTGAAGTTTGATTCAATATAATGAATTTGAGATGCAGCGCTTCGATTTGAGAGCGCGGCGAACGGCAAGGAGTGAGTCAATGCGAGACCTCATTGGATACGGGGAAAATCCCCCGGTCGTGACGTGGCCGAATGGTGCCAAGGTGGCCATCTCCATGGTCATCAATTACGAGGAAGGCGCGGAGAGCTCGATAGAAGCCGGTGACGAAAGCGATGAAGACGTCACGATTTTCGGTGGCTGGTCTTCGGATCCGGGCCGGCGGAGCCTGATGAAGGAATCCTTCTTCGAGTACGGCAGCAGGGTAGGCATCTGGCGCTTTTTGGCTTTGCTCCGGGACTACGGCGTGCCCGCGACATTCATGGCTTGCGGTGTCGCCCTGGAACGGAACCCCGAAGCCGCCCATGCGATCGTTCGCGATGGACACGAGATTTGCGCGCACGGCTACAAATGGCGGGGAACCGTCGGAATGACTCCGGCCGAAGAACTGGCCGAAATCCGCGCCTGCGTCGCGGCGATCGAGGGAGTCTCGGGTGTCCGGCCTGTGGGTTGGTACGTCCGCGAAGGAATCACGGAGAACACCCGCGCGATCCTCAAGGGTGAGGGCTTTCTGTATGACTCCAATTCCTATGCCGACGACCTGCCGTATTTCGTGTCCGCCGGAGAATCCCGCCACCTTGTGGTCCCTTACTCGGGCGACACCAACGACGCGAGGTTCTGGGGCCCGGGAAGCCTCGGGACAGCAGATGACTTCTTCAATGTACTGAAGGACAGCCTCGACTGCCTTCTGATCGAAGGGGAAACCGTACCCAGGATGATGTCCGTAGGAGTGCACTTGCGCATCGGCGGGCGGCCCAGCGTCGCCTTGGGAGTCAGGCGCTTCCTTGAGTATGCCCTCTCCCGGAATGACGTCTGGTTCGCCACAAGGGAGGAAATTGCCCGGTGGTGGATCGCCAACCCGCCTGCTGCCGGCCAGCTCGAAGCAGCGTACGAAGGCCGCGTGTGACCACGTCAATGCCGGGAGGAAGGACTCCGATGGCCACGGATATTTCGCGGTTGGTCCACAACGTCAACGAACAGGGCTTCACGGCGCTGGAGAAGACTGGACTTCTTGGACAGCAGGACCAAGGCCTCGTCTCCACGCTCATCTCGCGTGACCTGAGCGGATCCGACGACCTATGCGTCAGTTGGGGCCGGATCCTCCCTGGACAACATCACCTATGCCATCACCATCCCGATGCCTCCGAGTTCTACGTTGTCATTTCGGGTGCGCCCCTCGTCCATTTGGGCGACACCGAGTACCGGGCCAAGCCTGGGGACGGCATCTACATTCCCCGGGGCACCACCCATGGCATCACCAACGACGGCGACGAAGACGTCAACTTGGTTGTCGGCGTCAGCAAGCCCGCCGACTGGCAGTTCGTGGCGGACGAGTGATGGCGACGTCGTCGCTGGTCCGGCAGGTCGGACTCATCACGGCCGAGCCGACCCCCTCCCTGTTGTCCGTGGTTGCCTACCGAAACCTGGATTTCGTGGTCCTCGACGCAGAGCAGACAACGCTGACGCTGCAGCAATGCGCCGATGCGGTGCAGCGGCTGTCAGGCGCCAATACCCGGGTCGCCGTCCGTGTCCCTGAACTTGATGACATGACATTGGTAGCGTTCGCCAACACCGGCGTGGACGAGATTGTGCTCCCCAGGGTGCGGCATCCGAAAGAACTTGAACGTGCCTACCGGGCGACGCGGTTCGGCCCCCTTGGGTTCCGCCCGAAACAGGCTTCGTTCGCGTCGGCGTTCGGAGCGGACTATTCGCTGGAGCCCCGGCTGACGGTCCTATTTGAGACGGTGGAAGCGGTCGACGCCGTCGAAGACTTCCTGGCGTTGGAGTGCTTCGACGGCGGCTGGGTGGGTCCCACGGACCTTGCTGGCGAACTGCTGAAACAGGGGAGGCCCGGAGCGGTCGCGCTCGAGGAATGCGTTCAGCGGGTCGTCGACGTCCTCGGCGCTGCCGGCCAAAGCGTGGGCCTTCCCGCAGCCAACATTGCCAGTGCCGGTGATGTCCATGCCCGGGGCGCCGATCGCGCCGCGGTGTACTGGGAGCGGGAGCTTGCCTCGATGATCGCGCACCTGGCTGCCGCCGCCGCTCCGGAGACGCGCGTGACGAGGTGTGACTCCCCGTGAAAATGAACCGCGTGGTTCTTCTGCGGCGCTGCCGATGCTGGCATGCTGTGACGATGAAGTCAGGCTCGACGCCGGAGCATCCTGCCAGGATTCTTCGTTTAGTTGACGATTCTTCGATATACTGATGAGTGCTGGAACACTGAGGAGCTGTATTGGGAAGCACGGAAGTTGTTAAAGTCGACGACGATGACACTCTGCACCGCAACCTGTGGATCACCCATTTGGGCGCCATGCTCAAGGAACAGCGTGCCGGGCGATTCACTGTTGAGGAATTGGCGGACCGGGCCGGGGTGAGCGCCGGATTGATTAGCCAGATCGAGCGCGGCATCGGTAATCCGTCATTCGCCACGCTCCTTCGCCTGGCTAATTCCCTCGGTGTGCCGCTGGCGAGCATGTTTACCGACCCCAGCGAGACGCAGAACCACATGCTGGTGCGCCGGGCCGATCGCCGCCGCATTGAGATTCCTTCCCAGGGAATCGTCATGGAACTGATCGTGCCCGATGCGGACAGGAAGCTTGGGGTCATCAACATGACCATCCCGGCGCATTTCGACGGCGCGGAGGTTCCGCATTCGCACGAAGGTGAGGAATGCGTCGTGGTCCAGACCGGCACGCTCGTGGCGAGTGTCGGCGGGCAGGAATTCACTTTGGGCGAGGGCGACAGCCTGACCTATGACGCCACGCTGCCGCATTGGTGGAGCAACCTCACGGACACCGCCGCAGTCATGGTGGCAATCTCGACGCCGCCGTCCCTGGGTAAATCCCATTGACGAGCCGCCCGCCCGGCCCGTCGTCCCGCTTGGGAATGCTCGTGCCGTCGTCGAACTCCAACGCGGAGTCCCTGACGGCCGACATCCTGGCCGGATCGCCCGACGTCGGCGTCCACTACAGCCGCTTCCGGCTCCCGGCGGACCTCGATGACCGCATCGACGCGACGGTTCTCGGCGACGCGCCGTTCCTGCTCGGCGATGCCGAGCTGGATGCCATCGCGTTCCACGGAACGTCGGGATCCTGGACCGGCCTCGGAGGCGACCGGGCACTCGCGGAATCATTGACTGAGGCCACCGGCGCGTCGGCCACCACCGCGTCCCTCGCGCTTGTTGCCGCCCTGGAGGCGCTCGACGCCGGCCGGGTCGCCGTCGTTTTCCCCGGCCCCCCGGGCATCATGGCACTTATTGAACATGAGTATGCGGCCAACGGCCTGGAAGTAGTCCGCTCCTCGGTGCCCGCGAGGTCAATGTCCAACCCGGAGATCTCGCGAATGTCCGGCGCGGATATCGGCGCGCTCATGAGGCCTGCCTTTGGCTCCGACATTGACGCGGTGGTCTGTATCGGGACGAACCTTCGCTCCGCGTATCTGGCGGCCGGGTTCGAATCCGAATTCGGCGTGCCCGTCGTCGACAGCGCAACAGCCACGCTGTGGCAACTCCTCCAACTGGCCGGAACCGCGCGCCCTATCCCTGGTTGGGGTGCGTTGCTCGCCGGCGCTTAGGGCTCGTATTCAGCAGCCAAGCCTCAACGATCTGCGAACGAGTTGCGATCCACGCCGAATTCTTGCCCGCGTGGGACAAGAAGGTGTCCAGGGCGGCGGCGTAGGCAGGGCGGCCTATGAGGCGCGGGTGCAGGCCTACGCTCATGACGGAGGGGCCGGGCCGGTTGTCAGTGAGCATCATGTCCAGCGTGCCGCACAATTGGCGGGCGAAAGCGGTTGCCGTGGGGAACTGCCTGAAGAGTCCGGAGTCGTTGGTGTCACCCGCGTAAGGCAAGACTGGCAACCCTGCTCCGTCCTTCCCTGCGTTGTCTATTCCGGTTCCAAAATGAGGCAAGTCATCGTTGAAGCTATTGGACTCATAGATGAATCCAGTGGCGGCGAGAATGTCCCGCGTATCCGGGTTGAGTCCGTCGCGGGAGTACCAGCTCGTGGGCGGAACGCCGGTGCTCCTGGCGATGGAATCGCGGGACGCGGTAATAAGCGCGCGTTCCTCCTCGGGAGCGAGTCCGGCGTGGGTGTCCCAGTTGTAGCCGTGGTCGGCAATTTCGTGGCCATCCCTGACAAGCGCAGCCGCGATTTGGGCGTTTTGCTCGAGTGCCGTGGCGCAGCAGAAGGCAGTTGCCCTAACGTCGTGGCGCCTCAGGGTGCGCAGCACCCGCCAGATGCCTGCCCTGGATCCGTATTCGAAAGCCGATTCCAGTGTGAGATTCCGGGCGGTGGGGTGGGCCGGGTGCTTGATCCAGTGGGCTCCAAGATCGTCCGCGGGGCCTCCGCGCGCGATGCTGCGCTCGGCTCCGTCTTCGACATTGATCACCAGGGACAAGGCGACGCGTGCGCCCCCGGGCCAGCGGAACTCCGAGGGGTGCTCGCCGTAGCCCACGAAATCCCGGGTGGTGGAAGGGACGGACACAGTGGAATCTCCTCTGTGGTTATAGTGAAGATACTTCGATATCATGAACATAATCGATAGGGAGTCGAATGTCTACGCTCATCCACGGTGGCACCGTCGTGCCAGGCACAGGCAATACGGTGGTCGAATCAGGAGCAGTGATCCTGCGCCACGGGCGTGTCTCCGATGTTCTCGAGCGTTGGGATCGCGAACATGCCTTCGACGGCGAGGTGATCGATGCGAGCGGATGCGTTGTGATGCCCGGTCTCATCAACAGCCACGTCCACGGGGTGACTCCCGGCCCGCTCATGCCCAGCGGAGCCCCCGCGCTGCCCGACGCCGAGTGGCTGGCGAATCTTGACCGCCACCTTCTTGCGGGAACCACCACGGTGCTGAACCTTTGCGGCTTTTGCACCATGGACCATGTCCGCGAAGCAGACCGCCGCCATGCGGTCCACGTCCGGGGAGCCACGACGCATTTGCCCGAAGCCGAGCGGGCCGCCCGTTTGGCCGACGGCAGGGGACTGCCCGCGCAGTCGGGCCACAGCACGGTGGAGAAGATGCTCAACGACGGCGCGATCGCGATTGGTGAGCTCGGCGGCGGGCAGACCCTTGGCGGGGGAGGGCAGGACCTGAGCTACATCCCTCGCGCCATCGAAAGGGCGAGCGGCGTGTGCGTGCACTCGGTGCAGGCCCGGCGAATGAAGGAAGCCGTGCTTGGCCGGTTCATCGACCCCGACGCTTGCGACATGGCAGAGCTGCGCGCCGCGGCCGCCGAGGCAGGGTTGGAAGGACGAATCGACCTCGTCGAATTGCGAAACATCATCGCGGATTCCGTGTTGCCCTCCATCGAACCGGCACTCAACGGCATCCGGGAGGGGGTCCAGGCCGCGGCTCGATTTGGCGTGCCGGCGATCCTGCACAGTGCGGCCGCAACGGCACGGGTCATGCGCGGACTCATGGACGGGACACCCCTGATCACGACAGGCGCGTCCACGGCGCGTGTCATTGCCTCCCACGCCAACCATCCCTCGCACACGCCCGCGGAGGCCCTCGCGCTGGCAAGGCTCGGCAGGGACCACGGTTGGTCAGCCGAAGTTTCCGTTTTCGACCTCCTGCACCGCAAACAGACCGTGACAACGCGCGAGCACTGGGATGTCTTGCTGCAGGAACCCGGTCTCGTGGAGGTCCTCGCCACCGACTACGGACACGAGGGACATCACGACGAATTGATCTCGGCTGTACAGGATGTCGCCGAGCACGGCTATCGATCCTTGGCAGGAGCAGTGGCCATGGCGACGTCGGCAGTGACCGGGTTGATCCCGGGGATTGCGCCGAACGGTGGGCGGATTGAAGCAGGACGGGACGCCGATGTGGTCGTGGCCAGCGCCGAAGACTTCCGGAACGTACGCTTCGTCTTCGTCGGCGGCGTCTGTGTGGTGCGGGACGGTCGGCTGACTCCGGCGGCGCGCCGGTGAGCGGGCAGCTGACCCCTGAGCAGTCCGCGCTACTCATCGAGCTGGTTGGCGAGGTCATCCAGCAGGAGGACGCTGCCGCCGTCGAACGCTCATTCAGTGACTTTCAGCGCGGCATGGCAGTGTTGAGGACCGATTTCGACCCCCGACGTTTGCAGGCAGCCCCCGGAGGTGGCGCGAATGACTGAAGCATGGGAACTGGGAATTGCCGAGGCGTCGGCGCTCCTGCGCCGCGGCGAACTCTCCGCAGTCGAACTGGTGGAATCGGTCATCGGGCGGCTTGAAGCCACGGAAGATTCAGTGCATGCGTGGGCATACGTCGACAAGCGAGGCGCTCGAAACGGGGCGCGCGCCGCGGACAACAGCGCAGCGCGGGGGGAGTTCCTCGGACGGCTCCACGGGATTCCGCTTGGTGTGAAGGACGTCATCGACGTGCGGGGGATGCCTGCTGAAGGCGGGTCCCTTGCGCTCAGGGGTCGGGTTGCTTCCGACGACGCCGGCGTGGTTCGGCACTTGCGGCGGAACGGGGCAGTGATCCTGGGCAAGACGGTGACCCATGAGTTCGCCTTCGGACAGGGCACCCCGCCGTCGAAAAATCCCTGGGGAGCCGAGCGCTACGCGGGCGGATCCAGCATCGGCTCGGGGGTGGCCGTGGCCGTCGGGAGCGCGCCTGGCGCCCTGGGCACCGATACCGGGGGATCGGTGCGGAATCCGGCATCGGTGAACGGACTGGTTGGCCTCAAAGCCACGGCCGGGCTGGTGGACGGATCAGGCGTGCTCAATGTCAGCCATACCCTCGACCACATCGGTCCGATCACTCGAAGCGTGGCGGATTGCGCGGCGCTCCTCCAAGGCATGGTGGGCCCTGAGGCGGCGGCGCGGCTGCAGGAGATGGTGCTCCCCGACGCGATGCCCGCACTGACCCGCGTGGCGGTGGATCGTGACGCCTGGGCCGAGTGGGAGGTCACGCCGGAAGTGGCCGCGGTCCTTGAACAGGCCGTGATTGCGTTGCAAGATCTCGGGGTGGAGGTTGTCGAGCTGTCCCTCCCTGAACTGAAGATGGCCCTGCCGGCGAGCTTGGCGATTTCGCTGTCCGAATCGGTGGAGCATCATCGCGAGCTGTTGGCCAGAAGAGCTGACAAGTATCTGCCCGGCACCCGCGTGATGATCGAAACCGGCGCCTTGGTGCCGCCCGAGGATGTCAAGCTGGCACGTCAAGTGCGCTCGCATCTTCGCGCCTCCCTGCGGACTGCCATGGACCTCGCCGGGGTCCAGGCATTGGTGTCCCCGACGCTGCCGTCCATCGCGCCGGTCGAAGCGGACATGTCCCATTCGCTGACCGGCTCAACAGGGAAGGACTCCCTCTCCAGCGCGCTCATGATGCTCTCGCCCGCCAACCTCACCGGCATGCCCGGACTGAGCATCCCTTGCGGATTTGCCGGAGGACAACCGGTAGGGATGCATTTCCTGGGGCGGGAATTCGCGGAGGCAGATCTCTTAGGCATGGCGCACGTCTATGAGCAACACACCTCGTGGCACGCCAAGGTGCCGGTGCGCGGCTGAGTCGTAGTAGCCGTGAACTTTGTCACATAAGCTACTAAGAGAGTAGGAAGAGGTTGGCGGTGCATCCAGAGTTGCGTGGCTTGCGATTTTTCGGCGCGCGCTGGAAGACGCGGCCGCTTGCCTCCCAGATCCTGGTGTGGCTGCTCTGCATCCTGTTTGTGACAGTGACTTTGGGCGCGCTTCTCTACACCCAGATCAGCAACCAGACCCTCGAGGACCAGTACCGGCTCAGGGCGCTGGGGATCGCGACGACGGTGGCGCAAATGCCGGAAATCGTCACGTCGCTCGGGAACGGCGATCCAGCGCACTCGATTCAGGCGATCGCGAGCAAGGTCCAGTCCCAAGCGCAGCCGGACTACGTCGTCGTCTCCGACCGGAAAGGTGTCCGGTACTCCCACCCGAATCCAAACCTCATCGGGCAGACCTTGGAAGAACCTGTCGCCGTCCTTGACGGGCAGACCCACGTCGGCATCGACAAGGGCAGCCTCGGCGACTCAGTCAACGCCAAGGCGCCGGTGCGCGCGGCGGACGGGACCGTCGTCGGGCAAGTTTCGGTGGGAATCCTGGAGACCACGGAAAGCAGCGAACTCGCCAAACAGGTGTTGCTGATTGCCGGCTATTCGGCGGTGGTGCTCGTGATCAGCGCGATGGGTTCTGCCTTGCTGGCGCGCAGGATCAAGCGGGTCACCTTCGATCTCGAACCGGTGGAGATTGCGTCCCTCCTGCAGGAGCGCGAAGCCCTGCTGCACGGCATCCGAGAAGCAATGATCGGCTTCGACGACGACGGCAGGGTCACCGTCATCAACTCCGAGGCGCGCACCCTGCTGCACCTGGAAGAAAACGTGCTGGGAGAGAAGATCGAGGATCTTCTGCCGTCCGGACGGCTCCGTTCCCTCCTGACGGGTGAGATCAGCGGAACCGACCAGATCGTGATCACCGAGGATGCCTTGTTGGTGGTCAACCGGATGTCCGTTGCCTTGGCGGGAAGGAGCATAGGTTCGGTGGTCACATTGCGCGACCGTACCGAGGTAGAGGGCCTCGTCCGCGACTTGCGCTCCGTCGAAGGGCTGATGGAAGCCCTGCGCGCCCAGGAGCATGAGTACGCCAACCGTCTCCACGTGGTGGACGGACTCCTGGAACTCGGGGATGTGGACCAGGCACGGAATTTCGTATCGCGGATTTCGGACACCTCGCGCTCGCTTGGCGAAGGACTGCGCTCGCGGATCGAACCGCCGGAGCTTGCTGCCCTCCTGCTCGCGAAAATCACCGTGGCTGCTGAGCAGGACGTCGAAATCTCGGTGACCGACGACTCCCAGCTGCGCCAACCGTTCCTCGAAACGCAAGCGCTGCTGACGATCGTCGGGAACCTCCTGGACAACGCCGTCGAAATACTCGCCGAGCAGCCCACGCCCCGCGAGGTGACCATCCAACTGGACGATTCCTCGGGCATTTTCATTTGCGTGACCGACAATGGGCCCGGCGTCCCTGCTGAATTGGTGGGCACGATCACCGCCGACGGGTTCACCACCAAGGAACCGCGGCCAGGAATGCGTCGCGGGATAGGCCTTGCGCTGGTGAGCAGGATCGTTCACCGGGCAGGCGGCACGATGGATGTTTTCCCGGGCCCCGGGGGACGCTTTGAAATCTGGTTGCCGGAACCGCACACGGAATCCGGCACCCCGGTCATGACAGGAAAATCAATCGAATGATCCGGACCTTGGTGGTCGACGACGACTTCCGCGTAGCGCGCATCCACGCCAGCCGCGTGGCCAAAATCGAGGGATACGAATGCGTCGGAGAGGCCCACACCGCGGCGGAGGCCAGGGAAGCCGTGCAGCGGCTCAAACCAGACCTCCTTCTCCTCGATGTCTACCTTCCCGATGAAGACGGAATCAGCCTGTTGAGGTCCCTTCAGGGAGCTGGCGAAAAGCTCGACGCCGTCATGATCACCGCCGCCCGGGACCTCGAGACCGTACGGGCTGCCATGCGCGGGGGAGCGGTGTACTACCTCGTCAAACCGTTTGGCTTCGAGCAGCTGCAAACCCAGCTCGAGGCCTATCGGCGCTGGCGGCAGGAGGCGGAGTCCCGGACGGTGGCCGACCAGGCGACCGTGGACCAGCTCTTCAGCCTGCGCCGGACGGCTCCGCCCGCCAAAGGACCCCGGCGCCTGCCACCCACCATGCAAAAAGTCCTCGATATGGTGGTTCACTCCACGGAACCCTTGGGCGCATCGGAGATTGCGGGCAGCGTCGGCATCAGCCGCCCCACCGCCCAGCGCTATCTCAGCGAACTCGAACGCAAGGGACTCGTTGACCTGCATTTGGCCTACGGTTCGACGGGGCGCCCCGTGAACACGTACTTGCCGCGCAAGGCTTGAGGACCGGCTGCGGGATATGCTGCAGACGCGGAGCTCGCTCCGCTGGGCCGGCGTCGAGCGCCGTTGTGGGGATTTTGGGGGGAAAGAAAAGTGAAATTTTGGAGCCTGGCCGTCGTGGCCGCGGTGGCGTTCGCCTATCTGGGCGCTGGGGCTGCGGCGGCGGCCCCTTCGGAAGTTCTCGACGTGAGCGGGGTGCCCGTTGGCGTGGTGGTCGGTCCCGACGGTACTGCGTATGTGGGCAATTACGGCGGGGCCGGCGGCATCAGTGTGATACCTCCCGGGGCGGTCCGGCCGTCCCGGTCCATCAGCACGGGCGGGTTCACGTCAGGCCTGGCAATAGCCCCGGACGGCACCCTTTTTGTGGCTGAGCGGGACAGTGCCAGCAACCAGTACGACGTGGGCGTCATTCCTGCTGGCGCGACCAGTGTCGCGCGACGAATTCCGGTTTCCCCCGGGAACCATCTGATCGCCGCAGGCCCCGACGGGACGATCTACGTTCCGAACTCTTCGGAGCACACCGTGTCGGTCATTGCGCCGAACGGATCGACCGTGGACCGGACAGTACCTGTCGGAGCAGGACCGGTGGAGGTCGCGGTCACGAAGGACGGCACCGCGTTCGTAGCGAACCAGATCGCGGGGACGGTCTCGGTCATTCCCTCCGGAGCGAGCGCGGCGTCCAGGACCATTCAGCTCAGCGCAACACCACGGAACACAGAGAACCCCCACGGGATCGCCGCAGGCCCCGACGGAACAATTTATGTCACCAACATCAGTTCCAATCAGCTCACTGTCATCAAACCCGGCGCTGACACGGTCGGGTACCGTATCTTCGTCCCGGGAGGACCCCAAGAGGCAGCCGTCGGGCAGGACGGTACCGTCTATGTGACCACGGTCCAAGACCGCGTGTTGTCAGTCATCCCGCCGGGCGCAACAGCTGTGGGATCCTCCATCCCAACTGATAAAAGCTCCGGGCATCTGGCGGTGGCTCCAGACGGGACGCTCATCGTGACAAGCCCGGGCAGCGGTACCGGCGACGGCTCAGTATCCCGTTACGCCGCGGTTGCCCCGGGCGCAACAACCCCGACAGCCTCGAAGCCAGCCGTCGCCGGAACCCAATCCGCCGACGGGGTTATCAGCCCCTGGAGCATCATCACTGCAATCGGTGGCGGCGCCGCGATCGTGGCAATCGCCGTCGCCGTCTTCGTCGTGGCCGCGGGGCGCCGCAAGAGCTCCGCACGTGGCGACAGCGGCAAGCCTCAATCTGCAACCTAGGGGTTGCTCTTTCTTGGGGTTAATGCAACCCTGTAGTTGCAGTAGCTGACTGAAAGGAACAGAATCATGACTATGACTGCAAACCAGGCCTCTGTTGTCGACGCCGGCGAATTCACCGTGAGGCGCACCATCACCATCGCGGCACCCATCGAGAAGGTGTGGGCCGCGATCACCGAAGCCGAGCACATTGCGCGCTGGTTCGGACAAACCGCCGTCCTTGACGAGGTGGCCGTTGGAGGCCGCGGTGTCTTTTCTTTCGAAGGATACGGCGCCTTCCCGGTGCGGATCGAGGAGCTCGACCCGCCGCGAATGATTGCCTACCGCTGGAGCAACGACGACGCGCGCGGCACCCAGCCGGCCGAGGTCGACCCTGACCACTCGACCGTGTTCCGCTTCACGCTTGAAGTGCTCGACGGCGGAACGCAGCTCACCGTCGTCGAGACCGGATTCGACGCGACGAGCGATCCTGCGTTCAACATGGAGAGCCACCGCCAGGGCTGGGACTCGGAACTCGACGAGCTGGCCGCGTATGTCGAGGGTGGGTCGTGACCGCGAGCACCCTGGTTCCTGTGTTCGCCGCGCTCGGCGACGAGACGAGGTGGAGCATCCTGGCCGCCCTCGGCGAGGGCGACGCATCGGCGTCGGCCCTCGCTGGGCGGCTCCCGGTCACCCGACAAGCGATCGCCAAGCACCTCGCTGTGCTGCAGGAGGCCGGACTCGTTGAATCGGTGCGCGTGGGCCGCGAACTGCGCTACAGGGTGCTCGGCTCGCAGCTGAGCGAAACGGCACGCAGCCTCGATCGCATCGGCGCAGAGTGGGACCGCCGCCTGGCCGCGATCAAGCGCATCGCAGAGGGGTTGTAATTCTTTGAAAACGGACGCGTCTAAGTGGAGCGTCGGTTCCGTGCTTGGTGCGCCAGCTGGATGAATCCGTAGATGAAGGCGGCCTCGATGAGCACCATCAATCCGAGCCACAGCAACTCGCCCGTGCCAATAAAGTCAATGATCCCGACAAGGACGAGTACGGTTCCGAGGACCAGTGTGTAGACGGCGAAACCGAAGGCCACTCTTGCGCTCCGCACACCCGTCTTGAAGCCAAATCCCAAGGGTTCTCCTCCGGGATAGCCATGGACGCGATCGTGTCCCGCGGGCTTGAGCCTGTCGAACTCATCCCAAGGATCCTGATCCTGATCGGCCATAGTTCCATTATCCCGCGAATGTGGCGGGGTTGCTTGGGGGGCTTCGCCACCGTGTCGGGGCGGAACGCCGCGTGTCACATTCGGGAAACGCTCGGGAAAGCCGTGAACAATGGTGGCCATGATGCCCGAAGAACTCACCGCTAGCCCGCGGACCAAGGACACCGTAGCTGTCGGCGAGCAACGGCAAAACACCGTCTCCCGAGCCTCCGCCTCGAAAGTACCCGAGGTGACCGTCCTGTTCTGGGTCGTGAAGATCCTCACTACCGGGATGGGCGAAACGACGTCGGATTTCCTTGTCCACCGTTTCGAACCCGAGATCGCTTTGGGCCTCGGGTTCGCGGCATTGGTGATTTCGTTGGTCCTGCAGTTCCGGGCCCGCCGGTACATCCCCTGGGTGTACTGGACCGCCGTCGCGATGGTCAGCGTGTTCGGGACCATGGCTGCGGACGCCGTCCACGTCGGGCTTGGCGTCCCCTACCTTGTGTCGACCCTGTTCTTCACCGTGGCGCTTGCCGTCGTTTTCCTGCTTTGGCACCGGAGCGAAAAGACCCTCTCCATCCACAGCATCACCACCCGGCGTCGGGAGTCCTTCTACTGGGCTGCGGTGCTGACAACCTTCGCACTTGGCACGGCTACCGGAGACCTGACTGCCTACTCGCTCGGCCTGGGCTACCTCGCCTCAGGAATCATGTTCGCGGTCGTCATCGCCGTCCCGGCACTGGCCCACTGGCGTCGCCTGCTGGCTGCGATCCCCGCCTTCTGGTTCGCGTACATCCTGACCAGACCGTTGGGGGCATCTTTCTCTGACTGGACGGCTGTTTCCCCCGACCGAGGGGGACTCGACTGGGGTACCGGCCCCGTCAGCCTGGTCCTCGCCGCGGCAATAGCCGTCCTGGTCACCTTCATGACGATCAATCGGAAGCGAGTACTCAAGTAGGGCGATTCCACTGCCACGCGTTTCGTACTGTTGTTCGTATGTCCTGACATATTTGCGTTAATTCTTCCTTCGGTTCACCCCGGATTCATAGGACATGACCCGCTCCTTCACCTTGCCCTTGGATGGTAGTTCCTGCCCTTGGGGGACTTTTCGGTTCAAGATGAAGGAACACCATGACCAACCGCTTCCTAGCAGCGGCCGCCGTCGCCGTTGTTGCAGCCACCGCTGTGACCGGCTGCGCTCAAAGCAGTACCGCTTCGGCCCAGAACAATGGCGCCAGCGCATCACCGGATAAGACGATCACCGTGTTCATCAGCGGCGACACGAACGTCCAGAAGCTGTGGGAGAAGAGCCTCGTTCCCGCCTTCGAGAAGGCCAACCCCGGCTACAACGTTAAGGTCACCCTCGATCTGCACGGCGAGCACGATGCCCAGACCCTGGCGAAACTAACCAGCGCCACGGAGCAGAACAAGGAACCTGATTTCGACCTCGTCGATGGCGGCTTTGTCTCCAAGGCCTCGGCAGCCAATCTGCTGACCTCCGTGAGCGCGCAGACGATTTCCGCCTTGAACGATGTCCCGCAGGACGTCATCAAGGCGGGCGGCACCGGCGGTATCCCGTACCGTGGCTCCGCGGTACTCCTGGCATATGACACCAAGACAGTTGCCACACCGCCGAAGACCCTTGACGATTTGCTCGCCTGGATCAAGGCAAACCCGGGCAAGTTCACCTACAACTCGCCCAAGTCGGGAGGGTCCGGCGGTGCATTCGTTGCCACCGTTCTGGACAAGTTCGTCCCCGCCGACGCCCGCGCCAAGATGACGGTGGGCTACGAGAAGGACCTCGAGAAGTACTGGGACCAGGGCTTCGCGACATTGAAAGACCTCAACTCGTCCGTCTTCCAGAGCGGCGTCTACCCCAACGGCAACCAGCAGACCCTTGACCTGCTCGCCAAGGGACAGATCTCCATGGCTCCGGTGTGGTCTGACCAGTTCATCACCGGCTTGACCAACGGCCAGATCCCGTCCACCGTGAAGGCCACCCAGATCAGCAACCCGTCCTTCACTGGCGGTGCCGCCTACCTCGGCATTCCCAAGTCCTCGCCCCGCCAGGAAGCGGCACTGAAGCTTGCCAACTTCGTCCTCTCGCCGGACGCGCAGACCATGATCATCAAGGAAATGTCCGGGTTCCCGGCAATCAGCCTCGACAAACTGCCGGCGGATGTGAAGGACAAGTTCAAGGACGCAGACACCAACAACCTGCGCAAGGGCTACTTCGACCAGATGGGCAAGGACCTGAACAACCTCTGGGACCAGAAGGTTCCCGGCCAGTGACAACCACGCTTCAAAAGCCGGCGGAACTGCAACAAACAGTTCCGCCGGCGGGTGCCCCGCGCCCCAAGCGACTGAGCCAACGCGCCGTCGGGTTGTTCATGGCGCTGCCGCCGATCCTGTTGATCGCGATCTTCGTCGGCTTCCCGATCGTTCTCGCCTTCGGCTTCAGCATCGGCTTGACCGGCGGGCTGAACCACACCATCGCCACCATCGGCCAGAACGTGCACGAGGCAGACGCATGGTGGGGAACAATGGCGGCCTACCAGGAGATGTTCACGAACAAGCGCTTCCTCGGCGATCTCTTGGTCACGGTCATCGTGACGCTCGTGAGCACGGCAACTGTCATCTTCCTCGCGCTGGGCATTGGGCTCTACCTCAAGCTCAAAGGCGGTCGAATGGCCCGGCTCCTCTCCGGACTGGCGATCGTGCCGCTTTTCATCCCTGTGGTCATCGCCTCGTGGGCGATCCTGACCTTCTACTCCGGCACGGGTTTCCTGCGGAGCGTCTTCGCTCTCTTCGGACTTGACTTCCCCGTGTGGGCCTTCACCATGGTCACGGTCATCATCGGCTCGGTCTGGACGTCCCTGCCGTTCGCTGTGCTCATGGTCTCGTCCGGACTGCAGTCCGTGCCGAACGCCATGATCGAAGCAGCCCGCGACGCCGGTGCCGGCTCCTTGCGCACGATCGTTTCAGTGGTCGTTCCCATGGCGGCAGTCCCCATCATCATCGCGACGACCTTTACGGCCATTGGAATTGTTGGATCGTTCACGGTCCCGTACTTCACCGGGCCCAATTCACCGAACATGCTCGGAGTGGACATGTCCAACTACTTCTCTGCCTTCAACCAGCCCCAGCAGTCCGCCGTCATGGCCTTCACTGTCTTCCTGATTGCCTCCGGAATCGCCGCGCTCTACGTGTGGGCAAACTTCCGTTCCGCCAAGGAACAGGGGAAAGTCTGATGGCTATCACTCCGGCTTCCCGCACCCGCCGACCGCTGACGCTGGACTCCATTGTCCGCAGTGCGCTGGTGGGCCTGTTCGTGGTGCTCATGGTCGTTTTCATCCTGGGACCCTTGCTCTGGCTCGGTGTCCGCGCCTTCGCCGGTAACTGGACCTTCCCCAATCTCCTTCCCGATGACTGGACATTGCGCTGGTGGCAGGTTGTCGTCAACGACAGCGCGCTCGGCATCGCGGTGCAGAACTCCTTGTTCTTCGCCCCGCTGACGGTTCTTGTATCCGCGATCATCTGCTTGCCCGCGGCCTACGCCTTCGCCCGCTTTGATTTTCCCGGACGCCGCTTCTTCCTGATCAGCCTGTTCGCGACGAACGCCTTTCCTAAGATGGGCTTGTTCGTTACCCTGGCGGCTCTTTTCTACGCGCTGAACCTGATGAACACCATTTTGGGAATCCTCGTGGTCCACGTGTTGGGCACAGTGGTCTTCATGACGTGGATTCCGGCGGCAGCGTTCGCTGCAGTGCCGCGAAACCTGGAGGAAGCAGCCCGCGACGCCGGAGCCTCCAAATTGCGCGTGTTCGCCTCAGTGACGCTCCCCATGGCGCTGCCCGGGATTATCGTCGCGGCCGTGATGTCCTTCCTGGCGTCCTTCGACGAAGCACAAGGAACGTACTTGGTGGGCGCGCCGGCCTTCATGACCATGCCCACCCAGATGTACAGCCTGGTGCTGAACTACCCCACCCAGGTGGCTGCCGTCTTCTCGATCTTGCTGGCCATCCCCTCCGTTGCCCTCATGCTCGCGGCGCACAAGCACATCCTCGGCGGCCAGCTCGCCGAAGGCTTCCAGATTAAATAGCGCCCCGCGCTCAACGTCAGACAGAGAACCCATGACCATTCATGAACCATTGACTGAACCACCCGCCAGCGCAGCAAAGCCGGGTACTCCGGCGTCGGGCGGTGGCCTGACCATCCGCGGCCTCCACAAGATCCTCGGCGGCCGCACGATCATCGACAACCTCGATCTGTCGGTCAAGGAGGGCGAACTGGTGTCATTGCTGGGGCCCTCCGGCTGCGGAAAGACCACGACGCTGCGCATGATCGCCGGCTTCCTCGAGCCGGACTCAGGTTCCATTGAGGTGGAAGGCCAGGAGGTGTCGCACCTTGGTGCGGAGAACCGTCCCAGCGCCATGGTGTTCCAGAACTATGCGCTGTGGCCCCACATGACCGTGGCCAAGAACGTCGGCTTCCCGCTGAAGCTTCGCAAGATGTCCAAGGCCGAGATCAAGGACAGGGTGGAAACCGTCCTGGAGCTGGTCAGCCTGTTGCACCACAAGGATTCCAAGCCCGCGCGCATTTCCGGCGGCGAGCAGCAACGGGTGGCTTTGGCCCGGGCGCTCGTCCAGGAGCCGAAACTCTTGCTCCTCGACGAACCCTTGAGCAATCTGGACGCGAAACTGCGGGTCAAAGTCCGTGAAGACATCCGCAAGATCCAGCAGGAACTGGGCATCACCACGGTCATCGTCACCCATGACCAGGAAGAAGCGATGTCCATGTCCGACCGCATCGCCGTCATGAATGCGGGCCGGATCGAGCAATACAGTACCCCGGAGGCGCTGTACGCCCGCCCGGAAACCGAGTTTGTGGCCACCTTCATCGGTAGCATGAACCGCCTGGAGGGCTCGCTGGACAACGGACTCATCACCGCGGGCCCGGACATTCTCGGGATCCGGCCCGAGGACGTCATCCTGGCGGACGCGCCCTTCGCGGGTGCGGTCCCGGCGACGGTCGAGAGGGTCGTCCCCCGCGGACACTTCCAGGAAGTGTACGTGCGCAGGGCCGACGCCCAGCTCCGAAGCTTTGTGAGCGGTGAGCTCATGCAGCCAGGCCAACAGGCATATGCGGGGATCCGAAAGGCCATGACCTTCCGCGACGGACGCCTGGTAGCAGAGGGAGGTGCCGCACTTTGAGCAACACCGTTGACACCACAAGGACCCGTGCCACCGCCCATCGCGGCGACTCCAGCAAATATCTCGAGAACACTTTGCCCGCCATCGCGTCAGCCATCGACGCGGGTGCTGACCTCGTGGAATTAGACGTGCGGGTAACGAAGGACGGGCAGGTGATCCTGCTCCACGATGCCTCCCTGCTCAGGATCTGGAGCCTCGACGCCGACGCTGCAGACGTCGACTATGACCGCATCAGGCAACTGGGCGCCGGCGAGGAGCGGATTCCCTTGCTTTCCGAAGCCCTAGAGCTTTTCCGCGGCCGCCGGTCAACCTTGCTCATCGACATGGACGAGCCCGGCCCCGCAGGGGCGGCTGCCGCCGTCGTGCGCGAAAGCGGCATCGAAGTGGCCTGGTGCGGAAACCTGGACGGAATGCGGATCATCCGCGCCCTTGACCAGGACGCCCGGATTTGGCTGCCCTGGAGCAAGAGGACCGCCCCACCGGAAGAGTTGCTGGCCGAGCTGAATCCTGAGTTCGTCAATTCAGAGCACGTGGTCCTCAGCAAGGACATGGTCGAACAGATCCATGCAGCAGGGGCCAAGGTTGCGTGCTGGACCGTCGATGACTTGGAAACCATGCGCTGGGCCTTGGGACTCGGCGTGGACTCGATCACGAGCAACCAACTGGACCTGTTGCAAAGCGCCATCGCCGAAGACCCGCAAGCATGGGCTTCGGCCCAGGCTCCCGGGGGACTGGCCGGGGATGAGGTTCTCGAGTCCCGGAAAGTCGCGTTGGAGCTGGCCGAATGGGCCGTCGGGTACATGCGCGACGCCGATCGCGGCCTGGTCTCGACCAAAGCGCACCCTGCCGATCTGGTCACGGAAGTCGATGTCGCCGTCGAGCGCCACGTCCGCGAAGTGATTGCCGCCCGTCTTCCGGGCCACACGGTGGTAGGCGAGGAAATGGGCGGAGTCTCCGTGCCCGGCGCACCGTGTTGGTACCTTGATCCCGTCGACGGCACGACCAATTACGTAAACCACATTCCCTGGACGGCGTTCTCTCTTGCCTTGGCGGTGGACCGCAAGCCCGCGGTGGCCGTCGTCGCAGATCCTTGGCGTGACGAGATTTTCGAGGGGTGGGCCGGTCATGGTGCCTGGCTCAACGGAAAGCCGCTATCGCTGGCTCCTGGGGGAGTTTCGACGGCGGACCTGGCCGGAACCGTGGTGGCGACCGAACTCGCGGGGCACTTGCCGTGGCCCGGGATGCTGGAACTCCTCGCCGGGCTCGGCGAGCGGCACAGCATCATGCGGATCATGGGTTCGGCGACAATGACGGTGGTGGGCGTGGCTGCCGGGCGTGGCGCGGGGGCAATCATCGGGAGTTTCAGCCCGATCGACCACCTGGCCGCCACGCTCGTCGTTCAAGAGGCCGGAGGCATCGTCCTCAATTCCGAAGGCGAGATGGACACGTTCCCGGAAGAAGGCGGAATCCTGGCTGCCCGTCCGGAATACGCCGCCGAGCTTTTCGATCTGTGGCGGCAGGCCCATGACGACGCCGGCAACTGAGCTCCTCAGCGACGCTGTATCCGCTCTTGACCGGCGGAGCCGCTTCGACCTGGTTGAGGAGATCCACCTCGACTTTCCGACGCACCACCCGCAGGGCATGGCCTTCGCCAGGGGACTGACGTTCTTGTCCTCGGTTGAGATCCTCGACGCGCCGCACCCGGCGGTGGATCCGGCGCTACGCACCCCCGGACGGGGGAGTGGCCACGTCTTCGTCCTCGGCGCAGATGGTGGGCTGCTTCGCGATATTCCTGTGGGCGAGGGATTGGCCTATCACCCCGGTGGTATCGATTTCGACGGCGACCACGTCTGGGTTTCCGTCGCGGAGTACCGCGCCGGGAGCAGAAGCATCGTCTACACGATCGATCCGGACACCTTCGAGGTCCGTGAGCGATTCCGAGTGGAGGACCACATCGGTTGGATCGTGCGCGATCCCGGACTGGACCTGGTGTTCGGCGGAAGCTGGGGTTCCCGGCAGCTCTACACCTGGGACACGGAAGGCCGGCTGGTGGATCAGTGGGAGAACCCCGGCCACTTCGTCGACTACCAGGATGCCCAGCTGCTGGGGCCGGGCCTTCTGCTGTGCAGCGGGATTTCCCTGTTGCCGCAGGCCAATGGAGGTGTCCTTGAACTCGGGGGACTGGGGTTGGTGGAACCACTGCGGCAAAGAATCAGACGGGACGTGCCCATCAGCGTGTTCAGCAGAGCTGGTCACGTCATCACACGCAACCCTGTCACCGTCACCGCAGATGAATCCGGACTGCTGATTCATGCGGCGCCGGATGACGGTGATGACGACGGCGGTACACGGATTCTGAGCTACAGGATCATTTAACACAGCCGTGACAGACCGGAAACCGGTCTTGAACGGAGCCTCGATAGCGTGGCGGCATGATCGTATCCATCATGTCCAAGGTCAGTGCCTGGATCGAAGCCGCCTACTTCTACGATGCCGCCGAGCTGGGGGCCTCCGGAGCCACTGAAACCACCCGCTACGGCTGGCTCCCGGCCCTCAGCGGTGTGGCCATCGCGGACGCCCAGGCGCGGAAAATCCGCGCTGCGGAGTAGCTAAAACCCCGGGATTCCGGGGTTTTTGAGTGGCCAAATGTCTTGTTGGACACACTATTCGTTGATGGCGTGTACTATGCCCTAAACTGCTTCACTGAGGTGCCTGAAATGGCACTATGCAGCAACGAAAGTGAACCAATCAATGGCTACCGATTACGACGCCCCACGCAAGACCGAAGAAGAGTCTCCCGCCGAATCGCTCGAGGCCCTTCAGGCGTCGCGCGGCTCCGGTGCCCAGACTGCTGTCATCGATGTCGACGAGAACGACACAGCCGAGGGCATTGACCTTCCGGGCGCCGATCTGTCCGGCGAAGAACTGACCGTCATCGTTGTCCCGGAGCAGTCAGATGAATTTACGTGTTCATCCTGCTTCCTGGTCCGTCACCGGTCGCAGATCGCGCTGGAAAAGAACGGCCTCAAGTACTGCCGCGACTGCGAAGGCTAAACCCCGCACGCAAAGCAGCCCCGCACGCCTGGAATCCAGCAACACCAAACCAGTCGGGCGGGGCTTTGCACGTCACACCCAGCAGACTTTTGGCAGATCGCGCCCGCGAGAGTCTAGGAATCCCGGGGTTTGGCAGAGCGGCGCAGACCCCTAAAAAGTTGCCGTGCGTGACGCAGGCCTGCGACCCCTTGGATCACCTCCCCGTGACTCTTCGCGTGGCCCGCTAACAGTTGGGCGCCGAATCGGATACGAAGCTCCTGAAAGGGCCCCGACGCTCCTACGCTTGAGCTATCGGATCGCTCAAGCACTCAAGGGGATGGGCCCAAGTGAGGAAGTTCCATGCGTGGTTGGCGGCTTTGGTAGTAGCCGCCGGGCTCGGCCTCGTGGCTCCAGGGGCGGCGTCCGCAGAACCGTATTGCGGAATCGTCTGGGGATCGTTGGCGAGGTCCAACCCGGCGCTTACCCAGGCACAAGTGGTCAATGTCAGGACAGGCCAGCAAGGCTGCTTCGACCGCCTGGTGATCGACCTGAACGGCGCTGTTGCCGGCTATTCAATCCGCTACGTTCCGCAGGTACTGCACGACGGCTCGGGACTTCCCGTCGAGTTGAGGGGCAATGCGTTCCTGCAAGTCACGGTCAATGCCCCCGCGTACAACTCCAACGGCAATGCCACGTACAGCCCCGCCGACAAGAACGAGCTAACGAACGTCTCGGACTACAAGTCCTTCCGGCAAGTGGCCTTCGCGGGCAGCTTCGAGGGATACGCCAGCATTGGTCTCGGTGTCCGCGCGCGGCTCCCCTTCAGGGTCTTCACGCTGGCCGGACCGGGAACCGGAACGCGACTGGTAATCGACGTCGCCCACATGTGGTGAGCGGCCGTCGGAACCGACACACGGCAGAAGCCCTGCTCCGGGTGATTCCGGAACAGGACTTCTGACATGTTGATTTTTACTCCGGTACCACGAGGGCCGGCGTGTCCTTCCGAAGGGTTTCGCCGCGGAAGAAGCCGGGGCGGACGCGGGCCATGATCACCATGACCACCGCTCCGAGGGCCAGGATGCCCACGCCGATAATGAATACGAGTCCGACGCCGAAGATCTCGGAACCACTGCCGAAGTCCGGGGACCAGCTGTCCACCGCCGTCTGGATGAAGACGAGCGTCAGCACCACGCCGCCGACCACCGGGAAGAGCAAGCGCATGAAGAAGTTGCGGACGCTGCTGAACACGCTGTGCCGGAAGTACCAGGCGCAGGCAAAAGCAGTCATTCCGTAGTAGAAGCAGATCATCAAGCCCAGGGCCAGAATGGTGTCGTTGAGGACGTTCTCGCTGACAACCTTCATGATGGCGTAGAAGCCGCCGGAGATTGCCCCGGCCATGATGGTGGCGTATCCCGGGGAACCGAAGCGCTTGCTTACGGTGGAGAACTTCTGCGGCAGGGCGCCGTAATGACCCATGGCGAGAAGGCTTCGGGCAGGGGAGGCCATGGTGGACTGCAGAGACGACGCGGTGCCTGCGAGTACGGCCAAGGACATCAGGATGGCCAAGGGACCCATAACCGGGGAAGCCAACGCGGCAAAGATATTGGACTGGTTGTCCGGGTTGTTCAGCCCGATGCCGTCGCCGCCAATGCCGGCAACCATCATCGTGGCTACGATCACTGCGACATAGAGTCCTAGGACGGCAATCGCCGTCGTAGTTCCGGCCTTGCCGGCGGTGCCTTTGCCGCCCTTCGTCTCTTCATTGACCGTCAGGCAGACGTCCCAGCCCCAGTAGACGAAGACCGCCAGGGACATGCCCGCAGCGAACTGCTCGAAGCTGCTGATCTTCGTGGGGTCGAACCAGTCCCAGCTGAAGGCGATGGCCGTGGGGGTGTCGCCGGAGGAAGCGTGGGTGAGGGCCATGACGATGAACACGCCAAGGACCACTACCTGGAATCCCACCATGGCGTACTGTACGAGTTTGGTGGCGTGCAGGCCCCGGTAGCTGACCCAGACAGCCAGTGCCACGAAGGCCAGGCACGTGGCGATGTTCAAGGCCTTGTTGGAGGTGAGGTCGGCAAGATCGGGATTGCCGAAGACCTGAGCGAGGAAGAGGTAGAAGAAGTCCACCGCAACGCCTGCCAGGTTGGACAGGACGATGATATTCGCGGCCAGCAGCCCCCACCCGCCCATCCAGCCGATGAACGGGCCGAAAGCCTTGGTGGCCCACGTGAACGTGGTGCCGCTGTCCGGGGAGTCTGCGTTGAGCTCCCTGTAAGCGAACGCCACGAGGATCATCGGGATGAAGGCGACAATGAAGATGGCAGGCAACTGAAGGCCCACCGCGTTGACCGCCGGGCCGAGTGAGCTGGTCAGGCTGTAGGCGGGTGCCACGGAGGAAATACCCAGGACGACGACGGCGAGGAGCCCCAGCTGCCCCGTCTTGAGTCCTTTGCCGCTGATGCCGTGTTCGGTGCCAGCGGGATCGTGGGCCTCCACGGTTTTCCTGGCGCTTGGGCGGGTTAATTGAGTCATGTGCTTGGCTCTTTCTAAATGGGCCGAAGGTTTGTTGCTGGGTGATGCCGTGAAGCCGTCAGTGGGGTATGAGACGGGAGTCACTAAATGAATGACGTTCATTTAGTATGGACGCGGAGAAGCCTTGGCGCAAGTGTTATGGCCAAACAATTTTGGTTCGGGGTGGATCATCTGAGCGAGCGTCCGCCGGAAACGGCCCAAAGTGAGCGGGCGTTTGCCGGAAACGGCCCAAAGGTGAGCGGGCGTCGGGACCTCAACAAGTCGGGACCTCACCAAGTCGGGATCCCACCAAGTCGGGGTCCCACCAAAAGAAGGAGCGGGCGCCGCTAAGCGCTCAACTCGGCCCGGAGGGGGTATTCCTTGCTGTCGAGGAGAAGCTGCGTGCAGCGTCCGGTTTCCGGGTTCAGCACGATGGGGGCGGCGAGATTGACCGTGGTCTTTTCCGGAGTCGGGTTGACCACTACCAGAGTCGTTGCCAGCTCGGCCCGGTCCAGGCCGAGATCCTCCAGCGTCGAGCGGGGGATCGTGGGCGCGTAGCCCGGAACGTAAACGGCGGCCTCGGCCAGGAACATCCGGATGCGCGGACTGGCCGACTCCATCGCGTAGAGCCCGGGGGCGCCCCCGATTCCCCGCAAAGCGAAGCCGTCGGACGCTTCAAGCCCCGGCATGGGCGTGGTGAAGCTCAACTCCCGGGAAGCCTGTGCCGTGCTCATTTGAGGAAATCCATGAGCGTGGGCTGGAGCGTCTTGGCGGTGACCGCGAGGGCAACCTGGTAGTTGGTTTCCTGCAGCTTCAAGTCCATGACGACCTTTCCGATGTCTGCGTCTTCAATTCCGGAGCGCTGTGCGTCGAGTGAGGCCTTGAGCCCGTCGACGGAGTCCTGGGCGCGCATGAGCTTGTTCTGCCTGGCGCCGACATCCGCACGTCCGTTGACGACCGACTTGATCTTGTCACCGATCGCCGCCAATCGGGCGCTGACATCAACACCGGAGCGGATATCGGCGACGACGTTGCTCACCAAAGCGAAAACCGAGCCGGCGCCGTCCCCGAAGATCGCACCGCCGTCGGCGTCTACCCGGACCGTCTGGGTTGCGTCGATCCGCCGTTCCACGGTGCCGCCCGGCGTTCCGTTGAATACAGGCGGCGTGGCGCTGCTGAACGCACCGGCGGAATCGGAACTTCCAGCGAAGACGTTGCGGCCCAGGTACTGGATGTTCGCCTGGGCGAGAAGGTCTTTGTTGAGTCCTTCGATTTCGACGGCGATCGCCTCCTTGGCGGTGCTGTTCAGGGAACCGTTGGCGGCCTGGACCGTGAGGTCCCGGACCCGGTTGAGGATGTTGGTGGCCTGGCCGAGGGCCGAATCGGCTGTGGTCAGCCAGCCATTGCCGTCGTTGATGTTGTTCGAATACTGTCCGGCGGCGCTGAGCTGGCTCTTCGTGGCGAGCAGGTTCGCCGTGGCCGCGGGATCGTCCGAGGGCCTGGTGATGTTCTTGAGGTTGCTGGCCTTGTCCTGCAGCGCGGCGAGCTTGGCCTGCCCGGCCTGCAGGTTCAATTGCGCGGCCGCGGCCATTGTTTGGTTCGTGACACGGTTCAGCATGGCTTACCTTCCCACCAATCCGGTGTGGTTGATCAGGACATCGAGGGCTTCATCCACGGCCGTCATGGCCCGGGCTGCCGCTTGGTAAGCGTGCTGGTTGCTCAGGAGGCTGATGTTCTCCTCGTCGAGGCTGACGGACGCCCCGGAGGAACGCTGCCCGACGGCGGCAGCGCTCGCCGCGTCGGCGAGCTGCTGGTGCTGCTGTGCCGACTGGGACGCCGTGCCGATCCCAGTGACGATTCCGGACCACAGGGCGTCAGGGGATCCTTGCCCCGTGCCGATTTGGGCAACGGCGTCCGCGATTTTGCCGTCGAGGGCGCCGGAACTCGGAGCACCGGTCGCGATTCCCGCGGCGCTCGTCGGGACAATGCTGAGGGACAGTGCTGCTGGGGCACCAGGCGTGGTTGCGAAGAAATCGAGGTTCGAGGCGCCCGTGGTGGACTGCCCGGTGCGATGCACGGCATTGACGTCGTCCATGAGTTTGGTGGCGAAGGCGTTGTAGGAAGCGGCGGCCTCGGAGATGGCCCCTCCCGCGCCTCCCGCGGCCGGTGCGAGAAGGGAGACCGCGCCGGCGAGCTTTCCGCCGTCGAGCGGAACCGCCACACCGGGGCGGTCCGCCCATTCCAACTGCACTCCGTAACCCGAGCCGCCCATGCTTGCCTGGCCGCTCAGGGTGAGCTCGCGGTGGGAAGTACCCGAGACGATGGCGTTACCGCCGACGAAGACATCCATCGTGCCGTCGGCGTTGTCCCGGGCAGTTCCACCAGCCAAAGAGGCGATGGTTTCAGCCACCTTGTTACGTGCGTCGATGAGCTCATTGGCGGAACCGCCCGAGGCCGTGACGGAACGGATGGTTGCGTTGAAACCGGCCACCCGGGCGGCGGCGTCGTTCAGGGTGGAGACGGTGCTTTGGGCTTCGCCGCGAATCCGCGTCCACTGGGAATCCAAGGCCCTGTAGCCCGCGGACACGGTGTTGACGAGGGTGGTGCCAGCTTGAAGCAGCACGCCAGCCGGGGCTGCTTCTCCCGGGTGGTTGGAGACGCCCTGCCACGAGGACCAGAAAGTTTGGAGCGCCGTCGATATTCCCGCGGGGCCGGGCTCGTTCAGGGAGCCTTCGAGTTGCTGGAGTTCGGTGGACCGATAGCCCGCGAAACCTGCCTGGGCCGCACCGGAACGCACCCCGGCGTCGAGGAAACTGTTGCCCAGGCGGGCGATCCCATCCACCGACACGCCTTGACCTGCCTGTGCGCCCGCCGCGAAGAGGCCGGTGCGTGCCGGTGCGCCGACGGCCGATTGCTCGATCCGCTGCCTCGTGTACCCGTCAGTGCCGGCGTTGGCGATGTTCTGTCCGGCAACGTTGATGCCCTGCTGCGCTGCGGTCAGGCCCAGGTAGGCCGTATTGAGTCCGCCGAATGTGCTCACTGCTGTGTCCTTTGGGTGATCCGGGCCCTCAGTGGTCCGGCCTTTGGTTGTCCGCCGTGTTCCGGTCAGAATTGCTGGTCGAAAAGGCGGGACGGGGCTGAGTCGGCTGTCCTGCTTTGGGAACCTGTCCGGCCGTGGGAATCGTAGGTCCCGGCCGCCGGCTTCAGATCCGCCATGGTTTCCTGGGTGGAACGGACGGCCGCGCGAAGGAACTGCTCGTTCGAATCACGCAACTCCTTGATGGTGGCAGTCTGTTGCTGCATCGCGTTCAGGTGCGAGGACAGGACATCAGCCCAGGCTTCTTCCGGAGCGGACGCGGCCAGCTCGCCCAGTGAAGACTCGGCAGGCAAGCCCCATTGCTCTGCCACCGCCGCCACTTCCACCGCCCTTGCAAGCCCGGCCTTGGACAGGTGTCCCAGGACCTGTTCCACTTCCCGGGTGCCATGCGGCAACCAGCGGGATTTTCCTGCCGTGAGGAGCAGTTGCTCTTCCTCCAACTTGAATGTCAGCAGATCCAGTAGCTCACGTTCTCGCCACAGCAGGGCCGACAGTTCATGGATGGCCATGGCGGGTCAACTCCAGTTCCGGGTTCGTTTTTCGGGTGCGTTGCCGCGGGAAAGCACTTCCCCTGTGCCTTCACCGCGCTGAAAACAACTATCGGCTGCCGCGGCCCATGCGTTAGGCGTTGTTTATGCATGATTTATTCGCTTTGTCCAGTCAAGTGGCTGGTGTTGAGTTTTGTGGGCCGTTGCAAATTTTCCTGCGGCGTTTTGCTAACCAAAGGTGACCGTTGTTCCGATAACCAGAAGTGACAGGCCACGGACGGCCTGGGAGTACCAGCAGACCCAATCACGGAGGAATACATCATGGGCATGGCAATCAACACAAACCTGATGGCGAACAACGCTTACGGCAACCTCAACCGCACGCAGAACGACGTGTCCAAGTCGATGGAGAAGCTCTCCAGCGGCCTGCGCATCAACCGTGCAGCTGACGACGCAGCAGGCCTGGCAATTTCGGAAGGCCTGAAATCCCAGGTCAGCGGTTCGGCAGTGGCCGCCCGTAACGCCCAGGACGGCATCTCGGTCATCCAGACCACTGAAGGCGCACTGACGGAAGTCCACTCGATCCTCCAGCGCATGCGCGACCTCGCTGTCCAGGGCTCGAACGACACCAACAACACCGCTTCCCGTGCAGCGATCAAGGGCGAAGGTGACTCGCTCGGCAAGGAACTGGACCGTCTCACGCAGTCCACCCAGTTCAACGGCATCGATCTGCTCAAGGGTGCTGCCGGAAACAGCGGCGCGTCCCTGAACATCCAGGTCGGCACCGGCGGCAGCGCCAACGACAAGATCGCCGTCAACCTCGGCGACGTCGCAACCGCCGTCGGAACCGGCGCCACGGGCCTCTCCGGCGCCGCAGGTGCTGGAGGCTTCAAGGTGGACACGAGCGCCAACGCCCAGCTCACCATCGCTGCCGTTGACACCGCCATCGCGGCAGTTTCGGCTCAGCGCGCGGACCTGGGTGCAACCCAGAACCGTTTGGAGCACGCCACGAAGACCCTTCAGGTCTCCGGCGAAAACCTGCAGGCGGCCGAGTCCCGCATCACGGACACGGACATGGCTTCGGAAATGGTCAAGTACACCAAGGCCAACATCATGTCCCAGGCCGGCACGGCAATGCTGGCCCAGGCCAACCAGTCCGGCCAGGGCGTCCTCTCGCTCCTGCGCTAAGACCTTCCGGTAGCTGACCGGTAATCAGCGAATGGCGGCCAGGACGGGAACACACCCCTGGCCGCCATTCGCGTCCCGGTCCCGCCCACATAACCAACCCATCCGGAAGGACCGAACGTGGCAAGCTCGATCGACGGCCTCGCCAGCGGCTTGAACACCACCTCCATCATTAATTCGCTCATGGCGGTGGAGGCACAACCGCAGACACAACTGAAGACGAAGCTAGCGTCAGACCAGACGATGATTTCGACCCTTCAGTCGCTCAACTCGAAGTTGTCATCACTGAAGGACCTCGCGAGCGGCGACTCGGCCGTGAACGCCTTGAACTTGTTTAGCGCCACCACGAGTTCGCCGGCGCTCAGTGCGACGGCGACCACCTCCGCGACCGCGGGCTCCATCGACGTCACAGTCACCCAGTTGGCCCAGAGCCAAGTGGACGTCACCGCAGCCATGAGCAGCTGGCCCACGGACGGCTCGGGTGCCCCCGCGCGCCTGACGCTCGTCGACTCCACGGGAAAACAGACCGAGATCACGCCCGCATCCACCTCTCTTGACGACGTCGTAACGGCAGTCAACGCCGCGTCCGGCCCGGCCCGTGCCGTGAAGGTTCCGGCAGGCAACGGAGCCTATCGCCTTCAGCTGACCGCAACCACTTCAGGCGCGGCTGGAGCCTTCAGCGTCTACCAGGGCGCGGCAGCGCAGGTGAGCGCGGGCACCGCGACCGACCTGATGGCTGACCCTTCCGCCGCCGTCATCAAGGCCGCCCGGGATGCCAAAGCAACCCTGTACGCAGGCACTCCGGCGGCACAGACAATCACGTCCGGAACCAACACGTTCACCGACTTGCTTCCCGGTGTGTCAGTGACGGCCTCCGCTGTTACCGCAGCACCAGTGACCGTGAACATTGCGAGCGACTCCGCAGGGATCACCAAAAAGGCAGGGGACTTGGTGAACGCGGTCAATGACGTCCTCGGCTTCGTGTCCATCTACAGCGCGGTGACCCAGACGACCGACGCTCATGGCGCTTCAGCGGCCAGCGGCGGGATCTTCAGCGGCAACAGCGGTGTCCGCTCGGTCAACGACCAGGTCTTCTCCGCCATGTCGATGCCGGTCAACGGGAAGTCCCCCTCCGAATACGGAATCAACGTCACGAGGGATGGAAACTTCACTTTTGACGCGGCCAAGCTCCAATCGTCCTTGGCTTCGGATCCCGCCGGGACGCAGGCAGCTCTCCAGACCATTGCGTCCCGGGTGTCCGACGCTGCCACCAGCGCTACCGATCCGTCCACTGGTTCCGTCACCGCCCTGATCAAGGGCCAACAATCCGAAGTGGCCGACCTCGGCAGCCAGATCGCCGACTGGGACCTGCGCTTGGCCACCAGGCGGCAGACCCTGCAAACCACGTACAACGCCATGGAAGTCGCCCTTGGCCAACTCAACGCCCAGCAATCATGGCTCACGGGCCAGATTGCCGGCCTTTCGAGCTCGACGAAATAGGGAGCGTAAAGCATGACCTCCACAGCCCTCCGCGCCAGCCAGCTTTCCCGGTACAACGATGACGCCGTACTCTCGGCGCCGCCGGCCAGGCTTCTCACGATGCTTTATGACCGCTTGCTCCTGGACCTGAACCGTGCCCAGTTCGCCCAGGAAAATGCCAACTGGAGTGTCGCAAGCGAAAACCTGCTGCATGCCCAGTCGATCGTCACGGAGCTGTCCTCCACCCTGAAGACCGATGTGTGGGATGGGGCATCCGGGCTGCTGAGCATCTACCAGTACGCGATGGAAGCCATGGTCGGCGCCAACATCTACCGCGACGTCAACCGGACCAAGGAATGCATTGTGCTCCTGGAGCCGCTCCGGCAAGGCTGGCACGACGCCGCTTCGCAGCTGCCGGTCCAGGCCACGGTATCCGGGACGGCACGGACGAACGGCACACTCGGTGTCGGCTGATCCGGTACAGGAATGGTCCGACATCCTGGACCGGCTCGAAGCGGACATCGCCGTGGCCGTCTCCGGCGGCGAGGTTGGGCCATGGAATCCGCCTGCCGAGGCCAGGACCGGACCACTTCCTGAGGAGCTGGCGGACCGGGCGCGCAGGATCCTGGACGCGCAACTGGAGTCGATGGCCATGCTCGGCAAGGTCCGCAACGACGCCCTAGCCCACTTGGACGCCCTCAGTGCCGTCCCGGACAGCCAAAGTTCAGCGCTCCCGCTTTTCCTCGACGTGCAGGGCTGAAGAGAGTACCGAAAACAATCTTGTAATCGGCTAACGGATGCCCCTCGCTTGCCGATGGTGGAAGTTGAGCAGGGATGCTCGATGCACGGCCACGGATCGGCCTCTTCATACTATTCGCGAAGGCAGGCCGTCGTGTTCGAGTCAGTGACTTCTGTTGCCCTTGGTAGCGCCCTGGACGGGCTCTCATTGCGCCAGCGCACCATCGCCAACAACATCGCCAACATCAACACGCCGAACTACCACGCCAAAAGGGTCCAATTCGAAGACGCACTCGCGGCCTCGGTGAGCGCCGGAGACGGGCACACCGCGGCTACCGTCACTACCTCCCAGGAACCCACCCAGCTCAACGGCAACAACGTGAACCTGGATACCGAAACCCTCTCGAACGTGGACACCGTCTTGCGCTACCAGTTCGCCTCCCGGGCCATCGGCGAGCAATTCACCGCACTCCGCACGGCCATGAGGACCAGCTGATGACTTTCGACGCGATCGGGATCGCCGGCTCCGCCCTGACTGTCCACCGAAAGTGGCTCGACGCCGTTTCCGACAACCTGGCCAACATGAATACCGCCACGCGCACCAGCGGCAAGGCGTTCCAAGCCCGCTACATTGAGGCCGCCGAGGGCAGCAACGGAAACGGCGTGTACGTGAAAAGCACTCCCCAAGGCAGCGCGACCGGCAGGCTCGTGTACCAGCCGGACCATCCGCTTGCCGATGCCCAAGGCTATGTCCGTTACCCGGACATCGACCTCGCCGAACAGATGGGTGCCCTGATCGTGGCGCAACGCGGCTACCAGGCCAACGCCCAAGTGGTGGACCGCGCCCGTGAGACTTACCAGGCAGCGCTTGAGATAGGAAAATCCTGATGGCTTTGGACCCGATCGGCGCAATTCAAGGCGGCGGGGCGCTTTCCGTGCAAGGCGTCACCGGTACCGGCTACCTGGGCGGCAATGTAACCGGAGCCGCGGGAACCTCGGACAGCAACGGCTTCGCGACGGCGCTGACCGGTGCCGTGGACAACCTCCAGTCCCTGCAGTCGACGTCGAACCAGCTGGCAGTGTCTGCGGTGACGGGCAACCTTGACGACATCCACAAGGCGACGATCGCTGCGACGCGCGCCCAGATCACCATCGAGCTTGTCTCCACGGTGCGGAACAAGGGCGTTGACGCGTTCAACGAGATCATGAGGATGCAGGCCTGATGCCTCCACAGATTGCCGCCTTCTTCCGCAAGATGGGCGATGGATTCAAGGGGTTCACCGCCGGGCAGCGCACCATCGCCATCATCGGCATCGCCGTTCTGGTCCTCGGCGGAGTGGCCCTGTCAGCATGGTTGGGCAAGCCGTCCTACTCGCCGCTGTTCTCCGGATTGAAGGACACGGATGCCAACGGGATCGTGGAGCAGCTGCGCAAGGACAATGTCCCGTACGAGCTCAGCAACGGCGGTTCCACCATCCTGGTTCCCGATGACAAGGTCAACGACGAACGGCTCAAAGCCGCCGCGGCGGGCCTCCCTGCGGCCGCGGCAACGGGATATTCACTGCTCGACAAGCTCGGGGTGACCTCATCCGAGTTCCAGCAGTCCGTGACTTACAAGCGTGCGCTCGAGGGCGAACTCGCCACCACCATCCAGGCCATGGACGGCGTGAAGACAGCCGCTGTGCAGTTGGCCATTCCGGCCAAGACAGTCTTCGTGGACAAGGCTCCAGACGCAACGGCATCCGTGTTCGTGGAAACGCAGCCGGGTGTCACCCTGTCTGCCGATAAGGTCCAGGCGATCGTGCACTTGACGTCCGCCGCGATCGAAAACCTGAAGCCGACAAACGTGACCGTGGTGGATTCCCAGGGCAACGTCCTCTCCACGGTGGGAGGGGGAGCCACGGGATCCTCGTCCAAGCAAGCCGCCGATTACCAACAGCGGACGTCCGATTCGGTGAAGGCCGTGCTGGACAGGGTGGTGGGACCGGGAAACGCCACCGTAGCCGTCGCGGCCGACGTGACCGCCGAGTCCGCGCAGCAGCGCAGCGAGACGTTCTCCACCGCCAAGGATGCCGCTCCGCTCAGCGAGACCACAAAGACCGAGAAGTACACGGGGACCGGCGGCGGCGCCTCCGGTGTCCTTGGACCGGACAACATTGCCGTGCCGGGCGGCACCAACGGCAACGGAACCTTCGACTCCAGCGACACCACCAAGAACAACGCCGTCAACAAGGTCACGGAAGACCGCACCATTCCGCAAGGCGCCGTGAAACGCCAGACCATCTCAGTGGCGATCAACCAGTCGGCTGCGGCCGGACTCAACGTCAACTCGGTCAAGGCTCTCGTTACTTCCGCGGCGGGCGTCGATCCCACCCGCGGCGACGTGGTGACGGTTGAAGTGCTGCCCTTCAGTACCTCGGCCGCAGACGCGGCGGCTCAGGCATTGGGCGCGGCCAAAGCGCAAGCCGATGCCAAGCAACAGTCGGATTTGATGAACACGCTCATCCTGTCGGGCAGCATCCTGCTGGCAGTTGTCGCGCTGATTGTGCTTGTGCTGATCCTCCTCCGGCGCAGGCAGCGACGCGAACCGGTTGACCTTGGCGAACGCCTTGACTACGAGATGCTGCCGCAAGGCGTCTCCACGGCTGCGCTCGAAGGACCGCCTGCCACATCGGCGATCGAACTGCCGCCCGTGCCTCCCGTTCCGGCCCTGCCCATGCCCGGCTTGCCGATACCAGGAGCCGAGGCTCTCGACGGCGAGCGGCGGCGGGCCCAGATTGAAGCCATGGTTGCCGAGAACCCGGCCCGGACCGCTGACTACCTTCGTGGACTCATGGACGAAAGGCAGTCCGTATGAGGGCCGGGGAGTTGGACGTAAGCGGCTTGAGCGGTGCCCAGAAGGTGGCCGTAGTGCTGATGCAGATGAGCCCGGCCAGTGCAGCCTCCGTCATGACCCAGTTCTCCGAATCCGAGGCCGAAGACATCGCGGCTGAGATTGTCCGCTTGCGCCGCGTCTCCTCAACCGTGGCGGACCACGTCATGACCGAGTTCCACGACCTTGCGGTCAGCGGCCGCCGCACGGCCCGCGGCGGCCAGGAATTCGCCGTCGGGCTCCTGGAAGCGTCCTTCGGTGCGGACAAAGCGGCCGGTTTCATGGACCGTCTCGCCTCGACCATGGCCGGGAAGTCGTTCGAATTCCTGGAAATGATGGATTCCGGACAACTGCTGGCCCTCATCGACGGCGAGATGCCGCAGACCATTGCCCTGATCCTGGCGCATTTGCGGCCGGGCAAGGCTTCCGCGGTCATGGCCGGACTGGGCGACGTGCAGCGCAGTGAGGTGGCCCGTTGCATCGCCACGATGGGGATGGCTTCGCCGGAGGCCGTGGGCATCGTGGCCGAGACCCTCAAGGTTCGCGCCGGGGCCGTCATGTCGCAAAGGAAGTCGAGCGAAATTGTCGGCGGGATCCAGCCGCTCGTCGACATCATCAACCGCTCCGACGTCAACACCGAACGCTCCGTGCTGGAAGGCCTGGAGACCCTCGACCCGGAGCTTGCCACGGAAGTGCGCGCCCGGATGCTGACCTTCGTGGATATCGTGAAATTGGAACGCCGCGACATCCAACAGATCCTGCGTGGCGTCAATGCCGAAGTGCTCGCTGTCGCCATGAAGGGTGCCCCTGCCGTGGTGCTCGAGGCCGTACGCACCAACGTGTCCGGCCGCAACCTCGAAATCCTGGAAGCCGAAATGGCTTCCGCCGGGCCGGTGCGCGCCTCCCAGGTCGAAGAAGCCCGGGCAGAGATCGTCCGTTCCATCCGTGAGTTGGAAGCGGAAGGCGCCATCGTGGTCCGGCGCGGCGAAGAAGACGATTATGTCTATTGAGGCTGAGCTCCAGAGGGTGGTCTTCCCGGACATCCAGCCTGCCGCGCGATCGCGCAAGGAGGACCGGGGGTTCACCCAGGGGCACGCGTCAGGTTACGCCGCCGGGGTCCAGGCTGCAGCTGCGGAACAGCGCCGTCTGAGCGAGCAGTTTCACGCCGAACACCGCGCAATGCTCGACGCCGGACGCCTGGCTGTGGCGCATGCCGTCGGCGTGCTCGAAGCGGCCACTGCCGCGTTCCAGCAGCGCCGTGGCGCGGTGTTGGAGGAGGCTCAGGACGTGTTGGCAGCCAGCGCGATGGAGCTTGCCGAAGCCATCCTGGGCTACGAAATCAACGACGGCGGGAACACGGCCCGCGCCGCGTTGGCCCGAGCCCTCGCAACGGTCTCCGACGTGCAAACGGTAACCACTGTGCGCCTCCACCCTGCGGACCTTGCCGCGCTGGCCGCCGTCGACGTCGGGAAGGTGGCCGGCGTCGAACTCAAGGCCGATCCCGCACTGAATCCCGGCGATGCGATCGCGGAGTATCCGCAGGGTTGGCTCGACGCCCGGCTCAGCACCGCTGTGGCCAGGGCCAAGGCAGCCCTGCTGGGGAACGACGCATGAGCATTACCGACTTCCGGCCGCACCCGGGCCGTTTCCGCGCAGCCCTCGCCGCCGCGGCACCTCAGCGCGTGGGCACCGTGACGTCCGTGCTCGGCCTTGGCCTGGAGATCTCCGGGTTGGACTGCGCGGTGGGAGATCTGGTGACCGTGGGCGAGGCACCCGGGCTCGACGCCGAAGTGGTCGCCTCGGTCAGTGGCGCCGTGCGATGCATGCCGCTCGGACGGTTGACAGGGGTGGCCGCGGGAGATCCGGCACGTTCCAAGGGCGCCCCCATCCTGGTCCCCACCGGCCGTGGCCTCTTCGGGCGGGTACTGGATGGGCTCGGGCGTCCGATCGACGGCAAGGGCCCGTTGCCCGCAAGCCCCATGGTCCCTTTGGACAACGAGGCCCCATCGGCGATGCACCGCGCCCGGGTGGACACCCCGCTCCAGACCGGGGTCCGGGTCCTGGACACCATGGCCACTCTTGGCCGCGGCCAGCGCATGGGGTTGTTCGCCGGCTCGGGGGTCGGAAAGTCCTCGCTGCTGTCCATGATTGCCCGCGGTACGGATGCCGAAGTGTCCGTGATCGCCTTGGTGGGGGAGCGCGGACGTGAAGTGCGCGAGTTCCTGGAAGACGACCTCGGCCCGGAAGGTCTATCCCGCTCCGTGGTGGTTGTTGCCACGTCCGATGAGCCTGCACTCATGCGCCTGCGCGCGGCCGTCACGGCCACCCGGATTGCCGAATCGTTCCGCGAAGCCGGGCAGGACGTGGTGCTCATGATGGATTCGCTCACCCGCGTGGCCATGGCCCAGCGCGAAATAGGCCTGTCCGCCGGTGAGCCGCCGGCCACCCGCGGCTACCCGCCGTCGACCTTTTCCGTGCTGGCCCGGCTCCTGGAACGCGCCGGGACCGCCGAAACCGGATCCGTGACCGGCATCTACACGGTCCTGGTGGACGGCGACGACCACAACGAACCGATCGCCGACGCCGCCCGCTCGATCCTGGACGGACACGTGGTCCTGGACCGGAAGCTCGCCGTCACGGGGCATTTTCCCTCGGTGGACGTGCTTGGTTCCGTGTCCCGCGTGGCCTCCAAAGTTAATTCAGCCGATCGCACGGCGCTGGCGGCATCCTTGCGCAGGGTCCTCGCCGCGCGGCGCAGCGCCCAGGACCTGATCGACGTCGGCGCTTACCACCGTGGCAGCAACCCCTTGGTCGACGCAGCCCTTGACCACGAACCCGCCATCAACGGGTTCCTGCAGCAAAGCATGGACGAATCCACCCCGTACAGCGAGTCCTGGCCGGAACTTTTCCGCCTCTCGGCAAGCCTCGAAGGAGCCGCGTGAACCGTCAATTCTCCCTGGCCGGGCTGTTGCGCCTGCGCCAGACACAGCAGGATGCCGCTGCCAGCGGACTGGCGCGCGCCAACTCCCGGAGCGCATCGTTGCGATCCCGCCGGGCGACGGCCCGCGAGGAGCTGGCCGAGTCTGCCGGAGTTGCTGGAAGCTCCGCATCGCTCTTGGCTATCGCGGCCTCCCGCGCGTCCGCGCAAAGCATGTTGGCCGAGCTTGACGCATTGGCCGCCAGCGCGGAGGCCGAGGCCGCAGAGGCCCGCGCGGAATACACCGAAGCCAAGCGTCGCGCCGTAGGACTCGAGAAGCTCGAAACCCGCCATGGAGCGGCCTTCGAGGCTTTCGCGCTGCACGCCGAACAAAGCGTGCTGGACGAGATCGCGTCCTCCGCGTGGCACCGGAAGGCTACCTCATGAGCATGACCGAGGCGATTGGGCGCATCCAGGGCATCGAGTCGATGTTGCAGCAACTAAGCGAGGGGGTCCGTCCGCAGGCCACCGCCACCGGGACAACGGAACCTACCGCGGGCACGGCCACTTCCACGGACCCGGCATCCTTCGCGCAGGCGCTGAGCTCCGCCGTCGGGGGCTCGACGACGCCGGACGTGAGCCAGCTCGCTTCATCTCTGGGACTCGGCGGCACCGCCGCGCTGTCCGCCATTGCGGGCCTTACCGGTACAGCGGGCGCGCTTCCGGGTGCCGGTACGGGCACGGCCACCGGAGCTGTCACGGGCGATGCCGTGGTGGCCGACGCCAAGAAATACGTGGGCGTGCCCTACGTCTGGGGCGGCACAAACCCGGCAGTGGGTATGGATTGCTCCGGCTTCGTGCAGCGCGTGTTCAAGGATCTCGGTGTCGACCTGCCGCGCGTCGTCAGCGACCAGATGCGGCAAGGCACCCCCGTGGCATCCTTGGCCCAGGCCAAGCCTGGCGATCTGCTGGTCAGTTTCGGCGGCGAACACATCTCGATCTACCTCGGCAACGGCAAAGCGATCGACGCACCCGTTCCCGGCCAGACCATCCAGGTCCGAGATGCGTGGGAACAGCAGTCGAATCTGACCGCCATCCGCCGCATCGTCCCCGCGGGAGGCTCGTGATGCAGTTGCCCCCCTCTGGTGCGGCCTCTCCGCGTCCGGCCGCTCCCGGGTCTGCGCCTGTGCCGCAGTCCGGCGCCGCCGCCGGTTTTGAGGCCGTGATGAACGGCGTGCTGGGGTCCGACGCGAAGACCTCCGACTCGAAGACCTCCCACGGGACCGCACAGCAAGTGCCCGACGGCGGCGCGCAGGGAAAGCCTGCTACCGACAGTCCCGGAACGGTCGCCCGAGCCGCCACACCAGAAGGCTCGAAGGTCGCCAAGGACACGGCTGATGCGGCTGGCTCGCTTGGTGAGCCAGGTTCGCCGGGTTCGCCTGGTGCGGTTGATGTGGCTGCTCTTGCTGGTGCAGCCGCTGTTGCGGGACTTGCGGCCGCCGGAGTAGCAGTCGGAACCGCTGCTTCGCAGGCGAGCGGGCCGGGCATCGCTGTGCCGGTCAACGAGGGTGGCGTTGTCGGTTCGGCCCCGGCCAAAACGATTGCAGCCATCTCGGAAACAGCCAGTCTCGTCGTTGGGATGCCTGCGGGCAGCACCCACGCGACGCCGGCAGGATCGGGGGTAGGCGATGCTGTGCCGGCAGCTCTGCCACTCGGCAGCCTTGGTCAAAGTCCAACCCAATCTGGTCCGATCCCGGCCAGCCCGCTTCCCAATAGCTCACCTCCCACTAGCCCGCAGCCGGCCTCCGCCCTGCCAGCGAGCCCAGTGCCCGCCGCCCTGCCAGCCAGCCCAGTGCCCGCCGCCCTGCCAGGCAACCTGCCCGCCAGCCCACTGCCCGTTGGCCTCGAACCAGCGGTCAACGTGACCGCAGCGCAGCAACGCGAGTCCCGCACCGCCGTCGTCCTTCCCACCGGGAAACCTGCGACGCAGCAGGAGCCACGCGTCCCTGGGCAGGACACCCCCGCAGCCGCGGCACCCGGGCTTCCCGAGGTGGTTCAGGCCGGAATTCCGGTGCTGGTGCCGCCTGCGTCGCCACTCCAGCAAGCCCCTCCGACAGCCGCTCCAGGCATGGCAACGCCCACACCCCAGGCAGACCCGGCGAAACTGCTGCCCCAACTGTCCGGGCCGCTGTTCTCCCTAGCATCGGCAGCCCCCGGCGCGCACGTGATGACCTTGAAGCTGTCCCCGGAAAACCTCGGTCCGCTGACTGTCCGTGCCCATATCGAGGGCGCCGGGGTGCGGATCGAACTGTTCGCCCCTGGAGATGCCGGCCGTGAAGCAGTGCGCAGCATCCTGCCGGAACTGCGGCGCGGACTCGGCGAATCAGGGTTCGGCGCCAGCCTCGACCTGTCCGAACACAACGCCCCCGCGGATGCCGGTGCGGGCGGTTCAGACCCCCGGGACCGTCGCCCGGCCGAAAGCCCTGCTTTCCCGCGGGGCAGCGACGGCGAAGTGGTTCGCCTGGCGCGGACCGCCGTCGTCCTTCCCCGAAGCATTACCAGCAGCCTGGACATTCTCGTCTGATGAAGGAGAGCCAATAGTGACCATCCAAGCCATCGCGGCAAGCAGCGGAGTCCACCCCGGAACCACGGCGGGAGTCACCGCGCCCAAGCCCGCGCAGACCATGGACTCGAGCATGTTCATGTCGCTCCTCGTCACGCAACTGAAAAACCAGGATCCGAGTGCCCCCATGGACACCAACCAGATGATGAGCCAGACCGTCCAGCTATCCATGATGGAGAAAATGACGGAGCTCACCACCGACGCCAAAGAGAGCTTTTCACTCCAGATGCGCAGCGCGGCGGCACAAATCATCGGCCACAACGTCAGCTACGCGCTCGCGGACGGGACAAAGGGATCGGGCGTCGCGAGCTCGGTTTCCTTTGCGGCCGGAACCCCCACTGTGGCAGTCGGAGGAGTCAACGTTCCGCTCGATTCCATCAGCGGGATGACGGCCGCTACTTCGCCCACCGCCTGACGCTCCACACCCCCTGAACCACCCGAAGAAAGGCAACACCATGCTTCGTTCGCTGTACTCCGGAATCTCCGGCCTCCGTGCCCACCAGGCCATGCTGGACGTCACGGGAAACAACATCGCCAACGTGAACACGGCCGGCTTCAAGGCTTCCTCCACCCAGTTCCAGGACACGCTCTCGCAGATGACCCAGGGCGCCGGCGCTCCGCAGGCCGAAACCGGTGGCACCAATCCCGCCCAAATCGGCCTTGGCGTTCGCGTGGCGGGAGTCAGCACCAACTTCAGCCAAGGTTCATCGCAGAACACCGGGCGGGCCACTGACATGATGATCTCCGGCGACGGGTTCTTCATCACCAGCAAGGCCGGCCAGCAGCTCTACACCCGCGCCGGCGCCTTCGACATGGACGCAGCCGGCCGCCTCGTGAGCCCCGACGGCGGCATCCTGCAGGGCTGGTCCGCCGCCAACGGTGCGGTGAACCTGGGAGGTCCCGTCGGACCGATCGCCCTCTCGCCCAACACGACGTCGGCCGCCGTCGCCACCACCAAGGCCTCGTTGGACGGCAACCTCCCGTCCGACGCGGCCGTCGGGACGAGCGTCGAGCGCCAGGTCAAGGTCTACAACGCCGACGGCGCCTCCCGCAGCCTGACCCTGACGTTCAGCCGCGCTGCGGGCGGCTGGGATGTGGCCGGGGCAGACGCCAACGGCGCCACAGGCAATTCGACGCTCACGTTCACGAACGGTGCGCTGACCTCGGCCGGTGCCATGACCGTCGGCGGTATCACGGTGGACATGTCCACTGTTACCGGCTTCGCCGCCATGAGCACACTGACGGTCGGCAGCCAGAACGGATCCGAGGCAGGCAAACTGGAGTCCTTCACCCTCGGCGGCGACGGCTCACTCATCGGCTCGTTCAGCAACGGCAGCAAACAGGTTCTGGCACGCGTGGCCCTTGCCCGCTTCACCAACGCCGGCGGCCTCGAGAAATCTGGTAGCTCGACATACGTGGCCACCGCGAACTCCGGCACGGCCCAGTTGGGAGCACCCGGCGACGCCGGACTCGGCACCCTGACCGCCGGAGCCCTCGAGATGTCCAACGTGGACCTCTCCCAGGAATTCACCAACCTCATCGTGGCCCAGCGAGGATTCCAGGCCAACGCCCGCATCATCACGACGTCGGATGAGGTCCTGCAGGAGCTGACGAACCTGAAGCACTAGATTCCCGGGCTGCGCCGAACGCGGGTCACGTCACGCCATGCACATTTTTGGCGCCGCGGCACCTCAAGAACCCCGGAATCCCGGGCTTGCCGTCTGTTGAGGGCGCTGAAAACCTGCTCTGCGTGACGCTGCCCGCTCACAGACACAAGAGTGGCCGGCATCCTTGGACGCCGGCCACCCTTCAGACAATTACTGCGTTTTTAGAGTCCGCCGACCCCGTTCGGAGTGCCGACGCCTGTCGGTCCGTCCCATCCGGTGCCGGAAAGGCACCACTGGGTCGTAGAGCACGTGCCCGTTGAACCCGAGGCGACATCATTGAATTTCCCGGAGTTCGTGTATGGCAGGGAGTTGGCCAGCGCCGTGGAGCTGCCGGTGTTTCCGGAAAGCGCATACATGGCCGCGATCAAGGGTGAGGACAGGCTGGTCCCTCCGTACTGGGTCCATGACGAGGTGGTGCTGCTACTCGGCGCATACACGGCCAATCCCGTCTGCGGATCTGCGACGGCGGAGACGTCCGCCGAGGCGCGCTTGGCGCACCCGGTACCGAAGGTGGCAGCTGCCGGCAACGCGGCATTGACACTGGAGCAGCCGGATCCAGAGCCGGACCAGGCAGACTCGCCCCACCCGCGTGCACTGGTGTTCTTGACCAACGATGTGCCTCCCACCGCGGTGACGTAACTCGAGGAAGCGGGGTAGGACGAGCCGGTATACCCGTTGTCACCGGTTGACGCTGTCACCGCGATGCCCGGGTGGTTGTAGTACGTGCCGTAGCTGGAGTCTGCTGAATCGCCGCCGCCGTAGCTGTTGGAGATCGCCACGACGCCTGGCTGTTTGGCGGCCGTTGCCACGGCCGTACCAAGATCGGTGAGGCTCGCTGTTGTCGCCTGCACTACCAGGATCTTGCAGTCCGGACAGGCTGCCGAGACGGCGTCGACGTCGAGGGCCGTTTCGTCGGCCCATCCGGAATTGAACCTGGGAAGCTTGTTGCCGCCGTTTTGGTCCTTGATGGTGAGGCAGCCGTTGCTGACCGTGCATGCCGGAAGGCCGAACTGTGAGCGGTAAACGCCGAGATCGCGTTCAAGGTTCGGATAGCCATAGGCATCCACGACGGCGACGGTTCGGCCGCCGGACGTGAGGCCTGCGATGTTGTAGGCGCTCTGGATGTCCGCGGGGGTCTTGCCGGTGGCAGGCGGCGTGCTTGAAGCGGGCTTGGCTTGTCCCCCCTGCGGCAGGGCCTTGGCCGGGGCCGTTGAATCATCGACGTACTTAAGCGCAAAGCACGACGCATTGCCGGCTGGGACATCGGCGCAGACCTTCTCCGCATGCCAATTGGCGGACGGAGATGGTTGGGCAACTGCGGCCGGCGCTGTGGCTGAGAACGCACTCAGCAACAGCAAAAATGCCCCGGAAACGCTAAGGATCTTCTTCACGAAACCTCCCTGAGGAACAATAAGATCCGATTTGACAGGATAGTCAACTCGGCGTGACAAGCTTCGCACCAAACGCCACTATTGTCACCCATGTCACATCCACCCCCGCGGTCTCATGCGCCACCGGGGAGATTCGCAGTTGGACTACCGGTAGTTGCTGCAAGGCCTGTGCTCGCCCGGACGCCGATCACTTGCTCGCCGCGGCGGAGCCGGCCGGTCCACCGCCGACCACGCAACAGGAAGTGTTCCAAGATCGTGGAGCGGGTGTGGCTTCGGGTTCTCCGGGCATCCCTAGCTCACCTCATCAACCGGCTGAGGCCGTCAAGGATGAGGTTCAGCCCGAAGTCGAACTCATCCCCAAAGTCGTAGCCAGGTTTGAGGACGTGTTCGGTGGCAATCTCGATCATGTGCGGATACTGCCCGGACGAAAATCGTTCAACAATCGGCGCTGTGATCTCAGGGGCGGCGTCCCGGCCGTCAAAGGGCAATGCGGCTTCCTGGAGCGCGAATCCGTAGATGTAGCTGTCGAGCAGGGCGTAGGCATGGGCCGTCATCGGGACGGAAAAACCCCCTGCCCTCAAAGTCGCGAGCGTCGCTTCGTGGTGGCGCAGGTTGGCTTCGCCCGGAGAAGAGCGGCTCTCCAGCAGTCCGACCGCCCACGGATGGCGTTTGAGCGCGCTGCGCACCCCGTGCGCCCGTCGGTGCATTTCCTCCCGCCAATCGCCCGCGGGGGAGGGCAGTTCGATTTCGCTGAAGACCATGTCCACGATGCCATCCAGAATCTCATCCTTATTGGCCACGTAATAGTAGAGCGACATGGGCTTGGTTCCCATGCTTTGGGCGAGCGAGCGGATGGTCAGCGCTGCGATTCCGGACTCGTCAGCGAGATCCACAGCGCAGCCGAGCACACGTTCGCGGCTCAGCGGAAGGCGCCGTTGGGGGAGCGGCTGGGCAGCGTCCGGCATAGGGACTCCTCGGGTTTCTAGCGGTTGGTAAAGGGCTCTAGCGATTTAGTACATTGTACGATATTCTCTTTAGTACAGCGTACGAAAAGCTGCGCACCCCCCATGTCTCGAAAGGAACGGCCATGACCTCTGCCCAGCATGCTGCGGAGACTCCAATGTCGGGCGGCTCGTCGGGCGGCTCGTCCGCGGCGCAGCCGCATGCGTCCGTCACGATGCGGGCCATCGTGCAGGAAGCTTATGGCTCAGCCGACGTCCTGCACATGGCGCAGATTCCGAAACCGAACATCGCCGAGAACGAGGTGCTGGTCCGGGTCCACGCCGCAGGACTGGACCGCGGGACCTGGCATGTGACCCGGGGCCTGCCTTACGCGCTGCGCCTGGCTTTCGGCGTCCGGGCCCCGAAAAACCCTGTTCCCGGGTTGGACCACGCCGGCACGGTCGTGGCGGTCGGAGCTGCGGTGACCCGGTTCGCCGTCGGGGATCACGTCTTCGGCGTCGGAAAGGGCTCCTTCGCCGAGTACGCGAGGGCCAGCGAAAGCCAGCTCGCGCTCAAGCCCGCGAACATCAGTTTCGAACAGGCCTCGGTGGTTCCGGTTTCCGCCTGCACTGCGCTGCAAGCTCTCCGTACTGCGGGCCAGCTAGCGCCCGGACAAAAGGTGCTGATCCTTGGCGCCTCGGGCGGAGTAGGCAGTTACGCTGTTCAGCTCGCCAAAGCAGCCGGGGCCGAGGTCACAGGCGTTTGCAGCACAGCCAAAATGGACCTGGTGCGCTCGCTCGGCGCCGACCACGTCCTCGACTACGCCACGCAGGACTTCGCCGACGGCACTGGACGCTTCGATCTGATCCTGGATATCGCCGGTAATCCCACACTGGCACGCCTCCGCCGGGCACTCACCACCACCGGCACTGCCGTCATCACCGGCGGTGAGGAAGGCGGCTCCTGGACGGGCAGTATCGACAGGCAATTCCGGGCCTTGGCGCTGTCCCCGTTCATCGGCCAGCGGCTGACGATGGTCATGGGGACGCAAGGCGTTGCGGACCTCGAATACCTTGCCGGGCTGCTCGACGCCGGAACCCTCACCCCGACCATCGACCGCAGCTATCCTCTGGAACAGGTTCCAGACGCCATGCGCTATTTCGACGCCGGCAAAGTGCGGGGCAAAATCGCCATCATCATCATCCAAGAAGCCCAAGGCCACTGAAACAGGCACTTGCAGTACCCGTTTTAGCAGGCACTCCCACGAGGACGCGGGGACTGGTTTTCTTGAATCAGTCCCCGTTTAGCGAAAGGAACCACGATGAAACTCGTACCCCCTACTCCCACGGCCAAAGCCCCCAGGGAGAGATTCACGGGAGATGTCTACCTCGATCCCCTCCACAATGGCGAGGCGCCCTCGCGCCTCGTGGCGGCGATGGTCCGCTTCACTCCCGGCGCCCGTACGAACTGGCATTCCCACCCCCTTGGCCAGACCCTGCACTGCACCGATGGCATCGGTTTCGTTGCTACCCGGGATGGCAGTGTGCTCCTCATGCGCGCAGGAGACACGGTCCACACGCCGCCCGGCGAGGAACACTGGCACGGTGCCACCCAAGACAACATGATGTGTCACCTGGCTTTGGTGGAGCACGACAACGGGGAGAGCGCCACGTGGCTTGAACCCGTCAGCGAGCAGGCCTACGAAGCCGCGCATGCCCTAGTCCGCACCAAACACTGAGTTCCCGGCCCGCCCGCGTACAGCAAACTTGCAGCTTCTGTCCGGTTCCCGCACTGTGTTCCGGTTCTATCCTGAGGGGGTGGAGCAGCATACGGAGTCTGGGAGTGGCGAGCGGGAACACCGCGAATCCCACTTCGGGGTGAGCCGACGTGGGTTCCTGAGCGGGGCCGGGATGGCAGGCGCCGGATTGCTCGCCGGACTCGGCATCGCCAGGACAGGTGTGTTGCCCGGGGGAACGGCCCCGGTCAGCGCAGCTACTCCGACGCCGGTGGCGTCGCCCTCGCCGTCGGCGGCCAGTACGGCTTCCGCCCCTGCAATCCGCAGCTTCGTTTCCACCGCTTTGACTGCTGCCCGCGTTGCCAGCTGGGCTACCGGGCCTACGGGCGCCGGCCTCCTGTTAGTGGGACCGATGGGCCACGGCACCAACGGGCTGATCATGGACAACCACGGGGAACCGATATGGATGGAACCCACAGGTTCCGGCGTGACGGACCTTCGCGTGCAAGCCTTCGAAGGCCAAGCGGTACTGACTTATTGGACTGGAATCGGAAGCGGTGGCCACGGTGCAGGAAAGGGCGTCATCAAGGACGTCCACTACCGAACCGTGGCCGAAGTCAACACAGGCAACGGGCTGCAAGCGGATCTGCACGAATTCACCGTCACCCCCGCCGGTACGGCGTTGATGATCTCCTACCCGACCGTCCGGCATGACCTGACGTCGGTGGGCGGACCCGCGCAGGGCTACATGTTTGACTGCCATGTCCAGGAAATCGGCATCCGTTCCGGCAAGGTCCTCTTCGACTGGACGGCCTCGGACCACATTGACCTGACTGAGTCCTATCTGCGCCCGTCCGACAACCCCAAGGCCGACGGTTCCGACGCCACGAAAGCGTTCGATCCGTTCCACCTCAATTCCGTGGACGAGAGCGGGGACGCCCTCCTCGTTTCGTCTCGCCACACGCACACCGCCTACTTGATTGGCCGTTCGGATGGGAAGATCCGCTGGCGTTTGGGCGGGAAACGCAGCGACTTCTCGATGACTCCGGAATCTGTGTTCGCTTGGCAGCATGATGTTCGGCGCCGGCCCAACGGCATCATCAGCATGTTCGACAACCATTACAACCAAGGCACCACCGGGACATCGCGGGGGCTGCTCCTCGCCGTCGACGAACAGGCGCGCACCGCCGTCGTCAAGCAGGAGTTCAGCAGGGGCGGCCACCGGGGCGACGCCGAAGGGAACCTGCAGTTCCTGGATAACGGGCATGTCCTGGTGGGCTGGGGAGCGGACCCCGCCGCCACGGAATTCACTCCCGATGGGAAAGCCGTGTTCGAGGCGACCGGACTGGGCGACGCCTCCTACCGCACGTACCGCTCGCCGTGGACGGGCCGCCCGGACACCGTCCCTGACCTGGCATCGGTGCCCGGCAACGGGTCCACGATGCAGCTCTACACGAGCTGGAACGGTGCAACCGAGGTTGCCAAGTGGAGGTTCCTCACGGGAACGGGCCCTGGGTCCTTGTCCGAAGCGGTGACGGTCCCGCGTCGAGGCTTTGAGACGTCGACGGCGGTGGCCGCCGCGCCGAGGGCCGCCGTCGAGGCTTTGGACAAGTCCGGCAACGTTCTGGCGACGTCGACGGTCATCGCCACTTCCTGAGTCCGGCTCCCGCGTCGCCCGACCGGGTTACGGCAGGAGGTGTTCGTGCGCGGCTGCCTCCAGGGCATCGGCCTCTTCCTTGGCCATGCGGGTCTCTGCCTCGACGTCGATGCGCCGGGTCATCAGCCAATACAGCCCGGCGGAGACGGGGAGCCCGATAAACAGGGAGATGTCGGCGCCGTCAAGGGCGTGGGCTATGAACCCGACGAAGAGCTTACCGGCCGAGAAGAAGGGGATCATCAGCACAAAGCCGACCAGGTAGGAGATGATGCCAGGCCAGCCCCAGCGTCCGTAGATCCCGTCCGGCTTGAAGATCTCCGCGATGGCGTAGTGGCCCTTGCGGACGATGAAGTAGTCGGTGAGGTTGACCGCGGTCCACGGAATGAAGAAGTACAGCACCAGCAGCAGGAAGTCGTTGAAGTTGGCGAGGAAGTCGGCCGAGGCAAGGTTCGCCAGGACCACGGAAATGAGGGCGGTGATGGAGATCGTGATGATCCGGAGCCTCAGGGTCGGCCGGATTTGCCGGACACTGTCGATGGACGATATGAGGGTCAGCGAACCGCCGTACATGTTCAGGGCCGTCACGGAAAGCAAGCCCAAGGCGGCGACGAACAAGGCGATGCCACCGAATCCGCCGAAGAGCTGGTCGGCGGTGGATTTGATCGAGCCGATGGTTTCGAAGTTTTCCCCGGCTGCGGCACCGATGTATGCGCCCAGGAACATCACCCAAATACCGCCAAGGGCGCTGCCCCAGAACGTCCAGCGGAAGGTGCCGCGCCCGCTGGACGGCGGAAGGTAGCGGGAGTAGTCCGAGACGTAGATGGCCCAGGAGATCTGGTAGCCGGCCGCGACCCCCAGCTGGCCCAGGAACGGCACCAGGTGGAAGTCGGCCAGGTTGTATGCGCCGGCGGGTATGACCAGCTTGACGGCTGCAATGGTGAGCAGCGCAAGCATGATGATGGTCAGGTAGGTCAGGTAGCGCTCAAAGGCGTGGATGAGGTCGTAGCCGAACAAAGCGATGACGACGGCAACAATGGTGACTACCCAGAACCAGAGGTTTTGGGACCCGACGTTGACCGATTCCTGGATGGCTTGGCCTGCCAGGATGGTGTTGAAGATGTTGAAGCCCGCGTACTGGAGGTAGGCGAAGAGCCAAACCAGCAGGGCGCCGATGTAGCCGAATTGCGGCCGGGACTGGATCATTTGTGGCAGGCCGAGTTGGGGGCCTTGCGAGGAGTGCGCCGCCATGAAAAGCGTCCCGACGAGCACGCCGATGGCGATCGCGAGCAGCGACCAGATCAGGTTGCCGCCGGTGGTGATGCTGATCAACCCTACGGCCAGGGTGGCGATCTGGGCATTGCTGACAAACCACAACGGCCCGATGTGCGAGACCTTGCCGTGCCGCTCGTTCAATGGAACGTAGTCGATCGACCGGACCTCCAGTCCGCGGCCCGATCCTTTGTCCGTGGTAGTGCTCATGGCGTTTCTCCTTCGATGCGTGGGTGCATCTTGACTTTGGTTTAGCACAGAGTGGGGCGGCCTAGAAGAGCTCGCGAGATTCCTAGACGAGCCGGTGGTGCCGCCAGGTGGGGAATTGGTCCCGGGCTGCCTGGACGGCCTCCGGTGTTAGGTCCAGCGTCGCGGTGGCCGGCTCGGTGCCGAGGCTTTGCAGGACAGTTCCCAGGGGGTCAATGAGCATGCTGTAGCCGATGGACACGGGCGGAGTCTGGGAGACCGCCGCCACGTACACGCCGTTTTCTATTGCCCGGGCCTTGGCCAGTGTGGCCCATTGCTCGGTCTTGGCTGTGCCGGGAACCCACGAGGAGCAGACGAGGAGCACCTCGGCCCCGGAACCGGCCAGGATGCGCGCCAACTCGGGGAAGCGCAGGTCGTAGCAGGTCATCAACCCGAAGGTCATGCCGCCGCAGGAAAAGGTGACGGGCACTGGTTCCGGGGCGGGTTTGATGTAGTCCGATTCGCGGAATCCTTGGCAGTCAAACAGGTGGATCTTCCGGTAGCTGGCGAGGCGGGAACCGTCCGGACCGATGGCCACCAACGTGTTGAAGGCCCGATCAGGTTCTCGGGACGCTTCCCGTTCTCCGGATGCTTCCAGGAGGCCCGCGACGACGGCGATCCCGTTACGCGCCGCCGTCGCGTAGAGCTTTGAGGCCACCGGCCCGTCAAGGGGTTCGGCCATGTCCACGAAGCTTTGGTCCACCCGGCTTTTCTCGTACGTCGAGTACTCAGGGAACACAATGAGGTCGGAGCCCTCGCGGGCGGCCCTGGCACAGTATTCCGCGATGAGGTCGAGGTTACGGTCGACGTCCGTGCCGGAATCGATCTGGGCTAGGGTGATGCGCACGCAGTCCTCGTTTCTCTGTGTTCCGGCAGCACGCTGTGATCTGTCGTCACACAAGGGCGGCTTCTTTTTCCTCCATCACCATCTCCGGCGGTGCCTTCCGGAACCCCTTGGTGATGATGCCCAGCACCACGACGCCGACGCAGAGCCAGATCAGCCCGAGCGTGATGGCGTTCGAATCGAGCTGGGAGAGCAGGAATCCGTCGATGATGGCGCCCACCGCCGGCATGATCACGTAGAACAATACGCTGAGCCGGTGCCCCGAGCGTCGCTGGCGCAGGTAGTAGGCAATGACTGAGATGTTGACGAGTGTGAAGGCCGTAAAGGCACCGAAGTTGATGAACGACGTCGAGGTGGCAACGTCGAGGAACATGGCGATGAGTCCCACCGCGCCGGTGATGGCAAGGTTGAATACCGGCGTGTGGAAGGTCTTGTTCAGCGCCCCGAAGGCCTTCTTCGGCAGGACTGAATCCCGGCCCATGGCGTACAACAGGCGTGAGGCGCTGGCCTGTGCCGCGAGCCCGGAGGCAAACTGGGACACGACGAGTCCGGCCAGGAAAACCGCGCCGAAGAACTGTCCGCCGATCTTCAGGGCAATGTCCGACGCCGCGGACGCCGAATCGTCGAACACTCCGCCGGGGTGGATCAGCTGGGTCGTGTAGGACACAACGACGAAGATCGCGCCGCCGATGAGTGCGACGAGCATGATCGCCTTCGGGACGGTCTTCTTGGGCTCAATGGTCTCCTCGGTGAGGGTGGACACGGCGTCAAAGCCGAGGAACGAGTACGCCGCTATGGCGGCTCCGGCGGTGATCTTGTCGAAGCTCGACGTGTCGTTGAAGAAGGGAGCGGTGCTGACCAGGGCGCTCGCTCCGGAGGTTGAGACCAGGGTTCCCACGGACAAGGCAACGAACAGGACTATCACCAGGAGCTGGAAAGCCATCAGCAGGTAGTTGGCCTTGTCCGCTACCTTGACGCCAACCACGTTGAGCAGCGTGGTGATGGCGATGAACGCGACAATCCAGACCCCGATGGGGATGGCAGGGAACTGCGCCGTGAGGTAGGAGCCTCCGATCAGCCAGATGACCATCGGGAGGAACAGGTAGTCGAGCAGGACCGCCCAACCGGCCAGGAACCCGATCCGGGAATCGATGGAGCGCCGGATATAGGTGTACGCGGAGCCGGCCACCGGATAGGCAACAGCCATCCGTCCGTAGCTCTGCGCGGTGAAGAGCATGGCGACCATCGCCACCAGATAGGCCGACGGCGATGCGCCGCCTGTGGTTTCGGCGATCACGCCGAATATCGCCAGGACGATGAGCGGGGTCAGATAGGCAAGCCCGAACAGGACCAGCGAGGGCAGTTTCAGGGCGCGCGTGAGGCTCGGTTGCGTTGTCACCGATGGTTCCTTAGGAGTTGGAGGACTGCGGGGTCCACGTGGTCGGGTCGATGCGGCCTTGGTAGACCGGCAGCTCGATGGGCGGCTCGCCGGGGCGGAATTGGGACCAGGGACGGTTGAGGTTTTCGGTCCCGTGCTTGCGGACATGCTCGACGGCGGAGAGGTCCAGTTCCGCGGTGAGAAGGGTCGGGGCGTCGTCGTCGGCCTGGGCTATGGTGTTCCCCTCTGGGTCGACGATCAGGCTGAGGCCTTTGCCGGTGGGGCCCGCGCAGTTCACGCTGACCATGAAGACCTGGTTCACAATGGCGTTCGCCTTGGCCAGGACGAGTTCTTGCTTGCGATCCGGCGTCGTGGTCTTGACGACGTTGAGGATGACTTCGGCGCCCATCCACGCCAGCTGACGGGTTACCTCGGGGAACCACGCGTCATAGCAAATGTTCAGGCCGACCCTGCCGATCCCTTTCAGGTCAACGGTTGTGAATCGATCGCCGGGATCGTAGGGCTCAAAGGGGCGCCAAGGGAAGACCTTGCGGTAATAGCCGGCAAGGTCGCCTTCCGGAGAAAGGACCAGCTGGGTGTTGAACAATTGCCCCTCGGGGCCGCGTTCGCAGACGCTGCCCGGAACCAGCCAGATACCCAGATCCGCTGCGAGCTGCCGCAACTCGTTGACCCGCGGACCGTCCAGCGGTTCGGCAGAGTCCTGCAGGACTTCCGTACGCTGCTGATCCGGGTAAGTGTCCCCAAAGAGGTGCAGCTCGGGGAAGACCACGAGCTTGCTTTGCGGTTGGATCGCGACAGCGGCGGCGACCTCGGCGGCGAAGGCCTGGATCGGCTCGCCGATCAGTCGGGGTGACGCTTGGGCTGCGATGAGGGGAAGGATGCGTTGCACTTGTTTCTCCACGTTATCGTTGTGACTCGCCTCATATTAGATCATAATGATCAAATAAAAGGAAGGTGGATTTTGCCCCGTAAAGTAGCGGATATGACCCGTCAGCTCGAGGAGACCACCGGTGACTCACCCATCGATGCTGCCCCTTTGCTCGGAATCGACCGCCGGAGCGCAATCGACGCCGTGCGGTTGCGGATCGGCATGGCGATATCCTTGGGGCTGCTTCAACCGGGGGAGAGGCTGCCCGACCAGCAGGACGTCGCGCTGGGCCTATCGGTCAGCCCGATCACCGCTCGCAGGGCCCTGGCAAGCCTGGCCGATCAGGGCGTCGTTGTTCGCCGTCGTGGACGTGGCGGCGGAACTTTTGTCGCTGACGAGCCACCGCAGAACGTGCTCGAGCAGCTCGCGGCGTCGCCCGCTGAATCCCTTGCAGTGAACCGGCTGGTGGACCGCCGGCTGCTGTTCGAATGTGCGGTCACCCATTTCGCTGCAGTCAATGCCACGGCAGCACAACTTGATGAGCTGGAGCGGCTTACCCACGAAATGGCCGGATCGACCAATTGGTCCGAGTATCACCAGGCCGACGAGCGGTTTCACCGGCTGGTCGCGGCGTCCTCGGGCTTGGGAACGGCGGTCGAGGCGTATAACGAGGCATTGGCGGAGCTCTACGCCTACTTCATCCCGTACCCGATCGAGTTTCTTCATGAGTCCAATAGGGACCACATTGCGCTGGTGAACGCCCTACGGGCTGGCGACGATCGCGGCGCGGTGGAGGTGTCGCGGCGGCACGTGGACGTGTTGCACAAGACGATGTTCATGGGCCTGGCCGGCGGCGACGGCGCTAAAAGGAGTAATAAGGGGTAAACGACGGCTCTTGCCCTATCGTCCGGGATATCGGACTAAAGATGGCCACCTTTCCGTGATCACTGTCACTTTGCATGCTCTGATTGATTCTCAGTTGGGGACATAGGACTTCGGTTGTCAAAGTGAGGATCAGGCATGCAGGCCACAGGAAAAGTGGGAACGGGTGGGCCGCGCGTTGAGCGTCGTTCCATTGACTTTGTCCCGGAAATTGAACGCCATGGTTCGCCTGGCCAGCAGTTCACGCTCTGGTTCGGGGCGAACATGCAGATTACGGCCATTGTCGACGGCGCCTTGGCGGTACTTTTCGGCGCGGATCCGCTGTGGGCGATCATTGGCCTCCTGGTCGGAAACCTCTTGGGTGGCGCGGTCATGGCCCTCCATGCGGCCCAGGGGCCGAAGCTCGGCCTGCCGCAGATGATTTCCAGCCGGGCGCAGTTTGGAATCTTCGGGGCGGTGATTCCCTTGGTGCTCGTGGTCGTCATGTACCTCGGCTTCGCGGCAACCGGTACTGTCCTCTCCGGACAGGCAATCAGCCTCATCCTCCACACGGGCACCCCGGCCGTGGGCATGGTCGTCTTCGGGGTGCTGACCATCATCGTGGCGACCCTGGGCTACAAGTACATCCACATGTTGGGCCGCATTGCGACCATCGTAGGTATCCTCGGCTTCACTTACCTGGGCATCAGGTTGTTGACCAGCCAGGACGTGGGCGCACTCTTGGGAGCCGGCGGTTTCGAGTTTCCGACCTTCCTCCTCGCCATTTCGCTTGGCGCCGGATGGCAGCTGACGTACGGTCCGTACGTGGCCGATTACTCCCGGTACCTGCCTTCGAACACCCCGACACGCAAGACCTTCATGTCGGCGTACTTCGGCACGGTGATCGGTTCCCAGTGGTCCATGACCCTGGGCGCGCTCTTCGCTGCCCTGGCGTTGCCCAAGGGCGCACGGTTCCTGGACGGCCAAGTCGCTTTCCTCGGGAACCTGAGTGGTGGCGGACTGATCGCGGTGGTCATCTACCTGGTCATCGTGACCGGAAAACTGACCGTCAACACGCTGAACGCATATGGCGGCTACATGACAATGCTTACCTCGGTCACTGCGTTCACCCGTAAATCCGCGGTAGCTTCATGGACCCGCTTCGCCTATGTGATCGGCTTTATCGGGCTCTCAGTACTCATCGCAGTCCTTGCTTCTCCCGACTTCATCGCCAACTTCAAGAACTTCGTCCTTCTCCTGCTGATGGTATTCATCCCCTGGAGCTCCATTAACCTCGTGGACTACTACCTGGTTTCCAAGGAAAAGGTAGACATTCCGGCACTGTATGACCTGAACGGGCGCTACGGGCGGTGGAACAAGACCGCGCTGCTCAGCTACGCGATCGGCATCGTCGTCCAGATCCCGTTCCTGGCGCAGACCCTCTACACCGGACCGATGACGGACCTTCTGGGCGGGGCGGATATCTCCTGGCTCGTAGGCCTCGTGGTCACGGCAATCGTGTTCTACCCGCTGGCAAAGAGGAATTCGAACGCTCCGGCTGAGATGGTCTACCCGACTGAACCCGACCCGGATGCGGCAGCTCCGCTAGCCGGCCCAGTATCGAACACCGCGGCAGTTTAGGCTCTGCCTTCGTTCCCCTCGACGCTCGCTCACCTTTGGGGTGTTTCCGGCGGACGCTCGCTCACTTGAGGTGAGCGGGCGTCGCGGCATCTGGCCTTATTTGTGAGCGAGCGTCGCGGCGGCACCACGGAGGGAACGACGTCGGGATCAGCCTTGGGTGCCGAGCCTGCGGGAAATTTCCCGCGCACATCTGGTCACTTCCGGAATCCACTCACGGGCGACATCTTCAATGCGGACCGCCCGTTCCTCGGCGGTCTCGGCGTCCTTGGCGCGGTGCCGGGTGGACCGACCTGGAAACGCCCGGTTCGACACCGTCAGCGTCACGCTGGCCACCGGGTAGCGCTGCCGGTCGAGGACTGCGACGGCCACAGAGGAAAACCCCTCCGTTACCTCGTCCTGCTCCCACGCATATCCGAGCGACCGTGCCCGCGCCAAGAGATCCTGCAACGCGGGCAGCGATTGCGGGCCTTTGCTGTGGCGCTCCGCGAAGGCGTCCGGTCCCGGGAAAAGCGCAGCCACCTGGGCCGGGTCCATCTGGGCCATCATCGCCCTGCCGCTGGCCGTCAGGTGGGCCGGAAGCCGCACCCCGGTGTCGGTGACCAGGGGGCTTTGCCGCGGCGCCCGCTCCTCGATCACGTACACAACGTCGCGCCCGTGCATCACGGCAAGATGGGCAGTCCGGCGGGTCCGGGCGACGAGCCGGGACAAGGGGAACCGGGCAATCCGCTGGATGGGAGCTTGCCGCGAATACCCCGTCCCCAACTCGTGGGCGGTCACTCCCAAGGCATACTTGCGCTCTTCGGGAAGGTGAACCAGAAAGCCGTCATCGATCAGCGAGGCAATGAGCTGATATGTGGTTGACCGGGGCAAGCCAACATCGCGCGCAATGATAGACGCGCTGACCGGGCCGGCCTGGCCAGCGACGAATCTGAGGACCGCCAGCACTTGCGCCGCGGCCGGCGCCTTGGGCCGCACGGATTGAGTGTACATTGTCCTAGAATACGCGCCGGAATGTCCGGTATACCGGACGTGGACGCCACGCCCAGTTTCAAGACAACCCCTCCAAGCGGGTCCGCGCCGTTTCCGCGGTCCGGCGTTCCCGGGCGGCCAGCCGCGCTGCTAGTTTGCGGTTCCGCTCAGCCAGGGTGATCGCCCACTCCGTCGCTGCGAGTTCCTGCTGCAACGCAGCCAGCTTGTCTTTGGCAGCTTTGACTTCGACGGCGAGTTGCTCGCTCCGGCGCACGGCCTCCGTCTTTTCGCGCTCGGCCTGAGCGAGTTCCAGGTCAGCCTTGTCCGCGTTGCGCTCAGCTTCCATGAGCGCGGTTTGTGCTTTCTCGCGTTCACGCTCCGAGTCTGCCCGCCCGCGCTGCCGGCCGCCGTCGTCGGGCTCTTTGTTGGTGGTACCCGGCGAGCGAAGTGCGCCGGAAATCGCCACCGCGCCCGAGAGATCCACGGGTTCCAATCCGTTCGTGGCGAGCGGCCGCACCAGCTGCCCGCTGCGGAGCGCCGCGGCAGCGCCGGGATCGGTCATGGCGGCCCGCAGCGTGGCCTCGATCTCCATCGCGGCGGCGCCACTGACCTTGACGCCGAGGCCTTCCGCCACGGCCCGGGCCTGCTCGACGGCGGCACCCAGGACGCGCGGGCGCTGCTGGCCGAGCGTACGGAGACGGTCGTGGTCCTGCTGCTCCTGGGCCCTCCCGAGCGATGCCCCGAGCTCCAGGACGCCCGCGAATTCCTTGGTGCCGTGCCGGACAAGCATGTTGACAGCCCACGCCGCCGTCGAAGGCTTGGGCAACTGGGCAATCTGTTTCGCCAGGTCGGCGTCCCCCGCGGACTTGGCTTCTTTGGCCCGCGCCGTGCGGGCCGCCGTGAAGGCCGAGGGAACCAGTGTGTAAAGTTCGACGGCGATCGCGGTTAGTTCCATGGGTGGAAGCGAGTGCCGTATTACCCGACGAGGAATTCAGCCAGCGCGCCGGCCATGACCCCGGGTTCCCAGCCGTGGTTGGCGCCTGGAATGGTCGCAGCGCGGGCACTGGGGATATTGGCCACGATGGAGCGAGCCGCGTCCGTCATGATCGGCAGGGTTTGCTCGCCGACGATCGCAAGGGTGGGCTGGGTGATGCCGGACCACAGCTGGGCGCGTGGCGCGGACTGGGTCCATGCGAGGGATTCGGCATCGGCGGAAAGGCTGGGGCCCAACTCGAGCATGATGGGCCATCCCGGACTGTTTTTGGCGCCAGCCAGCCATTCCGGCGGCATGTCCTTCATGTAGTACTCGATGGTGCCGGCATTGTCGCCGGATGCGATCCGTTCCTGGAGGCCGGCAAAGAACTCAGCCCCGCCGGAGCCGAGCTCATCGCTCAGGGGAGTCTCCCAGAGCGCCAGCTTGGTGACGGGTAGGCCTGCCGCCGCCGCAGCCAGGGAAATCGAGCCACCGGAAGAGCTCCCGAACAGCGCGGCTTGGCCGCCCGCGATGTCGATCAATGTGGCGAGATCGTCGATATTGTCCTTCAGGGTGAATGACGGAGCCTCGGTGCTTTCCCCGCGGCCGCGCCTGTCGTAGTTGACCACGGTGAACCCCTTGGCGGCCAGGAGCTTGGCCATTTCCGCCGTGTTCGAGTCGAAGCCCCTGAATTGCATCGCACCGCCAACCAGGATCACGGCAGGTCCCTCGCCGTATTGGTCATACCCGATGCGGGTACCGTCTTTCGAGATCGCAAATTCGGACATCCCAGATCCTTTGATTTGGCGGACAGTAGGTTCCTAAACTCTGGGGCCCAGCCACTTGCGGGTCAAGGGGAGAAGGGCGCCGAGCAAGAGTTCTTAAGAGCTTCTTAAGTGCCGCCCGGGAGAGTGGAAGCAGACCGCACAACGGCCTCCACACCCGAATCGGAGATTTCATGTCATCGCACGCCAAGCAGAACACTTCTGCGGAAGTCAGCACTTCCGCCGTCGTCCGTGACAGTGTGCCGTTGCTTCCGCAGCCCCGGTACTGGCTTCTGTGGGGCATTGCCCTCGCCGCGGCAGTCCTTGCCATCGGCTTCAGCGTGCGGTCGGTAGCCGGCCTGACCACGAACGAATTCGGAGTTGACCAGGAACTCAGCCGCCATCACGTGGGCGCACTGACCACCGTGGCCATGGCACTGAACTTCCTCTTCGCCCCCGTAGCGGGAGTGTGCATGGTCCTGGTGATCGGCCTGTTCGTTTTCCTGGTTCGGAAGTCCTTGGTGCGGGCGGTCATGTTTGTGCTCTTCGCATGTTCGGGCTGGGTTGCCAGCGAGGTGTTCAAACTTATCGTTGCCCGCCACCGGCCCAATCCCGCGCTTCTCTTCGACCCCCTGGCCCCGGAAACGGGCTCCAACAGCTTTCCCAGCGGCCACACCGCCTTCGCAGTAGCGCTCGCCTTCGCCTTGTACTTCCTGGTCCGGGGCACGCGATGGGGCGTCATCACCGCGTGGGCCGGCGCCGTCTTGGCCGTAGTGGTGGCGTGGTCCCGGATCTACATCGGAGTCCATTACCCGAGCGACGTTGTGGCGTCGTTCCTCGCCACCACCGCCATAGTCATCGTTTTGGCCGGGCTCTGGAACCGGTACGTACCGCGAGTCATCGGGCGGCTGCCTTTTGGCGTTGCCTCAAAAACCAGCCCGGAAGCAACCGCCTCGGACGCGGACTCAACCCAAGCACACGGATCCTGAGGAGGACCCCATGCACGCACTTTCTGCCATGCCCGCATTCCTTGATCCCGCCACCCTCCTTCAGGGCTTGGGTCCCGCGGCGCTGGGCGTCGTGGCGTTGATCGTCTTCATCGAATCCGGTCTCCTTTTCCCCTTCCTGCCCGGTGACTCTTTGTTGTTCACCACCGGCCTGCTTCACCAGCAACTGCAGCTTGAATTGCCGGTGTTGATCGCGGTCGTATCGGCCGCTGCAATCGCCGGAGACCAAGTCGGCTACATGCTCGGGCGCAAGTTCGGGCGGCGCTGGTTCAAGGATGATGCCAGGGTCCTTAAGACCGCGCACCTGGATACGGCCGAGGAATTCTTCAAGCGGCGCGGCGGCCCCGCGATCGTCCTGGCCCGTTTTGTCCCCATTGTGCGGACGTTTGCACCGCTGAGCGCAGGCATCGCCCGCTACAACTACAAATCCTTCACCCTGTGGAACATCGCCGGCGCCGTCATTTGGGGAACCTCCGTGACGCTCCTGGGTTCCTGGTTGGGACACTACGAGTTCATCGCAAACAACATTGACGCCATTGCCGTGATCATGGTTTTGGTCTCCGTCCTGCCGTGGGGAGTCGAGTTCCTCAAAAAGCGGCGCAAGGCCAAGGTGGGCGCCGCGAACGGGCACGCCGGGGAAGAATAGACAGCATGACAACAGCTGAGCGGCCGGCCCTCCTCCTGGTCGAAGACGACGCCGCCCTGGGGCCGCTCATCAGTGAACTCCTGGAGCCGGACTTCATCGTTCACCTGGCTGTCAATGGGCGCGACGGCCTCCACCTTGGCCTGACCCGGAGTTGGGATGCGATGGTCATTGACCGGGGGCTGCCCTTCATGGACGGCATCGACTTGATCAAGGCCCTCCGGGCCAAGGGGATCGCGACCCCGATCCTCATCCTGACGGCACTCGGTGCCACCGATGAGAAGATCCGGGGCCTCGACGCGGGGGCGAACGATTACATGAGCAAACCGTTCGACGCCATGGAGTTGGCCGCACGCTTGCGAGCCCTGACCAGGACATACGCCCAGCCGCCCACCACTCTGGGAATCGGGGATTGGGAGCTCGACGCCGCTGCCCGCTCCATGCGCTCCGGGTACGGTTCCGTGGTCACCCTCACTGCGAAGGAAGCCGGGCTCCTCGAAACCTTGGCTGGCGAACCCGAACGTGTCTTCACCCGTGAAGACCTCATCAGCACTTTGTTCCACCCCACGGACCAGCCGGGCGTGATCGACACCTATGTCCACCACCTGCGCCGTAAGATCTCCAAAACGGTGATCCGGACGGTCCACGGCCTCGGATACCAGATCGGCGACCCCCATGACTGAGAAGCGTTCCCATGACTGAAAACCCGGACCAGGCGACGCTCCGCAAAGCGTCCCTGAAGATCGCTGTGCGAATCAGCGCGGCATGCGCGGTTTTGGTTCTTTGCCTGCTGGCGGCCGCGGCGTTCTATCTTTTCAACCAGCCGCTCCAGCCCGGATTACCAGGATCCAAAGAGGCCGACTCTGTCTTCGCCTACCTCGACTTGAAGGACCTCCTCAAGGCCATGATTGTTGCCGGCATTGCGGGGATCCTCCTTGCCGGTGCCATCGGCTGGCTCAGCGCGCGGAGCGCCATCAGGCCCCTGGGCGAAGCGCTCGCACTGCAGCGACGCTTCGTGCAGGACGCCAGCCACGAATTGCGCACACCCCTGGCCATCCTGGATGCACGCGTCCAGTTGGCCCAGCGAGATGCCCCCGCGGACTCCAAAACCGGGGAAGCACTCGCCCGCATCCGCCAGGACACTGCGACCCTCACGGGCATCGTCAACGAATTGCTTGTCGCGGCCACAGGCTCGCCTGCGGATGCCGCCGCAGAGCCGAGCGATCTCGCCAAGGTGGCGGGCGCCGTCGTCGAGAGCTTGCAACAGCTCGCCGGGGAGAAAAACGTCCGCGTCGCCCTGACGGAAAAGGACCGCCCCATCGCGCTCATTGACAGCAATGGCTTCCGCCGTGCCCTCCTCGCCCTGGCCGACAATGCGCTGGCGCACACCCCCGCTGGTGGCCAAGTGGGGATCACGACGGCGGTGCTCGGCAACCGCGCGGTGGTCACCGTTTCTGATTCCGGGGCCGGGATCAAGGGAGTTGACCAGACACGGATCTTCGACCGCTTCGTGAGGACGCACAGCCCCGAGGGCGCACCGGGCCAGCGCAGCTTCGGAATCGGATTGGCTTTGGTCCGTGAAATCATCACCGGGGCCCGCGGCACGGTGGAGGTTGAGCGCAGCGGTCCGCGGGGAACCGTCATGAGGATCACGCTGCCACTCGCCCCGAAGGCCACGGCTCCGAGTGACATGGCGCCAGGCTCGGCATAGCTTTCTCAGGCCGCCTGCAGTTTGGTGGGTTGGGCGTATTTCAGCGCCTTGGCTTGGTGGCGTAGCCGCCGCCGGTGGTGCCTGGATCCTGGTGCCGCGGTATCGGGCGGGCCGGTTCCTGGCAGGGGCGGGGCTGTTGAGCGGTAGTGGTGTCCGGTAGGGGTGCGGATGTCGAGGACATGCCGTGTCCCGGGGCTTGTTGTGGCCATCCAGCCGTTGAGTTCTTTGGTGTGGTTGCAGGCCTCGCACAGGCCCGCCCCGTTACTGAGGCTCGTGGGGCCGCCGTCGTGCCAGGGGACGATGTGGTCGAAATGCCTGATCGGTGCGTCGCAGTAGGGGGTGCGGCAGGTGTCGTCGCGGGCCTGGATGAAGCGCCGCATCCCTGCCGGGAAGAGCCGCGCCCTGGAATCGGCGCCGACCAGCTCCCCGGTCCCGGGGGCGGTGAAGAGGCGCCGGAGCCAGAGCCTGAAGGCCTGCTTCTCCCCGGCTTGGTCTTGGCCGGCTTCGGTTTGGCCTTCGTTCGCGGCGAGCATTGCCCGGGCCCAGGCGGCGGGGACGATGCCGTAGCCGGGCAGGCGTGCCGGTTCGGCATCGCCCTGGAACAGGGTCCGGTCGGTCATGACGAGCTGGACCTCGACGCCGCTGATGCCTGCGGGGGTTCCGGTGGTCCGTTCGACCAGGGCATCGGCCATGATCTGCCCTCGGGACCGGGGTTCTCCTGCGTTGCGGAGGGTGTCGGCGTGCCGGGACAGGGCCGCCTGCACGGCCACGCCCTGGGCGACCGGGAGCAGTGCGGTCAAATACGTCATGGTGTCCGGCGCCGGGCGCAGGCTCACGTGACGTTCGGCGGCGGCGTGGCTGGCCCGTTGGGTGACGGAGCGGGGGTCCCGCCGGTAGGCCGCGGTCCGGGCCGCGGCGATGATCGCCCGGTCTCCGGCGCCGTCGAAGGCCCCGGTGTCGGCGGCGAGTTCCTCGTCCACGGCGCAGCGGTCTTCGGCACTCAGGCAGGCTGTTTCCTTCACCAGCAGGGTCGCCCGCCATTCGTTCAGCCGTCCGGCGTCGAGGGCGGCGAGGGTGCGCGGCATTTCGGTCACGAGGGCCTTCGCGAGTCCGTGGAGCCGGGACCCGCGGGCCGGGGACTCCCGCCTGGCCAACGCCACCTGCGCGGAGACCCCGCGTCCCCGCTCCTCTGCCGGTACACCGGCCGCCGCGTCGGCGCTGCGCTGGGCGGCATCAAACGCGACGGCGATCCTCGCCTGCGCGGCCGCGGCCGCAGACTTCAGATCCTCCAGGGCACGCAACTGGTTGATCAGTTCGGCCGGTTGAGTACTGTCGGAGCCTGGCCGAAGCGATCTCACGGCATTGATCAGCTCCGGCACGCGGACTTTCGGCACGGCAGCATCCGGGACCGCGTCGCCGGACGGCGCGGTTGATCCGATCAGCTGTGTTCCCCGGTTCCCGGCCATAACCAAAGCATTTCAGAGGGGTCTGACATTAACAGGTCGAAGATCACCTGCCCGCCGAAAAATCCGGAAATCGGCAGAACTTTCTTATGGCGGTCCAGTCCCGCCGAGATCTGGCGGGCGTCGCCGAAGCGGACGAGAATGGCCTCGTGGTTCCCCCTCGTCCTGGCAGGGACAGCACCTCGATGAACCCCGCCGCCAGAAAGATTCAAAGCATCTTTCTCACCTTGACGCTCGGCAATACCCTTGCGGCCTCATTCATTTGGGGGATCAATACCCTCTTCCTGCTGGATGCGGGACTCAGCAATCTCGAGGCCTTTGCGGCGAACGCTTTCTTCACGGCCGGAATGGTGGTGTTCGAAGTGCCCACCGGAGTGGTGGCCGATGGCTGGGGACGCAGGGTTTCGTTCCTCCTTGGCACCGTGACGCTGGCCGGCTCCACCTACCTTTACTATCTGCTTTGGCAGCTTTCCGCCCCGTTCTGGTGGTGGGCTGTGGTGTCGGTCTTGCTCGGTCTGGGCTTCACCTTCTTCTCGGGTGCGGTGGAGGCGTGGCTCGTCGACGCGTTGCGCTTCACCGGATATGAGGGCGGGTTGGAGACGGTGCTCGGGCGCGGACAGATGGTTTCGGGCGCCGCCATGCTTGCGGGATCGGTGGCTGGCGGGGTGATCGCGCAAGCCACCAGCCTGGGCGTGCCGTTCCTGATCCGCGTGGGCGTGCTCCTCGCCATGTTCGTTGTGGCCTTCTTCCTCATGCGCGACGTCGGGTTCACCCCCGAGCGCTCTACCCATCCACTCAAGGCGACCCGCGCCGTCCTCGACGCCTCGATCGAGAACGGTTTGAAAAATCCACCCGTACGGTACGTGATGCTGGCAGCGCCGTTCAGCGCCGGCGTCGGGATCTATGTGTTCTATGCCCTGCAGCCGTACCTGCTTCAGCTCTTCGGCGACCGGCACGCGTACTCCGTAGCCGGGCTGGCCGCGGCCATCGTGGCGGGAGCGCAGGTGTTGGGCGGGTGGCTTGCACCGCGTGTCCGGCGCCTCGTTCGCAAACGCACTTCGGTGTTGATTCTGAGTGGAGTGGTGAGCGCATCGATTCTGGTGGTGCTCGGGTTCACGGGTATTTTCTGGGTGGCCCTTGCCTTGTTGACGTTCTGGGCCATGGTCGATTCGGCGGCCACACCGGTACGGCAGGCCTACGTGAACGACATGATCCCCTCGAAGCAGCGGGCAACAGTGCTGAGCTTCGACTCGCTCATGGGATCGAGCGGTGGAGTGGTGGTGCAGCCGCTGCTCGGCCGGGCGGCGGATGTGTACGGCTATTCCACCTCATTGGCGATCAGCGGCGTCATCGAGCTGATCGCAGTGCCGTTCCTGGTGGCAAGTCGTCGGCAGGGCTCTTCGGCCGATCAAGCCAACGCCTCGATCGCTGCATCCGACGCGGAACCCCGTAGGAATTGACCTACGGAAGCCGTGAAGCCCTGAGCAGCGCGGCCTGGCCGGCCTTGTCGGGGTCAAGCGATACAGGGCTAATTAGCACAGCTGGGCCACGATGCAGAGTGCCATCCGAAAGCGGTTGGCAGCGCACACCGCCCCGGCCTCGCATGGCGGTGTGCGCGCCCGGAGCCAGGACCTGGTCCATCCAGGCACAGGGGTGGGCGGGCCGCCCACCCCGGAACCGTACAAGGCCGCCGTCGGATTCCAGAGCGAACTCTTTGCCGATCAGGGGAGCCAGATGGGCTCCTCTCAGGACTACGTTGCGGCGCGTGAGGAGTGGGTCAAAGGGTGCGACGCCCAACTCAGCAGCCATCGCTTCGAGAGACTCGATGGCTATCAAGGTGACTGCGGCATCCATGTGCGCGGCCTTGCCGAAGAACCGGTCACCGACGATGCCCTTGCCGCTTACGACGTCGACCTGCTCGGCATCCGTGGTGGGCACCTCGGCGGCACCATCGCGTGCGCGGCCGAAGTAGGCGTGTCCGGACGACACGAGGAGATGCAGGATCTCCACGTCGTATCTGTAGCTTGCGGTCATGCCATAAGGCTATGCCTGTCCCGGAGTCAGCAACCCCGGGCGTTCTAATCTGAAACCTTGAAAGCTAGTTCTTGCGACGCTGGAAATCAGCGAACGCTCCGATGCCGGTTCCAACAAGCGCGATACCCGCAAGTATTGCCCACCATGGTTGCATACTCCCGGCGGCCTTTATGAATAGCAGAACCGCTACCAGCGCAAATAGAAGCAGGGAAATAGGAATGTCGCGAGTATCTTTAGGAGTCAAAACACGCCTCCTTGATCGAGGCGATGCCTAGAATCTCTCCAGCAAGGCCACCGCCGGCGGCAACGACAGCTTGCCACTTCTTGTCCCACCCGGATGCCGCGTTCCAGGCGCGGAAGAGAATTTCGAAGGTCCTCTGAATACTTCCAAACCTTGCAACTAGTTTAGCGATTTTACCGGCGACCAGAGCGTTAGCAGCAACCTCTGCCGTAACGGTCGCTATACACTTCGCCCAGCCCCAAAAGTCGCTCGGATCAGCGGTTACCGGAAAGGCTGTGTTCTGATCAAAATCGATCGACTGCACGAGAGCCTCTCCGTCAAGGGAGAACCACGTTGGAACAGCCCTGCCGAGCGCATCGTAAGCCCATGGAGCCCTGTAACCCCCAGCAATTGCACCCTCAGCGGTGCGAACAACAACGGAACCATCAGTGTCTATGGCTGCTTTTGATCCTGCCGGGAGCGATAAGGGAAACCGATATTCTCGATCCGCAGTTTTTGAAGCAATGTTGATCAGTGTCTGAGTTCCCTTGCCTGTGGCATAACTACTAACCACGGCACTGTTGAGTTTGGTGCTCAGAACCGGCTCACCTTGCCCGGCGAAAAGACCGTCCGGGATCTTGCCCGGTTTTGCGAGAGATTCGGATGAAGCCGTACCCGAAAGCGTTATGCTTGCGGACCACGCGCCGGCGTCAGAAACAACGATGTTCGTTCCGGGGACCGCAACAGTACTGACTTTGCTTGGCGAATGAACCCCGTCACCTAAAGAAACTGGCGATGCCTGTGCAACCCCCGCGCTCGACACCACGACCCCACTGGCGACAAGCGTGACAAGTAGAAGACTTCCGATTGAACCTAGCTTAGATCTGTTTGACATGGATCACCTTTCAGAGAGACAGGCGTTTCATAATCAAATTATGCATATGAGGCAAATGAGGGCAAGAGTTTTTATGAAACAGGTCTAGGGAATTGTTTCGTTATTCTCAACAGGGAATAACCGATTACGTTTCTCTCGTATGTATCAATACTCAATCCATAGTCCGTCGCCACTCAATTTATGACTTTTGACCACTCAATTTCAGGTATGCATCACTCAATAGGAGTAAAAACTCTTGACATTAATGCGACCGAGGCGGCGGTTGACCGCCTCGGTCGGCCTCCTAGGCATGAACGGTTGTCGTCACGCCTACAGCGTCAGTAGGGTTCGATCCACTCAGCTCCAGAACTCGGAGAGCTGACCTGCAAGGGCTCTGCCTTGCTCGTAACCCGCTTGGGCCGCGGGTGGACGCAGCGACAGATCCATGGCATTGGCGCCGAATATGTGCTCGGAGTCGCTGCCCGGGAAAATCGTTTCGACTCGGCTGCCGCCTGCGCGTAGTTCGTCGACCTGCGTCGCCAGATGCGTGCCCCACTCCAGCGGTTGCAATGACCTGCCACCGAAGGGGGAGAGCACCAGAACCCGTCCGTATCCGGCTGCCAGATCGGCGTTCTCGGCGTTGGAGCGGTAACCGCCGTCGAGGTACCGCTTGTCTCCGATCCTGTAAGGCAAGCCGCTGGAACAGCTGGCGGCGATGGCGTCTACGAGTTCGACCCCGCTATGCCGGTCGAACGTGACCGATTCTCCGGTACGTGCATCGACCGCCGTGATGAGCACCGTTCGTTCCGGCCAGTGCTGGTTGGGTAGCCGGGTGGCGACGGTACTGCGCCATTGCGTTGACCAGGAGCCATCCGACGCCGCATCCATTTCGAGCGCTGCATCGCCCAGTCGCCGGCGCATGTCAGCCACGTCCTGGGCGTCGGCGATGATCTTGTTGATTCGCTCGAGATGGTTCACCACCGGCCTGGCGGGTGCGTGTCCCGGTGCGGACCCGACCGGAGCGGACCGTTGCTGTGGGACAGCGTCAAGGATGTTGGCCAATAGCTCGGTTGGGGTCGCGCCAGCAATCTGCGCCGCGGCCGTGGATCCGGCCGAGGTGCCGATGGTCAGATCGGCGTCGGTCACATCGAGCCCGGCATCGAAGAGGCCGGCGACGACGCCGATCAGCCAGGCATTGCCTGTCGATCCGCCGCCACCGAGGACCAGCGCCCGCTCGCGGGAGTGCAAAGGTAAAGAAGGTGTTGTGTTCATGGGAGTCGCCTTTCGCGAATTGCCTGTTTGGCGCTCCCGGTGGCGACTAGGTCAGTCGCGCGATCGTGGACTGCAGGGGAGCACCCATTGCGGATACTGCGTTCATGGGACTCACCTCCTGCTGATAGATCACGATCGCCGCAACGCTAACACGCCCGCTTGACGTGAGGCAACAGGCAGGCACGCAACAGGCCGGCGCGGCGTCGGCACCACGCCGGTTCCCTAACCCTCCACAGGGAACGCCACGCCTTCGCCCACCACGCGCAGGCACAGTTCGGTGCCGGGCTTGGTGATGGAAGCGTTCCAGTGCCGGATGGTGATGATCTCGCCGCCTCCCGGGTAGGCCAAGGATGCGCCGGCCGCCGCAACGCGCGGAGCGAGCTTGATCCGCACTGTGGTCTCGGGGCCGAAGTAGTCGGTATCAACCACGACGCCGCGGATGGGACCGTCGGGGGCAATCCGGATCTGTTCCGGCCGGAGCATCAATTGTACGAGGCCTTGTGCCGGGGGACGGCGCACGGGTATGCCGCCCAGGGAACACGTGGCCAGGGAGCCTTCCATCCAGGCGTCCAGGATGACGGCATCACCGAGGAACTCGGCCGTTGCCCGGTCGGCGGGACGAGTGTAGACAACGAACGGATTGCCGATCTGCGCCAGCTTACCGCCGCGCATGATCGCCACTTGATCCGCGAAGGACAGGGCCTCGGCTTGATCGTGCGTCACCAAAATGGTGGTCACTCCGGCTTCGTTCAGGACCTTCGCTACGGCCCGCCGCGTGGCCACGCGAAGGCCGGCGTCGAGGGCGGAGAACGGCTCGTCGAGCAGCATGAGTTGCGGTTCGCGGGCCAGGGCGCGGGCGAGCGCCACCCGTTGCTGCTGGCCGCCTGAGAGCTGGTGGGGCCGCCTCTTTGCCATGTCCGCATCGAGGGAAACCATGTCGAGCAGCTCCTGGACGCGCGTCTTCACGGCGCGGCGGCCGCCGTCGAGCGCTGACTTGTCCAGCCCGAACGCGATGTTCTGCCCCACCGTGAGGTGCGGGAAAAGCGCGCCGTCCTGGGCAACATAGCCGACGTGCCGTTTGTGGGCGGGTACCCAGATCCCGTTTCCGGCTACCGTGTTTCCGTTGAGGCTGATTGAACCGGTGTCCGGGTGTTCAAAACCGGCGATCAGGCGCAACAAAGTTGTCTTGCCGGAACCGGAAGGCCCGACGATGGCGGTTGTTCCACCTCTGGCCACCGAGAGGTTCACGCCCTTCAGCACGGCCTGCGAGCCGAAGTTCTTGGTGACCTCGGCGATGTCCAGATGTGTGTTGGTGGTGGGAGCCACCGAAGCCGCTACGCGGGGTGACGGAAGCCTTGAGGGGGATTGTTCGGTCACTGTCCGGCTACTTTCTTGGACTGTTGGAATAGCAAGTACGTCATGGGGGCAGACAACAGGATCATGAGCAAGGCGTAGGGTGCCGCGCCCGAATAGTCGATCTCGCTGCTTTTGCTCCAGAATTCGGTGGCCAAGGTGTGCGTGCCGTTCGGGGATAGCAGCAGTGTTGCCGTCAGCTCGTTGACGATGGCGAGGAATACCAGCGCGGCCCCGCCGGCGGCGGCCGGAGCTGTGAGGCGCAGCGTCACTTTCAGGAAGGACACCAGCGGGGCCTTGCCAAGTGATTGCGCGGCTTCGTCGAGTTCTTTGGGAGCCTGGGCCAGTCCGGAGCGGATGTTGACCAGGGCCCGTGGCAGGAACAGTAGGACGTAGGCAGCAATCAGGACCCCGGACGTCTGGTAGACGCCCGGAACCATGCGGATGCTCACCGTCACGAAGGCGAGTCCCACCACGATGCCGGGCAGGGAGCTGGTGACGTAATTGGAGAGTTCAAGCATCTTGCTGAACCAGCTCGGGTGCCGCACGGCCAGATAGGCCATGGGGAAACCGACGACGATTGTCGCCGCGGCGCCTACCGTGCCATACGCGAGGGTCTGGAGGAGTGCCGGAAGGAATTCGTCGGCTGACCAGACGCGGGCGCCACCGGCCACCACCCAGCGCAGGACAAAAAAGATTGGCAATCCGAAGGCCAGGACGGTGAGGGCAAGCAGCGCGAGCTGGGACGGAATCTGGTAGTGGTGCAGGGGAAGCCTGGTTGGCTTGGCCTGGGCGCCGGAACCGATGCGGGCGTAGCGCGCGTTACCGCGGCTCCTGACTTCGGCCAAGAGCAGGATCAGGCAGAAGAAGACCAGGACGCTTGCCAACATGTTTCCGGCTGTGCCGTTGAACGTGGATTGGAACTGGGTCATGATCGCGGTGGTGAACGTGTCGAAGCGGATCATCGCGAACGCGCCGTATTCAGCCAGCAGGTGCAGCGACACCAGGAGCGCGCCCCCAGTCATGGCGATCCGTAGTTGTGGCAGGACAACCCGGAAGAAGATGGCCCATGGTCCCAAACCGAGGGAGGCTGCGGACTGCTCAATCGCGGGGTCGAGACGCCCCAGCGTCGCCGCCGCGGGAATGTAGACGAGGGGGAAATAGGACAGGGTGGCGATAAGTACGCCGGACCAGATGCCCTCCAGCGAGGGGACTGCGGTCACCCAGGCATAGCTGTTGACGAACGCCGGGATGGCCAGCGGGGCCGCCAGGGCCACGGCCCACCACCGATGCCCCCGCAGCTTGGTCCGCTCCACGAGCCACGCCCCGCCGACTCCCAACACCAGGCATATGGGGACCGTGAAGACCACCAGCATGACGGTGTTCAGGAGCAGCTCGCCAACGCGCGGCCGGAAGATGAGCCCGACGGCGGTGTTCCAGCCGGTCGCGGCCGTCATGTAAGCGACGTACCCGAGCGGGATGAGGGAAAACAGTGCGATCAGCACGGCCAGGAGGGATATTGCAGAAACGCCGAAAGGCGGGCGGGGGCGCTTGCCCCTGCCCGCCGTCGTCGTGCTCGCCGAAACCTCGGGAACTTCCGGGGAGATGCGGGCCGATAGATCAGTGGTCACAGAATTACAGCAGTCCTGCCTTGGTCATCAGGTCGGTGACCTTTGCGGAGTTCAGTTTGGCCGGATCCACTGTGGGAGCTTGCAGATCCTTGATGGGAACGAGTTTAGCGTTCGAGTCCACGTTGGAAGCGATGGCGTATTCGTAGGAAGTGCCGTTCTTGAGGACTTCCTGGCCCTGCTTGCCGGTAATGAACTTGATGAAGGCCTGCGCGGCTGCGGAGTTCTTGGAGGATTTCAGCACGCCGCCGCCGGAGACGGACAGGAAGGCGCCCGGGTCCTGGTTCTTGAAGAAGTACGGGGTAACGTTCTTGGAGTTCTCGCCGGTCTTGGCCTGGTCGCCGTAGTAGTAATAGTGGTAGATCAACGCGGCATCGACTTCGCCGGCGTTGACAGCCTTCATGGCAGTGCTGTTGCCCTTGTATCCCTTGAAGTTGTCCTTCATGCCCTTGAGCCACTCCGTGGTGGCGGCCTCGCCCTTTTGCTCAAGGAGTGCCGCAACGATGGCCTGGAAGTCAGCGCCCGACGGCGAAGCGGCCCACCGGCCCTTCCACTCCGGCTTGGCCAGGTCGAGCATGGACTTCGGCAGCTTGTCGTCGCTGATCTTGGTCTTGTCGTACACCAGGACGGTGGAGCGTGCGGCGATGCCTGTCCACTTGTTGGTGGACGGACGGTATTCGGCCGGGACCTGGTCCACGGTGGCCTTGTCGATGTCCGCGAAGAGGCCGGCGTTCTCAACCTGGGCCATGGCGGGGGAGTTCTCCGTGAGGAAGACGTCGGCCGGGGATGCCGCACCTTCCTGGACGATCTGGTTGGAGAGCTCGGTGTCGGAACCCTGGCGGACGGTGACCTTGACGCCGGTCTGCTTGGTGAACGCGTCCACCCATTCCTTGGTCAGGGTGTCGTGCTGGGCGTTGTAGACCGTGATTTCGCCGCCCACTTTAGTGGAAGTAGCAGTGTCGGCGGCAGCGGACTCGGTGGCTGCGGAGGAGGCGGTGCCGTTGCCGCAAGCGGTCAGGCTGAGGGCTGCAGTGGCGGCGAGTGCGATGCCGGCCAGCGCATTTGCGCGAATCTTCATGAGGGCTTCTTTCTGCGAGCAAATCCAAGGGAGCCCGGGGGAAGGAAATGCGGGCTCACAGCTTGAAACTTTAGGTTAGCCATACCTAAATTTCCATCCAGAATGCCCCATCGTGACCGGAATCACATGTATTACGCAAGATTTACATGACCTAATGCGCGAAGGGCAGGCGTACCGCTCAGTGCGCCTCGGATTCTTCTGAGTAGACCCTGCTTGCGTAGTCCTCCAGGGCCTGCGCTGATGGGTAGCCGGGAGACGCAGGTCGGCTGCAAGCTAACGCAAGCGTGCCGCCGGCCGACAGTAGGAACTGAACCGCCCACCTACAAACGCCTCCCTACCTAGAGCAGAAACGGCCCATGATCGTTGTCACCCGCCTGAACGGCACCCGTTTTGCCGTGAATCCGGACATTATTGAACGGATCCACGAAAGCCCGGACACCCATCTGGTGACCCTCGACGGCGCTACGTATGTTGTGCGGGAAAGCCTCGCGGACGTCGTGGAACTGATCGCGAACTACCGGGCCTATATTCTTCGGCGGGCACAGGATCTCCCCACGGTGACGGGCTATCCCTTGAGCCTCGTGCGCACACCGGACCCGGACGGAAGGTAATCCATGGATCCCTCGACAATAATCGGGCTGTTCTTGGCCTTCGGCTCGGTGGTTGCCATGGTGACCCTCGAAGACGCCAACCTCATGGCCCTCCTGCTCCCCGCGCCAATGGTCCTGGTTTTCGGTGCCACCCTGGCCGTAGGCCTGGCCGGGAACACCTTCCGTGACACCGTGCGGGCCTTCAAGGACCTCCCCAAGGCGTTCAAGGGAAAGACGGACAAGCCGCAGGACAGTATCGACCAGCTGATCGGCTTTGCCGAGAAGGCGCGGAGCGAGGGTCTTCTCTCCCTTGAAGAGGCGGCTGTGGACGAGAAGGATCCTTTTCTGGCCCGCGCCCTCCAGAACATCGCCGACGGCACGGATGCCGAAGAGCTGCGCATCCTCATGGAAGACGAGATCGACTCCAAGATGCGAAGCGACCATGTCTCTGCCAAATTCTTCGCCAGCCTGGGCGGATATGCGCCGACCATCGGCATTATCGGCACCGTGGTCTCCCTGACCCACGTCCTTGAAAACCTCTCCTCACCTGATCATCTGGGACCAATGATCGCCTCCGCTTTCGTTGCTACCCTCTGGGGTTTGTTGTCCGCGAACTTCATTTGGCTTCCGTTCGCCTCGCGGCTCAAGCGACTCTCGGAGCTCGAAATCGAGCGGATGACCCTCCTGATGGAGGGGATCCTGGCGGTGCAAAACGGGACCCAGCCCCTCCTGCTCGCCGAACGGCTCCGTGCCATGGTTCCCGCAGACAGGCTTGGCAAGGCGAAAACCGCAAAGAAGAGCGACGACGACGAAGCCCGCCCCGGCAAATTCGCTTCGTCCAAGGCCGCATGAGGTCCCGGCGCCGCCGCGGTTCTCCTCCGGCGGAAGAACACGTCGACGAACGCTGGATGGCTTCCTACATGGACATGGTCACGGTGCTCATGTGCATGTTCATCGTGCTCTTCGCAATGTCCACAGTGGACCAGGCCAAATTCGACAAGCTCCGCAATTCGCTGGCCACGGGTTTCGGCACGGTGGCCAGCCAGAAAGTGGACACCGCCACCGGGACAGTCGTTCCGCCGGAATACACAAGCGCCGACGCCCAGGGATTCTCCAACCTGGACCTGGCGCTCAAGGAAGCGGACCGGCTCACCGCCTTGCGCGACGAGATGAAGTCCAAGCTCGACGCCGCGGGGCTGGGTGCCAATGTGCAGTTCCAGATCAGCGAACGCGGACTCACGGTGAAACTCGTAGGATCGCAGACCTTCTTCGAACCCGACAGGCCGGAACTCACGCCCCGCGCCAGCCAGGTCCTTGGCATGATTGCACCGCCCATGGCCAAGGCAGCCCTTGAAGTCATGGTGGAAGGCCATGCCGCCAACGGCATCACCTCGTACCCCTCCACATGGGAGCTTTCTTCTGCGCGCTCGGTCAACGTCCTGAGGTACCTCGTCGACCATGGGGGCATAGCGGCCGGGCACATCGGCGCCGTCGCGTTCGGATCCGCCAGGCAGGTCAACGACGATTCCACCGAGGCGCTGATGGAACTCAACCGCAGGGTCGACGTCGTCGTCCTCTCGGATAAACCCGAAGTGGTCCGCGCGCTGATCCCCGAGGCACTCAAGGCGAGGGCCGGCGGCCAATAGGGCGGCGCGCTTGTCCCGCAGGTGACGGGACGGCGTCGGGATCCGTGGAAATGGCCAGCGCGCCGAGGTACGCTCGTGGCATGACCCCGGAAGACATCGCCAGGCTCACGTACTTGCGTAAGGCCCGCGACCTGATCGACCGCGAGTACGCCAAACCGCTCGACGTGCCGACCATGGCCAGCCATGCGTACATGTCACCGGCGCACTTCTCGCGGCAGTTCCGGGCCGCTTATGGGGAAACCCCTTACAACTACCTCATGACCCGCCGAATCGAGCGCGCGATGGCACTCCTGCGCGGCGGAATGAGTGTGACCGACGCATGCATGGAGGTCGGTTGTACCTCGCTTGGCTCCTTCAGTTCGCGTTTCACGGAACTCGTGGGGGTGCCGCCGAGCACTTACCGCGCCCGCGAACACCTGGCCGTGGCTGCCATGCCTGCGTGCGTGGCGAAGATCCGCACGCGGCCCAGCCGGAACGAAGCGGGCAAACGCCGGGAAGCGCTTTCGGTCGCCGCGGACTGACCACGCCGTAGTACGCCAACACACGCCAGAGGTTCCGTCCCAGTGGGGCGGGACCTCTGCTGCGTCCGGGACGTCTACTAAGCGGGACCGCCGGGGACACGGTCACATTTGATTTGCGGAAGATGCATGCCGTCATAACCGCATTTGAGGATTATTCTGAAGTTATGCCAAATATTCGAGTATCTGAAGCTGCCCGGTTCCTGGGCGTCAGTGACGACACCGTGCGGCGCTGGACCGAGAACGGCATCCTGACCCCCGTCAAGGATGATTCCGGGCGGCTGGCCGTTGATGGGCTGGAACTTGCCCACGTCGCGCGGGACCAGGCCCAACTGCCCGAGGATCCTACCCGGGTGGGCCGTTCGGCACGCAACCGCTTCGTCGGCCTGGTCACCGGCATCACGGCCGACAAGGTCATGGCACAAGTGGAACTGCAATGCGGTCCCTTCCGTGTCGTCTCCCTCATGAGCAGCGAGGCTGTCCGGGAGCTCGGGCTCGAACTCGGGTCGGTTGCCACCGCCGTCGTCAAGGCGACCACCGTCATCATCGAAACACCCCAAGGAAAGAGCATCATATGAGGATCACCCGCAAGCCTTTCGCCGCGCTGCTCGTTGCCGGCGCCCTCGCGGCCAGCCTTGCCGGCTGCGGTTCAGGCAACCCCGCCGGCACCGCGAGCAGCGGATCCGCCAGCGCCAGCGCAACGCCAAAGCTCGCGGGTACAGTGACGGTCTACGCTGCCGCCTCGCTGAAGGCAACGTTCACCAAGCTGGCCGGCGAATTCGAGGCTGCGAACCCGGGCACCAAAGTCGCCCTGAGCTTCGCCGGGTCTTCAGACCTCGTCACGCAGATCACCCAGGGCGCTCCGGCAGACGTCTTTGCCTCGGCTGACACGAAGAACATGGCCAAGCTCTCCGATGCCAAGCTGCTCGACGGAACGGCCAAGAACTTCGCCACCAACGTCCTGACCATCGCCGTCCCGCCGTCCAACCCGGCGTCGATCAGCTCCTTCGCTGACCTCGCCAAGCCGGGGGTCAAGGTGGTCGTCTGTGCGAGCCAAGTACCCTGCGGCTCCGCCGCCCAAACCATCGAAAAGGCCACCGGCACAACCCTGAAGCCCGTCAGCGAAGAGTCTTCCGTGACTGACGTCCTGGGCAAGGTCGCCTCCGGAGAGGCCGACGCGGGACTTGTCTACGTCACCGACGTCAAGGGCGCCGGGGACAAGGTCAAGGGCATCACCTTCCCCGAGTCGGACAAAGCCGTCAACACCTACCCGATCGGCACCGTCGGCACCAGCAAGAACAAGGATCTGGCCGCGGCTTTCATCGCATTGGTCACGGGAAGTGAAGGCAAGAAGGTTCTCGGCGACGCCGGCTTCGGAACGCCGTAGTCCTCACGAAACAAGCGAGCAGGATTCGAGAAGCGCTCGTCAACGCGCCGGACTAGCGTCGTTGACATGACTATTTCACTGCAGTACTCACACATCACTGTCAACGATCCCGACGAAGCACTCACCTTCTACCGGGACGCCCTCGGCCTCGAGGTGCTCAACGACGTCGCGCAGGGCGGATTCCGTTGGGTGACGCTCGGAAGCGCGGACCAGCCGGGCGTTGAAATCGTGCTCTCCGAACCGCACGCGGGCCGGTCCAAGGCCGACGGCGACTCCCTCCAGGAGCTGCTCACCAAGGGGGTCCTCGGGCCGATCGTCTTCCGTTCCGATGACGTCGACACGCTCTTCGAGAAGGTCAGGGCTTCCGGAGCAGAGGTCATGCAGGAGCCGATCGACCAGCCGTGGGGTCCCCGCGACTGCGCGTTCCGCGATCCTTCGGGCAACATGGTGAGGATTTCGCAGGCGCCGGCCGCCTAAGCCAGCCTGACTTCGTGGGGGACGGCCGGGGGCTGCGTTCCGAAACGCAGCCCCCGGACCACACCCACGAACCCGCCCGAGATCAGTCCCTTACGCCCGCGCTTTCCTTGCCGATAGTGGCAACCGTGAGTGAACAGGAAGATCAATCGACGGTACGGCAGCGCACCGTGGACGTCTATGACTTCCGCAGGCCCACCACCTTGCCGCGCCAACACAGCCGCGTCTTGGAAGTCGCCTTCGAGACGTTCGCCCGCCAATGGGGAACACAGCTCACGGCCAAGGTCCGCGTGAAGTCCACCGCGACCCTGGAACAGCTCATCATGCAGAGCTACGACGAATACGCCGCGTCCCTGCCTTCGGTCACCGCGATGGTGCTGTGCCGCATTGAGGGTAGCGAGTCGCGGCTCGTGATGCAGTTTCCTGCCACGGCGGCACTGTCCTGGGTCACCCGCATGTTGGGTGGGGCCAGCGAAACGGCCGTCCCGGATCGGAAGTTCACCCAGATCGAGCAGGCCCTCATCAGCCGCATGGTGGAAGACGGACTCGAGGACCTGAGCTATTCGCTTGGCGCCCTCCTGACCACCCCGGTGCGCATGGATGTCATCCAATACAACTCCCAGTTCGCCCAGGCCGCGGCTCCGGCGGAGCTCATGATCGTGGCCTCATTCACCGTGAAGGTGGGCGAAACCGTCGCCGCAGCCAGCCTCGCGATTCCCGCCGACGTCCTGCTTTCCGGGCTAGGCGACGTCAATCCCACTGTCCACAGCCGCGACGCCGAGGCGCTGGTCCGCGCCCAGGTCACCCAGGTGCCGGTAGACGTAGCCATCCAGCTGAGCCCCACTCCGGTGACGCCGGCGCAGATCCTGGGCCTCGCCGTCGGGGACGTCATTGCGCTGCCGCACCGGGAGAACCGGCCGTTCGACGTCGCCATCAACGGCACCCGCCTGGCCACCGCAGCACCGGCCCGCAACGGTTCCCGTGCAGCCGCCGTCATCGTCACAATCGAGGAGAACCAGCGATGAGCATCACCCTGACCCTGCACGAGTCCGCGGCCGAGCGTCTGGCCATGCAGCTGCCGACTCCCGCCACGCTGCACGTCTCCGGCATTGTCCCGTCCCAGGCCGCTGCGGCATATGCACCTCTCGCGGTCACGGCCAGTTTCGTGGGCGCCGTGACCGCGGACTTCGCACTCATCCTCACGGACCGTTCCTTCCTGGCCGCCGCGGGCGGCGGGTTGAACGGCGTCGTGTCCGGCGTTGACGTACTGCGTCCGGCGATGGAAGACGCAGCCGAGGCGTTCGACGCCGGCGTGCTGGGGGAGTTGCGCGAGGAAGACGCCGCGGGGCTGCTGTCCGACTCCGAAACGGCTGTTTTTGAACTGCGCCAGTCTCCCTCGTCCGACGGCGGGCAGGTGTTCGGTTGGTTCGCCGTCCGGGTCCGCGAACACGGGACCGTGCAGGACAACGCTGCCGCGCGGAGCGCCCAGTCCGGGGCGATTTCGTCCCGCCTGGGACTGATCAGCAACGTCGAAATGGCCCTCACCGTGGAGATCGGCCGCACGCGCATGTCCGTGCGCGACGCCCTTGCCCTGGAACCGGGCAAAGTGATCGAGCTGGACCGCTCGGCCGGCGCACCCGCGGACGTCCTCCTCAACGGGCGTTTGATTGCCCATGGTGAAGTCGTCGTCGTGGACCAGGACTATGCAGTGCGCATCACCCGCATCCTGGACGTCGCCGAGGGAATCTACTAGATGGATTCGCTCATCCTCGGGCTACGCGTGCTCGTGGCCCTGGGTGCGGTGCTGGGGCTCATTTGGGTCCTGCAGCGCCGCCTTCTCAAAGGAAAGGCCAAGGGCCGACGCCGGGCCAACACCACCCTGACGGTGGTCAGCCGGCAGACTGTCGGCCAAAAGGCCTCGGTGGTGGTGGTCGACGCCGGCGACAAACGCTTCCTTTTGGGTGTCACCGAGCACGCCATCAATGTCCTGCACAGCGGCGACGTACCCGTGGAGGTTCCGGACAACTCTCCGGCGCCCGAGAGTTTCGCCGACATCTTCCGCGACGCCGGTGGCGCGTCACTTGCGGACAACGGGCCCCGAACCGCTCCACTCCAAGGCAGTAGACTCACACGCCGCAGCGAGATCCACCGCCGCAGCGAGCTGGACAAACCACAGCCAATGCACGGCTCCATCCTTGCCGGTTCCACCTGGCGGCAGGCCGCCGAGGCCATCAGGGGACGCCGGAATTGATCCTGACCCTTGGGCCTGCCGATGCCCGCAGCACCGGCAGGATATTGCTTGCGGTGCGCAGGACGCTTCCCGCGGTGCTCTGTGTCCTGTTGCTGACGGCACTGTTCCTGTGGCTGGGCATGTCAACCGGACATGCGGCACCGGTCAGTCCGACGCCACCCACTCCGCCAGTAGTTCCCACCGCACCGGCCCAACCGTCCAACGGCAACGTCAGCATCAACATCAATGGGCTGGACGGAAAGCCGTCCACCGCGGTGGTGACCCTGATCGGGATCACCCTGCTCTCCGTCGCGCCTGCGCTGCTGCTCATGATGACCTCATTCACCAAGATCTTCGTGGTGCTGGCCATGACCCGCAACGCCCTGTCCCTCCCGTCCATCCCGCCCAACCAGGTACTGGCCGGGCTGGCGCTCTTCCTGTCCCTGTTCGTGATGTGGCCGGTGATTTCGGAGATCAACAACGTCGGCATCCAGCCCTACCTGAACGGGACGCTGGACTTCAACGGAGCCGTTTCGGCCGGGTCCGCCCCGCTCCAGCACTTCATGGTGGCCCACACCCGGCAAGAAGACATTGCCCTAATGACCCGGGCGGCCAAGCTGGAAAACCCGGCCAACCCGCAATCGGTCCCGTTGCAGACCCTGATCCCGGCGTTCATGATCTCCGAGCTCCGGGCAGCGTTCATCATCGGTTTCGTCATCTTCATCCCGTTCCTGGTGATCGACCTCGTGGTCTCGGCCGCGCTGATGTCCATGGGCATGATGATGCTTCCGCCGGTGATGATCTCGCTGCCTTTTAAGATCCTGTTGTTCATCCTGGTGGACGGCTGGGGACTCGTGATCACCGCCCTGATCCAGAGTTATTCGAGCGGCTGATGGACACCAACGCCGTCCTGGACATCTGCCTCCAGGCCCTGATCCTCGCGGCCAAGCTCGCCGCGCCCGCCCTGGTGACCGCGCTGGTGGTGGGCCTCGCCATTTCCCTCTTGCAGTCCATCACCCAGCTTCAGGAAGCCACCCTCTCCTTCGTGCCCAAGGCAGTCGCAGTGGCCGTGGCCTTGGTGGTGTGCGGGCACTGGATGATCACCGAGGCCGTCTCCTTCACCCATGAGCTCTTTGCCCGGATACCCGGGCTGATCGGCGGAGCGTGAAGTGGAGCTGCCCTTCAACCAGTCCTGGCTTGAGGTCCTGTTGCTGGCCTCCGTCCGGATGACGGCCTTCCTCGTAGTGGCCCCGCCCTTCTCGCACCAGGCAATTCCGCTGCGCATCAAAGCGATGCTCGGCATCGGCTTGGGGCTGGCAGTTTCCCAGCGACTCTCGGTTGGCTACACGTCCAAGGACACCGCTGGCTTCATCACGGCCGTGGTCCTTGAACTCGTGACCGGCCTGGTCCTTGGCTTCCTCGTGCTGCTCGTCTTCGCGGCGATCCAATCGGCCGGGAGCCTGATTGACCTGTTCAGCGGCTTCCAGATGGCCCAGGGCTTCGATCCCCAGATGATGATCAACGGCGCCCAATTCACCCGGCTGATGCAGATGGCCGCCCTGGCCCTGCTTTTCGCCTCGGACGGCTACCAGCTCGTGATCGGGGGTCTGACCGGGAGTTTCACGGCGTTGCCGCTGGCCGGAGGACTGGACATGGCACAGCCTGTACACGCGATGATTTCCGCTGTCACCGGGATGTTCCTTTCCGCGGTCCAAATCGCCGGGCCGCTCCTGGTGGTGCTGGTACTCGCCGACATCGGGCTGGGGCTCCTCACCCGGGTGGCGCCCGCCCTGAATGCCTTCGCCTTGGGCTTCCCGCTCAAGGTCTTCATCACCTTGGGGCTCGCAGGGTTCCTGTTCCTGGCACTCCCGCGGCTCGTTGCCATGCTCGCCCAGCAAGCGGCGAACACACTGATGGGGGTGGGATGATGTCGGATTCCCAGGAGAAAACCGAGCAAGCCACTGACAAACGGATGCGGGAAGTCCGGTCCAAGGGGCAGCTTTCCCGCTCGCAGGATCTCACCGCGTGGCTCGCCGTCGGATCCGCCGCAGCCATGATCCCGTCCACCATCGAGCGTGCCTCCAACGCTGCGGCGGACCAACTGTTCACCGTCCGGGGCGTCATCGCGAATCCCGATCCTGCCAAAGCCGTCGCAGCGCTCGAAGCCGGGTTCGGTTCCCTGGCCCAAGTGCTGGGTCCCCTGTTCGTGGTGGTCTTGGTAGTAGTGCTGGCTGGATCCGCGCTGCAGGGCGGCATCCACTTCAAGAAGTTCCGCGCTGAGTTCGAGCACTTCAACCTTGTCAGCGGCGTCAAGCGGATCTTCGGCGCCCAGGCACTGTGGGGCGGCCTGAAAGCGCTCTTGAAGACCGCCGTCGTCGGGCTTGTCCTCTACGCGGTGGTGCAGGGGCTCATCCCGGTGCTGCTCACCGCCGGGGGACTGCCGGTGTCCGGCATCCTTTCGGCAGCGGCCGGAGGCATAGGTTCGTTGATCCAGTTCGCCGTGCTGGCGGGCCTGGTCCTTGCCGCCGCGGACATCTTCGTGGTCATGCGCCGCAACCGCAAGAAGACGCGCATGTCCAAGAAGGAAATCAAGGACGAAAACAAGAACAGCGACGGCGATCCCCTCATCAAGTCCCAGCGGCGTTCGCGCCAATTGAGCATGAGCCGGAACCGCATGATCGGCGCGATCGCAGACGCCGACGTCGTGATCGTCAACCCGACGCACGTCGCCGTAGCGCTGAAGTACGACGCCGGCAAAGCGGCACCACGCGTCGTGGCCAAGGGAGCGGGCGTGATTGCCGCCCGCATCAGGGAAGAGGCGGAGGCGAAATCGGTCCCGATGGTCCAGGACATCCCGCTCGCGAGGGCACTTCACTCGGCCTGCGAACTGGGCCAGGAAATCCCTGTGGAGCTCTACCGGGCCGTGGCTGGAGTCCTGGCGTTCGTCATGTCGCTCAAGGCCAGGGGAGCGGCACGCGGAATGCACCGTTTGCCGGGCGTGGCAGGAACCATGGCCGGAGCGCCTGCGTGAGCCGGCACCGCAGCCCCCGAACCGCACCCAGCAACCACACCACCCCGGACAGGACACAGCAATGAACAGATTCGCCAGGCTCACCGTGCCGGTGGGAATCGTGGGCATCGTACTGCTGCTCGTAGTTCCCGTGCCGGCGCCGCTGCTGGACTTCCTGATCGTCTGCAACATCCTGCTCGCCCTGCTGATCCTGCTCACCAGCATGTTCGTCAAGAAGCCCCTGGACTTCTCCGTCTTCCCGTCCTTGTTGCTTGTGGCTACGCTATTCCGGCTGGGGCTCAACGTCGCGTCCACCCGGCTGGTGCTGGGACAAGGATTCGCCGGCCAAGTGATCGATGCCTTCGGCAAGGTCACGGTGGGCGGCTCCATGATCATTGGCGCCGTGGTGTTCCTGATCCTGGTGGTCATCCAGTTCGTGGTGGTCACCAAGGGCGCCGAGCGCGTGGCCGAGGTGGGGGCACGGTTCACGCTGGACGCGATGCCCGGCAAACAGATGGCCATCGACGCCGACCTCAACGCCGGCCTCATCACGGATGCCCAGGCCCGCAAGCGCCGCGCCGAGGTGTCCGCTGAGGCCGACTTCTACGGCGCCATGGACGGGGCCTCGAAGTTCGTCAAGGGCGATGCCATCGCGGGGATCATCATTATCATCATCAACTTCGTCGGCGGCATTGCCATCGGCGTGCTGCAGCGCGGCATGAATGTGGGCGACGCGCTGAACTCCTATGGCCTGCTGACCATGGGCGACGGCCTCGTTACCCAGATCCCCGCCCTCCTCATGGCCGTGTCCACGGGCATGATCGTCACCCGGTCCAATGCCGAAGAAGACATGGGCCGCACGGCCTCCTCGCAGCTCATGCAGTCGCCCAACGCCTTGCTCATCGCGGGCCTGGCTGCAGTGGCCATGGCACTCATCCCCGGCATGCCCATCGTGCCCTTCCTGATGGTCGGCGCTGCCCTGCTGTTCGGCTCGAGGCGCCTGGCGGCGCAGCAGAAGAAGCAGAGTGAAGCGGAGGACGCCCAGGAAGCGGCCACCCTGAGCTCCGAGGAAGACCCGAACGAGCGGCTCATGCAGGACATGCGCGTCCACCCCCTCGAGATCCTGCTGGCTCCGGACCTTGTCGACATGGTCTCCGGCGCCTCGGACGACCTCCTGGCCCGTGTCCGCTCTTTGCGCCACAAGATCGCCATGGAGTCGGGGATCGTGATTCCGCCCGTCCGCACGCGCGACAACGTCGAGCTGCCGCCGGCCACCTATGCCATCCGCATTGCGGGGGTGGAAGCCGGACGCGGCACGGCGCCGTCGGGCAAGTTGCTTGCCCTCGGCGATTATCTTGACGCCCTGCCCGGTACCTCCACGGTGGAACCGGTCTTCGGGCTGGCCGGGAAGTGGATTCCCACTGAGATGCGCCACAGCGCCGAAATGACCGGCGCAACTGTGATCGACCGGGTTTCCGTGCTGGTGACCCACCTGTCGTCGATCGTCTCGGCCAACGCCGCAAGGCTCCTCACCCGCGAGGACGTCAGGGTCCTGACGGAAGGCGTGCGCAAACAGAGCCCCGCCGCCGTCGAGGAACTCATTCCCGGGCTTATGTCCTTGGCCGAAGTGCAGCGGGTGCTACAGGGCCTCCTCGAAGAACAGGTCCCCATCAACGATCTTCCCCGCATTTACGAGGCACTCGCCTTGCGCGCCAAGGTTTCCACCGAGCCCGAGGCTTTGGTGGAAACCGCCCGGCAGTCCCTGGGGCCCGCGCTCGCAGCCAAGTTCCTGGACGGCACGGTGCTCAATGTGATCATGATCGATCCGCTCCTGGAACAGTCCATGCTCGAAGACATGCGCCCGGCCGAAGGGGGTACCCAGATCGTCATGAGCCAAGCGCGCCTGGACGCCGTCCTGGCCTCTGTGCAGTCTTCAGTGGAGGCCGCGGCAAATGCAGGACGGCAAGCTGTCCTGGTGTGCGCCCCGGCGTTGCGGCCCGCGGTCCGGCGGCTCGTGGCTGCTCCCGACGGCGGTGTTCCCGTGTTGTCATACCGGGAAGTGACGTCCGCAAACATCCAGATCGAAACCGTGGGGGTGGTCCGCCATGCCGAAGCAATACAAGCTTAAGGGCACCTCCCTGGACGACATCCGGGCGAAAGCCGAGCAACAGTACGGTCCCGGAGCGCGGATCGTCTCCGCCGAGAAAGTCACCAATCCGGGGATCGCCGGTCTCTTCGCAGCCAATCGCTACGAGGCCACCATCGAAGTTCCGGCAGAGGGTTCCACCCAACTAGCTGGCAATAGTTGTCGTTTTGAGGGCTCAGAACGACAACAAGTGCGAGCTAGTTGGGATGCCCACCTTGGCGGGGAGGCGCATGCGTTGCAGGGGCCCGCTATCGCCGCGCTCCTGGAGCAAGCCGACGCCGCCGAGATGGACCTGCACCGGCCCGAGGCAGCCGTTTCAACCGCCTCCCCGGATTTCGCCGGGATATTGGAGCAGCTGGGGAAGGAGTTCGAGGCGCCGGTCTCCGGACCACAAACGCAAGGGATCCTGACCGCGTTGCCGGCCCCCGCCGTCGGGCACGCCGTTCCTGTGCCCGTACCGGCGCCACTTGCCGGAAACGGCAACCTGATCATCCTGCTTGGCCTCGGCGACGACGCTCTGGGACCAGCGCTGGAAATGTCCATCGCCGAGGGCGGTTCCGACGTCCGGACGGCCGGAGCGTTGACCGCTTTCGGCCACCTTCACGTAGCGGGGCGTCAGGGCGCGACGGCGGCGCGCGCCCAAGCGGTGCTCACGGGCCAAACCGTGCTGGTGGCGTACGGACTCGGCAGGCAAGGCGCAGCCGTGACGCATGCGGTGGACATCGCAGCCCTCGCCGCAGACCAGTTGTGGCTGGTTGTTGACGCCGGGCGGAAAGCGGAAGACACGGCAGCTTGGGTCCGGGCGCTTTCCGCCGCTCTCGCCTCCGAGCGTGTCCGTCTCGACGCCCTCGCTGTTTTGGGAGCGTCGGAGACCGGAAGTCCCGAGACGGTCAACGGACTCGGTTTTCCCATCGGGTGGGTGGACGGCAAGCCCGCCCGCGTTGCAGTGCTCGGAAAGGTAGATTGAGAGCATGCTGGTACTGACACGCAAGCCGGGCGAACAGATCATGATTGGTGAGGACATCGTCATCACCGTCATGGAAGGCCGCGGCGACGGCGTGCGGATAGGGATCGAGGCCCCCCGCGGGGTGTCCATCCAGCGTCGCGAAGTGGTCGAGGCGATCGCCGCGGCCAACCTCGCTGCTGCCCAGGCCGGCCCCGAAGCCGAGGAACTCGTTGCCGGGCTGCGTCCGCCTGTCCGGAAACCGAAGGCGGATTAGCGCGCAAGGTGGGGAATGTTGGCTCAGACACCCAAGTTGTCTACAAGAATGCGATCTGACTGATTGCGATGAAGATTCGGACGATTGACGAGCGGGACATGAACTTGATCTGTGTCGATCCGTCTTTCCGAGTGATAGACGTCTGGCTCGACCCCAACAGTGGTGCTTGGGACAAGTCGCAGGCTTTCGATATTTCGTCTAGCAGCCTCTTGGAAGTACTTGAGTGGGCGAAATTGGACAGGCAATCGTGCAACTTTTCGGAGGTTTACGCCTACGATGCAAACCCGAACTCGGGACAGCCAAGCTTTATTCTCTTGCACACTGTCGTCCATCGGTAGCCGTCGCTACTCCAAGCCCAGGAACTCCTTGAGGAGCGGCAGCGAGCAATCCCGGGTCACGGCCAGGGCCCGCTCGATATTGGCGTTTTCCGCGAGGAGCATCACGTCATCCGCCGTCTCAGCCCGCGTGACCTCTCCCGTCGCCGTGGTCCCATTGTCGCCGGGTTGCACAGAGCCAAGCGGCGGGTTCCCCGCTCCGCGTGGCCCCGTCAGGAGAGCCCTGACGTTGGCGGCCGCGGTTGTTTCGACTTGCCTGAGCAAGACGACCAGCTCACGGTGGTGTTCCTGCAGCAGTTCAGGCCAGATCCCGGGCGGGGCCGCTGAAGCGATCATCGGCAGCGTGGCGTTGGCCGGCAGGCTCCATTCGATGGCCAGGGCAGACGACTCGATGTTCCGGGCAAGGGTGTCGAACCGAAGGTTTTCCAGGACCTTTTCCACGTCAGCGGCAGTGAATTTCAACCAAGGCCAGTTGCCTGCCCGAACGTGCAGCAACTGTGTTTCGAGCCGGTATAACAGCAGTTCCAGCTGTCTCCGCTCGCGCCACAGCATCGCCGATAGCTCATCCGCCCCCACGGTTCCCCACTCCCCGGTTTGGCCAGCGGAACATGATTCCGAAGCCTCTTTTGTATCTTTTTCATGAGCGTACACGCATTGTTATTTTTCAGATGATATGTTCACTGAATACATGTCTGTTCCATGTAATCTTCGGCACGTTGCATCGTCTCAGCAGCTCGCCCATGAAGCCCTTGGAATCAGGCTTGGCAACTCAATAAACAGGTCTCATGGGGGGACTAATTTGAATCGCGAAGAACGCAACGAGTTGGTGCTGCAGCACTTGCCACTCGTTGGCTACTTGGTGTCGGAGCTCTGCGCGAGAGCTTCTCATTTGTCGCGCGACGATTTCGCATCGGTAGGGTCCGTGGCGTTGATAACGTCTGCCGATTCCTTCGATCCGAACCTCGGAGTCCCCTTCGGCGCATTTGCGCGCCGCCGCATCGTCGGAGCCTTTGCGGACGAGATGCGGGCCAGCGACTGGGCCACGCGCTCTGCGCGCAAACGCATCAAGGAAACCATGTCGGTCCAGGAAACGCTGTCCGGCCTCCTTGGCCGCACGCCGTCGGTCGCCGAAACCGCATCAGCCCTGGGTGTCGAACGCAGCGTGGTGGAAGCCGCCCTGGCCGACGCCGCACGGACGCTGTCGCCGCTGGACGACGTCGTGGTGGACACCGTCGCGGCCGACACCATCTCCCCGGAGCACTCGGTCTTGGCCGATGAGCGCCTCAAGTACCTTCGCGCCGCCGTCGCGGCCCTGCCGGAAAAGATGCGGTACGTCGTCGAGGAGATCTACTTCGGCGGGCGGACCGTCAAGGAACTCGCCGAGGAACTCGGTTCCACGCACGCTGCGGTCTCACAACAGCGCGCCGAGGGCATCCGCCTCATGCGCGATGGGCTGTCCGCGCATTACGCGGACGATCCCGGGCAATCCTTCGAGCCCCAATCGCGCATTACTGCCCGACGCCGGCACGACTACCTCTCGACGCTTGCCACCGCTACCTTGGGCGGAATTACCCGTAGTTTCAGCTCGCCTGATGCTGCCTTGAACCGGGCTGTCTAGACTCAGCCTTACTTTGCGGTGGGCACGCGTCGGAGCACGACGGCGGCAAGGACTGCCGCTCCCGCCATCAATACCAGCCCGATCGCCGCCGTGATGTGGACGCCCGATTCAAAGGCGGCACGCGCGGCGGTGGCCAGGGCGTCGCCCAATGGCTGGGGCAGCGTGGCCGCAACGTCCATGGCTCCGGCGAGCGTCTCCCGCGAGCGTTCGGCTGCGTGGCCGGACAATTCGCCCGGGAGCAGCAAGTGGTGTTGGTAGGACGCTGTCAGGATGGAGCCGAGCACGGCCGTGCCCAGCAATGATCCGAGTTCGTAACCCGTTTCCGAGATCGCCGATGCCGCACCCGCCTTGTCGGCGGGAACCGCGCCGAGGATCAGGTCGTTGGAGATGGTCTCCGCCGAACCGACCCCGATGGCCAGCAGCAGGAGTGCCGTCAAAAGATACCCGGGCCCCTGGCTGTGGTTGCCCAGGGAGGCCACGAGGTATCCAACCGCGCTCAGTGCCAGCCCCGATGCCACCACCAGGCCCGGGCGGATCCGCTTGACGAGTGGAACCACCACCAGGCCCGCCACCATGGTGGCCAGCAGTGCCGGAACCATCGCGATACCCGCCTGCATCGGGGATTGGCCTTCCACGAGCTGCAAGTGCTGCGCGAAGAAGTAGATGAAGCCCGTCATGGAGAAAAGGGACAAGACGTTGGCCGTGATGGCAGTGCTGAAGACCTTGTTCCGGAAAAGCCGTACATCCAACATCGGCGATGCCAAAGAGCGCTGCCGGCGCACGAAGACGATTCCCATGGCCAGGCCGAATGCCATGAAGGCCGCGGACCCGGGGCCAAAACCGTGCACGGCGGCCTCCTTGATTCCATAAACCACGGGGGCCATGGTCAAGATGGACAGCACGACGCTGGGCACGTCCGGCTTGCCCGGGTTGCGATCCTTGGACTCCGGAATGAGGGACGGGCCGAAGGCGAGCAGGGGCAGCAACAGTGGCACCGCAACCAGGAACACGGCTCCCCACCAGAAGTGCTCCACGAGCCAGCCGCCGAAGATCGGCCCGAGCGCGGCGCCGCCGGAGAATCCGGCGGCCCATACAGCGACGGCGAGCCGACGGCGGCTCGGGTCCGGGAAGATGTTGCGGATCAAGGACAGCGTGGACGGCATGAGCATGGCTCCGAAGATGCCCATGCCGGCACGTCCGGCGATGAGCCATTCAGCCGATGGCGCGAAGGCGGTGGCCGCGGAAACGGCGGCGAACCCGGTGCTGCCGGTCAACAGCAAGCGGCGGCGGCCGATCCTGTCTCCCAGGTTTCCCATGGACACCAAGAGTGCGGCAAGCACAAGCGCATAGGCATCGACGACCCATAGCAGCTGCACGCCCCCGACTTCCAGCGAACGGGCGATTTGCGGAAGGGCAAATGTCAGCGCCGTATTGTCCACAGCCACCAGCAACACGGGGAACATCAGGAGTGCGAGGGCAGCCCAATCGCGCCACGGGGCGGATTGGATCGAAGGGGTACGGGGGTGCTGGGTTGTGGACGGGCTGAACATGAAGATAACTGTACCGTCTGGACGGTATAGTTTCAATTCGACTCATAAAATTGGCAACATCGAACTAAGGGATGATGGACACCATGCCGCGAAAACCTATTGCCCGGGACGCTGTCCTGGATGCCTTTGAAGCCCTGCTGATCGAGGTGGGGGAGCGGGCTGCCACCCTGGACGCCGTCGCCAAGCGCGCAGGCGTATCCAAGGGCGGACTGCTCTACCATTTCCCGAACAAGGAAGCCATGATCGGTTCCTTGCTCGAACGCATGGACGGGCTGGCCGCGCTGGACATCGAGGCAATGAAGGCAGCCCCCGAAGGTGCCGCCGCGTTCTTTATCAAGTCTTCCCTGTGGGCGGATACTCCCTTGGACCGGGTGTTTGTGGCGGCGACGCGCCTCGCGGAAGTAGCCCATGAAGAAACCCGCAGGCGTTTCGCCGGGATCCAGCAACAATGGCTCGATGTCCTCGCCGAGGAAGTGGGGCCCGAAATGGCCAAAGCGGTCCGGTACATGGGCGATGGACTTTACTTCAACGCAATGCTTGAAGGCGGCGCCGGTGATACGGAAGTCAAGGCCAGCGCGAGAAGCGCCGACGTCGGTGCGCTGCTGGCCGCCGTCGAACGCCTCCGTGACTGAGCGGCGGCCCAACTGACTCGCAGTAGATGTCGTTTTGAGGCTCCAAAACGACAAAAAGTGCGAGTCAGTTGGGAAAGTCGGGCGGCTCGGTGACCATATTTGCGGACGCGGGCAGTCCATAGGACAATTGAGAGTTGTGGCAGCCGTCACCGGCAACCACGATCTGATTCACATAACTGAATACGCCTTTGATCTGCGGCGGGAGAGTCCTGCAGGCATGTGATGCAGGCGCCGTAGGAGCAAATCCTCCCCAGGAATCTCTCAGGCCCACGCACCGCCGCGGCAAGGCAACTCTGGAAAGCAGTACGCTGACGTGTGCTCACCGACGGTGCAAGCGGAACAGTGCCACAAGCACGGATTCGCGGAAACTCTCAGGTCCAATACAGAGCGGGGAGGAACCCGATTAGCTGTGGCGTACCCTGCGCCGCCTTATTAATGGAGTTCCTTCGTGACGGTTAGTTCAACCTCCACTACGTTCGTAGACCGGCATATCGGCGCCCGCCGCCAGGCCGACATTGACATCATGCTCAAGTCGGTTGGTTACGACAGTGTCGATTCGCTCGTAGACACCGCGGTTCCCAATGACATCCGCCAGGACGTCGCACTCAGGCTCCAGAACGCCCTCAGCGAGGTGGAAGTTCTGGCTGAACTTCGCAAGCTGGCGGCCAAGAACAAGACGGCCGTGCAGATGATCGGCCAGGGCTACTACGACACCGTCACTCCGCCGGTGATCCGCCGCAACATCCTCGAATCCCCGGCCTGGTACACGGCCTACACGCCGTACCAGCCGGAAATCTCCCAGGGCCGCCTCGAAGCCCTGCTGAACTTCCAGACGATGGTCCAGGACCTCGTGGGCCTGCCCATCGCCAATGCCTCCCTGCTGGACGAAGCCACCGCCGTCGCCGAAGCGGTCCTCATGATGCGCCGCGCCAACAAGAACAAGACGGCCCACGACGGCAAGACAGTCCTCGACGCCGACTGCCTCCCGCAGACCATCGCTATCGTGAAGGGCCGCGCCGAGGCGTTGGGCTTCGAGGTGGAGATCGCGGACCTGTCCCAGGGCCTGCCCGACGGCGACATCAACGGCATCGTGCTGCAGCAGCCGGGCGTTTCGGGCCGGGTGTTCGACCACTCCGCCGTGATCGCCGCCGCCAAGGAACGCGGCGCGCTCGTCACCGTCGCCGCGGATCTCCTCGCCCTCACCCTGATCACGCCTCCGGGCGAGCAGGGCGCCGACATCGCCGTCGGCTCCACCCAGCGCTTCGGCGTGCCGCTGTTCTTCGGCGGCCCGCACGCCGCGTACATGGCGGTCCAGAAGGGCCTCGAGCGCTCCATGCCGGGCCGCTTGGTGGGCGTTTCCAAGGACGACGCCGGCACTCCGGCCTACCGCCTCGCGCTCCAGACCCGCGAGCAGCACATCCGCCGCGAGAAAGCGACGTCCAACATCTGCACCGCGCAGGCCCTGTTGGCCATCGTTTCCTCGATGTACGCCGTCTACCACGGCCCCGATGGCCTGAAGGCGATCGCCGAGACCGCCCACAACCACGCCCGGACCCTGGCTGCGTCCTTGAAGGCCGCCGGCCTTGAGGTCCTGCACGGCAGCTTCTTCGACACCGTCACCGTCCGCGTCCCGGGCAAGGCAGCCGGGATCGTTGCTGCTGCCGAGGCCAAGGGCATCAACCTGCGCGCCATCGACGCCGACACCGTAGGAATCTCTGTTGACGAGACGACGACGGCGACCGTCCTCGCCGACGTCGCTGCGGCGTTCGGCGCCACGGTGTCCGGTGACGGCGCGGGTTTCGCCCTGGAGGCCGCCGTCGAGCGCTCTTCCGACTACCTTCAGCACCCGGTGTTCAACACCCACCGTTCCGAGACCCAGCTGCTGCGCTACATCCGCAAGCTTTCGGACCGCGACCTGGCGCTGGACCGCACTATGATCCCGCTGGGATCGTGCACCATGAAGTTGAACGCCACCGCAGAGATGGAAGCCATCTCCTGGCCGGAATTCGCCTCGATCCACCCGTTCGCCCCGGATTCCCAGACCGAAGGCTGGCGCGAGCTCATCACGGACCTGGAATCCCAGCTGACCGAGATCACCGGTTACGACCAGGTCTCCATCCAGCCCAACGCCGGTTCCCAGGGCGAACTCGCGGGCCTGCTGGCTATCCGCGGCTACCACCACTCCCGCGGTGACATCCAGCGCAACGTCTGCCTCATCCCGGCTTCCGCCCACGGCACCAACGCCGCCTCGGCAGTGTTGGCCGGTATGAAGGTGGTGGTGGTTGCCACGGCTGCCGATGGCACCATCGACCACGCGGACCTGCAGGCCAAGATCGACGCCAACAAGGACGTTCTCTCGGCCATCATGATCACCTACCCGTCCACGCACGGCGTGTACGACGCCGACGTGCGCGAAGTCTGCGACTCCGTGCACGCGGCCGGCGGCCAGGTGTACATCGACGGCGCCAACCTGAACGCCCTGGTCGGCCTGGCCCAGCCCGGCAAGTTCGGCGGCGATGTGTCCCACCTGAACCTGCACAAAACCTTCTGCATCCCGCACGGTGGCGGCGGGCCGGGCGTCGGCCCGGTCGCGGCCAAGGCGCACCTTGCACCGTTCATGCCCGGCAATGCCGCGGCTTGGGACGAAGGCAACGACGTTCCGATCTCGGCTTCACGCTTCGGGTCGGCCGGTGTCCTCCCGATTTCCTGGGCCTACGTAAAGCTCATGGGTGGCGAAGGGCTCACCGAAGCCACGAAGTCCGCGCTGCTTGCTGCGAACTACATCGCCTCGCGCCTCAACGAGTACTTTCCCGTTCTCTACACCGGTGAAGGCGGACTCGTGGCCCACGAGTGCATCCTTGACCTGCGCGAACTGACGGCCAAGACCGGCGTCACCGCGGAGGACGTGGCCAAGCGCCTCATCGACTACGGTTTCCACGCTCCCACCCTGGCGTTCCCGGTCGCGGGCACCCTGATGGTGGAGCCCACCGAATCCGAGGACCTCGGCGAGATCGACCGCTTCATCGAAGCCATGATCACCATCCGCAAGGAAATCGACCAGGTTGCCCACGGCGACTTCACGGTGGAGAACAGCCCGCTGCGCCACGCACCGCACACCGCGGCCGCCGTCGTCTCCTCGGACTGGAACCGTGAATACTCCCGCGAGCAGGCCGTCTTCCCGGTCCACCACCTCAAGCAGGACAAGTACTTCCCGCCCGTAGGCCGCATCGACGGTGCCGCTGGCGACCGTAACCTGGTCTGCTCGTGCCCTCCGATCGAAGCCTTCGAGAACTAAAGGACTCCTCACGATGACTGAGAACTACACTGCGCTCTACGAAGAGCACAAGAAGCTCGGCGCTTCCTTCACCGATTTCGGTGGCTGGCAGATGCCCCTGAAGTACTCCTCCGAACTGGCCGAGCACCACGCAGTCCGCCAGTCCGCGGGCCTGTTCGACCTCTCCCACATGGGCGAAGTCTGGGTCACCGGTCCGGAAGCCGCGGCATTCCTGGACTACGCCTTGGTGGGCAAGATCTCCGCCATGTCGATTGGCAAGGCCAAGTACTCGCTGATCTGCCAGGAAGACGGCGGCATCATCGACGACCTCATCACGTATCGTCGCGGCGATGCCAAGTTCCTGGTGGTTCCGAACGCCGGCAACGCCAAGGTTGTGGCCGAGGCACTGGCGCAGCGGGCTGCCAACTTTGACGTCGTCGTCGAGGACGCCTCCGCGGCAACCTCCCTGATCGCCGTCCAGGGTCCCAAGGCGGAAGAAATCCTCCTCCGCTTGGTCCCGGCGGAACAGCACTCGCTGGTCACCGAACTCAAGTACTACGCCGCCGTCGAGGTGCCCTTCGCCTTCGCCGGGAGCACCACGGAACTGCTGCTCGCCCGCACCGGCTACACGGGCGAGGACGGCTTCGAAATCTTCGTGGACAACGATGCCGCCGCCGCCCTGTGGCAAGCAATCGCGGCAGTTGCCCAGGACGGCGAGCTGATCCCCGCCGGCCTGGCCTCGCGTGACTCTCTGCGCCTCGAAGCCGGCATGCCCCTCTACGGCAACGAGCTCTCCCGCGAGGGCAACCCCTTCTCGGCAGGCCTGGGTCCCGTTGTCTCGCTCGCCAAGGAAAGCGACTTCGTAGGCCGCACCGCCCTGGAAGCCTTGAAGGCCGCAGGCGCCGGTTCAACCAGCGGCCGCAAGCTGGTTGGCCTCAAGGGCTTGGGCCGCCGCGCCGGTCGCAGCCACTACCCGGTCCTCAAGGACGGCATAGTGGTCGGCGAAGTCACCTCCGGCCAGCCCAGCCCCACGCTCGGCTACCCGGTCGCGCTTGCCTACGTCGACGTCGAACACGCCGAGCCAGGCACGGCCCTGGACGTAGACCTGCGCGGCAAGTCCGAGCCGTTCGAAGTTGTCGCACTGCCGTTCTACAAGCGAGTCAAGTAAGTCGTCTCGCCTTAGGCCCGTCGGATCCGGGGGGTGGCTGGGAGCCGCGGTCCCGGCGGGTTGCGTGACCGTGGTTGCGTTAGCCCGTCGGGTCCGACATCCTCTGCATGCTCGGTCGCGAAGACGCCCGCTAAGCGGACGTGTCGCTCCCTTAGACGCATGCTGCCGGATGCCGGCACCCGATGGGGCCGTCCAGCTCACCTTCGAATCAGCTCACCGCGGGTTCAGTTTCAGTCCGGCACCTTTGGTTCGCTTTCGAAAGCCAAAGGTGCTGGATGATGGGCCACCTGCCGCAGCTTGGGCCCGCGGAAACTGAATCGGCCCACGGGAACCACGGGTTACCGACTAAAACCCGAAAGGGCCAGCGTTCTTTTCCGGAACTGTTGGCCCCGAAAACTGAACTGACGGAGGGCGGGTGACGGGATTCCGGCAGCGTGCGTCTAAGCGAGGCACGAGCGAGCACGCCGAGGAATTCCGTTATCCGCCACCCAACCTGACCACAACTGTTTTTTTAGACCAACGCAAAGGAAAAAACATGGCAAAAGTTGCACCTGAACTCCAGTACTCCGACGAGCACGAGTGGGTTGCCCGCGAAGCCGGCAACCTTGTGTCCGTCGGTATCTCGGCCGTGGCCACCGATGCCCTCGGCGACATCGTGTACGTCGACTTGCCCGAGGTCGGTTCCGCTGTGACTGCGGGGGAGACCTGCGGCGAGGTTGAGTCCACCAAGTCCGTCTCGGACCTGTACTCCCCGGTGACGGGCGAGATCACGGAAGTGAACTCCGCCGTCGTCGACGATCCTGCCCTGATAAACAACGATCCGTACGGTGCGGGGTGGCTCTTCAAGGTCGCCGCCGAGTCCGACGGTCCGCTGCTTTCCGCCGAGGAATACGCTTCCAAGAACGGTGGCGAGCTGTGAGCGCCGCAACCGGGGCCGCAGGCACCGAGAACATTGTGTTCGAGCAGGTAGTTTCGCCGAGCCTGGACACGGTGTTGTCCGAGCTGGATCCAGAGATCGCGGCAAAGATCGACGATGAGCTGAACCGCCAGCGTTCGGGCCTGGAAATGATCGCGTCGGAGAACCACACTGCCGTGGCTGTCATGCAGGCGCAGGGTTCGGTCCTGACCAACAAGTATGCCGAAGGCTACCCGGGCAAGCGCTACTACGGTGGCTGCGAGCACGTGGACGTCATCGAGCAGTTGGCCATCGACCGGGTGAAGGCCCTCTTCGGTGCCGGGTACGCGAACGTGCAGCCGCACTCCGGCGCACAGGCAAACGCCTCGGTGATGCACGCCCTCATCAAGCCGGGCGACACCATCATGGGCCTGAACCTGGCGCACGGCGGGCACTTGACCCACGGCATGCGGATCAACTTCTCCGGACGCTTGTACAACGTCATCCCGTACCAGGTCCGGGAAGAGGACCACCGGATCGACATGGCCGAAGTGGAGCGCCTGGCGCTCGAGCACAAGCCAGCGCTGATCGTGGCTGGCTGGTCCGCGTATGCGCGCCAGCTGGACTTCGCCGAGTTCCGCCGCATCGCCGACCTCGTGGGCGCGTACCTCATGGTGGACATGGCGCACTTCGCCGGCCTGGTGGCCGCCGGTCTGCACCCGTCCCCGGTCCCGCACGCGCACGTCACGACGTCGACGACGCACAAGACCCTCGCCGGTCCGCGCGGCGGCATCATCCTCTCCAACGACGCCGACATCGCCAAGAAGATCAACTCCGCGGTCTTCCCGGGCCAGCAGGGTGGTCCGTTGGAGCATGTGATCGCGGGCAAGGCCGTGGCCTTCAAGATCGCCGGCTCCGAAGAGTTCAAGGAACGCCAGGAGCGCGTGCTGGCCGGAGCCCGGATCCTGGCCGAGCGCCTCGTCCAGGACGACGTCACTGCCAAGGGGATCTCCGTGATTTCCGGGGGCACGGACGTGCACCTGGTGCTCGTGGACCTGCGCAACTGCGAGCTCGACGGCCAGCAGGCCGAAGACCGCCTCGCGGCGATCGACATCACCGTCAACCGCAACGCGGTTCCGTTCGACCCGCGGCCGCCGATGGTGACGTCCGGTCTGCGGATCGGCACCCCGGCACTAGCCACGCGCGGTTTCGGTGAAGCGGCGTTCCGCGAAGTTGCGGACATCATCGCCGAGGCATTGATCGCCGACGCCGACGCCGACCTCTCCGGTCTACGTCACCGCGTGGAGGCACTCGCCGCCGCGCACCCGCTCTACCCGGGCGTTGCGAACCTCAGCTGAGGTTCTCCGGGCCCGGAGGGGGCTGGGCATCCGGCAGCATGCGTCTAAGGGAGCGTCACGTCCGCGCAGCGGGCGTCTTCGCGACCGAGCATGCAGAGGATGTCCGGCTCCCTCCCCACCCAACCACTCACCTAGTTAGGAACCGACAATGGCTGTTGGCGTCTTCGATCTTTTCTCTATTGGGATTGGTCCTTCGAGTTCGCATACTGTGGGGCCGATGCGGGCTGCTGCGGTCTTTGCGGGCGAGCTCAAGGAGTCCGGTGCCCTGGAACGGGTGGCGTCCCTGCGCGTTGACCTGTACGGTTCCTTGGCTGCTACGGGCCGCGGGCACGGCACCATGACCGCTGTGCTGTTGGGCCTGGAGGGCTACCACCCCGAGGAGATCCTCCCCGAGGAAGTGGAGGAACGGCTCGCCTCGATCGCCGAAACCGGCACGCTGAACCTTTGCGGCGCCGTCGATCCCGAGTCCGGGGTGTCCCTCCCGTACGGGGAAGCGGACATGATCCTGCACCCGCTCACGGTCCTGCCCCGGCACACGAACGGCATGAAGTTCTCCGTGTGCGACGCCGAGGGCGAGGTGCTCCACGAGGCCACGTTCTTTTCCGTGGGCGGCGGCTTCATCGTCCGCGAAGGCGAAGAGGACGCAGCCCAGAAGGAACTGGAGGAGTCCAAGAAGGAACTCCCGCTGCCCTTCCGCACGGCCGCCGAACTCATGGGCCGCTGTTCCTCCAAGGGGCTTGGCATCTCGGACATCATGTTCATCAACGAGCGCGCCTCCCGGACCGAAGAGGAAATCCGCGAAGGCCTGCTGCACATCTACTCTGTCATGGAGGCCTGTGTCGAGACGTCCCTCAAGCGCGAAGGCGTGCTGCCCGGCGGACTGAAGGTCCGGCGTCGGGCTCCCGACTGGCACGAGCGGCTCCTGAAGGAAACCAAAGACCAGGACCCTGACTACCGGGATCCGAAGTACTGGCAGGAATGGGTGAACCTCATCGCGCTGGCCGTGAACGAGGAAAACGCGTCGGGCGGACGCGTGGTCACCGCGCCGACGAACGGCGCCGCCGGGATCATCCCGGCCGTGCTGTACTACGCCCTGCATTTCGCCCCGGGCATGGACAAGGCCACGCAACAGGACCGCGACGAGACGATCGTGAAGTTCCTGCTCGCCGCGGGTGCCGTCGGGGTGCTCTACAAGGAGCAGGCCTCGATCTCCGGCGCCGAAGTGGGCTGCCAGGGCGAAGTGGGTTCAGCGTCTTCGATGGCCGCCGCCGGCCTGGCGGAAGTCATGGGCGGCTCCCCGGGACAGGTGGAGAACGCGGCGGAGATCGCGATGGAACACAACCTGGGCCTGACGTGCGACCCGATCGGCGGGCTCGTGCAGATCCCGTGCATCGAACGCAACGCGATCGCCGCGGCGAAGGCCATCAACGCCGCGAAGATGGCGCTCTGGGGCGACGGCACCCACCGCGTCTCGCTGGACGAGGTCATCGTGACCATGCGCGAGACGGGCAAGGACATGTCCTCCAAGTACAAGGAAACCGCCATGGGCGGCCTCGCGGTCAACGTCGTGGAATGCTGACGACACCACCTCCAGCGATCGACGCCGGAAGGCTTGGGCCGCCGGAATCGGAACCTTCCGCGACTAGAAGGTGAAGTCCTCCTGATGCAGTTGCCGTCGGGGCAAGCCTGCTTGCAGCAGGGCCGCCCGCACAGCCCCTGAGAATCGAGGGGACGCGCAGATGAAGACATCACGGCTAGCCAGATCCGGGAAAGCGCTCCTCAGGTTTTCCGGGCTGATGGTGGTGCGCGGATCGGACGCCGGGCCAATCACGAGGATCAGCTGCGCTCCGCGGTAGCTGGCAATCTGTTCGAGTTCTTCACGGAATAGCACCTCTTCATCCGAGGAGGCGCGGTAGAGGAGCGCCAAGTTGCTGCCGTTGACGGGCAGGCTCTCGAAGAGCGCACGCATCGGGGTGATCCCCACGCCACCTGCGATCAGGAGCACTCCGCGGCCTCGACGGCGCCCGTCGGTCATGGCGCCGTAAGGACCCTCTGCCAAGACCCTGGTCCCCGGACGAATGGAGTGGATGAGGGTGGTGCCATCGCCCACGGCCTTGACCGTAATACGCAGAAACTCGTCGTGGGGAGCGGCGGAAATCGAAAACGGATGGGACGATCGCCATGTCTTCCGGGACAGGAACCGCCATCGAAAAAACTGGCCTGATTCCGCATTCAGTTCATTCAGGTGACGGCCGCGAAGGATGATGCTTGCAACTCCATTGCCCTCGTCGAGGACACGCTCGACGCGGAGACGGTGCCGCCACACCTGCATGACGGGCTCCAGGACGCGGTATCTCAGCAGCAGCCCAAAGCTGAAGGTGTAAAGGAAGCTCCAAGCAACTTGGACCGCCGGGAATCCGGCCAGATCCGGGCCTGCCAACTCGTGGGAAAAGGACAAAGCGATGGCTACGTAGGTGAGCAGATGGATCAAGTGCCATGCCTCGTAGCTCATTTTCCGTCGGACGGCGTGAGCCGAAAGGGCAGCGATGCCCACAAAGAGCGCCGTGGCAATCGCTGCCGCGTAGAGGCCGGGCATGTTGAGGACGTTCGTGGCGGCAGTCCAAAAGCCAAGCTTCTGGCCGATTGCCCAGGCCCAGGTCGCCGCAAGCGCATGAACAAGAATCAGGCAGAAGATGGCCCGGCCACCGAATCCGTGCCAACGGGCCAGTCTGTCCGCTCCAACTCCTCGCTCAAGCACGGGGGCCCGGGACATCAGCACCACCATGACTGTCACGCCGTATCCGGCAAGAAGGCCGGAACCATGGGCAATCAGCGGTAGGTTGAAGCGGAGCGGCTGCGGAGCGCTTATTCCGGCCAGAGCACAGACTCCCATGGCGCCGGTTGCGATCAGCCAGAGAACGAGAGCTGCGGAAAACCTCGGGAACGCTCCGGCAGAAGAGGCTGCGGCACGCCCTGAACCGCGCGGGCGACGATCAACGTGCAAGGTCATTCGCTTCTCTACTTCCCGGACCGTAATCGTCGGCCGTCGTGCGATTGCTGGCTACCCTGTGCTGCATTTTGACGCGGCGCGGGCGCATTGCCGTTCGATGCTTCGCTGTCTGCGGCCTGGACACCGACCGACGCCTCAATAGTGGTGGGAACCTGGACAGCGGCGGGCGGTTGGACAGGCGATACCAGCGGGCCGTTCAAGCCAAGCGCTACTGCGGCGGCGACAGCTCCGGCGCCTACCGTGATGGTCAGTCCCTTTTGGAGCGCTTTCCACATCCCTATGCTTCCTGTGGGTTCGTGCCGGGCCCTAAGGCTTTGGGCCCTGAGCCAGACGGCCAAGTCGGGCCCAGCAGTGCAGCGGACGCCATGGCCGCCAACACTGACCAAAGACTCCCCCGGCCGGTGGAGAGCGGCGGAATGGGGCGGTAGACGATCATCGGATCCTCCTGGTTCGGTTTTTGTTATAACCACTTTCCGCCGCCGGAATAGTTGCGGACTTTGGGGAACCTTTGCCGTGCCTGTGAGAAACCGAAGGGTGCTAGTTTGAAGGCGTCCGAGACCGATCAGGCGGTAGCTCTCCTTCGGGGCCGATAGACTTGGGGCTGAACGCCTGCGCCGCACTCCGGCGCCTGCTGCCTCAAGTAAGCAACTGATTGGACACGGCCCCCTTGCGAGAATTTACGGCACGCTTTGCCACCGCCGAGGAAATCGAACACTGGGACAAACACGTCACGGCCAATCCCAACGGCGGCAACCTCCTCCAATCCGAGGCATTTGCAGACGTGAAGCAGCACTTCGGCTGGAAGCCCCTGCATCTCGTGTACGAGACCGAGGAGTACAGCAGCTACAACCTGGTCTTGGAGAAGTCGTTTCCACTGCTCGGCAAGCTCTGGTACCTCATCAAGGGCCCTGACGTTGCCGGCGTCGAGGACATTCCAGGGATCATCGAGGCCAATCGGGAATTCGTGAGGCGGGACAAGCTCGGGGTTTTCGCCGTGAAAATCGAGCCGGACATCGTCCTCAGTGGCGAAGCGCGGGACGCGATTGAGGCCACCGGACTGGTGAAGACCCCCAACCTGCAACCGAACGACTCCACAGCCTTGCTGGACATCTCTCCCGAGGAGAACCAGCTTTTGCGCAACCTGCATTCCCGCGGCCGCAACGCGGTTCGCCGGGCCATCCGCGAAGGCGTTGAAGTGCACACCATGGAACCGACCGAAGAGAACTTCCGGTCCATGTATGCGCTGATGACCAACACGGTCGAGGCGAAGTCCCAAGTTCGCGTCCGTGAATTCGGGTACTACCGCCAGTTCTGGACCAACTTCATCGAACGCGGCCAAGGCAGGCTCTTGTTTGTCTTCGAAAACGGTGTCCCATCCGTCGGAGCCTTCGTCATCAACTATGGCCGGAAGGGCACCTACAAGGACGGCGGATCGCTGCAGAAGCGCGCGCAGTACGGCGATTCGCACTTGGTCCAGTGGACCGCCATCAACCAGGTCAAGGAACTGGGTTGCACGGAGTACGATTTCTGCGGCACCCCGCCCGCGGACCGGCTCAAAGACACCTCACACCCCTTCCACGGACTTGGCCTGTTCAAGACAAGCTTCAGCAAGACTGTCACCGACTTCGTCGGCTGCTATGACCAGGTCATCAGCCCGCTGAAGTACAAGCTTTGGACCGCAGCCGGGGAACGTATCGCGCGGCAGGTCTACACCCGCCGAACCGGCCAGCAGTTCTACTAAGATCGCAGCGCCGACCCGTCCGCTGCCTCTGTAAAACACCGTATTTGGAGGAAACCCGCCCTTTGGAGGAACACCCGCGTGACTGACCGCCCCGACAGCAGGCCCAACACCGACGGCTTGCCCAAGACGCAGCCGCTGAAGCCATCCCAGGTGCGCCAGAATGTCAACGCCAAGCGCATGCTTCGCAGGCTCGTACAGGGCGAGAATCCTCCCACCGCCCCAATGAGCATCGTCGATCGCCTGGCGGGCAGTCCCTACGCCAACCCCATCATCCACGTGGGCGGCGTTGATGCTTCGGCCCGCAAGACCATCGACTTCGCGTTGCACATGGCAGAATCCATGTTTCGCTATGGAGCCGGCGCCTTGGAGGTCGAGACCAGCATCATCGCGGTCACGGCCGCACTTGGGCTGAAGAACATCGAAGTCGACATCACCAACCAGTCAGTCCAGATCAACTACGCGCCCAAGGACCAGACCCCGCTGACCCTGCTCCGCGTCGTCCGTTCCTGGACCAACAACTACGCTGGCCTGGCCCAAGTGCACCAGCTCGTCACGGACATCGTGGCGGGCGGTGTGGGCAGGGCCGAGGCAGTGCGGCGGCTGGATGACATCATCCGGAGCAGCAAGCCCTTCCCGCGGTGGATGGTCACCATGGCATTCGGCGTCTTCTCCGCTGTTTTCGTCGGAGTCCTGGGCGGGGGACTTGGAGCGTCCGCCCTGGCTTTCGTCTCCAACATGCTCGTCAACCTCGTGGCCCGGCAACTGGGCAAGTGGCGCACGCCTGACTTCTTCGTGACAGCGGCCTGCTCCTTCCTGGTCACGTTCATCGCACTGATGCTCCACTGGGCCGGGGCGGATATCCCGCCGTCCATCGTCGTGGCGGGCGGCATTCTCCTGCTCCTGCCAACGGGTCGGCTCGTCTCTTCGGTGCAAGACGCCATCAACGGATTCCCCGTGACCGCCGCCGGACGTTTCCTGTCCACCATCCTGACGTTCGGCGCGATCGTTGCGGGCATCGCCGTCGCGGTGGTTGTCGGTGACCTCATCGGCAGCGTCGCGATCGATGTCACGCAAACATTCCCCGAGGCGTATCCCTTGTGGGGCCAGGCGATCCTGATCGCCATCGGTGTGATTGCCATTGGCATCACCGAACAGACCCTGCTCAAACTCCTGCTCCCGACGGCGGCAGTGGGCTTGGTGGGTTACTTCGTCTTGTGGGGGGCTTCCAACCTCGGCTTCGGAGACCGGCTCTCGCCGGCGATTTCCGCCGTGGTCATTGGTCTTCTCGCCCGCATGGTGGCACTCAGGCTCGGAGCCCCGCAGCTGGTGGTGGCAGTCCCGGCAGCCCTCATCCTGCTCCCGGGCTTGAAGATATTCCGTTCCATGTATGTATTGACGGTGCAGGAAGCAGACGTCCTGCTGGGTTCGGGCGGCATGCTCAACGCGGGAGCGATCGTGCTGGGCGTGGCCGCAGGAATTGTGCTGGGCGACAACCTTGCCCGGCCGCTGACCAAGGGGCTTGCCAGCAATGAGCGACGCCGCGTCCGCCGGCGCTAAGCCAAGCCCTAGATCTGCCCGATCGGGAGTTTCTTCTCCGCCTGGAAGTCGTCCTCCACCCGCCCTTGGGCCCAGTATCCGGAAAGTGATACCTGGGAACGCTCCAGACCGCGCTGCTTGAAGAAGATGTCCCGCAACCCCTTCATGTAGCCGCGCTCACCGTGCGCAAACACGTCGACCCGGCCGGGCAGCCACTCCGCATCGCCCAAGGCATCAAGGAGGATCGTGCTTGATCCGGCCGGGACTCCGGAGCGAAGCAGCCAGCGCAGCTCCACACCGTCGGGCGCCCCGATAGCAAGGATGTCGACGTCGCTATCGACTTCGAGGAAGGCAAGGCCCTTGGCGTCGGGCGGCAGGGATTCGATCGCGGCGGCAATCGCCGGGAGCGCGGCGTCGTCGCCCGCGAAAAGGTACCAGTCGGCGTCGGGCGCCGGGTTGTAGCCGCCGCCGGGACCCGTGAAGACAAGGGTGTCTCCGGGCTGGGCCGCCAGGGCCCACGGGCCGGCAAGGCCCTCGTCGCCGTGGACCACAAAGTCGATTGCCAGTTCCTGCGCGGCCTGGTCGACCCAACGGACGGTGTACGTGCGGGTGTAAGGCCATTGTGCGCGGGGCATGGTCTCGCGGATGGCCCAAAGATCCAGCGGCAGCTCATAGTTGACGCCGGGCTGCGGGAACACGATCTTCACATACCGGTCCACGAAGTCGTTGTTCGCGTAGCCGGCAAAACCGGGTCCGCCAGCAATGATGCGCACCATTTGGGGCGAAAGCTGTTCCGTGCGCAGCACAGTCAGGTTCACTTGGGGGCGGGTATTGCGGGATGCAGACGACGTCGCGGGCAAAGATGTCATGTAGGCAAGCCTAAGCTAGGGCAGTGGTGGAAGCTCCCAGATGACGGGATCCGCGCCTTGCGCACGGAGCAGGGCGTTGGCCCGGCTGAACGGGCGCGAGCCGAAGAAACCACGCGACGCGGAGAGCGGGCTGGGGTGCGCTGAAGAGATCACCGGGGCGCCCTCAAGCAGTGGCTGCACTGCTTCGGCGTCCTTGCCCCATAGGATCGCGACGAGCGGACTCTGCCGCCCGGCAGCAGTGCGGCGCCGGGCGACGGCGGTGACGGCCGCCGTCGTGATCGCCTCCCAGCCTTTGCCCCGGTGGGAGCCGGCCGCACCGGCCGCGACGCTGAGCACCCTGTTGAGGAGGAGTACACCCTGTCCCGTCCAGGCCGAAAGATCGCCGTGGACCCGCGGCGGTAGCCCCAGATCGGACTCCATCTCCCGGTAGATGTTCGAGAGGCTGCGGGGGATGGGCCGGGTTGGCCCGGAAACCGCGAAAGAGAGCCCGACGGCGTGTCCCGGCGTCGGGTAGGGGTCCTGGCCCAGGATAAGCACCTTGACGTCGGCAAGAGGCTGCCGGAAGGCGCGAAGGAGGTTGGACGCGGCAGGAAGCACGTGGGTTCCGCGTGTTGCCTCGGCCGCCACGAAGGCCAGCACCGAGCGCAACTCGTCCTCGACGTCAGAGAGCGCGTCGGCCCAGTCCGGCGCCATGAGGTCCGCCAAAGCCATTCTCGGGAGTGTCTCGAACTCGGCGGAGTGATCCTCGGATTCAAGCTCGAATAACGCTTCTTCGCCTGCCACCCAGTCATTGTCCCTGTCCTGGGGCTCCGGGGAAAGCGGCTCCCAAGGGCGGCGGGGCAAATGACATGGATGTTATTCGCCCGTTACCATGGGCGAGGGACATTTTTCAGTCAATGCGTCGAAGGAGTGTGTCGTGGCAGAACCCGCACGGGAACCCATGGCGTCCGAAGCAACTGGATTGGTACTCGAAGACCTGTCCGCCGGACTCCGCAGCGATTCGCCGCTCGGCGAACGTGAACAGCAGATGCTCGCCCTGGAGAGGCAATGGTGGAAGTACGCCGGGGCCAAGGAACAGGCCGTCAGGGAACTCTTCGATCTCTCCGCGACCCACTACTACCAGCTGCTCAATGCCCTCATCGACACTGAGGAAGCATTGGCTCACGATCCTATGCTGGTCAAGAGATTGCGTAGACTACGTATGTCACGTCAGAGGGCCCGCACAGCGCGTCGTCTCGGTTCTGACGCATAGAGCACCCGCTGATCCCCCAGCAAGCAAGCAGCAAGGACAAGGCTTCACCATGACCAAATTTGCCCGGGATGAATTCGACCGTGTCCCGCAGAGCTCATCGCGCCAAGGTGTCCACAGGCTCGTCGCGTCCGCTTCCCGTCCCGCGCTATGGCCGGTGCTGCTGCTGGGCGGCATCGCGCTGGCCGTAGGCCTTGTTGCGTTCCTCATCCTTCCGAAGCTTGGATTCACCTCATCGACGACGCCGCAAGCCGTCGTCACCGCGGATGCCCCCAAGCAAAGCGCCGCGGCGTCACCACCCGCAAGCGGCGCCGCGCAGGCGTCCAGCCAGCCAAGCCCGAGCGACACACCTTCCAGCACGCCGACGCCGACCCCGAGCACGGCGCCCTTGGACAAGACGGCGGCAGTCGCGGTCTACAACGGCACCACCACCGGTGGCCTGGCTGCCCGCGTGGCCGGCCTCGTTCAAGGTGGAGGCTGGCCGTTGTCCACCGTCGCAAACTGGGGTGGCATGCCCCAGCAGACGTCGTCGGTTTTCTACAAGGGCGCAGCCCAGAAGGGCAATGCCGAAGCGCTCGGTAAATTGCTGGGCATTTCCAACCTTGTGGACAGCACCGAATTCCAGCAGCCCGTGGTTGTCATTCTCGGCCCCGGTTACAAGTAGCAACTCGGTTACGCCTCAATAACATTGCGGCCACCCACCACCCGAGGTTGCGCTGCGGCAACGTGACTGTGGTTACAGTAGTTGTGAGCTGGCCCGGAGATCCCGGAAGCCGGCCACTGCTAGTTGAAAGTGTGGGGATCATGGCTTTGGGAACCGTCAAATGGTTCAATGCCGAAAAGGGCTACGGATTCATCACTGTCGATGAGTCCGGTGACGACATCTTTGTGCATTGGTCCGCCATCCAGATGGATGGGTTCCGTGCGCTCGAAGAAGGACAACGGGTCGACTTCGAACTGGGCGAGGGCCAGAAAGGCCCGCAGGCAGAAAGCGTGCGGCTTATCTAGTGGGTGTTGCGGCAACAGGGCTGTTCCGGCCTTTTGGAACCCAGCCCCTCCGAGGGCGCCGGTCCCGGGCAATTCCTCTTCTTGCAGGCTTTGCAGCCCTGGCCCTTGGACTGGCCGGATGTTCCGCCCCCGTGGCTAACGCCAGGCTCAGCTCGGTTACCCCGAGCGGCGACGGCATCCTGCGCATCGGCGTGATTCTGGACAATACCGGCAGTTCCGCATTCCTCAACGAGTCCGAGTTGGCAGCCGCCAGGTTGGCCGTCAAGCAAATCAATGATGCAGGTGGCTACAAGAACCGCCCGGTCGAGTTGCTCCCGGAATCCGCGGCCGGCGAAGGCATCAGCGCCAGCCACGGGGCCAGCGCGGCGGCCTTTACGGCCGATACAGCCACGCAAGCCAAAGCGTTGCTCTCAGCCCACGCCGACGTCGTTGTGGGGCCGACGGATTCCAGCCATGCGCCCGCCGCCATTGATGTGCTGTCTCCTGGCCGGATTCCGCTGATCTCGCCTGCCAACACGGCGTCAGGACTCAGCAGCTACAGGAACGGCGGCTTCTACTTCCGCACCTCGGCCGCCGATGCCGCACAGGGGAGCGTCTTGGCGAAGCTTGCCCATGACGGCGGCGCCAAGAGGATTTCCGTCCTCCATGAAGCCGGGGACTACGGCACTCGTGTTTCCGGAGCGGTCATGGACGCTGCCCGCAGCCTTGGAATGGAGGCAGTGTCCAACACGGAATTCACGGCCGGCAAAGCAGCTCCCGCCGCGGCGGGCATCAAGTCCGGCACTCCGGACGCCGTCGTCGTGGTTGCCCGTGATGGTGCCCAAGGCGCCCTGGCCGAGCTCTTGAATGCCGGGTTGAGCGGCAAGAGCCTGATTTTGAGCGACGGTGCCATCCGCCAATACGGAACCGCGCTCGGTGCCGGTGGCCTCAATGGCGCGCGGGGGATACTTCCGGGTGTCTTCCCGAGTGCGGCGTTCCAAGCCGATCTGACGGGCATCGACCCCAAGCTCAAGGACACGACGTACGCGGCCGAAACGTACGACGCCGTCACCCTCGCGGCGCTCGCGGCCGCGGCGGCGGGCGACGACGCCGGCGGTTCGATCGCGGCCTGGCTCACCACCGTGTCCGGCGGGACACGTCCGACGTCGGGCGAAGCGGCAACGAAAGAACGGGCGTCCTGTGCGTCGTACAAGGACTGCGTCGAGGTGCTGAAGGGGGGCAAGCTCCCGGATTACGACGGCGAGTCCGGCACCATCGGGTTCGACGCCAACGGCGACGTTACCTCGTCCAATTACATGGTCTTCACCTACGGGGCAGACAACACTGCGCGAGTCAGCGGCAAGGAGACGGCCTCACGGACTCCGTGACGGCTTGTGCCCGTAGCGAATTCCCTTGGCGTGGCGAGTAGTTTCCAGCTCTTGCTGCTTGCACTCTCCTCGGGTGAGTGCTAATTATTGATTAGCACTCTCAAGCGCTGACTGCTAATTCTTCGCGGCTCCGGCCGTTTGGAAACGGTGGCGGTGCCTGGGAGAACAAAGAAAGCCTTCCTGGGGTGAGGTCCGGAGCACGCGGCGTACAGAGGCCGAATGTAAAGGATCGTCCGTCGCGGGCACCGCAGTGAAGGCACCTTCTTAACGACTGTCCCGAAAGGACTACCGCCGTTATGGCCAAGATCATTGCATTTGATGAAGAGGCACGCCGCGGTCTCGAGCGGGGTCTGAACATCCTCGCCGACGCCGTCAAGGTCACCCTCGGCCCGCGTGGACGCAACGTCGTCCTCGAAAAGAAGTGGGGCGCCCCCACGATCACCAACGATGGTGTTTCCATCGCCAAGGAGATCGAGCTGGACGATCCTTACGAGAAGATCGGCGCCGAGCTGGTCAAGGAAGTTGCCAAGAAGACGGACGACGTCGCTGGCGACGGCACCACCACCGCTACTGTCCTGGCCCAGGCCCTCGTCAAGGAAGGCCTGCGCAACGTAGCTGCCGGCGCCGATCCGCTGTCCCTCAAGCGCGGCATCGAGAAGGCTGTTGAAGCCGTCATCCGCGAGCTGCTCGCCTCCGCCAAGGAGATCGAGACCAAGGAAGAGATCGCAGCCACGGCTTCCATCTCTGCCGGCGACACCGAAATCGGTAACCTCATTGCTGAAGCCCTGGACAAGGTCGGCAAGGAAGGCGTCATCACGGTCGAGGAGTCCAACACCTTCGGCCTGGAGCTTGAGCTCACCGAAGGCATGCGCTTCGACAAGGGTTACATCTCCGCTTACTTCGTCACCGACGCAGAGCGCCAGGAAACGGTCCTCGAGGACCCGTACATCCTGATCGTCAACTCCAAGATCTCCAACGTGAAGGAACTCGTTGCGGTCCTGGAGAAGGTCATGCAGTCGAACAAGCCGCTGCTGATCATCGCCGAAGACATCGAGGGCGAGGCCCTGGCCACCCTGATCGTCAACAAGATCCGTGGCACCTTCAAGTCCGTTGCCGTCAAGGCTCCGGGCTTCGGTGACCGCCGCAAGGCACAGCTCGCCGACATCGCCATCCTCACCGGTGGCCAGGTCATCTCCTCCGAGGTCGGCCTCAGCCTCGAGAACGCAACCCTCGAACTGCTCGGCAACGCCCGCAAGGTTGTTGTCACCAAGGACGAGACCACCATCGTCGAAGGTGCCGGCGACGCCGACGCCATCGCCGGCCGCGTGGCGCAGATCCGTGCCGAGATCGAGAACTCCGATTCCGACTACGACCGCGAGAAGCTGCAGGAGCGCCTGGCCAAGCTGGCCGGCGGCGTTGCAGTCATCAAGGCCGGTGCCGCAACCGAGGTAGAGCTCAAGGAGCGCAAGCACCGCATTGAGGACGCAGTCCGCAACGCGAAGGCTGCCGTCGAAGAAGGCATCGTCGCCGGTGGTGGCGTTGCCCTCATCCAGGCCGGTGCCAAGGCATTCGCCAACCTGCAGCTCGAAGGCGACGAAGCAACGGGCGCCAACATCGTCCGCGTTGCCATCGACGCTCCGCTCAAGCAGATCGCTTACAACGCTGGCCTCGAGCCGGGCGTTGTCATCGACAAGGTCCGCGGCCTGCCGTCGGGCCACGGCCTGAACGCGGCAACCGGCGTTTACGAGGACCTGCTGGCCGCCGGCGTCAACGACCCCGTAAAGGTCACCCGCTCGGCTCTCCAGAACGCTGCCTCCATCGCTGGTCTGTTCCTGACCACCGAGGCCGTTGTTGCCGACAAGCCGGAGAAGAACGCTCCGTCTATGGGTGGCGGCGACGACATGGGCGGCATGGGCGGCTTCTAAGCCCCCACGCCGGCTCACTAGCCACACGCTCGACGACGGTCCCCGCTTCAGGTGGGGGCCGTCGTCGCCGTTTAACGACGCTCGCTCACCTATGTCGGGTTTTGGCCCGACGCTCGCTCACCTATGTGGGGTTTTGGCCGGGCGCTCGCTCACCTATGTGGGGTTTTGGCCGGGCGCTCGCTCACCTATGTGGGGTTTTGGCCGGGCGCTCGCTCACCTTTATGGGTCCGGGAGTGTCGGGGCGGTCTGGCAGGATGGAAACCATGACGATTATTGCTGCCGCCGATGGTTCTGCCCTCGGCAATCCCGGGCCTGCCGGCTGGGCCTGGTACGTGAACGACTCTTGCTGGAGGGCCGGCGGTTGGCCGCACGGAACCAACAACCAGGGCGAGCTCATGGCGGTGCTTGACCTCTTCCGGTCCACGGCACACGTGCCCGATGAAGAGCTGAAGATTCTCTGCGACAGCCAATACGTCATCAACTGCATCACCAAGTGGATGCCGGGATGGAAGCGCAAGGGCTGGCGCAAAGCTGACGGAAAGCCCGTCTTGAACGTCGATCTCCTCAAGGACATCGACCAAGCCATTGTCGGCCGCAAGTACACGTTCGAGTGGGTCAAGGGCCACGCCGGCCACGACCTCAACGAGGCCGCCGACGATCGCGCCCGTGCGGTCGCCACGGCGTTCCAGCAAGGAATAGCTGCTCCTAGCGGTCCGGGCTATCCGGGCGCTGCCGAGGCTGCGCGGTCCTTTGCTCACGCGCCAGCAGCCCGCACGCCGTCAGTCAGAACCGCTCCCGTGGAGGCGCCCTCGCTTTTCGACGACGACCACGACGACGCCCCGGATGAGGACCTCACATTGTTCGGGGGGCAGGATCTGTTGAGCGGGCGCTCCTTGCCTAACTCACCGGCGGCGTTCGCGGAAGAGGGGGCGTTCATCGAGCCCACTTTATTCGCCGGTGACGACGAAGATGTGGTCCTTGGCCAGGCTGCGGGGCGCTCCGACGCGGAAACGGTCATTCTTCTTGAGAAGGAGCTCCTGAGGCCCGACGTCAGGGGAGACCTTGGGCGTACGGGGATCCTGCTCCACCCGGACTTCACCGAGATCGGCAGCTCCGGACGTGTGTGGTCCCGCGACGAGCTCATGATGGCGTTGGAGGGCGATCCAGGCGAAACCGCGGAGGTTGAGATAATTTCCGCAGAGCGCATCTCCGGCAACGCCATGCTGCTCCATTACAGAAGTTATGGGCGAACCGGCTCGGCATTGCGGAGCTCGATCTGGTTGCTCGACGACGGCCGCTGGCGGTTGCGCTTCCACCAGTCGACGCCGGAGAAGTAACGGGGCAGAAGCAAGCGAACCCCGCAAAGCAACCGGACCCTTGAAAACAACTGGATCCCGGCGGGAAGGTGGATTAGCCGCCCGCCGGGATCTCCCAGCCGTTCTTAGTAGCTGAACCGCTGGGTGTTGCCTTGCTCGGTCTGGAGGTAGCTTGCCGCGGCGGAGGACAGTGCCAGGTTGATGGATGCGAGTGAGGCCTCCACCTTGTTCTGGGTCAACGTCCACTCGGAGACGAGGGCCTGGAAATTGTTGGCCGCTGATCCCTTCCACGTGGCTTGGAGCTCGTCCAGACCGCGTTTCATCGCTTGGACGTCGGCGCTGATGCGATCAACGGTGGCCTTGACGTTGGCGGACTTGAGCTGGAGCAGCTCGGTATCGACGGAGATAACGCTCATAGGGCGTTGCCTTTCAACTAAAGGGGTCCGCGGGTGCGGCTGGCTTGTGGTCCACACCACGAGCCTAGAAGCCGTCACATGGCGCAGGCAGAGCCGAATCGCCCTATGTGGACAACTCGCTGAATCAAGCCGCCCAGCGTAGAAAACTGCTAGTCCGAGATCTCCGCCTCGGCGATATCCGCATCTTCAGGTACCTCGGACATGTTGTCCTGGAAGGGGAGGCTGACAACGAGCGTGGCCCCGCCTCCGTCGGTCTCTTCGACCCTGACGGTACCGCCGTGGGACCCTACAATTGCAGCGACAATCGCGAGACCGAGCCCGCTGCCGCCCGTCTCCCGCGTACGTGAAGTGTCCGCCCGGTAAAAGCGCTCGAAGATCCGAGGCAGTTCCTCGGCCGGAATGCCGCTGCCGTGGTCCCGCACCTCGAGAACGGATAGGGGACCGGCGGGCGTGTTCCGCACCCCGACGGCGAGCTCGATCGGCGTTCCTTCGGGGGTGTATCTCAGGGCGTTGCCCACCAGGTTTCCGAGAACTTGACGAAGCTTGGCCTCGTCACCCTGGACCGGGGCAGGCGCTGCCGCTCCGCCGTCGAGCCCCGTGAGCGAAATCTTCCGCCCGCCGGACGTTGCGAGTGAGTCCACGACGGCGTCGTTCGCCAGCAGGTGCAGATCCACCGGTTTGAGCTGCAATGGCCGTTGTTCGTCCAGGCGGGCAAGCAACAGCAGGTCTTCCACCATGGATCCCATGCGCTTGGCTTCGCTCTCTATCCTGCCCATGGCGGTGCCCACGTCTTCCGGCGAGGCAAGGGCGCCGTGGCGGTAGAGCTCGGAGAAACCGCGAATGGTGACCAAGGGGGTCCGCAGTTCGTGCGAGGCGTCGGCGGCGAATCGCCGCATTCTCGCCTCGGAAGCCGCCCGGGCCGCGAAGGACGACTCGATGTGGGCGAGCATCGCGTTGAGGGAAGCCCCCAAGCGACCGACTTCGGTGACCGGGTTTTCGACCTCCACGCGGCGTGAGAGATCACCGGCCGCGATGGCAGCTGCCGTCTTTTCAACGCGGGAGAGGGGACGGAAGGAACGTGCGACAGTCCACGTCGCAATGAAGAACGCGAGCACCAGGGTCAAGAGTCCGACGCCGACCACTACGAGCGTGGCGTGTTCCATGACTTTGTCCACGGGGGACAGGGGCAGCCCGACGATTACTACAGCGTTTTGCCCTGTCCGGTTGTCCACGACGTTGACCGCCACCACACGCCAATCGCCGCCGGCCGTGCCGTTCACCTGGAAGGGCGCGTAATTGCGGTTCTTGGCTTCAACCGGGCTGATGGTGGCGATGCTCGGCCGATCCGTCTTGCTGCCGCCGAACGGATACGGCGGCTGGCCCTGGACGTAGAGCGTCAGGGAATAGTCCGTGGGCACGGCAGGGCCCGCCTCGGACAGGTTGGCGAAAGATTGCTGTTGCTGGGCGATCTGGACGGCAGCCTTGAGCTTGTCATCCACTTGCCCTTGGAGGTAGCTCTTGACAAGCGTCAGCGTCCCGGCGCCCGTGGCGGCCAAGGCAAGGAGCAGCAGCCCCATGATGATGGCGACCAGCTGCGACCTGAGGGAGGCCGATTTCCAACGGTTGAACAAGGTCAGCGCTTCTCGGCCGTCCGCAGTACGTAACCGACGCCGCGTTTGGTCTGGATCAAGGCAGTGGCATCCGGGTCAATGTCCACTTTGCGCCTGAGATAGGAGATGTAGGACTCCACGATCGAGGCGTCGCCGTTGAAGTCGTATTCCCAGACGTGGTCCAGGATCTGCGCCTTGGAAAGCACCCGGTTGGGGTTCAGCATGAGGTAGCGGAGCAGCTTGAACTCGGTGGGCGACAGCTCGATGATGGTGCCGCCGCGGCGGACCTCGTGCGCGTCGTCGTCGAGCTCAAGGTCATCGACGCGGATGACGGCGTCGTCGTCTTCCATCGGCTGCGTGCGGCGAAGCACCGCGCGGATCCGGGCCACCACTTCATCAAGGCTGAAGGGCTTGGTGACGTAGTCGTCGCCGCCCACGGTCAGGCCCGTGACCTTGTCTTCCGTGTCGTCCTTGGCCGTCAGGAACAGGACAGGGAAGTGCTTTCCGGCGGCACGGAGCCGGCGGGTGACAGTGAACCCATCCATATCAGGGAGCATGACATCCAGGACAGCGAGGTCCGGGGCGTGAAGATCGGCGGCAGCGAGCGCTTCGCGGCCGTTCGACGCCGCAACGACCTCGAAGCCAGCAAAACGCAGCGAGGTGGAGAGCAGCTCACGGATGTTGGGTTCGTCGTCGACGACGAGGAGCTTGGCTTCGGGGCCGTTCTTTTTCATACCATTCATGATGCTCCCAGTTTCTGGGAGTTGACTGGATGCTTGTTGTGAGAATTATCGGGGTGTCGTGGTTGTGGGCCCGGGTTAACTCCCGAGAGCGAGCCCGGCGCCGAGTCCCACCATGGTGACGGCAATCCCTCCGTCGAGGATCCGCCAGGACGCCGGCCGCGCAAAGAAGCCGCGCAACAATTTCGCCCCGAACCCGAGTGAACAGAACCAGAGAATGCTGCCCAGCATGGCTCCGGCGCCGAACCACCACTGCAGCCCGGGCCCTTGCGCGTTCGCCACGGATCCCAGGAGCAAGACAGTGTCCAGGTAGACATGGGGGTTGAGCCACGTCAGTGCCATGACAGTTGCCAGCGCTGCCGCCAGTCCGCTTCGACCGGAACCCGAAGGCCCGGGCTCCGCAGACACGAGTGCTTGCGGTTTGAGGATCCGCCGTGCCGCCATCACGCCGTACGTCACCAGGAATGCCGCCCCGACATAGCGGAGAACGACGACGGCGGCAGGCGCCGCGGTGAGTAGGGCGCCTGTGCCGAGTACCCCGGCCGCGATGAGCACGGCGTCCGAGACGGCGCACACTGCAACGATTGCTCCGATATGTTCGCCGCGGATTCCCTGCCGGAGGACGAAGGCATTTTGGGCGCCAATGGCAACAATGAGGGCCAGGCCTGTGCCGAGGCCCAAGCCGGCAGCGTGGAAGAAATCGGGGGAGTTCATACTTCGAGGCTAGGTTTTGTCGCTGACATTAGTCCAGCTAAATATTCTTAGGCATCGTAAGATCATCTTATGGCCAGATTCTCGTCCGAACAGCTGCACACCTTCGCCGCCGTGCTCGCGGAAGGTACGCTCGACGCCGCTGCCCGATCACTGAATATCACGCCGTCGGCGGTCTCCCAACGCCTCAAGGCGCTTGAACAAGCATCCGGCAGGGTATTGCTGCAGCGCAGCAATCCGGTCCAGGCCACGGAGTCGGGACATGTTGTGCTCAGGCTGGCGCGACAGCTCGCCCAGTTGGAGGCCGACGCCGAACTGGAACTGGGCCTGCCGGGCGAATCGCCGATGGTCTCGGTTCCGATCGTGGTCAACGCGGATTCCTTGTCCGTCTGGTTCCTCAAGGCCCTTACCAGGATCCCGGCGGAGCTGAACGCCGTCTTCGATCTTCACCGGGACGACGAGCAGTATTCAACGTCCATGCTGCGCGCCGGGACGGTGATGGCCGCCGTGACCGCGACTCCCGAGCCGGTGCAGGGCTGCCGGGTGGAGCCGCTGGGGAGCATGCGGTACCGTGCCGTCACCACTCCGGAATTCAGGGCGCGGTGGGCTCCCGACGGCGTCGATGTCGCCTCGCTGCGCGCGGCTCCGGCCGTGGACTTCGACCGCAAGGATGAGTACCAGCACCGTTTCCTGGAACTCCTGGGTGGTGCTGGGCGTGGGATGGAGGTGGCAGGCCCGCGCCACTATGTTCCGTCCAGCCAGGAGTTTGCCGAGGCCATCCGCTTGGGGCTCGGGTGGGGACTGCTGCCTGAACCTCAATGCGGCCGGGAGATAGCCGATGGAGACTTGGTGGAACTCGCGCCCGCGCAGCCCTTGGACGTGCCTTTGTACTGGCAACGGTGGCGGACACCGTCGCGTATCCTGGACGCCGTGACTGAGGCGGTCCGGAGCACCGCCGCGGAAGTGCTGCGCAGGGCCTAACAGTGCTGCGCAGGGCCTAGCAAGCAGCCCAAAAGCCAACACGCCGCGGGCACAGTCCTAAATTGTCGGAGCCCCGTTTCACACTGGAGCCATGGAAAACACACAAGAATCACGCGTTGAAGTTCAAAACGTCGAATTCCATGTCAGCTACCTGGACACGCTCTCTGAACGCATCGAGCACGAGGAGTTTAGCGACCGCTCCGTCGCCGAACGCTTTGCCGATGCGCAGCTCAAAGACGAGGACTCCTGGGCTGTCGTCGACGTCGTCGTGCTGGAAGCGGCGGAGCACCAGGAGCGCACGCAACAGCTGGTTGCCTAGCCCTTAAATTGACCAGCACCTACCCGGCGGGTACGTCCTTGGCGTCCATGATCCGGTAGGCGTACCCCTGTTCGGCGAGGAAGCGCTGCCGTTTGGCTGCAAAATCCTGGTCGAGGGTGTCCCTGGCCACCAAGGAATAGAAGCGTGCCGCACGGCCGTCCTGCTTGGGGCGAAGCAAACGCCCCAAGCGTTGTGCTTCTTCCTGGCGGGAACCGAAAGATCCCGATACCTGGATCGCCACGGATGCCTCGGGCAGGTCGATCGAGAAGTTGGCCACTTTGGACACCACGAGGGTCTTGATGTCACCGGCGCGGAAGGCATCGAACAGCTTCTGCCGCACCTTCACCGTGGTATCGCCCTTGATCACCGGAGCGTCCAAACGCTCGCCGATCTCATCCAACTGGTCGATGTACTGGCCGATCACCAGCAGCTGCTCGCCCTGGTGCAGGGCCACGAGCTGCTCCACCAAGTGGGTCTTGGTCTCCGACGTCGCGCAGAGCCGGTACTTGTCCGCATCCTCAGCCATCGCGTAGGCCACGCGCTCGTCCCGGGGCAGGTCCACCCGGACCTCCACGCAGTCCGCCGGCGCAATGTAGCCCTGGGCTTCGATATCTTTCCACGGTGCGTCGTAGCGCTTGGGGCCGATCAAACTGAAGACCTCACCCTCACGACCATCCTCACGCACAAGTGTCGCAGTGAGTCCCAGGCGACGCCGCGCCTGCAGGTCCGCCGTCATCCGGAAGATCGGAGCCGGCAGGAGATGGACCTCATCGTAGATGATGAGTCCCCAGTCGTGCCCGTCCACGAGCTCCAGGTGTGGGTAAAGCCCCCCGCGTTTCGTGGTCAGGACCTGGTAGGTGGCGATCGTGACGGGCCGGACTTCCTTGACCGCACCCGAATACTCGCCGATCTCCTCCTCCGTCAGCGATGTGCGTTTGAGGAGTTCGTCCTTCCATTGCCGGGCGGCGACCGTGTTGGTCACCAGGATCAGCGTGGTGGTGGAGCTGGTAGCCATGGCTGCAGCCCCCACCAAGGTCTTGCCCGCGCCACAGGGCAGCACCACGACGCCGCTGCCGCCCGCCCAGAAGTTCTCCGTGGCGAGCTTCTGGTATGGCCGCAGGTGCCAGCCGTCCTCGTTCAGGGCGATCAGATGCGGAGTGCCGTCAACGTAGCCGGCGAGGTCCTCGGCCGGCCATCCGAGCTTGAGCAGCAATTGCTTGAGCTGTCCCCGCTGGGAGGAGTGCACCACCACGGTTTCGCCGTCGATCCTTGGCCCCAGCAAGGGGGCGATTTTCTTGGCCCGGATGACTTCCTCGAGTACGGGGTAGTCGGTGGTGCGCATGACCAATCCGTGCTGCGGATCCTTTTCCAGGCGCAACCGGCCGTAGCGGGACATCGTCTCTTCGATGTCGATCAGCAACGAGTGCGGCACCGGGAAGCGGGAGTAGCGCAAGAGCGTGTCGAGGACTTTTTCGGCGTCCAGGCCTGCGGCGCGCGCATTCCACAGGCCCAGTGGGGTGAGCCGGTAGCTATGGACGTGTTCAGGGGCGCGCTCCAGCTCGGCGAACGCCGCAATCGCATGCCGTGCCTCGGTAGCGAGCTCGTGGTCGACTTCCAGCAGGATGGTTTTGTCGCTCTGTACGATCAGTGGACCGTCGCTCACTATTGCTTCCTCACTTGTGCGGATCGCCCGCGGGCTCCACATCGATGATGCGATGGATGGACAAGACTCTCTCGGTGTCCCTGGCGGCGTCGAACACCCTGACGCGTCCTCCCGACACCGATACCGGAACAACAGTTTCGGTATTGGAATTCCCCAAGCCGTCCACCACGTTCATGATGACCGCTTGCTTCAACCGGATGGCCCTCTGCAGGGTTTCGAGTCCCAGTTGCGTTGCCGCCTCGCCGGTCGATTCGCCATGGACGGCGCGATGGTGCCTCAGCACCGCGAGCTGGGCGTCGACGTCGTCGTCCGGCGGTGCAATCCGGGGCGCGGTGTAAACGGGGCGGACGCCCCCGGCCACCGCCGTCGTCCTCTTATAGCGCACGACGGCGGTCTCGGCCTCCTGCACGGCGGGCGAGAGTCCCAGCTCGCGCAGCACCCTCGCGGTTTCGCGGGGGCTCGCGCTGGAGGTCAGTACTGTGGGGGCGATCCGGACAAGCCCCAGGCTTGCGGCCCCCGGCTCCCGGACGAGCTCGGCGATGGCGGCCTCGTCGTCGCTTTGGATGAAACTGGGGCTGCTGGCGACCCGCAGCCGGCCGTGCCTGGAGGCGATGTCCTTGATCAAGTAGCGGAGCGGTTGGGGAACATCGGTGGCGGAGTGGGTGCGCAGGAACGCGAGGATGGTTTCCGCGTCCTGGCCGGAGTCCAGCGCGCGGCGGATCGAATCTGCGGAGAAGCGGAAGATCGTGGCCGGGCCTTGGCCTTCAGCATCGGCAATCAAAAGCAGTTTTTCGCTCAGTTCAGGTGCCAGGTACCCCGGTGCGACGGCGGTCAGGTCGGCTTGGAGCAGGACATGGTTGACGGCCGCGGGCAGGTGTTCGCCGAGGATACTGAGGGCCAGCTCGGGCTGTTCGGTGGCGATCGCCGAACCAAGCTGGGTCAGGGCGCCGGAGCCCATGAGCCCCAGGAGTTCGGCTTCGTGCAGGATGCCCCGGACAAGGGAGCTGAACCGTCGAGACATCCGGGGCTGGGCCCATTCCGCGCGTTCCATGACGGCTTCGGCGTTGAGCACAGGAGCCTTGCCGTCCGGTGCTTCTACTTCGAGGGTGAGCTCTTCGAGGATCTCCAGGATCCGTTTGCGGACCAGCGGGGCGTCGGGGCGTTGAGCCTCGGCGGACAGGGCGTTGATGGAACTTGCCGGAGAGCCGGATCGGGGTGCCGTGGTGGCAGGCCCGGGGAGGGTTTGTCCCACGAGGGAAGGAGCGCGCTCGCTCGCGAGCCAGGCGTTGACCAGCCAGAGCCACTGTTCCTGCCGAGGGAGCGTGAGCCACTCCACGGATGGCGGTTGCACCCAGGTGGAACTGTCCACATCGAGCCGCAGCAACCCGGACAAGGCGCTGAGCTCGAGGATCAGAGCAGTCTCGGACAACCCCAGGCGGAGGCTGTCGGCCAGGCGTTTGAGTTCACGCACGCCCACCCCTCCGCTGCGCAGGGTAACCACCGGCTGCTCGCGGACCGCGTACAGGAGTTCACCCACCAAACGGAGTACTTCGGCGATGGCACCCATGGCGGCATTCCGGCGCAGGGCAGCACTCGTCTGGCCCAGCTCCGGTACGGGAGGCTTCAACGTGAAGTGGTCCACGATCGCGCCACCGCGCAGGGACAGGCCGACGCTGTGTGGGAGCTCAACGTGGCCGGCGTCCAAGGGGACAAGCAAACCGCGGGCCAAGAGCCAGTCCACGGGACCGACGTCGCGGCCTTCATGGAGCACGGAAGCCTTGCGCTGGGCCTGGGGAACAGCGCCCATGGCCCAGTTGCCGAACTTGTTCAAAAGGGGACGTGTCCGTACAGGTGCCTCGGACAGGATGTGCTGAAGGTTCTCCGGCGTCGATGTCCAACGTTGCAGCGCGAGCGCCGCGTCCATGGGCGTCGTCGCGGCCAGTATATTGGCACCGCTCTGATGGAGTTCGGCAACGAGATGCACCACGCGCTGGGCGAAAGCCGGTTGCAGCCGGACCAACTCGGTGTAGCTGCGGCCCAGACCCGCCGGGTAGATGCCGATGACGTCCTTGAGGCTGCCCACCGGCAAGTAGAAACGCTGCCGGCCCGGATTGTGCACCGTGGCCGGCGGATCGGCCCGGTGGATGAGGGCCAGTTCCTGGAGCTTGTTCAAGATCGGCTCGAGCGCGGCGAGGGTGGCGCCGTTGATGCACTTCTTCAGTCCCACCGCCGAGACGCTGTGGCCAGTGTCGGTGTTGGTGCACAAGTGGAGCGTCTCTAGTACTTGCATCTCCGGTTTGTTGAGCCGTTCCAGGGCGCGCTGCACGCTGACCCGGGCACTTGCCCGCGCCGCGAGCGCAGCGAAGTCCGGGACCACGGGGGAGATGAGGTCCGGCCGCGCGGCAAACAGGGCCCGCAGCGAATCATCGCTGCGCGCTTCCAGTTCCTTGCTGAGCGCGCGAATAAGGGACATCAATTCAACGTTACAGCCAGCCGGGTCCGCCGTCGGGCTTTCCGGCTGCTCATTGACGACGCCGTGCCCACACAGAGTCAACTACCAACGCTGCCATCAAAATGAAGGCGAGCGGCAGCCCGTAGAGAGCCGTGGACGTGACCCAGACCGGTGCCACTCCGTTGGCGAAAGCGACGGCCATGACGGCGGCTACGGCCGCCAGGGAAAGGACTGCGACGACTGCGGCAACGATGGTGAGCAGGCGGCGGAAGTCGTGGGGAATCATGGAAGCAACGCTAACAGTCCCGGGCCGCATCCCCTGTTGCGGGCCGGCGTGAAGTCCGGTGGCGGACAAAAGGCGGCAGGACCTGCCTGTGGGGGCCTCAAAGCGCGAATCCGCGGCCGGGCAGGATAACCTTGAAGCAACAGACCAACACGGTCCAGGCAGTTACCCCTATTCCCGCAGTTTCCTGCGGATGCGGTGGCGCGCCGGCCGTGTCTCGCAAGTAAGAACGAAGAAGGTTGATTACGTGCCCACCGGCAAGGTCAAGTGGTATGACAAGGAAAAAGGCTTCGGATTCCTCGCAGCAGAGGACGGCCAGGAAGTATTTCTGCCCAAATCCGCACTGCCTGAAGGCGTCGCGGATCTCAAGGCGGGCACCCGGGTTGAGTTCGGCGTCGCCGACGGTCGCCGCGGCGCCCAGGCGCTGGGCCTGCGCGTGCTGGACAAGTTGCCATCCATCGCCAAAGCCAAGCGCATGAACGCCCGCGAGCTCGCTCCGGTAGTCCAGGACCTCGTCTCTGTCCTGGACAACCTCTCTGGCACGTTGTCCGCCGGCAAGTACCCTGAAGGCGCCAAGGGCAAGGCCATCGCCGCAGCCCTGCGCAAGGTTGCCGACGAGCTGGAAGCCTAAACCTGCCATGACATCAACGGCGAAACCCCGCACCGGCCTTCCTGTGTGGCGCGTCGGCAAGCCGGACGCTTTCCTGGCGGCCGCCGTCGACGTCGCCCGCAACGCGGTGGAGACCATTGCCAAGCCGGCCGAAATCGGACCGCACATTGCCGCGCGCTCCGAGGGCGAACGCGTGGTCACGCACTTGTTCGAATCGCGGCTTGCCGGCTACGGCGGGTGGCAGTGGTACGCCGTCGTGACCCGCAACTCGCGCTCCAAGGTGGTCACGGTCAGCGAACTTGGCCTGCTGCCGTCGGAGGACTCCATCCTCGCTCCTGAATGGGTGCCTTGGGCAAAGCGCGTCCGTCCGGAGGACGAGGCTATCGCCGCCGAAGAGTTCGCGGAGGAAGCCGGCTTCCCCGTTGACTCGGATGACGACGGCGACCCCTCCGGTGAGGACGTCGCCGCCTCCGGTGACGGACAAGAGAACGACGACGCCGACGACATCGAGGCCGACTAGCCCTTGGCGGACCCGGCCAGCGAATTTCGTGAAGGTGGAAACTGATGTCCACTTTCAAATCGCTGGGTGTCCTTAACTACCGCATTTGGTTCATTGGTGCCCTCATTTCCAATGTCGGCACGTGGATGCAGCGGACGGCCCAGGACTGGCTGGTCTTCGCCCATCTGAGCGACCATGATGCCGGTGCGATGGGCGTGACCTTGGCCCTGCAACTGGGTCCGCAGCTTTTCCTGGCCCCGTGGGCCGGACTGCTTGCCGACCGCTACAGCCGGCGCAGGCTCCTGGTCATGACCCAATCGGCCATGGCGGTGCTGAGCACTGGCTTGGGACTCCTGGTCCTGAGCGGTGCAGCGCAGTTGTGGCATGTCTACGTGTTCGCGCTCTTGCTTGGCGTCGTCTCGGCACTCGACGCCCCTGTTCGCCAGACGTTCGTGTCCGAGCTGGTCAAGGACGACTATCTTTCCAACGCCGTGGCGTTAAACAGCGCATCCTTCAACGTTGCCCGCATGATCGGTCCCGCCGTGGCCGGCGCGCTGACGGTCGCGGTGGGGCCGGGCTGGGTATTCATGATCAATACCCTGACCTTCCTCGCAATGCTTGGCGCGATCCGGGCCATCCCCCTCGCCTCCTTACGCGTCCAACCCCGGGCCGCCGCTGGCAAGGGCCGCATCCGTGAGGGGCTTCGCTATGTCCGCAACCGCCCGGACATCGTGGTTGTCCTCGTCGCGATTTTCATCATGGGCACGTTCGGACTGAACTTCGTCCTCTTCATCGCGGCCATGGTCGGCACGGAGTTCGGCATGGACGCGGGGGCATTCGGGCTGCTCAACTCGGTCATGGCGATCGGCTCCGTCGCAGGAGCATTGCTTTCCGCCCGGCGCGGGAGGCCACGGATGCGACTCATCTTCGCGGCGGCGGGCGGATTCGGCCTTGCGAGCGGACTGGCTGCCCTGGCGCCGAACTACACCATGTTCGCCTTGGCGCTGATTCCTTGCGGACTGTTTGCCCTGACCATGATCACGAGCGCCAACGGCTACGTGCAGTCCACCACGGAACCTGTCATGCGCGGCAGGGTCATGGCACTCTACATGGCCATCTTCATGGGTGGGACGCCCATCGGCGCACCGTTCGTCGGCTGGGTGTCCAACGTGGCCGGACCCCGATGGGCGGTGGGAGTCGCCGCCGTCGCGGGCGCCAGCACCGCCGTCGTCGGCATCGTGTGGATCATCCGGGCCCGCCAGCTGCGGCTCCGTTTCGATAGCAGCGCCCGCGGGATGCGGTTTTTCCGCATTGAGTCCCAAGGCGCCGGTCCAGCCCATGCCTTTAAAAGGGACAATGCGGTTAAAGAGGCCAGCGCCGCCCGGGATCCCCTCCCGGACGACGCCGACCCGTCCTGACCGCGCGAACGCGGCAGTTCCTTACTTCTTCAGTTCGCCCACCACGAAGTCGATGCTGGCGAGCAATGCAGTGACGTCGTCCGGCTCGATGGCAACGAAGGTGGCGATGCGCAGTTGGTTGCGGCCCAGCTTGCGGTACGGCTCCGTGTCCACGATCCCGTTGGCGCGCAGCACCTTGGCGATGGCTGCGGCATCGATCGAGTCGTCGAAATCGATCGTGGCAATGACATTGGAGCGGTCCTCGGCGTTCGCGACGAACGGGGTGGCGTACTCGGAGGCCTCTGCCCAGTCGTAGATCCGGCCTGCGGAGTCCGCGGTGCGTCCGGAAGCGAAGTCCAGGCCGCCATTCTTGTTCAGCCACTGGACCTGGGCGTCCAACGTCACCAAGGTGGACAGGGACGGCGTGTTGTAGGTCTGGTTGAGCTTCGAGTTGTCGATAGCCGTCTGCAGATCGAGGAAATCGGGGATCCAGCGTCCGCTTGCCTTGATGCGGGCGGCGCGCTCCAGTGCGGCGGGGGAGAAGAGGCCGAGCCACAGGCCGCCGTCGGACGCAAAGTTCTTTTGCGGGGCGAAGTAGTAGACGTCAGCTTCGGCAACATCGACATCCAGGCCGCCGGCTGCGGACGTCGCATCCACCAGGACCAGCGCACCGTCGTCGCTGCCTTGAACCCGCTTGACCGGCGCGGCCACGCCCGTCGACGTTTCGTTCTGCGGCCATGCGTAGACGTCCACGCCTGCTTCGGCCTGGGACACCGGCCGGGTACCAGGCTCGGACTTGATGATGGACGATGCTTCAAGGAAAGGTGCCTTGTTGGTTGCCGAAGCGAACTTGGAACCGAACTCACCGAAGGAGAGGTGCTGGGCCTTCTTATCGACCAGGCCGAAGCTGGCGACGTCCCAGAACGCGGTGGAGCCTCCGACGCCGAGGATCACCTCGTAGCCCTCGGGTGCACGGAAGAACTGGCTCAGTCCCTCGCGGACGGAGCCCACCAGGTTCTTGACGGGTGCCTGGCGGTGGGAGGTGCCGAGGATCGTCGTCGAGGCGGCGGAGAGGGCCTCGATCTGCTCCGGGCGGACCTTGGAGGGCCCGGCGCCGAAGCGGCCGTCCTTGGGCAGCAAATCGGCGGGGATAGTGATGCTGTTGTCGCTCACGGGATGCTCCAATGGTGAAGTAGCGGCCTAGATGGGTCGTGGCAGGTGGCAAGCTGCCCCTTCGACTCCCCAATTCTGCCTGACGCCGCAGGCGGGGGCAGAACCGAAGCTGTCATAGTCCGCCACGTGGAAAGCACTTGTTCGGCTGGCGCTGGAGAAGCGCCGGAATTATCCGGAGTAATTCCAAATAAGCTAAGCTTGGAGCTGGCGAAAATACGCAAGATACTGCGCTCGAGGAGCTGAGCTGGATGACGGATCTGATCGATACCACTGAGATGTATCTTCGGACCATTTTGGAGCTTGAAGAAGAGAACATCGTGGCTCTTCGCGCACGCATCGCCGAGCGCTTGCGGCACTCCGGCCCCACCGTTTCCCAGACGATCGGACGCATGGAGCGCGACGGTCTGGTGATTGTGTCCAACGACAGGCACCTTGAGCTGACTGAAACGGGCCGGAAACGCGCCACCGAGGTCATGCGCAAGCACCGGCTCGCCGAACGGCTCCTGGCAGATGTGATTGGACTGGACTGGGCCTACGTCCACGATGAAGCATGCCGCTGGGAGCATGTCATGAGTGAGCGCGTGGAACGGCGGCTCTATGAACTGCTGGACCACCCCACGGAATCGCCTTACGGCAACCCCATTCCCGGACTCGAAGCGCTGGGGGGAGTCGCGTCCCACGCCTTTACGGATGGCGTGGTCAATCTTCTTGACGCGATGAACGAATACTCACCTGAAAACAGGGTCACCGTCAGTCGACTGGCTGAACCGATCCAGGTGGAGCCCGAACTTCTGGTGCAGCTGGACGAGGGCGGAATCCGCCCCGGCGCCAGGGTCTCCCTGGAGCGCGTGGGGGAGTACATCTCCGTTCGGGTGCCCGATATCGACGGCGCGCTGGAGCTGCCGCCTGAGGTTGCGTCGCACGTGTTTGTCACGATCTCCTAGCCGGCCAGGCGAGGCAGCCGGCAAAGATAACGAAATTATTACTGCGGGGGCTTAATCCCCTATAGTTAAATATTGGCGCCGATACCAAAGCGTTACCTGATCCGAAGCCGAGTTCTGCCAGCGGATCAGGTGGATTAGTCCATTCACTGGCAGAAGCGGAGGAACCACCATCGGCTGTCGAAAGACGGCCTTGGGGTGAAGTCCGCAGCTGAAGTGCGAACAGCGCAAGGCCCCACCGGGGAGCTTGCGCTTCGCGCCCTTCGCGCGGACCGGGTCCACGATCTCTCTGGCCCGAATCCGACAGCTAACTTCGCAGGCTTGCCAGAGAGGAAAACCTTGACCACGCAGAACACCAGGGGCCGCAGGCGCGCGTCCGGTCCTACTGCTGAGCTGCGGAGCATAAGCGCCGTCGAGCACGAGCGGCCCCGCGATCCCCATCGCGAACTACGCCGCCGCAAGGGTCCTTTGCGGCAGATGGCCGAGTTTGCCGCCGCGAGCGGAGCAGGGCAGAAGGCCGGAGTGGCCCTTGCCGCTACTGGCCTCATCCTGACGGTCGCCATGCCGGGCGCCGGCGCCATGACGGCCACGCCCGAGTCGAACCAGACCGCCTTGGCAGTGGGCACCCAGCCTGAGATTCCCGCCGCGGCAAGCGCCACGATCGACTTCAGCCGTGCTGCGGTTTCCACCACGGCAGATCCGGACGGCAAGCTCAAGCAGCTCCTGAGTGCGCAGTCCGTCGGCACTATCAAGACGTCTTCCTCCAAGGGCACCCTGGGGGCGCCTCTGGACACCCTGGCAACGGCCTCGCCTTTCGGCTACCGCGTGAATCCCATCACGGGCGGTTTGGGGGAGTTCCACCGAGGCCAGGACTTCGTGGCCCAGTGCGGCACCCAGGTCCATGCTGCCGCGGCCGGCAAGGTCACTTTCGCCGGCTGGCATCCGTACGGCGGCGGAAACCGCGTTGTGGTGGACCACGGCAACGGCCTGGAAACCACGTACAACCATTTGTCGTCCTTCAACGTCCAGGTGGGCCAGACGGTCAGCCGGGGCGATGTCATCGCACTGAGCGGCACCACCGGCGCCTCCACGGGCTGCCACCTCCATTTTGAAGTCATGGTCAACGGCGACGTCGTTGACCCCTTGGGCTGGCTGTAGCCAATCCGATGGAAGCCTCTCGCATGCTTGTCACGCTCCGTGACCTGAATGTGACATTCAGCCAAAACTCATGTACCGTCTAAGACGCATCAACTTTTAGAGAGTTGATGCACTCGAGTGGATTGCCTAGCTCTGCCACTGCTCGAGGTTCCGTTCGCAAAACATCGTCTGGCAGAGGCGGGGGACCCAACTTTTGGTCATCTTCACCGATGGCCTTGGGGTTAAGTCGCACAACTTCCGAGAGGGAGAAGTGTGGCCGGATGACTCCCATCCGAATCCGACAGCTTACCTCGCGGGCATAGGGAGAGGCCTCTTAACGTGTCTTCACGCTCTACTGTTGCGCGCCACCGTGCCGCGGTCACCAAGACCAACTCGCTTGCCGTTATCGCTAAGACTGTCGGCAGCAACGCCGGCGGCGTAGGCCGTCAGGCAGCGGTTATCGCAGCTGCTTCCGGTCTGGTGCTTACTAGCGGTATCGCAGCAAACGCTGCAGAAATCAACGTCCCCCGCGAGTCCACTTCGACCTCCGCACTGGAAGTCCAGTCGATCGCCCAAGCCAGCATTTCGGCCGACTCCTCCGTGGCCATCAAGTACGAGCGCCCGGCGGTCTCCACCGAAGCTGCTCCGGTTGTCGCAGCTCCGGTTGCCACGCAGGAAGCTGCTCCGGCCACGAAGGCTGCGACGGGTACCGCTACCGGCTCCTCGACGCTCTCCGTCACCGCAGCTGTTTCACCCGCCACGAAAGTTGCCAGCGGCAAGGGCGCAGCAATTGCTGCCGCAGCTTACGCACAGCTTGGCGTTGCCCAGGACTGCACCGCCCTGGCTTCGAACTCCCTGGCCGCCGTGGGGATCAACTTCCACGGCTGGCCGGCAGACTACCTCTCCCTTGGCCGCACGGTCAGCGCTGCTGAAGCGCAGCCGGGCGACCTGGTCTACTACCAGAACGGTGGCATGGGCATGGCCCACATCGCCGTTTATGTCGGCAACGGCATGGCAGTCCACGGCGGCTGGAACGGCGGCACCACCGCCCTTTACAGCGTGAACGTTGGCTCCGGCCCGGTCTTCATCCGCGTTGGTGGCTAAATAGCTCCGGCTACATAGCTTCACTGGAACATCCCTGCTGGTCCGCCAGCGGGGATGTTCTGTTTTAACCAGCATGCGCTTATGTGTCCGGCACATGAACTTTGACCGACACCGCGCTGGAACTCCTGCAAGGATTCGCTGATCTGGCCTCCGGGTGTTTACTCTTAGGTTGTCGATCCACAGCCCGTACATGCAGAGGGCAGCCGGCCCTCGCGCCCCTGACGGGTGCGGCCGTGAAGAGGTACGTGCATGCGCACACTCGTTCTTAATGCTGGATATGAACCGCTGGCGGTAGTAACCTTCCGCCGGGCGCTGGTCCTTGTGCTCACCGGAAAAGCGAGCGTAGTGGCCGAAGGCGACGAGCCTGTCGTCGGGCCACAGGAGATTCTCGGACGTCCCTCCGTGATTCTGCTCAATCGCTACATCCGGCCGAGGTACAACACCATCACGGCGGTTACACGCCGCGGCGTCTTGCGCCGCGACGGTCACCGTTGCGCCTACTGCGGGAAAGCAGCGCACACCATTGACCACGTCCACCCCAAATCCAGGGGCGGCGCGGATTCCTGGGAAAACCTGGTGGCAGCGTGCTTGCGCTGCAACAACGCCAAGAGTGACCACACCCCAGCCGAGATGGGCTGGAAACTGAGGTTCACTCCGGCGGCGCCCACCGGGACTATCTGGCAGATCAAGGAGCTTGAGAAACCTGCGCCCGCATGGGATCCCTTTCTCCTGCCCGAATCGGCGGCCTGAACCGGAATTGAGCGCGCTTCCCGGGTAATCTGGGCGGGTGCACTTTGATGCGGTGATATTGGCGGGCGGCAAGTCCTCCCGCCTCGGCGGCGTGCCCAAAGCCCAGTTGAGGTACGACGGCGCCACCCTCCTTCAGCGTGCCGTCGCGGCCGCGCGCGGGGCCGGGAGGGTCGTCGTCGTCGGGCCGGATACCGGCACTTTGCCGGACGGCACATTGACCGCGCGGGAGGACCCGCCCTACTCCGGACCGGCCGCCGCGATCGCCGCCGGACTCCTCCGCCTAGGGCAACGCAGTCCGTCGACGGAGCACGCGCCTTGGGTCCTCGTCCTTGCCTGCGATATGCCCCTGGCCGCCGCCGCCGTTCCGGTCCTGCTCCAGGAACTTGCCGGCCACGGAGACACGGAAGGGGCCATGTCCATTTCCGCCGATGGACGGAAGCAGCCGCTGCTCGGGATCTACAGGGTATCCGCTCTACAACGGGAAGTTCAGGCTGCGGCAGCACAAGGTGGCCTGGCCAACGCCGCGGTTTTCCGCCTGCTTGCTAGGCTTGATCTGCTGGCCGTGCCTGTCCCCGCGGGGTCCACCGATGACGTGGATACCTGGGAGGATGCCGCGGCGCTTGGAGTGGACGGCGACCTGCCGTGACAACAGCTGTACCGGACAGTGGAGGCGGATCGTGAAGAGCCAGGAAGAAACGCTCGAGGAATGGTGCAGGAGCCTGCTGCAAGCATATGAGCTGGAAGACGTCGAGATCGACATCAACGAGATCCTGTCCCTGGCAGGCGTTGCAGCCCACTCCGTGGTCCGGCCGGCGGCTCCCTTGACCACCTTCATTGCGGGCTTCGCGGCCGGACTTGCCGCGGGTTCGGGACAAGCGACTCAAGCTGCGTCGATGGATTCCGCCATGGGCCTTGCACGCACGCTCGCGAAGGACTACACGAACCCCGGAACCGACGCCGGATGACGGAAACCCCGGAGCATGTCCCACATGCCGACCACTTGTGGGCCGAGGCACGGCAACTTGCCTTCGACAGTGCCACGCCCATTCCCGCCGCGCCCGTTTCACTGAAGGACGCCATCGGCAGGACCTTGGCCTCGGATGTCCACGCCCTGCAGGACCTGCCGCACTACGCGTCCTCCGCGATGGATGGCTGGGCGGTCAACGGCAGCGGCCCATGGATCCTCGCCGAAGCCGGCCACCGCCTGGCCCCGCACCAAGCGAGCCCGATTGCAACCGGCGGCCTGATCCCGCCGGGGGCCAAGGCCGTGCTACGGAGCGAGAGCGGGGTCCTGACCACGGACGAGGATGGCTTGCCGCTGCTCGCGCTCGGCGGGAACGCCAGGCCGGGCGAACCGCGCAATGGCCAACATATCCGCAACGCCGGTGAAGAAGCTGCGGCGGGCGAGCTGCTCATCAAATCGGGCGTTGTCTTGAACCCGGCCCATCTCGCCCTGGCTGCCTTGGCCGGGCGTGATGAACTCGACGTGCTGGGCAAGCCCCTCGTGAAAATGCTCCTGACCGGCTCTGAAGTGGTGACCGCGGGTGTCCCGGTCCCCGGCCGGGTGAGGGATACCTTCGGTCCCCAGCTTGGCGCCGTCGTCGAGCTCCTTGGCGGGATCCGCGGCGAGCAAATCAAGGTGGGCGACTCCTATGAAGAGTGGCTCGGGGGCCTTGAAGAAGGCGAGCTGTCGCCGGACGCGCCACCCGCCGACGTCGTCATCACCACCGGTGGGACCGGCCGTTCGGGGACGGACCACTTCCGGCGGGCTATTGCGGATCTTGGCGGCCGTTTGCTGATCGATGGAATTGCGATGCGTCCGGGACATCCCGGCGTTTTGGCCGAACTCCCGGACGGTCGCTTTGTGCTGGGTCTCCCCGGCAATCCGCTCGCGGCCATGATGGTCCTCTTCACGATCGGTGCACCGCTTCTCGCGGGGCTGGGGCACAGGGCGCTGCCGGAGGTCGGCGAGGTTCCTTGCGGTGCCATGCTCGACGCCGATCCCGGGCGCACGCGCTTGCTTCCCTTCAGGTTGGTGTACGGCTTGGCCTCGCCGGCCCAGCATGCAGGGCCCGGGATGATGCGCGGCCTCGCTAGTGCGGACGGAGTCATGGTGGTGCCGCCGCACGGCGTGCAACTGGGCGAGGCAGTGCCCGCTTTTCCCTTGCCGTGGGGGCCGCCGCTTCCCCTGCCGAAGTCCTCGGAGGACAAGTCCAGGAAGACTCCTGCCAAGCCGGCCCGCAAGGTTTCGTCCGGGCCGGTCGACTGGAGCGCGCTGACGGGCTGAGAGTTCCGATGCCGAATGGACGCGGGTGGATTAGAGAGTCAGGCCTTGCAATGATGGGGGCATGAACAGGCATGCACCCGAGCAGGACATCAACGAAGATGACCTCCAGATCCACCCACCCAAGCGCTCCGCCGCGGGCGTCAAGGCAGTCACCGTGGCATTGGAACGCGGTTGGGCCCAAGCGGGCGTCAGCCGGACCGTCAAGTCAATGCTCCGCGTCAACCAACGGGACGGTTTCGACTGTCCCGGCTGCGCCTGGCCGGAGTCCATCACCGGCAAACGCAGTCCAGCCGAGTTCTGTGAAAACGGGGCCAAGGCAATCGCCGAGGAGAGCACAACGCGCGTGGTCGGCGCGGAGTTCTGGGCCCGGCACTCCTTGGCCGAACTCGAGGACAAGACCGAATACTGGCTCGGCAGCCAAGGCCGCATTGCCGAACCGGTCGTCATCCGCCCGGGCGACACACACTATTCGCCGATCAGCTGGACGGATGCTTTCGCCTTGATCGGCGAGCACGTGAATGCCACCACGCCGGACCGGTGCGTTTTCTACACCTCGGGGCGCACGGCCAACGAGACCGCGTTCATGTACCAGCTGTTCGCCCGCAGCCTGGGCACCAACAACCTGCCCGACTGCTCGAACATGTGCCACGAGTCCTCGGGGAGCGCCCTCAACCCGACCATCGGGATCGGCAAGGGCACAGTCTCGCTGGAAGACATCCACGAAGCGCAACTGGTGCTCGTCGTGGGCCAGAACCCGGGCACGAACCATCCGCGTATGCTCTCCGCCTTGCGCGATTGCAAGAATAACGGCGGCAAGGTTGTCGCCGTCAATCCTCTGCCGGAAGCCGGGCTCTTGAACTTCAAGGATCCGCAGTCGCTCAACGGTGTGGTGGGTGGTGGCACGGACATCGCCGATGAATTCCTGCAGATCAAGGTGGGCGGCGACCTTGCCTTGTTCCAGGCGCTGGGCCACCTCCTGCTGGAAGAGGAGAAGCGGCAGCCGGGAACGGTGGTTGATCGCGCCTTCATCGACGCGCAGACCGACGGCTTCGAGGCCTACGCCGAGGCCCGGGCAGCGCTGGATTGGGTCGAGACGGAACGTGCCACGGGCTTGAGCCGCATTGAAATCACCAAGGTGGCCGGCATGCTGGCCGCCTCGAAGGGCACCATCATTTGCTGGGCGCTGGGCCTGACGCAGCAGCCCCACTCCGTGGATACCCTGCGGGAAATCATCAACCTGCTGCTCTTGCAGGGAAACTTCGGCAAGCGCGGCGCCGGCGCCTGTCCCGTCCGCGGCCACTCCAACGTGCAGGGCGACCGCACCATGGGGATCTGGGAGAAGCCTTCCGAGGCCTTCCTGGCAGCCTTGGACAAAGAGTTTGGATTCACCACGCCCCGGGCGCACGGGTACGACTCCGTGGAAACCCAACACGCCTTGGAGAAGGGCGAGGTGGATGTGTTCGTTTCCATGGGCGGCAACTTCGCCGCGGCGGGCTCGGACACCGTCGCGCTGGAGGAAGGGCTCAAGAGGGCCGGGCTGACGGTGCACATCTCCACCAAGCCCAACCGTGCGCACGTGGTGCACGGCAAGACCTCCCTGATCCTGCCTACCCTGGGCAGAACGGATACGGACGACAAACACCCGGGCGGACGGCAGATCCTCTCCGTGGAAGACTCCATGTCCGTCATCCACACCACCCAAGGCCGCTTGACCCCGGTCTCGGAGCATTTGCTCAGCGAACCTGTCATCGTCGCACGCATGGCACAGGCGGTCCTCGGGGACAACCACCCTGTGGATTGGCGTGCCATGGCCGAGGACTATGACGTCATCCGGGACCACATCTCCAGGGTGATCCCCGGTTTCGAGGACTTCAACGCAAGGGTGAGGACCAAGAACGGCTTCGTCCTGCCCAATCCACCACGCGACACCCGCACGTTCGCCACGGACATCGGCAAGGCGCGATTCACCGTGAGCCCGCTGGAATACCTTGAAGCCCCGGCCGGCCACCTGATCCTCCAGACGGTCCGCAGCCACGACCAGTACAACACCACGTTCTACGGCTTGGACGACCGCTACCGGGGCATTTCCGAAGGCCGCCGGGTCATCCTGGTCCACGAGGACGATCTCAGCGAGCTCGGCTTCGAGGACAGGGACATGGTGGACGTCATCTCCACTTTCGGCGGAACGGAACGCCGGGCGGACAGGTTCCGGCTGGTTGCCTACCCCACTGCCAAGGGTTGCGCGGCCGCGTACTTCCCGGAGGCCAACGCCCTGGTCCACCGGGAACTCGTTGCCCGCGAATCCAACACGCCCGGCTACAAGGCCATGACGGTACGGTTCGTCAAGCACGGTGAACCTGCCGAACACAAGGAAGCTGCCGGGACGGTGGGTATCTGATGGGACGGGTGACCCAGCGCCGCAAGGTGCACAAATTCGTCCTGGATGGCTCCGCCCAGGCGCTGGAGCACCCGGTCCGCTACCGCGAGGACTTCCTGGCGGTCGAGGAGCCGCTCGAGGTGCGCCTCGGGCACATGTCCTTCTCGGTGACCATGCGGACTCCCGGCGACGATTTCGACCTCGTGGCGGGCTTCCTGGTCTCCGAAGGTGTCATCTGGGACCCGGCCCAGCTCATTTCGCTGCGCTTCTGCGCCGGCGAGGACGAGAACGGCGTTCAGACCTTCAACGTCGTGGAGGCGCAGTTGCGTCCCGACGTTGTCCTTCCCGAGACGGGCCGCAACGTCTACACCTCCAGCTCGTGCGGGATCTGCGGCACCGACTCCATCGAGGCAGTGCGCAAATCCTCCCACTTCAACCCGGCGGATGACGCCCTGAGCGTCCCGGTCGAGGTTCTGGCTTCCTTGCCCGACCGTCTCCGCGAAGCACAAGCGGTCTTCGACAAGACCGGGGGAGTGCATGCCGCCGGACTCTTCCGGATCCACGACGACGGCGCAGGCGGCGCTGCCGAGCTATTGTGCCTGCGGGAAGACGTGGGCAGGCACAACGCCGTGGACAAAGTGGTGGGCTGGGCGTTGCGCGAAGGAATGTTGCCCCTGCGCGGCACCGTCCTGCAGGTCTCCGGGAGGGCATCCTTCGAGCTCGTCCAGAAGGCGGCGCTCGCAGGAATCCCGGTCCTGGCCGCCGTCAGCGCACCGTCCAGCCTTGCCGTGGAGCTCGCGCAGGAGACCGGTTTGACCCTGGTGGGCTTCAGCCGGGGGACCAGCCTCAACGTCTACGCGGGCAGTGACCGGGTGGGTGTTCCGGTGGGGACAAGGGACTTGCAGGGATAGCCGCCAATCACTTTGCTATTGTTCAGGAACAACGTAGATTTTATCCATCGAATGGAATCCGTTTCCTCCGGACAATGACCTTGCTTAGTAGGCTGCTCATCTCGGTAAGGAAGCATCTCTACCAGCCCACCGCCAAAGGGGACTTCAATTGCACGACGACCGCCGGATCACCGAGAAGCGGCTCGAACGTTTTGTCCGGGAGCGGATAGCCCCCGCCATCTATGGCCGCGCACTGCCTCTCGAACTGAGCAGCTGGGATGCCCCTGGAGAGCCGGTTCCGGTCTCGGAAGCACTCCGCCAGGTTTTTGAACCCCAGGAACACGGTGCTGCGTGGGGCAGGGCCTGGAGCACCAAGTGGCTGCGGCTTCGGGGTGAGGTTCCGGAGGGCTGGGGAGTTGCCGATGGCACGACGGTGGAGATCGTCGTCGATCTGGGGTTCAGCAACGACGCCCCCGGATTCCAGTGCGAAGGCATCGCCTGGCGGCACGACGGCACCATCATCAAGGCCATCTCCCCGCGCAACCAGCACGTCCCGCTGAAGCTTCTGGGTGGCGGGCTCTCGGTGGACTTCTACGTGGAAGCCGCCGCCAATCCGGATCTCAGCCAGGGGTGGAGCTTCGCGGCAACCCCATTGGGCGACAAATCCACCTCCGGAGACGAGCTTCGCTACCGGTTCGGACGCATAGCCATAGCCGAACTCAACGAGGTGGTGTGGGAGCTCCACCAGGACATCTGGACCCTCAGCGGGCTGATGCACGAGCTACCTTTCGAACTGCCTCGGCGCCATGAGATCCTCCGCGCCTTTGAGCGCATGCTTGACGTCATGGACCCGGACGATGTCGCGGGCACCGCAGCCGCCGGCAGGGAAGCCCTCGCCGAGGTCTTGAGCCGGCCCGCTTACGCCTCGGCCCACGAACTTCTGGCCACCGGCCACGCGCACATCGACTCGGCCTGGCTCTGGCCGGTCCGTGAAACCATCCGCAAATGCGCCCGCACGTTCTCCAATGTCGTGGCCCTCATGGATGAGAACCCCGATTTTGTCTTCTCCTGCTCCTCGGCGCAGCAATTGGCGTGGATGAAGGAGTTCTATCCTGAGCTCTTCATCCGGATCCGGGAGAAAGTAAAGGCCGGGCAATTCGTGCCGGTCGGCGGCATGTGGGTGGAATCGGACACCAACATGCCCGGCGGCGAGGCCATGGCCCGCCAATTCGTGGAGGGCAAGAGCTTCTTCTTGCAGGAGTTCGGCGTCGACTGCCAGGAAGCCTGGCTCCCTGACTCCTTCGGATATTCCGGGGCCCTCCCGCAGATCGTCAAGTCCGCTGGTTCCCGGTGGTTCCTGACCCAGAAGATCTCCTGGAACCAGGTCAACAAGATGCCGCACCACACCTTCAATTGGGAGGGCATCGACGGCACGCGGCTTTTCACCCACTTCCCGCCTGTGGACACCTACAACTCCGAGCTCCACGGCCGCGAACTCGCCCATGCCCAGCGCAACTACCGGGAGCACGGCCGGGGCACCATTTCGCTGGTCCCCTTCGGTTACGGCGACGGCGGTGGCGGACCAACGCGCGAAATGGTTGCCGCAGCCCACCGGACGGCGGACCTGGAAGGCTCGCCGAAGGTGCGCATGGGAACCGCCGAAGAGTTCTTCAAGCAGGCAGAGGCCGAGTACCACAACCTCCCGGTCTGGGTGGGGGAGATGTACCTCGAGCTACACAGGGGCACCTACACGAGCCAGGCAAACACCAAACAGGGGAACCGCCGCTCGGAGCACCTGTTGCGCGAGGCCGAGCTTTGGTGCTCGACGGCGGCAGTACGGACTCCCGGTTCGTTCACTTATCCTGCGGCGGACCTCAAGCGCTTGTGGCGGCTTGTGCTGTTGCAGCAGTTCCACGACATCCTGCCGGGCAGCGCCATCGCGTGGGTCCACCAGGATGCGGAGCGGAACTATGCCGCGATCGCCCGGGACCTGGAAGGCATCATCGCGGATGCCGCTTCGGCCATCCTGGGCCAGGGGGACACCCTCTTCCTGCTCAATGCGGCCCCGCATGAGCGCAGCGGGGTTCCCGCGCTCGCCGCTGCGGAAGCGGTTCACCAGGATAATCCGGTCAATGTCACAGAACGCGCCGGCGGCTATGTTCTGGACAACGGCGTCATCCGCGCGGTACTGGACGCCAACGGCCTGCTGACCTCCCTCTCGGATTACGCGACCGGCCGCGAAGCCATTGCGCCCGGGATGTTCGGCAACCACCTTGAACTCCACCGGGACACGCCCAACGAATGGGATGCCTGGGACATCGATGAGTTCTACCGCCGGAACGTCGTCTCCGTAGTCGAGGCGCGATCGGTGACGCTGGAAAGCGCGGGGTGGGACGCCGTCGTCGTCGTGGAGCGGACCGTCGGCTCCTCCACTATCACGCAGCGCATTTCCCTCGAAGCGGGCGCGGAATCCCTCGGCATTTCCACCACGGTGGACTGGCAGGAACACGAGAAACTCCTGAAGATCGGGTTCCCGCTGGATGTCCGTGCCGACCGATCCGCCTCCGAGACCCAGTTCGGGCACGTATTCCGGGCGACGCACACCAACACGTCCTGGGAAGCCGCCAAGTTCGAATTCTGCGCCCACCGCTGGATCCACGTGGCAGAGCCGGGTTACGGCGTCGCCATCTCCAACGCGTCAAGCTACGGGCACGACGTCACCCGGACCATCCGCGACGACGGCGGAACCACCACCAACGTCCGTGTGTCACTGCTGCGGGCGCCCAAGTTCCCGGACCCCCAGGCCGACCTCGGTGTGCACGTCCTGGATCTGAGCATCCGGCCCGGCGCCAGCATCGGCGGGGCCGTGGAGGAGGGCTACCGGACCAACCTCAAACCGAGGCTCCTGGCGGGTGCGAATCCTGTGGAGCCGCTCTTCACGGTGTTCAACCAAGCGCTGGTCATCGAAGCCGTCAAGCTTGCCGAGGACGGCTCCGGAGATGTCATCGTGAGGCTTTACGAATCGCTGGGTGAACGTTCCACGGGCCTCATCACGGCGAATTTCGATTCCCGGATGGTGCAATCCGTGGACCTGCTGGAGCGCCCCGTCGAGGCTCCCGGAGTGACGCCCGGAGCCGGTGCCGTCGAATTGACCCTGCGCCCGTTCCAGTTGGTGACCTTGCGTTTCAGCCGCTGAGTGCCTGCCCAACTGACTCGCAGTTGTTGTCGTTTAGGAGGCCCAAAACGACAACAACTGCGAGTCAGTTGGGCCTCAAACGTCGTGCTGGAGGCGTTTGACGAATTGCTTGGTCCGTTCCTCGCGGGGCTCCCGCAAGACCTCCGCGGCGGGTCCTCGCTCGACCACCACGCCACCGTCCATGAAGATGACTTCGTCGGCAACCTGGCGGGCGAAGGCGAGCTCGTGCGTCACAATCACCATGGTCCACCCTTCGTCGGCAAGTTCCTTGATGACGCCCAGCACTTCACCCACGAGTTCCGGGTCCAGGGCAGAGGTGGGCTCGTCGAAGAGCAGCAGTTGGGGTTTGAGGGCCAAGGCACGCACGATTCCCACGCGTTGTTGCTGGCCGCCTGACAGCTCGAAGGGGTACGCGTCGCGTTTGTCTGCGAGGCCCACCCGGGCGAGGAGCCGCTCGGCCTCCGCCACGACTTCAGCCCTGGGCCGTTTCTGGACTTGGAGTGGTCCTTCGATGATGTTCTTGAGCACCGTCATGTGCGGGAACAGGTTGTAGTGCTGGAACACCATGGCACTGCGGTCCCGGAGGGCGGCGATCTCCCGCTTGCCCACTGTGCCCGCGAAATCGAGGGTCAGTCCCGCGCCGGACCCCCGGACCGTACCGGCGTCGGCGTCCCCGAAGGTGACCGTGCCGGCGTCGGGCACCTCGAGACCGTTGAGCGAGCGCAGGACCGTCGTCTTTCCAGAACCGGAAGGCCCGATCAAGGCGACCACTTGTCCGCGGCGGACATCGATGTCGATGCCGCTCAGCACCTCGTTGCTGCCGAAGGCTTTGGCAAGGTCCCGTGCGGACAGCACCAGCGAGGAGTTTCCTTGGAGGGCGTTGCTGGGCTCAGTGGGCGACATAACGGTCCAATCTACGCTCCAGGGCGGACTGGCCCGTGGAGAGGACGAGGCAAATGACCCAGTAGACCAGTGCGGATTCGAGGTACAGGATCATGAATTCCTGGCTGAACGCGGCGATCTGCTGGGCGTTGCGGAAAAGCTCGGTGACCAGGATGAGCGAAGCCAGCGAGGTGTCCTTCACAAGGGAAATGAAGGTGTTGGACAGCGGGGGCACCGAGACCCTGGCCGCTTGCGGGAGGATGATCCGCACGAGCGTTTGCGGCCGCGACATTCCGATGGTGTGCCCGGCCTCCCATTGGCCCTTGGGCACCGACAGGATTGCGGCGCGGATGACCTCGGCAGCGTAGCCGCCCACATTGAGGGAAAACGCGATGATGGCGCTCGGCCACGGCTCCAGCTTCACGCCAAGGCTCGGGAGGCCATAGAAGATCACGAACAACTGCACCAGGAGGGGCGTCCCGCGGATCACGGACACATAGAAGCGCGCGACGGCCGAGAGCAGCCTGTTGGGGCTCAGGCGCAAGAGGGCGACGAGCAGCGCCAACGCCAGGCCAATCGCGAACGAGGCCAGGGTCAAGGGGATGGTTCCTGTGACGGCGCCGCCGATGATTGGCCCGAAGGAACTCCAGACGAGGTCCCAGTTGAAGGTCATCTGTTCGGCCCCCGGCTACTTGGTAACGTCTGCGCCGAAGTACTTCTGGGAGATCTTGGCGAGGGTGCCGTCGGCTCGAAGGTCCGTGAGCGCTTTGTCCACTGCGGCCTTGAGCTCGGTGGATCCCTTGCGGAAGACCATGGCGCTCTGCGTCTTGTCGGTGGTTTCCGCGGCGATCTTCAAGCCGGAGTCCGGGGTGCTCTTGGCGTAGTCGAGGTAGGTCAGCTTGTCGTTGACGGTTGCGTCGACGCGGCCCTGGCGGACCAAGGTGGCGGCTTGCGCCCAGCCCTCGACGGACTGGACGTTGGCGCCTGCGTCAACTGCCATCTTGTAGAAGTTGCTGGTCAATGACTGGGCCGTGGTCTTGCCTTTGAGATCGGCGAAGCTGTTGATGGAGTTGTTATCCGACTTGGTCACGACGACGCCATTGGAGATCGTGTACGGGGCCGAGAAGTCATACTTGGCCGTGCGCTCAGGGTTGATGGAAATCTGGTTGGCAATAGCGTCGAAGCGCTTGGAATCCAGGCCCGCGAAGATGCCATCGAACTGGGTTTCCTGGAAGGTCGCCTTTACCCCGAGCTTGGCGGCCACGGCCTGGGCGATTTCGACGTCGAAGCCCGTGAGGGGACCGGCCCCATTCTCATGGAAGCTGAACGGCCGGTAGGTGCCTTCGGTGGCGATGACGATCTCGCCCTTGGACTTGATGGCCGACAGCGAGGTGTCTCCACCCGACGTCGACGACGGCGAGGAGCCGCCGCCACAAGCGGTCAGTGCCAGCGCGACGGCGGCAAGGGTTGCGGACAGTGCTGTGCGGCGGGTAAGCAGGCTCTTCATGAAAGCCATCTTAGTCACGGGACCGTACCCGGGTGCTGCGGGCGTACACGGGAGGACGCTTAAAAAGGCTGAGTGGGGGCGGTCCCCAACAGCCCGCCACCACTCATCCCCCCAAAAGTGCTCCCGCACGCGCCACGAACCTTGGAAACCCGTTCATTGATTCAAAGGTCAGGCTGCGTCGCCTTCACACATTCATAATTATGGCACGATATAATGGATTCATGAAAGAGGTTACGCGGTATGTTTTTACGTTACCGTGCGGCGAGTCCGGCTGGCAACGATTTTGGACAGCCAGATGCCTCCCAAGCCAAGTGCAGTCGCCAACGCGGCAGAGTAGTTGATGAGCGGCCGCAGCCACGTATTGGATAGCGGGATGAGCGGAAAGACCTGCGACGCGATCAGCAAACCGAGGCCCAGGAGCAATGTCGCGGAGGCGGCGCGGAGCAGAACCGGACCCGGTCCTCGAACGGACCGCCACATACCCGGGATGAGGCATACGGCAACGTAGCCCGGGTAGAACCTGCCCAAGGCCGCATAAGTATCAAGGGCTGGCCCCGGGTCCAGGTCATTCAGGCCCACGGTGGAACTCGAGGTGTCCATCGAGAAGAAGAAGAAGGCCGTGAGCACCGCGGTTGCTCCCAAAACGGCCAAGCCAACGGGGCCACGGATGGCTCGTTCCCCGCCGGGTGAAGCAAAGGCCCTCGCCACCTTGATGCCCATGAGCAGGAACGTTCCGTAGAGCATGAACCGAAGCAGCAGGTTACAGAGGTTAAAGCTGCCCAGCCATGCGTCGATCAACAAATAAGGACCCTCGATGCTCAGCAGGATGTCGAGGGAAATCAGAGCGAACAGGACGAACATCATCCGGTTCTCGCCCCGGAGGGCGCTGGGAATGCGAATGGCCGTCAAAACGAGGCAAATGGAGAGGGTGGCCCACGCCAACACGGTGGTCATCCCAGGTTCTCCCAGATTCTGTTCGTGTGGTCGAGCTCATGCTCATGGCGGCGCAGGGCCTTGCCGAGGGCCTGCAGCCGCTCTCCGGCCAACAGTGCCAATTCGCCTTCGGTCATCCGGTCCAGGGCCTCCCTCCGCGCCCCGGTGGGCCATCCCGCCTCCGCCTCGGTGACGAGGCCGCTGGCCACGAGGCCTCCGGCCGGTCCGACGCCGGCTGCCCGGGACGTTGCCAAGGCCAGTTCCGGGGGTAGCCGGTTGGCTGTCAGATGCGCGGAGAAGTTCTGCGGTGCGATCCCGGTGGCGCCGCTCACCCGGTGCCGCAGCTCGCCGTCGTCGATCGCGTCCACCCAGTTCCTGACTGAGCTCGGGTGCGGGGTCTCCGCGAGGATCAAGGGCGGCACGGCGTCCCGAGGGTTCGAGCGCTCGACGACTGCACGCAGCAGGTCCATGGTGGAGACCTGGCTAAGGAGTTCCGCATCGGTGGGGGGAACCGGGGTCCCGCGAAGCGCCGCGTAGGCATCGAATTGTGCCAATGCGTCGAAGGGGTTCATGTCGAAGGCCCGGCTGATGCTCACGAGTGAACTCTCGGCCACCTTGCCCCGGACCAATTGTTGGGCCAGCGTGGTGCGTTTCACTCCCGAAGAGCGGCAGACATCGGCCGTGCTGGTGTTCGGGGCGACCCCGTGCAGCCAGCGTTGGAACGCCTTGGAGGGGAGGGACATGAACCACTTTCTGATAGACGGTTTCCCGCAGGAGGTTTCTGGACGACGGTTCCTGCGAGGACTGCGAGGTCGATTTTACGATGCGCGCACATTGAATTATGCTTGATTCTCGAACCCGCTGGTCCGCACACCCCCCAAGTACGGACCAGCGGGTTCTTCCATGCCCCGGCCTTTCCGCTCAAGGGCGGAGCAGTGAGAGGATAGACCAATGACTGCAACGCTTGTCGCCAAAGAGCTCTCCGGCGGCCACGGTCACCGCACCTTGTTCTCGAAGCTCTCCCTCACTGTCGCGCCGGGAGATGTCGTGGGTGTCGTCGGCGCCAACGGCGCCGGGAAATCCACCCTGTTGCGCATCCTCGCAGGAGCTGACCGGCCCCAGGAGGGCACGGTCAGCCTCGCTCCCAGCGACGCTTTTGTCGGCTGGCTGCCCCAGGAACACGAACGTACCCCCGGCGAAACCGTGGCCGCCTACATTGCGCGCCGCACGGGTTGCGCCCAGGCCACGGCCGAGATGGAAGCCGGCGCCGAGGGCCTCGCGGCCGGGACCGCGGATGCCGACGACGCTTACTCCCTGGCTTTTGACCGCTGGATGGCGTCGGGAGCCGCGGACCTGGAGGACCGCATCCCCGCGGTATTGGCGGAACTTGGCCTGGAATCCGGTCCGGATGCGCTCATGACCGGCCTGTCCGGCGGACAGGCCGCGCGCGTTGCCTTGGCGGCGCTCCTGCTGAGCCGTTTCGACGTCGTGCTCCTCGACGAACCCACCAATGACCTTGACCTCGACGGACTCGCCCGGCTTGAATCATTCGTCCAGGGCCTTCGCGGCGGCGCCGTATTGGTCTCGCATGACCGGGAGTTCCTGGCACGCTGCATCACCAAGGTGCTGGAACTGGACCTTGCCCAGAACAGCGTGGCAGTCTACGACGGCGGTTACGATTCCTTCCTCGAAGAGCGGGCGGTGGCAAAACGGCACGCCCGCGAACGCTACGAGGAATTCGCCAACACCAAGGCTGACCTCGTCTCCCGGGCCCGGACGCAGCGCGAATGGAGCTCACAGGGCGTCCGCAACGCCATGAAGAAGAGCCCGGACAACGACAAAATCCGCAGGGCTGCGAGCGTGGAGTCCTCGGAGAAGCAGGCCCAGAAAGTCCGTCAGATGGAGTCCCGCATCGCCCGGCTTGACGAGGTGGAAGAGCCGCGCAAGGAATGGCAGCTGCAGTTCAGCATCGGCCAGGCACCGCGCTCCAGCTCGGTCGTCGCAACCTTGCGCGACGTCGTCGCACATCAAGGCGACTTCACGCTTGGACCCGTCAACCTCCAGCTCAACGCCGGCGAACGCATTGGCATCACCGGACCCAACGGCGCAGGAAAGTCCACCCTCCTGCGGCTCCTGCTGGGGCTTCAACAGCCCGACGCCGGAGACGCCTCCATGGGTGCATCCGTGGCGATCGGCGAGATAGACCAAGCCCGCGGACTGCTGGCGGGGCACCTCACCCTGGCAGACGCCGTCGAATCCGTCCTGATCGAATGGAACTCCGCGGATGTCCGGACCCTGCTGGCCAAGTTCGGCCTCAAGGCGGACCACACCTCCCGGACCGTGGATTCCTTGTCCCCGGGCGAACGCACCCGGGCGGCGCTCGCGCTGCTGCAGGCCCGCGGCGTCAACCTGCTGGTCCTCGACGAACCAACCAACCACCTCGACCTGCCGGCGATCGAGCAGCTCGAGGATGCGCTCGACGGCTACGAAGGCGCGCTCCTGCTGGTCACGCACGACCGCCGCTTGCTCGAAAACGTCCGGCTCGATTCCCGCTGGCACCTTGACAACGGCACCGTGACCGAACTGCACCACACTTCCGGAATGGGGAATCACAAGCCATGAGCATGGATGGCGTCGCTTGGCGCTCGCTCTACAACATCACCCGGGCCAAGAGCGGCTCCCAGCCGTTTTCGCGGGAAACCATCAAGCGCGTCCTCGCTTTCGCGAAACCGTACCGCAACAAGCTGATCGCCTTCGTACTGGCCTCCATTGCCGGCGCCTTCCTTGCGGTGGCCACCCCGGTGCTGGCCGGCAAAGTGGTGAACGCGCTCATCGCCAAAGCGGGCGTGGACGTCGTGATCGGGCTTGCCGCTCTCATCGCTGCGGTGGCCGTCGCCGACGCCGGAGTGGGATTGCTGACCCGGTGGCTGTCTTCCGTGATCGGCGAAGGCGTGATCGTTGACCTGCGGACGCGGGTGTTCGACCATGTGCAACGCATGCCCATAGCCTTCTTCACCCGGACCCGCACCGGAGCCCTCGTCAGCCGGCTCAACAACGACGTCATCGGAGCCCAGTCGGCTTTCGCGGGCACGCTCTCCGGAGTGGTCAGCAACGTCGTGTCCTTGGTCCTGACCCTCGTGGTCATGCTCAACACGTCCTGGCTGGTCACGGTCCTGGCGATGGTGCTTCTGCCGATCTTCCTCATCCCCGCACGCCGCATGGGCTCCAAGCTGGCCGACCTCCGGCGTGAAGCCGCGTCCCACAACGCGGCCATGGGCACCCAAATGACAGAGCGTTTCTCCGCACCCGGCGCCACGCTCGTCAAACTGTTCGGCCGCCCGGATGAAGAGTCCGCCGAGTTCGCGCTGCGCGCCGGCCGTGTACGGGATATCGGTGTCCGCACCGCCATGTTGCAGTTCACGTTCATCACCGCATTGACACTGGTTTCCGCACTGGCCCTTTCGCTCGTCTACGGACTGGGCGGTTGGCTTGCGCTGAGCGGGCAGCTGGCGGCGGGCGACGTCGTCGTGCTGGCACTGCTGCTCACCCGCCTCTATGCGCCCCTCACCGCGTTGTCGAGTGCCCACGTTGAGGTCATGAGCGCGCTGGTCAGCTTCGAGCGGGTCTTCGAGATCCTGGACCTTAAGCCGCTCATCCAGGAGAAGCCCGACGCGGTCGCCGTGCCTTCTGGACCTGTTGCCGTGGAGTTCGACGACGTCCGCTTCGGCTATCCGTCCGCGGAGAAGGTGTCCCTTGCGTCGCTGGAGGAAGTGGCGACGCTTGATGCCCGCGGCGGCGAAGAGGTCCTGCACGGAATCAGCTTCCGCGTGGAGCCCGGGCAAACCGTGGCGCTCGTAGGGTCCTCGGGTGCGGGCAAGTCAACCGTGGCCCAGCTGCTGTCCCGCCTGTACGACGTCGACTCCGGCGCCGTGCGATTGGGCGGGCATGGGCAAGGTACCGGCCTGGATGTCCGGGACGCAACGTTCGACTCCCTCCGGGCGACCCTGGGCATGGTCACCCAGGATGGCCACCTCTTCCATGAAAGCATCGCCTCCAACCTGCGGTTGGCCCGGCCAGGAGCGACGGACGAGGAGATGTGGGACGTGCTTCGGCGCGCCCGGCTCGAAGCGATGGTCCGCTCCTTGCCGGATGGCCTGGAGACCGTCGTGGGTGAGCGCGGCTACCGTCTTTCGGGCGGGGAACGCCAGCGGCTCACCATTGCACGCCTCCTCATCGCCCAACCGAGGGTCGTTATCCTCGACGAAGCCACGGCGGCCCTGGATTCCACGAACGAAGCCGCTGTCCAGGCGGCCTTGGGCGAGGCACTCGAGGGACGCACCGCCGTCGTGATCGCCCACCGCCTCTCCACCATCCGGGCGGCCGATGTCATCCTGGTGGTGGAGGACGGATCGATCGTTGAGCGCGGCACCCACGCAGAGCTCCTCGCCGCGGACGGTCGCTACGCCGAGCTGTACAACACCCAGTTCGCGGAGGCGACGGCTGTGGCCCAGGAAGCTGTTCCGGAGCTGTAGACGCGGGGGCGCGCCTCCTCGTGGCCGGGTGTCAGCTCCGGGTGTGTTGGCGAACTTCCGGCGCAACTTCGACACGGTTCCGGCCTGCGGACTTGGCGGTGTACAGCGCCGTGTCGGCTTCTTTGAGGAGCCGTTCGCTACTGACCCTGTGGTCGGGGACAAAGGCCGAGAGGCCGGCGCTCAAGGTCAGGGTGCCCGAGGGGTTGCCTGAATGCGCAATGCCCAGGTCCCGCACGGCCTCGAGAGCGCGCGCCAGCCTTGTTTCTGCGCCGGATACCGTCTGGCCCGGCAGCAGGAAGAGGAACTCCTCCCCGCCGAAGCGGTAGATTCCGTCGCTTTCGCGCCCTTCGCTGGCAAGCGAGGCCGCAACCGACTGCAAGGCGAGGTCACCGGCTTGGTGGCCGTAAAGATCGTTGTATCTCTTGAAATTGTCCACGTCGCAGATCGCCAGGCTGTAGTCCGTTCCGTAGCGGGCGCTTGTGTGGTGCAGCTGTTCCAGGTCCTCCGAGAGCTTCAGCCGGTTATGGAGCTTCGTCAGCGGATCGGTGCGCGCTTGCTCCGCGAGCGCGGCACGGTAGCGTGCAAGATCCGTGTGCAGCGAAGTCACCCTTTGCGCCACCAACAGCCGGGTATGCAAGGCGAACGGGTCAAGGGGCTTGGCCACGTAGTCATCAGCACCGGCCTGCATGCCCGCGACGACATCCTCACGTGAATCCTTCGAGGTGACAAGGACAAGGTACGTGTAGGAGTCCTCTTCCGCGGAGCGGATGGCGCGGCAGAGCTCCAACCCGTTGAGCCCGGGCATCATCAGGTCAGTCACCACCACTTGCGGCCGGTGCTGCCTGTACATCTCCCAGGCGGAGCTGCCGTCCGCGGCCACGATGCATTCGTGGCCGGACTGCTCCACTGCCGCCTTCGCCACGAGACGCGAACCGAAGTCGTCATCCGCCACCAAGACCTTCACGAGGCCACCGACAGGGCCTGGTCCAACGCTTTGTCGACGAGGTCAAGTTCGGCTTCAAGGGCCGCCAGGAGCGCCGGATCGACAGGCTTGCCGCGTGATGAGCTGCGTTCCAGTTCTTCGCACATCCGGGCCGCGCGGGCGGCGCCGATGTTGGCCGCGGCGCCTTTCAATTTGTGTGCCACCTGCCTGAAAGCGTCCCCGCCCCCGTTGTCCAGAGCCCGGCGGAGTGCCTGCAGGCTCGGTTGGATGTCCTGTCTGAAGGCTTGGGCCGCGGCAGGCAGCAACCCCAGTCCGTCGGCCGGGCCGAGGTCACGCAACGTGTCCAGCCTCGCGGGGTCGAGCGCGGGTCCGGCACTTTCCTTCGGTGTTCCGGGTATCCATCGCGAAAGGACCTGGTCCAATTTGTCCACGTCCACGGGTTTGGTCAGGTAGTCGTCCATGCCGGCCGCAAGGCAACGCTCGCGGTCCTCATCGAGGGCGCCTGCGGTCATGGCAATGACGGGGAGCCTCCTGCGGCCATCGTTCCGGGCACGGATGGCCTTGGTGGCCTCGAAGCCGTCCATGACGGGCATGTGGCAGTCCATCAGGACCGCGGCATACTCTGTGGCCGCGGTAGCGGCGACTGCTTCGCTGCCGTCAGCTACGACGTCGGCCTCGTATCCGAGCTTCGCCACCATGCTGCGGGCCACGAGCTGGTTGACCTCGTTGTCCTCGACCACCAGGATCAGGCCGCGCGAAGGCTGGCTGATGGTTACCGGGATTGCTGGAGAAACCACGGAAGCCGCGAGCGGGCGGGCCGCTACAAGACGCATGAGCCGGTCGTAGAATTCGGAGCTGCGCACCGGCTTGGTCAGCCATTCCTGGACCCCGGCGGCCACGAGTTCGGCTTTGTCCACATTCATGGTTGACGTCAGCATGATGATCCGCGTCGATGCGAGCGCGACGTCCGTGCTCAGCTTGTGGGCGAGTTCCAAGCCGTTCATGTCGGGCATGCACATGTCCAGCACCGCAATGTCGAAGGGACGTCCGGCGGCGGCCTCTTCGCGGCAACGGTCCAAGCCCTGTTGGGCGTCGCCGACGGCCTCAGGATTCATCCGCCAGCCCGCCAATTGTGCCTGGAGTACCAGCCGGTTGGTCGAGTTGTCATCCACTACCAGGACACGGAGTCCCGTGAGCTGGTCGGGCGAGATCGACGGCGGAGTTGCGGGAGACCCGCTCACTGCCAAGGGGAGGGTGGCCCAGAAAGTGCTGCCGTTGCCCAAGGAACTGTCCACCCCGATCTCGCCGCCCATCACCTCGGTAAGCCTCCGCGAGATCGCCAGTCCAAGGCCGGTCCCGCCGTACCGCCGGGTGGTTGAGGCGTCGGCCTGCGAGAACGATTCGAAGAGCCTGAGATGGTCTGCCGCCTCGATCCCGATCCCGGTATCACGGACTTCGAAGCGTACCCGCACGTCTGCGGATTCTTGTTCCACAAGCTTCACGCTGATGACGACTTCCCCTGAGGGAGTGAACTTCACGGCGTTTGAGGCCAGATTGAGCAGGATCTGCCGGATGCGGCCGGCGTCGCCCACGAGCATCGCCGGAACTTCCGGCCGGCAGTACGCGATCAGCTCGAGGCCTTTGGCCTGTGCGGCCTCGGCAAGAAGGGCTGCGAGTTCCTCCACCAGCGTGCGGGGATTGAAGGGCGCGGGGTCCAGATCGACCTTGCCGGCTTCGAGTTTCGAAAAGTCAAGAATGTCATTGATCAGGGTCAGCAGGGCTTCGCCCGCCCCCTTGACGCCCTCGGCATATTGGCGCTGGGTTTCCTCCAAGGGGGTGTCCAGCAACAAACCGGTCAGCCCGATCACTCCGTTCATCGGTGTCCGGATCTCATGGCTCATGGTCGCAAGGAACTCCGACTTCAAGCGGCTGGCTTCCTCGGCGGCTTCCCTGGCGGTGACCAACTCGGCCTGGGCGATCCTGCGTTCCGTGATGTCCTGGGCGATCGTGGCGACTCCGCGGATGCCGCCGGTTCCGCGGATCGGGGACATTGTCAGCGAGACCGGAACGATGGAACCGTCGATGCGGACCCGTTCTGTTTCGTAGCTGTGGGTTTCCCCGCCGGCCCTGATGGCTGCCAAGAGTTCTTTTTCCTCGTCCTCAAGTTCGTCCGGAATGATGAAGGAAACATGCCTGCCGATTGCCTGCGCGGCGCTGTATCCGTAGATCCGTTCGGCTCCGGGGTTCCAGCTGGTGATGACACCGTCAAGGGTCTTGCCCACGATGGCATCCGCCGAGGAGTTGACGATGGCGCCCAAGCCTTCGAGTTCCGCCGTGCGCTCGGCAACTTTGGATTCGAGATCCCGCGTGAGGTTGATGTTCTCCAGGATCATGAGGATCTGGCGCGTGACTGCGAGGGCCAACACCGTAAGTCCCACGCTCTGGAGGAAGGGGTCGCTGGGACGCCCGACGCGTATGGGCGCCACCATGACGGCACCGAAGACGGGGACGTAGGGGAGGAGCTCCAACGCCAGGGTGTAGAGGCGCCGCTCCGTCCGGGGACGCGGGGCATAGGGGACCAGCGGGGCGAGGGCGATCAGCAGGAAAGCCACGATCCAGCCGGCCGCCAGGGGTGTTCCGGTGAGCCCAGTGATGTTGTCGGAGGTGAGCTTCACATAGGTACTGTCAGTGATCGCCAGGACGAGGAGCCCGCCACCCAGGCAGACCCACCTAAGGCGCTCCCCGGGTGCCCTCCGCATGGTGAGCATGAGGACAATGGAAACCATCACGATATCGGCAACGGGATAGGCCAGGCCGGTGAGGTGGACGAGGGTTTCCTGCCCTTCGGCCTTGTACATGGAACCAAGCACGGTGGCCCAACTGATGAACAGCACGGCGGAGGCGATCACTGCCGAATCCAGGAGTGCGCGCACGAAAGCAACCCGGGAAACCCGGGGCCGCGGGAACAAGTAGAGGGCAATCGCGGCCGGGATCGAATAGCCGACAAAAGCGGCGTCGGCCACGGAGGGGTAGGGATAGTCATGGTCGAGCGTCAACCCAAAGAAGGTCCAGATTGCTTGGCCGATGGTCCAGATCAGCGTGGCAATAGCCATGACCCGCCACGCACGGGAGCTTTCGTCTTTGCGCCGTGCTGCCCGGGCACAACTGACTGTGGCGAGCAGCGCGGCTGCCAGGATGGCGACGTCCCCGGCTGACTGCGCCGCGGACGTCCCTTGGTTTGCCGCGAGGACTATCGCCAGGACGGCCACCGCCGCAGCGGTGACGACAACTGTCCAAGCCAGGGTGGGCCTGTGCAGGCTGTGGCCGCTCATGCCGACTCCCGGGTTGCGACGGCAGGGACGCCAGGGGGAAAACCGGGCAGGACATCATCGGGAGTATGGAAAAGCCAGAGTGCGAGGCCTCGATACGCGCTCCAGTCGCCGTCCCGAACCCGTAGAGACGCCGTGCGGCCTTCCCTCGACGTGGACCAGACCCGAACGATGTCCAGAGCAATCGGTGCAGCCCCAGGCAGCGCGAGGTGAACTCGACCGGCCTCGGGCAGCGCGTCGGCCTGCACTTGAACTGCGGCGCCTCCCATGGAGACGTCAAGCAGTTCTCCTGCGACGCCCTCGATCGTCACCGGAACCTTGACTATCACCCTGTGGGCGCTCCTGCGTGATGTGGCGAATTCGGCGGCCCTGATCCGGAGTGTTCCCAGCACCAAGACAACCCCGGCCAGCACCAACCAGACTCCGGCGGCAATCGTGGAGCCCGGACTTGTCCGCCACGGCACCCAGCCGAAGACTCCGGCGGTCGCATAGAGAATAATCGCGGACACAATCACGATCAGCACAATGAGTATCCGCGGGGCCCGTCCGCGGAGTCGAAGTTCCGCAGCGCCTTTCGGGGTGACCTGGAACTCCAAGGACTTACGGGAAACGAGCCACCAAAGGCAAGCCATCCCCACAGGAACCCGGAAAATCCGCAGGGCGAACGCCGTCGGCCAGTGGATCTGGTGGCGCATGAGTCTCTTCGCCCCCCACAAACGGACCCAGAACATGGCTGCGAAGGCCAGGGTGAATTCCACCGGCCCGGCGGTGGAGGTCTGGGCACCGGAGACCATGACGGCCATCGGAATGATGAAGGCAATCAAAGTGGCAATGCCCTCCAGCCACCATAAAGTCCCGTTGATGTACTCGTGGAAGTTTCGCCAGGTCATCCAGCTCTTGGCAGCCCAGAGGCGCTCGTACGTCAGGATCTGCATCGCGCCCATGCCCCAGCGTCGGCGCTGCAGCAGGTACTGATCCGCGGTCGCCGGGGCCAGGCCCACAGCCAGGGTCTGGTGGTGGTAGACGGTCTTCCATCCTCGCCGGATGAGCTTGAGGGTCGTGTGCATGTCCTCGGTGATCGTCTCGGTGGCCACTCCGCCTACCTCGCGAAGCGCATTCATGCGGAGCAGCGAGGTTGAGCCGCACCAGAACGGCCCCGCGCCGGGAACGTTGCGCGAAGGCATCAGGACGTTGAAGAACAAGCCCTGTTCGCCTGAGATGCCGTCGTCGTCGAAGGCTCCGGAGTTGTAGAACGCTTGCGGGCCCTGGATGAGGGCAATCTTTTCGTCGGCGAACCAGCCCAGGGTGGCTGTCAGGAACGTCGGCAGCGGTACGTGGTCGCAGTCCAGCACGGCAATGATGTCTATTGCGTCCTTGCCGGCCGCTTCCTCCGCGGCCATCAGTTCCAATGCGTGGTTCATGTTGCCCGCCTTGGCATGGTCATGCTCGACGCGGGTCACGACCCTTGCACCGAAGGATGCGCACATCTCCGCAACCCACGGGCGGCTACCGTCATCGAGCACCCACGTTTCGTGGCTCGGTTGAAGCGCGCAAGCCGCGGCGATGGTGGGGGCAAGGACCTCTACCGGTTCGTTGTACGTCGGGATCAGTACCGCGACCTTCATGCCATTGGGAGCTTCGGCAACCGGCTCGGGCGCATAACAGTCGATGTTCCACAGTGTGATGGACTTCAGGACCAGCCCTATCATCGGAAGGGCCTCAAACGTCACCAGTGTCCACGCGATGACAAGATCCCCGCCGCCAAGCGGCATGGTAAATGCGATCCGCCACGTCAGGTAGAGAAACAATGCTGCGATCGCAGCTATCCCGCCGGTCCTGGCCATTCTGCGGGAACGCGGAGCCTCGGGCGCAGGAGAACCCAGTTGCGCCGCCCAGCCGGCGATTCCCGCCGTCGAGTAGGCCTTGACCTCCACAGGAGTGTCACGGAACTGCGTCGGTTCCTCGCGGACTTCCGCGCCGGATTCCCCGCCGACGTCTCCCCGGGCGCGTCGGCGTTGTTCAAGAGATTGCATGCGATCCCCCAGCTGGATCTGACAATGCAGCCTGTATCAAGTTAAAACAAACTGTGCGATCACTATAGCCAGTTCCCGCCGGATTTTCATGGGGAAACAGGGAAGTTCAGGCAGTGTCACCCGCAGCATTGTCCCGGTGCGCGGAGGCCTTACTTTTTTGCGAGCAGGGGGAGGACATGGTCCGTCAGGAGTGGAGCCAAATCGTCCGGAAGTTCAGCTGAGAGATCCAACCAGCGGATCTCTGCGATTTCGGCTGAAGGATGGGCCTCCCACGTGCCCGGTGCGGTGAAGACAGTGGCTTCGATGTCCGTGGCGGCCTCGTTGGCGGCGACGGCGAGCCAGCTCCCCAAGGGCTCCAGATCGGCCGGGTCGACGTCGATTCCGACTTCCTCGGCCAGCTCGCGGGATGCCGTCTCCGCCGCGGTTTCACCTGGTTCAGGCTTGCCGCCGGGGTGCATGAACTTGTCGGTGCCGCGCTTGCGCACCGTCAGAAGCCGTCCGGCGTCGTCGTACACGCAGACCGCGCTGACGACTATCAGGTCCTTGGCTGGATGGTTGTGGGTCATTGCTCTCCTGAGCCGGGATTCGAGCAGCAAATCCTTGGCTGGTCCGTGGACGTCCCAGGCGTAGCTGAAAGCATCCGGCCCGCCCCAGAGGTAATTGACTTTGTAGTCATCGGGATCGCACCAGTGGCTGTCCTCGTTGGCGTGGTCGCGGAAGCTCATGCGGTGGAACGGTTTCCCGTCCGGGAAGAAGACATCCAGGGCGGCGGGAGAGTCAGAGGGGCGCAGGAGGTATTCGCGGAAGGCCGGACCCGTGTGGGTGGGCCAGGTCATGGTGCCGTCCTCGCGAAGGAGGAGCCCGCCGTCGGGCGTTCCTGAATAGCGCACGACGCCGGTGAACGTACCACGGGTGCCGCCCGCCCGGTCCCACAAGGATCGTTCCACGGTCCAGCTGCCCAGCAGGTAGGCCCGCAGGTCTTGCGTCGGAGACGATTCGCGCAGCTGGTCATTCAAGTGCCCTCGATTGGAATCGAACCAACGACACCGGCTTTAGGAGAGCCGTGCTCTATCCACTGAGCTACGAGGGCCTGTGCGCGTGCTGGAGGCTCCTGGGAGCCGCTCGCCGGGCACGCATACAAGCATACAAGCTGCCGGGGCAGCCCTCGAACACCGACGCAGCAACACAGGCACGGTGGCGACAGAGGCGGCCGGCACGTCGGTGCACTGCCGCTAGGCTGGCCCGCATGAGAGAGCAGACGACGGCGCCGGCCGCCTTCGGCGACCACCTCCCGGACCTGGGCACGATCCGGTCGAACATCGGGGGCTGGGCCCAGTTGAGCGTGGTGCAGTATTTCGTGGCCGAATCGGCGGTGATCGAAGCCTGGCGCGGTCCCGAGCCCTACGATCGCCGGACAGGCTTCATCAGCGATCTGGGCGCGCTCAGGTGCGGGATCTACGAGCACCGCGACGTCTGTTCGCCCCTGCATCTGCTCATGAATGCCTCGTTTGTGGTGCAGGGCCTCGGCATGCTTTTCGGGGCGCTGCTGCTCAGTTCGGCGCTCCTCTGCGTAGCTGCCCGTCCCGGCGTGCGCATCCTGCAGGGTGCTGCCTACCGCAAAGCGTGGAACTCCGCCGTCGTGGTCCGCATCCTGACGGGTATCTCCGGGCTGGGGACAGTGGTTGTTGGTTTCGTGCCGGAAGACCTCGGATCTCCCTTCCACCTTGTGGGCGCCCTCATGTTCTTCATCGGTGGAGCATTTGCTCTATTGCTCCTCGGACTGCTTTGGCTGCCGCATACCCCTGTGAGCTGGTTCATCGTGGCGTGCGGAACGTTGACACTGGGCGCCCTCGTGATCGGCGGCCTGACACGGATGGATGTCCCCGAGCCTGGAACCCTGGAACGCTTGATGGCCTATCCGGTCACGATCGGATTTTCCGCGGCGGGGCTGGTAGTGGCGCAAAGGGTCCGGCAAGTACGGCGGACGGCGGCGCGGCTTGCAAAACGGTGAGTTTTCGCGGGTAGCCTCATGTCAGCGGGTGGGTGGTCTTTGCATTATCATGAGTGCACCCACCGGAATGGCGCCGGGCTGAGGGTTCCACGCAGTCTAGGCGCAGATCAGATCGACCGACACGGCAGAACATAGGACCCATGACCCATCAGCTTGTTCTGCGTCGTCCGGGACACGCAGGCGAAATACTCCCCGTAAGGGCAGCTTCCGGGCTCTCGGGTTGCGCCCTTCGGGACTCTTACGGTCCGATCGTCCGACGGCGGCAGGCGACGCAGCGATGAGCGCCCAGACACTGCCCGCCAGGGAGTCCCGGCTTCCCGATGATGCCTTGGAAGGATTGTCCGAAGAGGTCACGGCCACGGCCCCTACCGACCGGATCATTGTTGACTTGGCGGAGGACGGGATCGTCGAAGTCACCCTGCCGCCGAACAGCATAGTCCGCGCGCCGGAGGCCCGGGCGGCCGCGGCGGCGGTCCGTGCGTTTGCGGATGGACGAAGGCTTCCGCTTCTGCTCAGGGTGACCGGAGTCTTGTCCGTCACCGACGATGCGCGCCTGACCTACTCGAATTCCGTGGTCGTTTCAGCCTGTGCCCTCCTAGGGGAGAGTCCTGTGGACCGGGTGATCGCACACTTTCTCCTGCGCGCGAAGCCGGGCTCCATTCCGGGACGGTTCTTCACATCCGAGGCGGAAGCGCGTGACTGGTTGAGAGAGCACCACCGTGAATCATGAGCCACAGGACCCGCGACTCCTTGCCCTTGTTGAAGGGGTAGTCCGGATTGCGGACGGCGACCTTAGTACGAGGATCCCCGTCTCCGGCCCACGGGACGAAGTGGCTGCAGTCATTACCGGGATCAACCTCATGGCGGACGATCTTCAAGCCATCTACCAGGAGCTCGAAGAACGGGTCGAAAGCCGGACTGCCATGCTGCGCGAGGCTCAGATCGAACTCGAAAGGATGGCGCTCACTGATCCGCTGACTCAGTTGGCCAACCGCACGGCCCTGGAAAGGGCGCTGAACCATGAACTCGTCGAATCCGAGCGGGGCGAGCTCCCTCCTGCGTTGCTCGTTTTGGATTTGAACTCATTCAAGGGGATCAACGACACCTTGGGGCACGGCGCAGGGGACACCGTCTTGAAGATCACTGCCCGACGCCTGATCTCAGCGGTCCGCGAGACGGACATGGTGGCCAGGCTCGGCGGGGACGAATTTGCCGTCATGCTGCCCAAATCCAATGCCGCGCATGCGCGGGGGGTTGCCAAACGGATCCTCCGGGCCGTCGGTGAGAGCATCGACATTGGCGAAGTCCGGATTATCTGTGGAACCAGCATCGGACTCCGGGTCGCCGAGCCAGGACAGTCCGTGGACGACCTCGTGATGGAAGCCGATACGGCGATGTATGCGGCAAAGGCCGAGCAGGGGAGCAGCGTCAGGGTTTTCGAGCCGGCTTTGTTGTACGCGCGCCGACTGCAAGGACTCATGATCTCGGAACTCCGTGAAGCCATCCGGACGGATCAGCTGGTCCTCCACTTCCAGCCGGTTGTCGAGTTGGCTTCGGGCCGGATTGAAGGCGCTGAAGCGCTGGTGCGGTGGAACCACCCCGACAGGGGACTGTTGATGCCGGATGCATTCATCCCGTTGGCCGAGGAAACCGGAATCATCATCGATCTCGGCTATTGGGTTCTCCGGCGGGCGATGCAGCAACTGCGCGAGTGGCTGGATGGCCCGGGGGTAGCCGAAGACTTCAGTATGCGGGTCAATATTTCCACAACCGAACTGCAAAGCCTGGAATTGATTGAGCATGTCCGCGAAGTGCTCGCCGAAACCGGAGTGGAGGCATCCAAGCTGGTCATCGAGCTGACGGAGTCAATGGCGGTGAACGGCAGCGACATCGACAGATACTCCCTGACCGGCCTCCGGCGTCTGGGTATCCGATTGGAAATCGACGACTTCGGCACCGGCTATTCGTCCATCAGCTACCTGCGCAGTCTTCCGGTCAACGTGGTCAAGATCGACCGGTCCCTCATCCAAGGCCTGGGCAAGGACGAAAAGGAACGGAACTTTGTGGCGGCCGTGCTCCAGCTCATTCACGCGTGCGGAATGCAGGCTGTTGCTGAGGGCATCGAAACGGCGGAGCAGGCGGCTGAGCTTGCCCGACTGGGCTGCGCCAGTGGCCAGGGGTATTACTTTGGCCGGCCCATGGCAGCGGATAAGTTCGCGGAACTGTTGCGAGGCGCGTGAGCGTACCTCCTCCCGGTGACGGATTCCGGGCAGCAGAAAGGCACCGGACCCTAGGTTCGGTGCCTTTCAGTTGAAGCTAGTTGGACGGGGTGGAGTTGGGCCACCAGCCAATTGCCTGGGGCGAACCTTGGGTGGTGGAGTTGGGCCACCAGCCAATTGCCTGGGGCGAACCTTGGGTGGCGGCGTTGGGCCACCAGCCAATTGCCTGGGCCGCACCTTGGGTGGCGGCGTTGGGCCACCAGCCAATTGCCTGGGCCGCACCCTGGGTGGCGGCGTTGGGCCACCAGCCAATGGCTATGGACGAATCCTGCGAGGGGCTCTGGCTGCTGGCGGACACTGCTGCCGAGCCGGTAATTCCGGCGAGCAAGATTGCGGCTGCCGCGAGGAGGGCGGCGAGAGTTCTTTTCATGCGAAAGCTCCTGATGGTTTGTGACTGATGCGACTGGAGTGAACGAAGTGAAGCACGCTCATTATAAGAGTAACGACACGCCGTGTCATCAATGCTTCGTCCCATCTCCCAAAATCGTGCTAATCGCCCGCCCGGATATCGACGAAGTGTCTCAGGGACATAATGGAGCTATGCGAGAAAAGAAGGTTGCGCCGTCATACGCCGCCGTGGAGCTTGAGGCGAGGGAGCATCGGGCCAGCCATGAGTTCACCAAGGCTGCCGACGGCGCGCGTTCGGCCGCCGATATTGCCCGTGACGAGGGTGATTCCGCGGGGTGGTGGAACATGACCTTCCTTCAAGCCGAGAACCTTCTCGACGCCGGTGATTTCGCTGAGTGCACGGCCCTGGCGAGGTCCCTTTCCGAGGCATCGTTGGCTGCGGCATCACCCCAGCACAGGGCCCGCGCGCTCATTTTGATGGCCAACTCCCTACGGAGTGAAGGACTTTTGGAGCTGGCGACGGCGGCTGCGATGTCGGCCGTCGGCTTGGTCGATGACGACGCCGACATGGAAATCGACGTCCATGCACGGCAGGCCCTGATCGCGGCGTTTGGCGAATCCGGAAAACTTGAGGAGGCTTGGGAAGAGTGCTTGTCCCTCTCCGAAAGAATCTCCGATGAAATGGATGACCAGTTGGCCGGCAAGGCGTACTGGGTCATCGGCAATGTGGCGTTCCTCTGCGACAAGATCGCCGAGGGCCTCCAATATCATGAGCTCGCCGCGGAGACCTTTTCCCCTTCCCGGAACCTTGATGTCTGGGCCAAGTTCAACAAGGCGTCGGCGGCGATGAGGCTGGCGGCGGAAGTGGCAGATGCTGCCACGCTCCGGTGCATTGAGCGTGCCGAACTTGCCACGGATGTGGTCGGCGGCAGCGAAGAGGAAATCCTCCTGCTTCGCCTCAACCGGGCGCATTGGAACTACCTGGCCGGAGACGCCAAGGCGGCACTCGAGCTGCTGGAGGAAATCAGTGGCAGCGCCGATCAACTGCCTTCGCAGATCGCCGGCGAAATATTCCTTCTGATGGCGCGCGCCCAAGCCGATACCGGAAGCAAGCAGGCGGCGAAGGAAAGCCTGGTCGAAGCGGCCGAGCGATTCGACAAAGCCGGCGCGCACCAGCGTGCCTTTCAAGCCCGGGAGATGCTCGCGCCGGGGCCTGATTCGGAGGACTGATTCCGCAGAGGAGTCGCGGCTAAAGGGCGCTGGGCCCTTAGGCGCTCTTCTTGGAATGCCGCCGGCCCACGAACACCGCCGCGCCGCCGGCCACAAGGCTGAGCACGAACAGTACCCAGCCCGCGACGGTGAGCGTGGAAGCCAAAGCCACCTGGCCGGCGTCGGGCGTTGCGGCTCCCAGCGCGGCGTCGACCGCCACGTTGCTCCACAAACGGACCACCGCGAACAGCAGCGGAGCAGCCCACAGGGCCCAGCGCAGTGCCTTGCCGGCCACATTGGTGCCGATGAGCAGAAGCCAGGTGAAGCCGAAGATCAGCGGAAACAGGGTTCCGGCGGTCTTGTGGATATAGCTGAGCTGCCCGCGGGCTTCGTCCGTCATGGCGCCATGCAATTGATGGACGTAGTCGGAGGAGAACCCGCCGACGAGGGAATCGGGCATGGCCATGCCGCCGGATAGCTGGGTCATCTGGTTCAGGGTCAGCAGATGCACGTACCAGAACAGGAAAAGGCTTGCCACAACCCCGGCAATCACAATGAGGCGCCCATTGTTCTGTGCCTTCTCCGGGGACCGCTGGGTGGTGGGATTGATCACCGACGGCAAGTGGTGCTGGGGGACAGCGGCATTGGCGCCGTGCTTTTTGATGCGTTGGGCTGGGGTCTTGGCCATGTCATTCATTATCCCGCCACATAAGCTGGACCCATGACCACTGGCAGGCACTCCGCCACAGAACTTGATCCATCGCTCGACGACTACGAACTCGCTGCGGCCCTGGTCCGGGAAGCCGGGCAGCTTGCCCTGCTGATGCGGATGGGCGGGTTGCAGGGGGAACGAAAGACTTCGGTTTCTGACGTGGTGACCGCCGCAGACCATGCGGCTGAGGCCTACGTCCTTGAGCAATTGCGCCGTTGCCGCCCGGACGACGGCATCCTGGGTGAAGAAGGAAGCTCGGTGACAGGAAGCAGCGGCCGCACCTGGGTGATCGATCCCGTGGACGGTACATACAATTTCCTGCACGGCTCCACCTATTGGTGCTCGGCGATTGCCTTGAAGCACGACCGTCCGGCCACACCTGGGGTCGCCTCGGATGCGGACGTGATCCTTGGGGCCATCTATCAGCCGGAGCTGGACAAGCTCTGGACCGGCGGCGAAGGCCACCCCGCCACCCTCAACGACGAACGGATCCCGGGGCCATCGGAGGCGGGGCTCAGTCAACTCGGTGCCGCGACCTACATCCACCCCACATGGCTTGCCGATCCCCGTGCTGCCATGCCTTGGCACGCTGCAGCGGTTTCCGCAGCTTCACTGCGCATGTTCGGTTCCGGCTCCTGCGATCTCGGCCGGGTGGCCGACGGCGAACTGGGCTGCTGGTTCCAGCACAGCTGCCCCGAGTGGGACTGGCTCCCCGGCAAGGCGATCGTCCGTGCGGCAGGCGGGAACACCGACGTCGTGCGCGTCAACGGCCTGGACTGGTTCCTCGCGGGAGGCCCGACGGCGGTCCGCGAGTTGCGTGCGGCGCTCACCTCGGTACCGCAATTCGCCTGAGCATGCGCCCTCCTTGGTGTAAGGAGTGGACATAGTGCTGTTATGTCCATTGGTTCAAGCAAGGAGGGGGCATGTCCCTTGGGGGAGTTCGGGCTGCCGTGATCATTCCACGCTGCTTCCTGTGAGCATGCGCCCTCCTCGGCGTGAACAGCGGACATAGTCCTGTTATGTCCACTGGTTCAAGCAAGGAGGGGGCATGTCCCTTGGGGGCGGAGTTCGGGCTGCTGTGATCATTCCACGCAGCTTCCTGTGAGCATGCGCCCTCCTTGGCGTGAGGAGTGGACATAGTCCTGTTATGTCCACTGGTTCAAGCAAGAAGGGGGCATGTCCCTTGGGGGGATTGACCCTATTGGGGACTACCCCGGACAGGGCGCTGGGCAGTTGCTAATCTCCGGACGGCAGCTCAAGCCCAGGGGGAATAATTGGAAAACCGCACCGTCCTGCTCGTTTATGGCACCCGTCCGGAGGCCATCAAAATGGCACCGCTGGTCCATGCCTTGCGTGCAACCGGCCGTTACAAGGCGCCAGTGGCAGTAACCGGGCAGCACCGGGAAATGCTGGACCAGGTCAATGCGCTCTTCGGCGTCCGCCCCGAGCATGACCTGAACATCATTCAGCCCCGCCAAACCCTTGCCGGGATCACGGAAAAGACCTTGCGGGGAGTCACGGAAGTCCTCCACGACGTCAGGCCAGACGCGGTGGTGGTCCAGGGAGACACCACTACCGCCATGGCCGCGGGGCTGGCAGCGTTCTACCAAGGAATTCCGGTGGTCCACCTTGAGGCCGGACTGCGCAGCGGCAACCTGAATTCACCTTTTCCAGAGGAAGCGAACCGCCGTTTGCTTGGGCAAATCGCCACACTGCATCTGGCGCCCACCGCAAGGGGCAGGGACAATCTGCTGTCCGAGGGCATTTCTGCGGAGAACATCGCGGTCACCGGAAATACGGTCATCGACGCGCTGTTGGGGACTGTCAAAAGGGACGTTGAGTTTGCGGAACCGGCGCTCCGGGCCGTCACGGATTCAGGCCGCAAAATCCTGTTGGTGACTCTCCACCGACGAGAAAACCTGGGCCAGGCCATGGTGGGCGTGGGCAAGGCTCTCGCGCGGATCGCGGCCCAGTGCCCCGAGGTGGAAATCGTCCTTCCGATGCATCGGAATCCAGCTGTGCGCGAGGCAGTCCTGCCCGAAGTAGCAGGTGTCCAGAACGTCACCATTACGGAACCCCTCGACTACGTGCAATTCACCAAGCTCCTGAGCCTATGCCATGTGGTCCTCACTGACTCGGGCGGGGTCCAGGAAGAGGCGCCGGCCCTCGGGAAACCCGTTCTGGTCATGCGAGAGAACACCGAACGCCCCGAGGCCGTGGCGGCAGGTACGGCACGGCTCATCGGGACGCATGCGCAAACTATCGTGAACGCCGTCAACGCCTTGATGAGCGACGACGCGCTGTATTCGGATATGGCCACCGCAGTGAACCCCTACGGCGACGGCGGCGCGGCCGAGCGTGCCGTGGCGGCCATCGACTCCATGTTGGGGACGGGTCAGCGACGCCCCGACTTCGTCGCTTAACCCATTCGGGTACCTTCGGGAAGCGCTCGCCTCGGGCCTTGTTTACTTTCTCCACGGGGGACGTGTGTCCTCCAAGGTTTCCGTTGCAACGCGCCCGGCGTGATTGCAACTCTTACGAGGGGGCAAAACTTGAATACGAGACACAGGACATGGTCCGCCGCGGTGGGCGCCAGCGCTGTCGTAGCGCTGGGTTTCGGCCTGGTAGCGGCACCAGCGGCAACAGCCGGACCGACTGACGTTATTTCTTCGGGCAGCGGACAAATCATTGACGGCAGCGTCCTTGCGATACCGAACTTCGCCGGCGTGGCATCCAACGGCGCGGCAACTGCCCAGCAGATCGGCACCCCGCCATCCGGCCCGGCGGTCATTGAAAACAGCACTCCGTTGGATCTTTCCGCAGCCTTTGGCTTGGTGAACGTCGGTGCGGGAAACATTCCTCTGCTCGGCAACAACGGCATCATCCAGCTGGGCGCGGTCAGCCAGTATGGAAAGGCCGTCAATGACGGATCCTCCGCGGCGTTCTCAGGTACTGTCTCGGGCGCACCGGGCCTCGTCACCCTGCCCGGCGGCCTGCCGACGTCGGGAAGCCCCAGTATCCCGGCGGCTGAAATCAAAGCGGGCACGGCCAATATCCTTGGTGGCGCGGATCTCGTGAACCTGGACCTGAAGATCACCACGCTGGCCGCCGCCGCCAAGCAGGACCAAGGGGCGGCTCCCGCCGGTGCCTACTCGATTGCCGGCGTATCTGCTGATATTGGCGGAACGGTCATTGGCGGAGTTGCCGGCACGGTTGGCACCGCCATCAACACCGCCAACCTCGTCCTGGGTCCCTTGGGCGTCACTGTGGCGAATCCTCTTGGAGGCGGCACGATCTCCATCACCGAGGCAGACCTCCTGGCGGTTGCCGGTGTGCCGAGCCTCAACGCCCTGCCGCCTGGCACGGACCTCGTTTCGTTCCTTCCGCAGGCTGTTGCCGCCAAGATCACCAGCGTGGTCAACTCCACGCTCGCCAGCGCGACCGCCGCAGTCAACGCGCTCGGACCGATTGCGCAGATAACTGCCGGCCCCGCACTGGCCGTTCTGACCGCTGCCCTGAACGGCGTCGTCTCCGGAGTGTCCTCTACCATCGTGACCCCGTTATCCAACGCTTTGACCGCATTGGTCTCGGCGAAGGTCAACGTCCAGGAAAGCAACGGAGGCACGTTCACCGAGCGCGCGCTCCAGGTGGGCATAGCCGGCGGCAGTATTGCCACCATCGATCTCGCCAACGCCTCCGTGGGTCCGAACCTGCTTGCAGCAGCAATCCCGGTGGTCAACAACGACACCTTGGCCATCAGCGGCGTAGTGGCATTGCTAGCGGTTGTTTGCTGGTTGTTGTTCCGTGCACGCCGTCGGACCCCGGTTCCGGCCGTCTGATTGCGCCTGCCCGCACCAGTCAAGAACCACGGAAGGAATGTGCAGCATGTACCGAAATAGTTTGACGACAGGGGGAGCGGTAGCGGGCGGTGGAACCCTCGCCGTCACCGGAGCGCCGCCCCTTGGCTGGGTCATCCTTCTGGGCATTGCGTTGTTGGTTGCCGGCTTCGTGGTCCTGCGCAACAGCAGGCTCAAGACCGCGAAGCGGGCTGCTGGCCGCAAGGATTCCTGACTGCATCAACCGCGGGGCGGCCCCACCTCAGGGGGCCGCCCCGCTTCACCTTTTCTTGAAACGGCCTTAAACAGCCTCAATGCACTGTCGGGGAGACATGTCAGTACTCGAGTCCGCGCAAGCCTTGGCATTCGTTCTGTTGGTGGTGTTCCTGGCCTACATCAGTGTGATCCTGGTTCCGTTCCTGCGCCGGACTCCCGATCCGGAGGGAACACCGGGAGCCTTCACTTGGCACGTGTTCATCCCGTGTCGCGACGAGGAAACGGTGATTGGAAATACCCTGGCGAAGCTGCGGAGACAATTCCCCGAGGCCCACGTTTGGGTTGTGGACGATGCCAGTGAAGACGCCACGGCCCGCATTGTGCAGAGCGCATCGGTGGTGGACCCCTTGGTTCACCTAGTGCGCCGCTTTCTCCCGGACGCCCGTTCGGGCAAGGGCGACGCCCTGAACGCGGCGTACCGGGCCCTGGATGAGTGGCTGCCTTCCGGGGCCGACCGCGCAACGGTGATCGTCATGGTGCTCGACGCCGATGGGCTCATGTCCGAAAATGCGTTCCGCCAGGCCGCCGGACCACTTGCCTTCGGGGATCCCGAGGTGGGAGCCGCCCAGACCGCTGTGTGGATGTCCAACGTGGATGACCCCGCATTGAAGACGGCCGTAGGATTCGGACGCGTGAAGCAGGGCTTCGCCCGGTACCTCATCCTTATGCAGGACATGGAGTTCCGCACCACCATCGCCGCCATGCAGTCGCTCCGACGCCACACCTTGACCGTTGGTTTGGGCGGCAACGGGCAGTTCACCCGGCTTTCCGCCCTCGACGCGATCGCCAGGACCTCCGGGGAGCCTTGGCATGGAGCCCTCCTGGAGGATTACGAGCTCGCGATCCACGTGATGCTGAGCGGCTACAAGACCGTCTACATGCATGACGCCCATGTTTCGCAGGAAGCACTTCCGGGGCTTCGCCGACTGCTGACCCAGAGAACCCGCTGGTGCCACGGCGGAATGCAGTGCAGCATCTACCTGGGGAGAATTTTCGAGTCTCCGTACTTCAGCAACATCGGGGCCATCGAATGCAGCTATTTCCTGGTCCAGCCGTTCATCCAGATCCTGGGCCTGGTCTTGTGGCCCACGCTGTTCATCACGATGGTGGCCCAGGGCTCCCTGACGATGGGTGGCATCCAGGCGTGGCTGGCGGCGTCCTGGTTCATCATCCCGCTCATCATTGCCACGGGCATCGCGCCTTTCGCCTTGTGGGGTCCCGTCTATCGCAGGCAGGCGGTCCCGGACAAGAGCTGGTGGACCGGCGTCGTGTGGGGAGTTGGCTACTGGCTCTACATGTACCAGAACTACGTTTCCGTGTTGAGGGCAACTTACCGCTTGGTCACGGGACGCCAAGGCTGGGCGAAAACCCGGCGCAACAATGAGGACGACGCCCAGCTGTTAGCGAAGGAAGCCTAGTGTCCACGACTGTCCAATACTCCACAGGCCCACAAGGCCCACAAGGTCCACGCGTCGCAACGCTCCGTTCGAGCCAAGGCGGTATTCTCCCCGGCCTGGTATGCCTGGCGGCGGCAGCCCTGGCCATGCTGCAGCAGGAGAGCATCCGTAGTCTCGAGGCCCGGGCCATGGCCTGGGGGTTCGATCGCGTCCTCGGAGGCTCGTCCTACAGCGTCCGCGACATCATCTTCCACAACATCGGCGGTGGGCAACCCTTCGGCCTGATGGTGACCGGATTGTGCTCCAGCGCGGTACTGATCGCCCCCGTCCTGGCCTTGACCGGTGGTTTGTTCCTCCTGGGCCGTATCGCAGTGCCACGATTGGCCCGCGCCGCCGTATTGGCATTGCTGATTGTCGTTGTCAGTAACGGCTTGAGATTCTTCATGATCGCGGGCGCACAGCAGGCCTGGGGAGAGCAGGGGTTCAGTATCATGCACCATTTCCTCGGTTCTTTCGTGGTGATCGCCGGCTTTGTCGCGGCCGTCATTGTCCTGGTCCGCGCAGGCAAGGCCAGCCGGGGGCGGCGTGCCGCGTAGCTTGGCGAAACGGGCGGGATCGGGTGCTGCGGCATTGCTGGTTGCAGGGCTCCTGAGTGGATGCAACCAGACACTTCCCGGGGCGCCCACGGGCAACCCGGCAGTGGGCGAGTGCCACCTGATTGTCTCGCCGGAACAATTCGACGCCGTCAGCGATCCAAGCCCGCCGGTCTCCTGCACGGAGGCGCACACCGCCCAGACCTACAAGGTCACGCAGGTTCCGGCTCCCTTGTCAGGTCAGGAAACAAGGCCGGGACAACAGGAACTCAAGGTACTCACCCAGCGTTTGTGCGACGTCGCCTCACTCCGGACGTATCTCGGAGCCCGTGAACGTGATGGCGCAACAGGCCTGGCCATCGCCGCGTACGCCCCGAGCCGTGACGACTGGGAACGCGGCGCCCGGGCCGTGCGTTGCGACGTGCTCCTGGCCGCGAACGACGGCACTCCCCGGACCACCACCGCGGATTTCAAGGGCGTGCTGGCCGGCCCCGAGTCGGCCGCCTTGCGGCTCTGCTATCGACAGGAACTCGCGGAAGGCCTATTGAGCGACGACGGCGCCGATATTCCATGTACCGAACCCCACACCGCGGAGGACATCAGTGCGTGGGTCAATCTGGACAGTAGCGTGGCCACGCCCGCCGCGCGAAACGCGCGGTGCCTGCCTTATGCCTTGCAGTTCCTCGGCGTTGAAGCGCTCCCGCCCGGAATCGCGCTGCGTCCGATCATCCGGACGGTGAACGGCGCGCACACGGTGCGGTGCGCGGTCGCGCCCCTGCAGTCCAATGTGCAGCCGAGTCCAGGCACCATGACCGGTACGCTCGCGCCGGCGGGAGGGCAAAAGCGTGGTTGAGGCGAGGCCGGACGTCCCGGAATCCGAACGGCCAACAAGGTTCGCCCCGGAACCGCTCCGCCGGAAGAGCGGGACATCGAGCCCGCTGCGCTCCGCGGCCGCCTACCTGGCCCGGACGTTCGGGCCGGGTGAAGTGGGGTCGGGCGCGCCGGGGTCATCACGCCTGCGCGGTGTTGCAGTGTTGTCCGGCGCGCTTGCCTCGCTTGTCATGATCCTCCGCTTGTTCGTGCCCCAAACCGTTGGCATGGCTGACCAAGGGGCCGGTCAACAGCTGCTTTGTTCGCTGGGCGTCCGGAACCTCAGGCCGTGGGGCTATGCAGACTTCACGAATTTCATCCATCCGAGCTGGATGCCGCACCAGTACTACGGTGAGGCTTGCGGTTTCGCTGCATCCGGAGAGCCCGTCTATTCCTCACAATTGCTGCTCTTGTGGCTGGGCAAATGGCTCACGCCGGTCCTTGCTTGGGAACCCGGCCTGGATACGCGCGCGGTGGGGATTGTCTGCTGTGTTGCCTTCGGCGCGCTCATCGCCGGACTCGTGGCGGCGTTGCCGGGCCGGACACCGTTCCGGGTACTGATCGCCGCGCTCGTCACGCTGGTCACGGCGGACGGGGTCTTCGCGGATTTCTTCGTTTCGCCCTACAGCGAACCCGCTGCGCTCCTCGGGACACTTGCCTTGGCGGTGGCGCTGCTTCGCTACTGGAACGGCGGAGGGCCACGTTGGGTGTCGGTGCTGATCGTGGTCCTCGCGGCCGCATTCACAGTCTGGGCCATGCCGCAGATGGTCTCGTGGTTGCCGGTGGTCGCCTTGGCGCTCCTCTGGTTGCCTGTCGGGCGCGCTCGACGCCGGGCGAGCACGCGTCGTCGGTGGCAGGCGTTTGTGATGCCCACGGCAGCCGTGGTTGCCATTGCGGGAGTTGCCGTGGCGTTCCTCGCGGTGGTGCCGAAGCGCGCTACCGAAATGAATCTCTACAACACGGTCTTCGCGTCGATCCTGCCCAGCAGCCCGGATCCCGTCGCGGATTTGACGTGGCTGGGGCTGGACCGGAGTTTCGTGACGGCCTCGGGCAGCACCACGGACTCCATCAATTCAGCGGTGTACAACCCGCATTACAAGCAGTTCGGAAAACAGATCAATCGTGGCAAGATCGTCGCGTTTTTTGCCACCCACCCGGACCGGCTGATCGGCCTTGGCGAACGGGGAATCAGCGCCCTGCTCACGCCCGAGCTCAGGGATGGGGGATCGTACACGGCGGATTCGGGCCAAGGTCCCGCCGTCAAAGAACGCAGGGTGCCCGTCGTCCTGGGCCTGTACACGGCGATGAAAGCAGCACCGGTTGCGTTGCCTGGCCTCCACCTGTTGACACTGCTCTTGGGCTTCGCCGTAGCCGCTCGACGGAAGTCCGGAATAGGACGCCTTGCCGTGGTGATGGTCCTCGGCTGCTGGGCGCAGTTCTGGGTTGTCCTCATTTTCGAGGGGCAGCCGGACATCCACCGCCAGATGATTTTGGCCGGGTTCATGACGGCATTGTGTGTTCCGCTTTTGGTGGCTTTGGCGGGCATTCTTGCGTCGAAATCGACCCAGCCCCGCTCATAGCCGCACCTCGTTTAGCTCAGCCAGCCGTCTTTTCGAAGCTGATCCTGGAGGCTGATGATATTTCCCACGGTGAAGCCCGCGGCCGCGTAGCGTTGCCGGACCCGGTGCAGGTGGGATTTGACTGTCTGCTCGCTGATTGCCAGAAGGTCTGCCACCTGCCTGATGCTTCGAGGCGTGGGTCCAAGATACAGCTCCACAAGCCGCCGTTCCCTGACTGACAACCCGACTCTCGTGCTGGCCGTTGACGCAAGCATGCCCTTGATATCCGGATGAAGGTATGGCCGGCCGGATGCTGCCGCGCGGATCGCGGCGGCGGTGTGGCCCGGGGCGGCGGACTTGGGCACAACGGCCAGCGCGCCGGCGTCGAGCGCTGAGTTGATGACCATCACAGGCTGCTGGTCCGCCAGCAGGACCACCTGCATCCCTGACGACCTCAGCGAAGTAACGGTGCCGGCAAGATCAGAGGCTTCCCGCCCCTGCAGTTCACCCACGACGGCGACATCCGCCTCGGCGGCCCCGTCACCTTGGGACGTGCGGCCTTCCGGCGGCCAGGAAGAGGCCCCGGCCAGGACGCGGATTTCCGGGGCGTTCGTGAGAAGCCACTGCGATAAGGAATCGATCAAGAGCTGATGGCGATCGATGAGCAGAACGCGGGTCAATGTCGCCACCCGGCTGTCTCAACCACGATGCTGCAGCCTTCACGGTCATTGAGCGCTTTGGCGCGGCCCAGGGTATCCAGCTCAGTCCACAACAGAGGTGAGAGATGGTTCCTACGGACTCCGCCAATGCGCCATGTCAGGCGTGCACCGTCCTGTCCGGACTTCTCGGCAAGGAAATGGATGCGCGGTGCCGCCCCTGGCCGCGGAGTGCCCCGGTGTGCGCCCCGCAGGGTGGCGCCCATTGCCATCAGCATGGTGGCAGCAAGGATGGCAGGGCGTGAGCTCTCCGGCAGCTCTTCCACCACGTCAGTGGGCCGGGCCACCATGACATTGTGGCCAAGGCCCTCGAGTTCCAGGGCCTCAGCAAGCCAATTGTCGGACCATTCCTCAAGCAACAGCCGGCGCAAATGACCCGCGAGCTCCCTCGCTTCGCGGGCGATCGCTGGGTCCAGAGGCACCGAGGGGGCGTGTGCTACCTTGGCAAACAATTCATCGATCTGGGTCTTGGTGGCCGCCAGTTCGAGTTCCCGTACGGAAGTTTTGGTGTTGATTGCCTGCGTCAGGGCGTCGAGCCGCACGCTCAGTCCGCTCGCTCCTTTCCGTTGGATTGCGTCCCTTCGCAGTAGCACGTTCAAAGTTCCGACCACACCGGGAAGGAGCGAGAGGAAGAGGATGTTCGACGTCGTCCGCGGGTCGGCTCCGGGCGTGACGGCGAAGACGGCTGTGTTGATCGCAGCAGTCGCGACCGTAAGGGTGACGAATCCACGAAGGTTCCATCGGTGGGACACCAGGAGGACCGCGATGGCGGAGAACAGGGCATTCGCTCCGATCAGGGCGAGCCCCGACTCACGCACGGTTGCCAATGCCGCGCAGCAAGTGGAAGCAATGGCCAGGACAAGCCACGTGGCACGCAGATTGGCCAGTCGGCCCCGTGGGGTAACGGCATCGGATGCCTGGACGGCGACGAGGAGTCCCAACAAGTCGAGGCCGGTAGCCAGAAAGTGCCAAGGGGCAGCGCCCATCTTGCTGCCCGCTTCAAAAGCGAGGTAGGAATTGAGGATCCACAGCACGACGCAGGCTGTCGCCAAAATTCCACGGGACACGAAGAGGGGTCCCTCCACGCTGGTCCGCGACATAGCCGGCATTGTCATGCGGCCACAGCTTCGAGCAGGATCGTGGTGCCTCGCCCAGGCGCGGAAAAGACTTGTGCACGTCCACCGGCGTCGCGCATCCGGGCAAGGACGGATTCCTTGACGCCCAGCCTGTCGGCGGGGACGTTCGAAGGGTCGAATCCACAACCGGAATCGCTGACCACTACTGATACGTGATCCGAGGTCCCGGAGAGCAGGACATCCACATGTCCCGCGCTGGCGTGCCTGTCGGCGTTCAGGATGCATTCATCCACTGCCGCCAGGAGGGCAGCCTGGACAGGTTCGGTCAGCGGTCCGGTCATCCCGTGGATCTCCACGCTGAAGCCATCCCGTGCCCGCTTCTCGGCGATCCGGCGCAGCCGGTCGGCGAGGCCGCCGCGTTCCGGTGTCTCGAGGGATGTCGAAGCGCCGAAGTCGACGCCGGTCCACCCTGGCAGCGGGGGTCCCGGCCGGGCCGTCGATCCTGGGGAGGTGCCGGCGTCGAGCATTTCTCCCAGTTCCTTCGACGACAGACCGGCGCCTTGGCGGCCGATCACGGTGAGGGTGCGCAGGGCGGTGTCGTGCAAATGCCTCGTGTTCCACGCGACGGAGCTGCGCCGGTTCTGTGCCACGATATGGGCTGCCACGGACTCCTGGCGCACGGCGAAATCCCCCCAATACAGGGCCAAGGCCCGTGGTCCGCCAAGCCGCATCGCCAAGGTGATAATCCAGGTCGCCGTCAGTATGAAAGCGCTCGCGGGACGGACTCCGACCGCCGAGGCGGAGATAACCGTGTACCCCAGGACGAGAAGGAACGCCATGAATGTGAACAGGATCGAGGGCCAGGTTTTGCGCATCGAGAGGACGAGGACGGAACTTGCCGAAAGGACCAGGGCGTAAGGGAGGAAAACGGGATTGAACTCGTCGCGTTGTTCGGAGCCCAACAGTTCCGCGAGCAGGATCAGCCCGAGCAGAACCGCCAGCCGCTGCGGCCACGCATCCGAGTGGAGCATCAGGGCGAAGAAGGCGAGGACCGCGGCAAGGACAAGGTACGCGCCCACGAATTCCCACGGCTCGAGTGGCTTGGCCGCAGCCAGGAAGAAGCTTGAGGCAGTGGTGATGCACAACCCCAGGAGGGTTCCGTATTTCGACACCACACCGGGGCGCGTAGTCCAAACCCCTCGTTTTCCCCGCATGCCGTTCCTTCGGATGTGTCCGGCGAGCCAGCGAAGTTGTAGCTCTTAAGAAGCATAATTGGGAGAGCACTTCGGAGCCGCGGTATTTCTCGGCTAAGCCGGTATTTGACGGACACCGTTGGAAGATCATGCGGGTCCTCCGGTGTCAGGGCCACCGCCTAGACTGGTAAACACCATGGATATGTTGTTTGACCCGTACGCGGATGGCCCCTTCAAAGCTGCAAGCCGAGCTGCCACCAAGGCCGCTCCGGCCATGCTTTCACGCGCCGGAAGCGGCGCTGCTCCGGGTGGCTCTGCGCCCGGCGACCCTGCGACGGTTGGGGGCCCGTCCTGGGGTGGCACACCCAGCGGCGGGCAAGACCGGGGCCACTCGGGCTTGCCGTCTGCGGAGGCACTGCTCGAAGGATTGAACCCCCAGCAGGAGGAAGCCGTCAAACATGCCGGCAGCCCCTTGCTGATCGTGGCCGGAGCGGGTTCAGGCAAAACCCGCGTGCTGTCGAACCGCATTGCGTACCTGATCGCCACCAGGCGGGCCCACCACGGCGAGATCCTGGCCATTACCTTCACCAACAAAGCGGCCGCGGAAATGCGGGAACGCATCGAGGCCCTTGTGGGTGCCCGCGCCAAGGCCATGTGGATCTCCACGTTCCACTCCTCCTGCGTGCGCATCCTGCGGCGCGAAGCTGCCAACGTGGGACTGAACTCCAACTTCTCCATCTACGACTCCGCGGACTCCCTGCGGCTCATCACCCTCGTAGCGAAGAACCTGGACCTTGACCCCAAGAAGTTCGCCCCCAAGGCCATTCAGCACAAGATCTCGGCCCTCAAGAACGAGCTCATCGACGACGACGCGTTCGCCTCCAGTGCCAATTACAACGAACCCTTCGAGCAGGCCGTGGCCGAGGTCTTCAAGGGCTACACGCAGCGCTTGCGCCAGGCCAATGCCATGGACTTCGACGACCTCATCGCGCAGACCGTGTACATGTTCCGGGCCTTCCCTGCGCTCGCGGAGTCCTACCGGCGTCGGTTCCGCCACGTACTCGTGGACGAATACCAGGACACCAACCACGCCCAGTACGCATTGGTCCGCGAAATCGTCGGCGAGGGTCCGCAGGCGAGCGAGCTGACCGTCGTCGGCGACTCCGACCAATCCATCTACGCCTTCCGCGGTGCGGACATCCGCAACATCGTCGAATTCGAGAAGGACTACCCGGAAGCCCGCACCATCAAGCTGGAGCAGAACTACCGCTCCACCCAGAACATCCTGAGCGCGGCGAACTCCGTTATTTCGCGCAACCCCAACCGCCCGGACAAGAAACTCTGGACGGCCGAGGGCGACGGCGAGAAGATCATCGGCTACGTGGGGGAGAACGAGCACGACGAAGCCCAGTTCATCGCCAAAGAGATCGACCGGCTCCAGGACGAGGAGGGCCTGCGTCCTGGCGACGTCGCCATTTTCTACCGCACCAACGCCCAGTCACGCTCCATTGAAGACGTCCTCGTCCGCGTTGGCCTGCCGTACAAAGTGGTGGGCGGTACCCGATTCTACGAACGCAAGGAAATCAAGGACGCCCTCGCGTACCTTCGCGTCCTGGTGAACCCCGACGACGACGTCAATTTGCGCCGCGTCCTCAACGAACCCAAGCGCGGAATCGGCGATCGTGCCGAAGGCGCCCTGGCGGCGCTCGCCGAACGCGAGCGCACATCGTTCATGACCGCGGCACGCAAGGCGGACCAGGCCCCCGGCATGGCCACCCGCTCCGTGAACGCGGTCCTGGGCTTCGTGAAGCTCCTGGATGACCTGGCCGAGGTGGCCTCGGGTTCCGGGGCGGCGGCAGCATTGGAAGCTGTCCTGGAACAGACCGGTTACCTGGCCGGGCTCCGCGCCAGCACCGATCCGCAAGACGAATCCCGCGTGGAAAACCTCGCCGAATTGGTGGCGGTGGTCCGGGAATACGAGCGCGACAACCCGGAAGGCTCGCTGGGCGAGTTCCTCGAGCAAGTCTCCCTCGTAGCCGACGCCGACCAGATCCCGGACGCTCCGGAGGGATCTTCCGAGGACGCAGCCGCCGCCGTGGCAGAGGCCAAGCGGATGGGCGTGGTCACGCTCATGACCCTCCACACGGCGAAGGGCTTGGAATTCCCCGTCGTCTTCCTCACCGGCATGGAACACGGGCTGTTCCCGCACCAGCGGTCCGCAACGGATCCCAAAGAACTGGCAGAGGAGCGTCGCCTGGCCTATGTGGGCCTCACCCGTGCACGGAAGCGCCTTTACGTGACCCGCTCGGAGGTCCGCAGCATGTGGGGCCAGAGCCAATACAACCCCGCCAGCCAGTTCCTCGAGGAGATCCCCACCGGTCTCGTGGAGTGGAAGCGCGAAGGCACGTCCCGCCAAGTGAGCGGATGGGGCAACGCCCCCATCGGCTCCGGGCGTTACGGCGGCTCCTTCTGGGGGGCCGGAACGTCGCGCGGGGCTGCCGCCAGCGCTACGGCGGGCTTCAACGCCGACGTGCCGGCCGCCGTCGTACGCAACCGTGTCCAGCCGCAAAAGGAAGTGGTCGCCGTCGTCGTGGGGGACAAAGTGAACCACACGAGCTTCGGCAACGGCACCGTGATCGGCATCGAAGGCACCGGTGACAAGACCGTGGCAAAGGTGACGTTCGACGTCGGCGAGAAACGGCTGCTGCTGCGTTACGCGCCGCTGACCAAACTGGATTCCTAGCGGCTCCACGCGCCGGAAAACCGCGCCATATAGCGGTTTTTCTACGGTCGATAGAACTGTGTGCTTACTCACTTAACAGGTACTGTAGAACCGGCTGGCCTCCCCGGGGGGCTAAAGTTCGAGAGGAACTTGCGCAATGTGACCGGCTGTTTGGCGGCCGTTCGATGCGCACCTATCCGCAGCCGGTTTTCGCGGTCACCGTGGTTTCCGGCTGTACAGAAACTACTTCGACGTAGAAGGACACTAAACCGTGGACCTGTTTGAATATCAGGCGCGCGATATGTTCGAAGCGCACGGTGTACCCGTGCTCGCCGGCATCGTGGCGCACACTCCTGAAGAAGCAAAGGCTGCTGCCGAGAACATCGGCGGCGTGACCGTCGTCAAGGCGCAGGTAAAGGTCGGTGGCCGTGGCAAGGCCGGCGGTGTCAAGGTCGCAAAGTCCGCTGACGAAGCGCTTGAGCACGCCACCAACATCCTTGGCATGGACATCAAGGGCCACACCGTCAACAAGGTCATGATCGCCCAGGGCGCCGACATTGCTGAGGAATACTACTTCTCCGTCCTGCTGGACCGGGCCAACCGCAACTACTTGGCCATGTGCTCCGTTGAAGGCGGCATGGAAATCGAGCAGCTTGCCGTTGAGCGCCCCGAGGCGCTCGCCAAGGTCGCGATCGATCCCGCAGTCGGAATCGACCAGGCCAAGGCCGACGAAATCGTTGCGGCTGCTGGTTTCGCCGAGGAACTTCGCGGCAAGGTTGCTTCCGTCATCCTGAAGCTCTGGGACGTCTTCAAGAAGGAAGACGCAACCCTTGTTGAGGTCAACCCGTTGGTCAAGACCGGCGCTGGCGACATCGTCGCCCTTGATGGCAAGGTCTCGCTGGACGAGAACGCCGGCTTCCGCCACCCCAAACACGCTCACCTTGAGGACAAGGACGCAGCTGATCCGCTCGAGGCCAAGGCCAAGGCGCAGGACCTCAACTACGTGAAGCTTGACGGCTCGGTCGGCATCATCGGCAACGGCGCCGGTCTTGTGATGTCCACCCTCGACGTCGTTGCCTACGCAGGCGAAAACCACGGCAACGTCAAGCCGGCCAACTTCCTGGACATCGGCGGTGGAGCTTCCGCTGAGGTCATGGCCGCCGGCCTGGACGTCATCCTCGGTGACGAGCAGGTCAAGAGCGTTTTCGTGAACGTCTTCGGTGGCATCACCGCTTGTGACGCTGTGGCGAAGGGCATCGTCGGCGCATTGGCCGAGCTTGGTGTCCACGCCAACAAGCCGTTGGTTGTCCGTCTCGATGGCAACAACGTCGAAGAGGGCCGCCGCATCCTGGCCGAGGCCAACCACCCGCTGGTTACCCTGGCAGCCACCATGGACGAGGGCGCCGACAAGGCCGCCGAACTCGCCAACGCAGCGAAGTAAAGGGACCTCTCAATGTCTATTTATCTGAACAAGGACTCCAAGGTCATCGTCCAGGGCATCACCGGCGGCGAAGGCACCAAGCACACCGCCCTGATGCTCAAGGCCGGCACCAACATCGTCGGTGGCGTCAACGCCCGCAAGGCCGGCACCACGGTGCTCCACGGCGACAAGGAAATCACCGTCTTCGGCACCGTCAAGGAAGCCATTGCGGAGACCGGCGCCGACGTCTCGATCGTCTTCGTTCCGCCGGCATTCACCAAGTCCGCCGTCGTTGAAGCCATCGAAGCAGGCATCGGCCTTGTCGTTGTCATCACCGAAGGCGTGCCGGTCCAGGACTCTGCCGAGTTCTGGGCACTCGCCCAGGCCACGGTGGACGCTGACGGCAATCAGATCACCCGCATCATCGGGCCGAACTGCCCCGGCATCATCACCCCCGGCGAGGCCTTGGTTGGCATCACCCCGGCAAACATCACGGGCAAGGGTCCCATCGGCTTGGTCTCCAAGTCCGGTACCTTGACCTACCAGATGATGTACGAACTGCGCGACCTTGGCTTCTCCACGGCCATCGGCATCGGTGGCGACCCCGTCATCGGCACCACCCACATCGACGCCCTGGCTGCGTTCGAGGCTGACCCGGAGACCAAGGCAATCGTCATGATCGGCGAAATCGGTGGCGACGCAGAAGAGCGCGCAGCCGACTTCATCAAGGCCAACGTCACCAAGCCGGTTGTCGGCTACGTCGCAGGCTTCACCGCTCCCGAGGGCAAGACCATGGGCCACGCCGGCGCCATCGTCTCCGGCTCCGCGGGTACGGCACAGGCCAAGAAGGAAGCTCTCGAAGCTGCAGGCGTGAAGGTCGGCAAGACGCCGTCCGAGACGGCCAAGCTCCTCCGCGAGGTCTTCGCAGCCCTCTAGGACCGGGGTAACCCTCAAACCACGCCCGACGGCGCCCGTCACCTTCCACGCGAAGGCGACGGGCGCCGTCGTTGTTTAACTGGTGGATGCCCGGGCGGCCGTTGCTATGACGCGCTCGCTCACCTATGGCGCCCTTTTCACGAACGCTCGCTCACCTTTGAAGGCTTCTGGCCCGACGCCCGCTCACGTCTTGTGAGCGGGCGTTCGGGGTTAAGGCCGTATAGGTGAGCGGGCGTTTCGCGTTTTGGCGCCATAGGGGAGCGGGCGTCGGAGGGGGAGGGCATTAGGGCCGACGCCTTGTGGCACGATTCGGAAGTTTGTTAGTATGTCAGGACAAACTATTCAAGGAGAGCACATGCCCCTCGTCCGCATTGATGTCAACCAAGGCCGCACGCCAAGCCAGCTGGGCGACCTCAGCAAGCGAATCCACGATGCCATCCTCGCCGAGTACGGCATCCCCGAGCGCGACTACTTCCACATCATCACCGAGCATCCCGCGGGCCAGATTGTTGCGCAGGACGCCGGTCTTGGTTTCGAACGAAGTTCCGGCGTGGTCATGATCCAGATATTCACCCAGGGTGGACGGAGTCGCGAAGCCAAGCAGTCCTTGTTCGCGGCTATCGCGGCCCGGCTCGGCGAGATAGGTATCGCAGGCGAGGATGTCTTCCTGGGGTACGTCGAAAACAGTGCCGATGACTGGTCCTTCGGCTTTGGCCGCGCCCAGTATGTCACTGGCGAGCTTGCCGTTCCCGCGCGGTAACTGTGGCGTTTTGGGGCGGATTCAAACCCAACTCACCGCGTAATTTATGCCATTACGTTCGTTGTAAATATGTCAGTACAAACCTTTGACAGGACATGAATTCTGGTGCAAAGTAGTGGTTGTGGCCCCGCTCACTGCGGGCCGGCAAAAGCACCGGAGCTCTCACCGTCCCGCAAGAAGAGTTCACTACAGAAAGGTCCGCGATCACCGTGACCCACGAACTGCTCACCATCGGGCGCATCAGCGTTGATATCTACCCGAACGACATCGGTGTGGGACTGGAGGACGTGCAGTCCTTCGGCAAGTATCTTGGCGGCTCGCCGTCCAACGTGGCCGTTGCCGCCGCCCGCCACGGCCGCCGATCCGGCGTGATTACTCGAACGGGCGATGACCCCTTCGGCATCTACCTGCACCGCGAGCTGCGCAAGTTCAAGGTCGACGACGCGTTCGTCACCCCGGTGCCGGGCCTTCAGACCCCGGCCACGTTCTGCGCGATCCAGCCACCGCACGACTTCCCGTTGTACTTCTACGGCCGTTTCCCCACGGCGCCGGACCTGCAGATCAAGGCCGAGGAACTCGACCTGGACGCCATCAAGGACGCCGGCATCTTCTGGTCCACCGTGACCGGCCTCTGCCAGGAACCCAGCCGTTCCGCCCACCTCGCAGCACACGAGGCCCGGCCGCGCACAGGACTGAACGAGGGCCAGTACACCATCCTCGACCTGGACTACCGGCCCATGTTCTGGGCTTCCGAGGACGAGGCCCGGGCAGAGGTTGCCAAGATCCTGCCGCACGTCACGGTGGCCATCGGCAATGACAAGGAATGCGCCGTCGCGGTTGGTGAAGGAACCCCGGACGAGCAGGCCGACCGCCTCCTGGCCGCCGGCGTCGAGATCGCCGTCGTCAAGCTCGGCCCCGAAGGTGTCATGGCCAAGACCCGCACCGAACGCGTCGTCTCCGCTCCCGTCCCCGTGGAGACCGTCAACGGGCTGGGCGCGGGCGACTCCTTCGGCGGTGCCTTCTGCCACGGACTGCTCTCCGGCTGGCCTTTGGCCCGGATCCTGGACTACGCCAATGCCGCCGGCGCGATCGTCGCCTCCCGCCTCTCCTGCGCCGACGCGATGCCGACGCCGGAGGAAGTCACCTCGTTGCTCGCCGAACGCGGCCGCTTGACCCCTGCCGTCACCAACGCAGCAGTTTCCGAAGGAGCAACACGTTGAGCTTCAATGATGACCCCCGCCGTTACGAGCACCTCAGTGCCATCCGGCTTGAAGATCCCGACGCCGTTGCCCGCGCCGCCGCCGCACGTCGCCGCCACCCCGGGCTGAAGTACGGCTCCCAGAACTTCATCGTCGCAGCCGACCACCCCGCCCGCGGCGCGCTGAGCGTCGGCGCCGACCCGGTGGCCATGGCCGACCGGCGGACCCTGCTCGACCGACTGCAGATCGCCTTGGCGAATCCCGCCGTCGACGGTGTCCTGGCTTCGCCGGACATCATGGATGACCTGCTCCTGCTCGGGGCGCTTGAGGGCAAGCTTGTCTTCGGCTCGATGAACCGCGGCGGCCTCGCGGGGCTGGTCAACGAAATCGACGACCGTTTCACGGGCCACACAGCAGCTGCCTTGGATGCCCTCGGTGCCGACGGCGGGAAGATGCTCACCCGGATCTGCCTCGGTGACCCGGATACGGCGTCGATCCTTGAGGCCACGGCCAAGGCGGTGGACTCTCTCGCGGCGCGCAAGCTCATCGCGATGGTGGAACCGTTCCTGTCCGTCCGCGAGGCGAACGGCAAGGTCCGCAACGACCTTTCCCCGGACGCGGTCATCAAGTCGGTGGCGATTGCGCAGGGCCTTGGTTCCACGAGCGCCTACACGTGGATGAAACTCCCGGTCGTGGCCGAGATGGAACGCGTCATGGCCGCCACCACACTTCCCACGGTCCTGTTGGGCGGAGATCCGGATGCGGGCCAGGATGAGGTCTTTGCCAGCTGGCAAGCAGCGCTTGCCCTGCCGGGAGTCCAGGGATTGACTGTGGGACGGACCCTTTTGTATCCGGCCGACGGGGACGTGGCCGGGGCCGTGGCCACGGCCGCCTCCCTCTTGAAAACGCCAGCGCTGCTGAAGACACCTGCGAAAGTATCGGAGTAAGAGTAATGTCAACGCGCAGAATGACGGTCGCCCAGGCGGTTGTCGAGTTCCTGTCCAAGCAGTACACGGTGGACACCGTCGGCGGGAGCGAGTACCGGGAGCGCTTGATTCCGGGCACTTTCGGGATCTTCGGACACGGCAACGTCGCCGGCGTGGGCCAGGCCCTCAAGCAGTACCAGGCCGCGGATCCGAGCATCATGCCGTACTACCAGGGCCGTAACGAGCAGGCCCAGGCGCACCAGGCCGTCGGCTATGCCCGGCACACCCGGCGCCGGCAGACCTTTGCGATCAGCACCTCGATCGGCCCGGGTTCCTCGAACCTGCTCACCGGTGCGGCGCTGGCCACCACCAACCGGCTGCCGGTGCTGCTCCTGCCTAGCGACACCTTCGCCACCCGGGCCGCGGACCCGGTGCTGCAACAGCTCGAGCTGCCCTACGCCTACGACATCACGGTCAACGACGCCTTCCGTCCGCTGTCCAAGTTCTTCGACCGGGTGTCCCGGCCCGAGCAGCTGTTCTCCGCGTTCCACCACGGCCTGCGTGTCCTGACGGACCCAGCTGAGACAGGTGCCGTGACCATTTCGCTGCCGCAGGACGTCCAGGCCGAAGCCTTGGATGTCCCGGAGGAGTTCCTCGCCGAGCGCGAGTGGCGGATTCGCCGCCCGGAAGCAGACGACGACGACATCCGCCGCGCCGCCGAGGCCATCCGCGCCGCGAAACGGCCTTTGATCATCGCCGGCGGCGGCGTCCTCTACGCCTTCGCCAACGAAGAGCTCGCCAAGTTCGCCGAACTGACCGGCATCCCGGTGGGCAACACCCAGGCCGGCGTCGGCGTCCTTCCGTGGGACCACAAGTTCTCGCTGGGTGCCATCGGCTCCACGGGCACGACGGCGGCGAACGCCATCGCGGCGGAGGCTGACTTGATCATCGGCATCGGTACCCGTTATGAGGACTTCACGACGGCGTCGCGCACTGCGTTCCAGAACCCCGACGTGAAGTTCGTCAACATCAACGTGGCCGCGATCGACGCGTACAAGCACGGTACCGTGCTGCCGATCGTCGCCGACGCCCGCAAGGCCCTCGTCAAGCTGAACCAGGCACTCGGCGGCTACCGTGTCGGCGCGGACCTCGAGCAGAAGATCGCGGACGAGAAGAAGCGCTGGGACGGCATCGTGGACGAAGCCTTCGATACCCGCCACACGCCGCTCCCGGCCCAGAACGAGATCATCGGCGCCACCAACCGGGCCATGGACGAGCAGGACGTTGTCATCTGCGCCGCTGGTTCCCTGCCCGGTGACCTGCACAAGATGTGGCGGGTCCGCGATCCCTTCGGCTACCACGTGGAATATGCCTACTCGTGCATGGGCTACGAAATCCCAGGTGGCTTGGGCGTCAAGCGCGCCGCGTTGGCCGAGGCCGCCGCGGGGGGCAAGGACCGCGACGTCGTGGTCATGGTGGGGGACGGCTCCTACCTGATGATGCACACCGAACTGGTCACCGCCGTCGCCGAACGCATCAAGCTGATCGTGGTCCTCATCCAGAACCACGGCTACGCCTCCATCGGTTCGCTCTCCGAGTCGCTGGGCTCGCAGCGCTTCGGCACCCAGTACCGGGTCCTTGACAAGGAACAGCACTCCTTCGACGCCGGTGAGAACCTGCCCATCGACTTGGCCCTCAACGCCGAGTCCCTCGGCGCGAAGGTGATCCGGATCGAACCGGGGGAGAAGGTCATCGCCGAACTCGAACAAGCCATCCGCGACGCGAAAGCGGCACCGGAAGAGACCGGGCCGATTGTCATCCACATCGAATCGGACCCCCTGCTTGACGCCCCGAGCTCCGAATCCTGGTGGGACGTTCCCGTTTCGCAGGTCTCCGAACTCGAGTCCACGCAGCAGGCCTACCAGACGTACACCGACCACAAGAACCGCCAGCGCAAGCTGCTCGGCTAACCTCCTCAAGCTCTTTTCAAGCCACAGACAAGGAAGTCCGCAGATGTCGACGACGACCACCCTGACCACCATCAAGCATTTCATCAACGGTGTTGAAACCGCCGGCGCCGGCGATCGCAGCCAGCCGGTCTACAACCCGGCCACCGGCGCAGTCTCAGCGGAGCTGCGGCTCGCGAACCGGGCCGATCTGGACGCCACGGTCGCCGCAGCGAAGGCTGCTGCGGAAAAGTGGGGCGATTTCTCCCTGGCCAAGCGCACCGCGGTCCTGTTCAAGTTCCGCGAACTTGTCGCCGCGCATGTGGACGAACTCGCGGCCCTGATCACGGCCGAGCACGGCAAGGTCATTTCCGACGCCAAGGGCGAGATCGGCCGCGGCCTGGAGGTCATCGAGTTCGCCTGCGGCATCCCGCAGTTGCTCAAGGGCGACTATTCGGACCAGGTCTCCACCGGCATCGATGTGTTCTCCTTCCGCGAACCCCTCGGCGTCGTGGCGGGCATTACCCCGTTCAATTTCCCGGTGATGGTACCGCTGTGGATGGCTCCGATGGCGATCGCCACCGGCAACGCGTTCATCCTCAAGCCTTCCGAACGGGACCCTTCCGCGTCCATGCTGCTGGCCAAGCTGTGGAAGCAGGCAGGCCTGCCCGACGGCGTTTTCCAGGTCCTGCACGGGGACAAGGAAACCGTGGACGGCCTCCTGACGCACCCGGACGTGGACGGCATCTCCTTCGTCGGCTCCACCCCGATCGCCAAGTACGTCCACGAGACCGCGACGGCGCACGGCAAGCGGGTCCAGGCCTTGGGCGGGGCGAAGAACCACGCGATCATCATGCCCGACGCCGACCTGGACAACGCCGCCGACCACCTGGCCGCGGCCGCGTTCGGTTCCGCCGGGGAACGCTGCATGGCGATCTCCGTCGCGGTCGCCGTCGGGGACGCCGCCGATCTGCTGGTGAAGAAGGTCGAGGAGCGCGCCCTGGCCGTGAAGGTCAAGAACGGCACCGAGCCCGACGCCGAAATGGGTCCGGTCATCACCCCGGCCTCCAAGGAACGCATCGTGCGGATCGTCACCGAAGCCGAAGCCGCCGGCGCGGCGATGGTCGTGGACGGCCGCGACCTCGTGGTCCCCGGCCACGAAGAGGGCTTCTGGGTCGGCCCCACCGTGATCGACCACGTCACGGCCGGAATGACCGCCTACACGGAGGAAATCTTCGGACCCGTCCTCGTCGTCGTCCGCGTCGAGGACCTGGACGCGGGCATCAAGCTCATCAACTCCAACCCGTACGGCAACGGCACCGCGATCTTCACCTCCTCCGGCGCCAACGCCCGCAAGTTCCAGCGCGCCGTCACCGTCGGTATGGTAGGCATCAACGTGCCCCTGCCGGTCCCGGTGGCCTACCACTCCTTCGGCGGATGGAAAGCCTCGCTCTTCGGCGACAAGCACATCTACGGACCGGAAGGCGTGTCCTTCTACACCCGCGGCAAGGTCATCACGTCCCGCTGGCCCGAACCAACCCACGCCTCCGGCGCTTCCTACAACTTCCCCTCCAACTAATCCCCGCCGTCACCCAACTAGCTCGCAGTAGTTGTCGTTATGAGCCCTCATAACGACAACAAATGCGAGTCAGTTGGGCCGGAGGAGAGCCGTTCGAACAAGGATTGAGAAATGACAGAAAACAAACTCATCATCGGCACGGCCCCGGACTCCTGGGGAGTCTGGTTCGCGGATGACCCCAAGCAAACTCCGTGGGAGCGATTCCTGGACGAGGTAGCCGAGTCCGGCTACAAGTGGATCGAACTTGGCCCCTACGGCTATTTGCCGAACGACCCGGCCCGCCTCGCCGAGGAACTCAAGCAGCGCGACCTCAAGGTCACGGCCGGAACGGTCTTCACAGCCTTCCACCGCGGTGCCGCACAGTACGAGGAAGCCTGGGAGCCGGCACGCAAGGTGGCCGAACTGACGGCCGCCATGGGCGGCGAACACATCGTGGTCATTCCCGCGATGTGGCGCGACGACGTCACTGGGGAGGCCGTGGAAAGCGGGGAACTCTCGCAGGAACAGTGGAATGATCTGTTCGCCGGCCACAACCGCATGGGCAAAGTGCTGCTGGAAGACTTCGGCCTCAAGCAGCAATTCCACTCCCACGCAGATTCCCACGTCGGCGCCCAAGCGGATATCGAGCACCTGCTCGCCGAGACCGATCCCCAGTATCTGAACCTGTGCCTGGACACCGGGCATGCGGAATACTGCGGAGCCTCCAGCCTGGAACTCATCAAGAATTACCCGGACCGGATCGGCTACCTGCACCTGAAGCAGATCAACCCGGACATCCTGCGAAAGGTCAACGAGGAAAACATGACCTGGGCGGCAGCCAATCTCGCCGGCGTCATGACCGAACCGCCGAACGGCCTCCCGGACCTGCGTGCAGTTATCGAAGCCGTCGAAGGACTCAACCGCCCCATCTTTGGCATCGTGGAACAGGACATGTACCCCGTGGCCTTCGACGTCCCCATGCCCATCGCCAAGCGCACCCGCAACTACCTGCTCTCGTGCGGTTCCCGCACTGCCGTCAACTAACTAAGGACAGAACATTGACTGACATTCTCCGCGTGGCCGTCATCGGAGCGGGCCGCATGGGCGCCGACCATATCAAGCGGCTCAGCACCCGCATCCACGGCGCCGAAGTGGCCGCCGTCGTCGACGTCGACCTCGCCCGGGCGCAGGCCGCCATCGCAGGGATCGACGGCGCCGTCGCCCTCGCAAGTGCCGAAGAGGCCCTCAACAACGGCGACGTCAACGCAGTGCTGATCGCCACACCCGGTTTCCTGCACGAGGAAATCCTGTACAAGGCACTGGAGAAGGACTTCCCCATCCTCTGCGAAAAGCCGCTCACTCCGGATGCCGAGAGCGCCTGGAAGGTTGTCCAGGCCGAAACGGCGCTCGGCCACAAGCGGATCCAGGTGGGCTTCATGCGCCGCTTCGACGCCGAATACGCCGCCTTGGGTTCCGTGATCCGCGACCGCGAACTCGGCGAGCTCCTCATGCTGCACCACCAGCACCGCAACCCGGACACGCCCCAGGGCTTCACCAACGAGATGCTCATCAACGACTCTGTGGTCCACGAATTCGATGCCATCCGCTTCTTCACCGGCGAGGAAATCACCTCCGTGCAGGTCCGCTTGGGCAAGGCGACGCGCAACGCCCCGAACGGCCAGCACGACCCCCAGCACGTCTTGATCGAGACCGAATCCGGTGTCCTGGCCGACGTCGAAATCTATGTGAACGCGAAGTTCGGCTACGAAGTCGCCACCCAGGCGTCCTTCGAGGACGGCATTGTCAGCATCGGTGGCGACGGCGGTCCTTACGTCCGCAGCGCCGGCCGCTGGGGCGGCAAGGTCACCCCTGGTTTCGAGGAACGCTTCGGTGCCGCGTACGACGTCGAGGTCCAGGCTTGGGTGGACGCCGCCCGCCGCGGCGAAATCGGCGGCCCCACTGCTTGGGATGGCTACGCCACCGCTGCTTGCTGTGAAGCGGGCGTCGAAGCCCAGAAATCGGGCGAAAAGGTAGCTGTACAGCTGAACACCAAGCCTGAGATGTACAAGTAGGAGTGCCCATGAAGATTGCCCTCGATCCCACACCGTTCCACCACAGCCACGGCCTGCTGGAATTTCCGCGGCTGGCCGCCGATCTCGGCTACAAATACCTCCAGCTGACCCCGCACGCTGACTTCATCCCGTTCTTCAACCACCCCAAGGCCGACGACGAACTGGTGGGCCAGCTGAAGAAGGCCTGCAAGGACGCCGACGTCGAGATCGCCTCGGTGCTTCCCGTGCTGCGCTGGTCCGGGCCGGACGAAGACGCCCGCGAGGCCGCCGTCCGCTACTGGAAGCGTGCCATCCAGATCACGGTCGATCTTGGCGTGCAGACCATGAACACCGAATTCAGCGGCCGACCGGAAAAGGCAGAGGAGTCCGAAAGGGCCTTCTACCGCTCCATGGAAGAACTGCTTCCGATCATCGAGCGTGAGGGCCTGGACGTCCTCATCGACCCGCACCCGGACGACTTCGTGGAGGACGGACTCGCCGCGCTGCGCGTCATCCGGGGCGTGAACTCGCCCAACATCGGCATGGTCTACGTTGCCTCACACACCTTCCACATGGGCAACAAGCCGCTCGAGATCATGCGTGCCGCGGGGGACAAGCTGCGCCTGGTCCACGTGTCAGACACTATGGACCACCACGCCTCCCACGGGCTGCGCTACATCACCAACCCTCCCGGCAATGCCGTGCGCGTGCACCAGCACCTCAAGATCGGCGATGGCGACGTCAACTGGGACGAGTTCTTCGGCGGACTCAAGGAAATCGGCTTCCTGGACAGGGACAACACCGTCATGGTGTCCAGCGTCTTCGCCGAGGACGACAACGCCAACGAGGTGTCCCGCTACCAGCTGGAGACGATGGGCAAATACATCGCCAAAGTCCAGTAGGGGCGGCCAAAAGGGCTGCGGCGATCGCCCAAGATCGCCGCAACTACTGGAGCAGGGATGCCAGGCAGGTGTTGTATCCGGCCATAACTTCCTCGAAGCTGAGCAGTCGCGGCCTGCCGTAAACGTTGGTTGTTTTGGGAAATGCGGGGAGTTCTCCCGGGGAGGACACCAGCGGTTCGCAGCTGCGCCCGGCGGTTTCCAGGGTGGCGATGCCCCAAGGGTGAACGGCCGGTGTGACGGCAATATCGATGGCGTTTAGCGTGTCGGTGAGGAGGTTGCGAGCGACCGACTTCCAGGCGGCAAGGAAGGATTCGCGGAGCATCTCGATCTTGTCGATGTCTTTGAGATCGTAGGCCCGGAGCAACTCTTTGGAGAGGGTGTCCCACTCTTCGGTGGACCGCACGAGCAGGTGGGCGGCCCGGATACGGGCGCTGGTTTCGTTCAAGGAAGGCATTAGTTTTCTTTCAGGGGTGGGTCGTCGGTGGGGTCGCTTGCGGCGCGGGCGACGTGGCTTCGGGCGTGTTCCACGGCGGGGGCCAGTTCGGTGAAGAGGTGTTTGTGGTGGCGAAGGGAGTCCAGGACTCCCACCTGGGTGACGAGCCGGAGGTGGCGCTCCTGGATCCCTTTGATCAGCACCGTGATTCCGCGGCGTTCCAGGGCCTGGACGATGTCTGTGATGGTTCTGGCCCCGGTTGCGTCCAGGATCTGCAGTTGTGACATGCGGATGATCACGACGTCGACGTTCCGGATGGCGCTGACCCGCTCCAGGACGCGCTCGGCGGCGGCGAAGAACAGTGCTCCGTCGAGGCGGAACACGGCGATGTGCTCGTCCCCTTCGTGGACCGGGCCGGGGATTTCCTCCCGGTGCACGCCGCTGGAGCGGACCAGGGCACGCAGGGCGAAGAAGGCGGCGACGCCGATCCCGATTTCCACGGCTTCGATCAGGTCGAAGGACACGGTGATCAGTGCGGTGACGAAGAACACGACCGTGTCGGCGCGGGTTGATCCGATCACGCTGCGCAACGTCTTGAGGGAGACCATGCGTGTCGCGGTGACCATCAGCACCCCGGCCAGCGCGGCAAGGGGGATGCGGGAAACCGGGCCGGTGGCCAGGTACACCACGGCCAGCAGGACCAGCGCGTGGGTGATGGCGGCGAGGCGTGTCCGGCCGCCCGAGCGAATGTTTACCGCGGTGCGGGCGATGGCTCCTGTGGCCGGCATGCCGCCGAAGAATCCGGACGCGACGGACGCGAGGCCTTGGCCCAGGAGTTCACGGTCCGCGTCGTAGGGACCGGTATCGGAGATCGACGCCCCGACCCGTGCCGAGAGCAGCGACTCGATCGCGGCCAGGGCCGCGATCGTGGCCGCGGACCCGGCCAGCGCGGTGATCGTCGCCAGGTCCAGGGAGGGCATCATCGGGGCCGGCAGGGAATCGGGCAGGGCTCCGATCCGGGTCACGGGCAGGTCGAGGAATTGCGCGGCCACAGTGGCGATGATGATCGCGATGAGCGAGCCTGGGATCCGGGGATGGATCCGCGGTGAGGCAACCATGATCACTGCGACCAGGGCCACTAGGCCAACCGGGGCAAGAATCGAGGCTGGGGACACGGTGCCGATGGCCTGGATGGCCGAGATGACGGCGTTGCTGCTGGGCCCGGGCTTGGTGCCGAACGCGGCCGGGACCTGCTGCAGGAAGATGATGACCGCGATTCCGACGGTGAAGCCCTCGATCACGGGCCAGGGCAGGAGCGTCACGACCCGCCCGAGTTTGAGCAGCCCGGCGGCCACCACAATCACCCCGGCAAGGACCGAGACTGCGGCCAGTGCACCGATCCCGTGGGCGGCGATGACCGGAGCCAGGACCACGACCATGGCGCCGGTGGGTCCGGAGACCTGGATATTGGAACCACCGAAAACGGCCGCGATCACGCCGGCGATCACGGCGGTGATCAGCCCGCTGGCCGCGCCCGCGCCGGAGCTGACACCGAACGCCAGGGCCAGCGGCAACGCGACGATGCCGACGGTGACCCCCGCAACCAGGTCTCCTTTCCACGTTCGCGGCAACAGCGCGTAATCCTGCCGCACGGGCAGGAAGGCCCGGGCCGCAACCAGGATCTTCACGGTGTGCTGGCCGCTGCGGCTGACACGGGTGCAATCGCTTCCGAGGACTCAAGCTGCGCCCGGGTGGTGTGCAGCATGTCGTTGAGCAACAGTCTCGCCACGGAGAGGAGTTCCGCGACCTGCGGGTACGCCAAGGTGTAGAACATCTGCAGCGCCCGTCGTTCTCCCTTGACGAGGTGATACCGGCGCAGCACCGACAGATGCTGGGACAGGTGCGAGGCCTCCAGGCCCGTTGCGGCCAGAAGCTCCGTCACCGACACCTCGGGCGCCGCCGACAGCAGCTCCAGTACCCGGATCCTGACCGGGTGGGCCAACCCCTTGAACAGATTGGCCTTCACCTCGTACAGCGGTGCCCGGAAATCGGCGAACTCTTCCATGACTGCTCCCTGCCCGCCAGCACAAGCCGTTGCTTGACTATTTTATGGATTAATCATCCAGCATACCAAGGGCGGGAACGGAAAGCCCTACGGGCCAGCGACGAGGGCCTCATCCGACTTTTCGGATGAGGCCCTCGTCTGTGGTTCAATGTGCTGGCTAAGCCGTCACGTTCAGCGATTCGGAGAGTGCCGCGTCGGCGTCACGCAGGACCTTGGCGGCCACTTCGAGACCTTCGATCCGGCCGAGTGAGGTGTCTTCGTGCTCGATGTTGACGAGCATGCTTGGGTCCACCTCATGCAAGGAGCGCAGGAACTCGGTCCAGTAGGCGGTGTCGTGGCCGCGGCCGAGGGCAACGAAGTCCCACGCGGAGTCCTTGGGCCACTCGTTGGCCCATTCGTCGCCGCCCAGGTTCGTGCGGTTTTCGTCCGGCGAGAGGCGACGGAAGCTGTTGTCGAGGACTCCGTAGAGGGCGGCGTTCGCGGTGTTGACGCGGACGTCTTTCGCGGCTGCCTGGAAAACCAGCGGGCCGAGTTCGCGGACCACGGCTACGGGATCCATCTGCTGCCAGAACAGGTGGGAGGCGTCCAGTTCAACGCCCACGTGGGTGGCTCCCGTGAGCTCGATGAGCTTGCGCACATCGGCGGTGTTGAACACGATGTTCTGCGGGTGGAGTTCGAGGGCCACCTTGACGCCATGGTCTGCTGCCAGGCGGTCGGTCTCGCGCCAGAACTTCGCCGCGACGTCCCACTGGTAATCCAACACATCCAGCGCCGCCGAATTCCAGGCGTTGACGACCCAGTTCACTGTGGTGGCTCCCGGCTCGCCGCCGGGCAGCCCGGACATCGTCACTACCCGGTTCTGGCCGAGGCGCTCTGCGAGCCGGATGGAGCGGCGGATGTCCTCGGCGTGCTTCTCGCCGATCTCGCGCTTCGGGTGCAAGGGGTTGCCATTGCAGTTCAGGCCTGCGATCGCGACGCCGGTCCCCTCGAAGATCGCGAGGTAGTCGTCGCGGGCGGCATCCGAGACAAGAATGTCGTCCATCGTGGGGACGTGGACGGCGGGCAGGAATCCGCCGGTGTTGATCTCGATCCCTGTGAGACCCAAATCAGCGATGACCTTCAAGGCCTCGGGAAGCGGCCTGTCGTGCAGGATTGCGTTGTAGACGCCGAGTTTCATAGCGTGATGGTCTTTCCGTTGTTGAGTGCGGATTCCGTGACGGCGCCGAGCAGTTCCATGTTGCGCACGCCTTCGTCGAACGTGGCGCAGCGGGGAAGGGACTCGGATTCCGGCAAACCGGCGACCTCTTCGAGGAACGCCCGGGCCTGGTAGCCGAAGGCGTCGTTTTGGCCGAAGCCCACTTCGGGGGCGTCCATGGCGAGGCCGCCGGCGATGTAGGGGTGGCCCGGGCCGAGGATGACCTGGCGGTAGCCGTTCTCGTTGCCCGAGCCATCGTTGAGGAACAGCTGGATTTCGGAGGGGCGGCGCTGGTCGAACTTGGCAGCACCGTTCTCGCAGAACACTTCGAAGTTGAGGCTGTTGGCGTGGCCGGCGGCAACGCGGGAGACCTCGAAGCTGCCGGCGCCGTTCTCGAACTCTGCGTTGAACGCTGCGTAGTCGTCGTTCTCCACGGCCTCAAAGGTGTCACTGACAGCGGCGTGGTCGTGGCCGATGACGGCGGCGAGCGGCAAGGGGCGCTTGTCGATCACGGTGCTGAGGCGGCCGCCGCTGATGGACTTGATGTCGCCGCAGAGGAATTCGGAAACGTAGGCCAGGTGGCTTCCGACGTCGGCCAGTGCGCCGGAACCGGGGCCGCCCTTGTAGCGCCAGCTCATGGGAGCCGACGGGCTGAAGCCGTAGTCGGTCCAGTAGCGGCCGCTGAAGTGCAGCACTTTGCCGAGGACGCCGGTGCGGATCAGATCGCGGATATATGCAATGCCGGGCGTGCGGCGGAACGTAAAGCCGATGCGCGCGATGCTGGAAGCGTTGCGGGCGGCCCCGGCCATCGCGCGGGCGTCCTCGATCGAGTCGCTCAGCGGCTTCTCGCAGAGGACGTGCTTGCCTGCGGCCAGCAGTCCCTCGACCACCTCGCGGTGGAGGGAATTCGCGATGACGACACTCACGACGTCGATATCCTCCGCTTCCGCGATCGCCTGCCATGAGGTGTCATTGCGTTCATAGCCGAATCGGCGGGCAGCGAGGGATCCGAACTCTGCGTTCACGTCGCCGATCGATACGAGGCACACCGGCGGAAGCACGGGGCTGTAAAGGGCGGACGCTGTGCGGTAGGCCGCCGCGTGTGCCTTGCCGGCCATTCCTGCGCCGATGACGGCGACCCCTAGGCTCTCAGCCATTGATTTCTCCTTCGAAATTAAGCCTGGGTGCCGAACACCCCTCGCGGCATTTTGGAGCGCTACAATTTAGCACTGGACTCACAGCCTAATCATGTGAGTATGTCCTGTCAATGTCCTGCGAATACCCTTGACAGAAGAGGAGAAAGGTTTCCGATCCATGCGCTCGACAAGTCCCAAAACCCGCCGTCCGACCATCTATGACGTTGCCAAGCTTGCCGGCGTCTCGCCGTCGTTGGTGTCTTTGGTCCTCCAAGCGCCGGCGAGGGTCAGTGACAAGCGCCGCGAGGCCGTTCAGGCAGCTATGTCGGAGTTGGGCTACCGTCCAAGCAGGGCCGCGACCACGCTGGCGAGCAATCGGACCAAGAGTATCGGCCTGGTGATCGACGACTACCGGAACCTCTGGTTCGTGGACCTGCTGAGGGGTATGGAGTCGGTCCTTTCGGACCTCGGCTACCACGTCATGCTCGCCGACTCCCAGCCTGGCGAAAACCGCATCAAAGAAGCCACGGACGGCCTTCTCGCCATGCATATTGACGGGCTGGTCATCGCGGCGGAGCCGAGCGGGCCCATGTTGGCCCGGACGTGGGTGCCCACAGTGGTGGCCGGGTGGCGCAACGGAATACCGGGCGGTGCCGACCTCATCACCAACGACGACGACGGTGGAGGCGGCATGGCCGCCAGTCATTTGCTGGGGCTGGGCCATACCCGCATCGGCCACCTCTCAGGGGCCGACGGCGCATCAGCCCACCGGCGCGCCGGTTTCCGGCGGCAGATCCAGGCGGCCGGCGTCGAACTCCTGATTGCCGAGTCCATGGGTACTTCGGAGGAAGACGGCTACGCCGCTGCCTCTTGGCTCCTGGACCACCATCCGGACACGACCGCGATCTTCGCGGCCAACGACACCATGGCCGTGGGCGCCTTTGCCGTGCTTAAGGCGCGCGGGCTGAGCGTGCCTGACGACATTTCGGTGATCGGCTACGACAATTCCCCGCTGGCCAAGTCGAGGTACTTGGACATCACTTCCGTTGACAACCGAAGCGACCTCGTCGGCATTGACGCTGCGCACAGGCTGCTCGCCAGGATCGAGGACCCGAGTATCAAGCCGGAGCGCACCTTGATTGATCCCGTGCTGGTTGTGCGAAGTACCACGGCCCGGCCGGCCTCGTAGCCCCGATATCACCGTTTTCGCAAGGGATCATGTGACCATCTCACGTAAAAACATCCTAATGTCAGGACAAAGTATTGACATCTGTGAGGCTAATCACCATGATCTGTGTAGAGGGCTTTGAGCTCCTGCAGAGTGGCAGGGCCGCAACCCCTATCAAAGGAGATAAATCGTGAAGAAGTTTTCCTGGCGGAAGGCGGCACTTGTGGCAGCCGTCGTTCCGATGATGGCTCTCAGCGCTTGTTCCAGCCAAGGCGGAAAGCCGGCTGAGAGCGCCAACGCCGCCGGTGGCGGACAGGCCGTCAGCACTCCCCGGATGAAAGTAGCGCTCATCACCCACGCAGCGGCCGGCGACACATTCTGGGATATCGTCCGCAAGGGTGCTGAGGAAGCATCCGCTAAGGACAACGTCGACCTCCTCTACACAAGCGACCCCGAGGCTGGGCGCCAGGCCCAGCTGGTGCAGCAGGCGATCGACCAGAAGGTGGACGGCATCGCCGTCACCCTTGCCACGCCGGATGCTCTCAAGGACGTCTTGAAGAAGGCCACCGACGCCGGCATCCCCGTAGTGAGCCTCAACGCCGGCGAGGGCGTCTCGGCGCAACTCGGGGCGTTCACCCACTTCGGCTCGAACGAGAAGCTCGCCGGCGAGGCGGTCGGCGCCAAGCTGGCATCGCAAGGCTTCAAGCACCCGGTCTGCGTGATCCAGCAGCAGGGCCACGTCGGCCTCGAGGCACGGTGTGCCGGTGTCAAGGCGAAAGTGCCCGGAACGGAAATCCTTTACGTCGACGGCAAGGACATGACCTCGGTCCAATCCACCGCGACTGCGAAGCTCCAAGCAGCCAAGGACGCTGATGTCATCATCGGTCTGGGCGCACCGATCACCCTCACGCTCCTCAAGTCGGTCACGGACGCCAGCAGCTCGGCAAAGGTTGCCAGCTTCGACCTGAACGCGGACCTTGCCCAGAAGATCGTTGATGGCTCCGTGATCTTCACCGTGGACCAGCAGCCGTGGCTCCAGGGCTACATGTCCGTTGACTCCCTGTGGCAGGCCAAGCGCGGCGGCTTCAAGCTCGGTGGCGGCCAGCCCGTCCTGACCGGTCCCACCATTGTGGACAAGTCCAACGCTTCCGACGTCCTCAAATTCGCCCAGCAGGGCGTCCGCTAGATCCAGGATTCTGGCTGCGCGGCGGGCGACCGCCGCGCAGCCTGACCAACAAGGAGTTCTTCCTATGGCAAACACAGCAACCCTGCCGCCGGCGCCGGCTTCGGCCCCTGGCGATGAGCGGATCGGACGTCGGAGCCCGGTCCAGAAGTTTTTGGGGAGGCCCGAAGTCGGCGCCCTGGTGGGGGCCGTCGTCCTCTTCATTTTCTTCGCTTCGGTGTCGCAGACGTTCACGCAGCCGAACGCGCTCGCCACCGTCCTGTATGGTTCCTCGACGATCGGGATCATGGCGGTGGGGGTGTCGTTGTTGATGATCGGTGGCGAGTTCGACCTCTCCACCGGTGTGGCCGTGATTTCCTCGGCCCTGACCGCGTCGCTGTTCAGCTGGTATTTCTCCATGAACGCATGGGTCGGCGTCGGGCTGGCCCTCGTCGTCTCGCTCGGTATCGGTTTCATCAATGGGTGGATCCTGGTCAAGACGAAGCTGCCGTCCTTCATCGTGACGCTCGCGACGTTCCTGATGCTCACGGGCCTGAACCTGGCCCTGACCCGGCTGATCGGGGGGTCGGTGTCTTCCCCGTCGATTTCGAAGCTGGATGGTTTCGATTCGGCCCATGCGGTGTTCGCTTCCTCGATCAGCATCGGCGGGGTCGAGGTGAAGATCACGGTCTTCTTCTGGATCATCCTGGTCGCGGTCGCGTCCTGGGTGTTGCTGCGCACGAAGGTCGGCAACTGGATCTTCGCGGTGGGCGGGGACGCGAACGCTGCCCGCGCCGTGGGCGTGCCGGTCACGAAGACCAAGATCGGGTTGTTCATGGCGGTCGGGTTCTGCGGCTGGATCCTGGGCATGCACAACCTCTTCGCGTTCGATGCGGTGCAGTCCGGCGAGGGTGTGGGCAACGAGTTCCTGTACATCATCGCCGCGGTCATCGGCGGCTGCCTGCTCACCGGCGGCTACGGTTCGGCCGTGGGCGGGGCGATCGGCGCGTTCATCTTCGGGATGGCGAACAAGGGCATCGTGTACGCGCAGTGGAACCCGGACTGGTTCAAGTTCTTCCTGGGCCTGATGCTGCTGCTGGCCACCATCGTGAACCTCATCGTCAAACGCCGCGCAGAGCTCAAGTAGAAAGGCCGCCGAAGAAATGAATGCCAAACAGATCGACCAGCAGACCCTGCTCAAGGACGAGAAGGACCCGCTGACCCACACCCCCGTGCACCTGCTCTCCCTGGACGGCGTGGGCAAGCACTACGGGAACATCATCGCCCTGCGGGACGTGACCATGGCCGTGGACAACGGCCGCGTCACCTGCGTGCTGGGGGACAACGGCGCCGGCAAGTCCACGCTGATCAAGATCATCGCCGGCCTGCACCAGCACGACGCCGGGACCCTGAAGATCATGGGCCAGGAGCGGAAGTTCAACTCGCCCCGCGACGCCCTGGACGCCGGCATCGCCACCGTGTACCAGGACCTGGCCGTGGTCCCGTTGATGCCGATCTGGCGCAACTTCTTCCTCGGCTCGGAACTGACCACCGGGTTCGGGCCGTTCAAGTCCATGGACGTCCAGAAAATGAAGGACATCACCCTGAAGGAACTGGCCGAGATGGGCATCGACCTGCGCGATGTCGAACAACCCATCGGCCAGCTCTCCGGCGGTGAACGCCAATGCGTCGCGATCGCCCGGGCCGTGTATTTCGGGGCGAAGGTGCTGATCCTGGACGAACCCACCGCCGCGCTGGGCGTCAAGCAGTCCGGCGTGGTGCTCCGGTACATCCTGCAGGCCCGCGACCGGGGACTGGGCGTCATTTTCATCACCCACAACCCGCACCACGCCTTCCCGGTCGGTGACCGGTTCCTGCTGCTCAAGCGCGGCAAGTCGATCGGCTACTACGACAAGAAGGACATCACCCTGGACGAACTGACCGCCCAGATGGCCGGCGGCGCGGAACTGGCCGAACTCGCCCACGAACTCGAACAACTCGGCGGACACACCCAAGCCCTCAAAGAAGTCCAAGCCGAAGTCGCCGAGGTAACCGAAGTCGCTGACGTCCCTGGCGTTGCTGACGATTCAAAGGAAAGCAGCCCACGGCACGCCTAGCGCCGGGAGACAGCGCGGACGGAGACGGGGGTCCGCCGGAAAACCGGATGGGCCCCCGCTCGCCATGCCAACGCAGGAATGTGCACGAAGTAGTAGACGGGAAGACAGCATGCCGATCCGGGTTGGCGTTATCGGCGCCGGTGTTATGGGCGCAGACCACATCAGGAACCTTTCCACCACCATCAGCGGGGCCGAAGTCACCTTCGTGGCAGACCTCGACGCCGGACGAGCGGCAGCCGCGGCGCCGCCGTCCGCTCGCATCACCACGGATCCTTCCGAGCTGATCAACTCCAGCGAGGTTGACGCCGTCGTCGTCGCTTCCCATGACTCCACCCATGCCGGACTGGTGCTGGAATGCTTCGAAGCCATGACCCCGGTACTGTGCGAAAAGCCGTTGGCTCCCACGCTCCTGGAAAGCCGCGAAGTGGTGGAGGCCGAAGCCGACCTCCTGGCCGCAACGGGTGCCCGACTGTTGTCGATGGGTTTCATGAGGCGCTTCGATCCCGGCTATGTCGCCCTGCGCGAAGCCACCCGGGCACGCACACAAGGCGAGCCTTTGCAGGTCCACTGCACTAGTCGGACCGTGTCCGCGGGACCTGGCGCGAGCTCGGAATCCGCCATCACCAATTCCGCTATCCACGAGCTCGACATCATTCCTTGGCTGCTGGATTCGCCTATCACTGAGGTGTCCTGGCAAGCGGGGCGGAGTTCCCGGCACAGTACCGGTGACCTGCGGGATCCAGCCTTCATGATCCTGCGCGCGGCCGATGGCACCCTGGCCACTCTCGAACTCTTCCTCAACGCGCAGTACGGCTACACCACCCAGTGCGAGGTCGTATCAGAGTTCGGAACCACGGCGCTCCCGGAACCGGCCGCCCTCGATGTCCGGCAGGAAGGGAGGCGCAGTTCCGAAATCCCTGCAGACTGGCGTCCACGCTTCGCCGACGCTTACCGCTTGCAACTTCAGGCCTGGATTTCAGCCCTCGAAAAGGGAGAGCCTGCGCCGCTCGCCACGGGTGAGGATGGCCTGCGCGCGTCGCAGCTCGCACAAGCAATGATCCGTTCGCTCCACAGCGACGGGGCCTACACAAAGGTGGTCTACTGATGGTTTCATCCGGGCTGCCGGTGTCCCGGGTGCCGGATTCCCGCGACGCGCCCGCGTTGCGCTGGGGGATCATGGGCCCGGGGTGGATTGCCGAACGCTTCACCGAGTCGGTGCAGGCCTATTCAACGCAAGTGATTGCCGCCGTCGGCTCCCGTTCCTTGGAGCGGTCCAAGGCGTTCGCGGATGCCTTCGATGGGCCCGCAGCCTACGGGAGCTACCAAGAGCTGGCGGCGGCTCCGGACATCGACATTGTGTACGTGTGCACGCCACACAATGTCCACCACGCGGCTGCCGTCCTCGCCATCGACGCCGGCAAACATGTCCTCATCGAGAAGCCGATCGGCCTCAACGCGGCGCAGGCGCGGGAGATCGCCGCCCGCGCCAAGGCAGCCGGCGTTTTCGCCGCCGAAGCCATGTGGAGCTTCTTCCTTCCGAAGTTCGACGTGATCCGGCAAGTGCTCGACGCCGGGATGCTGGGTACCGTGACAACGGTCCTGGCGGAATACGGCGAGCACTTCGAACGCAGCCACCGTATCTTCGACCCCGCTCTGGCTGGCGGGCCTTTGCTGGACCTTGGCACCTACCCGCTGGCCCTCATCACAGAAGTCCTGGGGGCGCCCGAACGATTGAGCGCTTTCGGCCAGCCCCACGAATCCGGGGTCAACGCGCAGCTCTCCGCCATCATGCAATTCCCGGGCGGAAGCCAGGCCGTCATGAATACGCACCTGCATAACTTCACCCCCACGGCGGCAACGATCGTTGGCTCCGAGGCCACGTTGACCATCGATGGCCCCTTCAATACGCCTGGCGGTTTCGAGATCCGGTTCCCGGACGGTACGCGACTTCGCCACAACGAGCCTGCGGGCGGCCATTTGGAAGGCTTGCACTACGAAGCCGCGGCCGTGGCACGCGCCATCGCCGCCGGTGAGATGGAAACCCCGCAGAGGCCTCTGGCCTCCTCCATCCGGACGATGGAAGTTGCCGATGAGATCCGCCGCCAGGTGGGCATTGAATTTCCGGGCGAAGGCAAAGCGCCTGCCTGAGCAATTGTTGTACTGACTATCGAAAGGACGGGCCCATGGCCTACATCGAACAGCATTCAGCCGGACTTCCCACACCCGTGCGGCTTGGCCTCATAGGCTCCGGCTGGATGGGAGCGTTCCACGGCGAAAGCATAGCCCGCAGGGTTCCCGGTGCGGTCCTGGCCGCCGTCGCCGACCCCAACGTGGACTCTGCGGCGTCCGTGGCTGCCCAGCTTGGTACGGCGAAAGTCACCGCGGACGCCGCGGACATCATGGCCGATCCGGAGATCGACGCCGTGATCATTGCCAGCCCCGCACGCTTCCACGCTTCCCTGATCGCCCAGGCCGCGGCCGCGGGCAAGCACGTGTTTTGCGAGAAGCCTGCGGCCCAGAGCCTCGATGAGCTCGACGCCGCGCTCCTTGCCATCGAAGCGGCAGGGGTCCATTTCCAGATCGGCTTCAACCGCCGCTACGCGACCGACTTCCAGGCCGCCAAGAAGGACCTGGCCGAAGGAATTGTGGGGGAGCCACAGCTCTTGCGCTCGTTGACGAGGGATCCGGGCACCGGGAGCATCGGACATGCGGCCAGGGTTCCGGCCTGGACGATCTTCCTGGAAACCCTCATCCACGACTTCGACACCTTGAACTGGTTCAACGAAGGTGCCGAGCCGGTGGAGGTCTACGCTGTCGCGGACGCGCTGGTGGAACCGGGCCTGCGTGACCAGGGATTCCTGGACACCGCCGTGGTTACCGTCCGCTACAGCAATGGAGCCTTGGCGGTGGCGGAAGCCAACTTCAGCGCCCTGTACGGTTACGACGTCAGGGGCGAAGTCTTCGGCTCGAAGGGCATGGTTCAGGCCGGACGCCCCACTGAAACTGCCGCCCTGAGGTACACGGCAGAGGGCCTTTCCGCAGAAACTCCGAGGTTCAACGTCGAGCTGTTCCGCGATGCCTACACCGACGAACTCGTGGACTTCGCGGCGGCAGTCCGCGCGCGCCACGACGGCACGCAGCCGCCGTCGGGCGCTTTCACCCTCACCCCGGGAGCCGCGGACGCGCGCCGCGCACTCGCGATGGCTTTGGCCTGCATCGAGTCGGTCCAGCAAGGCGCCCCGGTGGCGGTACCCGCTGTTTCGAGGAACAGCGCAGTCTCGAGCAACAGCAAGGCCGGTGTCTGATGCGGTTGGCCGTTTGCGCCGAAATGGTCTTCAAGGAACTGCCGTTCACCGAAAGGGTGCGGCGGATCCACGAAGCCGGATTCGACGTCGAACTCTGGGACTCCAGGAGCAAGGACATTGCGGCACTCAAGGCGAGCGGCGCGGTTTTTTCCTCCATGACCGGGTACACCTCCGGGAGCCTGGTTGACGCCGACACCGCCGATGACGTGGTGCGGACAGCTGAGACACTGATTCCGACCGCTTTGGAACTCGGCGTCAGCCGCATGGTGGTGCACTCGGCCGAGCTCATCGACGGCAAAGCGGCCCGTCCCGTCTACCGGTCCAACGGCAGCATGTGGATCACGGGTGCCCGGACCTTGGAGCGCCTTGGCGCGATCGGGGAAAAGCACGGAGTGACGTTTTGCCTGGAAAATCTCAACACTGTGCTGGACCACCCGGGTATTCCGCTGGCGCGGGCCAAGGACACCCTAGCGCTGGTGGAGGCGGCCGGACACCCCAACGTGAAGATGATGCTGGACCTGTACCACGCACAATTGGGGGAGGGGAACCTCATTGAGCTGGTCCGCATCGCCTTGCCGCATATCGGCGAGATCCAGGTGGCGGACGTTCCCGGCCGTTGCGAGCCCGGCACCGGCGAAATCAACTACTCGGCTGTGGCCCGGGCGCTCGCGGCTGCGGGCTATGAAGGGACCGTCGGCATGGAGGCATGGGCCAGCGGAGACGACATGGAGGCGCTTGAGGCGTTCCGCCAGGCGTTCACGCTTGAGGCCGGAGAGTCCCGGAACAGCTCAGCTTTTTCAACGGAGGTAGCACTATGAAGGACGTCATTCTCGGGCTGGTTGGAGTAGGGCGGATCGGCGTGATGCACGCCAACAACATCGGCGCCATCAACGGGGAACTGAATGCGCAGGGCATCAACGTGGAATTGCGGCTCACGGACGTCGCTGAAGAACATGCCCGCAAGGTGGCAGCCGGTCTCGGCGCTCAATTCCTGCCGTCCGTAGAGGCCTTGATCGCCTCAGGCGTGGACGGACTGGTCATCGCGACCGGCACCGGCACGCACCCGGAACTGATCCGCGCAGGAGTGGACGCCGGTATCCCGGTGTTCTGCGAGAAGCCCGTGGCCATGAATGTGGCCGACTCACTGCCTGTCCTGGAACATATCCGTGCCAACGACGGAGTGGTGCAGATCGGCCACCAGCGCCGCTTCGATGCCGGCTATCTCGAGGCCAAGCGCGCCTACCAAGCGGGGGAGCTTGGCTGGATCCACTCGCTGCGCGCCGTGACCTGCGACATGGCGCCGCCGCCCGTGGAGTTCCTGGCAACCTCCGGCGGGCTGTTCCGCGATTGCTCGGTCCACGACTTCGACATCCTGCGCTGGTTGACCGGCCGCGAGATCGTGGAGGTCTATGCCAAGGGTTCCAACAACGGTGATCCCGCCATCGGCGAAGTGGGCGATGTGGACACCGCCCTTGCGTTGATCACCTTCGACGACGGGACAGTCGGCACGGTGTCGGCCACCCGTTACAACGGTGCGGGGCACGACGTCCGCCTCGAAATCCAGGGCTCCAAGCATTCCCTCATGGTTGGCCTGGACGACAAGACAGCCGTGGAATCGGCCGAGGCCGGCATAGCCTTCCCGTCCGGCGAACCCCACAAGACCTTCGCCGAACGCTTCGACCAGGCCTATCGCTCGGAAATGGCGGCCTTCGTTGAGCTGATCCTGGGCCAGCGGGAAAACCCGTGCACCCCGGAGGACGCCGTCGCGGCGTCCCGTGTGGCGGATGCCGCGCAGGAGTCGCTGGCAAGCGGGGTTCCCGTCAAGGTGGCACTGGTGACGGCGTAGGCCGGTCAAGCGATTACAGGCCCCAACTGGCTCGCAGTTATTGTCGTTTTGACGGCCCAGAACGACAACAACTGCTTGGGCCCACGCCGCCAGGGTTCCCTGGCCGAGCTTGCGAGGCGAGGGTGGCGGTGGGGATCAGTTGGGTGTGGGAACGCCTTAGGCGCCGAACGGCAGGCGGGGGTCGATGTCCTGTCCGTCCCAGTTTTGCCGCACCCACCCGTGGTGGGGGTCGTCGCTGATGAGCCATTCGCGCACGGGTCCCGGGCCTGCCATGACGTTCAGGTAGTACAAGTCGTAGCCGGGAGCGGCCATGGCGGGGCCGTGCCAGCCATAGGGAACGAGAATGACGTCGCCCGTCCGAACCTCCGCGGCCACATCGATCGGACGGTCATCGGAAGCGTAGACGCGCTGGTAGCCGATAGCATCGGCGTCAGCGGGGGCACCGGCACCTTCGGCCACCCGGGTTTCGAAGTAGTAGATCTCCTCGAGCTGCGTTTCGCCGTCCTTTTCCTCGTCATGCTTGTGCGGGGGATAGGAGGACCAGTTGCCCCCGGGGGTGAGTACTTCGCAGACGATGAAACGGTCGGCCTCGAGGGCGGCTGGAGTGCCGAAGTTGTGGACCTGGCGGGAGCAATTGCCTGCTCCGCGCAGCTCAACCGGGGTCTCCGCGGCGGTCACCAGCCTGGTCGGGTACGACGCGTTGGCCGGGGCAGTGGCAACGGCGACGCGGCCGCCGTCGGGCGAACTGATGGTGACGGCAACATTCGTGCCGGAATACAGGACATCGCTGGGGCCATGGAAAACCGACGCCCGCCCCGCAAGGGGATACTCGACGTCGTCGACCGTCACCGTAAAGGCGCCGTTGAGCGGCACAATGATCCGCTCTTCAGCTGCGGCGGGGAGCCCGACGGCGGCGCCCGCGGCGAGCGTGGCGACCTTGAGGCCCGTGTGGGCCCAACCATCCACAGTCAAGGCGGAATCGGAAGTTCCGAGCGAGATGTCCCAATCGCCGTCGTTGGCGGTTCCCAATGGATAGACCCAGTTGGCCATGAAGTTATGTCCTTGCGTTAGCGCTGTACGAGTGTCATTTCGAAGCTGTAGGAATCGGCCCGGTACACGTGGTGGCCGGTCTCGACCATGCGTCCGGTGTCGTCGACGGCGGTGCGCTCCATGGTGACCAAAGCCGAGCCGACCTCCGCCTCCAAGAGCGGTGCCTGGTAGTCGTTGGCGATCATGGCACCGATCCGCTGCGAGGCGAGGCGGAAGTTGACGCCGCCGCGGCGGAGGATGGCGTAGAGGCCTTCCGAGGCGAGCATTGACTCGTCCATGGTGGTGATGTCGTCGCGGACCCAGTTCTCCATGAGCGCCAGCGGCTTACCGCCCACTTTGCGCAGGCGGGTGAAGTGGTAGACCTTGGAACCGGCCGGAAGCTGGAGGGCGGTCAGCGTGGCTGCGTCGGCTTCCATGTGCGAAAAGCTGAGGACCTGCGTTGTGGGCTTTTTGCCATTGTTGGTCAGGTCGTCAAAGAGGCTGGAGAGCTCGAGGGGCCGGCGGACCTGGCTCGACACTACCTGGGTGCCGACGCCGCGTTTCCGGACCAGCAGGCCTGAGCGGACGAGCTCGTCCATGGCCTTGCGCATGGTGGGCCTGGACAGGTTGAGCTGGGCGGCGAGGTCGATTTCGTTGTCCAAACGGCTGCCGGGTTCCAGCATTCCGCTGTGGATGGCGGCCTCGATGCCCTGGACCACCTGGTGGTACAAAGGCACAGGGGAAGACCGGTCGATTGTGAGGCCAAGTTGATTCGCCATTGCATGCTCCCTCGCATTCCGGGACTGTCCCGGAAGTTGCAAGCATGTCCGCTCATGTTCGCTTGATAGGACATACTGCTTTACTGATGATAGCAGGAGCATTGTGCGGGTCAAGGGTGCCGGAGGCGTGTTTATTGTGCCGTTTCAGGGGTGTTGTTTGAGTCTTGCGTGGGACATGTCCAGACATCAGAACCATGTGCCTCAGCGGTGGGCTGGGCTTTCGGCGTCGGGCGCCTTCAGCGGCGGCGGCGTCGGGCGCCTTCAGCGGCCGCGGCGCCGGGCGCTGCCGCGTTGCCTGAGGTAACCGACAGCGGCCAGGACCGCGCCCAGGCCCTCGGCGACTGCGCTGAGGGTCTTCTCGAAAAACCATACGGGCTCGTACATGGACGGGATCGGACCTATCGCAGGTATGTCGACATAGCGGAAGAGAAGGACCGCTATGAACGCGCTTCCAGCGATGACCACCGCAGCGGCGTAAGCCGGCCGGCTGCCTCGCACCAGGACATAGAGGCCGACGAGGATTGCGGCCGCGGCCTCGAGACGGAACAGGTTGCCTTCCCCGATTCCGCCAGGGGCACCCAACTGGTAGCCGGCGGCAAGATCGAAGTGCACCACTGCATCGATGACCAAGGCTGCCGCCACGAGCAGTCGCAGCAGGATGTCCTTGGGCCCGCGGCTTATCGGCTTGCGGCGGGCCGCTTCACGGGTGCTCATTTCACTGTGCTCATTTCACGACCAGGGTTCCGTGCATGTTGGGGTGGTAGGTGCAGTGGTAGGGGTAGCTGCCCGGTGTGGTGGGCGCCGTGAACTGGGTTGTTCCGCCCCCGCCGTCGACGGCGGCATCGAAGGCCTTGCCGTCGTCCGAGGTGACCGTGTGGGCCTGGGCGTCCTCGTTCTTCACGGTGATTTTGGCGCCCGGGCTGACCGAGACGGGTCCTTGATAGCCGAAGTCCTTGATGGTGATGGTGAGCGATGGGGATTGCGGAGCGCCGGAGGATGTGGCGGAAGGCGGGCCCGATGACGCGCCATAGCCGCCGGTTCCGGATGACCCGCAACCGCTCACGGCGACCAGGGCGGCCGCCGCAACGACGACCATCAGGGTCTTGGGGCTCTTCTTCATGATTGGTTCCCCGCTTCTCGTATCCGGTGGCCGCAATGTGCTTGCCACATTCATGAGACGAATTCCAGGGCGGTCGGGTTCACCGGCGCGGGGAAATTGCCGTTGGCGCCCCGATAGGGGTCCCTCGATCACCCCACTGGACGCAGCGTCCTGCAGACCTCCACGAAAGCCTTGAAGGGGGCGAGCCGTTCTTCGTCGGGCAGCTGGGAGGCCTCGGGGTGCCATTGCACAGATGCGACCCATCTTTGTGGGTCCTCAAGGGCTTCCACGGTCCCATCCTCCGCAACTGCCGTCACTACCAAACCATCGCCTACCCTGGCCACGGCCTGGTGATGTCCCGAAGCAATCCGCACCGAGGTCCGTGAGCCATAGAGCCCGGCCACTTTGGAATCCGGTGAAAGTTCGACGTCGTGCCACGCCCAGGCGCTGAGCTCACCTTCCGCCGGGGTCAGGCCGTTGTGCTCCACCAACGATGGGTGCATGTCCTGGATCAGCGTCCCGCCATAGACCACGTTGAGGAGTTGGTGGCCGCGGCAGATGCCGAGGGTGGGCAAACCGGCGTCGAGCGATCCACGGGCGACTGCCAAGTCCAAGCGATCCTGGTCAGGGTTGACGTCGTAGCAGGCCTCAGTCGCTTCTTCACCGTAGAGTCGCGGATCCAGGTCTCCGCCGCCGGGCAGCAGGACCCCGTTGAGGGAGCGGAGCTCGGCGGCCAGCGGACCGGCTTCGTCGGTGAAGGAGGCGTCCAGCAGTACAGGCTCCGCACCGGCGTCGCGCACGAGTTCGACGATGAAGTCGAAGAGTTCATTCGCCTCTCCCACGCGAGGATCTGCGCTTTCGGAGCTGCTGAGGCGGACAGGAATGCCGATCCGGGGCCTTAAGCTGCTTTGCTGTTCGGAAGTCTGCATGCTCCATGATGCACTGGCTGGTCGGCTCCTGCGCAACGGGAACCGCGGGCTTACGCTGATGCCATGAATCCGTCCCGCGCCCTGACTCCTAGTCCCCGTACGCTCGACATTGAGAGCGTGGCCCATTTCGACAGCCTTTTGGGCTCCGGTGCCGCGACGATGCACGGATGGCACGCCCAGTCGCTGGACCTGCGAGGCCGACGCGCGGACCTGGAGAGGCTGGATCCCCAAGGTGCCATCTTCCTGGGCTGTACCTTCGACGACGGCGTGGAGGACTCCCTGCGAAGCCGCGGCGCACTCATCTTTCCCAAGCTGCGCGGCGTGCCGTTCAATCCGTATCGGGGAAGACTCTACAGCGCAGCCGAACTGTACGAGGACATTGACTCCACGGAGTACGAAGCCACGCTCGACGCCCAGGTCTACCAGTGGAGCATCATGCCGGGGCAGCGGACCAGCCTGGACGCCACCCTTGCCGCCGCGCTGCACGACCACGCCATCGGGGACGCCCTGGACGAGCTCCTGGGCAACGGGGATTTCGCGGGGAACAAGATCGTGGGAGTCATGGGCGGGCACGTCGCGCAACGCGGAACACAGGAGTTCGGGGACGCGGCGCGCCTGGGTCGGCTCTTGGCACTGTCCGGATTCACGGTAGCCACCGGGGGAGGGCCCGGTGCCATGGAAGCTGCCAATTTGGGCGCCTACTTGAGCGGACTGCCCGACGCCGACTTCGCCGGCGCGCTGAAATCGCTCGCGGCGGTGCCGGGTTTCCGCCCCTCGGTGACGGCCTGGGCGCGGGCGGCGGCCGCCGTCGTCGGGCACCATCCGAGCGGGACGACGTCGCTGGGCATCCCCACCTGGTTTTACGGGCACGAGCCACCGAACCTCTTCGCGACCCACATCGCCAAGTACTTCGCCAACTCCATGCGCGAAGCGATCCTGCTCGAGTTATGCAGCGGCGGGATCGTGTTCCTTCCGGGATCCGCCGGCACCGTGCAGGAAATCTTCCAGGACGCGTGCGAGAACTTCTACGGCGCCCCGGAAACCGTCACGCCCATGGTGCTCGTGGGGCGTGACCACTGGGAGCACAAGTATCCGGCGTGGCCCATGTTGCAGAGCCTCGCCGCCGGGAAAGTGATGGAAGGCCGGATCTTCCTGGTAGACAGCGTCGAGGAGGCGCTCGCCGTCGTCGCGGGCTAGGGCTTCGCGGAGGACATGCCCAGCCCTGGCCCTGAGCACTGGACATATTCCGAATATGCCCATTTCCGGACTCCAAGGCTGGACATGTCCCTTGGATTGAGAGGGTTATGTCCCCTGCTCAGGCTTAAGGCTGGGCATGTCCCGTGGATGATTAGTGCGCATGTCCATTTTTGGAGTCCAAAGCTGGGCATGTCCTGTGTGGCGAAAGGTGATATCGGGCTAGTGCGGGGCGCGGCCGCCCAGGCGCGTGGTGATCTTGCGGGCTGCGTCTTGGCATGCCTCGCCGAGGCTGCGGAGCGTGTCCTGCGAGACCCGGAACTTTGGGGCTGGGATCAGGACGGAGGCCACGATGTCTCCGCGGTGGTCAAAGACGGGAGAGGCAACGCCGACTTCTTCGATGGATGTTTCGCCGAAATTGAAGGCCCAGCCTCGCTTCACGGATTCCTCGAGCCGGCGCAGGTAGGCCTCTAGTGCTTCCTCGTCGAGCCCAGGCAATGTAATGGAGCCACTTCGCAAGAGCTTGCGCACGCGGTCGGCGTCTTCGGCGGCAAGGAAGACCTGTACCGAAGAGCTGAGGGCCTCGTTGTAGCGGGCACCCAATGGAGCGAGGTGCTTGACCTGGTGACGGCTGGCGATTTGCTCCACGCACATGGATTCGCTCCCGTTCCACACCATGAGCGCGCTCGTCTCGCCCGTCCGTTCGCTCAGTTCGCGCAGCACGGGATAAGCCACCCGGCGCTCTTCCAGTTCGGCGAGGAGCGGGCCTGCAAGGGCGATCATCCCCAGGCCCAGCCGGAAGCGTCGGGATTCCGGGTCGCGTTCCACCAGGTGTTCTTGTTCGAAGGTTGCGAGGATCCGGGACACGGTGCTCTTGTGCAAGCCGATCCTGCCAGCGATCTCGGTGACACCCAGCAAGGGCTCCTCGGCGGTGAAGCTGCGGAGCACGGCGATGGCGTTCTCGAGTACCGAAGCGCCCTTGGAGTCGCCGTTGGACGCGGTTTCGCTGGAGATTGCACGCGGTTCTGCATGCGGTTCTGCTGGGGTCATGATGGTCACTATATGGCTCTTTTTACTGGGACATGCCCAGCCTTCGCCTAGGGCAATGAGCATATGAGTCATATGTCCACTGCTCGGGCGCAAGGCTGGGCATGTCCATTGGAGGTGGGTGTCAGGCGCCGATGATGTTGTATTCCGGGCCGAACGGGAACTTGGTGATGTTCTCTGCGCCGTCTTCACCGACCACCAGGATGTCGTGTTCCCGGTACCCGCCGGCACCCGGCTGGCCGTCGAGGACCGTGATCATCGGTTCCATGGAAACCACCATGCCCGGCTCCAGGACCGTGTCGATGTCTTCGCGCAGCTCAAGTCCGGCTTCCCGGCCGTAGTAGTGCGAGAGGACTCCGAATGAGTGTCCGTAGCCGAAGGTTCGGTTGGCGAGAAGTCCATGCGAAACATAGATTTCGTTGAGCTCTGCGGCGATGTCCTTGCAGACGGCGCCGGGCTTGATGAGTTCCAGTCCGCGCTTGTGCACGTCCACGTTGATGTTCCACAGTTCCAAGGAGCGGGCATCGGGTTCGCCGTAGAACAGGGTGCGCTCCAGTGCCGTGTAGTAGCCCGAGGTCATGGGGAAGCAGTTCAGCGACAGGATGTCGTGTTCCTGGATCTTGCGGGTGGTGGCCCAGTTGTGGGCGCCGTCCGTGTTGATGCCGGACTGGAACCAGACCCAGGTGTCGCGGATTTCGGAGTCCGGGAACGTCCGGGCGATCTCGTGGACCATGGCTTCGGTGCCGATCAAGGCGACCTCGTACTCGGTGATTCCGGCCGTGATGGCGTTGCGAATGGCCTCGCCGCCGCGGTCGCCGATCCGGGCGCCGTGCTTGATGACCTCGATTTCCTCGGACGACTTGATCATGCGCTGGCGCATCGCGGCCTGGGCCACGTCCACAAGCGTCGCGCCGGAGAATGCGGCCTGGATCTTGTTGCGGTTGTCCAGCGGAAGCGAATCGTCCTCCACACCCAGGCGCCGGACGTTGATCCCGCGGGTGCGCAGTACTTCCTGGATGCCGAAGATGTAGTTGTCCCGGCGCCAGTCCGTGTAGACCAGGTTGTCCCCGTAGCTACGGCGCCACGGCATTCCGGCGTCGATGTTGGCGGTCACGGTGACTGTGTCGTCGGTCGTGACCACCATGGCGTAGGAACGGCCGAAGTAGGTGAACAGGAAGTCCGAGTAGTACTTGATGGAGTGGTAGCTGGTCAGGACAACGGCGTCCAGTTCCTTCTCTGCCATGATCCGGCGAAGACCGGCAAGGCGCCGCTCAAACTCCGCGTCGGAGAAGGTCAGGGAGACCTTCTCTCCGTTGTTGAGGACCTTGAGGCGCTCGAGCTTGGTGACGTCGCTTACGGCTTCATTCTCGGTGATGGTCATGGGTGGTGTTCCTTTCAATGGGTGGGTTGTTTCAGTCCTGCTGCAGGGGCTTCTTGGAAGTTTCCACAGCGAAGAGGACCGCGATGAGGGAGATGACGGCGGCCGCCACGAGGTACCAGCCGGGAGCCAGTTGGTTGTGGGTCAGGCCGATGAGGAGGGTTGCCATGAAGGGGGCGGTGCCGCCGAACAAGGCGTTGGAGAGATTGAAGCTGACGGCGAAGCCGCTGTAGCGGACCCTCGTGGGGAAGAGCTCGGCAAGGAAGCTGGGCAGGGTGCCGTCGTTGAGCGTGAGCATGCCGCCCAGCAGGATCTGGATCAGGACAATGACCAGGAAGTTGCCGGTGTCGAGGAGCATGAACGCCGGAACGGTCAGCACCACGAAGAGTACGGAAGCCGTGATGAGCATGCGCTTGCGGCCGAACCTATCGGATGCGATCCCGGTCAGGAAGACGAATCCGATGTAGCTGAGGAGGGCAATGGTGGTGGCAAGGAACGATTCGGCCGCGCCGAAGTGAAGCTCCTCGGAGAGGTACGTGGGCATGTAGCTGAGGATCACGTAGAACCCGACGGCGTTGAGCAGCACGGCGCCCGTCGCGATGATGAGCTGCTTGCGGTACGTCTTGAACATCGCGAATGCCGGAGCCTTGACCGCGGTGTCTTTCGCGGCCATTTCGCGGAACGCCGGCGTGTCCTCGAGCTTCGTGCGGATGTAGCGGCCGATCAGGCCCATCGGGGCGGCCAGGAGGAAGGGCAGGCGCCAGCCCCATTCGCCGAGCTGCTCGGCGCTTAGCACCGAGCTGAGCAGTGCCGCGAGGAGGGAACCGAGCAGCAGGCCTGCCGCTGTACTGGCAGGTACGACGGCGGCATAGAGTCCGCGCCGATTGGCCGGCGCATATTCCACCAGGAAGGCCGAGGCGCCTGCGTATTCGCCTGCTGCGGAGAAGCCCTGGACAACGCGGACGAGCAGCAGGAGGACCGGTGCCATGACGCCGATGGTGTTGTAGCCGGGGATCAGGGCGATGCAGAAGGTTGCCACGGACATGAGCACGATCGACAGGGAGAGTGCCTGTTTCCGTCCGAGCCGGTCACCGATGTGGCCCCAGATGAATCCGCCCAGTGGACGGACGAAGAACGAGACGGCAAAGACGCCAAACGTGGCGAGCAGCGCGGTCTGCCGGTCCGACGCAGGGAAGAAGACGGTCGAGATAATCCCGGCAAGGTAGCCGTAGACGGCGTAGTCGAACCATTCGACGAAGTTGCCGATGAAGCTTGCAGTGATGACGCGGCGGCGGGTGTCTTTGCTGACCGTGTGGTTGTTGGCGGGCTTTGACGGGCCGCCCGGGGTGGCTGGTGCTTCGGGAAGCTCGCCGGATCCGCCTTTGGATCCGGCATGAGCGCTTCCCGGGATTGCTGCCACGGAGGATGTTTCGTTTTTCATGAATCCACCAAGAATTTTGGGGTTGCATTCAACGCAACGCTGTTGCACCAGAATAGATGTGTTGTGCATCACCGTCAAGGGTCTGCGGCTTTCACCCAACTGACTCGCATTAGATGTCGTATTCGGCGCTCTAAACGACAACTAATGCGAGCTAGTTGGGGGAGAGTGGTTGCGGGCCGGGGAGGTGCGGTGCGTCAGTTGCAACACGGTTGCGGTAAGTGAGTAAATCCTCGTCCCGGAGGGCAAAAAGAAGCTCCCCCGGATCCAAGGATCCGGGGGAGCTTCGAAGCAAGCGTCAGAAGGACTATTTGAGCCAGGCGGCCACTACGTCGGAGTGGGCATCCACCCATTTCTTGGCCGCGGCATCGGGCTTCATGCCGCCTTGGATGTCCGTTGCCACGGAGTTCTGGTCTGCGTTGGTCCACGAGAAGGCCTTGAGCAGTTTCGCGGCGGGAGAGCCGCTGTCCGCAAACTTCTTGGCCATCACTTTGTTCAGTTTGTAATCCGGGTAGTCGCAGGCCACCTTCTCGGCGTCGGAATCGCAGCCCGGAGTGTAGGCGGGCAGGCTGACCTTCTTGAGGGGGACCTCGGAAAGGAACCATTGCGGTTCGTAGAAGTACCCCAGGAGCGGCGTCTTGTTCTTCTCGGCCGTACGGAACGACTGGATCAATGCTGCTTCCGAGCCGGAGAAGACCACCTTGTAGTCGAGGCCCAGGTTCTTGACGAGGGCTTCATCGTTGGTCACGAACGCGGGGTCGCCGTCCAGCACTTGACCCTTGCCGCCCGATTCGGACGTGGCAAGGATGGACGCGTATTTGTTCAGGTTCTTGCTGTCCAGGATGTCCGGGTATTTCTGGGCCATCCATGGTGGTACGTACCAGCCGATGTGCCCTTCATTGCCGGTGGGACCAGCGTCCACGGCTACTTTCTGATCCGTGATGTACTGCTTTGCGAGGTCCTCGTGTCCCCAGTTCTCCATAATGACGTCGACTTCACCCGACCCGAAGCCTTGCCAGGAAATCTGTTCCGACAGGTCCTTCTGGACTACGGTGCAACCGAGCTTGTTTTGGGCGATGTAGCTGTAAACAGCCGCATTTGCCGTGTAGCCCACCCAGGCGTTGAGGGCCACGTTGACGGTTCCGCAAGGGGTGCTCGATGCACCAGCTGCGGCCGCCTGATTGACTGTTGCGCCGCCGCAGCCGGCGAGCAATAGGGCAGCAGCCACGGTCCCGGCGAGCGTGGGAATTGTTCGTTTCAACAGCAGTCCAGCTTTACTCATGGTGGGGTCTCCTTGTTGGGGGCAGTGCGTTGGGGGCAGTGCGTGAGTGTGAAGGCCGTTAGTGGGCGGGTGATTTTCCTGAAGGGACTTTTCGGATGGGGTTGGCTGCGGCGGCCTGCGTCATGCGGTCCAGCAGGATGCCGAGGAAAACGATGGCCAGGCCTGCGGCGAGGCCCTTGCCGAACAGGGAACTTTGGACAAAGCCGGCGACGACGTCGTACCCGAGGCCGCCTGCTCCGACCAACGCTCCGACTACCACCATGGCGAGGACGTAGATCAGGCCCTGGTTGGCGGCGAGAGCCAGGGATTGCCTGGCCATGGGCAACTGGACCTTGGTGATGACTTGCCAGGGAGTTGAGCCGCTGGAGACGGCCGCTTCCATGACGGTGGGGGAAATCGCGGCGATGCCGTCGGCCGTGATCTTGATGGCCACGGGCGCTGCGTAGATGATGCCGGCGATGATGGCGGTGAACCGTGTGGCGCCGAAGAGGCCCAGGAACGGAACCAGGTAGACGAATGCGGGCATGGTTTGTCCCGCGTCCAGCATTGGCCGCATGAGCTGGTCCACTTTGCTGGACCTGCCCATGGCCACCCCGAAGATGATGCCCAGGACCATGACGACGGCGGTGGCAACGAGGGTGCCTGCCAGGGTGACCATGGAATCGCTCCACAGGCCCAAATAGATGATCACGGCCAGGCAGCAACCGGTGACGGCTGCCAGCTTCCAGCCTCCGAGGGCAAAAGCCGCAACGACGATCACAGCGACCAGGAGGTAGAACGGCGTTTCCGTGAGAAGGGACTGGAACGGGTTCAGGATTCCGTTGGTGACTGCTTCGCGGAAGGACACGGTGAAGAGGAAGAGATTGGTCTGCAACCATTCGCTCGCGGAGCTCACCCCGCTGACAATGGCCGGGCCGATGTTGAGGTCCTTCGGGAAAGCAGCGGCCCAGAGCATCGTGCGGGACAACTGGACCATGACGAGTGCCACCAGCAGCGTCGCCGCAAGCAGGATGTACCGGGTTCGCCGCGATATCCGGCGTTTGCGGTTTGCCCCGGGTTCGGCCCGGCGGCTGGCGGCCGTGGTCACGCGGTCCAGCACGATGGCAAGCAGCACGATCGACAGTCCGGCGTTGACCGCCGTACCGACGTCGAGCGACTGCAGGGCGCGGATCACCACCTGTCCCAGCCCTGGTGCTGCGATGAGCGCCGCGATGGTGACCATGGACAAAGCAGCCATGGTGCTTTGGTTGATCCCCATCACGATGGTGCGCCGAGCGAGCGGGAGCTGCAGGGTGACGAGTCGCTGCAACCCCGTGGTGCCCAAGGAGTCGGAGGCTTCCCTGGTGTTCTCAGGGATGTTACGGATTCCGTGCGCCGTCAGCCGGATGAGCGGCGGCACCGCGTAGATCACGGTGGCGATTACCGCGGAGGCAGGGCCGATCAGGAAGATGAGCGCCAAAGGAGCCAGATAGACGAACGTGGGGAGGATCTGCATGAAGTCGAGGACCGGAGTGATCACTCGGGAGACTCTCCCGGAGATCCCGGCCAAGACTCCGAGTGGAAGCCCGATCAGGAGGCTGAACAGCACGGCGGTGATCACGAGGGCGAAGGTGTAAGCCGCTTCCACAAACAGCCCCTGCAGGCCGAAGAACACGAAGGCCGCCGCAGTCAGCAAAGCCACCCGGGCGTTGCCCACGGCGAGCGCGATCCAGCTGAGCAGCGCGACCGTTCCCAGCCAGCCGATTTCCGGCAAGCGAAGCCCGGTGGAGCTCGCGGCGAAAATGCCGATGAACAGATTGGCGACCGCGTCGACGGCGGCCCGGAGCGGAGTGAAGACGTACTGGAAAACGGGATTGTCGGCCCGATTTGAGGCGACCCAGGCATTGAATTGATTGAGCGAGCGGTGGAGGTCAGTCAGCTCCGACGCCGGCAGCGTGAGGGTCGCCGTGCCGTGGAGGAACAGGAATCCAACGAGCCAGATGACGCCGGCCCCGCCCAGGATCAGGGTGCGGCGGCTTGGCCGTTTGCGCGGTGCGCGGACGGAAACGGGACCGGTGTGAACCGGGGCGCGATCGCGAACGAGCGTGGACATCATGCCGCAACTTCCGTGCTGCGGATGACCGACAAGATGCTGTCGCGGTCGATCTGGCCGGTGATCTTGCCCGAGTCTTGCACCAGCACAGGACACGATGAGTTCATGACTGTCGGGATGGCGTCGCGGATGATCATGCCTGCGCTCAGGACGGGAGCATCCCCGGGAGTGCCCAAAGCTACAGGATCGGTGATCCATTTGAGCGTCAGGACATCCGCGCGGGGTACTTCGGAGACGAAGTCGGCAATGTACTTGTCCGCAGGCGATCCGACGAGATCATCCCCTGTGCCGCATTGGACCGTCTCCCCGTTCCGCATGATCAGGATGCGGTCCCCGAGTTTGAGAGCTTCGGAAAGGTCGTGGGTGACGAACACCATCGTCTTGCCCATCTCCTTGTGCAGCCGGATGACTTCCGCCTGCATATCGCGCCGGATGAGCGGGTCCAGGGCAGAGAACGGTTCGTCAAAGAGGATGGTGTCCGGATCGCCCGCCAGGGCGCGGCCGAGTCCGACGCGCTGTTGCATTCCGCCGGAGAGTTGGTCCGGGAAATGCTGTTCGTAACCCTTGAGGCCTACGAGCTCGATGATTTCGCGGGACCTGGCGTAGCGCTCGTTCTTGGCGGCGCCACGGATCTGCAGCCCGTAGGACACGTTGTCCAGCACGGTGCGGTGCGGCAGGAGGCCGAAGTGCTGGAAGACCATGGACATTTTCCGCCGGCGCAGCTCCCGAAGCTCGCCGGTTCCTGCCTGCATCACGTCCTTGCCGTCCACGAGGACGCTCCCCGACGTCGGTTCGATCAAGCGGGTGAGGCACCGGATCAGGGTGGACTTTCCTGATCCGGACAGGCCCATGACGACGAACACCTCGCCCTTCGCGACGTCGAAGTTCATGTCGCGTACCGCGGCATTGCACCCGGTGCGTTCAAGCAATTCGGCGGAGCCCAAGCTCGAGAGTTCGGGGTCCTTGGGGATCTTTTCACCTCCGGGTCCGAAGACCTTCCAGAGGTTGCGCACTGATATGTCAGGATTGCTCATTGCTGTACTCCTGCCTGTGACGGCTCGAACCAATGGCTGGGCCCGGGGCTGATGTTTTGCCAGATGTGCTTTGTTTCTCGGTATTCGGCCAAGCCCGCGAGCCCCAGTTCGCGGCCATTGCCTGACTGTCCGAAGCCGCCCCATTCGGCTTGCGGGACGTACGGGTGGTAGTCGTTGATCCAGACCGTTCCGTGACGCAGCGCTTCGGAGACCCGCTGGGCTTTCGAAGCGTCTGCCGTCCACACGGCGCCGGCCAGTCCGTAGACCGTGTCGTTGGCCAGCCGGACGGCCTCTTCCTCGGTGGTGAATGTTTCCACCGTCATGACGGGGCCAAAGGATTCCTCCTGCACCACGCGCATCGAGGTGGTGCAACCGTCCAGCACGGTGGGCGGGTAGAAACTGCCACCGGCCAGCGCCGGGCTGTCCGGAATGAAGCCCCCGCACAGCAACCGGGCGCCCTCCGCAATCCCGGCCTGCACGTAGGCGTGGACCTTGTCCCGGTGGGCCGCAGAGATCAGCGGGCCTGTCTGGGCTTCCTGGTCGAAGGGGCCGCCCAGCCGGATCTGGCGTGCACGGCGGACTACTTCGGCCACGAACTCCTCGTGAATGGATTCTTCGACAATGAGCCGGGCCCCGGCCGAGCACACCTGGCCGGAATTAAGGAAGACGGCCGTCAGGGCGTTGTCGATCGCGGCTTCCCGGTCGGCGTCCGCGAACACGACGTTCGGGTTCTTGCCGCCGAGCTCAAGCGCCACGCGCTTGACCGTCTGCGCCGCGGCCACCATGATCCGCTTGCCGGTTTCCAGGCCGCCCGTGAAGGAAACAAGATCGACCCGCGGATCCGAGCTAAGTACCGCCCCCACCTCGGGTCCCGTTCCCGTCACGAGGTTCGCGACGCCGTCGGGCACGCCGGCTTCCCGCAGCGTCTCCATGAGCAGAATGGACGTCGAAGGCGTCAACTCACTGGGCTTGAGGACAAAAGTGTTCCCGGCCAAGAGTGCCGGCGCAACCTTCCACGAAGCTTGCAAAAGCGGGTAGTTCCACGGCGTGATGAGACCGCAGACGCCTACAGGCGCATGGACGACCCGGCTGATGGCGCCCGGCCGGCCGGTATCGATCACGCGGCCCGCATCCGTTCCTGCCACGCTGCCGTAGTAGCGGAAGCAGGCTATGACGTCGTCGATGTCGTATTCGGCTTCGACCAGGCGCTTGCCGGTATCGAGGGCTTCGGCCGCCGCGTAGCCGGCTTTGTCCCGCTGCAGGAGCCCGGCCACGCGGAGCAGGATCGCGCCGCGTTCCAGCTCGGGCGTGTTCGGCCAGTCGCCGTCGTCGAACGCCTTCCGGGCGCTCGCCACCGCGGCCTGGGCATCGGCCGAGGTGCACTCCGCGACGTCGGCAACGTGCGTACCGTCCGCCGGGCAGCTGATGCTCCGGATGCCCCCGCTGGACTGCTGCCACACGCCGCCGACGTAGCTGCCGCGCACCGTGTGGATCTGTGAAAGTTGTGGGCTGTTCATGCCGCTCCTTAGTTCCTTGCCGAAGTGGCTTCGGGCAGGCTGTCCGGAACCGGCCCGTCCGCGTCCGGAACCGCGCCGTGCCGGTAGAACTCGGCGGCGATCGGAGCGAGGGGTTCGCGGCCCTGGATCAAGTCCGCAGCCTTCTCGGCCAGCATCATGACCGGCGCGTAGATGTTGCCGTTGGTCACGTAGGGCATGGCCGAAGCGTCAGCCACCCGCAGGCCCGAGGTGCCGTGCACCCTCATGCTGAGCGGGTCCACGACAGCCATCGGATCGGTGGCCGGACCCATCTTGGCCGTGCAGGATGGGTGCAGGGCGGTTTCGGCGTCGCGGGCCACCCAGTCGAGGATTTCCTCGTCTGTCTGGACGGCGGGGCCGGGGGAGAGCTCGCCGCCATTGAAAGGCGCCATGGCAGACTGCTCAAGGATGTTCCGCGAAATCCGGATGGCTTCCACCCACTCGCGCCGGTCCTGCTCCGTGGAAAGGTAGTTGAATTTCATGGACGGGTGGACAGTTGGATCCGTGGAGGTGATCTTCAGGCTGCCACGGGCGTCGGAATACATGGGCCCGATGTGCACTTGGTAGCCATGCTTGGCATCGGCCTTCTGGCCGTCATAGCGGACGGCCACCGGCAGGAAGTGGAACATCAGGTTGGGGTAGGCGACGTCCTCGTTGGACCGCACAAAACCGCCGCCTTCGAAATGGTTGGTGGCCGCAGGCCCCTTGCGCCCGAACAGCCACTGCAGGCCGATCCACGGATAGCGCCACAGGCTCAGGCTCGGCTGCATGGAGACCGGCTGGGTGCAGGCGTGCTGGATGTAGACCTCCAGGTGGTCCTGCAGGTTTTCGCCGACGCCGGGGAGGTCAACTACGGGTTTGATGCCCAGGGACTTGAGGTGGGTGGAGTCCCCGACGCCGGACAACTGCAGGAGCTGCGGGGTGTTGATGGCTCCTCCGCACAAGACGACTTCCCGGGCGTCCACGCTGTGCTGCTTGCCATTGCGTCGGTAGCTGACGCCCGTGGCCCTGACCTCGGAAGTTCCAATCCCGTCGAAGTTGATTTTCGATACGAGGGCCCGGGTCCTCACCGTGAGGTTGGGCCGGTCCAGGTGTGGCCGCAAGTAGGCGCGGGACGCGGAGAGCCGCTGGCCCTTGTGCACATTGCGGTCGAAGGGACCGAAGCCCTCCTGCCGGTACCCGTTGACATCGTTGGTCCGCGCGAATCCGGCTTCTTGGGCGGCGCGGAAGAAAGCCTGGAAGAGGGGATTGCGTGCCGGGCCTCGTTCAAGGACCAGCGGTCCGTTGTGTCCTCGCAGCTCATCCTCGGGATCCGCGGCGAGGGCGGTCTCCATACGGTTGAAGTACGGGAGGCAGTGGGCGAAGTCCCACGTCTCCATCCCGGCGTCGGCTCCCCAGCGTTCGTAGTCCAAAGGGTTGCCGCGCTGGAAGATCATGCCGTTGATGGAGCTGGAACCTCCCAAAACCTTGCCGCGGGTGTGGGCGATCCGCCGTCCATGCATGTGCGGCTCGGGGTCGGATTGGTAGCGCCAGTCGTAGAACCTGTTCCCGCTGGGGAACGTGAGCGCCGCGGGCATCTGGATGAACAGGTCCCAGGGGTAGTCGCTCCGGCCGGCCTCCAGGACCAGGACGGTCTTGGTGCGGTCCGCGCTCAGCCTGTCCGCCAGCACCGATCCGGCGCTGCCCCCACCCACAATGACGTAATCAAACTTTTCGTTGGCCATTAGTTGAACTCCTTTGAAGTGATCCCCATTGCTGTGTCCGGTAGCCAGGAGGGCGTCAGCCCCGCAGCTTTTCCATGGTTGGATCCACGAGGGGATCGGCGGAGATGGTGGCCGGGATCCGCTTGCCGAAGTATTCGATCTCGACGGCGTCACCCTCGCCCGCCTCGGCGGGCAGCCAAGCGTAGGCGATGGGCTTCCGGACGGTATAGCCGTAGGCTGCGCTCGTGACGTAGCCGGACGGCTCTCCCCGGAAATAGACAGGTTCCTTGCCCAACACCACGGACGTGCCGTCGTCGACCGTCAGGCAACGCAGGCGCCGGTTGACGGGCAGTTCGCGGCGCTCCTTGAGGGCCTCGGCACCGATGTATCCTTCCTTGTCCTTGCCGACGGAGAAGCCAAGGCCGGCCTGGAAGGGCTCGTGCTCCGGGGTCATGTCGGTACCCCACAGCCGGTAGCCCTTCTCGAGGCGCAGGCTGTTGAACGCGCCGCGGCCGGCCGCGATGATGCCCTGCTCCTGGCCGGCCTCGAACAACAAGTCCCAGAGCCTTTGGCCGTTTTCCGCCGTCGTGTACAGCTCCCAGCCCAACTCGCCCACGTAGGACAGCCGCATCGCGGTGACAGGGACCCCGCCGATCCGGACCTGCTTGGTGCGGAAGTACTTCAATCCGTCGTTGCTGAAATCGTCGTCGCTCACCTTGGCGATCACCTCGCGGGCGAGCGGCCCCCAGAGCCCGACGCAACACGTGGAACCGGTGATGTCGCGGACCTGGACCCACTGGGTGACGTCCCCGGCGGTCTGCTTGCGGGCTTCGGTGGCGAAGTAGTCGAAGTCGATGTTGCCGTTCGCGCCCACCTGGAACGTGGTCTCATCCAGCCGGGCCACCGTAATGTCGCTGCGGATGCCGCCGTCGTCGTTGAGGAGCAGGCAGTACGTCACCGCACCCGGCTTCTTGTCGACTTTCCCCGCGCTGAGGCGCTGCAAGAGGGTGACGGCGCCCGGACCGGAAACCTCCAGCCGCTTGAGCGGTGTCATGTCGTAGAGCGCGACGGCGGTACGCGTCTTCCATGCTTCGGCTGCGGAAATGGGGGAGTGGAACATGGCGGCCCAGGGCTCGCGTTCAGGCGCACGCCATTCTTCCGGGAGCACTTCCAGCAAGCCGCGGTTGGCCTCGAACCAGTGCGGGCGCTCCCAACCGTGGGCTTCGAGGAAAAACGCCCCGAGCTCCTTCTGCCGGGCATTGAACGGGCTCACGCGCAGCTCTCGAGGAGAGACCCTCGGCTGCAGGGGGTGCAGGACGTCGTAGATCTCCACGAAGTTCTGTTGTGACGTTTCGCTGACATAGCTTTCCGCGGTCTGGATCTCTTCGAAGCGGGAGACCTCGCATTCGTGGAGCGGGATGCGGGACTGGCCTTCGATGAGGCGCTCCGCCAGGGCACGGGCCACGCCCGCGGAGTGCGTCACCCAGACGGCCTCGGCCACGAAGAAGCCGTCGACGTCCTTGGATTCGCCGACGAGCGGACCGCCGTCGGGGGTGAATGAGAAGATCCCGTTGAAGCCATCGGCAATCCGGGCGCCAGCGAGGGCCGGGAGGAGTTCCTTGGAGTCTTCCCAGCACGGCAGGAAGTCTTCTTCCGTGAACGGCAGGCGGGAGGGCATCCGGTGCTCGGACATGTCAGCGGCGGCAACCTCGGGCAGCTCCCGGAGGTCCACGGGCATGGGCTTGTGGGCGTAGGAGCCGATGCCCATCCGGTCCCCGTGCTCGCGGTAGTAGAGGTCTTTGTCCTGGTGGCGAAGGATGGGCATCCAGGCGCCGTTGGAGGGGTCAAGCAGCCCCGAGGCATCGTTCCGGCCCACGAGCTCAGGCACGGAGGTGGTCTTGACGTACTGGTGGGCCAAGGGGAGGAGCGGCACGGACATGCCCACCATGGCGCCGATCCTGGGTCCCCAGAACCCTGCGCAGGAAACCACGATGTCAGCCGGGATCACGCCGTCGGGCGTTTCGACGCCGGTGACTTTGCCTCCGGCCTGTTCAATGCCGGTGACGGGAGTGGAACCGCGGAACGTGACCCCTGCGGCGCTCGCCTTGGCGATGAGCAGGCCGACGGCGCGGGCCGCGGAAGCCAAGCCGTCGGTGGGGACGTAGAGACCGCCGAGGACCTTTTCCTGGTTGAGCAGGGGGTAGTGCTTGGCGCACTCGTCCGGATCGATGAGCCGGCCTTCGACACCCCACGACGCCGCGTAGCCCAGCTTGCGCTTGAGGTCCTCAAAGCGCTCCGGAGTGGTTGCCACTTCGAGGCCGCCCACCTGGTTGAAGCAGGACACCCCGGATTCGCTGAGCGAGAGCAGCTTGTCCACGGTGTAGGACGCGAATTGGGTCATGGCCTTGGAGGCGTTGGTCTGGAACACGAGGCCGGGGGCGTGCGAAGTTGAGCCGCCCGCCAACGTCAACGGTCCCTGCTCGACCACGGTGATGTTGGTCCAGCCGCGGATGGACAGTTCATCCGCGAGATTGGCGCCGACAATGCCGGCTCCGATGATGACGACACGGGGTGTTGTGGACATGCGGGAAGCTCCTGAATTAAGAGGTGTGGAAGTGTGGGGCTCGCCGGACCTAGACGTGGCCGTCGACGGTCAACCCGGGTGGGAGGTTGGGCGCGTCTTCGGATTCTTTGACCATGATCTGGCCGTCCACTACCAGGACTTCGTGGACCCTGATGGGCAATTTGGCGGGAGGCGCGTCGGCGGCTCCCGTGCGGAGGTTGAACTTTGAAGCATGAAGGGGGCACTCGACCCAGCAGTCCTCTACCCAGCCGTCGGCGAGTGAGGCGTCCTGGTGGGTGCAAGTGTCGTCGAGGGCAAAGAGTTCGCCCTCTTCGGTGTGGAATACGGCAATGGGCGGAGACGTCTCGAGTCGAATCGCGTCCCCCGGAGCCAACGAGCTAAGCGGGCAAGCACTGTGCATCTCACGAACCTTCTTTCAGCGGGCTGGCCGAAACCTGTGGGGCGGTTGTCTCATGATCAACGCTGATCACAATACGCAACAGAGTGATCGACCTCACAGTGGCTTGTCAAGGGGTTTAATTTCCTGGGCAGATTCCTTGACACGCGATGTGAAGTCCGTCACGCTGTTTCGCATAATGAAGTTTGTTGCGTATTGCGCAATAAACTTTCGAACGGCTCTGCGAGGAGGAAGCCATGGAGACATTGGCGATCGTGGGCGCATCATTGGCGGGTCTTTCCGCCGCCCGCGCTGCCCGGGCGCAGGGTTTTTCCGGCCGGTTGCTCATCATTGGCGATGAGCAACAGCGGCCGTATGACCGCCCGCCCCTGTCCAAGGAGTTCCTGGCAGGAAAGATCGGTATCAAGCACGTCATGTTGGAAGCCGAGGAAGCGGGAGCAGACGACCCGCTCCAGGCCGAATGGCTGCTGGGCTCGCCGGCGCGAAGCTTCGACGCCGCCACCAGGACAATCTCCCTAGCCGATGGGCGCACTGTGGTGGCGGACGGCGTCGTGATCGCCACGGGAGCCTCAGCCCGCACACTGCCCGAACTAGCGGGGCTGGCCAATGTGTTTACGCTGAGGACCCTCCAAGATGCCCAGGATCTGGCCCCGGAGCTCGTGGCCGGCAGCCGCCTGTTGGTTGTGGGCGCCGGGTTTATCGGGGCGGAAGTCGCATCGACAGCCAGGGGCTTGGGAATGGACGTGACCATCGTCTGCAAGAGCGAAGTGCCGCTTAGCGCTCCGCTCGGTCCGGAGATGGCTGCTGTCATGGCCACGCTCCATGGCATCAATGGAGTGGAGCTGATTTGTGACACGGGAATCGACTCGTATTACAGCTACGAAGGAAATGTGACCGGTGTCCGGCTCAGCGACGGACAGTACCGTTCCGCCGACGTCGTACTCCTCGGAATCGGTGCGGTCCCCAATGTCGGGTGGCTGGTCGGTTCGGGCGTCGAGCTCGACGACGGTGTCACGTGCGATGCGATGGGACGGACCAACGTTCCCGGGGTGGTTGCCGTGGGAGACTGCGCGGCCTGGTTCGACGCACGCAGCGGCCGGCACCATCGAGTGGAGCATTGGAGCGGCGCCCAGGAACGTGCCGCTCGCGCCGTGGCCGGACTCTTGGATCACTCCGCCGCGCCTCTTCCTCTCAACTTGCCGTACTTCTGGTCCGACCAGTACGGAGTGACGCTCCAGTTCGCCGGCCATGCGCGGGACGCGGAGCGCGTCGAGATCGAGGCGGGGCAGCTCGAGAACCACAGCTTCCTGGCCGTGTACTACCGGGGCGAGGAACCGGTGGGCGTCCTGGGTGTGAACCAGCCGCGCCTGTTCACCCGTTGGCGCCGGCAACTCAACGCCCGCAACGCCCCGCCCGTCCTGGCAACCCCTTGAACATTCCCAAGCCTCAACACGTTCATCACTGAATAGGAGTCAGCATGACCACTGAAGTTGTTTCCCCCAGCCTGATCCCCACTCTCCCCGGCCACACGTATGTCAGTGAAGACATCTTCCGTGCCGAGCAGCAGCACATCTTTGAACAAATGTGGTTCTGTGCAGTGCGGACCGCAGACCTGGAAAAGGCCGGCTCGTTCAAAACGGTGCAGATCGGCCGCGAGAGCGTACTCATCAACCGCACCCGCAAGGGGGAAATCCGCGCGTTCTACAACATCTGCCGGCACCGCGGCGTGAAGCTGTGCATGGAGGAGTCCGGCGAAGCCAACCGCTCGTTCCAGTGCCCGTACCACGCCTGGACCTACGACCTCGAGGGAAAGCTCATCGCGGCCCCGAACCTCACCAAGATGCCGGATATCGACCGCAACGAATACGGACTGGTCAAAGTCCACGTCCGTGAATACATGGGCTACGTCTGGGTCTGCCTCGCGGATGAGCCGCCGTCGTTCGAGGAAGACGTGATGGGGGCCATCGAGGAGCGCCTCGGCGACCTGCGGGCTGTTGACGACTATGACATCGCGAACCTGAGCCTTGGCCGGCGCATCAAGTACGACGTCAAGGCCAACTGGAAGCTCATCATCGAAAACTTCATGGAGTGTTACCACTGCGCCACGATCCACCCCGAACTCACCGAAGTCCTGCCCGAGTTCGCCGATGGCCTGGCGGCACAGTATTTTGTGGGCCACGGCGCGGAGTTCGGTGACGACATCAAGGGCTTCACGATTGACGGTTCCGAAGGCCTGGATCGAATTCCGGGAGTGGGCGATGACCAGGACCGCCGGTACTACGCAGTGACCATCAAGCCGAATGTCTTCGTCAACCTGGTGCCCGACCACGTCATTATCCACCGCATGTTCCCGCTGGCCGCCGACCACACAATCGTCGAATGCGATTGGCTCTACCTGCCCAGCGTGGTGGAATCCGGCAAGGACGTGAGCGCTTCGGTGGAGCTCTTCCACCGGGTCAACGAGCAGGACTTCGACGCCTGCGAACGCTGCCAGCCGGCCATGGGTTCCAAGATCTATGCGAAGGGCGGCGTGCTTGTACCGAGCGAGCACCACATCGAGGCGTTCCACAGCTGGGTCACCAACAAGATCGCCGACGTACCCGCCGGCAGCTAGCCTGAGGAATGTCTGTCTTGTAACGAGCTACCGCGAACTGAGGAAAAGGAACACCAGCTAATGGTCTACAAAGTACGGGCGGTCATCGCCAAGGAAAAGAACGCCCCGGTCTCGGTGGAGACCATTCTGGTGCCGGACCCCGGCCCGGGCGAGGCGCTGGTGGACATCCTCACCTGCGGCGTCTGCCACACCGACCTGCACTACAAGCAGGGCGGCATCACCGATGATTTCCCCATCCTGCTCGGCCACGAGGCCACCGGTGTGGTGAGCGCGGTCGGGCCGGACGTTACCGAAGTGGCGCCAGGGGACCGGGTGATCCTGAACTGGCGTGCCGTGTGCGGGGAATGCCGGGCATGCGCCAAGGGCCAGCCGCAGTACTGCTTCAACACGCACAACGCCACCCAGAAGATGACCCTGGAGGACGGCACGGAACTTGTACCGGCCCTGGGGATCGGCGCCTTCGCCGAGAAGACCCTCGTGGCCGCCGGGCAATGCACCAAAGTGGACGACGACGTCGATCCCGCCGCGGTCGGGCTGCTCGGCTGTGGTGTGATGGCAGGCATCGGTGCCGCCATCAACACCGGTGAGGTCAAGCGGGGCGAGTCCGTGGCCGTCATCGGCTGCGGCGGCGTCGGCATCGCCGCCATTGCCGGGGCAAAGCTCGCTGGCGCCACCACGATCATCGCCGTGGACATCGACGCCAACAAAATAGGGATGGCCAGGTCCCTGGGAGCCACGCACGGTATCAACTCCAGCCAGGAGGACCCCATCGAAGCCATCCGGGCGCTGACCGGCGGCAACGGTGCCGATGTGGTGATCGACGCCGTCGGACGTCCCGAAACGTACAAGCAGGCCTTCTACGCGCGCGACCTCGCCGGCCGCGTGGTGCTGGTGGGCGTCCCGACGCCGGACATGAAACTCGAATTGCCCCTGCTCGACCTCTTTGGCCGCGGCGGTTCGCTGAAGTCCTCCTGGTACGGGGACTGCCTGCCTTCCCGCGATTTCCCGATGCTGGTGGCGCACTACAAGCAAGGCAACCTTGACCTGGACGCGTTCGTCTCCGAACGGATCACCATCGACCAAGTGGAAGAAGCCTTCGCCAAGATGCACGAGGGCAAAGTGCTCCGCTCGGTGGTGGAAATCGGATGAACGCCACCATCGAAAACCTCGTCACCTCGGGCACGTTTTCGCTCGACGGCGGCACGTGGGATGTGGACAACAATGTCTGGATTATCGGCAATGACGACGAGTGCGTGATCATCGATTCACCGCACGACGCGACGGCGATCATCGAGCAGGTCCGCGGGCGAAAGGTGCGCGCCATCCTGCTCACCCATGCTCACAACGACCACATCGGGGCAGCGCTCGACGTGGCGAAGGCCGTGAACGCGCCGATCCACCTGCACCCCGCAGACCTGGTTCTATGGGAGCAGGTGTATCCGGATGCCCGGCCGGACCGTCACATTGCGGACGGCGACATCTTCGACGTGGCGGGCACGGCCCTGCGTGCCATCCATACGCCGGGCCACTCGCCTGGTTCCACGTGCTTCTACCTGGAAAGCGAAGGAACGGTCTTCACGGGCGACACCCTCTTCAACGGCGGTCCGGGCGCGACGGGCAGGTCGTTCAGCGACCACCCAACCATCCTGGCCTCGATCCGGGAACGTCTTCTGACGCTTCCGGCGGAAACCGTGGTCCGGACGGGGCATGGCGCGGACACCACCATCAAAGCCGAGGGGGACAACCTCTCCCAGGCAGCGTTGGATCGCCAGGCCGACGGCGTTTAGGCACCGCTGGCTGCGGTGTAACCCATCTTGACGCTGATTGAATACCCGGCTTGCTTGAGCGCATCGAGCAGGCCGGGTATTTTTTCCGGCTCGAAACGGAAGGCCGGGCCGGAAAGGCTGATGGCTCCGATCACGGTGCCGCTGTGGTTGCGGATCGGAACGGCGACGGCGTTGAGTCCGCGTTCGAGTTCTTCATACGTCGCGGCGTACCCGGCCTCCGCAATGACCGGCATTTGCTGCTCCAGCTCGTCGCGGTCTGTGATGGTCTGTGGCGTGTATCGCGCCTGGCCGGCTTCCCTCAGAACGCGGTCACGCGTCGCAGGCGGCAGCGCTGCAAGCATGACCTTGCCGCTGGACGTCGCGTGGAGCGGGGTGAGCCCGCCGATCCAGTCCTGCGTGCCGAGCGTGTTGGGGCCAATGGCCTGGTCCACGTTGACCGCGAAATTTGACCGCAGTACAGCAAGGTTGGCAGTCTCAGCGAACTTCTCCGCCAGGGCTTCGAGATCTTCCCGGGCCTCCCGCACCAAGCTGAGGCGGGCCGGAATGGCACTCGCCAAGCGCAGGATGTTGAAACCGAGTTGGTATTTTCCGCGCTCGTGATTCTGCTGAACCATGCCACGGGCGTCCAGGGCGCTCAGCAGCCGCGACGCCGTTGACTTGTGGACGCCCATTTCCTCGGCGATCTCACTCACGCCGGCATCTCCGTTGCGGGCGATGATTTCGAGCACGGTGATGGCCCGGTCCACGGACTGCACACCTGCGTGCTGCGCGGCGGCGGGATCGGTATCGGGGTCGTTGGCAATGCTTGCGTCAGCGTCCATGTGGTTCATCGTCTCAAACGCGGTCAAATGAGCGGCCTCTCCGCACTGCGTGTCCTGGGACGCTGCCGCTCATGCCGGGCATTTCCTGGTTATAGGATCGGTCGATATGGCACTGCGACTTGTTCAAGTGAATTTCAAGGCCCGGGATGACTCGGCGCTCGGCCGGTTTTGGGCCGAGGCGCTCGGTTGGGACATTTCCAGCGAAGGACCCGGCGTGAGCAATGTTGAACCCGTGGGCTTCGCCGGGCCGGACCCCGCCGCCGTGTGCGTCGACGTCGTCACCGTCCCGGACCCCGAAACGGTGAGGTACCGCGCGCACCTCGACCTCGCCACCACCTCTGGGGCCCATCAAGCCGAGCTCGTGGCGCGCCTGGTGAAGCTCGGCGCGACGCCCGCCGACATTGGCCAGGGCGACGTGCCGTGGACGGTCCTGGCCGACCCGGAGGGCAACCTGTTCTGCGTGCTGGAGCCCCGGCCGATCTACCAGGACACCGGGCCGATCGCCGCGGTGGTGGTCAACTGTGCGGATCCGCGGGCCATGGCCCGGTTCTGGAGCGGGGCGATGGACTGGACCCTGCACGAGGTGAGCGACGATTTTGCGAGGCTGCGTTCGGCCAAGGGCGTGGGGCCGTATCTGGAATTCGTCCGCACACCCGTCCCGAATGCCGTGGCTGGCCGTGTCCATCTCGACCTGAGGCCATACCCCGGCGATGATCAAGCGGCAGAGGTGGCCCGGCTGCGGGACCTGGGCGCCACGGACGCCGACGTCGGCCAAGGCGATGTGCCATGGGTATGCCTCGCCGACACGGAGGGCAACGAATTCTGCGTCCTCACCCCGGGCTAAAGCCCGTTCCTTCTTGGGCGCCGTCGTGCCACACTTGGTGGACTATCGATTGACTGGGGGATCCAGGTCAGGAGATTGGTATGTGTGTTCTGATGCAACCGCGCACCTCGTGCCGCCGGCTGGTGGTGAACGAGCCATGAACATCGGTTGGGCTTACTTCATGTCGGGAATAATCGCAGTTGATTCGCTCTTGCTCGGATTGCTGCTGTTGAACGTGAAGTGGCCTAGGCACTGGAAGAGATGACGCCTCAGGTCCTCGAACCTAGAGCACCTTGCGGATCGTTTCTTCGAAACTCACCACGTGGTGCAGGGCGAGCGCCGCTGCCCTGTCCTCGTCGCCGTCGGCGATTGCGGTGAGCAGTTCTGCGTGCTCAGCGACGTGGCCCGTCACTGAAGGCATCTTGTCCAGCATGTGGCACCAGATGCGTGTTGCCAGGTTGTCGTAGCGGATCAGCACGTCCTCGAGGTGGGGATTCGCTGCGGCCTTGTAGATGAGCCGGTGCACCTGGATGTCGTAGCGCATGAGTTCCTGCTGCCCGGCGTCGTGTGCTTCCAGGCCGCTGATGGCTGCCGCGACCTCGCGCAGTTCCTCCCGCAGCTTGGGGCTGGCCATGCGGGCAGCGCGCCGTGAGGCCAAGGGCTCAAGCAGCTCCCGGATTTCGGACACATCCGCCAATTGGGTGATGTCGACGCCGGTGGCGAAGGTTCCGCGGCGGGGATACGACACCACGAGGTGGTCGCTTTCGAGCCGCTTGATGGCCTCGCGCACGGGAGTCCGGCCGATGCCGAGTTCCGCGGCAATCTGCCCGTCGTTGATGGGGTCTCCGGGTTTGATGTCCAGCATGATGAGCCGGTCGCGCAGGAGCAGGTAGGCGTTTTCCGCCAAGGAAGTTCCCTGTGTGCCTGTGTCCAGTGCCTCCAGTGCAGTGCTCATGTGCCCTCTCCCGTTTGTCACAATTCCAAGTCTGGCGGATCAGTTGCTGCCGGGCTGTTGACGGTTGTGTGATCTCCAACATACTATGGCAGCAGTTCTAATATATCAGTTGTTGATTAGTCAGTAAATATAAGTATCTCAAAAGGAGAACATGATGGTTGAACCGCTGATCCGCCCGCTTGCCCAGGCGGACCCGGAGGTTGAACAGGCGATCGCCCAGGAACTCATCCGCCAGCAATCCACGCTGGAAATGATCGCCTCCGAAAACTTCGCCCCTGCAGCCGTCATGCAGGCACAGGGCTCGGTCCTGACCAACAAGTACGCGGAAGGCTACCCGGGCAAGCGCTACTACGGTGGCTGCGAGCACGTTGACGTCATCGAGCAACTGGCCATCGATCGCGTCAAGGCCCTCTTCGGCGCCGAAGCCGCAAATGTCCAGCCGCACTCCGGCGCCCAGGCCAATGCCGCAGCCATGTTCGCGCTCCTCGAGCCGGGGGACACCATCATGGGCCTCGACCTCGCACACGGTGGCCACTTGACCCACGGCATGCGCATCAACTTCTCCGGCAAGCTGTACAACGTCATCCCGTACCACGTCAGCGAATCCGACCTCCGGGTGGATATGGCGGAAGTGGAAGCCCTGGCCCTGGAACACCGCCCCAAGCTGATCGTTGCCGGCTGGTCCGCGTACTCGCGCCACTTGGATTTCGCCGAGTTCCGCCGGATCGCCGACCTCGTGGGCGCCTACCTCATGGTGGACATGGCCCACTTCGCCGGCCTCGTCGCGGCCGGACTGCACCCCAATCCCGTGCCGTATGCCGACGTCGTGACCACCACGACCCACAAGACCCTCGGCGGTCCCCGCGGCGGAGTGATCCTGTCAAAGGAACAATACGCACGCAAGATCAACAGCGCAGTGTTCCCCGGCCAGCAAGGCGGCCCGCTGGAACACGTGATCGCAGCCAAGGCCGTGGCGTTCAAAATGGCGGCAGAGCCCGAGTTTCAGGAACGCCAGGTGCGGGTATTGGAAGGCGCCAAGCTCCTTGCCGAACGGCTCCTGAAGGAAGACGTCGCTGCAACAGGAATCTCCGTGGTCAACGGAGGCACCGACGTCCACCTCGTCCTGGTTGACCTGCGCCACTCGGAACTGGACGGCCAGCAGGCAGAGGACACCTTGCACCGCATCGGCATCACCGTGAACCGCAACGCCGTCCCGTTCGACCCGCGGCCGCCGATGGTCTCCTCGGGACTCCGCATCGGCACCCCGGCACTCGCAGCCCGCGGCTTCGGCGCCGAGGAATTCGCGGAGGTCGCGGACATCATCGCGACGGCGCTGATCACCGCCGCGAGCAGCGGCACCCTGGGTGACCACACCGCCGTCGAACTCCGTGCGAGGGTTACCGCGCTCGCCGAACAATTCCCGCTTTACCCGCATCTTTCGCAGAGTGGCAGCGGCAACGACGCAGCTGCCACCGAACGTGAGGCAGAAATGATTGGAGCAGCCCAGTGAGTGCAGACCAACTCCCCGAACACCCGGATTTCCTGTGGCGTAACCCGGAGCCCAAGGCTTCCTACGACGCTGTGATCGTGGGCGGTGGCGGCCACGGCCTCGCCACCGCGTACTTCCTGGCCAAGAACCACGGAATGACCAACATCGCCGTCTTGGAAAAGGGCTGGCTGGCCGGCGGCAACATGGCCCGCAACACCACCATCATCCGTTCCAACTACCTCTGGGACGAGAGCGCTGCCATCTACGAGCACGCCCTGAAGCTCTGGGAGATCCTGCCTGAGGAACTTGAATACGATTTCCTCTTCAGCCAGCGCGGCGTCATGAACCTCGCCCACACCTTGGGCGACGTCCGCGAAAGCGTCCGCCGGGTCGGCGCGAACAAGCTCAACGGGGTCGACGCCGAATGGCTGGACCCGCAGCAAGTCAAGGAACTCTGCCCCATCCTGAACATCAGCGACAACATCCGCTACCCGGTCATGGGCGCCACGTACCAGCCCCGGGCCGGCATCGCGAAGCACGACCACGTCGCCTGGGCCTTCGCCCGGAAGTGCGACGAACTGGGCGTGGACATCATCCAGAACTGCGAAGTGACGGGCTTCCTCAAAGACGGCAACCGCGTGGTGGGGGTCAAGACCAACCAAGGAACCATCCATACCGAAAAGGTTGGACTCGCCGCGGCCGGCCACAGCTCGGTCCTCGCCGAAATGGCCGGCTTCCGCCTCCCGATCCAGTCGCACCCCCTCCAGGCGTTGGTGTCCGAACTGCATGAACCCGTCCACCCCACGGTTGTCATGTCCAACCATGTGCACGTCTACGTTTCCCAGGCACACAAGGGCGAACTGGTCATGGGCGCCGGCGTGGACTCCTACAACGGCTATGGCCAGCGCGGCTCCTTCCACGTGATCGAACACCAGATGGCTGCCGCCGTCGAGCTCTTCCCGATCTTCGCCCGGGCCCACGTGCTCCGGACCTGGGGCGGAATCGTGGACACCACCATGGATGCCTCGCCGATCATCGGCACCACCCCGGTGGAGAACATGTTCGTCAACTGTGGGTGGGGAACGGGTGGCTTCAAGGGCACGCCCGCTGCCGGCCTGACCTTCGCACACACGATCGCCACCGGCACGCCGCACGAGCTCAACAAGCCTTTTGCGCTGGAACGCTTCGAGACAGGTGCCCTGATCGACGAACACGGCGCCGCCGCCGTCGCCCACTAGCCGCAGCCCTTTAGGAGACCAACCATGCTGCTCATCAGCTGCCCCAATTGCGGGCCACGAGACGAAACAGAATTCCACTACGGCGGCCAGGCCCATGTTGCCTACCCGGAAAACCCGGAGGTCCTGACGGACCGCCAGTGGGCCGAGTACTTGTTCTACCGCGACAACACCAAAGGCGCCTTCGCCGAACGCTGGGTGCACAGCACCGGTTGCCGCCAATGGTTCAACATGCTCCGCGACACCGTCAGCTACGACATCCAGGCCATCTACAAGATGGGCTCGCCACGCCCCGATGTGAACACCCCAGCCGCCACCTCTCCGGAAGGAGCCACGAAGTGACCCCGCAGAACGCCCGCCTCGCCACCGGCGGCCGCATCGACCGCAGCATCTCCTGGCGGTTCACCGTGGACGGCCAGGAATACACCGGGCACCCCGGAGACACCGTTGCTTCAGCATTGCTGGCCAGCGGCCGCATCAACGTCGGCAACTCGCTCTATGAGGACCGGGCCCGCGGCATCATGTCCGCCGGCGTGGAAGAATCCAACGCCCTGGTCAAGGTAGCTGCCCGCTTCCCCGGCCATGTCGCCGAGTCGATGCTTCCCGCGACCACCGTGTCCCTCGTGGACGGGCTCAGCGTTGAGTTCCTCAACGGCCTCGGCAAGCTGGACCCCAACGAGGACCGTGCCGAGTACGACAAGAAATACGTCCACACCGACGTCCTGGTGGTTGGCGGCGGCGTTTCCGGCCTTGCGGCGGCCCGTGAGGCGGTCCGCACCGGCGCCAGGGTCATCCTGATCGATGACCAGCCCGAGCTCGGCGGCTCGCTGCTGTCCGGTTCCACCGCCCCGGAACTCGCCGAGGTGATCGAAGGCAAGCCGGCCTTGGAGTGGATCGCCGACGTGGAGGCCGAACTCGTCTCCGCCTCCGAATGTACCGTCCTCAACCGCACTACGGCGTTCGGCTCCTACGACGCGAACTATGTGATCGCGGCACAGAACCGTACGGACCACCTCGGCAGCCCGGCCGCTGACGGCGTCTCCCGCCAGCGTATTTGGCACATCCGTGCCAAGCAGCTGGTCCTGGCCCCCGGCGCCCATGAGCGTCCGCTCGTCTTCGAGAACAACGACCGTCCCGGCATCATGCTGGCCTCGGCGGTCCGGAGCTACCTTAACCGCTACGCAGTCGCTGCGGGACGGCGTGTTGTCATCGGCACCACCAACGATTCGGCCTACCTCCTGGCCGCGGATCTGCTGGCCGCTGGTGTCAAGGTCGCCGCCGTCGTCGACGCCCGCCCGAAGCTCAGCGACACAGCGGCAGCCGCCGTCGAAAGCGGCATCCGCGTCCTCGTGGGCAGCGCCGTCGCCGATACCTCCGGCACGGGGGAAAACGGCCGGATCGACGGCGTCACCATCCGCAGCCTCAACGACGACGGCGAAGTCACCTCCGGCGTCGAACGGATCGCTTGCGATCTGCTGGCGGTTTCCGGTGGCTGGAGTCCCGTGGTCCACCTCCACAGCCAGCGCCAGGGCAAGTTGCGTTGGGACGACGACCTGGCCGGCTTCGTGCCGAGCTCCGTGGTCAAGGACCAGCAGGTTGTCGGCTCAGGCCGCGGTAGCTATGAACTGGGGGATTGCCTCGGCGAAGGCGTATCAGTGGGTGCCGCGGCTGCCATCGCTGCGGGGTTCAGCTCCGAGACGGCGCCCGCTGAGATCAAGGCGCCCGTAGCCTCCGCCCCCACCCGCCAGTTGTGGCTGGTGCCGGGCCAGAGCGGAAACGCGGGGGAGTGGCACCACCACTTCGTCGACTTCCAGCGCGACCAGTCCGTGGCCGACGTGCTCCGTTCCACCGGGGCCGGCATGCGCTCCGTGGAGCACATCAAGCGGTACACCTCCATCAGCACCGCCAACGACCAGGGCAAGACCTCGGGCGTCAACGCGATCGGCGTCATCGCCGCGGCCCTCAAACAGGCCGGCGAAGCATCCCGCGGCATCGGCGACATCGGAACCACGACCTACCGTGCCCCGTTCACGCCGGTGGCCTTCGCGGCGTTGGCCGGACGCCAGCGCGGCGAGCTTTTCGATCCCGCCCGCGTCACCTCCATCCACCCCTGGCATGTTGCGCAGGGTGCGCTCTTCGAGGACGTCGGCCAGTGGAAGCGCCCGTGGTACTACCCGCAAGCGGGCGAGGACATGGACGCTGCAGTGCTCCGCGAATGCGCCGCAGTACGGGAATCCGTGGGTTTCATGGACGCCACCACGCTGGGCAAGATCGAGATCCGGGGCAAGGATGCCGGTGAATTCCTGAACCGCGTCTACACCAACGCGTTCAAGAAGCTCGCCCCCGGCTCGGCCCGCTACGGGGTCATGTGCACCCCGGACGGCATGATCTTCGACGACGGCGTGACCTTGCGCCTCGACGAGGGCCGCTACTTCATGACCACCACCACCGGCGGCGCTGCCAAGGTCCTCGACTGGCTCGAGGAATGGCACCAGACCGAGTGGCCGGAACTCGACGTGGTGTGCACCTCCGTGACCGAACAGTGGACGACGATTGCCGTCGTCGGGCCCAAATCCCGCGCCGTGATCGCCAAAGTCGCCCCGCAACTGGCGGCCGACGGCGGGTTGGACGCCGAAGCGTTCCCGTTCATGACGTTCCGCGAGACCACGCTGGCCTCCGGAGTGCAGGCACGGATCTGCCGGATTTCGTTCTCCGGTGAGCTTGCCTACGAAATCAATGTTCCCTCCTGGTACGGGCTCAACACCTGGGAGTCCGTTGCTGCGGCGGGGGCCGAGTTCAACATCACCCCCTACGGCACCGAGACCATGCACGTGCTTCGTGCCGAGAAGGGCTACCCCATCGTCGGACAGGACACGGACGGAACCGTCACCCCCCAGGACGCCGGGATGGAATGGATCGTTTCCAAGGCAAAGGACTTCATCGGCAAGCGCTCGTACAGCCGCGAAGACGCTGCCCGTACGGACCGCAAGCACTTGGTCAGCGTCCTCCCGGCGGACGGTTCGTTCCGTCTTCCGGAAGGCACCCAGCTCGTGGAAAAGGGAATCCCGGTCAACCCGGCTTACGGCCCCGTGCCGATGCAGGGCTTCGTGACCTCGAGCTACCACAGTGCCGCTTTGGGCCGGTCCTTCGGCCTGGCACTGATCACCAACGGCCGCAACCGGATCGGCGAGACCCTCGTGGCCTCCGTCGGCGACCAGTTGCTGGACGTCGTTGTGGGAGAAACCGTACTTTTCGACGCTGAAGGGACCCGTAAAGATGGCTGAAACAGCAACACCCGCAAACCCCGAGACGCTCCGTGCGGCGCGCCGCAGCCCGGCATCGCACCTGGCACCGACCTTCGAATCGGGTTCAGTGCCCGGAACCGTCGCGTTGAAGGAAATCCCGTTCCAAACCATGGTGGGGATCCGGGTTGACCGAACGTCCGACGCCGGAACCCGCCTCGCGTCCGTGACCGGCGGCCTGCCGGTTGCCTGCGGTGAGATCAGCGGGGATGAGAGAGCCACCACCCTGTGGCTTGGTCCGGAGGAATTCCTCGTGGTCGCACCGGAATCGGCCCACGATTCCCTGGGCGGAGACCTGGTCCGCGCACTGGTGGAGGCCCTGGGCGACGACCCGGGCCAGGTGGTGGACTTGTCCGCCAACCGCACCACCTTCGAGCTGTCCGGCTTCCGTGCCCGGGACGTCCTGGAAAAGGGCTGCTCGCTGGACTTGCACCCCCGCGCCTTCCGCACCGGGACGGCCCTCGCCACGGAAATCGGAAACATCCCGGCGATGCTGTTGAAGACCGGCGAGGACAGCTTCTGGATCTTCCCACGGGCTTCGTTCGCCGAGTTCCTGGGCCGTTGGCTGCTTGACGGCATGAGGGAATACGCCTCTCCTGAGGTTCCCTGATGGCCCTGAGCGTGCTTGACCTGTTTTCCATTGGCATCGGGCCGTCGTCGTCGCACACGGTCGGCCCGATGCGGGCGGCAAAGCGGTTCACCGACGGCCTGGAATCCTCCGGGCAACTCGCGGCAACGGTGCGCGTGCAGGCGGAGCTTTTCGGCTCGCTGGGCGCCACCGGTCGCGGCCACGGCTCGGACAAAGCCGTGGTGCTGGGACTGCAGGGCCAATCGCCGGAAACGGTGGACACCTCCACCGCGGACGACCAGGTTGCCGCAGCAGCGCTCGACGCCGAATTGCGGATCGCCGGACACCACCGCGTGGACTTCAACTGGGACGAAGACGTGGTCCTGCACCGGCGCAAATCCCTGCCTGCCCACCCTAACGGTATGACTTTCCGGGCCCTCGACCACGCCGGGGAGGTGCTGCGCGAACGCAGCTACTACTCGATCGGCGGCGGCTTCGTGGTGGACGGCGACGCTTCGGGAAGCGACAAAGTCGTTGCAGACGACACCGTACTGCCCTATCCCTTCACCTCCGCGGACGAGCTCCTGGCGATCTGCGCACGGGAGGACATGTCCATTTCCGAGGTCATGCTGGCCAACGAGCTCGTGTGGCGCAGCGAGGCCGAACTCCGCGAGCGACTGCTGCAGATCTGGGCGGTCATGCGCGAATGCGTGGACAACGGCTGCGCCGCGGAAGGAATCCTGCCGGGAGGCTTGAACGTGAGGCGGCGGGCGCCGTCGTTGTTCAAGACCCTCGCCGCCACCGACGCCGGTCTGCAGGGTTCGAGCTCGGCAGACCCGCTGCTCGCCATGGAATGGGTGAACCTGTTCGCGCTTGCCGTGAACGAGGAAAACGCCGCGGGCGGCCGCATCGTCACGGCACCCACCAACGGTGCGGCAGGCATCGTGCCGGCGGTGTTGCACTACTACACGAAATTCGTGCAGGGGGCCGACGACGACGGCGTGGTCCGCTTCCTGCTCGCGGCGGCCGCCGTCGGGATCCTGTTCAAGATCAACGCGTCCATTTCCGGTGCCGAAGTCGGCTGCCAGGGCGAGGTGGGCTCTGCCTGTTCCATGGCTGCCGCCGGTCTGTGTGAGGTCCTCGGCGGCACTCCCCAGCAAGTGGAGAACGCCGCGGAAGTGGGCATCGAACACAATCTCGGCCTCACGTGCGATCCCGTGGGCGGGCTGGTGCAGATTCCGTGCATCGAACGCAACGCCATCGCCAGCGTGAAGGCCATCAACGCCGCCCGCCTTGCACTGCACGGCGACGGCAGCCACAAAGTGTCCCTTGATAAAGCCATCAAAACCATGCGAGAGACAGGAGCGGACATGAAAAGCAAGTACAAGGAGACCTCCCGCGGAGGCCTCGCCGTCAACGTAGTGGAGTGCTAACCATGACTGTCACACAGAATGAAATCGTTAACTCGGCGCTGCCGGCTACCACCGTTGAGCATGTCTTGACGCTCGATTGCCCGGAAACGCGGGGGATTGTGCACGCCGTCTCCGGCTTTCTCCTCGAGCACGGTTGCGACATCATCGACAACAAGCAATTCGACTCCCAACTGGATCACCACTTCTTCATGCGGATCCACTTCGCATCGGATGGGGATCAGTCGACCATCGACTCGCTGCGGGATGCCTTCGCGCCCGTTGCCGAAAAGTTCGGCATGCGCTGGCAGCTCCAGCGCCACGGTGCCAAGCGGCGCGTCCTGATCATGGTCTCCAAGTTCGAGCACTGCCTCAACGACCTCCTGTTCCGGGCCCGCATCGGGGAACTGCCCATCGACATTGTCGGGGTCGTCTCCAACCACCCGGACCACCGGCGGACGGTCGAATGGCACGGCATTCCGTTCTTCCACGTGCCCGTCACCCCGGACACCAAGGCGGCGGCAGAGGGGCAGCTCCTTGACCTCATCGATCGCCTGGACGTCGAACTGGTGGTCCTGGCCCGCTACATGCAGGTCCTCAGCGACGATCTTGCCCGCAAGCTCGACGGCCGGGCAATCAACATCCACCATTCGTTCCTCCCCAGCTTCAAAGGCGCCAAACCGTACCACCAGGCCTACGCGCGGGGCGTCAAGACCGTGGGCGCCACCGCGCACTACGTCAACGGCGAGTTGGACGAGGGGCCGATCATCGCCCAGCAAGTCGTGGAAGTCGATCACACCTTCGGGCCGGACGACCTGGTCGCGGCAGGGCGCGATACCGAGTGCAAAGCACTCAGCAACGCCGTCCGCTGGCACTGCGAAGGACGCGTGATCCTGCAAGGCAGCAGGACCGTGGTGCTCAAGTAACTGCAGCCGCGCCGCCCAAATCGCCGGTACCCGCCCGGCTCGCCGATGCGCAACGGCGAGCTGGGCAGGGTTCCGGCGATTTGGCGTTTGGCTGCAGGTATCCGCTTAGAGCCGGGCCAGGCGCGTTGCCAAGTGAAGGGCGACCAGCCGGCCCGTTCCCCGCGGATCCCCGCCGCACAACTCGAAAATCCGCTGGAGCCGGTGGTGCATCGACTGCCTTTCCAAGTGCAGTTCCCGTGCCGCCTGAGCGGTATTGCATCCGGTATCCAGCCACACCGCCAACGTCCGCATCAGCTCCGAGCGCCGCTGCTCGTCATGCTCGACGACGGCGCCGAGCTGCCGCTGCACGAATGCCTCGCGGGCGGCCGCGTCGAGGCTTGCTTCCGCCAAGCGCTCGACGGCGAAGTCCTCGGCATCCACCACACGGTTCCCGTCCCCCGGCATGAGCTCAAGCGTCCGGCGTGCTTCTGCCAGCGACCACGGAGCCTCGCCGATTCCCTGCGCCAGCGGACCCACGGCCATGACCGATCCGTCGGGGATCTCCAAGGCCTCAAGTGCTTGGATGAGCGCGATGCGCGAAGCCACTGCGGTGGGGTGGGGGAGCGCGGCCAAGGCGATCAATTCGGCGTTGTCCGCATAACTCGCACTTTGTGGAACCGCGTCATGCAGGATGCCGTCGAGCTGTGTCCGGAGCTGTCCCGCCGCTGGGGAACGCACCACGACGGCGGCTACCGGACCGCTGGCCGGGAACCCTGAGGCGGGTCCCAATTGCTGGAGTCGCCATGACTGGGTGCCCGAACTGATGGCCCGCATGAGCTCGATGCCCGCAAGCTCCTTGAGCCCGGGTGGCATGCGTTGCAGCAACGCCAAGCCGAGGATATCGACGCACCGCTCGCCGGCCACCCGCGCAAGGTTGGCATCGCCGTCGTCGGGCACTTCCAACTCCAGGCGGGCGGCCAGCACGCCGCGGACGGGCACATCGACGGTGGTGACGGTGCAGGGACCGGGCTGGCCAGGGGCCGCAGCGCTTCCCAAAGTGATGCCCGACGGCGAGACGAGCCTTGCGCTGGCACCCGTCCGGCTCGCCAGCACGGCGAGGAGCTGATCCAGTCCGCCTCCGTGTGCCAGTTCCGCCGCCATGGCATGGCTCGTTTCGTCGCCGAACTGCAATTGCGCCACCGATTCGCTGACCAACAGCGAGTTGATCGCCTGCATGATGCCGACGAAGGGGGCCACTTTGCACAACTCGATGATGGGCAACCCGGCCTCCTGGCCGGCGTCGAGCATGGACTCAGGTATCGCGGGCAGCTCGGAGCCCGTCTCGATGGCCAAAGCTGTGATGCCGCGGGCCGCGAGTTGGCGGACATAGTCCACGCGCCGCTCGTCCGAAGCAGTGGCGAGAGCCTGCCCGCCGCTCAGGAGCAGCTCTCCGCCTCGCAGCAGCGGAGCGATGTCCAGCACTTCGCTCGAGTGGACCCAGCGGAGCTGCCGCGAGAGGGCCTCGGGCACATCCGTCCGCAGGACTGGTTCAGCGGCTTTCAGGCTCTCGTGTTCGAAAGCGTCGGCAAGAAGCAGGGACATGACACTCCGTAACGTATTTTTCGGATCTATCGTACACATCGTATCTTGTTGCTGTGATCTGGGGCACATACATTGAAGGAGTCCCTTTCCTACACGGAGGATCCCCCAATGCACGAGAACTTATCCACTGCGACGCCTGGGGCTGCAACGGCGCAGACCGACGTCGAACAGAACCTGCAGTCCATACCCGAATCAGCGCGTATCCGCAGCGTAGCGGGCCAATTCTGGATCTGGGCAGGCGCAAACCTTGCCCCCATCAACTGGGTCCTTGGTGCCCTCGGCGTCCAGCTTGGACTGGGCTTTGCCGATACCGTCACCGTCCTGGTGGTGGGAAACCTGATCGGCATGGCACTCTTTGGCCTGTTTGTCCTCCTGGGGCAACGGACCGGTGCCACCGGCATGGTCCTGGCCCGGGCCGTCTTCGGCCGCCGCGGCAACTATCTCCCGAGCGCCATCCAGGCACTCCTCGGAATCGGTTGGTGCGCCGTCAACACCTGGATCATCCTGGACCTGGTGATGGCACTCCTCGGCAAGCTCGGCATGGTCGACCCCGAGCAGCCCAACGTTGGCCCCAAGATCCTCGTGGCCTTCCTCATCATGTCCGCCCAGGTCACCATCGCCTGGTTCGGCTACAAGGCGATCGCGGCTTTCGAGAAGTGGACCGTCCCGCCCACCATCGTGGTGCTGATCGCCATGTCCGCCGTAGCTTGGTTCGGCATGAACATCGATTGGGGCTACGCGGGCCCTCCCGGTGCTGTCCTTGAAGGCGGCGCACGAATCGCAGCCATGACCACCGTGATGACGGTCATCGGGATCGGCTGGGGGATCACCTGGTTCACCTACGCGGCGGACTATTCACGCTTCGTCAGCAAGTCCGTCCCCAAACATAAGGTTTACCTGGCCTCGGTATTCGGCCAATTCCTCCCGGTAGTGTGGCTCGGCATCCTCGGCGCCAGCCTTGCAACGAAGAGCGGCACGGCCGACCCCGGCCACCTCATCGTCGACAACTTCGGCGTCCTGGCGATCCCGGTGCTCTTCCTGGTCCTGCACGGTCCCATCGCGACGAACATCCTGAACATCTACACCTTCTCGGTGGCTGCCCAGGCATTGGACATCAAGGCCAAGCGCCGTTCCTTGAACCTCTTCGTCGGGATCCTGGCACTGGTCGGCGTCGTGTTCTTCATCCTGCAGTCGGACTTCGCCTCCACCCTGAGCACTTGGCTCGGCGGGCTCGTGGCGTGGGTCGCCGCGTGGGGAGGCATCATGCTGGTGCACTACTTCTGGGTGGACAAGCGTAGTCCCGTGGCAGTGGACCGGCTCTTCGACCCTGTGGGCACCCGTAGGCTCCCGGCATTCAACTGGGCAGGGATCACCGCGCTCTTGGTGGGCATCTTCGCGACGTGGCTGTTCATGTACGGCGTCCTTCCGATCATGCAGGGACCCATCGCCACGACCATGGGCGGGATCGACTTGTCCTGGCTGGCAGGCGGGCTCGTTGCCGCGGCAGTTTACGGCGCACTGGGCCCACGGGTTCATGCCCGATACCTTCCCCTACCGTCCGCGGCGGCAGCTTCTTCCGAAACCGCGACGTCGCAGCCCCGTGCGGAAGACGCCGTCGCCAATCTGGTCAACGACTGAGAGGAACCCCGATGACCGCCAACGCTTTTCCCGATGAGGCCCACCCGATCACGTGGCCGGAAAATTTCAGGGCAGCTGCATCCTTCACGTTCGACGTCGACGCCGAATCCTGCACCATCGCGCACGATCCCACAAGCACGCGGCGCATGTCCCTCATGAGCCACCAGTCCTATGGCCCGAGGGTCGCTGTTCCGCGACTCCTGAAGATCCTCGAGCGCCAAGAGATCCAAGGGACCTTCTTCATCCCCGGGTTCACGGCGGAAAGCTACCCCGACGTGGTGCGGCGGATCGTCGACGGCGGCCATGAAGTCGCCCATCACGGCTACCTGCACGAACCCATGCAAGGAATCGACGCCGCCACCGAGGCCAGCTACCTGGACCGTGGGCTCGAAGCCCTCGCGAAGGTAGCCGGGGTCAGGCCGGTCGGCTACAGGGCACCGTGGTGGGAGCTGAACTGGCATTCGCCGGCACTGCTCGCGGACCGTGGTTTCCTCTACGATTCAAGCCTGCTCGACGGCGATGCCCCCTACCGCATGGCGGTTGCCCCGGGCGATTCGGGGCATAGCGATTCACGGGACATCGTGGAGATCCCGGTGGATTGGGCGCTGGACGATTGGGAACAATACGCGTTCTACCCGGGAGTGACAGGAAGCGGCGTCATCGAGAGTCCGGCGAAGGTCTTGGAGATGTGGACCTTGGAAGCCGAAGCCCATCACGCCCAAGGCAGTTGCTTCGTCTTGACCAACCACCCGTTCATCTCCGGCCGTCCATCCAAGGCCGTCGCCTTGGAGCAACTGATCGAACGCGTCAAGGCCATGGACGGGATGTGGGTGACCACCTTGGAACGGATCGCCGAACACACCAAGGCCACGGTCAACGAGATCCACAGCCACGCCCGGATCGTGGTCCCGTCCTATCCAGGCGCAGGAGCCAGTTTCAAGCCCGCCCGGCTGCTACAGCCGACCCCCAGCTAGGGACATGTCCAACGATCCACACCCATAGCCCGTTGAGCATGCCCAGCCTTGGCCAGGAGCGGTGGACATTGCACTCATTGCCCGTTGAGCATGCCCAGCCTTGGCCTGGAGCAGTGGACATAGTACTCATATGTCCACTGCTGGGCCTGAACAGGGGGCATGTCCCGCGAGGGGGCGGCTCTGAAGGGTGAGCATGTCGCCCGCGGCTCAGGCCCGGAGCACGCTCAGCCTTGGCTGGGAGCATTGGACACCCGGAGCATGCCCGGCCTTGGCCAGGAGCAGTGGACATAGCACTCATTGCCCGTTGAGCATGCCCAGCCTTGGCCTGGAGCAGTGGACATAGTGCTCATATGTCCACTGCTGGGGCTGAACAGGGGGCATGTCCCGTGGGGGTGGGCAGGGTTGAGCGTGGGCCAGAGCCGGGGGAGGGCCTGGGCTGCGCTACAGATCGCTCCGGCACAGGGCGGTGTGGAGTTTGTAGAGCCCGTTCAGGTCTCCGGCTGCCAAACCATCGGGGGCGCCGATCTCCGGGTACATGAGCTGGATTGGATCTTCTACGTGGTCAAGGCCCACGACGTGGCCAAGTTCGTGTTGAATGACCGCCGAGACATAATGGGCGCCCCCGCGGACGCCCAGCAGTTCCGTGATTTGCGGGGCGTCGAGGTCCAGGCTTCCGGAGACGTAGCTCTTGGGTCCCGTGCCGAAGCTGTACATGGTGCTGCCCCCGGTTCCGATGACGGTTCCTGCCAACGCCGGAGCCGCCTCGGGAGTGGTCCACGAAATCAGCAAGGGTGCCCAACGATCTCCGTAGAGCGCGGGCTGGTACGGCTTGCGCTTCTCGGAGGGGTTTTCCGCGCTCGTGCCGTCGTCAACGAATTTGAGGCCAGTGGCGGCGGCGATCTTGGCGATGGCGTCGGCGATGAGTCCCTCGGATCCGGCTGGGGCGAGGGCTGCGTTGACCACGTAGTGCAACGGCCGGCACGGAGAGTAGCCAACGGGGGTGCCGTCGGCGTTGGTGGCGAGGAATTTGTAGGAGCTGCTGGCTACCGCAGGCTTCGCGGGGGAGCCGAGCGGCTGCCCGGCTTCCTCCAGTCCAGGCGGTGGGGTATCCGGCGCACGGGCCGCCTTTTGTGGCCCCCGCCCGGGAGCCCCGTCCTGCCCGGGGGTGCTTGCCGTGGCATGGGCGGAAGGAGCAAGGTTCGGAAGCAAGCCGCTGATGCCCGGGTCGCCCCGGAGGAATCCACTGACCAGCACGGCTACGGCAGCGACGACCGCCACCACCATCAAGTTTCGGAACAGCGCCAAAACGGTACTGGGACGCTTGGGCGGCGGACCGCCGTCGTAACCGTAGTTTGAATGCAAGTCTTCCCCCAAGTTCCTGCGCCGACGCCCCGTCGGGCCGGCGCTACTAACCGATGACTGCGCCGAAGACGAGTCCCAGCCCATACGTCGCCGCGGCCGCACCGAGCCCGATGGCCAGCTGCCGGAGGCCGCGGGTCAGCGGCGAGGTTCCGGACAACAAGCCGACGACGGCGCCGGTCGACAGAAGCGCGATGCCCACCAGCGTACCGGCCACAGCAAGCGCCGCGAAGCCTGTCATGCCGAAGATGAACGGCAGGATGGGCACGATGGCGCCCGAAGCGAAGAAGCAGAAGCTCGAGATCGCGGCGCCCCAGGCGGAGCCCACGGCCTCGTGCTCGTTGACGGTTTCTTCCACTTCGGGGTGGAGCGAGAGGCTGGGATCGCAATCGCAGGTGTAGAGGCCCATGCGCTCCGCGGCCCGGTGTTCGGCGGCTTCGCGGGACATGCCCCGGGCCAGATATACGAGGACCAGCTCATTGTGCTCGATGTCCAGGGCCGGTGCTGCGGTCAGCGTTGCTTGGGTGGGGCGCGTGGCCTTGAGGAGCTCGAGCTGCGAGCGTACCGAGACATACTCGCCGGCACCCATGGATAAGGCGCCCGCCAGCAGGCCGGCGATACCGCTGAACAGGACCACGGTGGCGGGAACGCCGGTGGCGGCCATGCCCATCACGAGGGAGAGGTTGCTGACCAGGCCATCGTTGGCGCCGAATACGGCCGCGCGGAAGGTGCCGGACAACCTGTTGCGGCCGCGCGTCGCCAGGCCGCGGACTACTTCTTCGTGGATCTGTTCGTCGGCCGCCATAGCGCGGGTCGCTGCCGGATCCTTCGCGTAAGGCGAGCGGCCTTCAGCCCGTTGGGCGAGGGCCAGCACGAACACCGATCCGAAGTTCCGGGCCAGGAAGCCGAGCATTTGGCTTCGGATCGATGCCGCCTTCGGCATGCCGGCATGTTCGCCGAGGAGCTTGAGCCAGTGTGCCTCATGGCGGCCTTCGGCCTCTGCGAGGGCCAAAAGGATTTCGCGTTCCTCGCCGTCACGGCGCTGCGCCAGTTGGCGATAAACGGCGGCCTCGGCTCGCTCATCCGCCAAGTACTGCCGCCAGCGCTTGATGTCCGACGACGACGGGGGAGTCTTGGGGGTTGCTACGTCTTGCGATGGACTGCTTGAGTCCTGCGGATTGTCTGAATGCGAGTTGTCTGGATGCGAGGGTTTTGTGTGCGGTTGCACCGGGACTCCTGGGTTGCTGGGGCGGGCTTCATCGCCTCATTGCGGCTCCACTCTATCGCCAATTTCCGCGGTTTTTCGGCCGGTAATCCTCACTGGATAATTTAGGCCCGCCTCAAAAAGGGGAGGCTCCCGGGAAGCCTTGACCGCGGCAGGAGGCAGTGCTGGGATGGATGGACAGGGTCCACGAATTGGCGGGGTAGCGTTGGACGGCTGCCTCTTATGCCTGTGCGATGGGCTCAGCGGCACGTCGAACGGAGGTTGCACCATGGACAGCACCGAGACCCACGCTCGCCACCCCGACCGCCCCACGGTCGAGGCCGATCCCGCCTATGACTACAGCGAGGACCTGGCGGTGGAGGAAGATTGGGAGGACCAGCCCGAGGTTCTTGACGACGACGAACGGGTGGTTCCGCTCGATGCCGACGAACACCGTGAGGCCGAAGAGATCGAATAGCCCGGCTCCCTGAACCCGAGGTGCTGAAGCCCTGGCAGCTAGAACGCGCTCAGGATGAAGTGCCTCTGCACGCCTGCCCGGTGCCCGGTTGCCGCCACCGTAAGGGTGAGTTTCCGTGTCGCGGGGAACCAGCGGGCGGGCTGGACTGCCTTTGAGAGCGCTTCGGTGATGAGTCGCGGCTCATGATGCCAATAGCGTTCCAGCTTTCCGTCCACCACGAACGTGACGGAGCCTTGGGAGAGGTCGACGCCGGGAATCACCCGGACGAACTCGTCCACCCGCCGGGGGCGGGGCAACAAGAGGGTGCCGGACAGGGTGCTGCGGTCGGCTGTGGCATTGGCGCCGTTTTCGAAAGGCATGGCCTTCTCCTGGGGAGTTGCTCTTGCCCGTTCGGTTGTCTCTGGTCCGAGCCGGGCCGCTTCTTCATCCGAACCACCCGCGAACATGGGGTTGGCGTGTGGCAAGTCGGAGCTTGGCGCCACATCTCTTGAAGCTGTTCCTACTGTACATGCAGGCGCGGCGCCGCACCCTCGAGGAGAAGGTGCGGCGCCGCCGTCGTACTTGATTGTGTGAAGCTTAGTGGCTGGCCACCGGGTGTACCTCCAAGGGGAGTTCCTCGGTGACCGCTCCGGCAACGCGGCGGTCCCAAGCTTCGCGGACCGCGGGCTCGGTTGGCGGCGTCAGCAGGGAGACCACAACGTAGACCAGGAGCGAGGCGCCGAGGCCCCAGTAGATGGGATCGTTGGCGTAGACACCGTCTTCGCTGGGGATGATTCCCGTGGCGTAGGCGATCAACAGGCCAAGCGTCAGTATGGATCCGACCGCCATGGACCAGGCCGCGGCAATACCGGTGCCGCGCTTCCAGACCAGGCCGCCCAGGATGGCAACCAAGAGGCCGCCCACCAGGATGTCGTAGGCGATGGTCAGGGCCACCACCACGTCTTGCGCCGCCATGGAGATCAGCACGGCAACAATGCCCAGGCCAAGGACCCAGTAGCGGTTGGCTTTGACGTCGTGCTCAGGGTTTTCGGTGTCGTCGGTGTTGATCGTCTTGCCGAACCAGCTGGCCACGAACGGGACCACGTCGGCGCGGGCAACGGTGGCCGCGGCGATGAGGGCTCCGGAGGCGGTGGACATCATGGCCGCGACTGCTGCGGCCATGACGAGGCCGCCGATGCCGATCGGCAGGATGTGGGTGGCAACCTCGGCGTAGACAACGTCCTTGCCGAGGGCCTTGACGTCGATGTTGGGCAGTGCCACCCGTGCGGCCAGGCCGATCAAGGCGCCAGCCACGCCGTACAGGACGCAATAGATGCCGGCAGTGGCGCCGCCCCAACGGGCGACCTTGGGGGTCTTGGCGGTGAAAACGCGCTGCCAGATGTCCTGGCCGATCAGCAGGCCCAGGGTGTAGACCACAAAGTACGTGATGATGGTCTGCGCTCCGATGCCGTCCAACTGGAAGAAGCTGGCGTCAACACGGGCACGGATGCCGTCGAAGCCGCCGGCGGCGTTGAGGACGAACGGGAGCATGAGGAAGAAGATGCCCACTGTCTTGATGATGAACTGCACCTGGTCGGCGAGGGTGATGGACCACATACCGCCGATCGTGGAGTAGACCAGGACGATGGCGCCGCCGACGGCGATGGCAAGCCAGCGCTCCCAGCCGAAAAGGACAACGAAGATGGTGGCGTAGGCGCCCGTGGACGTGGCGCACAGCATGAGGGTGTAGGCCAGCATGACGATGCCGGAGGTCTGCGTGGCGCGCTGGCCGTAACGCAGGCTCAGCATCTGGGAGACCGTGTAGATCTTCAGTCGCTGGATGGTGCCGGCGAAAAGCAGGCTCAGGAGGAGGACGCCCGAACCGATCGCGACTACCAGCCACATGCCGGAGATGCCGAACTTGTAGCCGAGGCCGACGCCGCCAACCGTCGATGCGCCACCGAGGACGACGGCGGCCATGGTGCCCGTGTAGAGCATCGGACCAAGGCGGCGTCCTGCCACCAGGAAGTCGCTGTTGTTCTTGGTGCGCGACTTGCCCCACCAGCCGAAGGCCAGCATGGCGAGCAAATACACCACCACGATCGCAATATTGATGAACGAAGAGTCCACGGTTGGCTCCTGAAAGTGATGCGCAGAGTTCCTGGGGATTCCGACGCCGGTCCGCTGGGTTTCGTGCGGGGTTGCGGAAGGCCTCTGCGCTGGTGATTGGGGAGAGTAGTCTGTGATGTATGCCTCACAAACAACACTTGTTGCCTATGAGGATACGTAGTGATGCGAGTAACAGTCAAGACGCTGTCTTGCGGAGCGGACACATCGGCTGCCCTCCAGCTAGCCAAAGGCGCTGCCACGCGGGCGATCCGGCTACTATTGCTGCAATGACAGGGCCGCATAAACGGCCTGAAAGGTTCGTGAATGAAGGCTCTCCCCGTTGAACCGAGCAACGTCCCCGTTGCCATCGGTTCCAGAATCCGTGCCGCCCGCCAATCGCAGCGGCTCACCATCGAGCAGGTTGCCGACGCCACTGGCCTGACCAAAGGGTTCCTGAGCCGCGTGGAGCGTGACCTGACATCGCCGTCGGTCGCTTCCCTCGTGACGCTTTGCCAAGTTCTTTCGGTGTCCATCGGAGACCTTTTCGCCGCACCGGAGACGCACCTGACCCGGCGCGACGACGGGCCGCGGATTTCGCTCGGTGGCCAGGGAATCGTGGAGCGGCTCCTGACTGCTCGATCGGAACGTCGGTTGCAGATCCTGCAGGCCTCCATCGAGCCACGCGGCCGCGGAGAAGCCGAGCTTTACGCCGTCGATTGCGACGTCGATGTCCTTCACGTCGTCAAGGGCCGGATCAAATTGATCCTCACCAACGAGGAGTACGAGCTCGAAGAGGGAGACACGCTGTCCTTCCCGGGCCGTGAGCCGCACACCTGGGTCAATCCGACGGACGAGCCCGTTGAGGTGCTCTGGATCCTGGTGCCGGCAGCCAGTCGCTGACGCTGGCACTGCGCCCCCCGGCGTACGAGGCCGACACGCGGCGTGTAACACGACTGAAACATGCCTGACTTCAGGATTTAACTCTGGGGCCTGTGCTGTTACGTGCCTGAAATGATCGGTGCCGAATGCTGAAACAGGGCGACTGTACGTTCGAGTCAACGCAACTCGTCAAGGTCGGTAACCCGTGAGGTACCAGGACCTGTTCGTTTTAAAAATGGTCTCGCCGTGCGGGCGCCATGGAGCGCCGTATATGCAGGAAGGCTCCCGAAATGAACCCAGTATTCTTCAGCGTAGGGCTGGATGTGAACCCCCAGACCCTCGATCCCGGCGCAACCGCCTGGATGCTTGCAGCTTCCGCCCTCGTCCTTCTCATGACGCCAGGTTTGGCGTTCTTCTACGGTGGCCTGGTCAGGATGAAGTCCGTCCTCAACATCATGATGATGAGTTTCGGGGCCATCGGCGTGGTCGCGGTGGTCTGGGCCCTGTGGGGCTACGGACTCGCGTTCGGCCCGGATACCCTGGGCGGCTTCATCGGAGATCCCTTCGCGAACTTCGGACTCAGCGGACTGGCCAGCGTCATTGGCGGGAAAGCCCCCGGGCTGCCGGACATGGTCTTCATAGGATTCCAAGCCACGTTCGCCATCATCACTGTCGCGCTGATCAGCGGCGCTGTGGCTGAACGTGTCAGGTTTGGCCCATGGCTGCTGTTTGCCGGTCTTTGGGTCACCATCGTCTACGCTCCCATCGCCCACTGGGTCTGGGGTGGCGGGCTCTTCGGATCCACCGGGATCATCGGCAGCAAGATCTCAGCCCTCGACTTTGCCGGCGGCACCGTCGTCCACATGAATGCGGGAATGGCCGGGCTGATGCTGGCAGTCGTGCTTGGCAAACGGCTCGGATTCATGAAAGACCCCAACATCCGGCCGCACAACCTCCCCTTCGTGATGCTCGGGGCAGGCCTGCTGTGGTTCGGCTGGTTTGGATTCAACGCCGGTTCGGAACTGGCCGCTGATGGAATCGCCGCGCTCGCCTGGACAAATACCCTCCTGGCGACAAGCGCAGCGCTCCTCGGCTGGCTGCTTGTCGAAAGGCTCCGCGACGGCCACGCGACGTCGCTCGGCGCCGCATCCGGCGCCGTCGCGGGCTTGGTGGCAGTCACCCCCGCCTGTGGATTCGTGGATCCGATTGGCGCGATCGTCATCGGCGTCATCGCCGGTGCCGTCTGCGCGCTGGCCATCGGGCTGAAGTTCAAGATCGGCCTGGACGATTCCTTGGATGTTGTTGCCGTCCACTTTGTCGGCGGCCTGTGGGGGACCCTGTCCCTCGGATTCTTCGCCGTACCCTCGGCAAAGACTGAAGGCGGTCTTTTCTACGGCGGCGGCCTGACCCAGTTCTGGCCCCAAATATTGACGGCGCTGGTGGTCACCGCGTGGACGGCGATCATGACGACGCTCATCGGGCTGGCCATCCACAAGACTGTGGGCATGCGCGTCAAGGAGCACGAAGAGCTGGCCGGCATCGACATCACGGAGCACGCGGAAACCGCCTACGAGTTGGCCATGGTCGGCGGATCCTTCAATCCCGGAGAACCACAGAACGGCAAAACTCCGTCGGGTTCCAGCGGTGAACCAGAAGCTAGCTCTAACGGGAAAACAGATCGGATGCGCAGCAAGGCGTCGACGTGAAACTCGTGACGGCCATCGTGAGGCCGGAGCGGATCGACGAGGTCCGGGAAGCCCTGGAGCGCTTTGGAGTCAACGGGATGACCGTGAGCCAAGCGAACGGATATGGCCAACAACGGGGCTACGTCGAGGTGTACCGGGGCGCGGAATACGCCTCCGATCTCCTTCCCAAGATCCGGGTGGAGGTCCTGGCCACGGACGAGCTGGTGGACGGAATAGTGGACGCCATCATCTCCGGCGCCAGTACCGGCCAATTCGGGGACGGCAAGATCTGGACCATCGAGGTCTCCCAGGCGGTGCGGGTTCGGACAGGGGAGCGCGGCGCGTCTGCGATCAGCTAGGGCAATCGGCTAGAAAAGACTGTGTGGGTGCCGCTCCATGAGGAGCGGCACCCACACTGCCATGTTCAGCCCACGTGCACCCAGGGCCTGCGCGTGATGTCCGGCTCGGCTTCGCGCAGCACTTCGCGGGTTACCGGGGCGATCTCGCCTTCGCCGAAGAAAAGGAACTTGCTCAGGTTGGCGATCGGGTTGCCTTCGGTCCAGCGGAAATAGATGTGCGGCATAAGCCCCGTGACGTCCCGGATGTGGAGGAGCACCGCGGCCAGAGTGTTGGGCACGTTGTTGCTGTGGATCTCCAGGATCTTGAAGCCGTGCCGGACCTTGCCTTCCACGAAGAGTTCCTGCTCGAAGTCGGAGCTGTCATCCACGATGATCTCGATGAAGATCGCGTCGCTGTCTATCGGCAAGTGGTTGGCCTGCTGGGCATGCTGCAGCTTCAACTGGTACCGGTCGGCACTCAGCCGCTTGGGCTCGTGCGCGATGATCCGGATGGGCCCTTCCTCGTTGGAGGCCGTGAACTCGAGTGCCATTTGGTCCATCTTGATGTGCGTAGCCCGCAGTTCGAAGGACCGGCGTACGCGCGACGCGAAGCTCACCAGGACAATGCCAAGGATGAACAGGGCCGCGATCCTGATGCCGTCCGGGCGTTCCACGACATTGGCCACGGTGGTGTAGGCGAAGACGACCGCCACCGCGCCGAAAGCGAAGGTCTTGGCCTTCTGCTTCTTCCGGCGGGCGGACAGGGTGACGGCGATCGAGGCCGAGGTCATGAGGACCAGGACGCCGGTGGCGTAGGCGCCGCCTTGGGCCTCCACGTTTGCTTCGAAGACCAACGTGATGATGAATCCAACGGCTGTGAAGACCAGGACCAGCGGGCGGACGGCTTTGGTCCACGCGGGGGCCATGCCGAAGCGCGGCAAATAGCGCGGCACGAGGTTCAGCAAGCCGGCCATGGCGGAGGCGCCGGCAAACCACAGGATGGCGATGGTGCTGATGTCATAGACCGTGCCGAAGCCGTCGCCCAGGAACTGGTGCGCGAGGAATGCGAAGGCTCGCCCGTCTGCCTTCCCTCCCGGCTGGAATTCGGCGGCAGGAATCAGGAACGTGGTGATGAAACTCGAGGCCACCAGGAAGGCACTCATGATGAGTGCCGCCGTCGTGAGCAGCTTGTGGGTGCCGCGTATGCGGCCCGCGGGATTTTCCTCCGTGTCGCTCGGGCTGCCCTTGATCTGGGGCATGACCGCGACGCCGGTCTCGAATCCTGAGAGGCCCAGGGCAAGTTTCGGGAAGACCAGGAGCGCTATGCCCACCATGATCAACGGGTTGCCGTGCTGCTGGTTCAGTGCGGCCCACCAGTCGGTCACCACATGCGCCTCGGTCACCACGTGCGCCAAGCCGACCGCGACGACGACGGCGTTCAGCACCAGATAGACGCCCACCAACACCACGGCGACGTTGATGGCCTCCTTGAATCCCCTGAGGAACACCACCCCAAGCCCGGCGATGAGCGCCAGGGTGATGGTGATTTCCTGGCCGTGGAGCCATTCCGGGGCAAAGGGGTTTTCGATGGCGTGCGCGCTCGCGTCGGCGGCCGAGAGGGTCATGGTGATCATGAAGTCCGTGGCGGCGAATCCCAGCAAGGCGAGCACGAAGAGTTTGCCGCCCCAGCGGGGGAGGAGCCGCTCGAGCATCGCAATGGAGCCTTCGCCGCGAGCGCTTTCGGCGGCGACCCGGCGGTAGACCGGCAGCGCGCCGAGCAAAGTGACGGCGACCAGGACGATCGTGGCGAGCGGCGAGACGATACCGGCCGCGAGCGCCGCGATGGCGGGCTGGTAGCCGAGGGTGGAGAAGTAGTCGACGCCGGTGAGGCACATGACTTTCCACCAGGCCTGCGGTGTGTGGTCCTGGTCCGGTTTGCCGTGTGGACCTTGGCGCTTTCCCGAGGTCTCAGGCATTCCGTCGAGCAACCATCGCTTGAATTGCCCCTGTTTGATGTCGAGCGCGGGTTTGCGTCGATCAGAGGGTTCGGCAGGCGGCCTGGTCAGCGTTGTCACATGGGTCCTTTCGCGCAGCCTGGAAGCTGCTCCAGATGGAGCGTACGGGTGGGCCGGGGAACGGATGCCCGTCTTTATGGAATCTTTACGCCGCATGTGAGGCGGGTCACTTCCAGGAAAGACGCATTCAAGCGTTTGGCATGTGAGCGGCATCACGTAGCATATAGAACGTCCTATGTTGGATGTGATCAAAATACGAAAGGGCTACGCATGAATAACCCGCTACTCAGTGACAGGGTCAGGAGGCGGTCGGGATGGAGCCGGGGCAGACTTGCCGTCTCCTTGGCAGCCGCCGCAGTTCTCGTGACCTCAACCGTTTTGCCCGCCTATGCCGCGTTGGATCCGTTCCCGAGTCCCAACGTTCCGTCCAATCCTCCGGGAAACTACGCCGAGCAGGTCCTCGCGTCCAACGGTGACAACGCCATCGATCCCGTCCTGGGCAAGTACTACCGGATCGTCGCGCTCGCGGATGTGGGCGACGGCGTCCTCCTGGCGTCCTACGACGGGCGTCCCGATGGGGGCGATTCTCCCTCTGCCAACTCCATCGTCCAGCGGCGCAGCACCGACGGCGGAAAGACGTGGGGCAGTCCCACCTTCATCGCCCGGGGACAAATGGGCTCAGCCGGCGTCCAGAAATACGGTTTCAGCGACCCCAGCTACGTCGTGGATAAGGTCAGCGGGACGGTATTCAACTTCCACGTCTACTCCAAGAACCAGGGATTCGCGGGCAGCGTCCTCGGCAACGACGATTCCGACCCCAACGTGATCAGCTCGCAAGTGTCCGTCTCCACCGACCGCGGACTCACCTGGTCCACAGATCCGGCCAATCAGCCCACCCTGCCGGTGCCGTCCAGCTATCCGGCGGGTTCGGCCTACGCCGGGTTCGGAGGTCCGCTGGTCACCAGTACCGTCAAGCCAAACGGCAGCACCGTCAACGGCGTCCCCAATGTCGGCGGCGTGGTCAGCATGTTCGCCTCGTCCGGCGAGGGCATTCAGCTCAAGTACGGAGCGCACGCCGGAAGGCTCATCCAGCAATTTGCCGGAACCATCGTCCAGCCTGATGGGAGCCGCCAGATCCAGGCCTACAGCGTCTACTCCGATGACCACGGCAAGACGTGGAACATGGGTACGCCCACGGGTACAGGCATGGATGAGAACAAGACGGTGGAACTCTCCGACGGCCGCGTGATGTTGAACTCGCGGGACAGCACCGGCGCCAATCCGCACTTCCGGAAGGTGGCCTATTCCTCCGACGGCGGTGTCACCTACAGCACCCCGGTTGCCGAGACGCAGCTCCCGGATCCGCGGAACAACGGCTCGATCACGCGGATGTATCCGGACGCGGCTGCGGGATCGGCCGATGCCAAGAAGCTGCTGTTCTCCAACTCGCCCACACCCACCGCGGGCGGCGCACGCGTGGACGGCACTGTCCGCTACTCCGCCGACGACGGCAAGACATGGGGCTCCTCGCGCGTCTTCAAGCCCGGAAGCATGTCCTACTCCACCTTGAGCGCCCTGTCGGACGGTACTTTCGGCGTCCTGTACGAAGGCGACAACAACACCATCACTTTCGGGAAATTCGACACAGCCTGGCTTAACCCGGTTGCCGCCGTCGTTGTCCCCGGCGCCGCCACGGTCACGAACGGTGGGAGCACCCAGCTCAGTGTGACCGTCACCAACAAGGACAGTTCGCCGCTTCCCGCTTCGACCGTCAGCCTCGACGCCCTGCAGGATTGGACGTCGACGACGGCGCAGCTCGCCTCCCTCGATCCGGGCGCCTCGGCGACTGTCCAGCTGACTGTCACGGCGCCGTCGTACGCTAAGGCGGGTGCGGTTCCCCTGACAGCGAGGCTGAACGTCGGCGGGTCATCGATTACCGCACCCGTGTCCGTGACGGTTGCGGGTGGTTCCGCCAGCAACGTGGTGGGCGCCTACATTTTCGGCGCCCGTAACGACGCCGGAAGGGACCTGGCAACCAAGCCGTACGCCGTCGGTAGCACGGTGCCCTACAAGTTCCGGGTGTACAGCACGGGCAATGTGACGGAATCCGTTGTCCCGCAGTCCGGCAACTTCCAGCCGTTCCTGCCGCCGGGTTCGGGCAACTGCCGGTTCACCGCCCTTGGAGTGTGGGGCAATTACCTCTGCGGCACACCGCAGCACACCGTAACGGCAGATGAAGTGGCCCAGGGATTCTTCGTTCCCAGCACCATCTGGCAGGTAACGGGGAGTGGGGCTGCCACCCAGAACTACACGGTCACGGGTGACGAGGTGGACCTGCTGGTCCGCAATCCCCAGTTGAGCGGATCGGTGGTGTCCACGTTCAACGATGTGGACGGGGACGGGTTTGCCGGTCCGGGCGATACGGTGACCTTTGCCTACTCCGTGACCAACAGCGGCAATGTGGCGTTGACGGACCTTTCGGCTTCGGCCATTGGATTGTCCAAGCCAACCCTTGCCGTGGGCGAGTCGGTCAACCTCATATCCACCTACACTCTGACCGACGCCGACATCGCGGCCAAGCAGCTCCCGGCGACGACCATCCCGGTCACCGGGAACAACGGCACCAAGGTTGCGTCCCTTCAATTGACCAGGCAAGCGCTCGCGCTGAAGATCAAGCCGGCAATGCCCGGCTCGGAGCCTGCCTTGGCTGCCCAGGATCTCATCGGCACGAATCCGCCGCTGGACCTGGGGCTCGGCGCGGATAGATACCGCACCGGACAGACCGTGACGGTCCACAACGTGGAGTACGGCCAGTGGTACTACGTCTACCTGAACAAGCGCAGCTACCGTCTGGGCTGGTTCTTCCCGACCCAGCAAAACACCCTTTCCTTCGTGCTGCCGGGCGATGTGAAAAACGGCATGGACAGCCTCGTTGTTCTGGATGCGCAAGGCCATCAAGTGTCATTCGGAGATTTCCAGGTGACGCCTTTCGGGAGTAAGTAACCCGGGAGGGGACGTGATGTGACAGGCTGGGCCGGGCTACGGGGGGAGCCCGGCCCGGTCTTGTTGTGGGGAGTGTGGCGGTTTTTGTTGATGTAAACAAGTGATGCATATAAGGCAACTTTGAGTGTATGATTGGTGTCACAGTCACTGTCCGATCCACCTATTCACAAAGGAGTGGCGCATTTTGGAAGAGCTTCGTATTGAGGCCAACGGCAACCTCGGCCCCATTGATTCGGCCCGAATCCCGCGCTATGCCGGTGCTGCCACCTATGCCCGCTTGCCGCGCCTGGACCAGGTTTCCAAGGCCGACGTCACGGTGGTCGGCGTCCCCTTCGACTCCGGCGTTTCCTACCGCCCCGGAGCCCGCTTCGGCGCCAACCATGTGCGCGAAGCCAGCCGTTTGCTGCGCCCGTACAACCCGGCTTGGGACGTCAGCCCGTTCGAGAACATCCAGGTTGCCGACGCCGGCGATATGGCAGTGAACCCGTTCAACATCAACGAGGCCATCGAGACCATCCAGCAGAACGCACTGGACCTGACCGCCAACGGAAGCAAGCTCGTGACGCTTGGTGGCGACCACACCATCGCCCTTCCCCTGCTCCGCGCCGCCGCCGAACGGGCGGGCGAGCCCGTTGCCATGCTGCACTTCGACGCCCACCTCGACACCTGGGACACCTACTTCGGCGCCGAATACACGCACGGCACCCCGTTCCGCCGCGCCGTCGAAGAAGGCATCCTGGACACCGAAGCCATCAGCCACGTCGGTACCCGCGGCCCGCTTTACGGCAAGAAGGACCTCGACGACGACCACCGCTTCGGCTTCGGCATCGTCACCTCGGCGGACGTCTACTACCAGGGCGTCCTCGAAACCGTGGCCAAGATCCGGGACCGCATCGGCAACCGTCCGCTGTACATTTCCGTGGACATCGACGTCCTGGATCCGGCCCACGCTCCGGGTACCGGTACGCCTGAAGCCGGCGGCATCACCAGCCGCGAGCTCCTCGAAATCATCCGCGGTTTCCGTGGCATGAACCTCGTGGGCGCAGACATCGTCGAGGTCGCTCCGGCCTATGACCACGCTGAAATCACGGGCGTCGCGGCCAGCCACGTTGCCTACGAGCTCGTCACCCTCATGGCTGACAACGCCGTCGAGGGCAACCGCCATGGCGCCCCGAACGGCTATGCCGCCCAGGCCCTTGGGCAGGAATCCCGGCGCCCGGCCGGTTTCGCCGCGGCGGTCACGAAGTGACGGACCAGCGCAACGGCGGGGACCTCGTCGTCGAGACTCTCGAGGCGCTCGGCGCGAAGACGGTCTTCGGCATCCCCGGCCAGCACGCCCTGGGCCTGTTCGACGCGATGGGCCGCGGCAATCTGCATTTCGTGTCCTCCCGCGTGGAGAACAACTCCGCTTTCGCCGCGGACGGGTATTCCCGCGCCACGGGCGAGGTCGGGGTGCTGTTCCTGTCCACCGGTCCGGGCGCGTTGACGTCCCTGGCCGGCTTGCAGGAAGCGTATGCGAGCGGCGTGCCGATGGTGGTCGTGGCGAGCCAGATCCCCTTGGAGGGTTTGGGTGCGCGCCGGAAAGGCATGCTCCATCAGCTCGATGACCAGAAAGCCTCGGCCGCGAACGTCACCAAGAGCCAGCGCCTCATCCAGCACGCTTCCGGGATTCCTTCGGCCATCCAGGATGCCTGGACCGAGGCCATTTCCTCCCCGCAGGGTCCGGTGTGGATCGAGATTCCGCAGAACGTGCTTCTGGACCCCATCATGGTCCCTCCGGTAGAGGACGCCCTCGCCGAAGCCGCCGACAACCCGCCGCGCGTGGAGCTGATTCGCGAAGCCGTCAAGTGGCTCTCGACGGCGGAGCGGCCGGCCATCATCGCCGGCGGCGGCACGCGCCGTGGCCGGGCCGAGAAGTCGCTCCTATCGATCGCCGAGAAACTCCGGGCCCCGGTGATTTGCACGCCCGGTGGCAACGGAGCGTTCCCGTGGACCCACGAGCTGTCCCTGCAGTCCTGGATCGAAGACCGCCACATGACCGATGTCCTCGAGGATGCCGACGTGCTGATCGTCATTGGTTCCTCCCTAGGCGAGGTGACGTCCAACTACTTCACCTTCGAACCTCGCGGTCGCATCATCCAGATCGACGCCGAACCCCGGGTCCTCGAGTCCAACCGGCCCGGCCTGGGCATCCGCGCCGACGCCGGCCAGGCCCTTGCCGCGCTCGACTCTGCCTTGGATGAGGCCTTGTCTGCGACAGCGACGGTACCGGACTGGCACGGCACCACGCCCGAGGACCTCGTCAAGGAGTCCCTCGCCAAGGTCAAGGCTCGCCTTGAAGAGCAGGACCTCGGCAAGGAACTGAAGTTCATGGCCGATATCCGCGAGGCCGTTCCGGCGGACATGCAGACCTTCTGGGATATGACCATCTCCGCGTACTGGGGATGGAGCTGCTGGGATTCCCGCGAGGGCCAGTTCCACTCGGCCCAGGGCGCCGGCGGCCTCGGCTACGGTTTCCCGGCGGCCATTGGCGGTGCCGTGGGACTGGAAACCGTGGGCAAGCCCGGCCGCGTACTTGCGGTCTCCGGCGATGGCTCCTCCATGTACTCGATCTCCGAGCTGGCCACCGCCAAGCAGCACAACGTCCCGGTCACGTGGCTGATCGTGGACGACGGCGGCTACGGCATCCTGCGCGAATACATGGTGGGTGCCTTCGGCAAGGCCACGGCAACCGAGCTCGCCCGGCCGGACTTCGTCAAGCTCGCCGAGGCCTTCGGTGTCCCGGCCCGCAGGGTGGACCCGGGCGACGTCCGGGACGCGCTCAAGGAAAGTTTTGCCGCGGACGGCCCCAACGTCGTCGTGGTTGAAACCCTCCTGAAGATGTTCGGCCCCACGCACTTGGGCGACTGACACTCCAGACGCTTCACACCCCAGCGCGAGCTGGCAGATAATGACCCTTTCTTCGAAAGATGAGGGCATTACCTGCCAGCTCGCGCTTGGTGTTTAACGCACCTCACATTTCGTTAGTTTCCCAAAGCAATCATTTGGGCGTATAGTTGCTTTAGGCAAACAAAAGTGAGGTGTCGTCCATGGCTGTCGCATCCAGCACAGCAACCGAACTCGTCCATCAGATTTTCGATCTGCAGCGGGTACTGCGTTGCATCGTGACCGCGAACATCGCGAAAGATGCCGACGTCGGGTTCGCCCTGCAGGGCGTCATGCGCTTCATCGGCGAGGGGGAGTCCCGGGCCACGAAGCTTGCCTCCCGGCTCGGCGTCAGCCCCCCGGTCCTCAGCAGGCACATCGCCGAACTGGAGGAACTCGGTTTGGTGGTCCGGCGCCCCGATCCCGCTGACGGTCGGGCCCAGCTGGTGGCCTTGTCCGAAACCGGGATTGAGAAGGTCCGGGACTTCGAAGAACAGCGCAGCTCGAACTTGCGGGCCTACCTCGCGGAGTGGAGCGAGGAAGACGCCCTGGAGGCAGGGCAAGTCCTCGAGAAATTGACCACATCACTCAACCACTCAGTCCGGGCAACGGCGGCCGGCTCCCACCACTCGAACCACACAGCTTAGGAGCAGCAGCAATGGCAACCCGAATACAAGAACGTTCGACGGCGGTGCCGGCGTCATCCGCGCCCATGACGCACCGCCAGATCATGGAGGCCTTGACCGGCCTCCTCGCGGCATTCTTCACCGCTATCCTGAGCAGCACCATCGTGGCCAACGCGCTGCCGACCATCATGTCCGATCTCCACGGCACCCAGACGGACTTCGCGTGGGTCATCACGGCCGCGCTGCTGGCCAACGCCGCCACCACGCCCATCTGGGGCAAGCTCGCCGACCTCTTCGACAAGAAGCTCCTGGTCCAGCTGAGCATCGTGGTCTTCGTGGCCGGCTCGGTCATGGCCGGCTTCTCCATGAGCATCCCCTTCCTGCTGACCGCCCGCGTCATCCAGGGCGTCGCCTTGGGCGGCCTCACCGCACTGGCACAAGCTATCATCGGCACCATGATTCCGCCGCGCGACCGTGGCAAGTACTCCGGCTACATGGGCGCAGTCATGGCGGTCGGTACCGCAGGCGGCCCGCTCCTCGGCGGCTTCATCGTTGACAGCCCGCTCGGCTGGCGCTGGACGTTCTTCGTCTGCGTGCCGCTCGCCGTCGTCGCGCTCATCCTGCTCCAGGTGACCCTCAAGATCCAGCACATCAAGCGCCCGGCCAAGATCGACTGGCTCGGCTCCATCCTGCTGACATCGGGCGTAAGCCTGCTCCTGATCTGGGTTTCCTTCGCCGGCAACCCGGACTACTACGACTGGATCTCCTGGCAGTCCGCCCTCATGGTAGGCGGCGGCGTGCTTCTGCTGGCCCTGCTGGTGCTGGTCGAATCCAAGGTGGCCCAGCCCATCATCCCGCTGAAGATCATCTCCCAGCGCACCACCGCCTTGGCGATCCTGGCCTCTGTGGCCGTCGGTATCGCGATGTTCAGCTCCTCCACGTTCCTTGGCCAGTACTTCCAAGTAGCCCGCGGCGCCACTCCCACCGAGGCCGGCCTCCTGACACTGCCCATGATTGCGGGCAACCTCTTGGGCTCGGTGGCATCCGGCCAGCTCATCAGCCGCTTCGGCAAGTGGAAGCGCTTCCTCCTGGCGGGCACCGTGTTGCTGGCCGGCGGCCTTGCCTTCACCGGCACCATCGACCACACCACTGAACTGTGGATCACCTGCTGCTACACCGCCATCTTCGGCCTGGGCCTTGGCTTGCTCATGCAGAACCTGGTCCTCGCGGTCCAGAACACCGTCCGCGCCCAGGACATCGGCACGGCCAGCGCCTCCGTCGCATTCTTCCGCTCCGTCGGCGGTGCGATCGGTGTTTCGGTGCTTGGCGCCATCATGGCAACGCACGTCAAGGACCTCGCCACCCAAGGCCTCGCCGCGGCGCATATCCCGGTAAACGGCGGCTCCAGCAACGCGAGCATGGACCTGACGGACTTGCCCGCCCCGATCCGCGACATCATGCGTGCAGCCTACGGCGACGCGACAGCCCAGATCTTCCTCATCTCCGCTGTCATTGCCCTGGTCGCGTTCATCGCCGTGCTGTTCATCAAAGAAGTTCCGCTGCGGAAGACCGTGGATGCATCGCCGGAGAAGGAGCTGTTGGCAAACGCCTCCGGCGAGGCCGGCATGACACTGGACACCTCCGCGCTTCCTGTTGTCGAATCCGCTGAGTTTGCCCAAGCAGGGCTTGCCCAAGCAGCGGACGACGGCGGTACCCCCTTGGGCGCAAGCCGCGCCCGTGCGGCAGCCGAGAAAGAGCACGATGACCTGGACCTGGAGTTTGCCCGGATCCTGACGCAGGAACGTCCTGATCCGGCCGCCGGCCTGCGCGAGGTCCAGGACCAGCTTGCCCGCACCCAACGGCTGCTGGCCGAGCAACAGCTTCAGCTGAGCAGGGCCCAGCGCGAGCTCCAGGTGCGCGTGCATGAACAGCAGGCCACCGCCGTCGAGCAGTCGCGGATCGCCGAGGAGTTGGCCGCGCTGCGGAAGGAACTCAAGCGTGAGCGCCGCCGCCAGGAAAGGGCTGCCTTGCTGCTCCTCGCCGGCGACGCCTCGAGGGCAGGGGAAACCGGGCGGCACGCAGGCTAAGGACCCGGGGGGACGCGGGCCGGGATGCGTGGCGCGAGCCGCTGCAGCGAGTTTGGAAGCGCTGCAGCGGCTCAGCTACGCCGCAAGGATGATATTCGGCTAGCGATATTTCGCTGAGGCAACGGATTTCGTAGAGTTGAGGGACTAATACTGTCAGCGCTTGCTGCTATCCATGTATTTAGTCATTCGCAGTATTTAGTCATTCGCACTCATTCATTCGCGCACTCTCATTAAGGATCCGTGGGCATGCTTGTCACCCTGATACGGCGCTACTCCAAGCCGTATTTGCCGCAGATACTGGCCGTCATCATCTTCCAGCTAGCGTCTACCATTGCCACCCTTTACCTTCCAAGCCTCAACGCAAAAATCATCGATGAAGGGGTATCCCGGGGGGATACCAACTACATCTGGCAAACCGGAGCCCTCATGCTCGCGGTCGCGCTCGGCCAGGTCATCGCGGCCATCGCGGGGGTCTATTTCGGATCCCGCGTTGCCATGGCCATGGGCCGCGACTTGCGCAGGGACGTCTTCCGCAAGGTCAGCAGCTTCTCGGCCAAGGACGTCAACAGCTTCGGCGCACCCACGTTGATCACCCGCGGCACCAATGACGTCCAGCAAGTCCAGATGCTCATGCTGATGGGCCTGAACTTCATGGTTTCCACGCCCATCATGTGTGTTGGCGGCATCATCATGGCCTTGCGCGAGGACCTCAGCCTCTCTTGGCTCGTGTGGGTCTCGGTGCCAGTCCTCGTGGCCGTAGTTGGTTACCTCGTGGTCAGGCTCATGCCGCTCTTCCGTTCCATGCAGAAGAAAATCGACGCCATCAACGGCGTTCTGCGCGAGCAGATCATCGGCATCCGCGTGGTCCGGGCATTCGTTCGTGAACCGTACGAGGCCAAGCGCTTCGGCGACGCCAACAAGGACCTCACCTTGGTTTCGGTCAAGATCGGCAACCTTTTTGTCTTGATGTTCCCGGCCATTGGAATGATCCTGCACCTTTCCACGGCGGCAGTGCTGTGGTTCGGTGGCCAAAGGGTGGACGCCGGCAACATGCAGGTGGGCTCCCTGACTGCCTTCCTGCAGTACCTCCTGCAGATCCTCATGGCCGTCATGATGGGTACCTTCATGGCCATGATGATCCCGCGAGCCTCCGTGTGCGCGGACCGCATCGGCGAGGTCCTCGACGTCGAACCCTCCATCCACGATCCGAAGGCGCCAGTAGCGCCCGCCGAAAAGAAGGGTCGCGTCGAATTCCGCGATGTCACCTTCAAATACCCCGGGGCTGAAGCTCCCGTGTTGAGCAACATTTCCTTCACCGCGGAGCCGGGCCAGACCCTTGCCATCATCGGCTCCACCGGCGCGGGAAAAACCACCTTGGTGTCGCTCCTGCCGCGCCTGTACGACGTCGCGTCCGGCGACGTGTTGCTCGATGGCGTCCCGGTCACCAGCCTGGACCGCGACGAAATAACGAGTCGCGTAGCCACTGTGCCGCAGAAGCCGTACTTGTTCTCCGGAACCATCGAGCACAACCTGCGCTTTGGCAAGACCGACGCTACGGACCAGGAACTCTGGGATGCGCTGGAAACCGCACAGGCCAAGGACTTCGTCATGGAAAAGTCCTCCGGCCTCAATCGTCGCGTGGCCCAGGGCGGCACGAACGTCTCCGGTGGCCAGAGGCAGCGCCTCTGCATCGCCCGGGCCCTGGTGACGCAGCCCAAGGTCTACCTCTTTGACGATTCCTTCTCGGCATTGGACGTGGCCACGGACGCCCGCCTTCGCAGGGCGTTGAAGGAAAAGACGCAGGATGCCACGGTCATCATCGTGGCCCAGCGCGTCTCGACCATTGCGGACGCGGACCAGATCCTGGTCCTGGACAACGGCAGAATCGTTGACCGCGGCACCCATGAAGAACTCCTGGAAACGTCACCCACGTACCAGGAGATCGTCGAATCCCAGCTGAGCGCGGAGGAAGTGGCATGAGCGAACAGAATCAGCAAAAGCGCGGCTGGGCCGCGAAAGCCGAAGCAGCGAAGGCTGCCCGATCAGCACGGGAAGCCAAGGATGACGAAGCAACAGGCGCCGTGGCGGTAGCGGACGACGACGACATCGAGGAAACCGAATACACCCCGGGCGAAGCCGACGGCGGCATGTTCGGCAACCTGCCGGCCAAGAAAGCCAAGGCTTTCGGACCGTCAGCCAAGCGGCTCCTCGGGCTGCTCAAGCCGGAGGCCGCCGGCGTGGTCTTCGTCATCGGCCTCGTGGTGGTCTCGGTCGTCCTGAACGTCATCGCCCCGAAGATCCTCGGCAGCGCCATGGACGTCATCTTCGGCGGCGTCATGGGCAAGCAATTGCCTCCCGGAGTGAGCCAAGCGGCTTTCGCCGAAGGACTCCGCCAGGCGGGCCAGAACAACTTCGCGGACATGGTCTCCAAGATGGAGCTCACCAACGGGATCAACTTCTCCAAGCTCACGTTCCTGATCTCGATCGTGCTGTTGATGTACTTCGTGGCCAACATCTTCCTGTGGGCCCAGGGCTACATCCTGAACAAGATCGTCATGAAGGTCATCAACCGGCTCCGCAACGACGTCCAGGCCAAGCTCAACCGCTTGCCCCTGAACTACTTCGACACCCGCCAGCGCGGCGACATCCTCTCCCGCGTGACCAACGACGTCGACAACGTCCAGCAAGGGCTGCAGCAGGCGTTCGCGCAGCTGGTCAGCTCGGTGCTGACGGTCTTCGGCATCACCATCATGATGTTCATCGTTTCCTGGCAGCTCGCCCTGATCGCGCTTGTTGCCTTGCCGCTCTCCGGCGTCCTTGCCGGCGTGATCGGCTCGCGCAGCCAGAAGCTCTTCGCCGCCCAGTGGAAGAACACCGGCTCGCTCAACGGCCAGATCGAGGAATCGTTCTCCGGCCACGAGCTCGTCAAGGTCTTCGGGCGCGACGCGGACATGCTGGAGCGTTTCGACGAGCGCAACGAAGCCCTGTACAAGGCCTCGTTCGGGGCACAGTTTGTTTCCGGCATCATCTTCCCGGCCATGAACTTCGTCTCCTACCTCAGCTACGTGGGCATCGCCGTCGTCGGTGGTTTGCGGGTTGCTTCCGGTTCCATGAGCCTCGGCGACGCCACGGCGTTCATCCAGTACTCGCGTGAATTCACCCAGCCGCTCGGCCAGATCGCCGGAATGGCCAACATGCTCCAGTCCGGCGTGGCTTCGGCCGAGCGCGTTTTCGAGTTCCTGGATGCCGATGAGGAAACGCCGGAGAACGCGGTCCGTCACTTGCCCCCGCGCACCGACGGCCACGTCGAATTCGAGAACGTGTCCTTCAGCTACGTTGCCGACAAGCCGCTCATCGAGAACCTTTCCCTCAGCGCGGAGCCCGGACACACCGTGGCAATTGTCGGACCCACCGGTGCGGGCAAGACCACCCTGGTCAACCTCGTCATGCGGTTCTACGAGCTCAATTCGGGTCGGATCACCCTGGATGGGGTGGACATCAAGGAGCTGAGCCGTTCCGAGCTTCGCTCCAAGGTGGGAATGGTGCTCCAGGACGCCTGGCTGTTCGGCGGGACCATCTACGACAACATCAAGTACGGCAACCTCGACGCCACCGAGGAACAGATCATGGAGGCGGCCAAGGCCACGTACGTGGACCGCTTCGTGCGCGCCCTGCCGGATGGCTACCAGACCATCATCGACGAGGAAGGCAACAACGTCAGCGCGGGCGAGAAGCAGCTCATCACCATCGCGCGGGCCTTCGTTTCCGATCCCTCGCTCTTGATCCTGGACGAGGCCACGAGCTCCGTTGACACCCGTACCGAGCTGCTGTTGCAGAAGGCCATGGCTGCCCTCCGCACGGACCGCACCAGCTTTGTCATCGCGCACCGTTTGTCCACCATCCGCGACGCCGACACCATCCTCGTGATGGAAAACGGCAGCATCGTGGAGCAGGGCAACCACAACCAACTGCTCGCATCGCAGGGCGCGTACTACCGCCTGTACATGTCGCAGTTTGCTGGTGAGGATGCCGGGGAAGCCGTTGTGGATGATTCGACGGCGGTGCACAGCTGAGCCAGCGAATTACGGTCCAAGTGCCGATGCGTTGGGGAGACATGGACGCGTACGGGCACATCAACAACGTCCAGATCGTGCGCATGCTCGAGGAGGCCCGCATCGCGGCTTTCGGTCCGCCCCGCGGTGCCGGACTCCCCGGCGTGGAAGCGCCGGTCTCCGTTTTTGACTCTGTTGAAGACGGGGTCATGACCCTTGTGGTGGAGCACAAGGTCCGGTACGTCCGGACCTTGGAATACCGGAACATACCGGCCGTTGTCGAGATCTGGGTGGGCGCCGTGAAGGGGGCAAGTTTTGACCTCCATTACGTCATCAAGGATCCCGTGACCGGCCAGGACTGCGTCAACGCCAGTACCCATCTGGCGTTCGTCGATGAGTCCACGGGCCGTGTCCGCAGGCTCACTCCCGAGCAGAAGGAGCAGCTGGAGCCCTATCGGGCCTAGCTGAAGGGATAAGGCAGCGCCCTGTGCATCCCGGTGGCCGTAGAGTTTCCCCATGAAACTCGAGATCGTCGCCGTCGGTGCCCAGGGCGCTGCCGTTGCCGCTGAAGAAGGCGCGGATCGGATCGAACTTTGCAGCGCCTTGGAGCTCGGGGGACTGACCCCGAGCCAAGGGCTCATGGAAGCCGCGCAGGAAGCGGCCGACGGACGGCTGGAGATCCACCCGCTGATCCGCAGCCGGCCGGGAGATTTCCTGTACTCCGCCGCCGATGTGGACACGATGGACCGCGAGATCCGGTTCCTGCTCACCCAAGGGGCTCACGGCGTGGTGATCGGAGTCCTCACTGCAGGCGGTGATATCGACGTCCGGGCCACCCGAAAGCTCGCCGACACGGCCTTGGAGACCAACCCCGACGCCCAACTGACCTTCCACCGGGCCATCGACCAAACCCCGGACCCGGCGGCCGCCGTCGAGCAGCTCGTGGAACTTGGGTTCACCCGGGTGCTCAGCTCCGGCGGCGCCGCGACGGTGGGGGCGGGGATCGGGACCCTCAAGCGCATGGTCCAGCGGGCAGCGGGGCGGCTTGAGGTCATGGCAGGCGGTGGACTCGCCCTGGACGATATCCCCGCACTGCATGCCGCGGGACTAAGCGCGGTCCATTTGTCAGCCAAGGCCACGGTTTCCACGTGGAAGAACCGTGGGGACTCCGTCGGTACGCCCGGCGATTCGGACCCGACGGCGTACATGGTCACCGACCGGGACCTGGTGAGGGCCGCCCGCGCCGCCTCCCGGTGACATGCCCAACTGACTCGCATTTGTTGTCGTTTTGACGGCTCATAACGACATTAAGTGCGAGTCAGTTGGGTGGGTCCCTTTACACGGCGGCGACTTGGGTCAAGGATAGGTGAAGCATTGCGATCGAAAATAGCCTCCAGGAGTCATAAAGATGCAAAACCTGAGCTTCTCCACTATCACCCTGAACATGGCGGAGTTGGGCCCGAATAGCCCGTTGCCTGTGGTCATGGCTGAACTGGACCAGCCATACAGAATCGGCGACGGCGTCCCGGAGGAACTGCAGGCCGCGGCACGCTACGGGCAAGTGCCGAACATGTTCCCGTACTTGATGCAGGACGGCTACTCGCGCGAGCGGACCGCCCACGACCTCCCCGCCGTCGTGCTTGAGAACAGCAAACTGCGTGCCGTTGTCCTCCCCACCTTGGGCGGCCGGCTGTGGGAGCTCTTCGACAAGGCGTCGGGCAAACAACTCCTCCACACCCACGGGACCCTGCAGTTCGCCAACATCGCGCTGCGCAAGGCCTGGTTCGCCGGCGGGCTCGAATGGAACATCGGCACCCGCGGTCACTCGCCCACCACCTGCGATCCGCTGCACACGGCCATCGTCAAGACTCCCGAAGGCCACGACGTCCTGCGTATGTGGGAGTTCGAACGCCTCCGGGAGGTGGTTTTCCAAGTGGACATGTGGCTTCCGGAGGACTCGGACGTCCTCCTGACTGCGGTCCGGATCAGGAACCCCCAGGACCACGAGGTCCCCATGTACTGGTGGAGTAATGCCGCTGTTCCCGAGACGGCTGAAACGCGCGTGATCGCTCCAGCCACGGAGGCCTTCGGCAGCGATTACACCACCGACATCGCCCGTGTCCGGCCCACGGAACACCAAGGCGCGGATGCCACCTGGCTGGTCAACAGCCCGCACGCGGCGGATTTCTTCTTCGACATCCAGCCGGGGCACCGGCATTGGATCGCCGCTGTAGACCACGACGGCGACGGCCTGGCCATGCTGTCCACAAGCCTCCTGCGCGGGAAGAAATTGTTTGTCTGGGGCCAGGGCGACGGCGGGAAGCGCTGGCAGGAATGGCTCAGTCCCGGGGCCGGCCCCTACGCGGAGATCCAGGCCGGGCTCGCACAGACCCAGTTCGAGCATCTGGCCATGCCTGCCGGCGCCGAGTGGAGTTGGGTGGAGGCCTACGGCAACGCGAAGCTGGATCCGGCGACCTCCCACGGCCGGGATTGGGACGCTGCGGTGACCCATGCCAGCGCCCGGCTTGAAGACCTCGTCCCGGACGCGGAGCTCGAAGTCGCCCTCGCCGAAGCCGCGCGGAACTATGCGCTGCCTCCGGACGAGATGCTGGTGCGCGGCAGCGCTTGGGGTGCTTTGGAGAGTGCCCGACGGCGACACTCAGGCCGCGGGTGGCTGGACGAAAGCGGCACTCCCTTCGCCGACGATGCAACCCCTGACGCCATCGAGGAAACAGGCCCGTGGCACAGCCTGCTGGATGGGGCGAGTTTCCTGGGCGCTGAGACCTTCGTGGCAGGAGCAGATTGGGAAGAACTGCTGGCAAAGGATGGCGGAGCGGAGGCGCAATTTCATCTGGCCACGATGAAGCACGCCCGCCAGGATCTTGGCGGTGCGATCGCGGGATACGGCACCGCGCTGATCGCCGACGGCCTCTCACCCCGTTCCAGGGTCCTCGCCACAAGGGGCCACGCCCTCGCGCTGTTTGCCAGCAACAAGATTGACGAAGGCTTGGCTGAGCTTGCCGCAGCGAGCCGCTTGGAGCCCTCCAACCTCCCCTTGCTCAGCGAAGCCATGACCCTCAGCATCCGGCATGGGAACCCCGCGCAAGCACTTGCCTTGGCGAGCGAGGCACCTGGCGGAATGTCCGACGTCGGGCGCGTCCGTTTCCTGACGGCGCTCGCCCTCGCGGGCGTCGGCAAAGGCCAGGAGGCGGCAGCGATGCTGCGGGACGGCGTCGAGATACCGGACATCCGGGAAGGCGAGGACGGGATCGCCGAGCTGTGGCAGGAAGTGTGCCCGGAGGAGCCGGTGCCAGCCCATTACCGCTTCGGAATGCACTGACCTTCCGGGGTTCACGAGCGCGGGGCGCATGCGGCAGGAGGCAAGATGTGGGACGCATGTGGCAGAACGCGTGAGGCGGGACGCATGTGGCGTGGGTGCCGGCTTTGCTGATGCCAGCACCAAGACAAACCATGTAAGTTGGCATGGTGACTCCCTCCACCAAAACCCCACTGACCCGTGCCCCCGGTATCTCCAAGGAGATCGAAGATGCGGCCTGGTTCGTGCTGGGCCCGGGGCTGCAAGGCAAGGCTTCGGCGCTCGACGCCAGTACCCGCACTTGGACGGTGGACGCCGCCGGCGAGCTCCTGGAGCGCTTGGAACGCGGCGTCGGTGACGCCAAGGCGCCCATGATGACCAACCTGCGCCAAAACCTGGAAGGGGCCTCGCGCGAGGCCAAGTTGCTCGCCGTCGAGCTCCTCTTCCTCCAGTCCCTGCCTCTGGCACACGAGGTCAAATCGCTCAAGGTGAAGCGCGCCCGCGTTGCCGAAGCCGCGTCCTGGCTCGATCCCGAGCTCGAGCTCCCCAAGGAGCTGTACCAGGGGATGACCGATCACGGCGTCATCCGTGACCGCACAGCCGAATTCAACTGGACCATCTGGGACCACCTCACCTGGTTGTGCCGGTTCGTGGCGCACGTCGACGGCCAGTCCAACGCGAGCATCAGCAAGGCCCTCAAGGACCCGCTGAAATTCCATGAACTCGCGGCGGCAACTCCCGAGGACCAGCCGGCCATCCGGCGCAGCATCGAATACTTGGCGTGGCCCAGCTACTTCGAGCCCGTCGTCGCCGACGTTGAACGGCGCGAAATCCGGGACGCCTTCGCTTCGCTCGTGGGCGGCGCGCACGGCGAAACAGAAACCGACATCACCGCGGACGTCCACCGCATCCGGCTGTACCTGGACGAACAGGCCGGCCAGCGCATCGATTGGTACGACCGCCAGCTCGTCAGCCAGTGGCGCAAAGTAGGAGATCCCGGCCGCCGCGCCTGGCTGCTGCGAACGCACCAGGACTCCGCCGAGCTCCTCGCCGCTTGGCGGGACGAGGAAAAGGCAACGCTCGACGTCGAACACCTCCGCGAACTCACCGCCGGCGTGACAGCAGGCCTGGTCCAGCATGCCGTGGACGAGGACTACAAGCACCTTGGCTACGTCGAGCGGGAGGACACCAAGACTGCTGTTTTCGCGTTCCTGACCGTGATGAAACCCGGCGACCTCGCCCTGTTCCAGAATTCCGGAGCCATCAGGATCGGCGTGGTCCTGGGCGAACCGGAACACAACGAGGACAACCGCCGGCTCCGCCGCAAAGTGCGTTGGTTCGATGAGACCCACCCGATCGCCGAAGCCCCGCGGCACGTCCAGCGCCAGCTCTCCACTTCGGGGATCGTCGTGGACGTCACCAGGGTCATCCAGTCCCTGCAGTCCCTCCTGCCTGCCGAAGCCGAGTCCGACGGCGAGGAAACCGCCGCGCCGGACGCCGTCGTCGAGCCCGTGATTGAAGGGTTCCGGCCCCTCACCGAAGAGTTCGCGGCGTCCCTCCACATGGAGCTCGAGCCGCTCACCGAAATCGCCGAACTGCTGGAGGAGAACCGCCAACTGGTGCTCTACGGCCCTCCGGGAACGGGAAAGACCTACCTCGCCAAGCACTTGGCCGCCGAACTCGCCGGAGACAGCACCGACGAGCGCGTGAAGCTGGTGCAGTTCCACCCGTCCTACGCCTACGAGGACTTCTTCGAGGGGTACCGACCGGACAAGACCGACGACGGCCAGGTGTCGTTCAAGCTCGTGGCCGGACCGCTGCGGCGCCTCGCGGAAGAAGCCGCGAAGCCCGGGAACTCCAACAAGCCGTACTTCCTGATCATCGACGAGATGAACCGCGCCAACCTGGCGAAAGTGTTCGGTGAGCTGTACTTCCTGCTGGAATACCGCGACGACCGCATCTACCTCCAGTACAGCCCCAACGAACCGTTCAGCCTTCCGGACAACCTCTACATCATCGGCACCATGAACACGGCCGACCGCTCTATCGCCATGATGGACGCGGCGATCCGCCGCCGCTTCGCGTTCGTGGAATTGCACCCGAAGGTGGAACCGATCCGCGGTTCGCTCCGGCGCTTCCTCACTGCCCGCGGCCTGGACACCCTCAACGCGGACCTGCTTGACGCCCTGAACGACTCCATCGACGACTGGGACCGGGACCTGATGATCGGCCCCTCCTACTTCATGAAGAACGCGGCCCAGAACCCCGCCGGGCTGCGCCGGATCTGGAAGTACGAACTCATGCCGCTCCTGGAGGAGCACTACCACGGTCAGTTGAACCGGGCCCAGCTGGAGGAGCGCTTCGGTCTGGACCAGTTGTTGGGTCGACTTGCGGTCCGCTAAGACCGCGCCACCGCGTCCGGCCCGCGCCCCGGGTATCGGAAAGCCTGCGGTCCGCACTTCCACGAAGGCTCCGGCTGTGCGGCACATCGTCATGGACGAGCTCTCCGGTGGCATCGTGGAAAAGCTTGATCCGGACGCCGCGGCCCTCCTCAACTCAAGCGGGCTCGCGAAGGCCTCACCCATGGGGATGGGCCTCTACCGCGTCGAGCCTGTGGGCAAGGTCGGGTCGGTGCGGACGCCGACAGTCCAGTTCGAGGTACGGCCCAAGGACCGCCTGGGCTTGAACCGGCTGCTGTTCCTCCTCAGCTACGCCGGGGACCAGGGGTTCCGCGAGGACTCCGTGGCCGCCGTCGAGCACAAGGACTTGTGGAGCGCCCTGGCCGAATCCCTCGCCCAACTGGCGGAGCGGGCCCTCAGCCGTGGTCCGCTGCAGGGGTATCTCACCGTGGACGAGTCCCTCCGGACGGTCAAGGGCCGCATCCGGATCTCGGACCAGATCTCACGCCGCCCCGGGATGCTGGTTCCGCTGGAAGTCTCCTATGACGAATTCACCGAGGACATTGCCGAGAACCGCATCCTGCGTGCCGCGCTCGAGCGGATGGGCAAGGTTCCCGGTGTACGGCAAAACGTCCTGAGCCGCTTGCGGCAGCTCAAAGGAAAGCTCGACGCCGTCACTCGGCTGCAGTCCGGAGCGCCCCTCCCGCGGTGGCAGGCCAACCGGATGAACCTCCGCTACCATCCCGTCCTCCGCCTGGCCGAGCTCATCCTGCGGAATGCCTCTGCCGAAGCGGGCGAAGGGAAGCAGCAGACCGCCTCGTTTGTAGTGGACATGTCCACTGTGTTTGAGGAATTCGTGGGTGTGGCTTTGCGGGCGGCCATGCGGGCGCATCCGGGTGAAATGCGGCTCCAATACGGCGCCACCCTCAACGAAGCTGTGCGGGATTCGGACCGGCTCACCGTGCGCCCCGACGCCGTGCATTTCCTGGGTGGCCGGCCCGTGGTGGTGTACGACTCCAAATACGCCTCTGCCACGGATTCCGGGGCATCGCTCAACGCGGACCACTATCAACTCCTGGCCTACTGCACCGCGCTGCAAGTTCCCACGGCGTGGCTTGTCTACGCGGGCAAGGGAGAGATGAAGTTGCGTCGGATCCTCAACACGGACATCGACATTGTGGAGTACCCACTGGACTTGTCGCGGCCACCGGCGGAGATTCTTGCCGCCGTCACGGACCTGGCCCAGCAGTCGTGGGGAGAAGTGGTGCGCCAGGCGCGCCTGTGACGCTCCGAGGCGGTGGGGATCTGTTCCGTCAGTGCCGGAGTCGGACTAGCCTGAGAAAGCAGTCATTCCCTAGATGGAGGCATCATGCACGGCAAGAAAAAGAAGAAGTCCTGGAAGGACATGACCCCTGGGCAACGGGTAGGCATGCTCGTGGTGGGCGCGGGACAGTTGGCGCTGCTCGTCGCGGCACAACGCAGCATTTCCAAGACCCCCGCGGCCCAGATCAGGGGAAACAAAGCCGTATGGCGGGCCGCAAGCTTCATCAATTTCTTCGGGCCGCTGAGCTACTTCCTGTTCGGCCGCCGTCGAGGAACCGCGTGAGCTGATTTTCCAAAGCCGAACGGTCCCGGAGCTCGCATTCCCACACCGTGAGAACCTCCCATCCTGAGGCTCTCAGCAGTTCGCGCTGTCCGGCGTCGCGCTCCCGGGTGCGATTGCGCTTGGCTGCCCAGAAATCCGCGTTGCCGCTCGGTGCATGCTGGCCTGCCTTGCAATCGTGGAAATGCCAGAAGCACCCGTTCACGAAAATCACCTTGCGCCGGCCGGCGAACACGAGGTCCGGGCTGCCGGGCAACTTCCCGCCCGCGGCCCGGCCATGAAGCCGATACCGATAACCCTTGGCATGCAGGAGCCGACGGACCAAGAGCTCGGGCTTGGTGTTCTTGCCCCGGATCTTGGACATGTTCAGGCTGCGTTGCTCAGGCGTCAGCAGGTCGCGGCTCTCGCCCATATCCTCAGTCTACGCAGCGCACCCTGCGACGCTCGCTCATGTATGGGGGGTCTTCCCCGGACGCTCGCTCACGTATGGCGGCTCTTCCTGCGATGCTCGCTCACGTATGGCGGCTCTTCCTGCGATGCTCGCTCACGTATGGCGCCCAAAACCAAAACCCTCGATCACATGATGTGAGCGGGCGTCGGCCGGGAATGGCTTGTTTGTGAGCGGGGGTCGCAGGAAGTCAGGCCGGAACGCGGAAGGTGAAGGTTGTTCCTTCGCCGGGGGTACTCTCAAGGCCGATGGTCCCGCCGTGGGCATCGACGATTGCCTTGCAGATGGAAAGCCCCAAACCGACCCCGCGAATGGCCGTATTGCGGACGTTTCCGGCCCTGAAATACCGGGTGAAGGCATCGGCCTGGTCCCGCTTGTCCATACCCATGCCGGTGTCTTTGACGTGGCACACCACCGCGTTTTCCTCCTGCAGCAGCGTGACGCGGACGTCGCCGCCATCGGGGGAGTATTTGATGGCGTTGGAGATGAGGTTGTCCAGCACTTGGGAAATACGGTTGGCATCCACGTGCGCCTCGAGGCGTTCGGGGGCGTCGACGTGGAGCCGCACCCCGCCGTCGTTCGCTTTCGGCTCGGCCGAGGCGACACTCGACCTGACCAGTTCGGATACATCCACCGCGTGTGGCTGGACGATCATGTGGCCCGAACGGACTGCCAAGAGGTCGGAAACGAGGGAAAGGAGCCGGTCCGCGTTTCGTTGCACAATCTCAAGTTGCTGCGCCGCCCAGGTCGGGAGGTTCTCAGCCTCCTCCAACACAAGGTCCACGTACCCTGTGATAGACGTCAGCGGGGTACGGAACTCATGGGAGACGTTCGAGACGAAGTCGTCCTTCGCAGCGAGAGCGTCCACAAGTGCCGTAACATCGCCGAAAACGACCACTGAACCCAGATAGCTGCCGTCGCAGTCCTTCATAGACCGCGCGCTGGTGGTGAAAGCGCGCTGTTCCCTGCCCGTCCCGACCCAGACGAGGTAATCAGTGAACTCCTGCCGCAGCGCGGCGCGACGCATCGGCGTGAGATCCGCCTCCGTGGGGGTCACGCGGTCGGCGTCGAAGACCAAGAGCTCTGGCTCGCCGTGGCGATCGGTGTCTCCAGATGCCTCGAGCACTTGGTTCTCCCGCTGCTTGCGGTTCGCCATTATTTCGCGGCCGTCGGCGTCAATAGCCACGACGCCAAGGTGGACGGTTTCAAGAACGGTGTTGAGCAGTCGTTCCTTCTCCTGGCTGTCCGCCAAGGCGCGGAGCAGCGCGGCGTCCCTTTCCTCAAGACGCTTCTGCTGGGCGACCATGCTTTGGGTCATCACGCCAATGGAAACGCCGATGCCGAGCATCATGATGGGTAGCAGCAGTCCGCGCAGCAGATCCTGAGGCGTGTACGTTCCATGGATGAATTGCGGTGTCCAAATCATGGCGAGCGGCCCCAGGAAGGAAACAACCAGGGCAGAGCGTAGATACAGCCCCGAGGCGCAGAGCCAAATGACGGGAAAGACGGTCAGGAGGCTGATTCCGATGGGGCTGTCTTGTCCTCCTTCACGGCCCAGCCCGATGGACACGATGTCCAGGAGCGGGATGGCCAGGAATGTCGGGAAGGGGAGTCTGTCCCACGGAACTGCGTGGCAGAGCACCCACGCTGCCGCTTGGGTAGCCAGGAAGATGACAAAGAGGGGATTGCCGAGGGTTGCGGGGAAGTAAAGGCCAACCAGGACCGCAGTGAGGCACACTGTCACTGTCAGCGGCAATTGGCTGAGTGCGACGCGGTCCTTGAGCGAGTACTCGTGGAAGGCGTGTTGAAAGAACATCACCCGGCCGCTTTTGGCATCCCATTCGAACGGACGTTTCATCGGTCCAAAATTCGCATTTGTTCAAGGTCACGTCGCATGCCAGAAAGGATACCGGCAGCCCGATATACTTCCATTCGTAGCGGGCTGGGAGGGCTGCAAATGACTGAATTACGGGTTGGGCTTGTCATAGAAGACGATCACGACATCCGGGAATTGGTCCGCGTTGTCCTCAGCCAAGCCGGATTCGAAGTCCATATGGCAACGAGCGGGGCTGCCGGTATCCGGGCGGCGCGAGATTTGAGGCCCCATGTCATCACCTTGGACCTGGGCTTGCCGGACATTGATGGCTTCGAGGTAGCGCGCCAGGTCCGGAATTTTTCCGACGCATATATCGTCATGCTGACGGCCAAGGCCGACGAGCTGGACACCCTCCTGGGCCTGGAATCCGGCGCCGACGACTATCTGACCAAGCCATTCCGGCCTCGCGAGCTTCGCGCCAGGGTTGCCGCCATGATGCGACGCCCACGCTCAGGATCCAGGGCAAGCCATCCAGCAGACGCTCCGCCTTCCCAGCGGATTTTCCGGCACAACGGGTTGGTGTTCAGTTACGCGACGCGGACCGTGTCCATTGACGGCCAGGACGTACGGCTGACCCCCACGGAGTTCGACCTTCTGTACTCGCTGCTTGAGGCGGGCCGCACGGTCTTGAGCAAAGCGGACCTTGTGCGTCGCCTCCGGAACGAACCGTACGACGCCGGGATCTACACGAGCGGCGCCGACGAACGGTCCGTCGAGGTCCACATTGGCAATCTCCGCCGCAAGCTCGGCGACGACGCGCAGAACCCGCGCTGGCTGCAAACAGTCCGCGGGGTTGGCTATCGGCTGGCGCCCGCAAGAACATGAACGCCTTCGGCAACCCTTAAATAAATCTTGTGGCCCGGACGCGCGCTCGTCAGATGTGAGCGGGCGTTGGGGAATTTGCCGTCAGATGTGAGCGGGCGTTGGGGAAATTGCCGTCAGATGTGAGCGGGCGTTGGGAATTTGCCATCCGCGGCGCTTGGAACGACAGTAGGCGGAGCCACTCGGGGTTCGGTTCTGCCAAACGGATCCCCTGCCCACCAGGAGGACATGGCATCGAGCACCTCATGCCGTCGGCCGGCGTCATCGCGGAGCCGAAGCGTCACGCCGTCGGCGCCTTCGACTTCCCACAACGGCAGAGTCGCCGACGCCGGAGCGTACGGATGCCAAAGGCTCGCCCGGTCACGCTTGATGAGGTCGCGCTGGATGAGCCTCATGGCGTGACCCGGCCGTGGCGCGAGCATTCGGCGGTCCAGCCGAGCGGCGTGACCTGGACTTTCATGCGGCGACGGCATTGGGCGCAGTAGCGGGGAGGCTCCATCGCGAGGCGCTGCTGGCAGCCCTGGTGAGCGTCCGACGTCGGGCGCTCACCGCACAGACCGCAGTAAGTATCCGTGACCTTGCTGCTCACAGCGACTTCTGGAGTTCCTTGATGGGCATGTTCAGCTCGACGAGGAGGTTGAGGTCCGCGTCGGCGGGACGGCCCAGGGTGGTGAGGTAATTGCCGACGATGACCGCGTTGATGCCGCCCATGAGGCCTTCGCGCGTGCCGAGGTCGCCCAGGGTGAGTTCGCGCCCGCCTGCGTAACGCAGCACGGTCCTGGGCATGGCCAGGCGGAACGCCGCGATTGCGCGGAGGGCGTCCTTGCCGTCCATGATTCCCTGGTTTTCGAGAGGAGTTCCGGGGCGCGGATTGAGGAAATTCATCGGGACTTCGTGCGGTTCGAGGGCTGCGAGCTGGCTGGCGAGTTCGGCTCGCTGGGCCGTGGTTTCGCCCATGCCGATCAGGGCTCCGCAGCAAAGTTCCATACCTGCTGCCTTGACCATGTTGCAGGTGTCGAGGCGTTCCTCGTAGCTGTGGGTGGTGACGACTTCGGGGAAGTAGCTGCGCGCGGTTTCGAGGTTGTGGTTGTAGCGGTGGACGCCCCACTCGGCGAGTTGGTCCACTTGGCGCTGGGTAAGCATGCCCAAGGAACAGGCGATGTTGATGTCCACTTCCGCGTTGATGCGATCGATCGCGAACTTGATCTGGTTCATGAGCTTGATGTCCGGGCCGCGGACGGCAGCGACAATGCAGAACTCCGTGGCCCCGGTAGCAGCGGTTTCCTTGGCGGCCTTCACGAGCTCGGGAATGTCGAGCCAGACGCCTCGGACCGGGCTGTCGAACAGGCCCGATTGGCTGCAGAAATGGCAGTCCTCAGGGCATCCTCCGGTCTTGATGGAGATGATTCCCTCTACTTCCACGTCCTCGCCGCAGTGCTCTATGCGGACTTCGTGGGCAAGCTGCAGGGCTTCCGGGATGGCCTCGTCCGGAAGCTCCAGGATCTCGAGCAGCTGGGATTCGCTAAGGCCCTCGCCTTTGGCAAGGACTTGCTCGCGGGCTGTTTCCAGAATCGGATAAGTGGACGTACGCCTTGGGTTTGGTTGGGTGGTCATGGTACTCCTCGGCCGCTACTTGCAGGGGATGGTGCGTTCCTTCACGACGGTAGTGGGCCTGTGGGGTCGTGATTTTGTTGGACGTCCACAAACCCGGAGCCGCAATCTTGGCGGCCGACTCGCTGGATAAGTTACAGCCCGGAAACATGGTGGAGACTCGGTGGTTTCATCCCGCCGATAGCGTCAAGGCCATGTTCAGAGGGGAAACATGTCCAGAGAAAGAAAGTTGCGGGGATGACTGACGATTCGAAGACAACGCAAGTGCTTGAACTCCCGACGGCGGGCCGCTCACCGGAGGGGCTCGCCGTCGTCGAACCTTCCGAAACGCTAGGCGCCGGGAGCCGCACGACAGGCAATGCCGATGCGATGAGTGCAGCGAAGGAGAGCCTGGAGGACTACACCCTCCGGTTCGCACCACGGTCCTACCGTAAGTGGGGTGCGGGCGTGGTCGCGACGAGTGCGCTCGGTGGAATCGCCTATTTGGCTGATTTCTCCATCGGCGCGAATATCGGTATTTCTTACGGCACCGTGAACGCGATTTTTGGAATTGTGGTGGCGGCTGTGGTCATTTTCGCCACCGGATTTCCCTTGGCATACTACGCGGCGCGCTACAACATCGACCTTGATCTCATCACCAGGGGCTCCGGATTCGGCTATTACGGCTCGGTTGTCACCAACGTTATTTTCGCGACCTTCACGTTCATCTTCTTCGCGCTCGAGGGCTCCATCATGGCGCAAGGGCTGGAACTTGGGTTGGGGATTCCGCAGTGGCTCGGTTATGCGGCGTCCACGCTTATTGTCATTCCCTTGGTGATTTACGGGATGAAGGCCCTGTCCAAGCTGCAGGTGTGGACCACCCCGTTGTGGCTCCTGCTCATGGTGGTTCCCGTGGGGTATTTGGTGATTTCGCACCCGGACAGCATCGGGAAATTCTTCGCGTTCACGGGCAAATCCGGCGCTGAAGGCACCAACCTGGCCTCCGTGATGCTGGCCGCCGGTGTCTGCCTGTCACTCATGGCGCAGATCGCGGAACAGATTGACTACTTGCGCTTCATGCCGCCCAAGACCGCCGAGAATAGGGCCGCGTGGTGGCGAGCCGTGATCCTGGCCGGGCCGGGCTGGGTGATCTTCGGCGCGATCAAGCAGATCGTGGGCATGTTCATTGCCATCTACCTGATCGCGACGCTGGATCCAGCCGCCTCCGCGCATGCCAACGAGCCGGTGCACCAATTCCTTGGCGTGTACCAGGAAATGATGCCGGCGTGGTTGGCGATGACTTTGGCCGTGGTGCTCGTGGTCATTTCGCAAATCAAGATCAACGTGACCAACGCTTACTCCGGCTCGCTCGCGTGGACAAACAGTTTCACCCGCATCACCAAGAGCTACCCGGGGCGCATGGTGTTTGTGGTGGTCAACCTGGTGATCGCGCTGGTGCTGATGGAAGCCAACATGTTCGAATTCCTCAATACCATCCTTGGTTTCTACGCGAATTGCGCCATGGCGTGGGTGGTTACGGTGGCGTCCGATATCGCCATCAACAAATACTTGCTCAAGATTTCGCCGAAGGTTCCCGAGTTCCGCCGCGGCATGCTTTATGCCGTCAACCCGGTCGGTTTTATCTCGATGCTGGTGTCGGCCACTGTGTCGATTGCCGTATTCTTCGGTGCTTTCGGTTCGGCTGTCCAGCCATACTCGCCGATTTTCGCCGTCGGGCTGGCGCTTGTGCTGCCGCCGGCATTGGCTGTGTTGACCCGCGGAAAGTATTACCTGCGCCGCTCCGACGACGGAATCGAGCTGCCCATGTTCGACGCCGACGGCAACCCGAGCGACGCCAAGCTTTTGTGCCACGTGACGGGCCTGGAGTTCGAGCGTCCGGACATGGTCCGGTCCGCCCAGGACGGGCCCGACGGCGAGCCTCAGTTCATCTCTTCGCTCGCTTTGTCGACGGACAAGTCGGGGGAGTTGGTCCTGCCGGCTCAAAGGTAGGCGGGCGTTCGACAGGTCCCATAGGCCTCGACGACGGATAGGCGGCCTGGCCGCGGTCCCGTCGTCGGGGCCTTTGGTTTGTCCTCGTTGTGCTTGTTGTGTCACGCCTCGCTGGTGAAGCGATGCGGGGTAGTGAACCGGGGTCTGTGGATAACTTTCCCGCCAAGATAGGGAAGTGAGCTACCATTTTGGGAAACGTTTAGTCTTGAAAACTATTTGGGGATAGCAAACCATGACTCCACGCACTTCGGTTTCTGCTCGATTTTTCATGATTGCCAGCCTTGCAGGGGCGTTGACGCTGACCGCCTGCGGGAACACTCCCGAGCCGCAGGCCGGACAATCTGCGTCATCTACGGGTTCCGCAAGTGCAACCGCTACGCCCACTCCGACCCCTGCTTACAAACCCGCGGACGCCAAGGGCAAGGCCGAGAACGTGCCCATTCCGGTGCTGCCGGAGGCCGCGAAGGCGAATAGCAAAGAAGGCGTGGAGGCGTTTGCTAAGTACTGGTTCCAGGCACTTTCGTATGCGTATGAGACTGGAGACATGGCCGTTTGGTCAGCCATGACATCTGCGGAATGCGTCTTCTGTAATCGAATCAAACAGGGTCTCGAGTCCGCATACGTAAAGGGACGATGGGTTGTCGGTGGCAAGATGACAACTCCGTCGGTTGAGGCAAACTTCAAATCCGAGGCGCTTTCTCAGCAAGTGACGATTCAGACGATCCAAAGCCAGATTGACTACTACGATGCGGACGGAAGCGTGGGGCAGCCGTCAACCCCGCCATCGAACAGCGCATCAGGCATGATTGCTGCTTTCGAGTCAGGTTCTTGGAAGGTCAAAGACCTCGGATTGCTTCGGTAGTGCGGAATGAATCCGCGGAACTTGATAATTTTGGCAATTGCACTCAATGCCATATTGGTCACTTCCGCCGCGCCCGCAGCGGCGAGTGGTGACGACCGCGTATCTTCGGGCTACCAACAAGGTGGGATCGAAGTCACGGCCAGATGGATCCGTGACCCCGAAACGGGCGAATTTATTTCCGCCCCTCCAAACTCCGTCAGCGACGACCCCAACCAATACAAGGCAGAGCTCCAATGCCAGGTTGACGACAATGCCTTGGACAAGAAATGCCTGCCCGGGCAGGTGCAATGCCCGCCCCGCGAGCCTGGTGGGAAGTCTGGAACTCCAGTCATCTGGAAGGTCGCGCCTAAGGCGATTTCAAATCCCACCTGGGTCGACTGGAAATCGGGCAACAACGGCCCGTCTTGCCTGTATGACCAAAAGCCAGAGGACGTCTTGCCCAGGATTGCGGCGAGAATTGAGAGCGACTTCCGCAATCTTCCGATCAAGCCGGCGGACCTGACCGCCCAGCCAAGCCCACACACGCTCAAAGGGGCCGAAACCAACATCTTCGCGGACGCCGTTGAGCAGCAATTCGATGTGACGCTCCTCGGTCAGCGAGTCCACATAGTCGCTACCCCTGTGGAGTACACCTACGCCTACGGGGACGGCAATAGTCTCGGGCCGGCCCCCTTTGCCGGCGGACCGCTTCCGGAGACGGAATGGGGCCAAAAGACCAGAACAAGCCACGTGTATCAACAGACCGGTGACTTTCAGTTGTCAGTGACCACCACCTTCCGCGGCACCTACTCCGTGAATGGTGGCCCGAACATGCCGATTCCCGGCGCAGGACAGTTCGCTTCGCCGTCACAAAAGGTCAGCGTCTGGAGGTCGATCACGCGCAACTACGCGGACAACTGCATCGTGAATCCACGTGGCGAGGGCTGCCCAGGCGTCCCCTAGGGCAGCTGGGAAGAAACACGGTGTTCGAGCGGTCTGGCCTCTCTGTTTGAAGCCGGAAGGCGAGCCGCCGCCGTCGACGTGTGATCCCCGTCTCAACAGGAATAGTTGCAGGCGCGCGGCAGTTGCCGCCAGTGGACCTGTTCCCGTTTGAAAGGCACTGCCCATGTTGTTTTCCCCTTTGACTCTCGGTGAGATTGAACTTCCCAACCGCTTGGTCATGGCGCCGCTGACCCGCCTCCGTTCGGGCGCCGAGGGTGTTCCCGGCCCGCTGGTTGTGGAACACTACCGGCAGCGTGCTTCCCTCGGGCTGATCGTTAGCGAGGGCACCTACCCCACGCCTGCAGGGAAGTCCTACCCCGGGCAGCCCGGCCTCGTCACGGAGGACCAGATCGCGGGCTGGAAGAAGGTGACGGACGCCGTCCATGCCGAGGGCGGCCGGATTTTCGCCCAGGTCATGCACGGTGGCCGCGTTTCCCACGCGGACATCACCGGTGGTCACGAGATCGTGGCACCCAGCGCCGTGGCCATCGACGGCGAAGTCCGCACGCCGAACGGCAAGAAGCCCTACCCGGTGCCCCGCGAACTGAGCACCGATGAACTTCCCTCGATCATCCAGGAAATCGTGACGGCATCCCGGAACGCCGTCGAAGCCGGATTCGACGGCGTTGAGCTGCACTCTGCGAATGGCTACCTTCTGCACGAATTCCTGGCTCCCAACACCAACGTCCGCACTGACAGCTACGGCGGTTCCCCGGAAAACCGTGCACGCTTCGTGATCGAGACCGTCAACGCGGTGGTTGAAGCCTTGGGCGCCAACCGGGTCGGCATCCGGATTTCCCCGGAGCACTCGGTCCAGGGGATCGCCGAGACCGACCTCGCCGATGTCCGAGCCACCTATGAAGTCCTGGTGGACACCATCGCCTCGCTCAACCTCGCCTACCTCAGCATCCTCCACCATGAGCCCAAGGGTGAACTCGTGCAGGACCTGCGCGAGCGTTTCAACGGCACGTTCCTCGTGAACACCGGCTTCGGCGTGGTGACCACGCGGGATGAAGCCTTGGCACTCGTGGCCGACGGTCACGCCGACGCCGTGGTGGTCGGACGCCCGGCCATCGCCAACCCGGACCTTGCGCGCAGGTGGCGTGAAGGCCTCCCGCTCAACGAACCGGATCCGGCCACGTTCTACGGCGAAGGCGCCAAGGGTTACACCGACTACCCGTTCTACGCTAACTAGAACCCCCGAAACCCCGACGGCGGCACCTGGGAAAGGTGCCGCCGTCGCGGTTTAACTCCCTCGAGGCTCCCGTCCTGCCGGATTTTCGGGCGATGGCGACGGATTCTGCTGGATCACTCGAGGTGGCACACTCTGAAGACCCCGAAATCACGGGGAATTCTCCTCGGGCGTGGGGAGTGATCCAGCAGAATCCGACGTGCCGATCGTGAGAGAGGCTTCGGGCCGGCAAAGAGCGTCCGAAGCCGTCACAAAGAGACCATTCCTATAGGATTTGTCTATGAAACTCGCTTCCTCACGGGACCGCGCCCCCGGCCGACCCGTCAGCCGCCAGGTTCTCGCCGACCACGTCTACGAGGAACTTCTCGCGTGGCTCATGGACGGCCGTCTCGAACCGGGAGCCGCGGTCAGCATCGACGGCACGGCACGGGAATTGGACGTGTCCCCGACCCCTGTGCGCGAAGCACTGGCGAGGCTGGAGCACACAGGCATGGTTCGCCGAGTTGCCCTCAAGGGTTACAGGGTAGCCCCGGTTTTCACGCGCGAAGATTTTGCCGAGCTCATGGAGGCCCGGCTCGCGATTGAGCCTGTGAATGCCCGTCTGGCGTGCAGCCGGATCACTCCTGACGGATTGGCGGATTTGCGAGCGGCCGTGAAGGACTTGGAGACGGCTCCCCGGGGCCCGTCTTTCATGGAATTCCGGGACTATCTCGAGGCCGATGAGCGCTTCCATAAGCTGATCGCCGAGCAGTCCGGCAACCAATTCATGCTTGCCGCCTACACCGCGCTGGGCGGCCAAGTCCAGCGGTTCCGGCTGTTCGGGGGAGTGGGCATCACCGACGCTGACCAGGCCATTGCCGAGCACCAAGCAGTGCTCGACGCGCTGGCGAGTGGTGACCCGGAACAGGCCGCGGCCGCCATGGCCGACCATGTGCACAAGGTCCGCGCCCGGGCTATCGCCGACGCGCCCGCTGACTAAGCCGTCTCCCACGGGCCGCGTCCGACGGCGATCCAAGACGGCGACCCGACGCCACCAGACCCTCAGGGCCCGTCTACCGGCGGGCCCTTTTTGTGCGTGGCGAACTCGATATCTCGTGACCCTCTTCACAAACATATGTAAGACATATAGGATCTTCGATGATGCGGGTAAGGGTGCGGAAAGCCGGGGCCGGCCTGCGGAAGTCTGAATAAATATGTTGACAGTCTTGCTCGGATAGTAAATCCTATAGGAAACAGGATTCCACGAAGGAGTGAAAACTATGGCTTACACCGCCGAAACCTGGCCCATCACCGCGGCCCTGCTTCAGTTCCCCGGCACTGACGCGACGGGACAGCACATCAACGACGCCGATGCTTCCGCTTGGGCCGAGGTCTTGCAGGAAGTCAAGGACGCAGGATTCGCCAACGCAGACCTCACGGACAGCTGGATCCGCCCGGGGGACCTCAATAAGGAACGCCTCGCCGAGTTCAAACAGACCGCAGAGCACGTTGGCATTGGCATCCCGGTCATCTCCGCCATCCGCCGCAGCGTCATCCACGCCCGCGACTGGGCCGAGAACCTGGCGTACAGCCACCGAACCATTGACGCCGCAGCCGAACTAGGCTGTGAGGTTGTTTCCTTCGGACTCCACCAGGCCATCACCGCCGAGCAGCAAAAGCAGCTGTGGTTCTGGACGGTCGAAGGCTACAAAGATCCGGTAGGGGACAAGGAAGCCTGGGGCAACGCGGTCTCACGCTTGCGGGAACTCGGTGAGCACGCCGCGGAAGTCGGGATCCTCCTGTCCCTTGAAATGTACGAGGACACCTACCTCGGCACCGCCGATTCCTCGGTCCAGCTGGTCCAGGACATCGGGCTCGCCAACGTAGGCCTCAACCCGGACCTCGGCAACCTGATCCGCCTCCACCGTCCCATCGAGGACTGGCGCGAGATGGTGGCCAAGACCTTGCCGTACTCCAACTACTGGCACATGAAGAACTACATCCGCGACGAAGACGTGGCCCGCGACAGCTACATCACCATGCCTGCACCGATGGAGAGCGGCCTCATCAACTACCGCGAAGCTTTCAAGCTCGCGCTTTCGGTGGGCTTCCAGGGCATTTTGTGCACCGAGCACTACGGCGGCGACGGGCTCAGCGTCACGGCGAGCAACCAGGAATACCTCCGGCGACAGGTCCTTCCGAAAACCGAGAACTACGTCCTCGGCCAGAGCCAGGTCGCCCAGGGCCGGCAGCAGCCTTCCGGTCGGACCGAGTCCGGGTCCACCCATCCAATAGCCTCCCAGCTGGCTGGCGTCTAGAACCATGACAAGGATTTTCGACAATCCCGCAGACTTTGCGGACGAAGCGCTGGACGGATTCGTCGCCGCCAACCGCGGCTATGTAGCCCGAATGGACGGTGGTGTGGTCCGTTCCACCGAAGTCCCCACCGGACAGGTCGCCTTGGTGGTGGGCGGCGGCTCGGGACATTACCCTGCTTTCGCCGGACTGGTCGGGCCAGGCCTGGCAACTGCCTCGGCGTGCGGCAACATGTTCGCTTCCCCAGCGGCCGGCCAGGTCTACCGCGTGGCCAAAGCCGCCAACGCCGGAGGCGGCGTCTTGCTCAGTTATGGCAACTACGCGGGCGACGTGCTCCACTTCGGCCAGGCCCAGTTGCGCCTCAACGCCGAAGGCATCGAGACCCGCACCGTGACTGTTACGGACGACATCGCCAGCGCACCGCTGGACCAGATCGAAAAGCGCCGGGGGATCGCGGGCGACCTCACGGTCTTCAAGATCGCCGGCGCCGCGGCCGAAGCGGGACTGGACCTCGACGCCGTCGAGCGCTTGGCCATCAAGACGAACTACCGCACGCGCTCCCTCGGAGTGGCCTTCGACGGTTGCACCCTTCCGGGCGCCTCGGATCCGCTGTTCCACGTTCCGGCGGGCCAGATGTCCCTCGGCCTGGGCATCCACGGCGAGCCGGGCATTTCCGAGCACCAAATGCCCACCGCGTCCGAACTCGCCGAACTGCTCGTCTCCAAGCTCCTCAATGACAAGCCCGACGACGCCGGAAACCGCGTGGTGGCCATCGTCAACGGCCTCGGCACGGTCAAGTACGACGAACTCTTCCTGCTCTTCGGCAAGATCGAGAAGCTCCTCGGCAAAGCAGGACTCACGGTGGTCGAGCCCGAGTGCGGCGAGCTCGTGACAAGCCTGGACATGTCCGGTCTTTCGCTGACCCTGCTGTGGCTGGACGAGGAGCTCGAACAGTATTGGGCAGCACCCGCGGACACCCCGGCCTTCCGCAAGGGCAACCTCGCCCCCCGCCGGCCCCGCAACCAAGCGAGCGTCACCGCCGTGGACGAGTCCGACGTCGAGCAGCCCACCCACGCTGCTGCCGAACTCGGGCGGCAGGCCGTGGCCGTGCTCGCCCAGGTGCGGGACGTCGTCGTCGAGCATGAAGAAGAACTCGGCAAGCTGGACGCGATTGCCGGCGACGGCGACCACGGCATCGGCATGCGCCGCGGCGTTGAAGCGGCTTTCACCGTAGCCGAGACGGCAATCGGAGCCTCGGTCGGGCGGATCCTGACGGCAGCGGGGGAGGCTTGGAGCGAACGCGCCGGCGGTACCTCGGGCGCCCTGTGGGGCTCGGCGATCATTGCGGCCGGACAGGCGCTCGGCAACAAAGCGCGGTACTCCGGCGAGGACTCGGCGGCCGCCGTTACTGGCTTTGTGGACGCGATCACGGAGCTCGGCAAAGCCGAACCTGGCGACAAGACGATGGTGGACGCGCTGCTGCCGTTCCGGGACGCGTTCCTCACAGAGTTCGACGCCGGAGCCCCGGTTGACCGGGCCCTCGCGGCTGCTGCTGCGGCGGCCGAGTCCGCGGCAGCTGAGACGGCGCGTTTGCGTCCGCTCAAGGGCCGGGCCCGTCCGCTCGCAGAGAAGAGCCTGGGCCACCCTGATCCTGGCGCGGTCTCCTTCGGGCTGATCACGGCGAGGATCTCACAACATATCGATTCACAACTGGCGTCCCCGGCAGGAAACGGAGTTCAAGCATGAGCACATCGGAGGGCTGGCGGATCATCGTCGGCAATGACGAAGCTGGCGTCGAATACAAGCAAGCGCTCATGGCGTTGCTTGAAGCCGATCCCCGGGTGGCGTCGGTAACCGACGTGGGCGTCGGCGCCAACGACTCCACGGCCTACCCGCACGTTGCCGTGGACGCGGCGCGCAAGGTTGCCGAGGGCGAAGCAGACCGTGCCCTCTTGATCTGCGGAACGGGCCTGGGCGTGGCCATCGCGGCCAACAAAGTCCCCGGAATCCGGGCCGTCACCGCGCACGACAGCTACTCCGTGGAGCGCTCGGTCCTCAGCAACAACGCCCAGGTCCTGACCATGGGACAGCGGGTGATCGGCTTGGAACTGGCCAAGAAACTAGTGCGCGAATGGCTGGGCCACCACTTCGACGAAACATCATCTTCCGCCGCCAAGGTGGACGCCATCTGCTCCTACGAGCCCGATTACACAAAGGCAGTGTGACATGACTGAATCAACAAGCAGCGCCCCCGGCGAGAAGAGCGCGGCCCGGAAGATCGCCGTCGTCGGCTCCGGCTACATGGGCGGCGGGATCGCGCAGGTCCTGGCCCTCGGCGGGGCACGCGTCGCGTTGGCGGATGTGTCAGCGGAAATCGCGCAGAAGAACTACGACCGCCTGCTCGTGGAGTCGGATGAATTCGTGGCCGCGGGCCTCTTTCCTGAAGGGTCCACGGCAATCCTGAAGGCGAATCTGTGGGCCGCGAAGGACATCGAGGAGGCCGTGGCGGACGCCGACTTCATCGAAGAAGCCGTCCCGGAGGTCCTCGACATCAAGCACAAGACCCTGGCCCGCATCAGCGCCGCCGCCCGTCCAGACGCGCTGATCGGTTCCAACACCTCCACCATTTCCATCGCCGATCTCGCCGAGGCCGTCGCACGTCCGGAGCGGTTCCTGGGCGTCCATTTTTCCAACCCGTCGCCGTTCATTCCCGGCGTCGAGATCATTCCCCACGCCGGCACCACGCCGGAGACCGTGGCGGCCTCCCGCGCACTGGTCCACGCGGCCGGCAAGCAAACCGCCGTCGTCAAGGATGTCACCGGTTTCGTGCTCAACCGGCTGCAGTACGCGCTTTTCCACGAGGCTGCGCAGCTGGTGGAGCAGGGGATCGCAACAGCCGACGACGTCGATACCCTGGTCCGTACGACGTTCGGCTTCCGCTTGCCGTTCTTCGGCCCGTTCGCGATCGCGGACATGGCCGGACTGGACGTCTATGACTTCTGCTACAAGTCGCTCCAGACCGGATTCCCGGAACGCTTCGCCACACCGAAGATCCTGAGCGACCTTGTGGAGGCGGGAAAGCTCGGGACCAAGACGGGGGCAGGCTTCCTCGACGTCCCCGCGGAACGCACGCCCGAACTCATCGCTTACCGGAACAAGGCCTACGTGGCCATGCAGAAGCTCCTCGACGAGCTCGGCCCGGCACCCATCAACTAGTCCCGACATTTACAGGAGAATACCCATGAGCACCTTCCCCGCAGAACGCACCGCCATTGTCACCGGCGCCGTCTCCGAGCGCGGCATCGGCCGGGCCACTGTCAACTACTTGGCCGCACAGGGCTGGAACATCGGCATCATCGACCTCGATGACGCCCTCTGCAAGAGCACCGCCAAGGAAATCGCCGCCGAATATGGCGTGCAAGCCTATGGCGTGGGCGCCAACGTAGCCGATGAAGCATCCGTGCGCTCGGCGATCGACACGCTCGAGGCAGAGTTGCCGCAAATCGTAGCGCTGGCCAACGTTGCCGGCGTCAGCTCACCGATTCCGTACCTGGAACTCGAGCCCGCCGAATGGAACCGTGTCCTGAGCATCAACCTCAACGGCGTCCACTACGCCACCCGCCGCGTGGCCGAATCCATGGTCAAGAACCGCATCGGACGCATCGTGAACATCTCCTCCGTTTCCGCACAGCGCGGCGGCGGGACGTTCTCCAAGACTCCCTACTCGGTGGCCAAAGCCGGAGTCATCGGCCTGACCCGTGCCACCGCCCGCGAACTGGGGGAGTACGACATCACGGTCAACGCCATTTCTCCCGGCCCGATCGACACCGACATCATGGGCGGCACCCTCAGCGAGGAACGTAAGGACGAACTCACCAAGGACCTCGTGGTGAACCGCGTGGGCTCCACCCGGGACATCGCCGCCGCCATCGCCTTCCTCATCAGCGAAGACTCCGGCTACATCTCGGGCCAGACGCTGAATGTCGACGGCGGCCTGTACATGCACTAATGCCTGAAACCTGACAACTCAACACTGATTTCTCAACAGCCATTACTCAACAGTCTTTACTCAAAGAGGAGTTTCGATGTCCGTTGCCACTTCATCCACGAAGGAGATGCTGGATTCGCCGATCCTGAAATCGGCGATCCGCAAGGCTGCCACCCGGCTCATGCCGATGCTGGTCATCCTCTATGTGGTTTCCTTCCTTGACCGCACCAATGTCGGTTTCGCCGAAGCCGCACTCGGCGCCGACAAAGGCGTCTCGGCCGGGGCGTTCGCGCTCGGTGCCGGTATTTTCTTCATCGGTTACGCGATCTTCGAAATTCCCAGCAACCTGCTGCTCAAGAAGGTGGGTGCGAAGGTCTGGCTCGCCCGTATCGCGATCACGTGGGGCATCGTCTCGGCCTGCTTCGCGTTCGTGCAGGGTGAGACGTCCTTCGTGATCCTGCGGTTCCTGCTCGGCGTGACCGAGGCCGGCCTGTTCCCGGGCGTCATCATGTACCTGGCCGAGTGGTTCCCGAACAAGGTGCGCGTGCAGATGTTCGCGATCTTCTACCTCGCCCAGCCGTTCTCGCAGATGATCGGCAACCCGCTCTCGGGCTGGCTCATCAACATCGGCGACCAGCTTCCGGGCGTCCGTGGCTGGCAGGTCATGTTCTTCACCGAGGGCATCCTGGCCGTGCTCGCTGGCATTGCGGCGTTCTTCTTCCTGATCAACGGCCCGGAGAAGGCCAAGTTCCTCAACGTCGACGAGAAGTTCGCGCTCAAGGAGATCATGACTCAGGAAGACACTGTCAAGGATGAAACCGGGCCGCGGGGCGTGTTCGCGGCAATGCGCAACGGTCGCGTTTGGTACTTCACCCTCATCTATTTCTGCCTGCAGATCGCCGTTTACGGCGTCACCTTCTTCCTCCCGCAGCAGGTTTCTTCGCTGACAGGCCAGAAGGTGGGCCTCGCCGTCGGCCTCCTGATTGCGGTTCCGTGGTTCTTCGGAATCTTCTCCTGCTACCTGATCGGCCGGGCAGCCAACACGGTCGCCAAGCGCCGCACGTTCGGCACGGTGCTGTTCGTCTCGACGGGTCTGTGCATCCTGGGTTCGGCCTGGGCCGGAACCAACCACCAGCCGGTCCTCGGACTGATCTTCATTACCCTCGCGGTGTGCAGCTTCCTCGCTGTCGGGCCCGTCGTCTGGGCGTACCCCACGGCATTCCTCGCCGGTTCCGCAGCCGCGGCCGGCATTGGCCTGATCAACTCGCTGGGCAACCTCGGCGGTTTCGTGGCTCCGATTCTGCGGACCGCGGTCAACAGCGCCACGGCAGACCCCACCGGATCCGCCGGGGTCTACGCGCTCGGAATCCTGCCCTTCCTGGCGGCCGCCATGATGTATGGCACCCGGGCATTCAGGAACAAGGCCGACGATCTCCTGGGCAAGTAGACCGTTGTACATCGGGGTCAGCACCAAGATGTACATGGGCTACCGGGACAGCATGTCCTGGCTGGAGCAACTTCGAGGTGAAGTGGACGCCCGTCCGGCCCTTGTGGCCGGGCGGGTGGTCCCGTTTGTGATCCCGTCGTTCCCCGTGTTGCCCGACGCGGCCCGGATACTGGAAGGCACTCCGCTCCTCCTGGGTGCGCAGAACTGTGGCTGGGCCGAGGGTCCGTGGACGGGCGAAGTGTCACCGTCCTTGCTGGCGGAGCTGGGTGTGCGGCTCGTGGAGATCGGACACGCGGAACGACGCCGGCACTTCGCCGAGGACGACGCCGTGGTCGCATTGAAGGTCCGGGCCGCGGTGGATGCAGGGTTGACTCCCCTGCTGTGTGTCGGCGAGGAGGCTGTCGCCGATCCCGCGGTGTCGGCGTCGTTCGTGTTCCGGCAGATCTCGGCCGCGGTGCGGGAGGACTGGGAGACGGCGGCCCGCCTGGTTATCGCGTACGAACCGGTGTGGGCCATCGGCGCTGCCGAGCCGGCCGGCGCAGCTTACGTGTCCGACGTCGTCGCTCACTTGCGAGACTTGCTCGCCGAGCATGGCCTCGCCGGGCTGCCGGTCATTTACGGTGGCTCGGCCAAACCGGGGCTCCTGCCGGAATTGCGGGGTGTGTCCGGACTTTTCCTAGGCCGCTTCGCCCACGACGCCGCGAACTTCGGGGCGGTCTTGGACGAAGCGCTGAGCTTGCCCAACTGACTCGCAGTTGTTGTCGTTTTCAGCCCTCATAACGACAACAAATGCGAGTCAGTTGGGCCGCCACGCTGGCACAGTCCCACAAAACCGCCCAGGTGCTCCAGCCCTTCCGGCTGTGTCGGCAGGTAGTTGGTCAGCTCCGGTGAGCGCACGACGACGGCGCGCCACTGACCGCGCGACACCGCCACATTGATCCGGTTACGCGAGAGCAGGAACTCCATGCCGCGCGGAACCTCGGCGGCAGCGGACGCAGCCATGGACACGATCACCACGGGGGCTTCCTGGCCTTGGAACTTGTCCACGGTCCCGACCCGCACACCGCGAAGTCCAGCCGTCCTCAGTTCGTGCTGGATGAGCTGCACTTGGGCGTTATAGGCAGCCACCACGAGGATGTCCTTTTCAAGCAGTGGCCGCTCCTCGGATGATTCGCGTGGGTCCAGCCAAGCCAGGCCAAGGTGCGCCCTGACTTGGCGGACTACCTCCGCAGCCTCTTCAGGAGACTGCGTGGAATTGCCGCTGTGCGGGACGTAGACGCACTCGACGCCGGCCCGGACGCCGGAGAGCCGCCGCCTGGAAGCAGCCGGTGCTGAATACAGCCGACCATCGTAAGAGAGCTCGGACACCGCAGCGCACAGATCCGGGTGCATGCGCCACGACGTCGCGAGGAAGTAGCCGAGCTCCGCGGGCAGCGTGTGCAGGCCGTGGGCCAGCCAGCCGAGAGCAGACTCATCCACGGGTTCCGGGTGCTTGCCCTGGGTGACTTGGGGAAGTTGCTGCGGGTCGCCGAGAAGCAGCAGCCGCTTCGTCGCCCGGCTCACGGCGAGCGTGTTGGCGAGGGAGAACTGACCGGCTTCGTCGATGACGAGCAAGTCCAGGGAACCGGCTGGAACGGTCCGGCCTGTCATGGTCCACGCCGTGCCGCCGATCAAGCAGCCTCCCGGCGATCCAAGCAGCCGCTCAATGTCGTCCTTGGCCTGCTTGTCCCAGGGGACGGGGTCATCATGCTTCATTTCCTTGGCGATGAGCGACGGGTCCACCCCGGCCTTCACCGCGGCGTGGAGCATGTTTTCGACTACCGCATGGGACTGTGCAACAACCCCTACCTTCCAGCCTGCACGCACCAGCCGCGCGATGACGTGCGAACCAACATACGTCTTGCCCGTTCCCGGAGGGCCTTGCACCGCCAGGTAAGACCGGTCCAGATCCGATACTGCGGCGGTGATGGCGTCCACATATGCATCGTCGCCGGATTCGACGGCGGGCAGCTCCGAAAGCGTGGCTAGCCTCGGGGGGATACGGCGCAGCAGATCCAACGCCGGATCCTTCGGCCAGAACGGCAGGCTGGAACGAACCTTGATGGCAAGCTCGCTCAAGGCCTTCCTCTGTCCGTCCGTGTTGACTGGGGCATCCGGGGTCAATGCCATGGGAAGCTGCGAGTATTCGTCCGCACCCTTGGGCAGCCGCTCCGAAATGGTCACGACGTCCGAGGCGCCGTCGTCGGGCCCCGAAAGCGAGCTGCCGTCATCAAGGTCGACGGGATCGCCGACCTCGATCACCTCCGTGCCGGACATCCCCGACCTGCCGAGAGTGCTTTCGTTCTTGCCGAGGAAGGCCTCGGGGAGTGGCGGCTCGTACATCCGGAAATACTTCTTACCGGGCGCGAAACCGGAGCCATCGGCGGCGCGGCCGAACAGCCGTACCTTCCGTGCCGGGTTGCTGCGGGGAGTCGGCCTGGCCCAGCCCTTCAGCACTTCGCCGCCTTCCACAATGAAGCAGTCTCTGGTGTCTTCCCATTCGGAGACTGGGCGGTCCAGGCGGTCGAAGTGTCCCCACCAGAATTGCTTGTCCTCACGCCGGTGAAAGCCGACCGCTGCTGCCACCATGGCCACCGCGCGGTTGTCGTTGGAGCGGAGGGAATCGTCCGGCAATTCCGCGAGGTAGTCGAGGAGGGCTGTTTCCTCGGGCGCGGCCTCGTACTTGTCCGGCTCGGTCTCCGCGGGCAGTTCGGGTCCCGAAGCGGCCGGAAAACCGGGTTCAATGGAGCGTTCCGCTGCCAGGCCCAGCAGCCAATTCCGCAGTTCCAGAGTGGAGAGGCAGTCGTATTCGTTGTAGTCGGAAATACCCGCGAGGATCGTTGCCGCTTCGTCGTCGCGGTTCGCGTCCCGGGCCGTGCAGTAATCGGCGTACGCAACCACGGAGGCTCCGGCGTCGGTCACCTCGCCCGAGCGCAGATGTTCGCCCATATACAGGGGCTCGAGTTTCTTGATGCTGTAGGAGTCTTCGGAGATGCGGATGCTGTGCCGCACGGTGTCGTAGAGGTCCACCAGCACGCCTTCGCGGAGGAGGTTGTCCACGGCGGCTTCGCCCACGGTGTGGATGACCGACAGGTTCCGCAACGCGGTCTTCTCGTAGGCGGCGTAGTGGTAGATCCGCATGTCCGGATACTTCATGCGGCGTTCCTCCACGTAGTCGAGGAACTCGATGAATGCTTGCCGTTCCTCAGCCCGGGAATGCGCCCAGAACGGCTTGAACACCGGAGATTCGCCGGGCTCGCTCGGATTTTCCACAACCCCGAACAAGTACTCCAGTCCCCAACGGCCGGTTACGGGGTCTTGCCACAGGGGGTCTCCCTCGAAGTCAAAGAAGATGTCTCCCGCGTCGGGCCGGGGGAGCCGGGCCAGGGAGTTGGACTCCAGGACGGAATAGCTGATGCGTTTCGCTGTGCCCGTCTTGTCGGTGTAATCGACGGTGCCATCGGGTGTGGCTGTTCCGGTTTGCAGTCGGGCTTGTTCCTGCAGACGACGTGTGGCGGAATCCGCGGCGTCGGGCATTTCAGCAAGGGCGTCGATCGTGAAGATGCCGTTTTCCATGAGTTTCTTGCGGCGGGTGATCCTCATCCCCGCCACCATTAGCAGATCCCGGTGAAGGCGCACTTGCTCTTTGCAGTAGTCGCAGCGCCCGCACGCCGTGACTCCGGGCGCGCCCCATTGGATAGGCTCCAACCGGGATCGGTGCGCGTCCGTCAAGGCGAGGAAGCGGTCACGGCGTTCACGGAACACCGGCAGGACATCGGCGAGCCGGTGGTCGCTGTGCACGTAGTCGAAGCCGCCGGCGTCCGATCCGCCAGCGTCGCGCTGGATGGTAGCCCCGAGGACAAGGGTCAGATCCGGGGCCGGAGTGATTCCCGCCTTGAGCAGCTGCTCGGCGTAGGCAGCCAGTTGCAGCAGCGCAGTGACCTTGGCATGGCGGGCGAGCTTTGTGTCGTACACCGCGTAGCTGCCGTCCGGCTGCTTGACGAGGAAATCGGACCGTCCGTGAAACTGGCCGTCGAAGAATGCCGCCTGGAAGACCACATCCGCGCCCGATCGCAGCGCCTCGATCGATTCCGCATGCTTGGCTTGCAGTGTGGCGCGGTCCATCGCTTCGGCGGGAACGACGTCGAACACGCCCGTTCGCGCCAGCGGATCCCAAGTACCGAACTCGGCCACGAAACGGTCCAGCACCCTGTGCTCGTGAACGTCGCCCAGCGCGGCGGTCCGCTCCAGCATTTCGTCGACGGCGAAGGACGGCTTCTGCGAGAGGCCCAGCTTCTCATCCAACTTGCGCAGCAACTGGTACTCGCACGTGGAGGCCGTGACGAGGTCGCTCGCGGAAAACACCAGATCCCGCTCGTGCCCCGCATCTACTGAATCGAGAAAAAACACCGTGCCCCCAGACTGTTGAGCTGATGAAGCCAAGCTATCAGTGCGGTCCGACAAGAATGCCCCGTGCAAAAATGACGCATGGCCAACGAAACACACCCCTCCCACGACCCTGCCTTCGAAGCCGCGTACCGGGCCGCCCAAAAGAGCCTTCGCGAAGGCGGCATTCCCATCGGCGCAGCGCTTGCCCGCGGTGGGGTGGTGATCGCGAGCGGGCACAACGAACGCGTCCAGAACGGCGATCCCATCGCGCACGGGGAAATGTCGGCCCTTCGCGCAGCCGGTCGGCAGAAGAGCTACCGGGACACCACCCTCTATACGACCCTCGCTCCGTGTGCCATGTGCACGGGCACCATCATCCAGTTCAAAATCCCGCGCGTGGTGGTGGGGGAGGCCCGCACCTTCGACGGCGAATTCGAGCTGCTGCGGTCCAGGGGCGTGGAGGTGGTGGTCCTCGATGACCAGCGGTGCGTCGACATGATGCGCACGTTCCAGGAAGAGAATCCGGAACTGTGGGCCGAGGACATCGCCGAGTAAGACCGGCGGAGCGCCGAGTAAGACCAGCGCAGCACACAGCATCTGGCCACAACCAAACCCCAAGCGTAGGCTGACAGCATCGGCGTCGGTGCCGGGGGTCCGCGTCGATACCCAATCGATCAAGGAGGACTCATGAGTGTTGTGCGCGAATTCATGACCACCAATGCCCAGTGCGTCAAGGAAGAGCAGTCGCTGCGTGACGCGGCCGTCCTGATGCGGGATCTGGACGTCGGTTCGCTGCCGATCTGCGGCAACGATGGAAGACTCAAAGGATTCATCACTGACCGCGACATCGTGGTCAAGTGCGTTGCTGAGGGACTGGATGCCGACCGGCTGACCGCGGCAGATCTCGCCCAGGGCACACCGATCTGGATCGATGCAGATGCCAGCGTCGACGCAGCCATCGACCTGATGGAAAAGCACCAGATCCGGCGCCTTCCGGTCATCACCGACCACAAGTTGGTGGGCATCATCAGCCAGGGCGATATTGCCCGCAACTACACCGAGGAGCGCGTAGGCGAATTGGTGGAGCACATCTCCGCCAAGACCCCCATGGCGCAACTGGGCTAACCGCAACTTTCGCACCCATCAAGCGTCACGGCCTGCCGGCCGTGGCGCTTCCGTGTGCGGGTAATCCGCGCCGTCTTTAGCCACGGCGAACCCGTAAGGCAAAATGTCATGGTGACTCATCTTCCCCAGCCCCAGTCAGCACAGCCCCAATCAGCAGACGCCGCCATCCACGCCATGATCGCCGAAGAACTCGGCGTGAAGGCCTGGCAGGTCAAGGCCGCGGTTGACTTGCTCGACGCCGGATCGACTGTCCCGTTCATCGCCCGGTACCGCAAGGAAGTCACCGGGACGCTCGATGACACCCAGTTGCGCGAGCTCGAGGAACGCCTCAGGTACTTGCGGGACCTGGAGGACCGCCGTCGAACAGTCCTTGAGGCGATTGCCGCGCAAGGCAAGCTGACTCCGGAACTGGAGGCCGCCGTCGTCGGGGCCGATACCAAGTCCCGGCTGGAAGACATCTACCTGCCCTTTAAGTCCAAGCGCCGCACCAAAGCGCAGATCGCCCGCGAGGCCGGCCTCGAGCCGCTCGCCGATGCGCTGCTCGCGAACCCGCAGCTCGAGCCTGAGCGCGAGGCCACCAAGTACCTCAACGCCGAGCACTCCATTGACGACGCCTCCGCGGCGCTCGCCGGCGCGCGCTCGATCCTCGTGGAGCGGGTATCCCAGGACCCCGATCTCGCCGAAACGCTGCGCGAGCGGCTGTGGACGCAGGGGCGGATGGTGTCGCGCGTGAAGAAGGGCCAGGAAACCGAGGGGCAAAAGTTCAAGGACTATTTCGAGTTCTCCCAAGTGCCTTCCGGAATGCCCGGCCACCGCGTGCTCGCGCTCTTGCGCGGCGAGAACGACGGCGTTCTGGAGCTCGATCTCGCCGAGGCAGAACCAGCCGACGACGACGCCCTGGCCGCCGCGCGTGGCCGGTACGAGAACGCTGTGGCCAAGTGCCTCGGGGTCGCCGAGCGTGGACGGCCCGCCGATTCGTGGCTTGTGCAGACGGCCCAGATCGCCTGGCGCTCGCGCATCCTGGACCGCCTGAGCAATGATCTGCGCGGGCGCATGTTCGCGCAGGCCGAGGATGAAGCCGTCCGGGTGTTCGCCGCCAATCTCCGCGACGTGCTCCTCGCCGCCCCGGCCGGAAACCGCGCCACGCTGGGCCTGGACCCGGGACTGCGGACGGGTGTGAAGGTGGCCGTCGTCGATGGCACCGGCAAAGTCGTGGCCACCGATACTGTCTATCCCCACGCCCCGGCCAAGAAGTGGGACGAGGCCTTGGTGACGCTGGAGCGTTTGGCGCGGCAGCACGGTGTCGAGCTCGTCGCGATCGGCAACGGCACGGCGTCGCGCGAAACCGACAAGCTCGCCGTTCAGCTCATCAAGTCGCTGGCAGCATCCGGCGGTCCGACGCTGCAGAAACTCGTGGTCTCCGAGGCAGGTGCGTCCGTGTACTCGGCGTCTGCGCTCGCGGCCGCGGAACTTCCCGGCATGGACGTGTCCTTGCGCGGGGCCGTTTCGATCGCCCGACGCTTGCAGGATCCGCTGGCTGAATTGGTGAAGATCGAACCGAAGTCGATCGGCGTCGGGCAGTACCAGCACGATGTCACGGCTGCCAAGCTCGACCGCTCGCTGGACGCCGTCGTCGAGGACTGCGTGAACGCGGTGGGCGTGGACGTGAACACGGCGTCGCCCGCGCTGTTGGCCCGGGTGGCCGGCGTCGGGCCACTCCTGAGCGAGAACATCGTGGCGTACCGTAACGAGAACGGCCCCTTCGCTAAGCGGGCCGACCTCAAGAAGGTGCCGCGGCTGGGTGCCAAGGCTTTTGAGCAGTGCGCGGGCTTCCTGCGGATCACCGGGGGTGCGGAACCGCTCGACGCGTCCAGTGTCCACCCGGAAGCGTATTCGGTGGCTCGGAAGATCGTGGCCGCCGCGGATGGAGCTGCCGTGTCCTCGCTCGATCCGCAGGCATTCGTTGACGGGACGTTCGGCCTGCCCACAGTGCGCGACATCATCTCCGAGCTCGAAAAGCCGGGCCGCGACCCCCGCCCGGCATTCGCCGCAGCAACGTTTTCTGAGGGCATCGAGAAGATTTCGGACCTTAGGCCCGGCATGATCCTGGAAGGCACTGTCACCAATGTGGCGGCGTTCGGGGCTTTCGTGGATGTCGGAGTACACCAGGACGGACTAGTCCATGTGTCCGCGCTGTCCACCAAGTTCGTGTCCGATCCCCGCGAGATCGTGAAGTCCGGACAGGTCGTGCGCGTGAAGGTCCTGGAGGCGGACCCGGAGCGGAAGCGGATTTCGCTCACCCTCAGGCTCGACGACGAACTTGGCACGGCGGGCGGGTCCGGTTCGCGTGACCGCGGCTCGCGCGGCGGCGAGCCTGAGCGCGGCGAGCGGCGCAGCGGGGGCGAGCGAGGGGATCGCGGCCAGAAGCGCCCGGCGCCGCAGGCTGGACAGGGAGGTCGCAAAGTGGTTCCCGCGAAGGCGGCTCCCCAAGCGCCGGTCAACACGGCCATGGCGGAAGCGCTGCGCCGCGCCGGGCTGGGGAAGTAGCTGTAGCGCTCTCTTAGCCAAATCGTGGGTGCGGGCCGACAACTGCGTTCCGGAACGCAGCTGTCGGCCCGCACCCACGAATTCGATTGCGCCGGATTCGACGCCCGCTGGTATGACTACATTTGGGTTGTCGCCTTGGTGGCCTATGAGATCTTGGTTATCCGGGCGCTCGTCCGTCGCCAGAATAAGTAGCCGCAACGACGAAAACGACGGCGGCACCCGCGAAGGCGGCCCCTAGCTTCTCCGGCACCTACTCGTGGGTCACGAAGTTGGCAACGTCGGATGGGCTCCCGAGCCTGGGGCGGGAGCCTTCTGCCACGGCCAACGCCCAGTGATCTCAAGCTCGATGGAGAAGCTCAAGAACGTCCGGATCAGCACGATCACCGCCAGCACCCCCACGCTCTCAAAGGTGGGGGTGACTGCGACGGTACGAATGATGTCCGCGGCCACCAGAAATTCGAGGCCTAGCAGGATGGATCGTCCCAGAAGCTGCCTGTAGGAGCGGTACACCGAAATCGGCGCCGAGCTCGCCGGCAGGCGCTTGGGCTTGTAGCCGCGCAGGGCAAGGGGGATCGACGCGATGGCGCCTACAACCATCACCGCGACTCCCACAAAGTCCATGTATCGGCCGACAGCCTCGATGATTTGCTGGAAATCCATAAGTCCCCTTGTGCCGGGCTACGGTGCCGGGATCGGGAAGAACGCCCGCGGATCCTGCAACAGCGCCGGGTAGTCGAAGTCCGTGCGGTCAATGATCTTGGTGACCTCGAAGTTGCGGCCGAAACGGCCGTCGTCCAGTGTGATCGGCCGGCCGAGGATCTTGCCCAGGGCAAACTTGGCGCCGCCCTCAATGGGGACGAGGACAGGCGTGTTCCCGGGGAGCGTCCGGAAGGCCTCGTCCTGGCGCTGGCGGTTGCGGGTGGGCTTCTTCACCAGTTGCTTCGGGGCCTTGCGGGCGGTCTTGCCCGGGCGGCGGGACGTTTCCGAAGCGTAGACGAATTGGTAGCCGTCGCCGTCGATGTTCGCGGCCTTGGCCTTGCCTGCTGCCGGCATCCCCACCTTGTCGATCTTCTCGGGCTCGACGTCGCCCACCGGAGCGCGAAGCACCCAGATGAAGTCGTCGTAGGGGTCTTCGGGGATGAACTCGTGGCTGGGCTCGGGCCAGAGGTACTCAAGGTCGTTCGGAGTGTCCGGAAAAAGCTCGGCGTAGAAGCGGGGCTCTTTCTGGAGCAGCTTGGAGCGGTGGCTCAGGTGGAAGTCGGCGTCGCCGAGCCACGGCGGCATCGGAATCTTGGAGGCGTAGTCCGGGTGGGCTGCCTGGGGTGCGAACTCGGTGATGCTGGCGCGGGTGTTATCCGGATTGCCGCGGGCGACCCATTCGTCTACCATGGCCAGGCCGTAGAGAGTGAGTGCGGGAACGTAGCCCATCCACATGCGGATAGCGGGGTGGGAGGGCCGGCCGAACTCGGGGATCACCAGTGCGCGAAGGATCTGCAGTGCTTCGACACGCTGCTTGCCTAGCCTTGCGGTGTCCAAGACGGCAGCACTTTGCTTGAAATCGGGGAACGGGAGGAAGGTCTGCATCCTTTCAGTTTGGGGGCCGAACGGCGTAGATCCAAGTTGACGCGGTGTGGCCTTCCCCTCGCTCGTGGTATCGGGGCCCTGAACCCCGCTTTTGCCGGGTGCCCAGATGGGGTGCGTTGAGTATTCGTCCTACTCTTGTCGGGTGGAAACTTTTGGCGAATCGACGACGACGGCGGCACCCCCGGTTGCCGAACTGCACCTACACATCGAGGGGACGCTCCAGCCCGAGCTGATTCTCGCGCTCGCGGAACGGAACGGGATTGAGCTTCCGTACGCGGATCTGGACGAGTTGCGCGCACGGTACGAGTTCACGGACCTGCAGTCCTTCCTGGATCTCTACTACGCCAACATGGCCGTGTTGCGCACCGAGCAGGATTTCGCGGACATGACCAGGGCGTATTTGGCACGCGCCGCGGTCGGCGGCGTGCGGCACGTCGAGGTCATGATGGATCCGCAGGCGCACATCTCGCGTGGGGTAGCGCTGGAGACGTGCGTGAACGGTGTGGCATCCGCACTCGCGACGTCGGTGGAGGAGTTCGGCGTCTCGACGCTCCTGATTGCCGCGTTCCTGAGGGACATGTCCGAGGAATCTGCGTTGGAGGTTTTGGACCAGCTTCTCGCGATGAAGGCGCCCATTGCGGGCATAGGCCTGGACTCGGCAGAGGTGGGCAATCCGCCGTCGAAGTTCGAACGACTGTACCGCCGCGCGGCGGAGGCCGGACTGCGACGGATCGCGCACGCCGGCGAGGAAGGCCCTGCTTCGTATGTGTACGAGGCTCTCGACCTGCTTGGCGCTGAGAGGATCGACCACGGCATCCGATGCATGGAAGATCCGGCCCTGGTTGAGCGGTTGGTGGCTGAGCAGATTCCGTTGACCGTGTGCCCCCTGTCCAACGTCCGGCTGCGCGCGGTGGATACCCTCGCCGAGCACCCCTTGCCTGCGATGTTGGCAGCCGGGCTGAATGTCAGCGTGAACTCGGACGATCCCGCATACTTCGGCGGCTACGTGGACGACAACTTCGAGCAACTTGTCGCAGTGCACGGCTTGTCTGTTGCTGACCGGGGCCGCCTGGCCGCGAACTCTGTGCGTTCGTCGTTCGCGGACGAGGCACGGAAGGCGGAACTGTTGGCCGAGGTTTCGCAGTGGGAGAAGGCTTCAGAGGCCAAATAACCCCAACATGAAGCTCTCCAGCCCTATCGAAGTTCCCGGAACACTTCCTGAAACGCGGAGTGGTTTGGATAGCCTTGATTGCTCATGGCATGCACCATGGCTTTGGTCATCCAATCCTGGGGGAGCCAGGTCCGGCTGGTCATCTGGGGATGGGTCGGATTACAGACAGAGGCCCAGAGCATGAAGACGAGTTCGGCCCAATCAGAATGAAGGATCCACTTGATCGGGCCATTCTCCGAGACTCCGTCGATGCTGAGCTGCCCCGGACCCACCAATGAGGCCATATGGATACTGCGCCAGTTCCAGGCATGGATGGCGGTGGGGGAGTGAAGGTAAAAGCCAAAGTTGCTCACGGCCACGGTCCCGTGGTCGATTGGAACCCAACGCGGCTGGGCCATATCCGCTGCCTGCCGCCGTCGTGATGCGTTGCCAATAGCTTGCGCGGCGGCGAAACCCGCCATCATAGCCAATCCGCCTCTTCCCGTGGCAACCATCATTCCGTGGCTGTGGGTGTAAGTACCGTCCCCCGGAGCATGCCACGAGAGCAGCTGAAACCCTCCGTGTGCAACGATCCTCTCCTCGGGTCCGCCCAGTCGCAGGGCGAACGGCACAGGAAGATGCTGACGTTGCCCCAACTGACCTCGCATCGTGAGGACTGCCAATTCCGCAGTGGTCCAAAGTGCCTCGTCGCGGGCAGTCCAATGCTCGTTTTCGTCTTGCACACGCTTTTTCCCCATGGGGTTTAAGCTAGCCGATTCCCGAGGGGATGTGGCCGCCGAGGGGCAAGGTTGTGGATATGGGCTGACTCGGCGCCGCTCGGAACAAAGTGGATTCTGGCCGAAGCTCTCCCAGAGGCCTTCGAGGGTACCCCAACCGCCGGCTACTGACTGGTACCCGAGAGCCTTCCATCACTTGTCGACCGTTTGGGCGTAATAGTGGGTCACGACACACGGTGTTTACCAAGAACAGTCGCCAGAATTTACAGAACATTGGCAGACTGCTGAAGGAATGTTCGCCGTTGAAGGAGACCCAGTGGCCAAGTCCACCGTCGAAAAAAGCAGTGCCCGTCTCAAGACCGTCCTGGACGTCTTGGCTGAGGGAACGTGGTCCGAGAAGTCGTTGAATGCCGGCGAGATCCTGGCAGAAGCGATTGTCCGTGTCCCGTTGGATGAGCGCGAGAGTGAGCTGCTTAGTGGAGGCATTCCACGCGGCCATAAGAGCCTGACGACGGAGACCGCGAAGCTGGTCAAGGCTGGCTGGCTGGTTAAGGGCCGTTCGGGCTGGACCATCACCGACGACGGGCTTCGTGCCACTGTCGCTTTCGCCAAGCCTGACGAGTTCGTTACTGCGCTGACTGAGGGCATCCCCGTCCCGGCAGACACGCCGCTTCCGACGGCGCCTGTGAAGAAGGCAGCCGCCAGGAAGCCCGCGGCAAAGAAGGCTCCTGCTGCCGAAAAGGCACCGGCCGCTAAAGCAGCCGCGGAAAAGGCGCCCGCCTCCAAGGCGGCGCCTAAGAAGGCTGCCGCACCCAAAGCGGCTCCCGCCGTCGAGAAGCTCGACCAACCGTCCGCCGTCGCGATCGCCGGTGACTTCAACACGATTCTCGGCGCGCCTGAGGACTGGGCTCCGCAGTACGACGAGGTCCAGATGAAGTTCAATTCCCGTCGTAAGGTGTGGACCCTCGCCGCTACGCTGCCTGCCGGTTTCTACACCTACAAGATCGCACTGAACCGCTCGTGGGACGAGAATTACGGCGCGTTCGGCGCGCGTGACGGTGCCAATCACGAACTACAGCACAACGGCGGCAAGGTCACCTTCACGTACGACCACGCCACGCGCGACATCGTCACGGCTTAGCCCCTTCTTCCAAGCTTTCTCCAAGCCCAAACGCGGGCTTGGAGAAAGCTTGGAGTTGAATTACGTGACGCATGTTTGTCCGCTGCGCGTCATTTGACTGGACAAGCGGCATGGCCGTGCGGAATCCTCCTGGTGCATTTACTTACATGTGGGGGGATACGTATGCCTGAATGGATTACGGCGTTTTGCAGCATGTTCGCTTTGCTTGCGGCCGCGTGGGCTGCTTGGACGGCAGCCGGCGTGCACAAGATTGAACGCGATAGGGACATTAAGGCCGACGAAGACAAACTCAAGGCTCAAGCCGGCGAGGTAGCAGCGTGGAGTGCGGCCCACGTCGACTCGGATGGGTCCGCATTGGCCTACGGAGTTGTGGTGAACAACGGCTCCACCTCTCCGATCTTTGACGTTGTCCTGGAAGCACAGGACGTTCGGGGCAAACTCCGGCCATTGAATCTCCGGCTACTGCCGCCCGGGGAGTACTTTGTGGAGTCACATAAGGACCGCAGTGGTTGGGCCTTGGCCGATCACACGGGCGCTCTGGCCGGGTTCACCCGGCCAATCACCCGTAAGGAGAACTGGTGCGTAACGCTTCTGGTCTTCCGGGACGCTCAGAACAACTTGTGGTCCCGGACCAATGCCGGATTGTTGGAAAGGGCAAACCAAGCAGGAATCTAGGAGTCCTCCGTGCCAGGAAACTTTGATGGCTGCACAGAGTGTGTCGACCTGGTTGCGTCGGGAACAAAGCGCCTAGGTTCCGAGGTTAGGGTAGGTCAAAAGCACCTAACCGAGGAGCCAGCGATGACCGATGCCACCTTCCGCCACAACGTTGACCGCGAACGCTTTGAAGTGCTCGCCGATGGACACGTGATCGGGAAGGCCGCGTACAAAGCATACGACGACGGCGGGTCCCCGCAGCGGATTTTCTACCACACCGTGATCAACGAGGAATTCGGCGGCCAAGGGCTGGCGGGCAGGCTCGCCGAAGTTGCCTTGGACGAGACTGTGAGCGAAGGACTCGGGATCGTGCCGGTGTGCCCTTTCATCAAGAAGTTCCTCACTAAGCACCCGGAATACGCGGCGAACGTGACTGCCCCGACGCTGGCGCATTTGGAGTACCTCAACGCGGCCCTCGTTCCGGCTGCCAAGGCCTAAAAGCGGTGGGTCGCGCCGCCGTCGCGCCTCATGAATACATCAATGAACCCGGAGTCGTGAGGACCTCGCCGGTCTCCAGCCAAGTCTTCAGGCCGGAGAGGATCATCGGCCAACCGCCGTAGATCTGGTCGTTGCCGCCTTCGCGCAAGTCGCTGTGGGTGACGGTCAAGTGGCAAGAGTCTCCGACGGGTTCGATCTCCCAGGTGACGCGCGACGTGCCTTCGGCTTTGACGTCCTCGCCCCAGAGCGCGCGCATGGTCTGGACGAGCCGGCGCGGCGGATCGACCTCTATGTTTTCGCCCTCGCCGAGGACCATCCCGTTGGCCTTGGGGTTGTGCATCTCGTAGTGCCCGCCCGGCGTCCAATCGGCGGTGTGGGTGTTGCCGAACTGGTACTTGCTGCGGGTGTCGCTGTCCGTGATGGCTTCCCAAAGCCGCTCCGGAGTGGTCTTGATGTAGATTTCGAAGATCTTTTCCACGGGAGTTTCCAATCTCGTCTTGAGGTCGCTCAACGCAGCGGCCCACGGTTCTGCATATTTGCTCACCCAACGGTCGTGGACGAGCCTGATGGGTACCGGATTCAGGTAATGGAGCTTTTCGCGACCACGACGGCGGGTCACAACCAGCCCGGCTTCCTCAAGGATCTTGAGGTGCTTCATGATCCCGAAACGGGTCATGTCGAACCGTGCTTCAAGCGCGCTGAGCGTCTGCCCGTCCTCGCGGAAGAGCTCGTCGAGCAGATCCCTGCGGGTGGGGTCGGAGAGTGCCTTGAAGACGGCGTCCATGCATTCAGAATAGGTGACCATTTGGTCACATGTCAATGGATTCGGGTGGACTTCAACTGGGCAGGCTCATGTCCGGGTGGGTCTGAAGTGGTGGTTGCGTCGGGGTGTTTGGCGGGGGTCGATGTGGGGTGGTGGTTTGAACCATGGCACGCCGGTTTCCATGGTGATGGTCCAGTGTTCTTTGTGGATGACGTGGTGGTGGTGGCTGCATAAGAGGGTGCCGTTGTCGGTTCCTGTGGTGCCGCCGTTGGTCCAGTAGGTGATGTGGTGGGCTTCGCACCAGGGTGCGGGGATGGTGCAGTCGGGGAAGGCGCAGCCTTGGTCGCGGGCGATGATGGCTTTGCGGATGTGGGGCGGGAAGATCCGGGTGGTGCGGCCGATGTCCAGGACGCGGCCCTCGCTGCCGAGCAGGACGGGGATGATGTCGGCGTCGCAGGCGATCTTGCGGATGGCCGAGGGGTGGAGCGGGCCCTGGAACGTGGCGGCGCCGCCGCCGAGGCGGGGGCCGGCGGGCGTTTCGCGGTCGAGGTGTGCGTGGTGTTCGAGGCGTTCGAGGAGGTCTTGGTAGTCGATGGTGACCATCACCTGGGGGCGGAGGCCGCCGTTGGCGGGCAGTTCGCCGGTGGACAGGGCCACGGCGCAGGCGCCGACGAGTCCGTCGAGGAGTTTCTGGGGGCGGGAGCGGCGGTCCAGGTCGGTACCGGCGCCGGTGTCTGTGTCGGTGCCGGTGGTGTTGGGCTGGAGGCGGGGGTTGGTGGCGGTGTTCATGACGGTGGCGAGGGTTTCGAATTGTTCGGCGGTGGCGAAGATTTCCAGGTGGTGCAGTCCGCGGCGGGGTTTGCGGATGAACGCTCCTTGGCGGTGGCGCAGTTCTTCCTCGCCGGGTTCGGTTCCGTCCTGATCGATGGCGTCGACCCAGCGCTTGGCCATCCGGTTCACGAAGTCGGGATCGCTTTCCATGGCGGTCCGGGTGAGGGCGTGTTCCATCTGGTGGGTGGTGTCCGTGTCGGCGAGGTGGCGTACCTGGTCCAGGGCGATGGTGATGAGGGTGGCTGAGCGGGAGGGCAGGGCCGCGGTGGTCAGGGCCGCGGCGAGGACCTCGTGCCGTGCGGGGAGGTCCTGCCCTGCGATCCCGGTCTGCGGGAGCACGCTTTCGGCCAGTGCGAGCCGGCGTCGGGCTTCGCCGATGCCGATCCGCAGCCTGGCGCGCAGGAATTCGGCGGCGTTCCGGTACCCGTCGTCGAGTGCCGCGGCTGCGGTATCTGTTGCGGTGGGTTCGGTCCAGCCGGTCCGCCACCCCGGCGCCGGGGATGCCTGCGGTGCGGCCTGGGCTTCGCGCCGGGTCCGTTCCACGGCCTGGGCTGCGACGAGCTGCAAAAACTCGACCGTCCGGGAGATCTCCTCGACCTTGCCGGCGAAATCCGCGGCTTCAGGGAAAGCCAACACGCGGGCGTCGGCGAGAGCGGTTGAGCGCAACGCATCGATCGCCGCCAGTGCCTGATCAAGGCCTGTTGCCGATGACAGTGCGGCCCGCGACAGTGTGGCCGGCGACAGCGCGGCCCGCGACAGTGTGGCCGGCGACAGCGCGGCCCGCGACAGTGCGGCCCGCGACGGCCCGGCGGCCGGGTTTCGCTGTCCGGTATGCCAGGCAGGAACGGGCTTCAGGCGGCGGGACAGGCGTTCCAACGCCACGATCCCGACCTCGGGCGGGGCTGCCCGACGTGCCACGAGTTGACCGATGCCTTCCATGAATAAACCCTGACACGGGGGTCTGACATTAATAGCCCCCGCGCTGCCAATCGACGCCGCGAAAAGCGAAACAAGGAAAACAGGTCTCAAAAATCAGGTGCTGAGGTCCCAATGAACCCGTATCGCCTCGGCGATCGGGCCGGTGACGTCGATCTGGAAGGCAACGGGTGCGGTTCCCGTCTCTTCAATGACGGTGTCGTGGTAGACCCGGCCGCATGACGGACACAGAGTGTAGAGGTCCTCATCGTCGGGCCACGGAGCCAGTCCGGCGGGGACCGGCGTGTTTGCCCCGGAGTAGACCGGGACGCCTTGTGAGTTGGCCTGAATCAATCCCTCTTTGCTGACGGTGTTTCCGCAGAGGCAAGTGATCGTGGTGACATCGTGGCCGATGACATCAGCGAATTCAGTGTCCATTTGAGCTCCCGGAGTCGGAAGAGACGTTCTGCTTGTAGCTTATGCCCGCGGATCGCCTCCCGTCGCTGCCACTTTGGCCGCGCCTTGATTACTTGGACGGAGGTGGGCCCAAGCTTCAGCCTAGACTCCTTGGATGGCTACGGATCTTGAGAGTGTTTTCCTCAACGGCACGGTTGGTGCCGGCAAGACGACCACGGGCGAAGCCCTGCACTGGCTCCTCGCCGACGACGGAATCAGCAATGCCGTGATCGACCTCGATGAGTTGCGGCGGAGCTGGCCTGCGCCTTCAACGGACCGGTTCAACCACGAGCTGGAACTGAGGAATCTCCAAGCTGTCGCGGGGAATTATCGTGACGTCGGCGTACGGAGGTTCATTCTGGCAGGAGTGCTTGAGCAATCCACTGAGGTGGAGCGCTATCGTGCGGCCCTCGGTGGAGGAAAACTCACGGTGATCCGGCTGGATGCGTCAATCGAGACTATCCACGAGCGACTCAGGGTCCGCCACGAAGCCCAGGGCCGGGAGCTGGCATGGCACCTGCATCGCAGCGTGGAGCTCGATGAAATCCTGACTGAAGCCCGACTCGAAACACATGTGGTGGCGACCGGACCGCGAAGCCCAAAAGAGGTTGCCCAGGCAGTTCGGGCTCTGGTTGGGTGGTAGGAGCAGCCAAGCCCGGCAGACCCATGGAGCCCGCCGACAACGCTTAGTGAAGGGACGCGATGAAATCCAACGAACTGCTGCAGGATGCCTTTGGCCGGATCCGTGACACTGTGGCCGCCACCCTTGAAGGGCTCGACGACGGCTCTCTGGTCCGTCGGCCCGCCAGCACCGGAAACTCGATTGCGTGGTTGATCTGGCACCTCAGCCGGGTGGAGGACGTCCAAGTCGCCTCCGCCGCCGGCGTCGAACAGGTGTGGACCTCGCAGGACTATGCTGGTCGATTCAAGCTGCCGCTCCCTGAACGCGACACCGGCTACGGCCACTCGAGCGATAAAGTCGATGCGGTTCAGGCCCCGCCGGAGCTGCTGCTCGAATACTACGACGCCGTCCACCGGCAGACGGTTGCGTTCCTGAAAACCCTCGGGGACGAAGACCTTGATCGCATTGTCGACACCCGCTGGGATCCGCCCGTCACCATCGGCGTGCGGTTGGTCAGCACCATTGCGGATTGCCTTCAGCACGTGGGGCAGGCCGCCTATGCCAAGGGCTTAGGCGGCCTGTGAGCGCACTCCTTATACGGCTTTCCGGGGTTTGAAGACCAACCCTAGGACGGCTGCTAGCGCGAGCGCGGAAAGGACGGTTGCCGACCAGAACCCGGCCCGTCCGCCGGTCAGGAAGTCGCCGGGGATAGCGAAGGCCGCGTAGATTGAAGCCACAATGGCCAGGCCGACGGCGCCACCCAGTTGCTGCATTGTCTGGAAGAGCCCCGACGCGGACCCTGCGTGCTCCGGTTCGACATTGCGCAGCGCGAGCGTTGTGAGCGGCATGAACGTCATGCCCGCCGAGATTCCAGTGCCCAGAAGTGCAAGCAAAACAAGGGCGAACGGTGTGTCCGTGTTCAGTTGTGTCAGCGGCAAGAAGGCGACGACGCGAAGGGCGGTGCCGAAGATGACCAGCCGGACGGCCCCGAAGCGCTCGAGTAGACGCGGGACGATCCGCGACATCGCGAAGATGCTCAGTGGCATCGGCAGGAACGCCAGTCCGGTCACCATGGGCGTGAGGTGCAGATCGTCCTCGAGGTACTGGACCATGAGGAAGAACATCGCCAGCATCCCGCCGTAGGTGGCCGCCATCGCGGCCAGCGCAGCCACTCGGCTCGGGCTGCGCAGCAGCTGTGGACGGAGCAGTGGGTGGGCGACCCTCCGCTCGGTGACGGCGAGCACTGCGATCAGTGCTGCCCCGACCACCAGGCCGCCGATCGTGCGCGGGCTGGACCAGCCGACGTCGCCCGCTTGAATGAGACCCCACACGATCGCGACGGCGCCGCCCGTGGCGGTCACCGCTCCGAAGATGTCGAAGCGCCCGGGCCGTCGGGGGGTTTCCGCGACAAGGCGCGGCACCGCGATGAGGACCACGACGCCGATCGGTACGTTGATGAAGAGGGTCCACCGCCAGCTGGTGGTGTCGGTGAGCAGTCCGCCGAGGATGAGCCCGAGCGCGCCACCCATTGAGGCAATGGCGGAGAACAGTGCGAGCGCCCGGTTCCGCGCGCCGTCGTCCTTGGCGCTGGTGGTGATGAGCGCGAGGACGCTCGGGGCGGCGAATGCGGCGCCGAGGCCTTGGAGTGCGCGTGCGATAACAAGGAGGAGGGGCGACGTGGCCAAGCCTCCAAGCAGCGAGAAGAGCGTGAAGGCCGCGACGCCCACTAGGAAGGTGCGACGGCGGCCGACGACGTCTCCGATCCGTCCGCCGAGCAGCAGGAGGCCGCCGAAGGCGACGGCGTAACCGTTCAAGACCCAGCTGAGCTCGGCCCGGTCGAAGTGGAGGTCGGTGGCGATGTGGGGGAGCGCGACGTTCACTACGGTCGCGTCGAGGACAAGCATGAGTTGGGCCAGCATGACCAGCCAGAGGCCAATGCTGCCGGCGCGACGGCCGGATGTAACGATCCCGGCCGGTGCGCGAGTGGCGATTGTGGGTGTCATGGGAGGTGTCCTGTTCTAGCCGAGGGGGCTGACGTACACTAAGAGGAGAGTTGCTCCGTTTAGAACTATACGGAGACACTCTCCGTTTTGCAATGGTGTATTGAAAGGTGTTTCTGTGCGCGCTGACGCTCAACGCAACCGCGATCGGATTGTGGAGGTTGCACGTGCGCTCTTCCGGGTCAAAGGCTACGAAGCCGTTTCGATGGACGAAGTCGCCAAGGCGGCCGAGGTGGGACCCGGTACGCTCTATCGACACTTCCCGACCAAGGAGTCCCTGTACGACGCGGTTCTCGAAGCGTGGGCAGAGAAGGTCAACACCGCCGTCGACCGGGCCCTTACGCTCGACGCCACCGCTCGGGAGCGGTTGTTGAATTGGTTGACCGACTATGCGTCGATGCTGACCGAGCACAAGGGCGCCGCCGCGCGGATTACCGCCGCGCTGGGCGACCCGGGTTCACCATTTGCAGCAAAGTGCCAGACCTACCTCGGCGCCAATCAGCGCGTGATCGAAGCGTTGGACTCCGCCTTGCGCCCTGGAGTCGATGCAATGCAGATCAGCCGGCTCGTCGGCGGCGTGGCTGCAGTGGTAGATAACAGCGAACTTCCGGCTGATGCAGCAGCATCGATGCTCGCGGTAGTCGCTGACGGACTTATCGCTTCCTGACGCGGTTCAGCGCTGTGCTGAGTACTCCAGCATCTGAGCTGTACTCCAAGTGCACCACGTCACTTACTCGCAAATTCGTTAATCAAGTCCAGTAGGGATCACTCAAGGCTGCCCAGAAGCCCGTCCGTAGGATCCGTAGTGAGCCGAAGATGGCTCACTGCCATTGCTTTTGGGATGCAATGTGCGGCAGTACCAACCCCGGCAGGGCCCTGAACCATGCCAAGGACGCACATCATGAAAACTGCAAAACTCATGGCCGTCGCTTGCCTTTTGCTTGCTTGGACAGCCACACCATTATCCGCCGCACATGCCGCACCGATGGATGCTTCGGGCATTGTCTTGGGCAGCGACATTTCCTGGCCCCAATGTGGTGGCGGACTTCCTGTGGGCCAGGCGTTCGGAATTGTCGGCGTGAACGACGGCCGTCCGGGCACCGCGAATCCCTGTTTCGCCGAGCAGCTGGGCTGGGCCAGCGGCTCGGTGGGCGGGACAAGCCAACCCGCGGCCGCCTTGTACGTCAACACAGCCAACCCCGCGGAGTATGGCGGGTGGTGGCCGGCATCCGATGCGGACGTGGTCATGAGCCGTCCAAACCCGTATGGGAGCTGCGACGGGACGGCTTCGGCGGCGTGCGCCTACCTCTACGGTTACGGCATCGCGTTCGACGACGTCAATCATTACGGCGTACCCGACCCCGCCAAGCACATGTGGTGGCTGGACGTGGAGACCGGGAACGCATGGTCCTGGGACACCGTGGCCAACGCCGCGGATATTGAAGGCATGGCCGCCTACCTGCAAGACATTGGCGCGCAGGTTGGCATCTATTCAACCTCGTACCAGTTCGGAGTAATCGCCGGGCAGCTTCACCCGGACAGCAATCTGAACGGGCTCAAGAGCTGGCTTGCCGGAGCAACGTCCCCGGAGTCGGCAGTGGAACTCTGCTCGGCCCCGCCCCTGACGGCCGGCGGCGTGGTTGCACTCACCCAATTCACCATTGACTTCGATTACAACTACTCCTGCATTCCGCCGGCACCGCCACCACCCCCGCCACCCGCTCCGGTAGTGGCCCCGCCGAAGCCCCCGGTCCCGACGCTGACCACAGACGCCAGCGGTAAGCGGAAGCCGGTGCTGTCGGTAGCGCAGAACTGACCGTTCCCAGACGAGGTTCGTGACGCGTCGTTTCGTGACCTCAGGCAACGATGGACCAGACTTAGGGACGTGACCAACAAACCCCGCCCCGGCCTAGCGATCGCTGCACTGAGTCTCGGGACGGCGCTGAATCCGTTGAACTCGTCGATGATCGCGGTCGCGCTGGTGGTTCTGCGCCAGGACTTTGCGCTCGACGTCGCCACGGTCACCTGGGTGATCACGTCCTTCTACCTGGCCTCGGCCGCTGGCCAGCCGCTCATGGGCCGTCTGGCGGACCGCTTCGGTCCGCGGAGGTTGTTTACATTCGGCATGGCGGTGGTCGCCATTTCCTGCCTTCTGGCACCGTTCTCGCCGAACTTCGCGCTGGTCTGCGTGGCCCGCGCGCTCATGGCGGTGGGGACCGCGACGGCGTACCCGTGCGCCGTCGTGATGGTCTCCACGCTCAGCCGGCAGGCGAACATCAGCTCAACCAGACCCCTCGGCCGCATCCAGATGGCGAACACCTCGGCCGCTGCGGTGGGGCCCGTCGTCGGCGGCCTCCTGGTGAGCCTGGTCGGCTGGCAGGCGCTGTTCGCGATCAACGTGCCGATCTCGCTCCTTGCCCTGATTGTGGTGCGGCAGGTGGCACCGCCCGACGTCGGACGCGAAAGCGGGAAGTTGTCGGCCCTCCTCCGCGATTCCGACATTCCTGGCATCCTGGCGTTCATCGCATCACTGACGCTGGCGATGATGGCGCTGCTGAACGTGATGCCGGCCTACCGCTGGTGGTTCATCGCCGTCGCCGTGGTCCTGGCGGGGCTGTTCGCATGGCGCGAGTTCCGGTTCACTCCGCCGTTCCTGGACTTGCGGCTGCTCGGCCGGAACCGGCCGCTGTTGCTGTTGTACTTGGGTTTCGCGGTGTTCAGTGCGGTCTACTATTTTGCCTTCTTCGGGCTTCCGCAGTTGCTGCAGCAGGCTGGAAAGTACGACGCCGGCGTGGTCGGCCTGCTGATGCTTCCCCTGGCTGCCATGTCGGTTTTCATCACGCCGGTGACGGTGCGGTTCATTGAGCGTTACGGCGTGCGGTCCGTGATGATCGTCGGCGTCGTGCTTTTGGCCCTGGCTTCCGGCGCGCTCGGGGCGCTGACGCTGTCCTTCTGGCCGCCGCTGGTGCTCGGGCTCACGGCGCTGATGGGTGTTCCCTATGGCGTGGTCAGCACGGCGTCGAACCAAGGTTTGTATGTGTCGGCGCGGCCCGAGGACAGGGGAGTGGCCGCCGGGATTTTCCAGACGTGCCGATACCTCGGGGCCATCACGGCGACAGTTCTCATTGGTGTGCTGTATGGGCCCGGAGTCAACCAGACGAACTGGGGGCTCATGGTGTTGGTGATGCTGGGGCTGGGCGCGGTGGTGTTTGTGTTGGCCCTGGCTTGGCGGAAGCCGGGGGCCGTGGGATAGGTCCAATCGCGCGGCCAGAAGGGCGCGGGAGAACAGTAAGCCCTCCGCCCCACTTGCAGTGATGCCTGCATAGGCGGCAAGTGCCGTCTGCCTGGATGCTTCGTCATTGCAAGTTGAATTGAATCCACGTCCAAGGGCTGCTTGTTGGGACAGGGTTTCCTTTTTCGTGGCCGTCGCGAAACAAGGGGCGTGGTCCCGGCCACGGGGAAATGACGACCGGGGAACTCCCGGCCCTGACCTGCGGTTTTGTCGAGCAGCCACGCACCCTGGAGTCCTTCATAAGGAGGCTCGCGCCTTGGGTTAGCAGAGCTTGTTGACACCCCGATAAGGCGGGAATATCGTCGGCCTTACGAGGTTCGTGGGTCTCATAGTGAGTGGTTTCGGCGCTGCCTCTGGGGGAGCTCCGCTAGTCGAATGAACTAGCGAGGAGAGTCCTCAATGTCTTGGGAAATGTCCGGAAAATATGTTGCTAATTGCAGTTGCGCTTTGATCTGTCCGTGTCCGGTGGACGGCAGGCCCAACAGTGCCAACGGCGAGTGCCGCGGCGTGGCAGTGTTCCATGTTGCGAACGGGAAGCTCGATGACACCGATCTTTCGGGGATCGACTTCGCCTTCGTCAATTTCTTCCCGTCTAACCTCACAGCGGGCGGTTGGAAGATCGGCGTCGTCGTCGATGAGGGCGCTTCGGACGGCCAGACGACCGCCCTTGAAAGCATCCTGCACGGCGAGGTCGGCGGACCGTTCGGAGATCTGTCGGCCCTGTACGGCGAATGGTTGGGCGTTCAGCGGGCCGGCGTCACGTTCTCCGATGGAGACAGCCCCTCCGCCTCGGTGGGAGACAGTGTGAATTACACACTTGAAACGCTGCCCGGACCGGGTGGTAGCGTCACCACCGTCAAGAACGCGATGTACGCCTTCGCGGCTGACTACATGATCGGAAAGGCCCCGGGGCACTCGGATCTCTTCGGCCTGGACTTCGACGGGATCTATGGCGAGAGCGGAGAGTTCGCCTACGCAAGCGAAATGGCCGAAGGCGCCCCCAAGGGTAGGGCATGACAGCCGGGAACCTGCCTCGCAGAAAGTTGATTCGTGGAGCTGTGGCCGGCGGTACGCCGCGTGCCACAGCCTTCAACTTGGATCCACGCGAGGCCGGTCTGGTTGCTGTATTGCTGATTCTCGCGGCCGTGAGCTGGATCGTTTCTGCCGTGCAAACGTCCGGGATGGACATGGGGCGTTGGACGGATCCCGGGCCGCTCGGTTTCTTCCTCACCACCTGGGTGGTGATGCTTGCGGCGATGATGTTTCCGTCGGTGGCGCCCATGGTTGTCGCTTACGCCAGGATCACCCACCACCGTCGGGAGACCGGGCGCTATGCCCCTCCGGGTTCCACGGCCGTGTTCGTTGCCGGCTACCTGATCTCGTGGACGATCTTCGGCCTCGCTGCCTATGCGCTCTACGCAATTGTCGCATCCCTCGTCCCCGGCTTTTTTGGCTCCGATCCGGGCGGTCGCTATCTGGCAGCGGGAGTGATTTTTGTGGCGGCCGTCTACCAACTCACGCCGGCCAAGAACGTTTCGCTGATGAAGTGCCGGACGCCCATGGACTTCATTCTGCGCCGCATCCGCTACGGGACCTTTGGTGCGCTGCGTCTTGGACTCGAGCACGGCGCATGGTGCGTTGCTTGCTGCTGGGCGCTGATGGTGGCGCTCTTCGCGCTCGGCGTGATGAGCGTCGGCTGGATGGCTGTGGTGGGGGCGTTCATTGCCTTGGAGAAGATGCTCCCGTGGAGGCGGCTCGCTAACCGATCGGTCGCCGTCGCGCTCGCCGTGATCGCCTTGGCGATCGCCTTCACGCCCGCGATGGCACCGGGAGTCGGGATGTAAATGCGGGGAAAAAATGGGACGGTCTCATTCATTAAGGAGTCGGAAATGACTGATGGCACTGGACTGATCGGACGTTTTTACAAAGAGATCATTGAGGGTGGAAATCTCGATCTGATTGATGAGCTGGCGACGGACAACTTGGTCGACCACGAAGAGGCTCTCCCCGGGCAACCGCCTGGGAAGGAAGGTGTTCGGTTCTTCGTCTCCGCCATCCGGACGGCGTTCCCGGACATCAAGGTCAAGACGATAGAGCCGTGGCTGACTGACGGAACCTTGGAGGCGTGCCACGTGGTGATGACGGGTACGCACCGCGGAGACATGGCGGGCGTGCCGGCGTCTGGCAATACCGTCGAATTCGGCGGGACCGACATCATCCGCGTCGAGGACGGCAAGGTTGCTGAGCACTGGGGATCCACAGACACCCTCAGCCTCATGCAGCAGATCGGTGCGATTCCGCAATAGCGTCTCCCGCCCGCGCTCCTAGCTGCGGGCGGGAGGCATTCGGAGGTGAGCCGGGAAGTCTGGTCGGCAGGTCGATACGTCTGTCCTAGAACCGGAGATCCCCGTGAAAATTCCGAGCGGAGCGTCCACCGGAGGTGGACTGGGAAGAGGTCTGCGTTCCCGGACCGCCCTGTTGCTGGCGTTTGCCTTCGCGGTCATGGCCGACCCTGTCTCCTCCGTCGCGTACGCCATTGAAGCGGCTCTGCGTGCCCTGAACGGCGATTTGGCTTGGCTGGTCCCGACGATGGTCTTGGTAGTGGCAATCGTCGCCTTGGTCATCGTGAACTACCGGCAGCTCCTCGCGCGCTACCCGAGAGGCGGCGGGGCGCCGGCCGCGGTGGGTGAGGCCTTCGGAGATGGCTGGTCCTTCATCCCGATTGGCGCGCTGGTGGTGGATTTCCTGCTCACTATCGCCATCAGTGTCTCTGCGGGATCCTCGGCGGTCATCGCTTATTTTCCCGCTCTTGCTCCCTGGCGTTTGCTACTCGGGCTGGGCTTGGTGGTCCTTGTCGGTGCCGCGACCTGGTTCGGTCATCTTGGCAGGCTGGTTTTCGCCGCGATGACGATGGCCTTTATCGTCGTTTCCGTTGTCGTCCTTGCCTACGGTCTGGGCGCAGCACCTCAACCGCTCGGCACGATCGTCGGGGCTCCAGGGCATCCACCAGTCCTTGCCGTGGTGCTTGCCTTCCCCGTCGCCATGGCCATGGCCACCGGTGTGGAAGCGGCGACGTCGGCGGTCGCCCAGCTCGGTCAGCTCGGCAATGACGGGAAGCGGCGTTTCGGGCAGCTCACCCTCTGGCTGACTCTCGCCATCGTCGGCACTATCACGCTGGGTCTCGCCCTCGAGGCCGCGCAGCTGCACGTCGGCATCCCTCCAAAAGACAGCACGCAGATCGCCGAGCTCGCCCGCCTGGCTGCGCCGGCGCCCGTGTTCGCCGCGTTCCAGCTCGTTACTGCGCTGCTGCTTCTCTCGGCGGCCTCCTCGGGTTTCCAAGCGGGACCGGGCCTGCTCAAAGCTCTGGCGCGCCACATCAACCCCAACGGTGAGACCGTCGGCGTCCTTCCTCTCTCGCTGGGCCGTACCAACCACCACCACACGCCCTATTGGGGTGTGGCGGTGTTCATCGTGCTGGCCGGTGCCGTAACAGCCGTCGCCGGGGGCAACGACCAGGAGCTTGTCCTGTTCTACGCAGTCGCGGTCTTCCTCAGCTTCCTTGGCGGTCTGGTCTCCATGGCCCTTTTGGCCCGCAAGGAACGCCAGCCGGGGGTCTTCATCCTCAATACTGTCGGAGCCCTCGCTGTGACCTTCACTCTCGTTGTCAATCTCTCCCGCGGGTTCCCCATCGTCAGCCTCGCCGCCGCCGTCGCCGTCGCGGGCTTCCTTTACCGGGCCTGGACCAAAGCAGGATGCCCCCGCGGCATCCGCAACGTGGCCGCCGAAGCAGAAATCGAATGACGCACGCAAACCTTAGTTTGCGGCGTCGCTCGCGCCGTCGGCGTCGTGGAAGGCTTCGAGCAGTGCCGCGCCCTCCGCGAGGAGCGGTTCGCGATCGGCTGGCTGGGCCACGAGCCGGGCCACGTCGCTCATGAGGGTCTCGACGTAATGACGCACGACAGCGTGGTGGGCTGCGTCGCCGAACCACACAAGCTCACGGCACGCGCGGAACAGGGCCCTGACGACGCGAGGCTCGTTCGCGCCGTAGCGTCGCACCTGTCCGAGGGCCAGGTCCACGAGATAGGCGAAATCGCGGGCCGGTACGTAAAGTCTCACGGTGCCTTGCGCGTCCGCCACGGCCTGCGGCCCGTGCTGCCGGAGTGAGAGGGCCGCGAGGATCGAGGCGAGATGGTCCACCGCTTGGTTCGCAGTGTAGGGGTCGTTGATGGCGGGCGAGAGCGCTTTGGACGCGACGTCGGCGAGTTGCCGGATCCCGAAGGCGACGTCCTGCTCAAGGGTCCGCTCGTAACCGATCCGCACGCTCTCGGCGAGCGCCCGGCGGAGTTCAGTGCCGCCGTCGAGGGCAAGAGGACGCGCGCCGTCGCCGGTGGCCTCCCACACCCAGGCGAGCGGGGAACCCGCGACGACGTGTCGGCCGATCATGGGCACCATCCGGCCAGTGAGGCCCCGGCTCGCGAGCACCCCGACGAACGCCTCCACATGGAAGGCTTGGACATATCCGGACTGCGGTACCGGCAAAGCGGTGGCGCCGGGCGGCGGGTTTGGCATGCGGATTCCGGGATCACCAGGGACGAAGGACCGCTCGATCACCTTGAGGGTGGCCTTCTCGACGCCCTTCATGACTTGGTCCACCTGGATCGAATGGGACAGATGGTGGGCGAAGAAGACGAGCATGACCATGCTCACGAACAGCAGCAGGAGTGCGCCGCTCACCGCGAGGCGCGGGTAGTCCTGGGTGCGCTGTCCGGCGGCGATGCCGACGGTGTAGAGGCCAGCCGTGCTGTACGCGAACGTGGCCACGAACGCGCTAAGGGTCACCTGGTTGGGGATATCGCGCAGGAAGTTCCGCAACAACCGCGGGCTGAACTGCGTCGACGCGAGCTGCAGTGCCACGACGGTGAGGCCGAGCACGACGGCGATGACAGTCACCATGGTGCTCGCAATCCCGATGAGCAGGTTCCGCGCGTCGTCGGATGTCCCTTGGAAGAGGAGGACGGCGAAGGGTGACGTAGCGTCGAGCTGCACCGCGGAAAGGCCCGCGCCGGCGATGATCGCGATGATGACGGCGCAGGTCGGCATCGCCCACAGGGCACTCGCCAGATACTCCCGAACGGCCTCACGCCTCACAAGTGTCACTCTCGACTGAGGGTGCCCGCCAGTCAAGGGGAAGCTTGTGAAAAGTAGATATCGGACGGTCGCTCCACCGGTAAGAATTGGACAATGTGCAGTGCACTAAAAGTGCAGTATGATGCACTTATGGATGAGAGTACAACTGCCCTGGCATCCGCAATCGGCGCCCGGGTCAGGCAGGAGCGGCAGTCGCGGGGCTGGACCCTTGACCAATTGGCGGATGCTGCCGGCGTGAGCCGCCGAATGGTGGTCAACGTCGAGCAGGGCGCCGCGAATCCGAGCGTGGGAACCTTGCTGAGGATCAGCGACGCGCTCGGAGTCGGGCTGCCGGCCTTGGTCGAATCGCCCCAGCCCAAACCGGTAAAGGTCACCCGCCGCGGTGAAGGAGCGGCATTGTGGAGCAGCGCTTCCGGCGGCCAAGGGGTGCTGGTGGCCGGCACTGAATCGCCGGACGTGGTTGAACTGTGGGACTGGACCTTGAGCCCTGGTGACCATCACGTGAGCGAGGCCCACACCACGGGTACCAAGGAACTTTTGCAGGTTCAGGAGGGCACAGTGGTGGTCGAGATCGCAGGGCAAGCGATCACCCTCGATACCGGCGACGCTGTCAGCTTCCCGGGCAACGTGGCGCACTCCTATGCCAATCCGGGCACGGGGCCGGCGAGGTTCTCCCTGGCCGTTTTCGAACCCGGCGTAGGGTCCGGACACAGGCATGAGTAAACGCGCAATCCGCGGTGCCGCGGTGCCACCATGGGGGCTGGCGGTTGCCGCGATGTTGTCGGTCCAGTTGGGGTCCGCCCTTTCGGTGGACCTGATCCCTGTGGTGGGCGCCGCCGGTACCGCGTGGCTGAGGCTTAGCGTGGGAGCACTCATCTTCCTGGCAGTGGCCAGGCCTCCGCTGCGTGCGGTACGCCGTCGCGATGTGCCGGTGCTCCTCGCGCTGGGTGTCGCCACGGGGCTGATGACCATCGCGTTCCTCGCCGCCATCGAGCGCATCCCGCTCGGCACCGCCGTCGCGATCGAGTTCCTTGGCCCGTTGACCGTCGCCTCCCTGCGCAGTCACAACGCGAGGGCCCTTCTCTGGCCTGCTCTCGCGCTTGTGGGAGTCGTACTGCTCACCGAACCCTGGCAAGGGCAAATCGACCTTGCGGGTATCGGGTTCGCCGTCCTCGCCGCCGTTGGGTGGGCTGCCTACATTCTGCTCACCCAACGCGTTGGCGATCGCTTCACCGGCATCGGAACACTTTCGCTCACGGTTCCCGTGGCTGCCGTCACGGCAGCGGTCGTCGGTATCCCGCAAGCCGCTGGACAGCTCACTTTCGGTGTCCTCGCTACCGCAGTCGCGGTGGCTGTCCTGATGCCCGTGTTGCCCTTCATCCTGGAGTTGCTCGCGTTGCGCCGGATGACTTCAGCCGCCTTCGGCACCCTGATGGCGCTCGAACCCGCTTTCGGCGTTCTCCTCGGGCTGCTCGTGCTGCACCAGCAGCCCTCGCTCATCCAGTTTGTCGGCATCACGCTGGTGGTCCTCGCCGGCGCCGCAGCGCAACGCGGTGGTCGACGTCACCCGCTCACCACTGATCAGACCGGGACGCGCCCGGACCTTGACCTTGTCGGCTAGATAGGGAGCTGGAGTCCTTGACTTCAAGTTCGGGCTCAACAAGGGTGGAAGGGATCGATCCAAGCGAAATTCTTTCGAAACAGGAGATCCACAATGACTCTTCCCAACGGTTTGACCCCCGGCACGTGGTTGCTGGACATGTCCCACAGCGAAATTGGCTTCAGTGTCCGGCACGCCGGCATCAGCAAGGTCCGCGGACGCTTCACTGACGCGAGCGCCGAGGCCCGCATCCGCGAGTCCCTCGCCGACGCGTCGCTCCACGCAACCGTCAAGACCGCGAGCTTCGACTCCGGCGACGCCAACCGCGACGCCCACGTCCGCGGTGCCGACTTCTTCGACGTCGAGAAATACCCGGAGATGACCTTCCGGGCCACGAGCGTAGAGGGCGACGGCGAGGACTACACTCTCACGGGCGACCTCACCATCAGGGGGATCACCAAGCCGGTGGAGCTGGAAGTTGAGTTCACCGGCGTCGCGGTTGATCCTTTCGGCGCGACCCGCGCCGGGTTCTCCGCCGAAACCGAAATCAGCCGGAAGGACTTCGGACTGACGTGGAACGCAGCTTTGGAGACCGGCGGTTTCCTGGTGAGCGACAAAGTGAAGATCAACCTCGAGGCTGCCCTCGTGAAGCAGGGCGAGCCCGCAGCCGAGTAGTCAGAGCCGAGTAGTCAAGAGGTAGCCGGCCGCCCGCTCAACTCACGGTGTAAGAGTTGAGCGGGCGGCCGGTGCTGCCATAGGTCAGGTCCAAAATGAGAAGGCCTTTTTGCTCCAGGACGCTGAGGTAACGCTGGGCAGTTGGGCGGCTGACACCGAGCTGCTCGGCGATCTGAGCAGCACTGATGGGACCCCCGGCGGCGCGGACGGCGTCGAGCGCTTTCTGCATGGTGGGCTGCAGGCGCGGCGCCGGAGGGGCGGCCCTGACCCCCGCCGAGCGCGCGTTGTAGAGGCCGTCAATAGTGGCTTGGTCGGCAGTTGAAGCGGAATCCAGCTCCTGCCGCCAGCTCCGGTACGCCTCCAACTGCGTGCGGAGCCGGTCAAAGCTGAAGGGCTTGACGAGGTAATAGACCGCGCCGCTAGTCATTGCTGACTTGACGGTGGCCAGGTCCTGGGCAGCGGTGACGATGATGCAATCAACGTCGGTTCCGGAAGCCTGCAGGGACCGCAGCATCGAGATCCCGTCCTCGTCCGGAAGGTGTACATCGAGCAAGAGCAGGTCCGGGTTGAGGCGCTCAATTGCCTCCCGAGCGGCTGTGGCGCTGTACACCTGACCGACGCATTCGAAACCGTCAACCCTGGCCACGCGGGCAGCGTGGATTCCGGCGACCCGGAAATCGTCGTCAACCATCAATGTCTTAATCAACGTCTGCGCTCCTGTCCTTTCCGCGACGGTGCGGGCATTTCCCGGGTAGTTGAAGCGACGGCAGAAAACGCACAAAACGTGCACTTTTGCGGCTAAGGCGCACAACTTACTGAAGACTTCTGGCCCGGATGAACCCTTCCTAAGCTTTACACAGTTCCAGTGATCCACATCACGAATTCGTCGGACTCCCAATGAAGGGATCCGGATGACAGCGCAAGCTGCCGCTGGAAAAACGAACGAAAGACAGAGAGGTCTTAGCGTTATGAATGCTAACCACCCCAACCGGCCGCCCGGGGCCCCTGAGAGGGAAGAGGTCGCCGCGGGCATCGACATCGTCGGGTTGACCAAGCGTTACCTCACGCCCAAGCACGAGACATTCACTGCCATCCGCGATGTGACGCTGAGGGTCGAACCCGGCGAGTTCTGCGCGATCGTCGGACCGACGGGCTGCGGCAAGTCGACCACCCTCGCTCAGGTTTCCGGACTCGAGCGGCCAAGCGCCGGTTCGGTGAGGGTCCACGATCAGATCGTTGACGGCATCACCAACGGCGTCAGCTACATGTTCCAGGCGGACGCACTCTTCCCGTGGAAGACCGTTCTCGGGAACGTCTTGATCGGCCCGGTCCTGCTCGGAACCCCCAAGAAGGAAGCCACCTTGCTCGCAAGGGATTGGCTGCGCCGCGTGGGCCTGGCCGGCTTCGAGGACCGGTATCCGCACCAGTTGTCCGGCGGTATGCGCAAGCGCGTCGCCATGGCGGCGGCCCTGATCAACAACCCGCGGATCCTCTTGATGGACGAGCCGTTCGGCGCCCTCGATGTGCAGACCAAGGCCATCATGCAGAACGAGCTGCTGCAGCTCTGGGAGGAACTGCGCCCCTCTGTCCTGTTCATCACGCACGACCTCGACGAGGCAGTGGCGCTGGCGGACAAGGTGGTCATCATGACCAGCAGCCCGGGCACGATCAAGGATGTCTTTGACATCGATCTGCCCAGGCCGCGTGGAGATGTCCAGAAGATCCGGCACGAGGAGCGGTTCCTGGAGCTGCAGGGCCAGATCTGGGAGTCCTTGAAGGACGAAGTCACCCGTGCCTACAAGCAGTCGGCGGGTGTAGCAGCATGACAACCACAATCAGTAGAGGTGCTCCCGTGCAAGAGCAAACGCAAGCGCAAGCGCAAGCGAGTGAGCTTAAGGCTTCGGCCCGGCGTTCCATGAACCGCCGCACCATCTGGGTCTGGGGCGGCCGTGCCATCCTCGCGGTCATCGTGATCGGTGGCTGGCAGTGGTTCACGACGGAGGGCTGGGTGGACAAGTTCTTCTTCGGCCAGCCGACCGAAATCTGGAACAGCCTGGTCAACCTCTTCACCGAGGGCACGGCATTCGGCACCATCTGGGAGAACCTCGGGGTCACGATGCAGGAAGCGTTCATGGGCTTCGCGCTCGGCACGCTCGTAGGTGTCGTCCTGGGCCTGCTCCTGGGCTCGAACAAGTACCTCTCGGCCGTGGTCGGACCGTACATCCGGATCGTGAACTCGATTCCAAGAATCGTTCTCGGATCGATCTTCATCGTCGCGTTCGGCCTGGGCACCTTCCCGAAGGTGCTGCTCGCAGCAGTCCTGGTCTTCTTCGTCGTCTTCTTCAACGCCTTCCAGGGCGTCCGTGAAGTGGACCAGAACCTGGTCGGAAACGTGCGGGTCCTGGGTGCATCTCCGCTGCAGGTAGCGATCCACGTGACCATTCCCTCGGCAATGACCTGGATCATCGCAAGCCTGCACACGGCGTTCGGTTTCGCGATCATCGGTGCACTTGTCGCTGAAGTGCTCGGCGCCCAGCAGGGAATCGGCCTGATCATCAGCCAGGCACAGGGGACCTTCGATCCCAACACGGTCTTCGCCTGCATGGTGATCATCTCTGTCATCACGCTCGGCGCCGAAGCCCTCATCACCTTGCTAGAGCACAAGCTGCTCAAATGGCGGCCACCAAACCGTTCCGAAGCCCAGGCGATCTGACGACCGCCGTCCCTCAATCCACACTTACCCAACGCTCGAATCCTCACAATCGAAGGAAAAGCACAACCATGATGAAGAACAAGATCTACGCCGTCGGCGCTGCCGGAGTGATCGCCCTGAGCCTCGCGGCCTGTGGCACCAGCACCGCAAGCAGCAACAGCGCGGCAAGCGGCGGTGCATCCGCGGACACCGCCTCGATGCCTACCGTGAAGCTCATGGTCGGCGGTATCGACAAGCAGATCTACCTGCCGTACCAGCTCGCAGAGCAGCTCGGCTTCTACCAGAAGTACGGCGTCAAGATGGAGCTTTCCACCGAGTCCCAGGGTGGCGTCGGCGCCGAAGACGCAATGGCATCCGGGCAGGTGGACATGGCCGGTGCGTGGTACGTCCACACCGTCGACTTCCAGTCCAAGGGCAAGAACGTCATCAACCTCGTGCAGCTCTCGAGTGCGCCGGGCGAACGCATCATGTGCAACCCCAAGGCAAACGTGAAAACGGGCGCAGACCTCAAGGGCAAGACCGTCGGCGTCACCGACCTCGGCTCGGGAACCGATGAGCTCACCCAGTTCATCGCTGCGAAGGCCGGCCTCGCGAAGAGCGATTACCACACGATCGCCGTCGGCGCCGGAGCAACCGCCATCGCGGCAATCCAGCGCGGGTCCGCTGACTGCGTCATGACCACCCAGCCGACCGTTGGCGCCCTTGAGAACAAGAACCTCGCCGTTTCCGCGATCGACCTCGCCACCTCCGACGGAGCCAAGGCAGCACTTGGCGGCACCCTGCCGTCGGCCGGTCTTCTTGCCCAGGCCGACTGGGTCAAGACCCACGAAGACGCAGCCCAGAAGGTCGTCAACGCCCTTGTGGACACGATGCACTGGATCAGCACCCACTCCGCCCAGGAGATCGCGGACAAGCTGCCCCAGTCCTACGTCCAGAACAGCACCATCTCCAAGGACCAGTACGTCGCCGCGCTGAACCAGGACAAGGGGCAGTTCCTCCCGGACGGCCTCATGCCTGCAGGTGGCCCCAAGACGATCTTCGACGAGGAGAAGACCATCGGCGTTGACACCTCCAAGGTCAACATCGCCGACACGTTCACCCAGAAGTACGCCCAGGCCGCTCTCAAGCTCGAGGGCTACACCGCCGCCACCACCCCCGCCGGCAACGACGGCTAATCTCTTCCCTCTATAGCTAGCCCCCAAAACGATCGGCCTGCGTGGTAATCCACGCAGGCCGATTGTTTGTTTGTGGGTGTTTTGGGAACGCTTGGGGAAAATTCGACGGCGGTGGCGCCTGGAGGTTCCATGCTCCGCCGAGATACGTGGAACCTTGACGAATGGCGCCCGGACGTTGGCTACTGGGATACTGTCCTTTCCAACGGCAATCCTGGAGGCGCTCGATGGTTCGACTGACGCCAACAAAGCGGCTTGTTAGCTTAGCGGCGATTGGCTTCTCGGCGTCGCTGGGCCTGTCAGCATGTTCAGCGGCAGCGAATGTCTCGGATACGCCAACCACCGTAGATGAAGGGCGGGCAATCGCTCAGGCAGTCGCCGACAAAGCCGGATGCGGGTCGTTCGAGGACTACATCGTGAACGGACTGCCGGACCGGTGGAAGTTCACCTGCCAATTCAACGACGACATGTTTGGAATCATCGCCTACGGCTCACCCAAAGCAAGAACCGAGTACGAAGCCCAATTGAGGGAAACCGGTTGGCAATATTGGTCTCAAGATTCATACACCATAGTGGCTCCCTGGAGACCCGCAAGTGGGTCAACTAGCCAAAGCCTTGAGTCTTTCAAGAAGGCCTTGGATCACTAGAAAACGCAATCAGCCGGATAAACAAAGGCGGTCACCCATTGTGTGGTGGCCGCATTTGTCATTTACTCTTTTCGACTTCGGTGATGTGACCTGTTGGAATGAGGCCGTTCCGATTCCCCCCAATGACAGGCGATCATCATATCGGTTGGGTATCGCGCTTGAATCTTGTTCTGCTTACCGTCCACACGGTGATCCAGAGCAGAATGACGACGATCAACGTTTCGGTCCCGTTGGGGGCGGCACCGAACAGGACCGAGACAACGTATGGAACAACGAACACAAGTATCCCAGTTGCTACTGCGGCAAATACAACACCACGACCAGTCATTTTGCAGTCCTCCCTCAGAGCCCTCGATCCTCCCACGCAGGCCGATTGTTTTGTTTCCGCTACTTGTGGAGCCGTGGAGTTAGAGCCGCCGCGTACTGCTTCGATCCCTCTTTTGCCATTCCTCGGAGCTGAAGAACTTTTCTAGCTCCGGTCCTGCATTCTCCGAGATCCGTGCGTCGTCGTCGGTCATGTCAAACAGGGGAAGGTAGCCTTTTTGTTCCGCTATTTCATTCGCTATCACCAAGACCGACTTTTCTTCTGCGGACACTGACTCGCCGCTGATCACTCGCTCCGCAATGTGCTCGCACCCGGAAACTTGCATTATGACCATGAGGTCAAAGTTCCTTAGCTCATGCTCATGCCAGATGCTCTTCAATTGAAGAGGCCCGAAGGTGGTCCTATCCCCGGCTCTGCTTTCATGGCCTGTCATGGGACCACCGCTAGAAACAGAGTCAATTTCCTTACGAGGCGCATCTTCATCTCCATCGGGAAGGTGGGCATTCAAAAACAGGACGAACGGTCTGTTTAAACTAGGCCACGACGCTTTGGAGGGTCAACCCTTCGCGGGGACTGTTGGACCTAGGTGTCGATGCTGGCCATGTTGGGATAGCGCGCTCCGGCAGTCGACCCTGCGGGGGCCAGCTCGTCCAGCCGCTTCAGGTCCTCTTCGGAGAGTACGACGGCGGTGGCCCCCAGGTTCTCTGCCAGGCGTTCGCGCTTCTTGGTTCCGGGGATCGGGACGATGTGCTCGCCCTGTGCCAGCAGCCAGGCGAGGGCCAGCTGCCCTGGGGTGCATTGTTTCTGGTCGGCGAGTTCTTTCACCCGGTCCACCAGTTCCAGATTGCGCTTGAAGTTCTCGCCTTGGAACCTGGGGGAGTGCCGGCGGAAATCATTCTCGGCGAAGTCTTCCTCGGAGCGAATTTGCCCGGTCAGGAAGCCGCGGCCAAGTGGGCTGTACGGAACGAATCCGATACCCAGCTCGGCCAGCACAGGGAAGACCTTCGTTTCGGGTTCCCGTTCCCAGAGGGAGTACTCGGTCTGCAAAGCGGTGATGGGATGCACTGCGTGGGCGCGGCGGATGGTGTCCGGCGCAGCCTCGGACAGTCCGAGGTGCCGGACCTTTCCGGCCTGGACGAGTTCGGCCATGGCACCTACGGTGTCCTCGATGGGGACGGTTTTGTCCACGCGGTGCTGGTAGTACAGGTCTATGTGGTCGACGCCGAGGCGTTGAAGGCTGGCGTCACAGGCGGAACGGACGTATTCGGGCCTGCCATTGACGCGCAGGAAGGATCCGTCCTCGCGGCGTTCGTTTCCGAACTTCGTGGCCAGAACGACGTCGGACCGGCGGCCGGCGATGGCCTTGCCGACGAGCTTTTCGTTGGTAAAGGGCCCATACATGTCGGCGGTGTCCAGCAGGCTGCCGCCGGCGTCGAGGAATGCGTTGATGGTGGCAAGGGATTCGCTGTCGTCCCCTTGGCCGTAGAACTCACTCATGCCCATGCAGCCGAGGCCGAGGGCGGAAACGGTCAATGAACCAAGTGTGCGGTTTTCCATGGGGTTCTCTCCTGGAGGTGGCAGAACGTGCTGGATGGCAGGACGGTGCTCAGAGAGGGGTGCGGGTAGGGCCACTATAGGCACGTTGAGCGAGGGCGGACAACGTGGAGGGCAGGGAGAGCGGCGAAGCTACTGACTGGCAACTTCGGATTGGCCGAATAGTTCTGTATCGAGTTGGTCGAGGGCTTCGGGATACCCGGCCACGTCGATGGGTCCGCGTGTGGTCTGGAGTGAAACCACGCGGAAACCGGGGCCGAAGTTGACTGTGGCGAAATCCGACAGCTCCAAGTGCCTGCGGTCAAGTGGGATCCGGCCATTCACGAGGAAAGTAGCTGGATGGACCCATGATCCGTCCCGAGACTCATTTGTCACGAAGTCAACAAGCGGTGCGCGGACGGAAAGCAGGCCCCGCACCCAGCCGTTGGCCAGGGCGCCGGGTAAGGGTTCGGGCGAACGAATCCAGAATTCCGTCCACCCGCGCCGTCGCCATAGCTTGAACCTGAGTCGGTTAGTCACTCGGGTTGCCACTAGCCCGACCATCCAAGTGGCCACCAAAATGATAAAGAATATGGGAAGTGAGTTGGGTTTTTCCCAGCCGAGCGACAGCAGGACGATCGAAGCAAAAGCCGCGCTAACGGCATAGCCGAGGCCGATCGCCAGCAGACGCTTGATCCTCGGTTCCTTCCCGGCCATGCCACACTATAGGCCGGGTTCCCGCCCGTTGTCCCCGACATGGACCCACGGGCGAAGCGTCCTAACCGCCGAAGCGTTCGGCGAAGTACTTGGCTGATTCGATGGACTCAATCCCAAGCATCCAACAAAACACGACGTCGGCAAGCGCGATGAGCAGGAAGACCGATGCCGCTGTGATCCAAAAAACCTCTCGTGGCAGGGTAAGAATGGAGTGCACGGACGCCACAGCAGCCATTGCCGGAAGAGCGACAGACACTGCCATCACCCACTGGCGTTTGGGAATCTCGGCCCTGTAGTACGAGCCCGGTCTGTCGTCTGGATCAAAGTCGAACCCGAACCAGAAGGCAAAGAACGTGGACACCGCCGCCAGGCATAGCAACGCGAACGCGATGCCGATCCAGATGGCTCCGTTTCCAGATTTCCCCATATCTATCATCCAATCATCTCTCCCGTTCCACGGATCGGAACGGGCCACAGGACCGCGGCGGAAAGTAGATTGGTGTTGGAACACGACATGCCGTCCGGCTAAATCGACCGCCAAGGGAAGCAGGAAAAGGGAAATGAGCGAAACCACGCTGCGTGCTGCGAACGTCAATCTGATGGTGGCGCAATGACGGCCCGGCTGCGGGTGTGCTTGCCCGATCAGAAACTCCTGGACGCAATGGAACCCTCCGCCGACGTCGAGTTCGTGGTCTGGGACCTGGCTGGCCCAGCGCCGGCTGACAGTTTCGACCTGCTGGTGCCGCCCTACATGGGCAGGCCAGACGCGCTCACGGCGCTGGATGGCGTGACGGTCCGGTTGGTGCAGAGCCAGTCGATCGGGTACGACGGCGTCGGTGACGTCTTGCCGTCGGGTTGCGCTTTCGCCAACGCGGCTGGAGTCCATGAGACGTCGACGGCGGAACTCGCCTTGGGAATGATGATCGCCAGCCAGCGCGGTATTCCGGAATTTGTCAGAAACCAGGCGTCCGGAATATGGGCCAACGGCCAGCGCCTCAGCTTGGCGGACCGCAGGGTTCTCCTGGTTGGCTACGGGGGAGTGGGCAAGGCCATTGAAGCCAGGCTGTTGCCGTTCGAAACGCACGTGACGCGGATGGCAAGCCGCGAACGGGACGATGAACACGGCCGGATCTACGGCATCGGCTCACTTTACGAACAGTTGCCGCTGAACGAGATCGTGGTGGTCAGCGTACCGCTGTCCGAGCAAACCCGTGGGCTGGTGGATGCTCGGTTCCTGGCGGCCATGCCGGACGGAGCGTTGTTGGTGAACGTGGCGCGGGGTCCTGTGGTCGACACTAACGCCTTACTTCGGGAGACGTCTTCGGGACGGTTACGTGCTGCCTTGGATGTGACCGACCCGGAGCCGTTGCCCGCCGACCATCCTTTGTGGACCGTGCCCCGTGTGCTGATCACGCCCCACGTGGGCGGGGCAAGCTCGGCGATGTTCCCCCGGATGGTCCGGCTGATCCAGAAGCAGATTTCCTTGCTGCTCGCCGGGGAGGCACCGGTGAACGTTGTGCTGGGTGAGAATCAGTAGATGGGTATCTGACTGAGGGGCAGACGCGGTTGCGGCTGCGCGAAGCTTCCCCGGACATATGCGTCGCCGCTGGGCATGTTGGGGCCCTTCGGATCCTCATCGGAGAGTTCGACAAGATGGGGCGCAAGTTCTATGCCTGGATAGGGCAAAGCTGCCCGGGTTGCCTTGTCTCTTGTCGGCGCGTTCTTCCTCCATCAGTTCCAGGTTGCGCTTGAAGTTGTCTCTTTGGAACGGGGGACTGCAGACGGAGGTCGTTCTCTTGAAGCAGCCGGGTGTGTACGACGCCGGCGTAGTTGGCCTGCTGATGCTCTTGCCCATAGCATCCGTGAAGGGACGTGCAAAGCACCTCGCGCGCGCCCAATACCTGTCGTTCCTCCGCGGAAAGCGGGTATAGCCTGCATCTAGCCGCGTATTGTGTGGATGACGATCCAAGCACCCTGGAGAGCTTCCCTTCTAGCTGCCAAGTCGGGCGGGCCCTGTTGTCGGTTTCGATAGGAGTGCCACGTCGGCTCCATTCCTACTCAATAGAAGGAGACCCGACGAGCGTGTCCCAGATGAGTTTGGCTTGGTCGCCCGACAAATTGGCTATAGCGCCGGCTCTCCCCCAGTCCGCCGTCATCACATTTCCGATCCAGGTCCGCAATTCCTGAAAGGACCGGGGAGCCTCTCGACCGGATCCCCAGACATCGCCGAGGTTGTGAGCCAAGGATCGCGGCACACCGCCCATGCGCATCAAGACTGCTTCCCGCGTCGAAACGCCATAGAAGACGAAGGAGGGAGTGTGGTCGAGGTCATGATCCGAGGCCCCAGGTTCCAAAATGAGCTTCTGTACTGCTCCGATGCCCCAAGGGACCTGACCCACGAGTTTTCCGTGAATGTATGCGCTGGCATCACGTAGGCGCCCTTCCCGATCCTTGTCCCCGAAGTTGAACCATCGGTCGGCGATCGCAGTAACAGATTTGCCGGAAACCCAGTCCCTGACCACACCTGCGACTACTTCTGGGTCAAATGAGCCAGACGAAGCAGTTAACCCCAGACTCAGCTCGGGAACGTCGCCTAGCAGCGACACAACCTTTGTCAATGAAGTAGCGTCACCCACGAACAGATTCTCATGCGACCAGAAGTCGCTCGAACGAAGATCGGAGAACTCGTCTCGCGTCTTGGCATAAATCATATTCGCGGATGCCAGGCTGAATCCCGTACCGTCAGCCAAAGCCATGAATCCTCGATCAGTGCCTTGAATTGACCGAATATATTTGCGCGCTACTGAAAGTAGCGCCCGGGACAGGCCGGCGCTTATTTGCCGTGCTTGGTGAAAAACCAAGCTCGAACGAAGAATATCCTCCAATTCGCTAGCGGCTTCCTCCGCTCCAGCAAGCCGTGTGACGTGTGTCAGGTACTGGAGAAATACAGCGATGTCGGGGTTTTCTCGCGTGAACTTGAGGTCAAACCTAACCGCGTTCTCGCCCATTTTTGCTGCCGCATCTAGTAGAGAGCTGGCAATCAATGCAGCCTCACCGCTTAGGAACTTCGCGGTGTTTTCTCGGTCCGATTTGGTTACACAGGGGAAGGCTACGAGGCCAAGGGGATCGCGCATAGCGCGACCCGCGCGGCCTGCTATATTCCAGAACTCGGAATAGGTCAGATCCTTCCATTCCTGACCAAACCCTTGAGATTTCGTTAGCGTCTCGACAATCACGCTACTTATTGGAAAATTGAGTCCTTGAGCAAGGGTCGTCGTTCCCGCCACGACGTCTACGTCTCCACGATCTATGAGTTGTTCAACTAAGTAGCGCATATCGTGGGAAAGCCCCGCATGGTGGTATGCCACACGTCGTCGAAGGATATGCGGAAGTAGATGGTCTTCGCCTAATTCATCCTGGGCGAAGCTTATTACGGCGCTTAAGAGGCGTGAAGGAGTGGGTGTCTCCTGACGGGTCGCAGCAATTTGCCTTGAGCGACTTTCGGCAGTTCCTTTACCCCGGACCAAAATAAGTACGCCACCCCTAGCTGCGAGTTCGTCTGCCAACGCCACCGTTGTTGCAGATTTTGACGATACTTTGGTCTGACTGTGCTGACCGACGATGACCTCCCGTCCAGCCTCCACATCGACATTTCCAGCGCTGGCGAGAGTCGTAAGAGTTAATTGATAAGGCTTACTTCGAGGCTTCTTCCAGTGAGCAGTCACTGCGATGCGCTCGCTGGGCCGCCAATCAACCGCGATGGTCGATTCAGCGCCATCCCCAAGCCATGCCGCGAGCTGATCCGCGTTTGGTACGAAAGGCGTGAGGAGAAGGAATCGAGTTTCCGGTCGTTCTCGCTTCATCATCCCCAGGAGAAGTTCCAGACGCGCTCCTCTAACGCCATCCGAGAGATTGTGGGCCTCATCAATGACTGCCAACGACAGGCTCGCAACTGAAACATGACCAGATTTGAGAAGGAGGTCCAGCTTCTCAGGAGTAGTGATCAGGACATTCACTTGCGACTGCAGCAGTGCGTCCTCGGTAGGGTCTAATTCGATCACCGGAATTGCCGATTCCACGATTACACCCAATGGTGCTAAATCCCTCCGAAGCCGTTGGGTGATTTGGTTCACCAAGGCGCGCGTCGGCACTACGTAAACAACAGAAGAACCTGGATTTAGAGCGAGTGCTTGAACTATTGAGAATTCGGCGATCAGCGTTTTTCCTGCCGAGGTCGGCATCTCGACGACAACTGCCCGCCGTGCCGGATCAAGTAGATGAGAATCGAGGGCTGCTCTCTGACTTGGCCACAGTTCAAACAGAGGATCCGCGCGATTTGGCGAAGCGAGAGCCGCGACGAATTCCCGCAGGGACTTTCCAAGCAAGTTCGTCCCAGTCCAGATGCTTGCTTGAACCATTGAACGGCACGCTGCTTGAATGAGATCGCCGAGCAAGCCGGCGCTAGGATCAGAACCGTATTTACTTAGTTCGTCTCTATTATCCGCATGCCTATCCAGCTGCATCTGAACGTTCGTAGGGATTCCCGCGGCTGTGAAAGTTGCAGCAAGGTCCACGATCTTCGCCAGGTTGAAGCCCGAAACCAGACGGACCGCGTCTGACGTGGAAGGAATATGCCCATCAGGCGGGATCGTCGGGCTGGCCTGCACGTGCTCTTCCCGGAGAAGCCGAATTTCGTGCGCGGCCGCGCGTACGTCGTTCCACCCTTGTGAGCGTCTAACAAGCAGAAGAAAGGCGCGAATCGTCCGCACATGGAGCCTTTGAGCGAAGGTCGCATCACGGTTCAGCACGTCCTCAAGGGAGGGAATTTTGTAGTCACGTAGGAGCATCAGAACTTCTGCGCTTCGATTGGCAAGCACGCCATCAGCTGCCAAGCGAGCTACTGCCACTAGACCGCCGAGGTCGTATTGCCGCCGCTCATTGCGTCGAAGTAAGAACGCCCGGTGGAATAGAAGATCTCGTTCACTTTCTTCTGATGCCAGAGCGATTGCTTCGAGGGCCTCCGCGAGATAGCTTTCGCTATCGATAAACGTCTCTGAGGCGCCGGAATCCGGCGAGATCTTGGCAAGAAGGTAATTCGACCTCACGGCACCGACGGCGTCGTCGACGCCCTCATCAAGCAAAAGCTGGTCGAACTCACTCATGCGGCTTGTTCCGCTGCTTTGGCATAAACGAGACCCGCAAAGTCTTCTAGTGTTCCAGGAAGTCGAACGACGACAAACTTTATCGGTGAATCACCAAAGTCAATCGACGGTTCTTTGAAGTTTCCATAGTCGGTCGCCTGGTAAGCACCGGCTGGTCGGACTAGAACCGGGGCAACTGTACTGACAGGCGGGGTCTGACGCGCGTGAAGGAATAACGACTTAGCAACGTCCAAACGGGATTCGGGCTTGGCATGCTTCAAGGCCCAATGGAGCTCAGCGATGAGTGAGTCCCGATCGTTGAGACGCTTGAGAGTTTCAGCGCGCATGCTGTCCGCTGCCCCGTGGACTACCGTCGGCGGGCTCTGGGTTGATGAGGACGCCTTTACCTCAGTCAGTGCAATCCCCATCGATTGAGTGAGCCCTAACACATCGAGACCACGTGACGGCGAACCAGCAACCTCCTTGTTTCGGATTCTCGACGATGGTACAGAAAACCCATGAATCTGCTGCAGAACGCGTATCGCTAAGACTTCGGCCACTTCGTTGCGTGGAACCTGCAAGTGCAATGGCTGGCTACTGCCCGTGTTCATCTGGGGAATCACGGCCATGGCGACACGGTCCACCAAAGCGCAGATCTCTGCTTCATCGCAGACTTCATCTAAGCTCTGTGACGCCGTACGAAGTTGCTCACCCAGGATGACATCTTCAACGTAAAGATCGCGGACGAGCGCAGCAATCTCCTCGATGAGAACTTCATCGCTCTCAAGGTCGTAGCATGCGAACGTATGTACCCCGAGTTGGGACGAGTCGACTGGTTTGAAGACAAGCATGGCTGCCTCCTTTGCTGCCGAGTTTCCTGTTCCACATCGGGTTCTTGTTCCCGGCACGATGCGTCCGGTCCAAAAGGATGGGCTCGTCCCCATCGTAGCAAGCTCGTACGACCTTTTTGGCTTGAGACACTTGGGTCGGGACGAGACAACAGGGTTCAAACTAAGGGACAGGCGGGTGGACTACTCAAGCGTGTGAACCGAGAGCGACCGCTAATGGCCCTGCGGCTAATGATATTCGGATCGTGCAGTTCTTTTCCTAGGCGGAGAAGCGGTTGTGGCGCCATGGTGGGCGCGAGCCTTGGTCTTTGAGTAATTGCTATTCCGGACCTGCAGTCGTCGCCGTTGACTAGTTTCGACCTCAGCTAAACATCGGACTATTGGCGATTCATTCCAGTTTGTTGGTTTTGCTCGCTCCCGTCCCTACCCTGGCGAAGTGAATAACTTCATTGGGGAAGGGGCGGCGGATCAGCTGCCCGAGGGGTTGCATGAACTGCTCAACACGGATGCACTCGGCAAACTGTTAAACGAATCGGAGCTGCAACCAATCTTCGAGGATATTGACATCGAAGACACTGCGGACGCCTTGTCGCGCCACATTGCCACCGCTGTCCGCCAAGCCATCGCGGAAGCCTAACCAGAAGACAGGGTCCTCCTAGCCAACCGCCTTCTTCAGGAGCTAAAAACCGTGGACCGCATCGCACCGGGCCCCGCCTGGCTTCAATCACTCCATCGACCGGACACACTCAAACGGCGCAACCTGCGCCGCCCTACGACAAGGCTGAGCGATTCAGCCCTCCTCACCAACAGCAAAGACGCCCCGAACCTCGCGGCTGAAGTAAGAGCTGAGATTGAGTCCGCCAACACGGTCAATCTCCTCTGCGCCTTCGTTCGCTGGACGTGCCTCCGATTGCTCCAGCCCGCCCGGTCCGTCATAGTTAAACGGGTTCTTGAGGAACCACTTTTCGGAATCGGGAAATAAGTGAAAAAGGTGGTATGCGGATTGCCGTGCTTCGCGTATGTAGTCCCTATATTGTCCCTCGATCGTTGATGGTCGCTGCATCATGGTGTCTTCCCAATCGGCCGAAACCTCCTCCAGCACCCGAAGATACTCACGCAGCGTGCGGTTACGATCGTGACGTCTGATTCGCTGCTCCCTCACAGCAGCATCGAGTCGGTCGGCTTTGGCCTTCCGGACATTGAGCCAGTTAGTTACGCCGCTAGAGCCTAGTCCTACGACCAAACTAGCCCCTATTGTCAGCCAATCTTTTAGTTCCACTTACCATCCCCTGTCCGACTCCTCGATCCCGCGATGTGCGAGGCATGGGCGGGTTATGCCCGCCGATTACCCAACTCCCAGCCGATGATATCCAGCGCGCGTAGGGGCGTGATCTTCGGCCCCGGTGCCATAGCGGCGATTTCTTCCCAGTAAGGCAGTTGGGTCGCCAAATCTCGCTGAATGGCCTTGAGCCAAGCGTGCCGGTAGTCGGCGTGGCTTCGGCCGTCCTGGAACGGAACCGGCGCATCCTCACATTGGCTGTAGCAGTAGCCAATATTGTCGTCGAACAGGGGGAGCAGGTTCGGGCGCTTTCGGTGAAGGACTTTGGAAAGCGTTGTCAGCCTGACGTACTTTACCGGAGTGCTTTCAAGCACTCCGAAGAGCCGGACGATCGCCTCGAGCGTTTTTTCGTCGGCGGTCGCCAGATCACCAACTATGGATGGGTCCGCCAGTCGCTCGTTAATTGATGCCATGAGGCGCTCAAGGCCGTAGTAGACGGGAATGGGATTATTGGAGACGTTGAGCAGCGAAACCGCCAGCAGGTCCTGGGCCCCAACCGATTCGCTTGGAGATCCTGGGTATCCATCGTAGGCCGGGTAAGCGGAGGTTCGAGGCCTCTCCATGAGATACGTTCGTGCCCAGACTTTTGCATCATCGAGGCCCACCGTTGCCCCACCAACTTTCAATCTCGTCATCTTGCAAACACTAATCCGTAAGTGGCACACCCAGACGCCGAAGAGAATCGTGTCCCCCAAGATGAAGGGAGGGGCGCTGAGCAAGTTGGAGCGACTCCCCAGATAAGCTTCCCTGTAGTTATCGAATGTCATGTACACAGGGGAGCACGCATGGATGCGTTCGGAATTCGTGAAAAGCTGATCGCGGGCTACAGGTCCTTCACTGAGGGCTTTGTGGACATTCAAGATCAGCGGATCAAGGATGCCGTCGTCGAGCTCGGAGACAAGGGACGGCAGTGGCCCGACCCTTGGCTGTCCCTGAATCCCTCGTTCAGCTCCGGCGGCCGCATAGACGAGCTCGTCCGGCGTGGGCTCCTTCACCCCGACTGCGATGCCATTTTCAGGCCCAAGAAGGATGCCGGTGATCGTGGCTCGGCCCCCATCACCCTGCACAAGCATCAGCGCGATGCCATTGAAATCGCCGCCAAGAAGGATTCATATGTCCTAACAACGGGCACGGGCTCCGGAAAATCATTGGCGTACATAGTCCCGATTGTGGACCGCGTGCTCCGCGAAGGGACGGGTAAGGGCGTCAAGGCCATCATCGTTTACCCGATGAACGCGTTGGCCAACAGCCAGATGGAGGAGCTATCTAAGTTCCTCGACAACGGGTTTGACGGCAAGCCGCCGGTCACTTTTGGGCGCTATACCGGCCAGGAACGCGGAGAAACCCGCGAGAACATCCTTAAGAACCCCCCGGACATCTTGCTGACTAACTACGTCATGCTTGAGTACGTCCTGACCCGGCCGGAGGAACGGCAGTCCCTCGTCCGAGCGGCCTCCGGTCTCCAGTTCCTCGTTCTGGATGAACTGCACACGTATCGCGGCCGGCAGGGCGCCGATGTTGCCATGCTCGTACGCCGCTTGCGGGACGCCTGTAACGCCCAGAGCACCTTGCAGTGCATTGGCACGTCCGCCACGATGTCGAGCGGTGGAACTGTGGCCCAGCAGCAGAGGGACGTCGCCGAGGTCGCTTCCCGGATTTTTGGAACCGTTGTTTCGCCGGATCACGTGGTGACCGAGACCTTGATCCAAGCGACCACCAACCAGCACCGATCGGACCAGGATCTGAAGGCCGCTGTGAGAGAACGCGGCGATGCCGATTACAGCAGCCCGACGCTGGACGGCGGGTACACACTGATGACCTCCGATCCGCTTGCATCTTGGATTGAGGACACGTTCGGCCTCACGACGGAGCCGGAATCCAACAAGATTATCCGCAGACAACCACAGACCGTTACCCATGCCGCAGAGGAACTGGCCAAGCAGACCGGGGAAACAGCAAGCAGTTGCGCCACAGCTATCCGCGCGACTCTCCTTGCGGGTTCGAAGGCAAAGCACATTGAGACCAACCGACCGCTGTTCGCCTTCCGCCTTCACCAGTTCATTTCCAAGGCCGGTTCCCTGTATGCCACAGCGGAGTCTGAGGACACGAGACTCATCGAGACCGACTTCCAGCTAACCGTCGGAGACGCGGAGAAGCGGCTCTATCCCCTCGCGTTCTGTCGCGAGTGCGGTCAGGAGTACCTCATGGCGCGGTTGACGGAGGCCGGGGGCGACTTCCGATTCATCGCCCGTCACGAACTGAAAATGCAGGATACCGGCGGTCCGGACAATGGCCAGGACGGTTATCTGTACATCTCCACTGAGCAGGAATGGCCGGAGCAGGCTGTTGAGGCTGGCCGTATCCCCGCCTCCTGGCTCAACAACGCAGTCTCCGGGAATCCGATTATCGAGTCCAAGCGTGAGCGGATTCCATCTCGGTACCGGGTCCAGCCTGATGGCACAGCGGCCCGGGATGTCGAGTACACCCAGGAGGATGGCCAGCTCGCTGCATGGGTTCCGGGAAGCCTTGGTTTCTGCCTGAATTGCCAGGTCACCTATGAATCCGCGCGGAGTGGTGAATTCTCCAAGGTGGTGACTCTCGACCAAGAGGGCCGCAGCAGTGCAATGACAGTGATCGCAACGAAGCTCGTTCAGCTACTGAAGTCCGAGGCCGGCAGCGATTTGAGCCCGCGCGCCAAGAAACTGCTGACTTTCGTAGACAACAGACAGGACGCATCGCTTCAGGCCGGCCACCTGAACGACTTCGTTCAAGTGGCCCAGCTTCGCTCTGCCCTCTACCGCGCAGTCGCCTCAGCCGGCAACGCAGGAGTTGAGGCCATGGAACTGGGTGATGCGATCATCAAAACGCTCAGCCTGGCATGGTCCGACTATGCGCGCACTGAAGACCCGCTGGACCCCAAGCCAACTAAGCGGGCCCTCAACGAAGTCGTGACCTACCGCGCGCTGCGCGACCTGCAACGCGGGTGGCGAATCACCCTGCCAAACCTTGAACAGACGGGTCTCCTGGTAGTGGACTACCCCCTCGCCAAGAACCTGGCGGAACAAGAGCGCCGCTGGGAAAAGGCTCACTACGTGCTCCGGGACGCGGACCCCGGCAAGCGCGAGGAGATTATCCGGGTTCTGCTGGATGAGTTCCGCCGCGTTCTTGCCATCGACGCCGAGGAACTCACGGCGGACTGGCTGGACCGCGTCAAGAACCGCAGCCGCGAATTCCTGACGGGTATTTGGGCTTTGCCAGAGCAGGAATCCGCTGCCAGCGTCGGGCTCGTGACCACGGAGCCCAAGAAGATGGCTTACCGGACGACTCTCCCCGTGACCTCTTATGGAACATTTGGCCGATGGCTAGCCAAGACAGCTTCGCCGGGCAACAAGCTCAAGCGCGCCGAAGTGGACGAAGTCATCGCTTCGCTATTCCAAATTCTGCTCGAGACCGGCTTCATTGCCGAGGTCGTCGAAGGCAAAGTCTCCGGCTACCGCCTCAAGCTGTCCAGCATGGTTTTGAGGAAGGGCGACGGCGAATACGGCGCCCCCGATTTGCTCCGCCGCACATATCATGCCGACCAGAAGCCGCGCGTCATTCAGTTCTTCAAGGACCTGTACCTGGAGCAAGGACAGGAACTGGCGGGCCTCAAGGCAGCGGAGCACACTGCCCAGGTGCGTGCAGAAGATCGGGAAGCCAGAGAACAGGCGTTTCGCGAAGCAGAGCTTCCCCTCTTGTTCTGTTCTCCAACCATGGAGCTGGGCGTCGACATCGCCGACCTCAATGCAGTGGCGATGCGCAACGTTCCGCCCACACCGGCAAACTACGCGCAGCGCAGCGGCCGCGCGGGGCGCTCGGGCCAGCCGGCCCTGGTCCTGACCTACTGTGCCACAGGCAGCCCTCATGACTCCTATTACTTCGAACGCTCGAACCTCATGGTTTCCGGTCAGGTACAGCCGCCGAGGTTGGACTTCGCCAACGAAGACCTAGTCAGGTCGCACGTCCACGCCATCTGGCTGGCTGAGGCCCTCGCCGCAACGAGCTCGGGTCTGGGTAAGTCCATGAGCGGGCTGCTCAAGCTTGAAGACAAGAGCTACCCCCTTCAGCCGGAGATCAGGTCTGTCCTAGCTGATGAACAAGCCGCGAAACGCGCCAAGGCATCGGCCGGGGTCCTCTTGCGGAGCATCGAAGGGGAACTGAAAGACACGTCGTGGTGGGCTGAATCATGGTCCGATGCCGTCATTGACAACGCCCTTGCCAACTTCGATCAGGCCTGCGAGAGGTGGCGTCAGCTCTACCGGAGCGCAATCACTGAGCAGGACGCCGCGCACCGAGCCAGCCAGGATCACTCCACAGACTCCAAACAACGCGAGGCCGCGGCCAACCGGCACCGCGAGGCCGGCCAGCGCCTGGAAATCCTTCTCAATGACAGCGATTCAAAGGGTCAATCAGACTTCTACACCCTGCGTTACTTGGCTTCCGAGGGATTCCTCCCGGGATACTCGTTCCCCCGGCTGCCATTGGCTGCCTTCATCCCAGGCATCCGACGAGGCAAGGACAACAACAGCACCTGGCTGCAACGCTCGCGTTTCCTGGCCATCAGCGAGTTCGGCCCGGACTCGCTGATCTACCACGAAGGCGCCCGTTACCAGGTCAAGCGTGTCAGTCTCCCGCGCGACTCCGACGGCGCGGGCGTGGGAGACGTTGTCCTCGGTGAAGCCCGTGTCTGCGTTGCCTGTGGTTACTTGCATCAGCGCGAGGCCGGACTCGACATCTGTGAATCGTGCAACGAACCGCTGGTCGGCAGTTGGTCAAACCTGATGCAGTTGCAGTCCGTCATCACGCGCCGCCGCGAACGGATCAGCGCGGACGAGGAAGAACGCAACCGCCAGGGATTCCAGCTAGTCACCAACTATCGATTTGCGCCGCACGGTAAGAAGCCAGGCCGCTCCGATGCGCAGATGCTGAACGGGGAGGAAGTCATCGGTGCAGCGCACTACGGGGAGGGAGCCACTGTCCGAGTGACCAACCTGGGTCGCCGGAACCGGGCCAACCAGGATCGGCATGGGTTTTGGCTCGATCTCATTACTGGCGAATGGCTGTCGGAAAAGAAGGCCACCGCGGACACCGGAGACGCGGGTGACGCGACCGACGCGGATGACATGACCGTAGAACAGTCCAAGAAGAAGCAGATGGTGACGCCTTACGTTGAAGACCGCCGCAACATAGCTGTGGTTCGGTGGGCGGAGGCTGTGACGCACGCCGAAGCCACCACGATGCAGTTCGCCGTGGAGCGCGGCATCGAGGCCGTGTTCCAGCTGGAGGATTCCGAGCTCTCAAGCGAGCTTTTGGCTGACAGTGACGATCGGGGACGTCTGCTGTTCATCGAGGCCGCAGAGGGCGGCGCCGGAGTGTTGCGCCGGCTGCAAAGCGAGCCGGACGCCATGGCTAGGGTCGCCGCCAAGGCGCTGGAAATTCTGCACGTCGATGCCGCGACGGGCGACGACATGGAAAACAGCTGCGTCCGTGGTTGCTACCGGTGCCTGTTGTCCTACGGCAATCAGCGTGACCATGAAATCATCGACCGGAGGCTCGTCATAGACCGGCTGATGCAGTTGGCCGGCGCTGTCACGGTGGCCGCAGCACCGGCGCCGAAACCCAAGCACGCTATGCCTCCCGGAACTGTGGTTAGCCCGAGGGCCCAAAGCCTGTTGGACTATCTGCTGCAGAACGGGCGAAATCTGCCCGATGAAATTGGCCCCAGTATTGAGGGGAATGTGGTGGATTTTATCTACACGGCTAAATTGTCGGTGGGCACTGCAGTGATCGTGGAGGACGCGTCGAGACCTTCTGTCGATGACCTGGCGCTGACGTACGGCAACTGGAACGTCATCAGGTGCCGTCAGGACGAAGACATTGAAGCATTTGTTGGTGGACACCCGAACGTATTTGGAGTGGTGGAGTGACTAGTACGACGGCGGAGCACAGTTTTGCGGTTGGCTCGCTGGTAGCGGCCCGCGGCCGGGAATGGGTGGTTCTTCCCGAGAGCACCCCCGACTTCCTTGTCCTGCAGCCCTTGGGAGGCACCACCGATGACATCGCAGGAGTCATCCCCTCCATTGAGGAAGTGAACCCGGCGTCCTTCGGCCTACCGCTGGCAACAGACCTCGGCGATGACCGCAGTGCCCGCTTGCTCCGCGACGCGCTTCGTATCGGGTTCCGCTCCAGCGGTGGTCCGTTCCGTTCCCTGGCAGGGTTGAACGTGAGCCCTCGCCCCTATCAGCTCGTCCCACTGCTACTGGCGCTACGCCAGGATGTCGTGCGACTCCTCGTCGCCGACGACGTGGGAATTGGCAAGACCATCGAAGCCGGATTGATCGCCTCCGAGCTCCTGGCTCAAGGGGACGCCAGCGGACTCGCTGTCCTGTGCCCGCCGAGCCTGGCCCAGCAGTGGAAGCAAGAGCTTTCTGAGAAGTTCGGTATTGACGCCGAGCTGGTCCTGCCAGGGACAGTGAAGCGACTGCAGAAGGAAGCCGGCTACGACAAGTCCATCTTTGAGTATTTCAAACACACAATCGTTTCCACTGACTTCATCAAGTCGGAGTCCAAGCGCCATGACTTCATGCGGACGGCACCAGACCTGGTGATTGTTGACGAGGCCCATGGTGTCACCGCCGATGACTCCGGCAAAGGTGGCGTCGGCCGCACCCAGCGGTACGAGCTGGTGCGGGGACTGGCCGACAATCCGAACCGTCACCTCGTGCTGGTGACGGCCACGCCGCATAGCGGCAACGACGGCGCCTTCCGCAACCTGATCGGCCTGCTGGATGACAGTCTCAAGACTGTGGACCTAACCACTGAGGCGGGCCGCCGCAAACTCGCGGACCACATGGTCCAGCGCCGCCGCGTGGACATCCGCAGCTTCCTGAAGTCGGACACCAAGTTCCCGAGCGACCGCGAGACGGTAGAAGTGGCCTACGAGCTCTCGCCGCAACACCGGGCGCTCTTCGACGCCGTCCTGAACTACGTCCGCGGGCAGGTCCAGGACACCTCCGGCAGCAAACGCGACCAGCGCATCCGGTGGTGGTCCGCTCTGTCTTTGCTGCGCGCCATGGCGTCTTCGCCCGCCTCAGCCGCTGCGACGCTGAATACCCGAGCCGTGGCAGAGGACTCCGAATCGGACGCCGAGAAACGCGGAATGGCCGTCGTGATGGATCAGGTAGAGGACGACGGCGGTGAGGGCATCGACGTTGTCCCCGGATCCCGACCTGATGCCTTGGACGAAACGTCCTGGGAGAAACGCCAACTCAATGCGTTCCTCAAGACCGCGGTGGAGCTCCAGGCGAACCCGGCCCAGGACGCAAAGCTGCAGCTGCTGATGAAGCGCATCAGCACGCTCCTCGCCGACGGCTTCCAGCCCATCGTGTTTTGCCGTTTCATCCCGACGGCACACTACGTCTCGGAGTACCTGCGCACCGCAGGGAAGAAAAAGTTCGATGTCGAAGTCGTCACCGGCGAACTGCCCTCAGAGGAACGCGCCGCTCGCATCGCCGCGCAGGCGGAACGCGCCGGCGAAACTCCGAAGGTACTGGTGGCCACAGACTGCCTATCCGAGGGCGTGAACCTGCAGGACGGCTTCCAAGCCGTAATCCACTATGACCTCGCCTGGAACCCCACCCGCCACGAACAGCGCGAAGGGCGGGTCGACCGGTTCGGACAGCTCTCGGATACAGTCCGCGCCCTCACCATCTACGGTGATGACAACGGAATTGACGGCATAGTGCTGGATGTTCTCCTGCGCAAACATGAGAGCATCCGCCGGGACTTGGGCATCAGCGTACCCGTCCCGCCCCGCAGCGATCAGATCCTGTCCGCTCTCCTAGAGGGCATCATGATGCGCGGTAAGAACGGTGACCAGCTGGAGCTGTTCAGCCTCACCCCGGAAGCCGAGGAACTTGAAGCTGAGTGGCGAAGCAGCGCGGAACAAGAGAAGCTCAGCCGCTCCCGCTTCGCGCAGAACGCCATCCGCCCGGAAGAAGTACAGAAAGTCGTGGACGCGGCCCGACGCAGCCTGGGAGACCCCGGCGACGTGGCGGCCTTTGTGAAAGCCGCCCTTGAAGAAACGGGCGCGCACGTCGATACCATGCAGGATGGGCTGGTCGCCGAGCTAACAGCGGCTGTGCCGGGCATCCGCAATGCCCTGGGCTCGGATTCCAAGATCCGCTTCGTCAACGATTTCCCGGCCCCGCACCACACCTCCGTGCTGGTACGAACGGACCCCATCGTCGCTGCGGCAGCAAACTACGTCCTTAACTCCGCTCTGGACGCGCAACTCACGGGCAAGGCACGCCCAGCCCGCCGTTGCGGATTCATCAAAACCAACGCCGTGGACAAACTTACCGTGGCCCTCCTTGTCCGCTTCCGCACAAAGCTGGTACTTCCCGCGCGGCTTGGCGACAAGACAGATATGGCAGAGGAGGCCTGCATACTGGCCTTCACGGGCATGCCGCAGAACCCCGTCTGGCTCCCGGAAGAAGCCGTCGAAGCGTTGCTCCAGGCCAGACCGGACGCGAATGCCGGCGATGTCACCAACATGATGGCCGCCATCCTCGGATCTTTGGACCAGCTGAAGGACCAGCTGGAGCAGAAAGCCCAAGGCGTGGCCGAACAGATCCGTGATGCTCACCGCGAGGTCCGGATCGCTGCCCGTGGCGACCGTGCGGGCCAGCTCGGAATCCGTGGCCTCACGATCGAACCGAATCTTCCCGCAGACATCTTGGGAGTCTACGTCTACAGCCCGGTCGGAGGCACCAAATGAGCACGGCATTCCAAGCCATCACCGTCGTCGGGGGAGTTGTTCCCCCATCCTTGCTGGGGCGTATCCAGGCCGGGGAGGTCAGCGATGCCAGGAGCTTGGCTCCGGCGAGCTTCCACCTTGCCGGCACGGAGACGGTCCGGGACGCTGCCTCACGGACATGGATTTACCTACAGGGTGCGTGGAGCGCCTGGCTCGAATCCGACGCCACCAAACGCGCGGACGGGCAAGGCGCCGGTACCGGCGACGCCCGGCAGAAGTGGCTTCTGGTGCTCCTTCGCGAACTCGGCTATGGGCAGGTCCCTGCGACCCCCGGCGGCCTGACGAGCGGCAGCGAGGTATACCCCATCTCGCACCGTTGGGAGTCCGTGCCCATACACCTGCTTGGCCCTGGCGTGGACCTGGACAAGCGAACCCCGAAGGTTGAAGGTGCTGCAAGGCGCGCGCCCCAGGCGATGCTGCAGGAATTTCTGAACCGTGAGGACACTTACCTCTGGGCCATTCTCAGCAATGGTCTCAGGCTCCGTCTCCTGCGGGACTCCACAGCGCTGGCAGGCTCCGCATACATCGAATTCGATCTCGAGACCATCTTCGAGTCGGATCTCTATTCCGAGTTCCAGCTGTTCTGGCAACTCTGCCACCAGTCCCGGCTGGACAAGCGCGGTGGCTCCGAAGCGCCCCCGTCTGACTGCTGGCTGGAACACTGGCGAAGCGAATCCGTCGAGGCCGGAGCCCGTGCCCTCGACAAGCTGGGCGCCGGCGTCGAGAAGGCCCTGGGCTACCTGGGCTCAGGCTTTCTGCGCCACCCGGACAACCGCTGGCTCGTGGATGCCCTGCATTCCGGGGATCTAAGCCATCGCGACTTCCACAAGGCACTCCTTCGCACTGCATACCGCCTGCTGTTCCTGTTCGTGGTGGAGGATCGCGGCGCTCTCCTCGACCCGGCGGCGACCACCGATGCCCGCCATCGCTACGAGACCTACTTTTCGACGCAGCGGCTTCGGAAGATGTCCCGCGCCCGCGACGGAGGCCCGCACCCGGACCTGTGGCGTACCCAGAAACTCGTTCTGGGCGCCCTGGGCGGCGACGGCCTCGCAGCCGTGGGTCTGCCGGCACTCGGCGGCCTCTTTGACCCCGATTCCCGTGCCGTCCGGTTGGAAGCCCAGCCTCGTGACGACCTACTGCTGGGCGCCGAGATGGCAAACCAGGACTTCCTCAAGGCCATCCGCGGCCTAGGCTGGGTGGCTGGGAAGACCGGCCGTCTGCAGCCCGTGGACTACCGACATCTCGGGGCCGAGGAATTAGGCTCCGTTTACGAATCCCTGCTGGAATTGGTGCCCCGCGTCGACACCGAGACGCGGTCCTTTGAGCTCGTTCACCTGGTTGGAAACGAGCGCAAGACCACCGGCTCCTACTACACCCCACCAGGTCTGGTGTCCGCACTATTGGACACCGCCTTGGACCCGCTGCTGGACCAATCCGTCAACGGTGCAGCCGGACCGGACAACGCCGAGGAACGCCTCCTTAAGCTGACCGTTTGCGACCCAGCCTCCGGCTCCGGCGGCTTCCTGGTGGCCGCCGCCCGCCGAATTGCCCGTCGCCTGGCAGAGGTGCGCGCCGGCGAGAACGAGCCGACACCGGGCGAGGTGCAGAGCGCACTGCATGACGTGGTGGAACGCTGCATCTACGGCGTGGACATGAACGACCTCGCCGCCGAACTTGCCAAAGTCTCCCTGTGGTTGGAAGCCATGCAACCCGGGAAACCGCTGGGCTTCCTGGACGCACGAATCAAGATCGGCAACAGCCTGCTGGGAACAACGCCTGCGCTGCTCGCCGGCGGCGTACCAGAGGGGGCCTTCGCGGTCCTTGAGGGCGACGACAAGAAGTTTGCAGCGGAGGCCAATAAGCGGAACAAAGCCGAGAACAGCCGGAAAGCGGACAGGCTCTTTGGCTCGCTCGGGCAGGAAGCATTCAGTTTCGGTGGCACGAAGTCCGCAGTGGCCCAGCTGATCAGCCAGCGCCGCGAACTGGTCAAGCCCGTGACCAGCGCCGAGGAAGCACGCTTCCGGGCCGAGGCCTACGACGCGTTCGACCACTCCGCGGAAATGGAGCAGAAGAGGCTCCACGCCGATGCCTGGTGCGCAGCCTTCGTGTGGCCGCTCAAGGCCGGTGAGGCTGAGCCTCCTACGTCCTCCATCGTCCGGCAGCTGGGCGACTCCGGCACCTCGGCAGGATTTGCCCGGACAGTCACCCTGATCCAACAGCTGGCCGACGAGTACCGCTTTTTCCACTGGCACCTCGAGTTCCCGGAAATCTTTGGCGACCCGGAGTCCGGCGAGGACGTCGGCGCCGAGGGCTGGCCGGGGGGGTTCTCCTGCGTGCTAGGCAACCCGCCGTGGGAGCACATCGAGCTCAAGGAACAAGAGTTCTTTGCATCCGAAAATCTGGAGATCGCGGCTGCCACGGGAGCGAAACGAAAAAAACTCATCGCTGAGCTGCCAGAATCCGATCCAATCCTTGACGTCAAATTTCGATCGCGTAAGCGTGAAATCGATGGACTCCGCCACTTCGCCGCGAACTCGGGACGGTATCCGTTTTGCGGACGAGGAAGGGTCAAGACAGATCCACTCTTTGCCGAGCTTTTCCGGTCAATGACCCATCCATTGGGCCGAACTGGGGTCATTGTGCCGACCGGCATTGCAACTGATCACACGACCCAATACTTCTTCAACGACATGGTGGAGACAGCCTCCATTGCGGCGCTCTATGACTTCGAAAACGCTAAGCCTTTGTTTGAAGGCGTGCATCGAAGCTATAAATTTTGCTTGCTGACCCTGACGGGCCGGGTGGCCAAGGAGTCGGTTGCATCGTTTGCTTTCTTCCTCCATGATCCTGCCGACATTTCGGCATCTGAGTTCGAGCTCACTCCAGATGAGATTAAGCTGCTGAATCCGAACACCGGAACGCTACCTATCTTCCGCACCCGCCGCGATGCTGAAATCACCCTGGACATCTACCGGCGCGTCCCCGTCCTCATCAACGAGAACGACCCCGTTAACGGCAATCCGTGGGGTGTCTCGTTCATGCAGGGCCTCTTCAACATGACCTCCGATTCGCATTTATTTCACACCCGCGAGCAGCTGGAGAGCAAAGGTTGGACCCTGCAGGGGAACATTTTCGAGCGCACCGTCAACGGCAAGCCCGAGAAGATGTTGCCGCTGTACGAGGCCAAGATGATCCATCAGTTCGACCACCGCTGGGCGACTTACGACGGACAGGACGTGAGAGACGTGGGGATGGCCGAGAAGGCAGACCCCTCGTTTACGGTTCTCCCTCGATACTGGGTTCCCCGCGCAGAAGTCGATCCAGTGCTCAGTGGTAGCTGGATTGTCGGGTTCCGTGACATCGCCCGAGCAACCGACGAGCGGACCACGATTTGCGCCAATTTTCCTAGGTCGGGAGTAGGAAACAAGCTGCCAATACTTCAATCTTCTGACCCTGATCTTTGGGTGCTTCCCACAGTAATGAACTCTTTTGCTCAGGACTTCATAAGTCGCACTAAGGTGAGCAGCACGTCCCTGAACTTCTTTATCGTGAAGCAATTCCCTGTGCTGCCGCCTGAGGTCCTTAGGGGTGTAACGAAATGGAATGATCCATCACAAAGCTTTATTGATTGGATTCGGCCGCGTGTAGCAGAACTCGAATACACAACGTACGAAGCGATCTCAGATGCAGCGACCGGGCTAGAAAGAGGCGGTCCATTTCAGTGGAATCCTGACCGGCGGTCCCGAATTCGAGCAGAACTAGATGCCGCACTCTTTGTTGAATACGGGTATGACCGTGCAACGATTGACTACGTTTTGGAAGCTTTTCCCATCGTGATGCGCAAGGACTTGTCCCTATTCGGGGAGTACCGCACCAAGCGCCTCATCCTCGAGGCCTATGACGCCATGCTGGAGGCCATCAAGACCGGAGTCCCGTTTGGGTCGACGCTTAACCCGCCGCCCGGCCAAGGCCCCCGCCACCCCGCCAAGGAGCTCTCCGCATGATCCAGAACTTGAACTGGACTCGGTTCATCGAGTTTGCCGGCAAATTTATCGAAACTGTCGACCTTCAGGCGGAAGAGAATGAATACAAGAAAGAATTGGCGGCAAAGCTCGCGGTAGTTCGGGACGAACTGCTGGCAGGGGATTCTGGATGGCACTCGCACTTCATTCGGGCCCTGCGGACGACGAACCTCGTCAACTACAGAACTATCGGTGCCATGGACAAGCTCGATGATGCCTCGTCGCAGAACCTGGAATCTCTCTTTACGCTGTTTTGGTCGGGGGAGCCCGAAACGGAGAAGCTGAATGCCTTGGTCGGCGGTCTTAAGGAGCTGAACTCTCGAGAACTTTCCGACGGTATTGCCACCGGAGTGGGTTCTGTCCTGCTTATGGCTGTGGATCCGACCGAGTTCCCGCCCTACCGACCCGAAGCGGTCCGTCAGTTCTGGAACATCATTGGCTTTGACTACAAGGAGACGGTCCGGACAGCTCGAGGCCGCTACGAGGCGTTCTTGGAAACCCTGGACGAACTGCGTGCGGAGCTGGCGGCTGCGGAGCTTGGCGAATTCAATCGGTTGGAGGCCCAAGGAGTGATGTGGTCGGTCATGAACACCGGCCCGGGCGACGACTGGACGCCGGAGCAGGCCGCGATCCTTCGGCAATGGCGGGGCGACAAAATTCCCTCCGCCGAGCTCGATCTGAACATTGCTGCTGCTACCATAGCTCCCGAGCTTGAGGCGGTAGCACGGCGGATCATCGAAACCGGATTCCGCGGGGAACCTTCACTCTTTGACGGTATAACTGTGTTGTGGACCGTCGAGAACGCCCGCGAGCTGGCGGCCCGGGGTGAGCTGGATGTGGGCCCCGGAACGTTTATGGCCAAGTTCGAGCGCCAGCTGCAGGGCGCAAACCGGGCCACTATCCTGCTGGCCGCCGAACTCGCCTACCTGCAAGTTCTGCCCCTCAGCAACGTTGGCGGGGCCACCAAAGTGGCCCGGGTGAACAAGATCCTGTCCTGGATCGATGACGCCCCGGTAACCCTCCCAATCGGGCTTACTGAAGGTCTGGGAGCGGAGGGCGCGTTTCACGGCGGCGTCGGATTCAACATCCAAGTGGCAGAGCACATGAAATGGCTGTCCAGGCTCGTTGAGCATGTCGCGGGTCAGCCCATGAGCCTAATCGCAGCCGGGCTGGAAGATCCTTGGACGTTCCGCGATATTTCCCAGTCGGTGCCGGACGACAGGCCAATGATCCGGTACAGCATCGACTACCTGGCATGGCCGGGCTACCTTCCACCTGTGGTCAAGCGCGATCATCGGATCGAGATCTGGCAAGCCTTCGCAGGCGTCATCGGTGGGGCGACCGGCCGGAACATCAACGACGAAGGTGCGATCGCCAAGGACCTGCATGCCATTCGTCTAGTTCAACAGGGCAACACCAACCAATTCGTCGAGTGGTACCGGGAACCGTACCTGAGTCAATGGCGGACAGGCTCCGAAGATTCTGGCCAACGCGCTTGGCTAGTGCGGCAAAGCCAGGCCGGATCCGCGATGCTTCATCCCTGGTTGGAGGACGGCTTCGTATCCACTCCGGCACAGCACCTGGGATCACCCGCACCCGGGTCGACAGTGAGCCAAATCCAGACGGCCGTCAACAAGGGCTACCAGCACATCGAATACTCGGAACGGAAACTCCGGGCCATGGAGTACCACCGATTCCTCAGCATCATGAAGGCGGACGACTTCGTGGTCACTGCATTCGAGGACGCCCTCTACCTCGGCATCGTGACAGGTGAGGCTCATTACGCGGACGATGCTTCATCGCGCCTGCGACGCTCAGTGGCATGGCAGAAGACTCCCATCAGCAATGAGGATGTTCCCGCGCCGTTGCCCCGGCTCTTGGCCGAGCAGGGAGCGGTGGTTGACCTCACGGAAGCTTTTTCCATCATTGCGTCTTGGTACGGCGCGGAATCTGATATTGACGATGAAACTGAAGACGCGGCACCTGCGCCGCAGATCGCCATCGTGCCTCGGCTGCGACTCGCAACGCCGGAACTTGCCCGAAAACTGAACGTGGAACAGGGGCACCTCCAAGAGGTGATCCGGCTACTTCAGACGCGGCAGCAGGTTGTGTTCTACGGCCCTCCCGGTACCGGCAAGACTTATCTGGGAACGGCGATCGCTAAGTTCGTTGCGGGGGAGGAGCACGCGGACCACGTCAAGACGGTCCAGTTCCATCCCTCCTATGCCTATGAGGACTTCTTTGAGGGGTATCGTCCAGCGAAGAGCCAGGATGGAAATGTCGGGTTCAGTCTGGAGGCAGGGCCTTTGAGGCGAATCGCCGACGAGGCCGCATCCGACGGCAACCGTGATAAGCCGTACTTCCTCGTCATCGACGAGATGAATCGCGGAAATTTGGCCAAGATCTTTGGCGAGTTGTATTACCTGCTTGAGTACCGGAATGAGGGGATTAATCTCCAATACAACCCGGAAAAGGTCTTTGCGCTCCCGCCCAACCTGTTCATTATCGGAACGATGAACACTTCGGACAGGTCAATTGCAATGGTGGACGCGGCCATTCGGCGTCGATTTGCGTTCATTGAGTTGCACCCGCAGGACGGCATGATTTCGGGGCTGCTGGAACGCTTCCTCAAGGCGAACGGAAAGCCTTCTTTGCGGGCAGAACTGCTGAATGCCTTGAACAGCGAGATTGAGGAGACTAACCGTGATCTCATGATCGGGCCGTCCTACTTCATGAAGCCCCATGCTGAGACCGACGAAGGACTCGAGGAGATCTGGAAATACGAGCTGCTGCCGCTGCTCGAAGAACAGTATTTTGGACGTCTGAAGCGGAACCAGATCCGGGAGAAGTTTGGGTTGGCGGCGATGCGCCGCAAGGCGGCGAGCAGGGTCGGGCCGGTGGACCTTTCCTTGGCGTCTGCTGAGCAGGTCCTAGATGGTGAGGGCGCCGATGAGTTCGAGCAGCTGTTGACGGACTCGGAAGACACGTCCACCTGATGCTCCGATCGATCGTCCTCGACGAGCTACAAAGTTCGGCAGATCCAGTTGAACTGGATCCGGAAGTGGCCGCCACACTCCGGGACACCGGGCTGGTGACGGTACTGCCTGCTCACGGCGGATTGTGGACGGTGCTCCCGGCGGGAACCGTAGGGGCTGTCCAGGTGGGAAACCTTCTGGTCGAGGTCAAGCCAAAACAGAAGGTTGGTCTCAGCCGGCTGCTGTTCCTGCTCAGCTACGCCGCGAACCCGGGCTTCCGTCCGGAAGACATTGCGGGCATCGAAGACACCGACCTGTTCGCCGCCCTCGGCGAATCCCTGGCCCGCCAGGGGTTGCGGGCGCTGGAACGCGGTGCGCTCAGTGGGTACGTCCACGTTGAGGACGCCCTCCGCACAGTCCGAGGGCGGATCCGTGTGGGCGACCAGATGACCCGCCGCCCCGGGATGCTCCTGCCCTTGGAGGTCGCCTACGACGACTTCACAGTTGACATCGCCGAGAATCGTATCCTGCGGGCCGCCATACGCTTGATGATGCAGGTCCCGAGGCTTTCCCATGACGTGCGCTGGAAGCTGGCCCACTTGGATTCGAAGCTGGACGGAGTCTCGGAGCTACGGTTCGGAGCCACGCTACCTCCTTGGACAGAATCGCGTCTCAACGAGCGCTATGTTCCTGCCCTCCGCTTGGCGGAGATCATACTTCGGAACATGTCGGCCGAGGCCGGTATCGGACGCCATTCCGTCGCCTCTTTCGTTGTGAACATGGCCAAGGTGTTCGAGGACTTCGTTACAACTTCACTTCGCGAGGCCCTTGATGGCTATCCCGGCGAAACCAGCGGGCAATACGAGACGTTCTTAGACGAGTCTGAAGTTGGCCAGACTGGGAATCGTGTCCGCATGTCAGTGGACATCGTTCATTCGGTACGCGGCGTTCCCGCGATGGTGTTCGACGCGAAGTACAAAGCAGCGTCTGCGGCCGACGGGTATCCCAATGCTGACTACTATCAAATGCTCGCCTATTGCACGGCGTTAACTGTGCCGACGGCATGGCTGATTTATGCGGGGCCAGGAAAACCGCGCGTGCGCCAAGTCAGAAACACAGAGATTTCAGTCGTGGAGTTTCCGCTTGATCTTTCACAAGCGCCGAATGACTTGTTAGCCAGGGTGAAACGCTTGGCAGACTCGGCATTTAACGAATGGCGGGCAACTGCTGTTATAGGCCTTCCAAGCGCGTCTTAGGTATTCCGCTGTCGCTGATGGCAGGCGGAAACTTACTTCAACGCTGCGGGCGGTTAGCCTGTCACCGGTCCCGAGCGATCGGAGAGGCACGGTTCCCGATATCTCGCTCTGAACGGCACCGATCCTGACCAAACCCACGTGTGCCCCCCGAGCGGCCAGATGCAGAGTGACCTAGAGGAAGCAGGTGGGGAGCCGCAGCTGGCACACCACCTGCCCTCGTCTGCTACCCGATTTTCGTCCAAGCGGTGCAGCTCGTCGATTCGAATACCTCGCCATTCGCGAGCGTCACAGTGGCCGTACCTTGGACAATGTTGTTGTCCTTAATGCTGGCGTCGCTGCCAGTGCCCGTCTTCCAGGCGTAGTAGCAGCCGACCGAGTTGGTTCCGTCGGGACCCGTTGTTGTGTACGTGCCGGGCTGCACGTCCCCACCAACAACGTGAAGGCCGCTCTTGATCTGACTGGCCGCAACCTGCTTCGTCGCATCGCTGAGCTTCTGTTCACGGGAGGCCAGGTCCGCTTCTTTGCTGGCCAAGGTTTTCTCCTTGTCAGCCAACTGTTGCTGCAGGGTCTTCACGCCGGCGGCTGCTGATTGCAACGTGCTGATCTGGGCGTCCTTGTCCGACGCCGCGGCGCGCAGCTTGCTGATGGTTGCGTCTCCGCTGGTGATTTTGGCGGTGAGCTCGTCGTTCAGTGCCGCGTATTCTTTCGTCGAACTGACGGCTGGCCGCGTCGCGAAACCGAGTGCTGTCCCGCCGATGAGCCCGGCGAAAAGCGCGATGGGCACCACCACTCGAGCCCATCGGGGGACCTGTTTGAACATTCTGGGAAAGAAGGCACTTTGGCGGCCGGCCGGCGTCGTGCCCTCCGCGGGGGTGCCGACCTGCGGCGCCCGCGTTGGCATTTCCGGTGCTGCGGATGGCCCGGGTTCAGATGGTGTGTTCATTATCTTTCATCCCCATTCACGATTCTTGAGTCCCTGCGCTATGAGGGATCCGGTGCCCTAGCCGCTTGGGCTAGGCCACCGGATCCTGCGATCAAACAGGTGCTACTTGCTGCTGCCGGTGCAGGATGCCATGGCGGTGGTTCCGGAGCCGCTATTCTTTGACACGCTTTGGCCGTCGACCAGGATTTCGCAGGTGACGTTGGTCGGGCTCGAGTAATCACCCGTGACGATCAAAGAGCTCAGGTTGAAGCCCTTGGCGGTGACGTCCTTCTTCCAGTTGGCCGTGATGTCCTCGTTCGAGGTGCCTCCATCGGTCCAGTAGGAGACATGAGCCTTTCCGGTGACGGTGACGACGTACTCGATCTTGTGTTCCTTGTTCACCGAGTCGCTGACGCTCTGAGCCGCAGCGCCGATGATGGCAGTCACGATGATGGCGATGATCACGGAGAGAACGCCCAGGATAAGTCCGGCAGCAGAGGTTCCCTTCTTGGAGAACTTACGGGTCAACCCAATGACGCCGAAAATGATGGCAAGTGGGCCGAGCAGAAAGGCGACGAAGCCGACGATCGGGATGATCGAAAAGACGATGGCAAGAATACCCAGCACGAGGGCGGCGGTGCCGAAGCCGCTGCCCTTCGAGGGCGCGGGGACGGCCGGTGCAGGCTGGGCGTACGGTGCGAGTGGTTCGGTCATGATAGATCCTTCGGGTTGAGCGATTCGGAGACAATGCAGGGCCGCGAGTGCGAAAGCGTTGAAATTACCCCTGCTCTTACTCTCGGCAGCCTGCTGTGCTCACGTTAGGATCTGGGTCGGACATTTTAGGGGAGATTCTTGAAAACGCCAGTCAACTCCCTGCGTTCCGCCCACCCGCACAAGTTCGTGGGCGCCGGAGTATTCAAGCCGTCGCTGTTTCAACCTCTGTGCTGGCGGGTGAGGGGATTCGGGCACGTTTGCGGGCCAGCCTCTGGTGCAAGCCGCAACGAAGTTCTGCCGGGAGGGTGGGCTGCCCTTGGACAGCGGGCGGCTCGGGTGTTGCCAAGGGTTCGGCGAAGTCGTCCGTGAAGGTTTGGCTCGCCGTCGTTGACTGCTTCCAGGTGCTCGCGCTGCCGGATGCCATTACGGCCGAGCTCGCGGGTGGGGGTGTCGTGGCGCTATCGTCACGGGAAGCAGGGTGCACCTTGCGAACCGACTTCGCAAGGTGACCCCGGTCAGCCGCTTGCAGAATTACTCGAATCCACAAGCGACCGACCGGTCCGCGACAATCAATGTAAGGTCGTCCAGCGCGGGCCGCCTACGTCCAGGACTTACTGACCCGCCCGGCCCAAGTTGCCTACTTCTTTCTTGTCGGGAACCAAGGAACTCCTGGCTTGATGGCAAGGACGAAGAAAAGGAAGATGATGCTGAACATTACCAAGCTGGCTAGAGTCGGCTTGGGTGTCCAACCAGAAGTGGCCCAGTAAAGCAACCATTGCGCTGCCCACATACCGCCCACCGAAGCGAGGTAGACATAAAGTCGTCCCCACACGGTCTTCGGGGTCAATAACTTAGGTCTGGCCGACATTGTCCCGTTCCTGTCTTACCTGCAAGCGTCATTCCAGTTTATTCCCGCGCCAAATGCTCCGAACCCGGCACAAGTTACCCACCCGATGCCGAGACTGAACGCCCCGACGGCTCCGCAGATCGCCCCCGTCGCAGCCGAATAGCCTCCCATCGCGAACCACCCTTGCCAGCAGGACGGGCCCGACCAGCCTGCGGTGGTGATCGTTGCCCGGGAGTTAGCGGTAGAGGCAAGGGTGGCCGCCCCGGTTTGAGCAGGTTGTTTCTTGGTGCTAAGAGCAACGGCCGGTTTGCCGTCCTTGCCGGTAATGACTTCGAACGTTTTCCCCTTGATGCTCGCGACGAAGGCGTTGATCTGTTGCTGCGTAAGGACGGCCGCTAGTCCTTCGCCACCTCCCGCCTCGACGGAACCGGCCCTCGAGATGAGGAAGCTGGAGAACTCGGGGCTAGATTTCAACGTATTTAGTCGGGCGGCAAATCCTCCGGGATCGGTGTCCTTCACCTTATGGATGATCACAGAAATCGGCACCCCGTTGGGGTTGCTCACTTTTGCAGCGCCAGCCTCGCCGTCTGTGTACTTTGTCGCGGCGTTGCTTACCAACGGCGAATCGATGTGAATGTCGCCGTGAGCAGACGGCCCTGTGGTTGAACTGGTGGCTGCGCCCAAGGAATACGACGAGACACCAATTGCGAGTGCAGCCCCGATTCCAAGCACCGTCCTGATGGTCTTCTTCGGCCCAAACGCTCTCATAATTCTCCCCAATCTTTGAGTATGACTTCATTTCCGTCGGGGTCAGGGATACGGCAGTTGGATCCTGCGGCACCCGATTCCCGGGAACAAAATAAGCCGAAGATTTTCCATCTAAGTGTGGAGGTGGTCCCATCTACGTGCATTTTGGCCGGTTTTCGGGCCGATCTCAGTGTGAATTCCGCAAAAATCAGTGTGGCTCAGCATGCTTCTACGTGTTCGACTACGTTCTCCTTGGCAGCGAGGTCCGTCCATGGATCGCGGGTAGGACTCCGAAGACTTCGACCGGATACGGTCAGGAGTCCCACCGCTGGCATTGCGTTCCTGAACCGAACCATGGAAGCAATAGACTTTGGGTAGTTGCGCCATTCTGAACGCTCGCGAGAGACGGAGGAAACGTTGAACAGAGCAGTAAACAGGGGATTATTGTTCGGGGCCGGGTTCGGATGCGCATATGTGCTGGCGGTTCTTCTCTTGGACGGGCCTGGCGGCCCCGGATTGACGATACTCAGCGGGCTCGGCGGCGCGATGGTAGGTGCCGTGTCGGGTTGCATCAATGCCGCATTGACCTTTTGGGCGTGTCGCCTGACTAGAATTCGCCGTGATCTTGAAAATGCTACGGCCGCCGGTATCACCGCGGTTTCGACTTTGCTGATCCTTATGGCCTTGGCTTCGGCATCCGATTCGAGGTGGCCGTGGTGGACGAATCTTGTTTCGGCGGTTGCGGCAGCTGCCATTGGCGGATTGGCGTGGCCTCGGACGAAAACTGTGATGCTCCGCGACTGAACCACGCAGTACCGGAACGCCACCGCTCCGGTGCCGGGCGGCGTCGTACATCTCAACCAGGGCGTTTAGAACGCCGGAGTTCGCGGACTGCCCCAACGTCTCTCCGCACACCATCGGGGAGGTTCGCTCTGATGGCCGGACATTTTGAAGTGTTCACTGACAACGGCGGCAGCTGCAGGGTCAGGCTGGTTGACGAGTTCGGCAGGGTGCTCGCAGTGTCAGGCCCCTTCCATGACAAGGACGCCGCAGCCCGCGGGATCTACGCTTTCCGTGACAACGAACGCGAGCGGCCTCATCGAGGTCCACACGTCCACATTCTGAACGGTTCCACGATTACAGCGACGAGCCAACGCACTCGCGTTCCCCGGATGGCGCCTGGCCGGCGTTCGCGCTTGTCCGCGAGGCTCGGCGCTGGCCGGCCGCCAGCACCCCGAGCGAAACGATGGTCAAAGACGCGATCGCCGCTCCGACTGCCGGTGGCCCGGTTTCGCCTGCCGCGGAGCTGAGGGCCAGGCCCGCCGCCCACGAGCCGGCGGCAATGCCGAAGTTGAACGAGGCCGTGGTCAGCGCGGACGCAAGCGTCGGGGCCTTGCCAGCGAACTTGACCGCAAGCGCGAACGCCACGGGATTCACCACGAACCCGGCGAAGCCTGCCAGGGTGATCAGGATGACGACAGGCAGGGCCTGCTCCGAAAACACGCACAATGCGAGAAGGAAGAGCGTGGCCGCGACGGCAGCTGTGATGGTGGTGGCGTACGGCCGGTGGTCTCCGAGCCTGCCTCCCGTGTAATTGCCGAGGAGCGCGCCCACGCCGAAGCAGCACAGCACCCACGGCAGCATCGCAGCCGGGACGCCGGCACGGTCCGTCAACAGGGGCGCGATATAGCTGTACGTGGCCAGGACGCCTCCCATGATCAAGGCACAGGAGGCCAGGGCCAGCCCCAATCGTCCGGACCGGAGTGCCGCGAACTCAGAGCTCAGGGACGGCGTCGCCCCGGCGGGCTCTTCGTGCGGGACGAAGCGGACGATAAACACCGCGGCGGCGGCCGCGAGGATGGCCAAGGCCCAGAAAGGAGCCCGCCAGCCGGCGATCTGCCCCGCGAACGCCCCGAGCGGGACGCCAACCACTGTCGCCAGGCTTCCTCCACCCATGACGACGCCGAGCGCGCGCGATCCGGCCGCGGGGCCTGCCGCTCGGGTCGCCACCACGACGGCGACGGACCAGAAGGCGCCTGTAGCACAGGCTGTGACAAACCGGGCCGCGAAGATGACTTCGAAGCTCGGGCTAACGGCGACCAGGACATGACCGACCGCGAACAGCAGGAGCGAGAGCATCAGGGTGAGCCGACGCTGGAGGCGCAGGGTCAAGATGATCATCGCCGGTGATCCGATGATCATCCCTACGGCGAAGATGGTGATGAGGAGGCCCGCGTGCGGAACGCTGACCCGGAGGTCGCTGGCGAGTTCGGGCAGCAGACCGGCTATGAAGAACTCGGTTGTCTGCATCAGGAATGTTCCGGCGGTGAGAACGAACACCACCGGTGGCAGTCCGCCGCGTGAATGTACGGCGCTTTTCAACCCGGCCGCTTTGAGATCCGTTGATGGCATGCTTTGAGGCACCACTTTCTAGGGGAACACAGAAGGCAACGCCCGAGGCGTGCTGGGGATGGGGGAGGGTCAAATTCACGGTATCGGAGTAGAAGCGAACACTGAGAGGCCCCCTTAGAACCCCTCACCCGGGTCCAAAAGGGGCCCCGGCAGGGCCTCCCACTGTTGCCGGTCCACGCCCTACCGTGGAAGGTATGAGTTCGAAAGATGAAGTGCGGGCGTTTCTGATGTCCCGCCGCGCCAACATCACGCCGTCCCAGACCGATCTGCAGGATTTCGGCGGGCAGCGCCGCGTACCCGGCCTCCGACGCTCAGAAGTGGCCATGCTTGCAGGGGTTAGCCTCGACTACTACACCCGTCTTGAGAGGGGGAACCTCCGCGGGGTGTCAGAGCATGTACTGAACGCCCTCGCCAATGCCCTGCAGCTCAACGAGCTCGAACGGGAATATCTTTTCGGACTCGCCCGCACCGCTACGGCGCCCACCGCCGCCGCCCGGACAGTGCAGAAGAAGCCGGTAGTGCGCGAATCGGTGCAACGGGTTTTGGACAGCATGGGCGTTCCGGCCGTGGTGTGGAACCGTCAACATGACCTCGTCGCCTCCAACCTCATGGGGCGGGCGTTGTACTCGCCGCAGTTCGAATCCGACAGTCCCAACCTCGCGAGGTTTATCTTCCTGGACCCCCGGGCGAAAGACTATTACGTGGACTGGCCGCTGGCCAGGCAGATGACAGCAGCAATGCTCCGCATGGAAGCAGGACGCGATCCGCTGAACGCCGAGCTGACCGCCCTGATCGGGGAGCTCTCCACCCGCAGCCCGGAGTTCCGTTCGAACTGGGCTGAGCGAGACGTGCACGAGCACCGCACCGGCCGGAAGCTGTTCAAGCATCCGGTGGTGGGGGTTGTTGACGTTACATACGATGTGTTTGAGATGCCGGGGGAGAAGGGGCTATGGATCGGGATCTATAGCGTCGAGGAGGATAGCGAATCCGCGGAGAAGTTCGCACTCCTCGCCAGCTGGGCCGCCACCAACGACCAGCTCGCCGCGCAAGGGCCCGCGCCGCCGTCGTCCGTTCATCCAGACCAGAACCAAACACTCACAGCTAAATCATCACGAAGCACTGGAGAGCAATGAAGGTCATCGTCATCGGCGGCAGCGGTCACATCGGATCTTTCCTCGTGCCCCGGCTGGTGCGCGCCGGCCATGAAGTCATCAACATCAGCCGTGGCACCCACAAAAGCTATGGCGACGCGCCCGAATGGCAGCAGGTGAGCCAGGTCATCGCCGACCGGCAGCAAGAGGACCGGGACGGCACTTTCGGTGACAGGGTCGCGGCGCGGCAGGCCGACGTCGTCGTCGATCTGGTCTGTTTCACGCTCGAATCGGCGAGCTTGCTCGTCAACCGGCTCCGCGGGGAGGCCGGGCACCTGCTGCACTGCGGCTCGGTGTGGCGGTACGGCCAGAGCCTCAAGCTGCCGATCGCTGAGGCGTCCGGATCGGCGGCAGCCCCGTTCGGCGAGTACGGCATCCAGAAGGACCGGATCGCGCGGATGCTGAAAGAGGAGACCGACGACGGCGGACTGGTCACCACGTCCGTGCACCCTGGCCATATCGTCGGGCCCGGTTGGCACCCGATCGGCCCGCTCGGGAACCTCGACCCCGCCGTCTGGTACACCCTCTCTGCCGGCCAGCCGCTGCAAGTCCCCGGAAGCGGCTCCGAACTGATGCACCACGTGCACGCGGACGACGTCGCCCAAGCGTTCGAGAAAGCCATCCAGAACCGCGACGCGGCAGCAGGCGAGGACTTCAACATCGTCGCCCCCACAGCGCTCACCGTCCGCGGATACGCCGACATCGCCGCCGGCTGGTTCGGCCAGTCAGCAACGTTGGAGACGGTCACGTGGGGACACCTCCGCGAATCGACCACACCGGAGTACGCCGAGTCGAGCTGGGGCCACCTCTACCGCAGCCATTGCTTCACGACCGAGAAGGCCAAGTCCCTGTTGGGCTACGCTCCCCGGTACCAGCCCGAAGAAGCTGTGCTGGAATCCATCACCTGGCTGATCGAGCGCGGGCAGCTCCGCGTCGCAAATCCGCTAAGGGTCCTGGCGGGCTGATCGTTCACGTGGACAGCGCCGGATGTGTCTGGCGGTCGTGGGACATGAGCACCTTAACGACTCCGCGCACCTTAACAGATGCGTTTCAGGTCAAACATCGCCCGTCGCCCGACTGAACTAACATGCCTACTTCTTCCGTGTCGGGAGCAAGGAACTCCTGGTTCGTTGCTCGGTGGTGTAGCGGTAGAAGGGTAGGCCTCACTTTGACCACCCCTCAAATAGGCGCGACTACGATCTTCTGTACTGCGTTCCGAGCCCCCGGTGCCGTACTTGTGAGTAGACAATCCAACCGACTGAGCCTACAAACGGCAACACAAAGATCGCGACGGCAATGGCTACTTTGGCTAGAGCGGGGATCCACTTTGATGCCATAAGCGATGCAAGCGCGACGACTACCAACACCATATAGACGATGCCAAGAACGGGAGTAACCCAGGAGTCGACGTCTGGGTTAACCGGATCAGTTGGACCCAGCGCGACCGCCAAGTTCATGTCTAGTGCCTTTCTTTAGAAGTTACAGTTGTTGATCTCGAGGCCCGCGGTTGTCGCTTGGATTCCAGCCCGGCTGGCCGGACAAACACGCCGCGAAACTTCTGGAAGAGAACCCCGCCCGAAGGCCGTGCGGACTCACCATGCCTAAGCGCGTAGCCAGCAAACGACTCTGGAGTTGCGCTAACCACACCCCCTAAAGAGCGCGGCCCTGACCGGCTTTTCTTAACCGGTAGCGATAAATCGCCGGGACCCCAAGAAAGATGTACCCAAACGCTATTGCTGGATATCCGGTCCACAACGGGCCAAGCAACTCGCGAACTGGGCTAATGAAAATCATGGCAACGCCCAGGAGGATTATTGCGAGCGTCAGCCAGCCGCTCCAACCGTGAAGCATCACGTAGCGGGCTTGTTCTGCAGTGATCATTTCACAGCTCCTCATGCCACGTGCTACCTACAATTGCTGCCATTGTAGATGACAGGGAATGACACCTGACCAGCAAACCGTGGCGTCCGGATGCCTACGCATTCGCCCTGGTTGTGAGCTTGCGACGCAGTAATCGTGACAGCCCCTCCAATGGCACCGCACAGCACGGCCATTCCCGGGGTCAGCAACCCGCACCCGATGGAGATGACTCCAGTTGCCTGCCATCCATTGTCCGCGATGGTCTTGGTTTCGGATCTATTGAATTCCACTGTGCAAAACCAAGGGTCGCAGGCCGTCTGTGGGTCGGCAACCACGGGGAAGGTCGCTCCCTGCAAATTGACCTCCTGTCGGAGGATGTTCCCATTGACTGAGTATGACGTCGACAGATTCTTGTCAGTGGCATCAACAGCCCAGGCCGGGAGTATCGCGTTGACCAGTGTGCCGTCGACGGAATAGACCGCGACACCACCATTGCTTCGCGGCTCGAGGACGGCTGGGGCTCCGTTAACAAGGAATTCGTATTCGAAACTGCTCTTATTGGCAGAGTTGATGATTGTGTATCCCGCGAGCCGACCGTTGATTGAACCTGCCGCGTAGTTGTAGTCCGAGGACTTCGACCCGAATACGGTCAGGGTCCCATTGCTGGCAGCGGCTTCCTGAACGGAATCATCGCGGAAGCGGATCTGGAGCGTGGCACCTGGCAGATCGACTTCCGTTCCTCGATCGACGAGACGAATTGAGCGCCCGAGAGTCGACTGTGAATCGACCTTGCGCTCCCCATCGACAGATGACCGAGCCGCCGCCCTGGCGCTTGAGTCTTGGTGTGCGATTTCGGAATGCTCGACGGCTCGTTCCAGTGCACTGAGCGCTCGCGCCGATTGATCCGAAGGCAGCTCGGCCGCCGCGGAAGGAAGAGCGGACACCAAAAGCCCTGCAGCTACAAGCATTGCGGTCGATAACACTTTTCCTCTGAACTTCATTTCGTTCCCCCAGATGGTTCGAATTGATTCATTTCTTTGGATAGGGCAGTCGTTCACCTTCCACCGGTAAGCCTCGGGTGTTCTTGCCCATGACCCGAAAGCCATATCCGTCAGAGAGGGTGATGCATCTGACCCAATTTGGTTAGGAAAGTTCGGTCAGCCGTTGAGCTGCTGACGGCTCCGTCCTGAGAGAAAGATAAACCTGCGAAACCCCGTCTCCGTGTGGATTGGTTGAATCTCCGTGCGTTTTGAGCGAATCTCCGTGTGAAAATCGCAAAATTCAGTGGAGACGAGCGGGCGTCTACGTGTTTGATATCCCCGCCAGAGACGCAAGCCGCGCCTAGTCGTCAGACTCCGGCAGTTCCCGCGTCCCGGATCCGGGTTCCTTCCTCGGGGAGTCGCCATCCGGGCCGAGCTCATCGGAGTAGGGGGCGTGCCCTTGCGGGAATTTGTTGATGAGTTCGTTGGCGGCCATGGCCAGGAGGTCACGTTGTAAGACGGGCAGGGAGAGGAGGCCTTGGAGATAGGCTTCCACCTCGTATTCGCCAACTTCGCCGCCTAGGCTGAAGTACTTGAGCCAGAGTTCGCCGACGTTGATTTGTGCTGACTTCATGGCAGCGGCCAGCATGCGCTGCTGTTGTGGTTCGTGCGGATCGAAGCCCACGGGCCGGCCTTAGTCCAGGGCCGCCGGAATCCCGGCGACGAGATCGGCACTGATCTGGCCCAGTGTGCTGTTCTGGCGCCGGGCGCGGCGCATCAGTTCGGCAAGGGCTAGGTCAACGGTCAAGGAATGGCGCTGCATCAGTATGCCGCAGGCCCGGTTGACCAAGTCGCGACTATGGAGGGATTCAGCCAAGGCTCCGCTGATGCGATGGGGGGCTTCGCTGGTCTGGATGTTCGCAAGCAACGTGGCAGCGGGGGCGGCAAATAGTTCCAACACACAGGCCGCGTCCTCCCCGAAAGCGCCGGCAAGGTCCGAATAGATCTTCAAGGCACCAATGCATTCTTGCTCGGCAAGCAAGGGAGTGCTGACCACCGAACGGATGGACATGTCCTTCACAGCGTCAGTCCAGTCCGGCCAGCGCGGATCTGTTGCGACGTACTGGACGATCACTGTTTCTTCCATGGCCCAGGCTGTCAGGCAGGGCCCTTGGCCCAGGTCGTACTGGAGGGCATCCGCAAGGGTGACCATTTCGTCCGTGGAGGCGCTGCTGGTTCGCCTGCCCCTCGAATCCAGAAGAGAGACCCCCGCGCCGGTGGCTCCGGACACGGAATCCTTGATGGCTCGGGCCAGCAACTGCACGGCGCGGTCCACTTTCTCTTCCGTGAGCAGCAGGCCGTGGATTCGCGCAATCACGGTCGACAGTTCGTCCAGCGGTAGTTTTCCGCGCCATGGTCCTCATTCATCTAGGTCGAGTGCATCGAGCCGCAGCGTTCCTGTGAAAGAGAATCCAGCACGGCAGTTGGTGCGCTGTTCCTAGCTTAGTCCGCACCATTCCCCACGCTTTGGCTATTCGTCGAAGTAGACTGCCGGATCCGTCTCGCCCGACACAGAGGCAACGACATGAGCGGCTATATCCCGGAGTTTGACGTTTCGACTGTTCGAGGCCCGGGTCAAAACCTTGAAGGCAGCGTCGCGTCCGAATCGGTTCTGCGCCATGACAATCCCGACGGCGGTATCGATCGTCGAGCGGGACTGCATGGCAGCGGTGAGATCGTCCCGGGCGTTACGCAACTGGGAGATCATCAAAGCCAGACTCAGGGACTTCGCCGCACTGTAGGCGAAGTCTTCCGCGGCTGTAATGTCCGGTCCGGTAAACCCGTGCGGCGTGGTCGAATAGAGGTTCATGACGGCCTCGGCATCACCAGCCACATCGAGCGGCACTGCCAGGACAGATCCAATGCCGTTCCGCCAGACGGCCTCCATGTAGTCACTCCAACGGCTTTCGCCGCGGGTATCGGCCACAAGAATCAGTGAACTGTGCCGAAGCGCCGTAAGGCACGGCCCGTCGCCGAATTCAATTTGCAGTTCATCGAGCGCCCGCACCCGCTCATCGCTGCTGGCTGTGGTGAAGCCCTTTTTCTTCGTGATCACGGTGAGACCGCATGAGACGCCATTGGAGGCAGTTGTGAGTGCGGCCGCTGCCAGATTGGCTAAGGCACCAAGGAATTCGTCGACGTCGGCAGTCTCCAAGACAAGGGCCTGCAGGGTGATGCCAAGGTCCTGGTTCGGGTCGGCAACCAATCCGGCCAACCCAGTGTGGGTTGGCCTCGGCTCCGAATTAGTCATGGACCGCACTGGAGGAAGTCCAATCCCGGGGGACTGATGCGCTCAAAATATCGGTGGCGATGTCGTGAAGCCGCCGGCTGCTATCCCGCGCCGCGAGCTGGAGCAGTTCCATGGCGCGGTCCCGTCCACAACGATTCTGGAGCATGATCAAGGACAAAGCAGCGTCCACCACGGCTCGCGATTGCAAGGCGGATCGCAGGTGTTCAGGGTGCGGCTCCGGGACATGAAGCCGCAGCGCCAACCTCAGTGTTTTCGAGATTGTTTCGGCATGCTCTAGCACGCGGGAAACGGTGGCCTCGTTGAAGATTCCGGTGGTATAGGCGTAGCAATTGAGGGCTGCGCGTGACGACGAGTCTGTTTGGATTGGCACCGCCAGCACAGAGCGAATACCTTCGCCTTCCACCTGGTGGGCGTACTGTGCCCAACGGCCATCGGCCTGCAGATCATCAATCAGCACGCGATGTTGGTGACGCAACGCCGTAAGGCAAGGGCCGTCGTCGAACGTGTATTGCTTTTCGTCCAAGCGCTGCGCCGCAGCCGTACTACTGGCCACCGTTGAGGGACCGCCATCCCGCTCCACAGTGATGGCGCACAAAAGAGGTTCCCGACCGTCCAACAAGGACGCTGAGATGGTGGCCAAGCCTAGGAGAAATTCGGTGAAGCCGGGACTTTCAAGCAGGAGGTCCTGCAATTGCTCTGTAGTGGGAACTGCGTTATTACTGGCCATACGGCCTCGATTCCAAGGGGCGCCCGGGATCCGAACCCAAGCCGGTAGCCCTGCCCGCTCGCGCGCTGCACGGCCCTTATATTCAATCCCTGGACCCGAACGGCCATCCTGAAATCTCCTACTTCGACACTACGCCCTCCTGGAAGCTTTGGACACGAGCCCGGGCCCCGGCGTTCAGCGATCCAGCTGCGGTCCGAAATAAAGTCAAGTCGATTGGCATGACCTAAGTCACATTCGATATGCTGGTATAGGTCAAGCAGCTGGCTTTCTCGATTTTCGTACGGGGAGGTCAGTCATGGCACCTATTCAACCCAGTCACCCCCATCTTCATGGTCAAAGGGCCGTCCACCTCGATGTCCGCGCTGCACGGCGCGGTGCGGCCTGGACGGCGGACACCTCCAGTGAAGCCTTACGGGGCTACCTGCCCAGGCCGAGCGCGGTTCAACAACTGTTTCGGCGATGGCCATTCGTGCCCTCGCGGGAATTGGAACGCATCCGTCTAGTGCTTCTTCATTGCGACGAAATAGCCCACCCGGCCGCAACCCGCCGGCTCTCCGAACCGGCCCAGGCGTTGCTGGATCTCGTGACGGGCGAGTTGGAGCGGCGACGCGAACCAGGACATCATCAGCCGCTCGACGGCAGCCCCGCTACCGGGCATGCCGGACCGCCCACGCTTGCTCGCGGTCGCCGTCGGGGAGGACTTCTCTGATGGCGGGACACTTTGAAGTGTTCACTGACAACGGAGGCAGCTGCAGGGTGCGGCTGGTTGACGAGTTCGGGAAAGAGCTTGCCGTCTCCTCACCATTCCGGGACACGGACGCAGCGGTCCGCGGGATCTATACCTTCCGTGAGATCGCGGCGAGCGGGCTGATCGAAGACCATACTTCCCGATTTTGAGCTCTTGTCCTTGCTGGTGGCATCGCCACTGCGGCAGCTACTTCTTGGGGGAACGGGGTTTTGCGGCTTTCGGTGGGAGGGTTGCGACGTACTCGAAGGCTTTCTCGATCCATTCTGCTGTTTGCTCGTCCTTGTCGCTCAAAGCTTCGGGCAGCCCGACGTAGCCACCCATGGCGCGACCTTCGGGTCCGAACGGAAGCGTTTGGTGAGCGGCCTCGAGTGCCTCGCGATCGGCGTCGGAAAGCTTGACGCCGATCATCGGTCCGAACAGTCCGGCGAACATATTGCCGTTCACGAATGCACCCAGGTTCCCGAACATCGGCTTGACGACGACATCAGGGTTCTCTGGCACCACCGCGCGGAAGCGGTCTTTGTCGGCGTCGGACGGTTTGGGGATCTGCATGTGCGTACTCCGCGGTAGGGGATCAAAAGCCTAGGACTGCATGCAGCATACGACGGCGGGATGCGGGCCGCCAGCGTCGGGGCACCGTTCTCCCTGGCAAACGAGGAAAGTAGGATGGGAGGATGTCGAGTTCACCGGAAAACGAGCCTGCAGACGAGCTTCAAGGCATTTTGGAACTTCAGTCTGTTCTGGTGGGCGCAGGGAATGCATCTGAATTCCTGACCGGGCTCTCTAGACTCGCTGCGGCCTCGATCTCTGAGGCTTCCGGCGACGAGATCGACTGCGCAGTCACCGTCAAAGTCAGGCGCCGGCCCCTTACTGCAGCCGGCAGCAGCGCACGCGCCGTGGAGCTTGACCGGCTTGAGCAGGCTATCGGTGACGGCCCCTGCATCAAGGCACTCCGGGAGATGTCCCCTGTGATCATCGACGACGGTTCGACCGATCTGCGCTGGCCGGAGGTCACGAAAAAATTCGCCGAGATGGGCATTCATAGCTCGTTGGGGATTCCCATGGAAATCAGCGACGACGCCAGCGCCGCACTGAACTTTTTCGCATCCAGGCCAGGCGCGTTCACCCCGGATGTCTTCGACAAGGCCGTGGGCTTTGCGGCCGCCGCCCGCAACATACTCCACCTGTCTGTGCGCATCGACTCGGCCCACAACCGGGCGAAGGACCTGGAATCGGCCATGCAAAGCAGGACCGCCATCGACATGGCCTGCGGCGTCATCATGGCGCAAAACCGATGCTCGCAGGCTCAAGCGATGGAAATCCTTACAAAGGTCTCCAGCAACCGCAACCGCAAACTGCGGGACGTCGCCGCCGAACTGATCGAACAGGTCTCGGGGAGCGCGATCGAAACTCACTTCGAGGGGTAGGAACGGGCTCAGCCGGAGTACCGTGGCAGTTTGGATGGCCCCGGTAGGACCGTTACTTGTGGATGGGCTTGGTCACCGCGAGGCTGATTGTCTGGCCCGGGGCGAGCTCACCGGTGGGTGGGTCGGTAAAGGCGTACCAGACACGGTCGGTGCCGGTGAGCGGTCGGTTCGCCCACTCCAGATCAGGCATTCCGAAACGGAACGAGATCTGGCGTTCGGTGTCCCCGGGGGCGGTGGTGTACGTGAGTGGAATCCCGTCGGCGTCGGCAGTGAAGCTGCCTTGAGCGCCGTCGATCTTCAGCTCTCCTGGTATCAGTCTCACCCTGGTACCCGCGGGGATGGGCCGGTCCGCGGCCAAGGAAGTGTTGTACTGCAGCAACTGCTCGGTGGTGCATCGGAATTTGTAGCCGATGCTGTCGAATGAGTCGCCCTCGACAGTGGTGTAGAAGATGGTCTGCCCGGATGAATTGTTGACGGTTTTTCCTCGACCGGATCTGCTGTCGACGGGATTTTTCTGCAGCTGGATGTGGTTCCCGGCGCGGACAAAGTAGGTGTTGCCCTTCTCGTACACGTACGGGACCTTGTTCGCTTCGGCCAACTGCTCGCCGGTGATTCCAAACCGGTAGGTGATCCCGCCCAGAGTGTCACCGGATTCAATGACGTAACTGGTGGGGATACCGTTCCCATCGACGGTAGCCGTCCCTTTCGCGCCGTAGATCGGACCCGGAACCGGGATCAGCCGAAGCTTCGTGTTGGGTGCCAATGCGTTCACGGGCTGAAGTTCATTGAATTCGGCGAGTTCCTTCTCCGTGATGTGGAACGATGCGGCCACCGCTGCCACAGTGTCTCCGGAGACGGTGGTGTAGTAATCCACGTTTCCAAATGAATCGGTAATCGTGGGCCCCGACAAGGAAGGCTTCCCGGCGTCGTACGGTGTCGCCACAGCGGTGACGGTCGGAGCCGCAGCCGTGTTGAGCGGACCCGCTACGAAACTCGAGGCCACGAGTACGCAGGCCGCGACCGCAGCTGCCGCAAGCCCCGCAGCGGCGAAACGCACCCAATGACGTTTCGCCCGTGTGCGGTGGAAGTCGTGGACGGATCCGCCGACCGCGATGTGAGTCACATCGGAATTCATGAACGACAGGGACCGATCGCGGCTGCGCTCCAATTCTTCGTCGGTGATCATGAGTGCAGGATCGGCGGCTGAAACCAGATCGGCGAGGGACAGGTCCTTGCTCATTCCGTTGCTCCTTCTGACACTTTCTGCTCCTGAAGTAGTCGGCCTAGTTCCTTGCGGGCCCGGTGCAGGCGCATTCGCACGGCAGTCGCCGTCGTGTCGAGGAGATGGGACACTTCGACGGCGGTGAGTCCGTCCCAGTACGTCAGCAGCAGCACCTCCCGTTCCTTCGGGCCTAGGTGGTCGATGGCATCCCGCACGGAGGATTCCACGGCGGGTGTTGCGGGGATAGGCTCAAACCGCAAAGCACCGATGAGCCCGGCCGACCGGGACAAGGACCTGTCATGGTTTCGGAGCACGTTCTTGGCTATTCCGAAAATGACGAGCACCGGGAGCTCAGCGTCCTGTCCGGACTTCTCCCAGACAATCCTGAAAACCTCCGCGCACAGATCCTCCGCGGTGGCGGGGCCATCCGTCCTCCGCCGGAAATAGCGGTAGATACGGTCGTGGGACCCCGTGTGGGCGGCAAGGAACCGTTTTTCCCTCTCCAGATCCACCCGTTCCCCCATTGTTTGCAAGCTCATGCCCAGTTAATGTCCGGCAGCCAACAAACTGTAACGAGAATCTTGAAAGAATCTGGGCCATTCAGAAGATGCCCGGCGAGTCACGAAGTGGGGGCCAGCGATTGCCGAGCAGTTAACAGAACCATTCGTGCAAGAATCGCGGCATGGATGAGGATGAGCGGCAGACAAGGGAACAATTGGTGGTCCTCGAGGCTCTCGAGCAGGCGATGGATCGGCGGGGCGAGGTCTTCCAGGTGGTCGAGGATTCAGAGGACGTGGACGAAGCAATCCGTCGGGTGGGTCAGCTGTTGGGCCTGGGAGAGCTGGGCAGCCGTGCAGTCCTCGACCTGCAGGTCAAAAGACTCACCCGCGACCAGCGTCAGGCCATCGCTTCCTATGCAGAAGAACTTAGATCAAGGTTGCCCGATGGGCGCTGAACTGGTCGCGTGCGGTTGATCGTCCTGGGCCTCGCTCCCGAGCTTTCAGCGCAATGAAGTGCATTATGACCTCCGTGGCGGCGACGGCCCACGGGGAAGTTTAGCCCTCGACGACGGACATCGGCAGGCCGCCTCCGTGCACGCTAGGGGCGATGCTGTCTAGCTGCCAAGCGTCTCCAGATGACCGGAACGTCGCGGTCTGGACCAGCGAGTACCCCGACGGGATGCTGCTCGGCCCATTCGCCGTCGAGGCCTGGTATTCCTCAGTCAATTCCTTGAACCGGACGCTCGCCTCCGAACCGGTCACCTCGACCGATTCCACGGTTATTTTCGTCGAAAATGACGTATACCAGAAGCCCATTGCCTTGAATCCGGCCTTCGAACGGGCCACCTTTGAGAGGTCCCGCTCGCGCTTGGACAGGTAGGCCGCCGTCATATGCTCTCCGGCAAGTCTCATGGCAGGGGGAGTGTCGAGGACTGTACCGTTTCGATCCTCGACGGCTGCCTGGATGATGGCCGCCAGCTCGGACGGTGAGGGGCTCGAGGCTGCCCCGGGCGATCCCACCGTGATCGGACCCGCGGTGGGCTGGCATCCGGCAAGGGCTAGTCCGAGCACAGCCGCCGCGGCGACCGTGCACATCGGGCGCTTCATCGTGGTCCCCCTTGCCGTGGATGTCCTCACAGCCTGCCGTGCCTACCCGACCCCGTCAACGGGCGCTCACTCAGGGTGGGGATGTGAGAAGCGCTTTCGACCAAAGATCCCGATGACGCTGTGCGTAGTCGGTTGCGGCCCGCCAGTGGTCCCCATGGCCTTCGACGTACATCGAGCCCCACGGTTGACGCCCAGCGTCATGGGAAGACTTTAGAAGGTGATACATCGCCGCGGCGCGCTGAAACATCGCTTGTGGAAGTTGTTCGCGCGTACGTCGATCCGCATCGTACCCACCAATGAAGGCCGTCAAATTCTGCGCGGCTTCCTCCGGCGCTTGGTTCGTATCTGAGAGCGTGAATCCCTGGGCGGCGTAGGCCAAGTCCCACAGTCGTGTGCTCGGTGCGGCAGCGTCCCAATCGATGAACGTCCAACGATCACCGATGATGAGATTCCACGGCGCCAGATCGTTATGGCAGATCAACTCTTCGCCCGGTGAAGGGATCGCTACGGTCCACCGTGCGCCGCGCGGTGGAACGAATGACTCGCTCGCGTCGTGGATCGCGCGGACCATCGCTCCGACACGATGAAGTTCCGAATGCGTGAGTGGCTCTGACCCGAGCGCGAGTCGCCCCGGAATGAACTCGGTGATTTGTCGGCCCTGCTCATCCTGGCCTAGGACCGCTGGCACATCGACGCCGGCTTCCCTAACAGCTGTCATGAACTCGAAGACGCTCGGGGTCGAGTCCATCCACGGCTTGCGGACCGTCGATCCAATGCGTACGACGCCATCGCTGGCATTGCCACCTTCGAGTATCTGCTCGGCATCCATTACTCGATGCTAGCTCCGTCCGTAAGCCGATCCACTTACGGGCTCCAGTCATACATGGCGCGAAATTGACGGCTTGGTCCCGTCATAGGCTGAGGTTCGCTGAAAGGGAAGCGAGATGTGGTGTCCCAAGTGAAGGTGCCTCGGTTGACGTCCTGGTGGACGGCTATGAAGTGCACCTCGTTGATGGTCAGGGGAGGCAGTGCGGGGGCCCTCAGACGGTCGGACGCTTGTTGAATAAGTTCGGTACTTCCTTCGGCCAGGGCGTAGCCCAAGGTGAGATGAGGGTTGAAGGGGGCTCCGGGCAGGGGGTGGCTCTTGTTGATGGTGTCGGCGGCCGCGTCGCGGACCGCCGCCGTCAGTTTCGCCCATGATGACGTAATCGTCCCTCTGACCCCGAGCGAGTAATCATCCGCTTCCGGTTCGCCCAGCTCGACGCTGAACGGCTTGGTTTCGGCGGTGAGGCTCTTGAGCCTGGCCATGAAGGCGTCTATTTCTTCGGGGCTGACCTCCTCGGAGGTAACCGCGAACTGCTGCACCGTTGCATGCAGGTACTCGGCTGGCTGGATGGAGCAGTAGTCGAATGCCTCCAGGACCCGCTGACGTTCTTCCAGCGCCGATCGGAGGTCGGGGGCGGGCAGTGCGTAGACGTGCAGGCGGTTCCGCATAGACGGCCACAAGGTCATGGGGTGCCCAAAAAAGCGCTTCACGGGCAAACCGTAGCGTCATCGTATGAATCGGAGGTGAACCGCCTGCTTCGTGGGCAGCACGGCGCAATCGTCGGGGTGGCCTCGTTGGATTCCACGGTCACCCCTTAGCGGCTAAGCACCGAATCCGCAATGTGCTGCGCGGCTTGCTCCGGCGTGATGTGTGTGGTGTCGATGACCTCGGCTTCATCGTGCAACCAAGTACGAGCTGCCTCGGCGTATGGCTCCAAGTACGCGAAGCGGAACGTCGAGGGGCCGAGGTCTTTGTCGTTCTGTATGCGATCGCGGAGCGTCGCCTGATCAGCGTGGAGCACGAAATGCTGGATCGGTATGCCGTGCTCCGTAAGACCATCGCTGATCTCCCGCCAGTAGCTCTCAACCAAGACAGTCATCGGCATCACGAGTGTGCCTCCGGTGTATTCGAGCACTCGTCGAGCCGTTTCGACAACGAGCCCCCGCCACGGTTCCCAGTGCTGGAAGTTGTCCGTTGCAGGAAGCCCCGGCTTGATGTCCATGAGCACGTCACCGACCTTCTCGGCGTCGAGGACGCGCGCGTCGGGCAGCAATTGCTGCACGAGCGCGCTCGTCGTCGTCTTTCCCACTCCATGGGTGCCATTGAGCCAAACGATCATGGACCGAACTCTAGCGCCAAGAAGTGTCTTTCACGGGCACCCGATAGCCGATCCCGCTGGGACATGGCCTCTGTTAAGGTCGAAACATGCTCGTCGTCCTGCGTGGAAACTCCGGTTCCGGTAAGAGCACCGTCGCGGCCGCGCTACAGCGAGAGCTGGGCTGGCCGACTGCGATCCTCAGCCAGGATCATTTTCGGCGAATCGTCTATCGGGAGCGGGAACAGGAGAGCCTCGCCCACGCGGACCTTCTCGAAGTCGCGGCAGCTCACTGCCTCAGCGCCGGGCATCACGTCATCCTCGAAGGGATATTCAACGCCGAGCGGTATTCAGCGATGCTCGAACGCATCGCCGCCCAAAGCGACGACGCGAGGTTCTTTGCCTTCGACCTTACGTTCGATGAAACCGTCCGCAGGCACGCTTTGCGGCCACAAGCGAGAGATTTCACCGAGGACGAGATGCGGGCCTGGTACCACGGCTGGCAGCCGCTATCGTTCGTGGAAGAGGAGCGCATCAACGCATCGGAATCGCCGGGCCGCATCGTGGCGCGCATTCTCGGCACGGCCGCCCGATAGCCGATCCTCCGTGATGCAGTTCGTGAGGTCTTTGGGTACCGCTATGCGCGGCACGCCCGAAAAAGGTTCTGCCCTGGGTGAGGATTGAGCCATGGCAAAGCACATCCGCGGCCTATCCGCCGCGATCTACAAGCAGACTGGGTCCGTGCCCCTGTTCCAAAGTTCATCTTTATGAAGCAGATGAGGCTCCGGTACGCCGGAGTGTGCAGGGCGTGCGATGTCTCACTTCCGGCCGGGACAGAAGCTATTTATGAGAGCGAGACGAAGACCGTCCTCTGTTTGGATTGTGCCACCGAGGCTACGGAAGCCATGTCCCCAGACCTGGAACCACCTTCTTATGATTCGTTGGCCGCTGAGTCCGGAGTAGCCGGGTCGTCCGCCCGACGCGAATATGAGCGCCGCAAGACGAAGGACGAAGAAAGGCTTCGCGAGAAATGGGGTCGCTTCGGTGGCCTCGCAGTCGCCCTCTCTGACGAGCGGCAAAGCACCAAGGCCTGGGACAAGGGTGCGATTGGTGAAGAACGCCTCGGCGCTCGGCTGAATGCCCTGGCCGCCGAGGACCTCGCTGTCCTTCACGACCGGCGCATTCCCGGCTCGAAGGCCAACATCGACCACATCGCCATCACTCGCGGTGGAATCTTGGTGATCGACGCCAAGCGGTACAAGGGACGGCCTGAACTGAAGGTCGAGGGCGGCATCCTTCGCCCACGGGTCGAGAAACTCCTGGTCGGCCGGCGTGACTGCACGAAACTGGTCGATGGGGTGCTCAAACAGGTCGACGTCGTGCGGGACCTCGTTGGGGATGTTCCGGTCACCGGGGCATTGTGCTTCATCGAAGCAGATTGGCCCCTAATCGGGGGCGCGTTCTCAACTCAAGGCGTTCATGTGCTCTGGCCGAAACGGTTAGCCAAAGTGCTTTTAGAGCAGACAGCCGGCGAGGTTGATGTGGCGACGATGCGTGAGGCGTTAGCCTCGCGGTTCAAGTCTGCGTGACGTCAGGCGTCAATGTTCGATGCTGTCCGGAAGCACGCTAAGGGATCCTCCAGCGGGCGCTCTCGACGCTCTGAACAAAATCTGTCTTCAGGGATTGGGTGCGCACCCTCGAAAATGCGACGTCACGAAGGACCTCCCGGCTAGCTGTCGGGCGAAGCTGGGGAAGTCCCGAAGAGCATATTGCCCATTGCTGGTTCCATAATCAATGCATGGACAGAAAGCAGCTCGAACTCACCCTTGCGGCAGAAGGTTTCTCACCGGATTCTTACGTCATGCACGGCAGCGACCGGAACGACACGTTGAACATCGAACAGCAAGGGTCCAAGTTCGTTGTCTGTCACACAGAGCGTGGATCCCGGAGCGATGTACACGAATTTCTTTCTGAAGCTGATGCTTGTGACTACTTTTTAGAATCAATGAGACGCGCCTACCCGAGCGCAAAACGCTCCGGTTAACCAGCCGAGTCCGTAGACAACTGGGGGGAAGAATTCTGCTACCCTGCCTGGCGCGTGAGCCGAGAGGTATCCGCTGTAACCCGCGCGAACCGTCCGGTGGGGGATCCCCTACAGGGCGCCAGGGCGTCCGTTGAACCACCGGCTAACGGGCGGAGTCTCCTACTGCTCCACTCAAGGTCAGGAGCTCGTCGACAACGTGCGCGAGCGGAGCGGTGGCATCGATGGCGATGCCACCGCGCGGAATGTCCGCCTTCGTGCGATGCAACCGGAGTATGAGGTCCCGTTCCGCTTGCCGGCCCTGTCCTCCCCACTCGTCGTCCCGCCGGTCGTCGAGCCGGCGAGCCAAGGTTTCGGTGTCGATTTCGAGCACGAAGACGCCGTTGAACAGATCAATAAACTTCGCGAAGTTTCGCGATCCCCCACACAAGAACGTCACCGCCTCGCGCTGATCTGCGACGAGCGCCTTCACTTTGTCGACCCGCCATAGGTGGTGATCGTGAACGGCAAGACCAGTGACGTCCTCCACCGGTGCCCCGGTCTCCGGATCACCCTGGTACGCGAGTTCGCGATCGCCGTGAACTACGTGGTAACCGCGCCTTGCCAACTCCTCGCACACAGAGGTTTTCCCGGTTCCGGAACCGCCTTCAATGAGGAAGTTTCTCTTGCCCATAGTGAATGGTAGTCAGACACTGCACCACGCGAGCGTTCGGGGATCCAATACCAGGGCAGAGGCCTACACTTTCAGGCATGGGGGACTCAGAGTCAGACGTCGGGGCAACTCCGGTGATCGGGCGGGTCGCTGTCGGCGTCTGCGCCGCGGCCAACCTGACCATCCTGGGTGCGATCATCACAGACGCGGTATCCAGCAGCGCCTCCGCGGTGCTGTCCGGCACGGCCCAATCAGGGCCCCTCGGGCTGCTGGCCTTCGGGCTCCACGCTTCCATCATCCTCGGCCTCATCTTCGCGGTGAACTCCCTGACCGGTCCCACCCCCGACTACGGGAAGATTCTGAGTCTCTTCAGGCGCAACGACCTCAAGGGATTGAGCGAAGCCGCACCAGCCATGCCGCTCTTGAGTTTTTCGTTCCTGACTTATTGGCTTGGTTTCATGGGCGTCTCCTGGTTCGCGTGGAGACGCCACGAGCCGGCGTCTGCCATGGCCGAGGGGAGCGCCGCCCTCACACTTGTCGGCGCTGCCGGCTTGGCTCTGTGGCTGATCCAGGTGGCTCTCGGCAAGAGGTCACCGCACTCCGCGGGAAATGGCGCGCAGGAGCACGGGGCAGTCCTTTTGGCGAACACACTCAGCCGACCGGGGAGCCGAAGGCCGATAGAGCCTTATCGAAGTAATGTCGGCATCGAGTACCAGGCAATCCGAGCCACGATACCGCTCGTAGAACTCAGCGCGACCTCAGAGGAGCTCCATTTTAGGTTTCGGTTCGGTCTTGGACTCATTTTCGGACCATGGCACTTCCGCAGGGAACAGGTATCCGAGGTGTTGACAACACGCAGACTATTTTCCACGCGAATCCACATCCGCGGGGAAGGCTTTGAGATCTATGTCTATGCGTCACCTCCGGAACCGCTGCTCCTAACTCTCGAGGAACTCGGCTACCCCGTGGACTGGATCATGCGACGATGACAGCGCCGGAATGCGCAGGTGGGTTCGGGTGCACGGTGAAGGATCCTTTACCGGACACTTAATGGCTCCTCTCTATTTTGGGATGGAGCTGGGCAAGTGCTTCGCGAGGAATATCCTCTCGCAGATCAGGGCTACGAATCATCTGTACTGCTTTGCTCCTGAGTAAGTGTCAGGAAACGCCCCGCACGCCGAAAGCCACGTACGAAAAAACCAATGCCTATGACTATCACTGCCGTGCCGATAGTCATCAACCACCCGAACAGGCTGTCGCCGCGTTCGGCAAAGTTCAGGGCCTGTGGAATAAAAAAGAGCGGCACCATCGGTTGCACGAGCAGTGCCGTGGCAAGGTTCTTTCGGAGTTGCACCGCGGCGGCCCGAATGACCGGAAGGTGGTCTGTATCCAGGGGTGCTTTTCCTGCGATCTGCCGGCGGACGTGCTTTCGTTCATCGTTGTCCAATGAGAGCAGCACATCGATCTTCCCCGACTGCGCGGCAGGTACAACTTTCTTCGCGTTATAGATTAGTCCGCCAATCAAGGCACTGAAGGCCGCAAGGGCAATCCCGGCCCCCAGAAGGGCAGGTGCATTGCCTGTAATGTCAGGAAAGACCAAAGCTCCGATGACTGCGCCGACGGCGACGGATAGGGCCAGTTCGACCGGGAAATAGCGGGTGTAATAGGTTCTTACGGCCTCACCGAGGCCGATGTCCTGAACGCCCTCGGATCGTCTCAGGGCCACTGTCCAGCGCTCATTGGACTCCGCCATGAGGTCGTCAATTCCGCTCACAGTCTTCTTCCCATGGACATTTCTAACGCGAATAGAAGAGTGCTGTAAATCCCAGCTGACCAAATCTTTGGGAAAAGTCAATGAGCAGAAAAGCGCGCGCACGAACTTTCGCATACGCGGGGTTTTGAGGAAGGTCTCACGCACATCGTCGTTGATAAGAGATCATTGGATTCCGCGTCGAGATCTTCAAGCCTGCACACCACATGGACTTTCGCGTGTTCGGTGCATCCGCGGGCTCAGCGCCCGCACCTCAAAGTTGATCGTCATCGCTCCGGCCGTACAGGTGCAGTGTTCCTACCAGCTGGCATTTTGGGGTTGCGGAGAACGTGGGTCAGCGGCGCCCGTAACCCGGTCGATCACCGTGCCGCGGTAACCCGCCGGTCCGGCCCGCGGAATTGCTGATCACGGCCATGTACGCAAGACCCGCACGATGAAACGCTCGATGACGGCGGGGTGGGATTATCGCAACCATTTCTCACCGCCCCGCCACTTGCCCCGCAACATACTCCGCATCCACGCCCACGCCGCCGACGATCGACGAGTAGTGCCCCGTCAGCCACGGCAGCCCGACCACGTAAAGGCCCGGACATTCGGTGACGCCGCGGACTTGTCGCGGGTAGCTCCACGCGTCCAAAACAGGAATGTCCACAAAACCAAGGTCGAGCTTGTAGCCGGTGGCCCAGAGCACCGAGGTGATGTTTTCGGCGGCTAGGTTGACCCGCGCCGGTGAGGCAACAGGTAGCCAGTCGTCCGCCGGTGCCGGCTGCTGTTCGGGCGCGTCGATTCCCGCGCTGGCGATGTAGGCGTCGAGCGCCCGCCCCATGCGCTGGCCGAACCCGGCCTCGACTGTTGCCAAGCGTTCGGGGAGGTCGTCCGTGAAGGTGAGTTCGCCGTCGTCGGCTGCTTCCAGATGGCCGTGCAGCCGGATGCCTTGGCGGCCGAGTTCGCGGAGGTGGATGTCGTGGCCGCCGTCGGTGCCGGAGAGCAGGGGGTTGCAGGCGAACCGTGCCGCGGGGGAGGGCAGCTGCCCGACCGTCAGGGCGTTGACCCCGTACTCGGGCCCGTAGATTCCGGCTTGCAGGATCCAATAAATGGTGTCGTGCCCGCGATACCGGCGCGGCGCCTCCGGACACATCGACACTGCCAGATGCACCTCACGCCCGGCGGCAAGCAGGTCTTCCGCGATCTGCCCGCCTGACTGCCCGGTCCCGACAATCAGCACGGCGCCGTCGGGCAGTTGTTCCGGATTGCGATAGTCGTGCGTGTGAAGCTGCAGGACGCTCCCGGGAAGCCCGGCGGCCAGCGCCGGGATCTTCGGTATTTGATACGCGCCGGTCGCCAGCACTACATTGCGTGCCCGCCAGCCGCCGTCGGACGTTTCGACGCTGAAGCCGCCATCCGACGTCGAGATCCGCGTGACGTCGGTGCCGGTCCGGACCGGGGCGTCGATCCTCCGCGCATAGTCGCGGAAATAGTTCACGGCGTCGTCACGCGCCATGAACGCCTCCGGCTCCGGCCCCGTATACGGCATGCCCGGCAAGTCCAGTGAGAAGTTCGGGGTGTTCAGCACGAACGCATCCCAGCGATCCTGCCACGCGCCACCCAGCGCGGCTCGCCGTTCAAGGACCAAGTGCTCGACGCCGGCCCGGCTGAGGAAGTAGCTCGTGGCCAGTCCCGCTTGGCCTCCACCGACAACGAGCGTGTCGATTTCGAGGGGGCGGTTTTGATGCGCGGCTCTGTTCTTTTGTGCGGCCCTGGGCTGTTCAGTCTCCATGAGCGGTCCTTCCGGTCCCTTGGCAGAACTTTACGCCCGGAGATTCGGGTGCGGGAGGTGGACAGCACTGTGGGCCGCGTGGTTGCGTGGAACCGGCGCACGAACTTGATGCGATCCTCCGGAATCAGTCCTAGAGTGTTGGCCATGGCTATCGCACGCTTCCCCGTCGTCGTACTCGACTGCCCTGACCCCAAGGCCCTGGCTGAGTTTTACAGCGCCCTTCTTGAGTGGAAAATCGAGCGGAACGACGACGACTGGTGGTCCGTCCGCGCCGAGTACGGCGATTCGCTGGCCTTCCAGAAAGTCGACTCCTACAGGGCGCCACAGTGGCCCGGCCAGGAGGTTCCGCAGCAGATGCACCTCGACGTCGTGGTCGATGACCTCGACACCGCTGAGGCAGCCGTGCTCGAACTCGGCGCGACCAAGCACGAAAACCAGCCGGGAACGACGTTCCGTGTGTTCCTTGATCCGGCCGGTCATCCTTTGTGCCTCTGCCTGGACTGATTGAGCATCGGTCAGGATCGGAGAAGCGGTCAGTGGGGCCTCGGCATAAAGTCGAAATCACAAAGCAACCCACTCACTAAAGGACCTGTCATGACCGCCATCGAATCAGTCACCCTCGAAGTTCCTGACCCCGCGGCTGCCACCGCTTTCTACGACGCCGCCTTCGGATTGGGCCCGCGTGTGCGCGTGCGGGCCTCCGATGCTCCTACTGACGGCTTCCGCGGGTTCACGCTGTCGCTCGTAGTGTCACAGCCGTCCACCGTTAGCAGCCTCATCGATTCCGCTGTGGAAGCCGGTGCCACGACGCTCAAGCCAGTGGCGAAGTCCTTGTGGGGCTACGGCGGCGTCGTTCAGGCTCCGGATGGCGCGATCTGGAAGGTCGCGACGTCGGCGAAGAAGGACAGCGGTCCGGCCACCCGGGAGGTCGACAAGATCGTGCTCCTGATGGCAGTCGCGGACGTTGCCGCGAGCAAACGGTTCTACGGCGAGCGGGGCCTCGCCGTCGGGAAGAGCTTCGGAAAGTACGTTGAGTTCGCCATGCCGTCGAGTCCCGTCCAGCTCGGGCTTTACGCGCGCCGCGCCCTCGCCAAGGACGCCGGTGTCTCTCCCGACGGCACCGGCTCGCACCGACTCGCGATCGGCAGCGCAGCCGGCCCGTTCACCGACCCGGACGGGTTCGCGTGGGAGGCCGCCTCAGCGTGAGGCGGGCTCGACGTCTCGGCGCCCGGCGCGGATTCCGCCGTCGGGCGTTACCGCGAGTTCCATCGGAACCAGCGGATTCCGATGAAGGCGAACACGACGACGTATCCCACGCAGGCCAAGAGCGAATAGGTGTCCTGACCGCCCCAGGCAGACTGGTTCAAGACATCCGAGAAGAGTGCCAGGAGGGCTCCGACGGGGGACCAGCCCGAGATGGTTTGCATCGCGTCCCCGAGGATGCCGCTTCCTCCGAGGAGGCCGAGGAGCAGGAGGAAGATCATGAGCAGCCGGCCGATCGCGCTGACGGCGTTGGTGGACTGAACCAAGCCGACCAGGGCTTGTCCGATGGCCAGGAACATAGCCGCTCCGAGGACCGCAATGGTGATGACCAAGAGGTATTGGCCGATGTTGAGCGTGAGCCCGTGAACGATGGCGCCGACGATGACGACAATGATGGACGCGAGCAGGTTCGTGGCTATTTGGACGACAAGGCGGCTGGTCATGATCATCCAGTTGGGCGCCGGGGTGACGCGGAGCCTTTGCAGCACACCGATCTCACGGTCGTGGGCCAGGGCCAAGGTGAATCCGAGCAGGCACGAGGTGAGTAGTCCAAGGGTCAACGCCAATCCGATGAGGAGGTTTGACCCTCCGAGCCGCGATTGTGATTTGCCAAAGCTTGTGACCACAAGGATGACGACCGGCAGCAGGGCGCTCAAAACAAGTGAAGTCTTACTGTTGAGCATCACAATTGAGTCCGCGCGAAGCAACGAACCCATGGCGAGGCCGCGGGGTGGGCGGACAGTGGCGACGCTGGTGTTAGTCACGGATCTCACTCCCAGTCAGTCCGATGAACACGTCTTCCAAGGTCGGTGCGCCGTGGGCGACCGAAAGCACCCGCGGATCGTCCCTGTGTTTGTCGATCAATTCCGACGGCTTGCCGATGGTGAGCAGTACCCCGTGATCGATGATCGCGACCCGGTCACACACGGCCTGAGCCTCCTCCATCGAGTGCGTGGTCAGAAGAATGCTGTTGCCTTCGCCACGGAGTTCCTCGATGCGACGCCATAGTCCACGGCGTGACTGGGGGTCCAGTCCGGCGGTCGGTTCGTCCAGCAAGAGCAGGAGGGGGTTGTGAATCGTGGCAATGAACAGTGCAAGCCGCTGCTGCTGCCCACCCGACAACTGTTTGAACCTTTTGCCCAGTTCTTCTTCAAGCCCTATGGAACGCATGCTCGTGCCGATTTGCTTGCGCGAGAGTTGTACTCCGTAAAGCCCGCCGTAGAGCTTCGCGATCTGTTGAATAGTCAGTTCGGCCTGGAAACTGGAGGACTGCAATTGCACCCCGAGCCGCGCTTTCGCGTCCAGGGGCTCTTCTTGAACGTCGATTCCGTCCACCAGCAGCCGCCCGGATTTCGGCGTAACCAACCCTTCGATGGCGCTGAGTGTGCTCGTCTTCCCCGCACCGTTCGGGCCTAGCAGTCCGAAGATCTCACCGCGGTGAATCTGAAAACTCACGCCGTCGACGACGGTCCGCGCACCATACGCGACGTGCAAGTCGCTGATGTCCAAAACCGGCCGTTGTGCCGGCACATTCACTTCACTCATCGAGCCGCATCCCCCTTAGGGTGGCCAAGCGGCCCCAGGGCAGGGCGCCGTTGCGATGAGTCTATATCCGGGAACCTGATGTTTTCGTGAGAGCGGGGAGTGCCCCTAAATAACCCGATCCGCACGTTCCCAATGGTCCCGGAGCAACGCGGCAAGGCGCTCGGGTTCGATCCGGTGCGGGGGATCGAAGTGGTGGCGGTCCGGGAAGACTTCGAGGCGGAAGTCCGGGAACACCGTGGACAGCCGCTCGGCAACCTCGCCATAGTCGTCCGGATTGCTCAGTCCGCCAAGGGCGAAGAACACTGGCCGATCGAACGCAGCCAGTCGCGCCCTGTCCAGATCGTAAATCGTGAAGTCCCGCAGAAACGCCCTGATCCCCGCCGGGCGCTTGGCCATCCACGGGGGCGGTCCGCCCTCGGGCGGTGGCGGAAGGACGACGTCGGGCTTCACTCCCAGCCTCATGAATGCGGCCATGAACTGATCAGGCGGCAGCGTTTCCAGGGCTTCATATTCCTTCCAGAGTTGGGTGTGCGCCGGACTCCAGTCCCAACTGCCGGCCCAGGCGGGCTCCAGGAGCGTGAGACTGAGCAGTCGCTGTGGATGCTTGGCGGTGAATGCCAAGGACGCTGCCCCGCCTCCCGAATAACCGAGCAGGTGGAACGTTTCCCAGCCGCGGGCGTCGGCCTCGCGAAGCACACCGTCGATTTCGGTGTCCAAGCTCCAGCCCGGCGGCGGCTCATCGCCGTCGTACAGTTCCAGGTCTTTCGCGACGGCGTCGACGTCGGGACCCAGCGCTTCGATCAGCGCACCGTAGGCGGGTTGGGCGGGAAGGACGCTCCCGGGAACGAGGATTACTCGAATCGGCTCCATGGCGGAACTCTACGCCGGTTGGTGCGCGAAGGGAGGGGGTGAGAAGGGCTATTTTCCGGGCGAGAGGACAGGGATGCCGGCGTCAACCGCAGCGGCGAGAAGCTCGCCGTCGTACGCGATCATCAGATCAGCCTGGAGCCTGATCGCTGTTGCCAGATGGATCGCATCCGCGCTCCGCAGGCGGCCCGGAAGGGCGGCCGCATACATTAGGTCGGAGCGGGCAGCATCGACCAGATTGATACCGCTCAGCACGGTATTGACTGGTTCTGCGCCCAGTCCCCGCCGCCGTGCCGCGCAGATCTTCCAACATGTCCGAGGTGCTCATCTCGCTCTTGATGCGGGGCACAAGCCTGAAATCCACGGGACTCTCAGCGGCAGGGTGGATGCCGCCTGACTGCAGCAGCCGTTCGAACGGCGAAGAGTGGCCGGGATTGTGGCATGGCGAGGCATCGGCGCAGAGCACAGGAGGGGCCCTCGGCGGCGCGCGGCAGATGAAGGTTTTTGACAAATAGTGGCCATCCGCCCAAAGGCCTGTATGCTTGTAGCTGTTGTTGTGTTTGGCATTTGGTAGTTCAGGCAGTTCCCGCGGTTCATCAACCGCGACCTTCTGAAGTAACGGTGGAGAACACCCCACACCGGAGGCCCGACAGTCGGGACAACCTCCACCTTCAGTAAGGAAACTGAAAAAATGGCTACAGGTATCGTCAAGTGGTTCAACTCCGAAAAGGGCTTCGGCTTCATCTCCCCGGAAGATGGCAGCCAGGACGTTTTCGCTCACTACTCTGCAATTAACTCGGGCGGCTACCGCTCCCTCGAAGAGAACCAGAAGGTTTCCTTCGATGTCGAGCAGGGCCCCAAGGGTCCCCAGGCAGTAAACATCCAGGCTCTCTAAGCTTCGGATCTCAAAAAGCAGGGCCGGTCATTGACCGGCCCTGCTTTTTTGTGCCCATTTCCGGGTTGAGTGACTACTTCGCGACAGGCAAATTGCCCGGGGATGCGCTCGGCCCCTGCCGACACCTGGATCCAGGTGTCGGCAGGGATTTGGCGTGTCGTCCAGCTTTTGCTGTAGCGCTCGGCCCTGGGTTTGGTCATGTCCCTCCATGGACCGTCTTCGCCCGGAGGTGTGGGATTCTGCTCAATCACTCGAATGGACAAATTGCCGGGCCCGCAAAATCACGGGACCGGCAACTTCGGCGAAGAGAGTGATCCAGCAGAATCCGACTGTGTCCCTAGGTTGTCCTGGGTAACCCCTATTCGCAGGCTATGCCGTCGCCATCCCTGTCCAGGGCGGGCCGGTAGCCTGGCTGCCCCCGATAGATCGGTGCGGCGCCGGCCGCCCGGGCGGCCGTACAGTTCGCGTAGTAAACCGACGACGGCGCCACGGGCGGCGCGACCGGCTGTGCCTGCCTGGCCTGGGCTTGGTCTTGTTGTGCCTTCACTGCAGCAGCATCGGCGTCAGCCTTTGCCTGGGCAGCCTGAGCTGCCGCTGCCTGAGCTGCTGCGGCATCGGCAGCCGCTTTGTCGGATGCAGCCTTGTCTGCCGCCGCCTTCGCCGCCGCAGCGGTTGCTGCCGCACGTGCATCCGTCACTCGCTTGGACTCTGAGCTTTCCATCCAGAGGAGGACTCCCGTGTCCGACTTGGTGCAAATGAACTGCTTGGGTGGATAGCTCTCTGTTGCGCTCTCCGTCACGCAGGACGCAGATTTTGGCGCAGTCGGCGTCGGTGTCGGCGTCGGCGTTGGGGTGGGAGTCGCCGAAGCCGAAGCCGAAGCCGATTGGGTGGCGCCGGCCTGCGAAATTGTTGAGCCAGCTCCGCCGCATGCGGCAAGGGAGAGCGCTGCGGCAGTTGAGGTGACGATGGCAAAGACCTTGAAGCTGGCCTTGCGAGATTTCAAAAAGTCGTGCGACGCGTGCTTTATTTCCCCGTTGTTTTTTGGCGCGCGAGTATTCATTTATTGCCCCCAATGATTCAGTTTTCGACGTGAATGTCAGCAGATCCTAGCATCTGAAATGCGAGAAAAGAAGAAGTTGTCCACATGGACGAGGAAGCCTCTTGACTGCGACCTCATGAGCGCGACGCAAAATCGAGATTAGAAAATATGTTCGATCATGAAAAAGAAGATTCGAATAAATATCCACATGCGCGAGGTTCGGTCTAGAGGCGGCCACGAAACCCCCGTAGCGTCGAAAGCAACAGACCACCACCAGGAGAGCCATGGAGAAACCATTGCCAAACCCGAGATCCTTGGACGCCGGGGAAACACTGAGTTTTCGCTTGCGCACACGGAGATGCGGAACAAAACCCCACGTCGGCACACGTAGACGCCTCCTCGCGCACACTGAGTTTCGCCAAAACCACACGTAGATGGAGGTTTCGGACTTTACGGTTTCCCTTGGAACGAGGTTCGTCAGCGCACCCGGGGGGATTCCGCGGGAGTACTTGGGAGTCCGCCTGCCAACGCCCGGCTTTGGGCAGGAGACAGTTGAATCGTCTGGACCTCGCACCACTTAGGGCCCGGAGAGTGCTGAATCAGCGCATCAGAGAAAGTTGGATCGCGAGTGTTCGATCAGGAAGTTCGGCGAACGCTGGACTACGTTGCTCGCGGAATGATGGTTCGAATTGTCGGTGCACCTGGCAGCGGCCGCACGAGCGTCGCGCAAAAGGCTATCGCCGATCTGGAAAACACCGGAGCAACGGTTTACTCCATTTCGGGACTCCGCTCACATCGCGGAATACCATTTGGTGGAATACATAGCCTGAGCCTGGATATTCGAATAGGCCAATTGGGAGTTCTAGGTGTGGCTGACACCCTCGCAAGCCGACTCTCGAGGCCAGGTGAGCGCGTGCTCGTGGTCGATGACCTCGAGTTCGTCGACACGGAGACTGTAGCGGTTCTGGACGCCGTCCGGCGCCGGACGAAACGGCCCATGATCGTCACCATGAGCGAGTCTTCCATCTACTCGATGGCACAGCCTGCGGTGCTCAGCCCCGGCCCGGAAGCCAGGGTTCACCTGAATCCGCTTCGCTACGAGCAGGTGAACGAGCTCCTCACCGAGATTCTGGGAGCTCCTGCGGACGCCGACACCACTGCGCGGATCCTGACGAAATCGGCGGGGAACCCCCGGCTTGTGGTTCGCATCGCGGAGACTGCTTCCCTCGCTGGCTTGATTGTCCTTCGACATCGTCAATGGCACATGACAGGCGACACCCTGTGGAACGAGCACCTTCACGGCACGGTGGAATCCCTCCTCGAAGGACTTGAACCCGACGAACTCAATGGCCTTCAGGCCATGGCCATCGCCGGGACGACGCCCCTCGATGTACTGCAACAGGTAGTCCATTCCGACGTTCTCGACAGGCTCGAACAGCGCGGCCTCATTTCCGTCACGGAAGATCTCCACAACACCGTTTGTGCTTCGATCACCCCGCCGGTCCTGGCCGACTATTTCCGCGGTCAAAGGGTATTCACAAGCAGGCGCGTCCTGAAGAGTCGAATAACACGAGCCCTCAGCGGTTTGCCGCAGGAGTCCCGCATCGACCTCAACTCAGCCGATTCGTTGATGAGGGTCCTGGCCGCGCTGCGCCTTGAACGGAGCTCCGACGATGCGGCCACGGCACGCCATTTTCACGAGCAGATCTCCGTCCTGGAGCGCCAGCGCTACGAGCTGTGGGATGGCGACCGATCGGTGTCGAATGCGGTCGCACTCCTGGGCGTCTACTGGGGCTCGCCCATTGACGCATCGAGAATCGAGCGCGTGATCGCGCAGACGTTGACCTCCGAGGGAGAATCGTGCGATCTCCTGTTCCTGGCATTTACCAAAGCGCTTTGGGCGATCCATAAAGGCAAAGGACTGGATTCTGCAGCCGGCGCCCTCAGGAGCTTCGGGAAGGAACGTCCCAAATGGTCCGCCGAAGCCGAAGCGGCGGAGCTTTTCCTCGTGGCGTCCTATGACCGAATGCCGGAGAATCTCGATGAAATCTTCGCTCGGCTGCACGATCGTCACCCGGAAAGCGGTGTCATATCCAGCATCCGAGGCATCCTGGAACTCTACCGATTCAACCCTTCCGCCGCGCTCAGAGCCATCGACACTTCAGGCGGCTTAAGAGGCATCCCGGGAATCGAACCGTTCATCCGTGGAATGGCCTTGTTCAGCTCGGGACGGATCGAGGAAGCAATTGTCTTTGCGCTTGACCAGCGCGCAGAAGCCCGCCGCAACCTGGACCAATTCGGGATGGTTTCCAACACGTACGTGGCTGCCCAAGCCCTGATCTACCGCGGCTTTTTCGACGACGCCGAATACCTCATGGGCAGTGTCTTTGCCATGGGGCGCCCAGGTTTCCTGGTGGCTTCCCTCCACGATGCCATGCTCAGGCTCGCCGGGCTAAGGACGGCGACGTCCGCGATCTTGCCTGCGGCGACCCTTGCCACCCAGGCGAGGCGCGAAGCTGAAGACATCGGTCCACTCCCCGGAACCGCGAGAGGCGTGTACGAACTCGTCGCCGCGCGTCCGCTCATCCCCGCTGTATTCGACGGGAAGGCCGCGAAACTCATTGAACGGCAGCTCGAACGCGGCTATGTCCTCGAGGCGATCTATTCCGCACTGTTCTTCACGTGCCTGCTCCCGGGCCGAAAGGTTCTCGAACTCCTCCGGCAGACCCTGAAGGAGTATCCGTCCATTTCGCACGATCAGCTTTTGGCAATTGCCACGGCGGTGGTGGAGGACGACCACCAGATGCTCGGCGTGCTGCTCGAGCATTACGAGCCCGACGTCGATTTCTACCAGGTACGGATGCTGCTCCGCGGTGCTTTCAAGCGGTATGCATTCGTGGACGACACCATCGGCGCGGCAGCGATGGACCGGGCGTACTCCGTGTTCGCGACACGATTTCCCTCGGAGGATGAACCCGTCGCGTTTAGTTCCGGAAGCTACTCGCCCCTGACGGTCCGGGAAATTGAGATAGCAGCCCTGGCCGGTCATCGCTCCAATCCCGAGATCGCCGAGCATCTGGGAATAAGTATCCGGACCGTTGAAAGCCACATCTCCAACGCGCTGCGCAAGACAGGAAGCCCCTCTCGCACGGCCCTCTTTGACTTAGTCCGGGATTCGTCTCCGTTCCGCGAGAAGCGGCTTTCCGAGTGAGCCGCGCCTGGGCTTCGGTCTACAACGTTCCTCCTTCCTGTTTGAAGACGAAGGAATGTCTGATGGCCAGTTGCTCCGGAACCGTGTGCGAGATGAGGACAACTACCTTGTGCTGTGCCCACTCGCCGAGTTCGTCGATGAGGGCCTCGATCCCTCGAACGTCCATACCGTTGAAGGGCTCATCGATGGCGACTACAGGGGTTTCGGCGACAGTGCACATGAGCAGCCAGAGCTTCCGGATATTGCCCGTCGAAAGCATGGAGATGGGCTGTTCCGCCCAGTCCTCCAGTCCGTACCGGGCCAGTCGGGCGAGCCCGGCCTCCGGGCCAACCTGACGGCTACGGGCCGCAAGAGCCAGATGGTCGTGAACGGTCATGGACGGGTAGAGCGCCGGTGTCGTACGGCAGACGCTGCGCACGTGGCGCGCGTCGGGAGAGCCGGCGTCGATTCCGCAAAGGCGGACGCTTCCGGTCCATGGTTCGAGGAAGCCGCTGATGAGCTCCAGGAGAGTCGATTTCCCGCTGCCATTGCTGCCGGCCACCCGGTAGAGCCCCGGCTCGTTCATGCTGAGACTGATTCCTTCCAGGACGGGTGAGCCTTGCCGGTAGCCGGCGGTTACAGAATCAATTTCGAGCGAAGCCTCAAAAGTCGTTGGTGTAGGCATACGGCGGCTCCCAGGATCAAAAGGATGGAATAGCCCGACAACAGCACGGTGCTGAACTCAGGACTGACGACAAGAATGAGCGAGCAAGGAGAAATCAGGAGGAGTGTGAAAAGGCCGTCCATCACATCGTTGGATTTGGTGCCGTCCGTTGTGGTTGGCGGACGGGAGAGCGATTCCGCGACGACTCCGGACGCTGCGACGATCAAGCCCGCGAGGACAGTACCGGGAGCCGTAATGTCCAGGGCGAGAACCGCCCCTAGGAAAACAAATCCACCGATGGCGGCCCCCGCCATAACGTAAATCCCTACGAGCCGGACAACGATCGCGGCGGCGGAGAAGCCGTTCTCCCACGCAAAGCGGTAGTGGTACAGCTTCGCAGTGGGCCCGATCCGATAGAGCATCGGTTCCGTGACGCCCAAGCTCAAGAGCACGGCGACGCCGACCAAGGATTTGTGCATTTCCCCTATGCCGAGAGCCGAGTGCAGGGGGAGAGCGCCCCTCGCTCCCAGGAGAACGCCAACGACGGCGATCCAGGCGAGCACAATGGTGGTGATTACCGAGCCCTGTTTGCTGCTCAACAGATCAGTGACAACGAATTGCCCGAAGTTCGTCACGGCTCGTTGGCTGCCGCCCTGTCCGGTGCCGAGGGAAATCCTGCGGTAGCTCAGGCGGCGCCAAGCGCGGACGCCGAGGACGATCAATGTCCCGGAAGCGGCTGCCGCGAGCACGTACAACGCTGGAAGGAAGCGCGACGGGTCCTCGGCGAGTCCGTCGAGCCGGGAGAGCTGGGGCAGGAGAAAGCCAGTGGCACCTCCGAGCAACAACCCGAGGATGAGAGCCAAGAGGCAATACTGCCAATGGAGGCCTATTCGTCGTGCAGGAGTAGAAGCGAAATGGAGAACGCAGAAGGCGCACGCACAGGAGGCGAGAGCCAGAACGGAGACCGAAGCCACCACGACGTTGAGGTAGTTCGATGTTTCCTCGAAAAAGACCAAGAGGAATACCGCAGCCGAATACCAAAGTATTCCTGTCCGGCGGAGTGCCGGGATCAGACCGTATCTCACCACAACCTGCGGGAGGGGAAGTTCCATCGTCCGGAAGAGCTCCAAATGCGGCGCGCCGGATACTGCCAGTCGTCGACCGGAAACTACCTCGGTGAGCACTGTCGCCACAGCGGAGTAGAGGATTGCAAGGAATCCCCAATTAAGTACAGCGGAAGTGTCATGGCGGAGCGGGCCGTCGCGGAGAACAGACATCGTGGACGCGAACGCCATAGTTCCAAGCAGGCCCAAGGCTATCGATCCGAAGATCACGAGGGCCCTGAAGCCATCCAGCGTGAGCGGCAAACGCATCGCGTTGACGATTTCGAATGCCCGGAAGTCCCGCAGGATTCGGTAATCGGACTGCCTGACCGACGCGGCAGTGACTCCGGCGTTCGAGACCTGGCCCACGACGTCGGCGCGAGAGGCTTTGGTCCTCATCAGCGCCTAGAACTTGCTCCGCGGACTCTTCTTCTGGACTGAGTCCATGAAGGCCACAATGGTGAGGACCGCGAGTCCGAGCGCACAGACGGCGGCGAGGGCCGACGTCGTTCCCTGGAACGGGACAACTATCACCGGGCTGAGGACCGCTGCGTTGGCAAAACCGGCGACGGCGAAAACGGCCGCTTTGAGCGGTAGCCATTTCCCGGCCGGGCTGAAAGCCGCAATCAGGGGTGCTGCCACTCCGAAGACGAGAAGTACGGTGACCGTTGTGTTCTTCAGGACGAGCGGATCAATATTGTTGAGGCTTTCCGGCGCAGGAGAGGCCCAAATCAGGCCGAGGGAAATGCAGGAGAATGCAGCGACCAAGAGGCCCACGATTCGTAGAAGAAGGCTGTAAAGCTGAGTAGTCATTGAGGTTTTCTGTCCGTGGGTGGTGGTTGGGGGAGGTCAGCCGATGGCAACTATTGTTGACAGAGCTATGGCTGAAAGCACAACGAGGATCATCCTGCCTGTGGAAAACCCGCGCCAATGTCGGTAGAAGATCGCCAGGGCAAGAACAGCCATCGAGGGGAAATAGGCCCAATATCCGGGGACCTCCCGCGGTTGGATGACACCGAAAACCACGCTGAATAGATTCACCGGGATCGTGGCGAGAATGGCGATCACAAAGAAGGCCCCGATATTGAAGCGACCGGCGAGTACCGATTTTCCCGGGATCACGCGCTTGTCCAAGAAGGCGGCGAGGGAAAAGTACAAAGCGATGATTACCGCGTAGACAAGAAAGAACAAAACGGTGCCCACCGTCATGGAGAGATTCAGCAGGCGATCGTCCCCGATTTCCGACCGCACGTCCGCCGGAACGTTCGCGCTGAGATGCCTCCTGGTCAGGGGAAGCCGCAGAGCCACCAAAGCCATCAGCAGAATGTAGCCCGCGATCCACAGACCGCGGGACGTGGAGACCAATTCCCTGGCTGTTGCCGATGGCTCAGGCCGCAACTTTCCCACCTTCGCGACGCTGATCACGGTTTCGGACTCTCGGCCGTCTTCCGTGCTGGTCATGAATTCCTCCTCAGGTCTTTAGCTGGATCACGATGGCCTCGATGGCGGCACCGAGGACTATCAGGGCGATGGCAATGAGCAAGGTGCCGAGGGAACGGGCCATGTCGTCGATGAACGAGCGCACAGTTGCGGGCTCGTTCTTCATCAGCAGCCTGCGGGCGAGGCCCGCGGCGGGCTGGAATCCGGCGGTCGCCGCCATCACCAGGCCGAAGAATTCGAACGGGACATACCAAATCACGTCTGCAACCAGGCCGGTCCCGCCGACGGAATGCACCCCGAGGGATACCGTCGCTCCGACATACAGCGCCAGGATTCCGGCTCCGAGAAGCGTAGTCAGCCCAAGGGTCGCGACCCCGGAATAGAGCACCAAGGCCGCGCCGACGTTCCGTCCAAGGATCTGGAGGAAGTCTTTGCTGTAGAGGGGACTCCCACCCATATCCCTGGCGTCCCGGATCCAGGACAAGTCCACGGCCGAGTAGCCGAAGACGGCAATGGCTGCCATGGCCAGGCCCGTGCTTGGGAGCAACCATCCAGGGATGCTCCCAAGCACGCGTGCTGTCTTAGCAAGCATCGATTTAGGCGACTGCTTGCGCCCGGCCGATGCGGAAGAGGATGCTTCGAGCCGTTGCGATCAAGGCACCAGTGATTCCTGCCCCGAAGATTGTGCCGATGACAACGAGGGCCCAGCCTCCGACCTCGATGGCGTGCATGATCTGGGACGCCGCCGCGGCAGAGATGCCAAGGGACCCCGCGATCCATGAAACAGCCAAGCTCGCACCGAAGATGCCAACCACAGCCAGCGCAGCCGCGGCCGCAGCCTGAAGCCCGGTCCTTTTCGTCATTGTTGATTCCACTTCAACCCCATTTCTTGAGTAGAACGACCAGCGGTATCGCTGGCCTTGAATTGCGGTGCCCTCCCAAAAAGGAAGGCCATCCACGATTCAGATTCTCTCGGTGAAAATGGCGTCTACGTGTAGAAAAGGGAAAAATCAGTGTGCCAAAGGCCGTTTCTCAGTGTGAACAAGCCGGATCTCAGTGTGCGTGCGGGCCCGTCTACGTGTTTAAAGGCAAAAACACTGAGAGCCGGTTGCGGCCTTCATCATGGCCGCGGCAACGCTACCGTCGCGTCGACGGCGCCTTGGCCGGAGAACCGACAATGAACGGCCGCGTGTTGAGCGGTTCGACGGGAACGACTGGAGGCTTGACGTCAGCCATCGGCGCCGAAGACTCAGCGTGGGAACCGGTTCCGAGCCCCCGAACCGTCCAGCCCTGCGCCCGCCACACTCCGGCGTCCAGGACGTTCCGCGCATCCAGCACCATCCGGCGTCGTACGAGCGAGCCGACAGCGGCTGGTGAGAGGGCTCGGTATTCGTCCCATTCGGTGAGCAGCAGCACCAACTCAGCGCCTTCGAGCGCGCGTGTGGTGGACGCTTCGAAGCGGAGCTGGGGGTAGCGCATCCAAGCATTGTTGATGGCCTTGGGATCGGTCACGGTGACGTGGGCGCCGGCCGCGGCCAGTTGGAGAGCGACGTCAAGGGCGGGGGAGTCACGGATGTCGTCGGTGTCCGGTTTGAAGGCCGCGCCCAGCACCGTGACGGTGCGGCCGGACAGGAAGCCCTTGCACATTTCACGGGCGACGTCCACGGCGCGGGCGCGCTGGCCCAGGTTGATGGAATCGACCGTCCCCATCCACTCATCAAGGGAAGGCACGGACAGCGCTTGTGCCTGTGCGCGGAACGAGCGGATGTCCTTCGGCAAGCAGCCGCCGCCGAAACCCAGGCCAGCGTGGAGATACCGGTTGCCGATGCGCGGATCCAGTCCCATCGCCTCGCTGAGCTCGGTAACGTCGGCCCCTGAGGCGTCGCAAAGCTCGGCTATCGCGTTGATGAAGCTGAGCTTCGTGGCGAGGTACGCATTTGAGGCGGACTTGATGAGCTCGGCCGTCGCGAAGTTGCAGACCAGCCGCGGGATCCCGGCGGAAATCAGCGGTTCGTAGACGGCGTCGAGCGCAGCCGTGACCGGGGCCCCGGCGGCGGAGTCCTTGCCGCCCGGAACGCCGTACACCAAGCGATCCGGTACCAGGGAGTCCTTCACTGCCGTGCCTTGGCGCAGGAATTCGGGGTTCCAGCCGAGCAGGACGTCGGGCCTGCGGGCAAGGATGCCGCGGAGCATGTCCACTGTTCCCACCGGAACGGTGGATTTGCCGACGACGGCGGCGCCCCTTGCGAGGTGCGGGAGGAGGCTCTTCGTGGCCGCGATCACGTAGGAGAGGTCCGCGGTGTCCGAGGTCTTGGACTGCGGGGTGCCCACGCAGAGGAAGTGCGTCTGGGCATCGGCGGCATCGGCGAAATCGGTGGAGAACGTGAGCCGCTTGGTAGCGAAGCCGTCGCGGAGAAGTTCATCAAGGCCCGGTTCGTGGAAGGGCGCGAAACCCTTGTTCAGGTGGGCCACCTTCTGGGCGTCGACGTCGATGCCCACCACGGTGTGGCCCATCGACGCGAGCGTTGCGGCGTGCACTGCGCCAAGATAGCCGCAGCCTACAACGGAGATTTTCATGCTGGGAGTCCTTTGCTGGAAGTCACGGAAATGGTGGCAGGCTCGGCCGGCTGAAACGCGGTTGCCTGAAGTTCGGTTGCCTGAAACTCGGCTGCCTGAACCGGGTGGCTGGGAGCAGTGGCCGGCTCCGCAAGCGCTTCACCGGAGATCACTGCCTCGTAATGCTCGACGAGTTGGGCGCTCAGCACCGGCCAGGTCCGTCCTTGGACCGACGCGAGCGCTGCCAGTCCGAACGCGCGGCGTTTGGCATCGTCGCCCACCAGGTCCTGCACGTAGGCCCGCAGCTGTTCGAGATCTCCCGGCTCGTAAAGCCAGCCGGTGCGCGAGTTCTCCACGAGATCGAGGGGACCGCCCCGGCCGGTGGCCACGACGGGAACGCCGGACGCCATGGCTTCCTGGATCGTCTGGCAAAACGTTTCGAACTCGCCGGGATGGACGAAGAGGTCAAAGCCGGCCACAACTTGAGCCAATTCGTCGCCGCCCAGGAAGCCGGTGAAGAAGGCGTTCGGCAGTGCCGCTTCGAGGGCAGCGCGTTGCGGGCCGTCGCCCACAATGACAAGCCTGGTTCCCGGCAGATCCGCCAAGACGGCAAGGTCCTCCACCTGTTTCTCGATCGCGAGGCGGCCGACGTAGCCGATGATGCGCTCGCCGTGGGGCGCCACCGAGGCGCGCCACGCCGTCGAGCGCTTGGTGGGGGAGAACCGCGCGGTATCCACACCGCGCCGCCACATGCCCACCCTGAGGATCCCGCGGCCGCGCAACTGGTTGAGGGCGAACGTGGACGGGACCAGTGTCCGGTCTGCACGAAGATGGATGTTGTCTACCCGGTTCCATGCCCAGTTCTCCAGCATGGGGAGGCCATACCGGGCGGCGTAGCTGGGGACCTCGGTTTGATAGATGGCAACCGTGGGGATGCCGAGTTGGTGCGCAGCCTGCACTGCCCGCCATCCGAGGACGAACGGGGATGCGAGGTGGACGACGTCCGGTGCGTAGTCGGCAAGGATTCTCTTGACCCGGCTCACACCGCCCAACGCCACCCGCACATTTGTGTATCCGGCCAGCGGCACGGAGGGGAGGCGGTGGACAAAAGCGCCGTTCACGACGTCGGAGACAGCGGTGTCCGACGTCGACGGCGCAATCACCATCACTTCGTCGCCTCGCTCTTGCAGATGCTCCAGCACCCGCAGGATGGAGTGCGTGACCCCGTTCATGAGCGGCAGGAATGATTCGGCAACGATAGCGATCCTCACCCCTCCACGGTGTGCGCGGAGGTTGGCGAAGCGGGGGAATGGGCGTGACTGCGAGGGGAAGGTTTGGTTAACAAATTGCTGTTGTTTCCCCGAGTGGAGGATCCGTACCGACGGAAAATGCGCAACTCTAGGTAATTACGCAGCTGAAAGACGGGTAGAAGTCACTCTTATTCCCTACCATCGGCCCGATTTACGGTGACAACGGTAATGAACCTCGTGGCCATGACTGGGGCTTGTCCCGGGCACCGGGGTATTTCGGCAAGAGGGCGATGACTGGGCGGCGCGCCCTCACAGGCTGAACAGCGCTGGGTGCATCACCCTGCGCCGCCCGCATGTCCGGCCAGGCCGTTGTCTAGAATCGAGCCAGACCCTATGAAACTCTTCTACCGTACTGACCAGGTTGACCAGCACCGGACGTTCCAAGAGACGATCCGCGGTAAGTGGTTCACCTGGTTCTCCACCCTTGTGGTGGTACTTGCTTTCACCGGCGTCACCGCCGGGATCACCGCACCCGCGGCCCAAGCCGCTAATCCCACCGTGGTCACGTTGACCTTTGACGACGCAAATGCCGACCAACTCACCGCCGCGCAGACCATGCAGAGCCTGGGCCTGGTGGGTACTTTCTTCACGCCGTCCGGATTCATCAACAACCCCAATTACATGACGACGAGCGACATGCAGGGCCTCGTGGCGAATGGCAATGAGATTGCCGGCCACACTGTCACCCACCCGGACCTGACCACTGTGACGCTGGATGAGGCAACACGCCAGATTTGCAACGACAGGGTGAACCTCACAAACCTTGGATTCACGATCACTGACTTCGCGTATCCGTTCGCTGCCGAGAACGCATCCCTCGAAACCGTAGTCAAGAACTGCGGGTTCAATAGCGCCCGCAATCTTGGTGACATCAAGACGCGGTTCAGCTGCGCGGGGTGCCCGCTCGCCGAGACCATCCCTCCTGCCAACCCTTACAACACCGCGGCCCCGGATGAAGTCGACAACACTTGGACCCTCGCAGACCTGCAAAAGTCAGTCACCCAGGCGGAGCCGGCAGGCGGGTGGGTCCAGCTCACCTTCCACCACATTTCAGCTACCAGCACGGATCCGCTGAATATCACCCCGACCCTGTTCAACCAATTCGCCACGTGGCTCAAGTCCAGGCCCGCAACCACCACGGTCAAGACGGTGGCCCAAGTGATTGGCGGAACCGTCAAGCCGCTTGTCTCGGGACCACCGGCGCCACCGGAGGGTACCGGCAACCTGGTCAAGAACCCAAGCCTTGAAACCTTGGTCAACGGGGCTCCGCAGTGCTGGGCCGCAGCAGGGTATGGCACCAACACCGCAGCCTTCTCCACCGTCAGGCAGGCACACACAGGAAAAGTCGCCGAACAGCTCGTGGTCACCAACTATGTCGACGGTGACGCGAAGTTGCTGCCCACCCTTGACCTAGGCGGGTGCTCGCCCACAGCCACACCCGGGAACTCCTATTCAATAGGTGCCTGGTATAAATCGACCACAAGCACCCAGTTCGAGCTCTACTACCGGATCGGCGTGGGCTCGTGGAAGTACTGGACATCGAGCCCCTGGTTCTCAGCGGCCACGACCTTTCAAAAGGCCACGTGGACAACGCCTCCACTGCCTGCTGGAGCGAGCGGCATCAGCTTCGGGCTGAACCTGTTCAGCAACGGCACGCTCACCACCGATGACTACGAGATGTTCGACGTCGGCACGCCGCCACCTCCTCCGCCGCCGCCACCAGCCGGCGGCAACCTGGTACAAAACCCCAGCCTTGAAACGGCCGGTACGGGCTCGTTCCCGCAGTGCTGGCAGGCCGGTGGATACGGCACGAACACCGCCACGTTCAGCACGGTTGCTACCGCGCACACCGGTACCAAAGCGGAGAAACTCACCATCACGGGATACTCCAGCGGTGACGCGAAACTGCTGCCCACCATGGACACCAGTACGTGCCCACCTGCGGCCGTCGCAGGACACACCTACTCGGTGCGTGTTTGGTACACCTCCACAGCCGTCACACAGTTCGCTTTGTATTACCGTGACGCCTCGAACAACTGGGTGTACTGGACCTCCGGACCGTGGCTGAATACCGCCACTACCTATACACAGGCAAGCTTCACGACGCCGGCGCTTCCTGCCGGGGCCACTGCCATCAGTTTCGGGTTGAGCTTGTTCAGCAACGGATCGGTCACCACCGACGACTATGCGATGTACGACAGCGTGGGAGCTCCGCCGCTGGGCTGAGCATCTGAGATTCACTGAAACAACTGAGGGCGGCTGACTAGCCGCCCTCAGTTGTTTTATCTGGCAGCCTTCAGAACGTCCGGCAGCTCGTCAACGAATACGGTCCCGGGCGGCTCGTAGTAGATGACAAGCACCTCGTCACCCACGTTGAAAACACTGCTCTTGTCGAAGGGATACGCGTGGAAGGCGCTCGTGCCGCCGTGGAACGGCAGCATTACTTCCCCCACAGTGCCTGGCCCGATTCGACCCGTAACCCTACCGATTTTGCCCGTCAGGCTCCGATCAACCTCTTTGTGCATCGGTGTCCCTATGCATCAGGGGTTTTGGTGGGCCGCTTGGGCGGCTCCTTGCCGTTCTTGAGGGCTGCAGTGATCGAGGGCAGGTAGTTGCCCACCTGGGAAAGGATCCCGCCCACCATGCTGTTGAGGCCCTCGCCACCGTTGAGGACCGTCAGGTTTCCCACGTGGGCAAAGGGTTCGGCCGCGGCTGCCACGATCGCAGGCATGTTCTCGGCAAGCTGCTGGGAGATAACGGCCTCTTGGTTGGTTCCGAGAGCCTCGGCACGGGCCTTGATGCCGTCCGCTTCCGCCAAGGATTTGGCCTTGATGGCGGAGGCTGCAGCATCACCCCGGGCCTTGGTGGCTGCCGCTTCAGCTTCACCGGTGATCTTCGTAGCTCCCGCAATGGCGGCCGCCGCCGTGGCGTTGGCCTGCGCTTCGACTTCCACTTTGCGGGCGTTCGCCTGGGCCTCGAGTTCCGTGCGCCGTGCCCGCGCCTCGGACGCGCTGATGTCGGCAGCCTTTTGGGCTTCCGCCTCGGTCCGCTGGGCGTACGCCTTTGCGTCGGCAGGCTTCCGGATGGACGTCTGGAGCTTCTGCTCCTCCCGGTCTGCCTCGAGCTTTGCCACTTCGGTTTCCTGGACCACCACTTGCTGGCGCGCCGTGGCATCAGCCAGCGGTCCTGCCTGGGCGGCATTGGCCCTGGCCGTTTCGGCATTGGCTTGCGCCGCTGATTGCTTGATCGCCGAGATGCTTTGGGCGTCCGCGATCTGGGCGGCTGCCTCGGCTTCCCTCTCCGCGGCCTCGCGGTTCCTGGTGGCTTCAGCAATACGGGCCTCCATTTTGACCTGCGCAATGTGCGGTTTGGCCAGGTTTTGGATGTAACCCGTGGGGTCCTGGAGATCCTTGATCTGCAGGGAATCAACCACTAGGCCAAGCTTTTCCATTTCTATGCCGCTGGCGCTGCGGACCAACGACGCAAGTTTGTCGCGTTCACGGATGATCTCTTCCATGGTCATGCTGCCAATGATCGAGCGCAAATGCCCCTCAAAAACGTTGTAGACCTGGCTTTGCATTTTGGGCTGCTGGCCGAGAAACCTCCTCGCGGCATTCGCAATGAAAGGCGCGGCATCCCCGATTTTGTAAATAACCACGCCCTCCACGATCACCTGGATACCTTGCGAGGTCACGCAGTTGACCTGGAGTTCTGTTTCATTCAGCGTGAGGGACAAAGTCCTTACGGTTTGGAGCCCGGGGACCACCAAGGCGCCTTTCCCGGTGACGATTTTGAAATCCATTCCATCCCTGGTGTCCAAACTTCCGCGGGTCAGGCCGGAAATGATCAATGCCTCGTTTGGTTCAGCCACCTTCCACATCAATTTGATGAGCAGCCGAATGACGGCAACGGCGACAACTACCCCCAATACGGTGACAAGAAGGGGGAGATAAGCAACGAGGTCGAACATGACTGTCCTTTCAACGGCAAGCACCCAAGCGGCTCGTGTAGTCAGTCTGCGGTGGTCTGCTCCAGGAGTCCAGCAATTTGTTTACCTACAATTGACACAACGGATGCTCTTAGGCGTGCGTTCCCGCCAACGATTCAGTCCTCGCCTCTGGAATGCCTTCAGCAGGGACGCCGTCGCCCTCTCGCCCGTAGAGCCAGTCGTTGTACTGGAAGTCGCCGTCCTGCCGGCTCTTGAACAGCAGGTTCCGCAAGACGCGCGCGACGCCGGACACGTGCCATGACTCTCCCCAGACGCGCGCGGTGCGCTGAACACGGGCCGTGCGCGCTGCGCGGGCTGAGTTGAAATCGCCGATGGCGCGGTCCCACGCTCCGTTGTCCACGCCGTCGTCGGTGAACACGGAGCCGACCGTGCAGTCCTGGAGGACCGCCGCGTCTTCAAGCGCCTGGCAGGCCCCCTGGGCCAGGTACTGGAGCATGGGATGCGCGGCATCGCCCATCAACACAAGGCGGCCGTCGATCCAGTTCTCGATGGGATCGCGATCGTACATGGGCCAGCGGATGCCGGTCGCCAGGTTCCGGAGCGCCAGCTGTACTGCCGGGATGCAGTCCTTGTAAGCGGCCTCGAGTTCGTCGACGCCTCCGTACTGTTCCTCGCCGCGCTCGAACGAGGGCGATTTGAAGACCGCCACAGTGTTGAGCAGTTCGCCTTTGCGCAGCGGGTACTGCACGAGGTGGCAGTCCGGCCCGAGGTAGACGACGACGTCCTCGAGATCGGTCGCCGGGGTCTCAGGTGTGATGGGCACAGTTCCGCGATAGGCGACGTACGACGACGACACCGGTCCGTCCTGCGCGACGGCGGCGCGGAGCGTGGACTTGAGGCCGTCGGCGCCGATCACGACGTCGGCCTCGTAAACGTCGCCACTCGACGCGTGCGCCACGCCGCGGCCGTTCACGGTCTCGACTTTCTCGACGACGACGTCGTTCACCAAGCGGACGCCGGCGTCTTGGCAAGCCTCCAACAGGATCCGGTGCAGGTCGCTGCGGTGGATCACCACGTACGGGGCGCCGTAGCGCTCTTCGAATTCGCCATCGAGGGTCTGCCGGGTGAGTTCCTCACCGCTCAGGGCGTCGCGGAACACCAAGTGCTTGGGCCGGACGCCGATCTCGAGCGCCTTTCCGAGGAGACCCCAACGCTTCAGGACGCGCGAGGCGTTGGGCGCCATCTGTAGTCCCGCCCCGACCTCGCCGAACTCGGGAGCCCGTTCAACCAGCGTCACCTCGGCGCCGTTTGCGCGGAGGGCCAAGGCGCCGGCAAGGCCAGCCATCCCCCCGCCGACGACGAGGACTTCAGTGGACGGTTTGCGGTCAGACATTGCGGGCTCCTACAGAGGTGGTGTTTTTGGATTGGATTTCGGGGGTTTTGATCTTGGCCGTTTTGATCTTCGCGCCGATCGCGCCGAGCAGGATGGCCGCGACGGCGGCGGCCCCGGCGAATGCCAGGAAGTTCGAGTTGACGCCGAGCCCGGCCGCGAGCAGCAGTCCGCCTACTTGGGGTGCGGCGACTGCGCCGATGCGGCCGACTCCGAGGGCCCAACCGAGCGCCGTGCCCCGCAAGTGCGACGGGTAATGGCTGGCCACTGCCGCGATGATGAGGCACTGGGTTCCGTGGGTGCCCACCCCGGCCAGCACCAACATGACGTAGACAAGCCCCACGGGCGGCCCCGCCACGAGGACGGCCAGCGCGACGGCGGCGACGGCGGCCGCCGCGATCGCCGTCGGGATCGGACCGAAGCGGGTTCCCGCCCAAGCGGTGGCAACGGAGCCGACGACGGCACCAAGGTTGAGTGCCAGCGCGAACGTCAAGGCTGATCCGAGGTTGTAGCCGGCAAGTTGCATCAGGTTCGGCAGCCACGTGCCCAGGCCGTACCAGGCAAAGAGCGTCACGAGGGTGGAGATCGCGAACAGGAGGCTCATGCCGAGGTACGGGGCGCGGAGCAGGGAATTGAAGCCCGCCTTCTTTGCGGTGGGAAGGGATTCCGGAAGGGTCGCCGGGAGCGTTTCCGGGAGGAAGCGCATGCCCAGCGGAACCACCACGAGCAGGGCCACAGCGGCCACAAGGAACATGACGGGCCACCCGAATGCGGGAATCAGCGGAATGCCAGCCAACGCGGCAATCGAGCCGCCGATCGGCACTCCGGACATCATCAGCGTGGCGATGGTGGACCGCCATTTGGCGGGCACCAGTTCCGCGACCAAGGCATTTGCCGAGGGAACAAGTCCGCCGAGGCCGATGCCGGCCAGCAAGCGCAGGCCCCCGAAGACCAGGGCGTTCGGGGAGAACGCGCACAGGATGGTGAAGATCGAAAACAGTGCGGCGCAGGCGATGATCGTCCGTCGGCGGCCCCAACTGTCTGACATCCTGCCGGCGAAGATGGCTCCGAGCATCATGCCCAGGAACGCCATCGAACCGACCGTGCCGGCCGTGGCTTTGGTGAGCCCCCAGCCTGTGTCGGTGATGAGGGACGATTGCACAGTGCCGTAGACGATGAGGTCGTAGCCATCGAATACTACGAGCAGCCAGCAGACAAGCACAGCGGTGGCGGAACGCTTGGAGAAGCGGGCGGAGGCCCCGGGGGATTGGTGAAGGCCGTGTTGGGTCCGTTCCGGCGCTGCAGCGGATGGTGTGTGATTCATCCCACCACTGTGTGGCCGTTGTTTGCGTGGCCCAATAGAATTCTGTGGTGCAGAATCTTCCAGCCCGCAAGAAGCCGGCCTATTCCATCGAAGCCGTGGACAATGCCCTACATCTCCTTCAGCTCCTGCGTGACGGCGGCAGCCTACGGCTCAAGGACGCCGCCGCGGAGCTGGGAGTTGCCCCTTCCACCGCCCACCGGCTGTTGGCCATGCTGGTCTACCGCGGGTTCGCGGTCCAGGACGAGACCCGCCGCTACGTGCCCGGGCCGGCCATGGGGGTTGGCCCGGCGGGACTCAGTTGGAGCCGTCTGCTGCGCACCGTGGCGCAGCCGCACATGGAACTCCTGAGTGGCCGGATCAATGAGACCGTCAATATCATGGTTCGCGTCGGTACCAAGGTGAGGTTCCTGGCCACGGTGGAGGGGACCAACGCCTTGCGGGTAGGCGACCGGCAGGGGACCGTTCTGCCCGCGAACAAGGCCTCGGGCGGCAAGGCACTGTTGGCCGAGCTGGAGCCCGCCATGATTGAGCAGTTGTTCCGGAGCCACAATGCCGAGATTGGCGGGGACAACATTCCCGACGCCGACTATCCGGCTTTCCTCCGCGAGCTCGAGACGATCCGGAGCAACGGATTCGCCGCGAATTTCGAGGGCACCGAGGAGGGGATCAGTGCCCTGGGGGTGGCCCTCCACAACAAGGACGGCGTTGCAGTGGGCGCCTTGAGTGTCGCGACTCCGGTGGCAAGGTTCCGCAGGCTCTTCGACAGTGGACTCGTGGGCATCATGCGGGAAACCCAGCGCCAATTGGAGATCGATATCGCAGCGAATCCGGCCGAGTCCCAGCCTTAACCCACCCAACTAGCTCGCAGTAGATGTCGTTATGGGCCCTCAAAACGACATCTACTGCGAGTCAGTTGGGTCAGCGAGCCTGTCAGTTGGGCCAACGGATTCTGACTAGCAGAATTTTCTGGAGATCACTTGAGGGCTTCCCTAGGGTCTGGAGTACGCCAAAACTGTCCCGTACCCCTCGAGGAGGCTCCTGTGTCCATCAGCGCCGATAGCACAACACATGAATCAGTTGCCGCCGCGCACGCGGTGCCGGAACCGACTCCCGAGGAAGCTGCCCAGCTCAAGCAGTTGTACCGGGATTTCGAGGCCGGGAACCTGATCCCGCTCTGGACCGAGATCGCGGACCTGATGCCGATGGTTCCGTCCCCGAAGGCCGTGCCGCACGTGTGGCGCTGGAACGATCTGTACCCGCTGGCGGCCCGTGCCGGGGACCTGGTCCCTGTGGGCCGCGGCGGGGAACGCCGGGCCATCGCGTTGGCCAACCCGGGCCTGGCCGGCACGCCGTATGCGACGCCGACGTTGTGGGCGGCCATCCAGTATCTGGGCGCGCACGAAACAGCCCCGGAGCACCGCCACTCGCAGAACGCCTTCCGGTTCGTCGTCGAAGGTGAAGGCGTCTGGACCGTTGTCAACGGGGATCCGGTGGCGATGCGTCGCGGGGATTTCCTGCTGACCCCGGGCTGGAACTTCCACGGACACCACAATGACACCGACCAGCCGATGGCGTGGATCGACGGACTGGACATCCCGTTCGTGCATTACGCGGACGCCGGGTTCTTCGAATTCGGCACCGAACGGGTCACGGACGAGGCCACCCCGGACGTTTCGCGCTCCGAGCGGCTTTGGGCCCATCCGGGCCTGCGCCCGCTGTCCGGGCTCGATGACACCACCAACTCACCGATCGCGGCCTACCGCTGGGAGCACACCGACGCGGCCCTGCGCGAACAGTTGCTTCTCGAGGATGAAGGCCACCCGGCCACGGTGTCCCAGGGCCACGCCGCCGTGCGCTATACCAACCCGACCACCGGCGGGGACGTCATGCCGACGATCCGCGCGGAATTCCACCGCCTGCGGGCCGGTGCCTCGACCGAGCCGCTGCGTGAGGTCGGCTCCAGCGTGTGGCAGGTCTTCGAAGGGACCGGCACCGTGGTCCTGAACGGGGAGTCCAAGGTCCTGGAAAAGGGCGACCTGTTCGTGGTCCCGTCCTGGGCTCAGTGGTCGCTTCAGGCGGAGAGCGAGTTCGATCTCTTCCGCTTCAGCGATGCGCCTATTTTCGAACGACTGAATTTCAACCGCACGTACATCGAAGGACGCAACAAATGAGACTCCTCACCCTCCGCACCGGCGCCGGAACGACGACGGCGGTCCGCCAGGACGGCGACGTCCTCACCGAGATCGACGGCTTCTCCGATGTCGGCGCCCTCCTGCAGGAACCCGCCTGGGCGGCCATCGCGGAGGCGGCCCACGGCGCAACGCACGCGTACGACGGCGCCGACCTCGCCGCCGTCGTGCCCTCACCGGGGAAAATCATCTGCGTGGGCCACAACTACCGCAACCACATCAAGGAGATGGGCCGCGTGGTCCCGGAATACCCCACCCTGTTCGCCAAGTACGCCGAATCCCTGATCGGGCCCAACGACGATCTGGCGTTGCCGCAGGAATCGGACACGGTTGACTGGGAGGCCGAGCTCGCAGTCGTGATCGGCAAGAAAGGCCGGCGGATCAGCGAAGCGGACGCGGCCGATCACATCGCCGGGTACTCGGTGCTGAACGACATCAGCATGCGCGACTACCAGTTCCGCACTGTCCAGTGGCTGCAGGGCAAGACCTGGGAGAAGTCCACGCCGTTCGGGCCGGCCCTCGTCACCAAGGACGAGTTCACAGCCGGGCCGCTCATGACCTCCGCGGTGGACGGCGAGGTCCAGCAGAGCACCCCCACGGGGGACCTCGTGTTCACCCCGGAATTCCTCGTGTCCTACATCTCGACCATCATCACGCTGAACCCTGGCGACGTCATCGCGACCGGCACGCCCGGCGGTGTCGGCCACGCCCAGGACCCCAAGCGCTACCTCCAGGAAGGCCAGCTCCTGGTCACCACCATCGAGGGTCTGGGCCAGCTGAACAACCGCGTGGTCAAGGAAGCCTGATGGTCGCCCGCCACGACCTCACTACCGATCCGGGCCTGCAGGAACAACTGCTGCAGGCCCGGCGGGGGACCGCGTTCTTCGCCCGCAAGCTCAACGAACTCTCCGACGCCGGGCTCGACGGCGGTTCGCTGCTTCCCGGCTGGAGCCGCCGCCACGTTGTAGCACACGTCGGCTATAACGCCCGGGCCATCGCCCGCTTGGTGGAGTGGGCTTCGTCCGGCGTGGAGACTCCGATGTATCCCTCCGTCGCGGTGCGGGATGAGGAAATCAACTTCGGCGCCACCCTTTCTCCCATCGCGTTGCGGAACCTCTTCGACCATTCCGCCGTGCACTTGAGCGTGGAATGGCGGGACCTGCCCGAGGACGCCTGGCACCACACGGTGCGCACGGCCCAGGGCAGGGAAGTCCCGGCGTCGGAAACGGTCTGGATGCGCACCCGCGAAGTCTGGGTGCACGCCGTCGACCTCGACAACGGGGCATCGTTCGGCGACATCCCGGCGTCGGTACTGGAACGGTTGCTGCGGGACATCACGTCTGCGTGGGCCACCCGCGGCACCGATGCCGGGTTGTTGGTCAGAGTCGCCGGCACCGACCTCACGTTCGGCGATCCGGACGCCGCGGTCGTGATCACCGGGCCTCTCGCCGGCGTCGTGCAGTGGGCCACCGGGCGCGGGACCGGCGGGGTGGCTGGGGGGACTGGGCCGGTGCCGGCGGCGCCCAAGTGGATCTGACGGCGTCGGGCATACAGAAGGTTGGCACAGCTCCCGGCTTCTTCACCGCAGGAACTGCACCAACCGCTTGTATGACTATTCAGATTTGGCTGTAGACCCTACCATTGGCGGCTCCTGTAATCCCGGGCTAGCTTAATCCGGGCTTGTGAATGGGCTATTTTGCGTCGTCAGCCAGATGCCGTGAAAACATCCAGCCTGCGGCGACCATCAGGATGCCCAAGACAATGAACGTCCAGTTGTCGAGCGTGTTCAGCGACAGGAAGTTGGCCGCCGAATCAACCCCGACACTCAGTCCGTACACGCTGAGCACGATGTACAAGGCACCGAAGCCCATCAGGACATTGCGTGCGCTATGGCCGCCCGAGCGGGCCATCGCCCAGCTGGTTCCGCCGATCAGCAGCTGCACAATGTTGAGCAGCAGCGACACTTGGAACGCACCCAGGAGCATTGCGTGCGAATTTGGCCCGAAGAACTGCAATTCCCCGTACCGCATGGTGATGCCCGGAATGAATCCGAGAAGGCCCACCAGCGCCATCAGAATACCTACACCCATGCCGATGTTCTGGATGTCCGTCCGTCCAAAGTGAACACCATGTGCATGCGGGGTTGCGGTAGTCATTTATGCCCTCCATCCACCTTTGCGAACAATCCAATTTTACGTCTGGCATATGCAAAAAGCGCTGGGATCGGCGCCGCCCGGCGCCGCCCGGGGCGCCGACGGCTGGCCCCGACGGCGCCCCGACGGCGGGCCCCGACGCCCGCTCACTTGTGTGGCGTTTTCCCCTGACCCCCGCTCACTTGAACGACGGCGGCACGGCGGTCGTGCACGAGCGCTTGGCGTTCGCCCCGCACAGGTGAGCGGGGGTTGGCCGGGAGGGGGATATAGGTGAGCGGGGGTTGGTGGATTCGCGGGCCGTCCGGGCGCCTGCCGGGGGAGCGGGGCGCGCCGTGGCACGATAGAACACGATGAAACTGCGCGCTGATCAGACCGGTGACCATGGCCTGCCCATGCCTTTGTGGCTGCAGGGTGCCCTTGAGTCGGCCCAGGCCGCTATCATCTCGGCGCTCGTGGTGGTCCTGCCGTTGATCGGAGTCTGGGCAACTAACGGATTCCAGAACCACACCATCGATTTCCTGGCACGCTTGGCTGGCCAAACCTGGCTCCTGGTCCACGGCGTCCCGCTGCAGCTTGCCACCGTCAACCTGGGAACCGCAGGCCTACCGGGGTCCGGGATGCTGTCCCTTATCCCGCTTGGACTGACTTTGGTCCCCTTCCTCCTGGCATGGCGCGCGGGCCGCCGGCTGGCCAGGGCTTCCTACACGGACCAGCTGTGGCAGGCCTTCTTCGGAGCGTTGCTCGTCTACGGCGCATTCGGCGCGGCGACCGGATTCGTCTGTCGCACGCAGGATGTCGTCATCAATATCTGGTTCGCTGCATTAATTCCCCTTATCCCGTTCGGCCTCGGCATGGTGGTGGGCGCCCGGCGTGAGTCCGGCTCCTGGAGCAGGCTCATTGGGGTCGACGCCGTCGATTGGCTCGCACGCACAAGCCAACATTCCCGTTGGGCCGGGTCCTACTTCGGCTCCGCCATCAAGGCCGGATTCGTGGCGATCATGGCGGCCATGACGCTCTCCGCGACGCTGCTCGCCGTCGACCTTGTCATGCACTGGACGGATATCATCGCTGTTTACGAAGGCCTGAAAGCCGGGGCCCTCGGCGGTGGCGTCCTCACAATCGCCCAGCTCGGCTACCTGCCCAATCTGGCGGTTTTCACTTTGGCTTGGTCATCCGGCGCCGGCTTCTCGCTCGGTGTCGGCTCACACGTCGGGCCGCTGGGCACCGTCGTCGGGCCGCTGCCAGCGATTCCTGTGTTCGGCGCACTGCCCACCGGGCAGCTCGACCTTGGCGCCGCGGCCCTTGCCCTTCCAGTGATCGCCGGTCTGTTGGCAGGCTGGTGGTTCCTGCGTGCGGGGGAGAACCACTTCGACGAATGGCTTTCCATCAAGATCAAGGCCCGCTGGTTCACGGCTCCTGTTTCCACGTTGATCCTTGGCGCGCTCATCGGGGCCGTAGCAGGGGCTTTGGCGGGATGCCTCGCCTGGCTGGCGCGCGGTTCCGCCGGAATCGGGCGTCTCACCGAGATCGGCCCCGACCCGCGGGGGACGGCAGTCTGGATCGCCGCGGAGGTGGGGATCGGCGTCGTGATCGGTTACTGGGTGGGGCCCTGGCTCGAGAGGCGGCAGAAGCTCCGCGAAGCGGATCTCGACGATGCCGTGTACGACGGCGACCGCCGCTAGGGTACCCGCCTCACCTTGCTGCGCCCCCGGCTAGCGCAATCCGGAGGGAATGGAGTTCTGGAAATCCATCTGGCACGAGTTCTGGGCGTGGAGCGTCAGGGCGGCTCGCGCACAGTCCTGCAGGGTAGTGATCTGTTTGAAGAACACTACGGCGGTGATCACCAGCAGGCACATGACGGCCGTGACCACGAGCCCGGAAATGGTGCCAAACAACACGATGCGTGGCTGCTTGAACCGGATGGTCCGCACGAGGACGACCACTCCAAGCACCCCCGCGATGACGGTGAGGATGCCACTGAGCCAGACGTAGCTGATGTTCAGGATGTAGACGAAGATGGCGCCAAGCACGGTCAGCAGGAATGTCCTGAACAGCGTTTGGGTAACGGCAAGCGCTGATTTGGCAGCCTCGCTCTGTGGCTGATGCTGCGGGGTGGGTCCAACGCCGGAATTCATGTTTTCCAGCCTACGCGAGCCAGCCATAAGCTAGTGCAATGCGCATTGTTGTCCTCGTCTCCGGAACCGGTTCCAACCTCCAAGCTGTCATCGACGCCGTGAAGGCGGGCGAGCTGGACGTTGAGATCGCGGCTGTGGGAGCCGACCGGCCGGGTACCTACGGCGTGGAACGTTCTGCCGAAGCCGGACTGGACACTTTCGTGGTGGACTTCAAAGACTACGCGGACCGGGCGGATTGGAACTCCGCACTTACCAGAGCCGTTGCCTCCTACGATCCGGACGTGGTGGTTTCCTCAGGGTTCATGAGGATTGTCAGCCCGGAATTCATCGACGCCTTCGGCGGCAAATACCTTAACACGCACCCCGCACTGCTGCCCGCTTTCCCGGGTGCCCACGGAGTCCGCGATGCCATGGCCTATGGCGTGAAAGTGACTGGCTGCACCGTCCACTGGGCCGACGCCGGCGTCGACACCGGTCCCATCATCGCCCAGGAGGCAGTCGAAATCGCCCCGGACGACACCGAAGACACCCTGCACGAACGCATCAAGGTGGTGGAGCGCAGACTCCTTGTCCGGACCCTCGCCGAGCTCGCTGCGGGAAAACACGCCTGAGTCCTCGTTCGGCCCAACTGACTCGCATTTGTTGTCGTTATGACGGCTCAAAACGACAACAAATGCGAGCTAGTTGGGGAAGCGGGGGAGCGGGAAGCGGGGGCATGCTCAGTCGAGGTCGAGCTGCTTCGTCTCGGGCGCAAAAAACGCCATCCACACCACGGACAGCACAATGAGCCCGCCCGCCAAGGCGAAGGACGTTGCCAAGCCAAACTCGGGCCAGAAATACGAGGCGAACACGAGCGGCCCGATCCCGGCTCCAACCCGTGAGAACGTGGAGGCCCAGCCGAAGCCGGAGCCCCGGAGATCGGTGGGGTAGAGCTCCGACACGTAGGTATAGAGCACAGGGATGGCCACCTGGATAACGAAGCCGAACGCCAGGAGCCAGAACACTGCAGCGTCAGGAATGTCCACCACCAAGGAAACGATCACCAGGGTCAACGCGGACAGCGGGCCGCTGATGGCCAGGATCCACTTGCGGCCGACGCGCTCCACCAGCACCGCGGCGACCGCCACGCCCAGGAGTCCGACGCCGGCCATCCCGGCTGTCGTCACGAACGCCTTGTACTCCTCGAATCCGGCGCCGATCAGAATCCGCGGCATCCACGTCAAGCTCAAGTAGTAGACCAGCAGGATGCTGAAAAACAGGGCCCAGGCCGCCGTCGTGATCTTCCAGTTGAACTGCCAGACGCGGCGCAGCTGCCGCCACGCGCTGCCGGCGGAGAGGCGGGGCGCGTCCTGCGGCGCGGGCAGGCTGTAGGCGCGTTGCTCGGCTCCCGTGGCCAGGACGAGACTGTCAATGACGTCGGCGGCCTCTTGGCGCCGGCCCTTGCGGATGAGGAAGAGCGGGGATTCGGGCACGCTGCGCCTGATCCAGAACACCAGCAGGGCCGGCAACACCATGACGAGCATGGTCAGGCGCCAATCGGCAAAGGCCGCAACGAGTCCGGCCGAAATGAAGCCGCAGAGGGCTGCGCCCACGGGCCACCAACCATCCATTGCGGTCAGCACCTTGCCGCGTTGCTTCCGCGGGGTGAACTCACCTACCAGGGCGTAATCCACCGGAATGCAGCCGCCCAGGCCGAAGCCGGCCATGAAGCGGAAGACGCAGAACCAGATGAAGTCCGGCGCGAAAGCTCCCAGGACCGTGAAGATGGAGAAGATGAGCAGGGTGGCGGTGAAGGCCCGCTTCCGGCCGATCGTGTCCGCGATGGTGCCCCAGGCGAAGGCGCCCAGGGCCATGCCGATCAGGTTGGCAGTGCCGATCCATCCGGCGTCTGCGGGCTGAACGGACCAATGCTTGGAGAGGAGCGGAATGAGGATCCCGTTGAGGGTGACGTCCCAGGCATCGAACATGAAGCCGAGGCCACCGATCAGGAAGATCCGGCCCTGGACCTTCCACCGCCACGGCAGCTCCTGGACAACCTGCTCGCCGCTCGGGACGGTTGTGTAAGTATTCATTTCCCCTCCTGGGGAAACTCTATCCGTGCTTTTGGACAGCCTTTCGCAGGAAGCCTCCGGCCTCATCCAAAGCGTGCTTCGCCTGTGCGGGATCGATGCCCGTCAGTACCACCAGGATGGCCGCCTTGACCGATCCCCCCACGGAATCGAGAGCGCGGATCGCCGTCTCCGCGTCCACGCCGGTGGCATGCTGGATGGTCCGTTGGGACCTCGCAAGGAGTTTGTTGTTGGTGGCGCGCAGATCGACCATCAGGTTCCCGTAGGTCTTCCCGAGCTTGACCATGGCGAGCGTGCTGATCATGTTGAGGACGAGTTTCTGCGCGGTCCCCGCCTTCAGTCGCGTTGATCCGGCGACGAATTCCGGCCCGACTACGACGTCGATCGCCACGTCCACCAGTTTGCTGATGGGTGAGTCATGGTTGCAGGCGATCGATGCCGTGAAAGCCCCTCGGCTGCGGGCCTCCTCGAGGGCGCCGATCACGTACGGCGTGCGTCCCGAAGCCGAAATTCCGACGACGGCGTCCGCCTCGGTCACGCTGATGTCGTGCAGGTCCCGGGCTCCGGCCGTGGCGTTGTCCTCGGCGTATTCCACCGGTTTCTGGATGGCCTGGGTGCCGCCCGCGATGATCCCGACGACGAGACCCGGGGGAGTGCCGAAGGTGGGCGGGCATTCGCTCGCGTCCAACACCCCGAGACGCCCGGCCGTTCCGGCGCCGACGTAGAGCAGCCGGCCGCCGCGGGCGAGGCGTTCCGCAACGGCGTCGACCACTGCGGCGATCTGCTCGCTGGCTTGTTCGACGGCGGCCGGGACGCCCCGGTTCTGCTCGTTCATGGCGGCGACGAGCTCGGACGTGCCCATGGTGTCCAATTCACTGAGCGCGGGCGATGCCGCTTCTGTTTGCAGGCCCTCGAGCTCGGAGCGGAGTTCCTTGAGCCCATCCCCACTGAGCGGACCCGGGGAACCTGATGCGTCAGGCTGTTCCGTCACGGTGAATGTACCTTTCCTGGAGGAGCCCGCGGCGGTTCGCTGCGAGGGCGGCCCCGTCCATGCCATCGCCGAGTGCCGCAACCACCTCAATCCCAGCCGAAGCGAGGGCGTTGTGCAAGAGCCCGCCGAAGAACTCCGATTTCACCACGCCGCCAAGGAGCGCCACTTTCTTCGTGTCGCCGGAGGCGAGGATCACTGTGTTCACGAGGAGCCTGCACGCTTCGTCCACAATGCCGCGTGCGACGGCGTCTCCCGCCTCCGCTTCTTTCAGCACTGCGGGGGCGAAACGCGCCATGGTCCGGGCCGGGTTGGCGGATTCGGCGAGCCACGCCGGAAGCTGCGCGGGTGAGCCAACGAGCGCGGCGGCCGCGCCGAGCAGCGAAGTGGCAGGGCCGCCGTCGTGCGCTTGCAGTGCGGCGTGAAGACCCTGCTGGCCGATCCACCGGCCGCTTCCGCGATCGCCCAACAGCGGTCCCCAGCCGTCGGCGCGGTGGAGGGTGCCGGCGTCGTCGAAGCGGAAGGCGACAGCACCCGTGCCCACAATCAGCACTGTTCCGGGCGCGCCGTCCAGGGCGCCGAGCTGGGCCGCGGTGGCGTCCGAGAGAACCGCGGCCGGGACCTTGAAGCGTTCGGAAAGCAGGACGGCGAGCCCGTGGGAGTTCGCCGCGGAGGCTTCAACCCCGGCCACGGCGGCGCCGATGCCACGCAACGACCCTTGCGGGAATGCTGCCGGAAGCCCTTGCGGCAGCATGGATGCAGTGTCCGCGAGGAGCTCGAAGGCGAGCCGGGCGCCGTTGTCCATGCCCAGGCCGGGGAAGCCCTGCTGGTCCGCCGAGCCCAGCACCTCATTGCCCTGCCTGAGTTCGACCCTGCATCGGCTCTTGCCGACATCGGCTACCAAAATCACATCCGCGGAATCCATGGCCCAACCATATGTTGCGTGCGCCGCCACGTCTCGAAAAACGAAGAGGAGCCACAACACGATAAACTCGTCCGTATCCCCAGCAACCGCGGAATCCCGCGATATAAGACGGAGACTTTTGTGAGCTTGACGCAGCTTGACCGTGTTCCCATCCGCCGTGCACTGATCTCGGTTTACGACAAGACGGGGCTGGAGGAGCTCGCGAAGGGCCTGCACGCAGCAGGAGTCGCCATCGTCTCCACCGGCTCCACCGCGAAGAGGATTGCCGCAGCCGGTATTCCGGTCAAGGAAGTCGAAGAAGTCACCGGGTCCCCGGAGATGCTCGATGGCCGGGTCAAGACCCTGCACCCGCGCGTGCACGGCGGCATCCTGGCCGACCGCCGCGTTCCTGCCCACATGGAAACGCTGGCCAAGATGGAGATCGAGCCCTTCGACCTCGTGGTGGTCAACCTCTACCCGTTCGTGGAGACCGTCCGTTCCGGCGCTGAGCAGGACGACGTCGTCGAGCAGATCGACATCGGAGGCCCCGCCATGGTGCGTTCGGCCGCCAAGAACCATGCCGCCGTCGCGATCGTTGTTGATCCGAACTTCTACGGCGCCGTGGTGGAAGCCGCCGCTGCCGGTGGCTTCGACCTGAAGACCCGCCGTCGGCTGGCCGCAAAAGCCTTCGCCCATACTGCGGCGTACGACACTGCCGTTGCCACCTGGACCGCCAGCCAGTTCCTCGACGAAGACGGCGATGGCATCATCGACTGGCCCGCCTACGCCGGTCTCGCGCTGGAGCGCTCCGAGGTCCTGCGCTACGGCGAAAACCCGCACCAGCAGGCCGCACTCTACGTGGACAAGGCTGCGCCCGCCGGAATCGCCCAGGCAGACCAGCTGCACGGCAAGGCCATGAGCTACAACAACTTCGTCGACGCCGACGCCGCCCTCCGCGCAGCATTCGACTTCTCCGAGCCCGCGGTCGCCATCATCAAGCACGCCAACCCCTGCGGTGTGGCGGTTGGCTCCGCCGATGCCGCCGACCCCATCGCCGACGCCCACGCCAAGGCCCACGCTTGCGATCCGGTGTCCGCTTTCGGCGGCGTCATCGCGGCGAACAGCATTGTCACGGCTGGCATGGCCCGGACCGTGGCCGGGATCTTCACCGAGGTTGTCATCGCCCCGGGCTTCGAGCCGGAAGCCGTTGAGATCCTGTCCAAGAAGAAGAACATCCGCCTGCTGGCACTGCCGGACGGTTATGGCCGCTACCCGACGGAGATCCGCCAAGTCTCGGGCGGCGTCCTCGTGCAGCAAGCCGACAAGGTGGACGCCGACGGCGACAACCCCGCCAACTGGACCCTGGCCGCCGGCCAAGCCGCCGACGACGCCACGCTGGCCGACCTCGCGTTCGCTTGGACCGCTTGCCGCGCCGCCAAGTCCAACGCGATCCTCCTCGCCAACAACGGGGCGGCAGTCGGCATCGGCATGGGCCAGGTCAACCGCCTGGATTCGTGCAAACTGGCCGTTGAGCGTGCCAACACCTTGGGCGTCCAGGTGGAGTCCGACGTCGAAGGTGCTGGCGGTGCGTCCAATGTCGGGACGAGCAGCGCTCCTGAGCGTGCCCGGGGTGCCGTGGCCGCTTCCGACGCGTTCTTCCCGTTCGCCGATGGCCTGCAGATCCTGATCGACGCCGGTGTCCGCGCCGTCGTGCAGCCTGGTGGTTCAGTGCGCGACGAGGAAGTCATTGCCGCGGCCAACGCCGCCGGGATCACGATGTACTTCACGGGAGCAAGGCACTTCTTCCACTAGGTCCGCCCGCTCCACCGAATAATGGACATGTCCCCCTTTCCCAGGGGGACATGTCCATTATTTGTACTCAAGACTGGGCATATTACTAATATGTCCAGTCCTTGTGGCGAACAGGGGGCATGTCCTGGGGAGAGAGTGGAGGCTAGGGGGCGGTGGACGCGGTCTGGTACGTGCCTTGGATGACCGTGCCCCAGTACGGGCCGTACATGTTGCTGGAGTTGCTTCCGTAGCCGTAGCTGTTCACCGAGTTCTGGTACCCGCTGGAGCTGGTTCCGATGAACCACGGACCACCCGAGGAACCGCCCGTCATGTTGCAGGGGATCCCCTGGGTGTTGTACTGAGGGTTGTTGGGATCATTGGTGGCCGTACCGGAGCAGCTCCTGAGTGATTCTCCGGTGAACGGCGATGCTGCAGGGTAGCCGAACGATTTGTAAGCCAGTCCTCGTGCGGCGTTGAACTGGACCCCTGAGGCGCCCACTACGTCTGAGAGCTTCTGGCCATTGAGGGTGTTCATCACGGCGAAACCGGTGTCGTACTGGATGTTTCCATTCGAGGACCATTGGCTGGTTGTGTAGAGCGCCTTGGCCGTCCACTTGCCGTAGGGCGCGGCCCCGTCCAGGTAGGCCGGAACGAACGTGAAGTTGCTTGCGAATGCTCCGGGGCCTTCGTTCAGACAATGGCCTGCGGTGGACACCGTGCTCTGGTTGGCCGAGGTGACGGAATTGCCTGAGCAGACATAGTTCACCCCGCCGAGTGTGAAGAACACCTTCCCGATGTGCGAAACGGACGACTCACCTGAGTTTGCTTTGCGGTCAACGGCCGACGGCGCTGTGGTGCCGGTGGCTTTCTGGCTTTCGATAGTCACCGCGCGGCCAAGCGCGGGAAAAAGCTGCTCGGGAGAAACCGGGAGATCGGCAAGGCCCACTGCGGCCTGTGCCCGCGTGAGCGCCTTGGTCGCCAGAACGTCGCCGGAGACGGCGTTCTTCATCCGTTCAGGAGTCCAATAGTCAGCGGTGCTGCCATCCGACGCCGAATCGGTGCTGACGGTCGACGCATCTGTGCCATGGCCTATGGAAGGAGCCGCCGTGGCCCCGCTGCCGGAGCCCAGTGCGAGTAAGGCGGCGGCAGTGAGGCTGAGCAGGCTTGTGGCCAAGGTCTTGGTTCTCGTCACAGTTGTCCTAGAGATCGAGGGGTAGGCGGCCGGTTGGTGGTGGCCGCCGACTGACGGAACCGAAACTACCCAAGACGTGACAAGGATGTAAAGAAATTGTCGAAATTTTGTGAGATTTGACTTTCGTTTTGACAAGATGCGAATTCTGCCATATTTCCGAGAGACCGGAGAACCTAGGAGGTGGACGCCGACTCGTAGGCTTCCCGGATGACGGAGCCCCAATACGGCCCGTAGATCACGGCCGGGCCACCGGGGTAGCCGTAGCTCGTAATGGAGTTTTGGTAGGAATCCCGCCCGGAGTCGACCATCCAGGGTCCGCCCGATGATCCGCCGGTCATATCGCAGGGAATGCCCTGCGCCTTGAACTGTGGATTGATGGGATCATTGGTGGCCTCGCCCGAACAGCTCTTCAGCGATTGTCCGTCGAACGGCGGTGCGGCAGGATAGCCAAAGGCTTGGTAGCTGAGTCCCCGGTCCTGGTTGAACTCTACGCCGGACGCGCCGACGACGTCGGCCAAGTGCTTGCCGTTCACCGTGGCGGTGACTGCGAAGCCCGTGTCATAGCGGATGTCGCCCGCGGTGCGCCACTGGGGTGTGGTGTAGAGGGCTTTGGCAGGCCAGATGCCGTAAGGAGCCTTCCCGTTGAGATAAGCCGGAACGAAGACGAAGTTCTTCACGAACGCCCCAGGACCCTCATTGACACAGTGGCCCGCGGTCGCGACGGTGCTGTCGTTATCCGACACGACGACGTTGCCGGAACAGACGTAGGCGAAGGCGCCCATGGTGAAGAAGACCTTGCCGACGTGGTCAATGGGGTCTTCGTCTTGATGCAGGCTCGCGCTGCCGCCCTTGGCGCTGGCGATTTTCACTGGCGGGCCGGTTTCGACCGTGCCGCCGGCGGTGCTGGAGGCTCCACCTCGTGCGAGGGCAATGCCAGCGAGGACATCGCCGGGGATTGCTGCTTGCATCCGTTCGGGAGTCCAGTACCCCGTGGGGTCGGTGTTTGTTGTCGCCAGGCTGACGAGCTGCTGCGTCCCAGGCGCTGCAAAGCTCGAAACCGCAGTGAAAGGCGTTGCGGCTGCCGCCCCTCCAGCGGCACAGAGGGTCAAAACGGCGGAGGTAAGGAGGCTCAGGAGACCAGTGATGGGGAGTGATTTCTTTGTCATGATTGTCCTGCCAATCGTTTGGCGGCCACGTGTCGTCGGCCACAGTTTGACCCAATGAACCTACTCCGATTTGGGGCGGAGGTACATAAGGTCCGGCGGGCTATGACGTTGCATAGCTCGCTGGGAGCCGTCCCAGTACGCGCCAATCCGGCCCGCTCAGGTAAGTTAGAGATGTTGAAATCTGCAGACTTTCAGGGAGATGCCCCGCCAATGGCAAAGATTATCTATACCCACACTGACGAAGCGCCGATGCTGGCGACGTACTCGTTCCTGCCGATTGTGGAAGCCTTCGCCTCGACGGCGGGCGTGGAGGTCGAGACCCGCGACATTTCGCTGGCCGGCCGAATCATCGCCGTCTTCGGCGACTACCTGACTGAAGAGCAGCGGATCAGCGACGCACTGGCCGAACTGGGTGAACTGGCAAAGAAACCCGAAGCCAACATCATCAAGCTCCCCAACATCAGCGCATCCGTCCCGCAGCTTAAGGCAGCCATTGCCGAACTGCAGGCGCAGGGCTATGCGCTTCCGGACTACCCGGACAACCCCTCCTCTGACGAAGAGACGGACATCAGGTCGCGTTACGACAAGATCAAGGGCTCGGCCGTGAACCCGGTCCTGCGTGAAGGCAACTCCGACCGCCGCGCGCCCCTGTCCGTGAAAAACTACGCCCGCCAGAATCCGCACTCCATGGGTGCCTGGAGCGCCGACTCCAAGACCAACGTTGCGCACATGACGGCGGACGACTTCCGCTCCAACGAGAAGTCCGTGGTCATTCCCGCAGATGACACCATCAAGATCCAGATTGTCCGCGAAGACGGCACCGTCAAGGTCCTCAAGCCGGCCTTCCCCGTCCTCGCTGGTGAAGTAGTGGACGGCACCGTGCTGCGCGCTGCGGCATTGGACGAGTTCCTGGCTGCCCAGGTGGTCCGTGCCAAGGAAGAGGGCGTGCTGTTCTCGGCACACCTGAAGGCCACCATGATGAAGGTCTCCGACCCGATCATCTTCGGCCACGTCGTCAAGGCGTACTTCTCCGAGCTCTTCGACACTTACGGCAAGCAGATCGCTGCCGCCGGCCTGAGCGCAAACAACGGCCTCGCTTCCATCCTCAACGGTCTCGATGAACTCCCGGAGGACGTCCGCGAAGGTATCAAGGCGGCCATCAAGAAGGGTCTGGCCGACGGCCCCGCTCTGGCCATGGTCGATTCTGACAAGGGCATCACCAACCTCCACGTTCCCAGCGACATCATTGTCGACGCTTCGATGCCGGCAATGATCCGCAGCTCCGGCCACATGTGGGGACCGGACGGCAAGGAAGCCGATACCCTCGCGGTCATCCCGGACAGCTGCTACGCAGATGTGTACCAAGTGGTCATCGATGACTGCCGTGCCCACGGCGCCTTCGATCCGACCACCATGGGTACGGTGCCGAACGTCGGCCTGATGGCACAAGCAGCTGAGGAATACGGCAGCCACAACAAGACCTTCGAGGTTGAGTACGCCGGAACCATGCAGCTTGTGGATTCCTCCGGAACCGTGCTGATCGAACACCAGGTCTCCCCGGGTGACATCTGGCGCGCCTGCCAGACCAAGGACGTGCCGATCCGCGACTGGGTCAAGCTGGCCGTCACCCGTGCCCGCGCGTCCAAGATGCCGGCCGTGTTCTGGCTCGACGAAAGCCGCGCCCACGACGCCCAGCTGATCGCCAAGGTCAAGGAATACCTGAAGGACCACGACACCGAGGGCCTGCAGATCGAAATCATGTCCCCGGAGAAGGCCACCGCGTTCACGCTGGAGCGGATCCGCAAGGGCGAAGACACCATCTCG